>NZ_BPLZ01000043.1 GCF_019656335.1 Pseudomonas sp. NCCP-436 | reverse complement strand
GGATAACTCACCGATGGAGCGATTGTTCCGCAGCTTGAAATCCGAATGGATTCCGGCGACAGGCTACGTTACCGCTTCGGAAGCTCAACGGGACATCAGTCATTACCTGATGCACCGTTACAACTGGGTCAGGCCACACCAGTTCAACGACGGACTGCCACCTGCGGTGGCCGAAGAAAAACTTAACCCACTGTCCGGGATGGGTTGACCACTACAGAGCGGCAGTTCAACGTCAGTGAACCTAATAAGGTCTGGGTTACCGACATCACGTACATCCGCACTTATGAAGGCTGGTTGTATTTGGCGGTAGTGCTGGATCTGTTTTCACGTCAGGTAATCGGCTGGTCGATGAAGCCACGGATGTGCAGTGACCTGGCCATCGACGCCCTGTTGATGGCGGTCTGGCGGCGTAAGCCCAAGCAGGAGGTGATGATCCATTCCGACCAGGGCAGCCAATTCAGCAGCTCAGACTGGCAGAGCTTCCTCAGGGCTAACAACCTGATCAGCAGCATGAGTCGGCGCGGCAACTGCCACGACAACGCGGTCGCGGAAAGCTTTTTCCAGTTGCTGAAGCGGGAACGCATCAGACGTAAAACCTACGGCACCCGCGAAGAAGCTCGCAGTGATGTGTTCGATTACATTGAGATGTTCTATAACCCCAAGCGCCGGCACAGCAGCGCTATGCAGCTATCGCCGGTGGAGTTTGAAAGGGTTCTACCCCATTTCCACGGACGGTTTGAAAAGGGCTGAAAACTTCAGATCTTGCCGGGCGACTCTACGACGCATTCGTGGGTTATGAAACCGCTCGATGTAGTCGAATAGATCCGCCCGTGCTT
>NZ_BPLZ01000042.1 GCF_019656335.1 Pseudomonas sp. NCCP-436 | reverse complement strand
CCCGTCCGGTTACCGCAAGCATGCGGCCCGCCTGCGCAATCCGGCATTGCGCTCCTGCCGTGCTCGGCGCGACGAGGCACTGATCCTGGAAGTCCAGCGCGTGTGGAATGACAGCATGCAGTGCTATGGCGCGGTCAAGGTTTGGAAGCAGCTCCGGCGAGAAGGCATCGAGGCAGCCAGATGCACGGTGGAGCGGTTGATGCGTCGAGCTGGGTTGCAGGGCATAAGGCGCGGCCAGGTCGTGCGGACAACGGTGGCCGGAGACAAGTCGCTCTGTCCGCTGGATCGTGTCCAGCGCCAATTCCAGGCCAACCGCCCCAACCAGCTGTGGGTGTCGGATTTCACTTACGTGTCGACCTGGCAGGGATGGCTGTATGTGGCCTTCGTGATCGACGTCTTTGCGCGGCGCATCGTGGGGTGGCGAGTCAATACCAGCATGAAGACCGACTTCGCACTGGATGCCCTGGAGCAGGCCCTGTACGCCCGCCAGCCGCATCGCACAGGGAGCCTGATCCACCACAGCGACCGTGGCAGCCAGTACGTCTCGATCCGCTATACCGAGCGGCTGGCAGAGGCCGGCATTGAGCCCTCGGTTGGCAGCAAGGGCGACAGCTACGACAACGCATTGGCCGAAACCATCAATGGTCTGTACAAGGCCGAGCTGATTTACCGCCAGCCGTGGAAGAGCCGCGAAGCTGTTGAGATGGCGACCTTGAAATGGGTGCACTGGTACAACCACCAGCGGCTGTTGAGCTCAATCGGCTATATCCCGCCTGCGGAGGCTGAGGCAAACTTCCACCAGCAACAAGCAGGTCAGGCCATGGCGGCCTGACTTAAACGAAACGGCCTCCACAAAAGCCGGGGCGATTCACT
>NZ_BPLZ01000041.1 GCF_019656335.1 Pseudomonas sp. NCCP-436 | reverse complement strand
ACCGCCATCCGCGCCATGATGGCCGAAGGCAAGGCCGCGGTCGAAGGCGCCGACGGCTCCAGCCTGCGCCTGCTGGGCTCGGTGGGTGAGCCGATCAACCCGGAAGCCTGGCAGTGGTACTACGAGAACGTCGGCCAGGAGCGTTGCCCTATCGTCGATACCTGGTGGCAGACCGAAACCGGCGCCTGTCTGATGACCCCGCTGCCGGGGGCCCATGCGCTCAAGCCGGGTTCGGCGGCACGGCCGTTCTTCGGTGTGGTGCCGGCGCTGGTGGACAACCTGGGCAATATCATCGACGGTCCGGGCGAAGGCAACCTGGTGATCCTCGACTCCTGGCCGGGCCAGGCGCGCACCCTGTACGGCGACCATGATCGTTTCGTGGAAACCTACTTCAACACCTTCAAGGGCATGTACTTCACCGGTGACGGCGCCCGTCGCGATGAAGACGGCTACTGGTGGATCACCGGCCGTGTGGATGACGTAATCAACGTTTCCGGTCACCGCATGGGTACCGCCGAAGTGGAGAGCGCCATGGTCGCGCACCCGAAAGTGGCCGAGGCGGCCGTTGTCGGTGTGCCGCACGACATCAAGGGTCAGGGCATCTACGTTTACGTCACCCTGAACGCCGGTGAGGAAGCCTCCGAGCAGCTGCGCCAGGAACTGAAGAACTGGGTGCGCAAGGAAATCGGTCCGATTGCCACGCCGGACGTGATCCAGTGGGCGCCGGGCCTGCCGAAGACCCGTTCGGGCAAGATCATGCGGCGTATCCTGCGTAAGATCGCCACGGCCGAGTACGACAGCCTGGGCGATATCTCCACCCTGGCTGATCCGGGCGTGGTGCAACACCTGATCGACACCCACAAGCAGATGCAGGCCGCCTGCGCCTGATCCGCAGCCACTGCTGCAAAGCCCCGCCCGGCTCCGGTCCGGCGGGGTTTTTTTCATTCCGGGCTCAGGGCCAGATCAGTGGCAACACCTGTTCGCGTACCAGTGGGGCGAGGGTTTCAGGCAATGTTTCGCCCGGCGCCAGCCAGTGCAGCTCCTCCAGTTCGGCAGCCGGAC
>NZ_BPLZ01000040.1 GCF_019656335.1 Pseudomonas sp. NCCP-436 | reverse complement strand
TGTAGTGGTCAACCCATCCCGGACAGTGGGTTAAGTTTTTCTTCGGCCACCGCAGGTGGCAGTCCGTCGTTGAACTGATGAGGCCTGATCCAGTTGTAACGGTGCATCAGGTAATGACTGATGTCCCGTTGAGCTTCCGAAGCGGTAACGTAGCCTGTCGCCGGAATCCATTCGGATTTCAAGCTGCGGAACAATCGCTCCATCGGTGAGTTATCCCAACAGTTGCCCCGGCGACTCATGCTCTGCTCCATCCGATATCGCCACAACCGCTGCCGAAACAGGCGGCTGGCGTATTGGCTGCCCTGATCGGAATGGAACAGCACCTGCTGCGGTTTGCCTCGTTGCTCGTAGGCCATATCCAGCGCCTTGATCACCAGCTCTGCATCCGGCTTGGGAGAAAATGCCCAGCCAATTACTCGACGTGCATGCAGATCCAGCACCGCCGCCAAGTAATGCCAGCGACCTTGCGCCCAGATGTAGGTGATGTCGCCGCACCACACCTGATTGGGCTTTTCGGGGGTGAACTCGCGGTTCAACCGGTTCGGGATATCTGGCCGCTCAACCGTAGCCTGCTTGTATGCGTGCGAGCCTGGTTGCTTGCTGACCAGGCCCAACTCGCGCATCAACCGACGCACGCGAAAGCGGCCAATGCTTACGCCATCCTCGCGCAGCATGCCCAGGATGCTGCGACTGCCCGCTGATCCTCGACTCTGGTTGAACAGTTGATTGACCTGACTGCGCAGGGCAACCCGGCGTGCATCAACACGGCAGCGTCGAAGGCGATGGGCGTAGTAGCAAGACCGCACCACGTCGAAGGCTGAACAGACCACTTCCACCGACTCCCGCTCACTCAACTGGTCTATCAGCGCGTACGATTGAACTCGTCCGACATCAAGAGAGCGGTAGCCTTTTTTAGGATCGCTTTCTCCCGTTCCAGCCGGTCGATCCTGGCTTCCAGCTCCTGGATTTTCTGCTGTTCGGGAGTCAATGCCTTGCTCTTCGGGGTAACACCCTGGCGCTCTTCTTGGAGCTGTTTCACCCAGCGACGAAGCGCTGATTCAACCAGCCCCAGCGAGTGAGCTGCTTCGATATGGCTGTAGCCCTGATCGAGCACCAGGCCGGCGGCCTCTCGCTTGAACTCGGGCGTAAAGGAACGACGTTGTTTGGTCATCAGACACCTCTCTATGGCAAGCATTCTCGCCCTAAATGGATGTCCGGGATCAGTAGACCACTACA
>NZ_BPLZ01000039.1 GCF_019656335.1 Pseudomonas sp. NCCP-436 | reverse complement strand
CACTGGCAGGCTCTGAGCCGGGCCCACCATTTGGCGCCCTTCAGCGACTACCGCCAGCTGCACGAGAAGGGCCCGCGCATCATCACCGAGGCGAAGGGCGTACACCTGTGGGACAGCGAGGGCAACAAAATCCTCGACGGCATGGCCGGCCTGTGGTGCGTGGCTGTGGGTTATGGCCGCGAGGAGCTGGTCGAGGCGGCCAGTGCCCAGATGCGCCAGCTGCCGTTCTACAACACCTTCTTCCAGACTGCGCATCCGCCGGTCCTGGAGCTGTCCCAGGCCATTTCCGAGCTGGCTCCGGAAGGGATGAACCACGTGTTCTTCACCGGCTCGGGCTCCGAAGGCAACGACACCATGCTGCGTCTGGTACGCCATTACTGGGCATGCAAGGGGCAGCCGGAGAAGAAAGTCATCATCGGCCGTGAGAACGGCTACCACGGCTCCACCGTAGCGGGAGCCAGCCTTGGCGGCATGAAGTTCATGCACGAGCAGGGCGACCTGCCGATTCCGGGAATCGCGCACATCCCGCAGCCATACTGGTTCGCCGAGGGTGGCGAGATGAGTCCGGAGGAGTTCGGCATCTGGGCCGCGGATCAACTGGAGAAGAAGATCCTCGAACTGGGCGAGGACAAGGTGGCGGCGTTCATCGCCGAGCCGGTGCAGGGGGCCGGTGGCGTCATTGTGCCGCCGCAGAGCTACTGGCCGCGTATTCGCGAGATTCTCGCCAAATACGACATTCTGTTTGTCGCCGACGAAGTGATCTGCGGTTTCGGCCGTACCGGGGAATGGTTCGGCAGCCAGTACTACGGGCTCAAGCCGGATCTGATGACCATTGCCAAGGGGCTGACCTCGGGCTACGTGCCGATGGGCGGGCTGATCGTCAGCGACAAAGTGTTCGATGTGATCGAGGCACACGGCGACTTCAACCATGGCTTCACCTATTCCGGCCACCCGGTGGCGGCGGCGGTGGGTCTGGAGAACCTGCGGATTCTCCGCGAAGAAGGCATCGTCGAACGCGTGCGGGAAAAAACGGCACCGTATTTGCAAAAGCGTCTGCGCGAGCTGGCGGATCATCCGCTGGTGGGTGAAGTGCGCGGTCTCGGCATGCTGGGTGCCATCGAGCTGGTGCAGGACAAGGCCAAACGCCAGCGTTATCCGGGTGAGGTTGGTGTGGGCATGATCTGCCGTGGTCACTGTTTCGACAACGGGCTGGTGATGCGTGCAGTGGGCGACACCATGATCATTGCACCACCGCTGGTAATCAGCGAGGCGGAGATTGACGAGTTGGTGGAAAAGGCACGCAAGTGCCTGGATCTGACCTGG
>NZ_BPLZ01000038.1 GCF_019656335.1 Pseudomonas sp. NCCP-436 | reverse complement strand
CGGCGATTTTCAAGGTAGTTGTCGCGTGAGCGTATCACGCTGCCTTTGATGTTTGCTGCAGTACCGCTTCCCGCTCCGGGTTCAGGCACACGATTGGTGCCAGCACCCAGTTCCTGATGTTGCCGCTCCAGCGCTCCGGGTGCCGTGCACGCGCCGCCTCGTACAGCTCGATACGCTTGCGCAGCAACTCTTCCGCCTGGCCAGTATGTCGCTGCGCCGGGGTCACGAACTTCAGGGCGCTGTGGCGATGTTCATGGTTGTACCAGGCCACGAAGCTGTTCACCCAGTTCCTGGCCTGCTCCAGCGTGTCGAAGGGCCGCTCCGGCCACAGCGGGCAGTACTTCGCCGTGCGGAACAAGGCCTCGGCATAGGCGTTGTCATTGCTCACCCGCGGGCGGCTGAACGAGGGCATCACACCCAGGTTCTGCATGGCCGCCAGCATGGTCGAGCCCTTCATCGCGCTGCCGTTGTCCGAGTGCAGTACCAGCGGCTGGCCTGCCCGCTGTTCACGTAGGCAGGCCTGGCGTAGCAGCTGGGCGGCCTGCTCGGCGCTTTCACTTTCATGCACCTCGTTGGCCACCAGCTTCCGGCTGTAGACGTCCTTGATCATGTACCAGTAGAAGTAACGGCCCTTGACCGTGGTCGGCAGCCAGGTGATGTCCCAGCACCACAGCTGGTTCGGGCCGTCGGCCACATGGGTCGTCAGCGCTCGTTTCACCGGTGGGCGGCTACGACCGCGCGGATGCTGCTGTTCGGCGTCCTTCAGCAACCGGTAAAAGGTCGACTCCGAGGCCAGCCAGGTGCCCTGATCGGCCAGCCGCGCCACGATCTGCTGCGGCGGCAGGCTGGCAAACTCGGGCTGGTTGGCGACCTCCAGCACGCGGCGGCGCTCTTGCGGGGTCAGCTTGTTGGCCGGCTCAGCTTGTTGTGCCGAAGGACGCCGATCCTCCGGGCAGTGCTGCCAGCGCTGTAGGCTGCGCAGCGACAGGCCCAGTTCGGCGCAGGCCTGCGCCCGCCGCGCTCCCGCCGCCACGGCGTCCTCGATCAACTGCAGCGTTTCACGGCGATCCGGGGCGCTGATCATTCGTCCTCGTCCTTCCCCCAGAGCGCCTCGGCTTTTTTTCGCAACACCAGCAGAGCCGCGGTTTCTGCCAGCGCCGCATCCTTGCGCCGCAGTTCACGCTCCAGCTGCTTGATGCGCTTCTTCGCGGCCTTTTCCTCTTCGCGTTCGCGCCGGGTCTTGCTCGGCTGAGCCAGGCTGTTGGCCTGCTCGCAGGCTTCGCGCCAGGCGTTGATCTGCTCGACATACAGGCCTTTGCGCCGGCAGTACTCCGCCAGCTCAGCCGCATTGAGGCTGGCGCTTTCCAGCACCACCCGAAACTTGTCCTGGCTCGACCACTGGTCGGCCTGCTGTCCATCTGCCGGCACCACTGCTCCCGCTGCTCTGGCCTGTTTGCGCCAAGCATACAGGGTGGCATCAGTAATGCCTG
>NZ_BPLZ01000037.1 GCF_019656335.1 Pseudomonas sp. NCCP-436 | reverse complement strand
AAACCGGGTACCCCAGGCTCCCTCGTTACCCTCAAGCCGCGCTATGGCAACTACATCGGCGGTGAGTTCGTCGCCCCGCTCAGCGGCCAGTACTTCACCAACACCAGCCCGGTCGATGGCTCGGTAATCGGCGAATTCCCCCGTTCCAACGCCGCCGATATCGACAAGGCCCTCGATGCCGCTCACGCCGCCGCCGATGCCTGGGGCCGCACCAGCGTCCAGGAGCGCGCCAACATCCTGCTGAAGATCGCCGATCGCATCGAGGCCAACCTCGAACTGCTGGCCGTGGCCGAAACCTGGGACAACGGCAAGGCCGTGCGCGAAACCCTCAACGCTGACGTGCCACTGTCCGCCGACCACTTCCGCTACTTCGCCGGCTGCATCCGCGCCCAGGAAGGCAGCACCGCCGAGATCAACGACGGCACCGTCGCCTATCACTTCCACGAGCCGCTGGGTGTGGTCGGACAGATCATTCCGTGGAACTTCCCGCTGCTGATGGCCGCCTGGAAACTGGCTCCGGCCCTGGCCGCCGGCAACGCCATCGTCATGAAGCCGGCCGAGCAGACGCCGTTCTCCATCACCGTGCTGATCGAGCTGATCGGTGACCTGCTGCCGCCGGGCGTACTCAACATCGTCCAGGGCTTTGGCCGTGAGGCCGGTGAAGCGCTGGCCACCAGCACCCGCATCGCCAAGATCGCCTTCACCGGCTCCACTCCGGTCGGTTCGCACATCATGAAGTGCGCCGCCGAGAACATCATTCCGTCCACCGTCGAGCTGGGCGGCAAATCGCCGAACATCTTCTTCGAGGACATCATGCGCGCCGAGCCGGCGTTCATCGAGAAGGCCGCCGAAGGTCTGGTGCTGGGCTTCTTCAACCAGGGCGAAGTGTGCACCTGCCCGTCGCGCGCGCTGGTGCAGGAGTCCATCTACGAGCCGTTCATGGCCGAGGTGATGAAGAAGATCAAGCAGATCCGCCGTGGCAACCCGCTGGATACCGAGACCATGGTCGGTGCCCAGGCCTCGCAGCAGCAGTTCGACAAGATCCTCAGCTACCTGGAAATCGCCCAGCAGGAAGGTGCCGAGGTACTGACCGGCGGCGCTGCCGAGAAGCTCGAAGGCGACCTGGCCAGCGGCTATTACATCCAGCCGACCCTGCTCAAGGGTCACAACAAGATGCGCGTGTTCCAGGAGGAAATCTTCGGCCCGGTGATCGGCGTGACCACCTTCAAGGACGAAGCCGAAGCGCTGGCCATTGCCAACGACACCGAGTTCGGCCTGGGCGCCGGCGTGTGGAGCCGCGATATCAACATCGCCTACCGCATGGGCCGTGGCATCAAGGCCGGCCGCGTATGGACCAACTGCTACCACCTGTACCCGGCACATGCCGCATTCGGTGGCTACAAGAAGTCCGGCGTCGGCCGCGAAACCCACAAGATGATGCTCGACCACTACCAGCAGACCAAGAACCTGCTGGTCAGCTACGACATCAATCCGCTGGGATTCTT
>NZ_BPLZ01000036.1 GCF_019656335.1 Pseudomonas sp. NCCP-436 | reverse complement strand
ACGACCCTGACCGACGAGGCCACCTATAAGGCCATGTATCAGCAGTCGGTGGTCAACCCCGAAGGCTTCTGGCGCGAACAAGGCAAGCGCATCGACTGGATCAAGCCTTACACCAAGGTCAAGCGGACTTCCTTCGACGACCACCACGTCGACATCAAATGGTTTGGCGACGGCACCCTGAACGTCTCCTACAACTGCCTGGATCGCCATCTGGAAGAACGCGGCGACCAGCCGGCAATCATCTGGGAAGGCGACGATCCTTCCGAGCATCGCATCATCTCCTACCGCGAACTGCACGAGCAGGTCTGCAAGTTCGCCAACGCCCTGCGTGGCCAGGACGTGCACCGTGGTGACCGGGTAACCATCTACATGCCGATGATTCCGGAAGCCGTTGTCGCCATGCTGGCCTGCGCGCGCATCGGTGCGATCCACTCGGTGGTATTCGGCGGCTTCTCTCCCGAAGCGCTGGCCGGGCGCATCATCGATTGCGAGTCCAAGGTGGTCATCACTGCCGATGAAGGCTTGCGCGGCGGCAGGAAGGTGCCGCTGAAGGCCAACGTCGACGACGCCCTGACCAACCCCGAGACCCGCAGCATCCAGAAAGTCATCGTGGTCAAGCGTACCGGCGGCGACATCAAGTGGAACCAGCATCGTGACATCTGGTACGAAGACCTGATGAAAGTGGCGGGCAGCGTTTGTGCGCCGAAGGAGATGGGCGCCGAAGAGCCGCTGTTCATCCTCTATACCTCCGGTTCCACCGGCAAGCCCAAGGGTGTACTGCACACCACCGGCGGCTACCTGGTGTATGCCTCGCTGACCCATGAGCGGGTATTCGACTACCGCCCGGGCGAGGTGTTCTGGTGCACCGCCGACATCGGCTGGGTCACCGGCCACAGCTACCTGGTCTACGGCCCGCTGGCCAACGGCGCTACCACCCTGATGTTCGAGGGGGTGCCGAACTACCCGGACGTGCGCCGCGTGGCGCAGATCGTCGACAAGCACAAGGTCAACATCCTCTACACCGCGCCGACCGCCATCCGCGCCATGATGGCCGAAGGCAAGGCCGCGGTCGAAGGCGCCGACGGCTCCAGCCTGCGCCTGCTGGGCTCGGTGGGTGAGCCGATCAACCCGGAAGCCTGGCAGTGGTACTACGAGAACGTCGGCCAGGAGCGTTGCCCTATCGTCGATACCTGGTGGCAGACCGAAACCGGCGCCTGTCTGATGACCCCGCTGCCGGGGGCCCATGCGCTCAAGCCGGGTTCGGCGGCACGGCCGTTCTTCGGTGTGGTGCCGGCGCTGGTGGACAACCTGGGCAATATCATCGACGGTCCGGGCGAAGGCAACCTGGTGATCCTCGACTCCTGGCCGGGCCAGGCGCGCACCCTGTACGGCGACCATGATCGTTTCGTGGAAACCTACTTCAACACCTTCAAGGGCATGTACTTCACCGGTGACGGCGCCCGTCGCGATGAAGACGGCTACTGGTGGATCACCGGCCGTGTGGATGACGTAATCAACGTTTCCGGTCACCGCATGGGTACCGCCGAAGTG
>NZ_BPLZ01000035.1 GCF_019656335.1 Pseudomonas sp. NCCP-436 | reverse complement strand
CTTGTAGCTGTCAAACGAGTGGTTGACTACAACGTCAAGGTTCGCGTCAAGGCGGACAACAGCGGCGTCGACCTCGCCAACGTCAAGATGTCCATGAACCCCTTCTGCGAAATCGCTGTGGAAGAGGCTGTACGCCTGAAAGAGAAGGGCGTAGCCAGCGAAATCGTTGTCGTCTCCATTGGTCCGAGCGCTGCCCAGGAGCAACTGCGTACCGCGCTGGCGCTGGGTGCCGACCGTGCCATCCTGGTCGAATCCAGTGACGAACTGAACTCCCTGGCGGTGGCCAAGCTGCTCAAGGCCGTGGTCGACAAGGAGCAGCCGCAACTGGTGATCCTCGGCAAGCAGGCCATCGACAGCGACAACAACCAGACTGGCCAGATGCTCGCTGCGCTGAGCGGCTACGCCCAGGGTACTTTCGCCTCCAAGGTTGAGGTCGCAGGTGACAAGGTCAATGTGACCCGCGAGATCGACGGCGGTCTGCAAACCGTGGCCCTGAGCCTGCCGGCCATCGTCACCACGGATCTGCGCCTGAACGAGCCGCGCTACGCGTCGCTGCCGAATATCATGAAGGCCAAGAAGAAGCCGCTGGAAACCGTTACCCCGGATGCGCTGGGCGTTTCCACAGCCTCGACAGTCAAGACGCTGAAGGTTGAGGCACCGGCTGCCCGCAGCGCCGGCATCAAGGTCAAGTCCGTGGCTGAACTGGTCGAGAAACTGAAGAACGAGGCGAAGGTAATCTAAATGGCTATTCTGGTTATCGCTGAACACAGCAACGCTGCTCTGGCGCCTGCCACCCTGAACGTCGTGACTGCTGCCCAGCAGATCGGCGGCGACATCCACGTGCTGGTTGCCGGCAGCAACGCCTCTGCTGCCGCTGAAGCTGCTGCCAAGGTTGCTGGCGTAGCCAAAGTGCTGCTGGCTGACAACGCTGCCTACGCCCACCAGCTGCCGGAGAACGTCGCGCCGCTGATCGCCGAACTGGGCAAGAACTACAGCCATGTGCTGGCGGCTGCTACCACCAACGGCAAGAACTACCTGCCGCGCGTTGCCGCTCTGCTGGATGTCGACCAGATCTCCGAGATCATCGCCGTCGAGAGCGCTGACACGTTCAAGCGCCCGATCTACGCCGGTAACGCCATCGCCACCGTGCAGTCCTCGGCTGCCGTCAAGGTGATCACCGTGCGTACCACCGGTTTCGATGCCGCTGCTGGCGAAGGTGGTTCTGCTGCCGTTGAGGCTGTCTCCGGCCCGGCCGATGCCGGCAAGTCCGCCTTCGTTGGCGAAGAGCTGGCCAAGTCCGATCGTCCGGAACTGACCGCCGCCAAGATCGTCGTTTCCGGTGGTCGCGGTATGGGCAACGGTGACAACTTCAAGCACCTGTACGCTCTGGCCGACAAGCTGGGTGCTGCGGTTGGTGCTTCCCGCGCTGCCGTTGACGCCGGCTTTGTGCCGAACGACATGCAGGTGGGTCAGACCGGCAAGATCGTTGCGCCGCAGCTGTACATCGCCGTTGGTATCTCCGGTGCGATCCAGCATCTGGCTGGCATGAAGGATTCCAAGGTGATCGTTGCGATCAACAAGGACGA
>NZ_BPLZ01000034.1 GCF_019656335.1 Pseudomonas sp. NCCP-436 | reverse complement strand
TGTCAGATTCGAAGGGCTCGCAGTCAGGACAGACTGCGAAATGAGGCGGCAGACGAAGATCAGGCAGCAGGTCGCTTTGCGGCGCAGGCAGCGCCATAAGCTTGCCCATATCGTTTCCGCAGCAGTCGCAGAAAACCCGATCTTCGATCAGCATGGCCGCCCCTCCCGGTTAGTTGGCCTTCACCTGTTGCTGCTGTTGGGCGGCTTGCGGGGCCGGTTTGCTGGCCTGAGCCAGCTTGGCAGACTCGACGTGCAGGACGATGAACTTGCCGGCGTTCTTGGAGCCGCGTTCGATCTCGACGGTTACGCGGGCGGTTTCCAGCACGTCGAGGCCTTTGCAGGCGTTCCACACTTCTTCGCGGACGTCTTCGGAGACTTGCATCGAGAGCAGCGAAATACCCACGTCCTTTTCGCCGTCCGGTTCGTCGCCCAGGTACAGCTTGACCAGGTCCACGTTGTCGAACTTCACGCGCTCAGCGCTGATGAATGCCAGTTCCATAGTGGTGCGTGCCATGTTGTGTTTCCTCGCTTGGTTGCGCCTTATTGCGCGGGTTTGCCTTTCAGCAGGCCGAGCGAGTCCACACGGGCAAACTTTCGTTTTTTGCCCGAGGTGGTTTTCTCGACTTGCCGAGGTTTTCAGTTAGCGCCGCTGGTGCAGCGGGTTTGGTTCAACACCAAGGGCCGCGGCCCTTGTCATCCCGTTTCGCCACCGCCGACCGCGACTGGCGGGGATTGCGCGGTTCGGTCAGGCAGACCGCGCGGGCCAGTCACGGACGCCGGAGGCGACGAGGTTTGCTGGTCGCTGCCGACGCGGGAGCCGTCCATACGGCCAAACCAGTAGCCGACCACCAGACAGTTGATCAGCAGCAGGCCAAGGATCAGCAGCGAAGGCAGGTCGAGAACGATCATGCCCGCACATCCAGCAGATCCAGGCTGGCCTGACATGGCACCGCCTCCCGCACCTTGCCGTTCAGCACGTCGATGACATGACGGCCCCATTGATCGGCGATGGCATCGGCGATGCCCTGATAGGTGCGGGAACGGTTCTTCCAGCGATCCGGCCCCGGTGCCATGTAATGCACCACCGGAGCGCGGCCTTCGACAATCTCGGTGGGCCGGAGCAGCGGCAGGTTTTCCAGCCAGAAATGGGTTTCCTTGCACTCGCCGTGGCCGAACATCCACGGCTGGACGATCTGATCCGGCTTGCGGATGTGGCTGGAGATCACCGACTTAGGGTTCTCCAGGGCCTTGAACGGAATCGGTGCCGCCAGCAGGGCACGGACGAAATGCAGGGCTCGGGCCTGACGACCGTCCGCGATCTTGGCCGCGAAGTGGCGGGCACCCGATACGGCCAGGTCGGTGCATGGCGGATGGGCGATCAGCAGATCCCAGCCACGGTCGAGCACTTCCAGCACGTCACCCTGGATGTGTTCACCCTCGGTTTCGGATGGCATCAGGTCGCAGCTGACGGCGCGGAAGCCGACACGGGTAAGGGCATCGCGGACGCGGCCGGAAAATTCGCAGGCGACCAGGGCAGATGGCTGTCTCATGCGATCACCCCACCAGTTCGAACGGTTCGCGCAGGGGCACGAAGGGCGTTGGCTTGCCGGTGTCGAGCACAACGCTCCAATACTTCGGCGGTCGGCTCGGTGGCGTGTGTTTCTCGCAGGTATAGGCCGGCGTAACGTGGGTCCGACCATTTACCTTGGACCATTGCGCGGGGCGGCACTCGGTGCATGGTGTGGATCGGGAGATAGCAGGCTTGGGCGGTTCCCAGGTGCGGTTTACCCAGCACACAGAGCAGTCGCAGTTTGCGGCGTG
>NZ_BPLZ01000033.1 GCF_019656335.1 Pseudomonas sp. NCCP-436 | reverse complement strand
TCCGCTTGACCTTGGTGTAAGGCTTGATCCAGTCGATGCGCTTGCCTTGTTCGCGCCAGAAGCCTTCGGGGTTGACCACCGACTGCTGATACATGGCCTTATAGGTGGCCTCGTCGGTCAGGGTCGTAGCCGCAACTTCGGGGCATACGGGGTAAAGGGGGGCCGCACTCATGTCTATCTACCTCGGTATCTGAGTTGTTGTAATGCGCGCATTGATAGCACGGGCTGTTCAAATCCGGAAACGACGCAGCAGAAGATCCTGTTGCCCTACGTGCTCGACCATTTCCGAGCACTGGTTGACCTGCTGCTGCGCACCCTCGGAGACCTCCAGCCCGATGTCGCGAATATTGGTGGTGTTGCGATTGATCTCTTCGCTGGTCGCGCTCTGCTCTTCAGCGGCGGCGGCGATCTGCAGATTCATGTCGTTAATGCGGAATATCGCTTCGCGAATACGGGCCAGCGTCTCGTTGGCTGCGTTGGCGTCTTCCGCTGTTTTGCTGGCTGCGTCCCGGCTTTGCTGCATGCGCGTCTGAGCCTGGCGTACACCGGACTGCAGCTGGTCAATCATCAGGCGGATTTCCTGGGTCGACTGCTGTGTGCGTGAAGCCAGCGAGCGCACCTCGTCGGCTACCACCGCGAACCCGCGCCCGGACTCTCCGGCGCGTGCCGCCTCGATGGCTGCGTTGAGCGCCAGCAGGTTGGTCTGGTCGGCGATGCTGGTGATTACCGAGAGGATCGACTCGATACTGTTGCTAAGACTGGAGAGTTCATTGATGGCCTCGCCAGTACTGTTCATCTCTTCCGCGAGACTGTTGATCGCGCTGGTTGAGCGCGACACCAGTGTCACGCCTTTTTCGGTCTGCGCTTGGGCGGCCTGTGCAGCTTGGGCGGCAGCCTCGGCGTTGCGCGCGACATCTTCGGCGCTTGAAGCCATTTCGTTCATGGCGGCGGCCAACTGATCCAGTTCTTGCAGCTGCGATTGCACGCGCCTAGCGGTCTGATTGGCTTCAAGAGAGGTGCTCGTGGTGCTCTGGCGAACCTGTTGCGAGGTCTGCAGCACGTCGCCGATCAGCGTCTTGAGGCTGTTCAGGAACTGGTTGAACTCCACGGAAACCTCGGCCACTTCGTCTTTGCCGGATACGGGAAGCTGCCGGGTGAGGTCACCGTCACCGCGATTTATTTCGGCCAGAGAAACCTTGAGGCTATCCAGAGGCTTGAGCAGGTGACGCACAAGCAGGCCCAGTGCAAGTAGGCTGCACACTGCCCCCAGTAGCGTGCCGAGGGTCGCTCGCCAGCTCAGCTTATGACTGGCAGTCATTATGGTGGACTCGTCCAGTACTACGCCGATGTACCACTGGGTACCGGAAAGGTTGGATAGGGGCGTGAACCACAGCAGAAGTTGTTTGCCATCGACCGTCAGGGGCTGCAGCTGGCTTTCCAGAGGTGGCTGGGCACCGCCGAACAGAGAGCTGTAGGACTTGCCATTAAGCTCGGAATCCGGGTGAGAAATGATGTGGCCGTCGTGGTTCAGCAAAAAGGCATAGCCGGCGCCGCTGAAGTCCAGAGTGTTGATGGTGTCAGTGACGGTATCGAGATGGATATCGCCACCCAATACACCAAGGAAACGACCGTTTTCGGTGATGCGGGTGACGGCGGAAATCAGTAGGCGCCCGCTTGAAGAGTCCTGGTAGGGCTGGGTCAGAACGGCCTCTCTGCTGCCGGCACCGGTTGCATACCATGGTCGCGAGCGACCGTCGTAATCTGCGCTGGGGCGCCAGCTGGCGGAGTTGCCAATTGGCTTGCCATCGACCTGCAGCGCGCCAAACACCAGCGCAAACTCCTTTTTCAGCAGCGGCGCGTTGATGGTGCGCTGGATGGATTCAGGACTCGATGGGCTTTCGATGTTCTGCACGGTCAGGTCCATGAGGTGCAGCTTGCCGTTTAACCAGTTCTCAATCTGTCTGGCAACGGCGGTGCTGGACTCGCGGATCTGTTGTTCGGCTTGTGTACGTAGAACGCTGCGTACCTGGCTCACCTGGGCCAGCGACAACAAGCTGGTGGTAACCAACAATACGCAGGCAGCAGCAAGGCTGACCTTGTAGGTGATTTTCATCTCGGCTCCGTTGGCGTCTATCTGCTCGGGGCGATTGCAAAAAAGGCCGCTCTCCCAGGGAGCATGTGCCGACCCTGTGAGAGAGACCTTTCCTCGCAAAAGGGCTGCAGAGCAGCCCTCAGGGCACAGAGTTAGAAGAATCCCAGCGGATTGATGTCGTAGCTGACCAGCAGGTTCTTGGTCTGCTGGTAGTGGTCGAGCATCATCTTGTGGGTTTCGCGGCCGACGCCGGACTTCTTGTAGCCACCGAATGCGGCATGTG
>NZ_BPLZ01000032.1 GCF_019656335.1 Pseudomonas sp. NCCP-436 | reverse complement strand
AGCGGCAACATCAGGAACTGGGTGCTGGCACCAATCGTGTGCCTGAACCCGGAGCGGGAAGCGGTACTGCAGCAAACATCAAAGGCAGCGTGATACGCTCACGCGACAACTACCTTGAAAATCGCCGTAACCGTGCTCGCTAACCAGGGGACTCATCCAGAGCATTGGCAGCACTCCCCAAAGCACAGGATGAAACTGCATAAAAATGCTCGTCTTAAACCTCGCGAGAGCTCCTTCTTGTATCTCTGGCGAGCGATGCTGCTATCAGGATGCCGGATGTCCCCCTTCAACAAAGTCACGCAGCCAACGTAGCACTTCAACAGCATCCCAGCGCGTCGGATCAAACAGGGCATAAGCCAGGCCTTGATAACTGACCACATCCAGCCGCCGATGATAGCCGGCACGCTGCAGCAACGCCTCGATCTCGGCGAAGCAAGTATTGAAGTGCTGGCGATTGAAGGGCGTGCGGTTCCCCGTAACTATTCCCTCAAGAATCAGTTCGTCGATCATCCCCCGCACGCACTCCAGCGGCATGCGGCTCACCCGCTGTTTCAGCTGCAGTACGTCCAGCATGATTCGCTCCTGCGCACTCGACTTTGTACCCGGATATAGTCCAATCAAAAAATACTGTACATACAAACAGTATTAAGTGATAGTGGCATTACTCAGATGTCAATAACGCCCGTGGGAGTTCTGCACAGAGGTGTCGGCAATGCAACAGAGACTAATCATGGCAATGCTGCTGATCTTGCTTGGAGGCTGCGCCCAGCCTCAGATCGAGCGTCCACAGCCCAGTGGCGCCTATCTGGTGATTGAGGGCGAACAGGCATGGGCTGTAGTGATTGCCGATGGTCGGCGCATTGAGGAAGCAGGCAGAGTGTTGGACATCATGCGCCTGCCTGGCCACCATTCGCGAGTTGCTGCCAGCTACGTTGTGGAGACCCCGAACTGCGGCAGGCTGCAGTGGCTGACGGAGAGAAACGGAACAGCGGAAGGCGAGACCACCCTGTTGCCAATCCATTTCAATGACCAATTGGATGCGCCGGGCTGCGTACTGGCTCAGGCGTTGGGCCGCAACTGGGTTGCACTGGATTACTCCGGCTGAGATGGAAATACCCTGCCGTTCTGAGAGCGTGGCAGGGTATGATGGTGGGGCTTACAAAGGGTGCTGGCGATCCCGCTCAATGGCTGCATCGAGGGTTTCCAAGAGGCCATTGCGTACCTTTAGCTTGGTATTGCGGTGGGCTGTCATATTGATCTTCTTCATCTGTTGGGCTACAGCCAGTGCAGTTGGCATCAGCTCTTGCGCTGGTACTACCTTATCCAGGAAACCGGCTTCGACAGCCCCGGCCGGATCAAACATCTCGCCATTGATCACTGAGCGGTTGAACGCGGATTTGCGCAGTCGATCACGCGCCAGCTCAATTCCCACGTGATGCATGGTCATGCCAATCTGAACTTCGTTCAGGCCGATAGTGAACGGCCCCTCTACGCCGATACGATAATCCGCCGAGAGCAGCAGAAAAGCCCCCTTAGCCACAGCATGTCCCGGGCAGGCGATGATGATCGGGTAAGGATGGGCTAGCATGCGGCGCGCCAGCGTGGAGCCAGCCGCCACCAGGTTGATTGCGTTCTGAGGGCCGGAGGTCATCACTTTCAGATCGTAGCCACCGGAAAGAATACCGGGCTGACCGGTGATAATGACGATAGCGCGATCCTGTTCCGCACGATCCAGAGCGCTATTGAAAGCGGCAATCACATCAGGGGAGATGGCATTTACCTTGCCGTTGCTCAGGGTGAGGGTGGCGATGCCATCCTTAAATAGGTAGCTGATCAGGTCGCTCATGGTAGTTTCCTTGTTAGTGCCGCAAGGCGGAAGTGGCCAAAAGGTACTCAGCCGAATGCCTCGGGTAAAGCACCGTGACTGACTGGTGAGTCAGATACTCTGATCTGTCACAACCACGCCTGACAGCAATATGACGACTGCTCGAGCCTTCTGCGGGATGACTGGAGGTAGCGTATGGCCACTCTATGTACTCTCTGTGTCCGGCCAGATAGTCCCGGGGCTTGCGCCTTGATGAACCTGAGGAAGTGCATCAGCCTTAAGCGCATGAATTTTTTAAAAAAAGTGTTTGCCAAGGGCTGTGCTTTCGAATAAATTAGCGCGCCTCGACAGGCTAAACGCCAGAGCGTCGAGATCCGGTGAAGTGTCCGAGTGGTTGAAGGAGCACGCCTGGAAAGTGTGTATACGGGAAACCGTATCAAGAGTTCGAATCTCTTCTTCACCGCCACTTTCGCAATACCTAAAGCCCTGAAAGCTAACAAGTTTTCGGGGCTTTTTGCTTTTTGGCTTTCGGCAGGTGTCGAAAAAGTGTCGAAAGCCCTTGTATGCTCAATCACCAGTCCAACTCCTTAGCGCAATCGGCTACAGGTTCGGCCATGCCTTCCTTGATGGATTCCCGCATGCCAGGAGCTGAAAGTGGGTCATCAATCAGTGGGTTCAGCCTCAATGCGTCCTGCAGGTGATCAGGCGACAGGTGCGCATAACGCATGGTCATTGCCAGCGACGTATGCCCCAGGATTTTCTGCAGCGTAAGGATGTTTCCGCCCCGCATGACGAAGTGACTGGCGAAGGTGTGCCGCAGTACGTGGGGTTCTACCCCGTTAACACGGACACTTTCGAGTAAGCTCATATCGAGCAGAAGGAGTGTTCATGAAACGCAAGAAATACAGTCCCGAATTCAAGCGGGAAGCCGTTGAACTGGCTCGTCGTTCAGAGACCAGTTGCCGCCAAATTGCCCAAGAGATTGGGGTGGCCCCGAGCTTGCTAAACCGCTGGGTTCGGGAAGCACAACCGGGGATGGAGAAAGCCTTCCCAGGAACGGGAAATCCGCGGGATGAGGAGCTTGCCCGCCTCAAACGCGAGCTGGCCCGAGTCACCAAGGAACGCGATTTTTTAAGAGACGCGGCAGCGTACTTTGCCAAGGAGTCATCGAGCGGTACACGGTGATCCAGCGCTGTCGCAACGAGTACCCGGTACGACTGATGTGCCGTTGCCTGAAGGTTTCTGCTAGTGGCTATTACGCCTGGCAGGATCGCGAACCAAGCCTGCGGGCTCAAGAAAATGCGCGCCTGGTGAGGCGCATTCGGGAGATTCACGAGGACAGCCGTGGTGTGATCGGAGCGCCCCGGATGCACGAGGATCTTCTCGACGAGGAAACCGTCAGCCTGAACCGCGTTGCTCGCCTGATTGCGGCCGAGCGCATTCAAGGCTGGCCTCGCCGTAAGAGACGTGGCTTTGGAAGAGTCGCCAGTAGCCGTCCAGCAGGCGTGAAAAACCTGCTGGAGCGCGACTTCACCGCGCAGGAGCCGGAGCGCA
>NZ_BPLZ01000031.1 GCF_019656335.1 Pseudomonas sp. NCCP-436 | reverse complement strand
AGCAGCTCAGCGTCGTCAACCATGTCGGCCTTGTTCAGGAACACGACAATGTACGGAACACCAACCTGACGGGACAGCAGGATGTGTTCACGAGTTTGCGGCATGGGACCGTCAGCAGCCGAACAAACCAGGATCGCACCGTCCATCTGGGCAGCACCGGTGATCATGTTCTTCACGTAGTCGGCGTGGCCGGGGCAGTCAACGTGCGCGTAGTGACGAACAGGGGAGTCGTACTCTACGTGCGAGGTGTTGATGGTGATACCACGAGCCTTCTCTTCCGGCGCGTTATCGATCTGGTCGTAACCTTTGGCCTCACCGCCCCAGGTCTTGGCGCAGACGGTCGCGATGGCAGCGGTCAGAGTGGTCTTACCGTGGTCAACGTGACCGATGGTGCCAACGTTGAGGTGCGGTTTGTTACGTTCAAATTTCTCTTTAGCCATCTTGACCGTCTCCTAGCGAAGAATTGAGCAAGCCACGCAACCATTAAAACAAAGGCAGATATTTTCATATCTGCCTTTGCAAGATGGAGCTCATGAGCGGATTTGAACCGCTGACCTCACCCTTACCAAGGGTGTGCTCTACCAACTGAGCTACATGAGCCAAACTCTTTGCACAAGCAACAAACTTGGAGCGGGCAGCGGGAATCGAACCCGCATCATCAGCTTGGAAGGCTGAGGTTCTACCACTGAACTATGCCCGCGGAGCTTGCAGCTCACGCTGAATCTGGTGGAGGGGGAAGGATTCGAACCTTCGAAGTCGATGACGTCAGATTTACAGTCTGATCCCTTTGGCCGCTCGGGAACCCCTCCAAAGTGAGGCGGCATTTTCTAGATCTGCCACCCTGCTGTCAAGCTTTTTCTCATTTAAAATCTTGAGGTTAGCTAATTTGACAGCATCTTCGTCGGGAACCAACTTTGACCACCCTGCGAAGCGGGCGCCATTCTATGCAAACTCTCACGGCAATGCAACGCCTTCACACGGCATTAATTGATGCTGCAACCCAACAAAGTCTCCCGCAAGCTGCCCCATCAGGAATTCATCAGCCAGACGACGACTCTCTCGAGCTACTCGCACCCAAAAACTCCGGTGCGCGCGAGACAGTTCGCGCATCCGCGGCTCGTAGCCAATCTCTCGCAAACGCTGCAAGACACTCTCGGCCGAATCACTGCGCGGAAATATCCCAAGAGAAATTCCATTTACCAGGTCACCCTGAGTGATGATGTAGCTATCAATGCGTCGCGCCTGCAGCTCACGCAGCTGGCGCAATGAGGCCTGACGAGAAGCCAGAGGAGGCAGATAGACCCAGTACTCGACACCGGCAGTCATGTCGACACCCTGGACATCCGCCTGGATATCCAGACTCAGCAAGCGCTGCTGTACAACCTTGGCTTCTTCCAGTTCCTCGAAGCTGCCGAGATAGAGACAAGCAGCCGCATCAGCCATAGACCGATCCGAACGCGACTTGTGATCTTCTCGCGGAACCTCTGCTTCATCCAGCAAACGAATTCCCTGAAGCGCCCCCGGGTAGACCACCGAAGACTCAACCACCTTCGCTCGCAGCGGCACCTGCTGCTGGTGCCAGACGTAGTAAAAGGCATTAACCAGGATGAGCAATAGCAGAGTCCAGCGCACAGCCCAACCTCAGTCCAGAGGGCAGGCGATTGCCAGCCCAACAAATACCAGATCCGGGACAACCCGGGCACGTGGCACGATATCACTAACCAGTTCCGCATCCCCCCCGGTCAGAAACACATCAAAGCCGGCGGCAAACCGCGCACAGGCCTGTTGGTACTGCTGCTCAACAAAAGCACGCAGCATCAGCAGACAACCACGCTCAACTGCCTCTGCCGTTGCCCGCCCGGGATCAAGCGAGCAAAGAGCCTCTTCTGCAGCCTGGCGATCATATCGGATCCGCCGAGTATGAGTACCCAACAGATCTCTCATCAGCGGTAATCCAGGGCAGATGAATCCTCCCAAGTGCTCTCCCTCGTCCGAAACCAGATCAATCGTAATTGCCGTCCCCAGATCTATAACCAGACAGGCCCGCCGACCGAGCCGATAAGCACCGAGGATTGCCAACCAGCGGTCGAGGCCCAATCGCTTATAGTCAGCGTAGCCATTACGCACATCGCCCTGCTGAAGAGCAGGCTTTGCACAGACAACCTGAAGGCCCAGCTCATCGCGCAGGCGACTCACCAACTGTCCGGTTTCCACATCGCTACGCACGCTGACCAGACGACAGTATTCAGGAGACAGGCCAGGCAACTGCGCGAGGGCCTCGAAGAGCTCCGGATCAGACTCAACCACTCCAGCCTTGAGGCAATCACCCTCCCGAGCAGAGAGCAGCCGCCATTTGATGAAACTATTGCCGCAATCGAGCTCAAGAATCATGCTGCAACCTCAAGCTCAGTTCACCACCACTGAAGACCTGCTCCCGCCCCTCAACAGCCAGGCGAATCCCGCCGCGCACATCCACGCCCAGTACTGCCCCGACAATCGTGTTCTGCCCAGCAGTCAAGCTCACTGTTCGACCACGCCAAACATGCAGAGCCTCCCACTCTTCACGAAGAGCAGCAAAGCCCCCCTGCCAGTGTCTTTCCAGATGAATATGCAACTGCTGCAACAACTCGATCGCTAGCTGATTGCGATCCACCGAGCCGCCCAGGCACTGCCGCAGAGATGTCCAGGGCTGATCGATCGAGACAGTAGCTTCGACCGGCATATTCACATTGATACCGATACCGATTACCACATGACAAACGTCAGCCGGATCTCCGGCCAACTCCAGCAGGATGCCGGATAACTTTCGCCCCTCCCAAAGAACGTCGTTTGGCCACTTCAAGCCCACAGCGGCGACACCAAGCGTCTTCAGCGCACGAGCAACTGCCAGGCCGACCGTCAGACTCAACGCCTCGACCTGGCTCATCCCCCCATCGACACGCAATACCAGGCTGCAATAAAGATTCTCGGCAAACGGACTGACCCAGACACGCCCCCTGCGTCCACGCCCGGCAGTCTGACACTCCGCCAACAACACAAAAGGTGCCTTTACGCCACGCTCCAGACGCCGAAATACCTCGGCGTTGGTTGAGTCGATAGTCGTTACAAGAGAAACCGGCCAACCAACACGGCCTGAAGCCTGAGCGATAAGATCTGCATCCAGCAGAGACATTGGTGAGGACAATCGATAACCACGCCCCGGGACCTTGAATATCTCAACCCCAAGCTCCCGCTCCAGCCCCTGCAACTTCTTCCAGACGGCACTACGACTGATGCCAAGCGCCCCCCCCAGGGCCTCACCAGAATGGAATTGTCCATCCTGTAGTAATTTCAACAATGCCAGCATCTCAGGCCCCACCACGAACAAGGCTGAAATGATAACGACGCGCCCTCGGCTTGCATAGAAAACCCATGACTTGAACGTTAAGCGTATAGGCCATCACTCAACCGTCCGACGCACATAGCATGCGCCTTCGACTCCAAGAGTTCTTTGGCTGCATCAGAACTGCATTGGATCGCTTCGGCGATCAGGGCCCAGAGAGTTGGCGGCGGCGCGCCATCGGGGTTCGGCAAGCGGTTTGACGCCCCGCCGCATTTTTTGCGCGGACAGAAGAACGCCCAGTCTGCGTTAGCAAACTGGGCGTTCGTATAGGAGCTTGACGATGACCTACTCTCACATGGTGAAGCACCACACTACCATCGGCGATGCGTCGTTTCACTTCTGAGTTCGGGATGGGATCAGGTGGTTCCAACGCTCTATGGTCGTCAAGCAATTCGGTTGGGATCTCGTCATGGACGCTATCCCTTGGATACGTGATAGAGGCTTGCAGTTCTCGCAAATTTTCGGTCTGTCGACTTCACCATCGACACCACAAATTGTTTGGGTGTTATATGGTCAAGCCTCACGGGCAATTAGTACAGGTTAGC
>NZ_BPLZ01000030.1 GCF_019656335.1 Pseudomonas sp. NCCP-436 | reverse complement strand
TTCGTATAGGAGCTTGACGATGACCTACTCTCACATGGTGAAGCACCACACTACCATCGGCGATGCGTCGTTTCACTTCTGAGTTCGGGATGGGATCAGGTGGTTCCAACGCTCTATGGTCGTCAAGCAATTCGGTTGGGATCTCGTCATGGACGCTATCCCCTGGATACGTGATATAGGCTTGCAGTTCTCGCAAATTTTCGGTCTGTCGACTTCACCATCGACACCACAAATTGTTTGGGTGTTATATGGTCAAGCCTCACGGGCAATTAGTACAGGTTAGCTCAACGCCTCACAACGCTTACACACCCTGCCTATCAACGTCGTAGTCTTCGACGGCCCTTCAGGGGAATCAAGTTCCCAGTGAGATCTCATCTTGAGGCAAGTTTCCCGCTTAGATGCTTTCAGCGGTTATCTCTTCCGAACATAGCTACCCGGCAGTGCCACTGGCGTGACAACCGGAACACCAGAGGTTCGTCCAACCCGGTCCTCTCGTACTAAGGTCAGCCCCTCTCAAATCTCAAACGTCCACGGCAGATAGGGACCGAACTGTCTCACGACGTTCTAAACCCAGCTCGCGTACCACTTTAAATGGCGAACAGCCATACCCTTGGGACCGGCTTCAGCCCCAGGATGTGATGAGCCGACATCGAGGTGCCAAACACCGCCGTCGATATGAACTCTTGGGCGGTATCAGCCTGTTATCCCCGGAGTACCTTTTATCCGTTGAGCGATGGCCCTTCCATACAGAACCACCGGATCACTAAGACCTACTTTCGTACCTGCTCGACGTGTCTGTCTCGCAGTCAAGCGCGCTTTTGCCTTTATACTCTGCGACCGATTTCCGACCGGTCTGAGCGCACCTTCGTACTCCTCCGTTACTCTTTGGGAGGAGACCGCCCCAGTCAAACTACCCACCATACACTGTCCTCGACCCGGATAACGGGCCAGAGTTAGAACCTCAAGGTTGCCAGGGTGGTATTTCAAGGATGGCTCCATGAGAACTGGCGTCCCCACTTCAAAGCCTCCCACCTATCCTACACAAGCAAGCTCAAAGTCCAGTGCAAAGCTATAGTAAAGGTTCACGGGGTCTTTCCGTCTAGCCGCGGATACACTGCATCTTCACAGCGATTTCAATTTCACTGAGTCTCGGGTGGAGACAGCGCCGCCATCGTTACGCCATTCGTGCAGGTCGGAACTTACCCGACAAGGAATTTCGCTACCTTAGGACCGTTATAGTTACGGCCGCCGTTTACCGGGGCTTCGATCAAGAGCTTCGCTTGCGCTAACCCCATCAATTAACCTTCCGGCACCGGGCAGGCGTCACACCCTATACGTCCACTTTCGTGTTTGCAGAGTGCTATGTTTTTAATAAACAGTCGCAGCGGCCTGGTATCTTCGACCGACAAAGGCTTACGTAGTAAATACTTCACCCTCACCGGCGCACCTTCTCCCGAAGTTACGGTGCCATTTTGCCTAGTTCCTTCACCCGAGTTCTCTCAAGCGCCTTGGTATTCTCTACCTAACCACCTGTGTCGGTTTGGGGTACGGTTCCTAGTTACCTGAAGCTTAGAAGCTTTTCCTGGAAGCATGGCATCAACCACTTCGCATTCTAAAAGAACGCTCGTCATCAGCTCTCGGCCTTGATCTCCCGGATTTACCTAAGAAACCAGCCTACAACCTTAAACACGGACAACCAACGCCGTGCTGGCCTAGCCTTCTCCGTCCCTCCATCGCAGTAACTAGAAGTACGGGAATATTAACCCGTTTCCCATCGACTACGCATTTCTGCCTCGCCTTAGGGGCCGACTAACCCTGCGTCGATTAACGTTGCGCAGGAAACCTTGGTCTTTCGGCGTGCGAGTTTTTCACTCGCATTGTCGTTACTCATGTCAGCATTCGCACTTCTGATACCTCCAGCAAGCTTCTCAACTCACCTTCACAGGCTTACAGAACGCTCCTCTACCGCTCACACCTAAATGTGAACCCGTAGCTTCGGTGTATGGTTTGAGCCCCGTTACATCTTCCGCGCAGGCCGACTCGACTAGTGAGCTATTACGCTTTCTTTAAAGGATGGCTGCTTCTAAGCCAACCTCCTAGCTGTCTAAGCCTTCCCACATCGTTTCCCACTTAACCATAACTTTGGGACCTTAGCTGACGGTCTGGGTTGTTTCCCTTTTCACGACGGACGTTAGCACCCGCCGTGTGTCTCCCGTGCTGACACTTGCTGGTATTCGGAGTTTGCATCGGTTTGGTAAGTCGGGATGACCCCCTAGCCGAAACAGTGCTCTACCCCCAGCAGTGATACACGAGGCGCTACCTAAATAGCTTTCGAGGAGAACCAGCTATCTCCGAGCTTGATTAGCCTTTCACTCCGATCCACAGGTCATCCGCTAACTTTTCAACGGTAGTCGGTTCGGTCCTCCAGTCAGTGTTACCTAACCTTCAACCTGCCCATGGATAGATCGCCCGGTTTCGGGTCTATACCCAGCGACTAAAGCGCCCTATTAAGACTCGCTTTCGCTACGCCTCCCCTATTCGGTTAAGCTCGCCACTGAATATAAGTCGCTGACCCATTATACAAAAGGTACGCAGTCACCCAACAAAGTGGGCTCCCACTGCTTGTACGCATACGGTTTCAGGTTCTATTTCACTCCCCTCTCCGGGGTTCTTTTCGCCTTTCCCTCACGGTACTGGTTCACTATCGGTCAGTCAGTAGTATTTAGCCTTGGAGGATGGTCCCCCCATATTCAGACAAGGTTTCTCGTGCCCCGTCCTACTCGATTTCATTGATAAGAGCGTTTCGTGTACGGGGCTATCACCCACTATGGCGGCACTTCCCAGAGCCTTCCACTACACTCTAATCAACTTAAGGGCTAATCCCCGTTCGCTCGCCACTACTTAGGGAATCTCGGTTGATTTCTTTTCCTCAGGGTACTTAGATGTTTCAGTTCCCCTGGTTCGCCTCTTGCACCTATGGATTCAGTACAAGATACCTGGCTTATGCCAGGTGGGTTCCCCCATTCAGAGATCTCCGGATCAAAGTCTGTTTGCCGACTCCCCGAAGCTTATCGCAGGCTACCACGTCTTTCATCGCCTCTGACTGCCAAGGCATCCACCGTATGCGCTTCTTCACTTGACCATATAACCCCAAGCAATCTGGTTACTGTCTCTATCGTGAAGACGACATTCGCCGAAAATTTGCGTCTTGAGAACTACAAATTTTGCCTTGATTAACAATGTGCAGTGAAACACATCGTTAGTCACTTCTATCACATATCCAAATTTTTAAAGAACGATACTTCCGGTCAAAAGACCAGAAATCAGTACGCGTTTCACGCACTCATTTCTGAACTCTCAAACGAGAATGGTGGAGCCAAGGAGGATCGAACTCCTGACCTCCTGCGTGCAAAGCAGGCGCTCTCCCAGCTGAGCTATGGCCCCGTAAGCATCTGTACCCATGATTGGTAGGTCTGGGCAGATTTGAACTGCCGACCTCACCCTTATCAGGGGTGCGCTCTAACCAACTGAGCTACAGACCTATAACAGGGTCGCGCGTTACAGCATCGTCTCTACAGTGAATCAAGCAATTCGTGTGGGAACTTATGAAGAAGCTGATGTCTTCGATTAAGGAGGTGATCCAGCCGCAGGTTCCCCTACGGCTACCTTGTTACGACTTCACCCCAGTCATGAATCACTCCGTGGTAACCGTCCCCCTTGCGGTTAGACTAGCTACTTCTGGAGCAACCCACTCCCATGGTGTGACGGGCGGTGTGTACAAGGCCCGGGAACGTATTCACCGTGACATTCTGATTCACGATTACTAGCGATTCCGACTTCACGCAGTCGAGTTGCAGACTGCGATCCGGACTACGATCGGTTTTATGGGATTAGCTCCACCTCGCGGCTTGGCAACCCTTTGTACCGACCATTGTAGCACGTGTGTAGCCCTGGCCGTAAGGGCCATGATGACTTGACGTCATCCCCACCTTCCTCCGGTTTGTCACCGGCAGTCTCCTTAGAGTGCCCACCCGAGGTGCTGGTAACTAAGGACAAGGGTTGCGCTCGTTACGGGACTTAACCCAACATCTCACGACACGAGCTGACGACAGCCATGCAGCACCTGTGTCTGAGTTCCCGAAGGCACCAATCCATCTCTGGAAAGTTCTCAGCATGTCAAGGCCAGGTAAGGTTCTTCGCGTTGCTTCGAATTAAACCACATGCTCCACCGCTTGTGCGGGCCCCCGTCAATTCATTTGAGTTTTAACCTTGCGGCCGTACTCCCCAGGCGGTCAACTTAATGCGTTAGCTGCGCCACTAAGATCTCAAGGATCCCAACGGCTAGTTGACATCGTTTACGGCGTGGACTACCAGGGTATCTAATCCTGTTTGCTCCCCACGCTTTCGCACCTCAGTGTCAGTATCAGTCCAGGTAGTCGCCTTCGCCACTGGTGTTCCTTCCTATATCTACGCATTTCACCGCTACACAGGAAATTCCACTACCCTCTACCGTACTCTAGCTCGGCAGTTATGAAAGCAGTTCCCAGGTTGAGCCCGGGGCTTTCACTTCCATCTTACCGAACCACCTACGCGCGCTTTACGCCCAGTAATTCCGATTAACGCTTGCACCCTTCGTATTACCGCGGCTGCTGGCACGAAGTTAGCCGGTGCTTATTCTGTTGGTAACGTCAAAATTGCAGGGTATTAGCCTACAACCCTTCCTCCCAACTTAAAGTGCTTTACAATCCGAAGACCTTCTTCACACACGCGGCATGGCTGGATCAGGCTTTCGCCCATTGTCCAATATTCCCCACTGCTGCCTCCCGTAGGAGTCTGGACCGTGTCTCAGTTCCAGTGTGACTGATCATCCTCTCAGACCAGTTACGGATCGTCGCCTTGGTGAGCCTTTACCTCACCAACTAGCTAATCCGACCTAGGCTCATCCGATAGCGCAAGGCCCGAAGGTCCCCTGCTTTCTCCCGTAGGACGTATGCGGTATTAGCGTTCCTTTCGGAACGTTATCCCCCACTACCGGGCAGATTCCTAGGCATTACTCACCCGTCCGCCGCTAAATCCAGGAGCAAGCTCCCTTCATCCGCTCGACTTGCATGTGTTAGGCCTGCCGCCAGCGTTCAATCTGAGCCATGATCAAACTCTTCAGTTCAATACTGCTTGGGTTTTGAGAAAACCCTAAACCTGGCTCAGCAATCGCAAATAAACTCTCGAATTCACGAGTGTTACTTGTGATGCTGATAATCTTTTGACTATCAGTCTTACCTCACAAGCACCCACACGAATTGCTTGATTCAGTTGTTAAAGAGCGTTTCGATCAGGCCTTTCGCCTCAATCAAGGCCGCGCATTCTACAGCAGCCTTTCAATCTGTCAAGCTGTTTTTCGAAGAATTTTTTCTTTCTACTCAACCACTTGC
>NZ_BPLZ01000029.1 GCF_019656335.1 Pseudomonas sp. NCCP-436 | reverse complement strand
TTACCGAGCCATCGACCGGGCTGGTGTTGGTGAAGTACTGGCCGCTGAGCGGGGCGACGAACTCACCGCCGATGTAGTTGCCATAGCGCGGCTTGAGGGTAACGAGGGAGCCTGGGGTACCCGGTTTCGCGTAAATCATGATGCTGACCTCACTTGTTGTTGGAACCCGTCCCCGGCCATGGGAACAGGTCATGGTTCGATCTTAGGAAGCCCCCTGTGGGGTCGGTATGCGCCCATGGCACAGATCGCCTCGTCAATTGGTAGTAGAGCCACAGCGCTCTGTAACGGGCCTTCCGCACGACAGCCACGGGGGCATGGAAAGCTAAAGGCTAGACCCGCTTGCCGATCCTTGCTGGTAGACCAGCGCAAATTTGAAACGTTTGCACCGGTTCCTGGCCAAATCCCGCCACAAGTAGCAACCGGCCGCCACCAAAAGCCCATGGCGCCTGTCTGGATCCGGTCGTAGAAAGGCAGCTCCCACCCACAAGGAGAATGCCCAATGGGACGTATTCTGCTCACGCTGCTGCTTGCCGGGCTGCTGGGCCTAGCACATGCCGAAAGCCTGAAGATAGGTCTCAACTACCCGCGAACCGGCAACTACAAGGATGAAGGGTTGGAGTTACGACGCGGCGCTCTACTCGCAGTTGAAGAGATCAATCAACAGGGGGGCGTACTGGGCCTGCCGCTTGAGCTGCTCAGTGAAAACACCCGCTCCGATCCTCTGCAAGCTACCCGCAACATTGATCGTTTCGCCCGTCAGGGAGCGCTGATGGTCTTTGGCGGTGCCACCAGTGAAGAGGCCATAAGCGCCGGACGTCGCGCCCGCGAACTGGATTTGCTTTATTTCGCCACACTGAGCTACGCCAATGAGGTCACTGGCCAGTCTGGTCAACGCTATCTGTTTCGTGAAACCGGCAGTGCCTGGATGAGTGCTCGCGTACTTGGTGAATACCTGTCCTGGCACCTGCCTCGCCAGCGCTATCACTACATCCTGATCGACGATGCCTGGGGTCGCAGCATTGAACAGACACTGCGTCTGGCCACCGGCAGTGCCGATCGTGCGCGACACGGACGCAGCGCTCTGCCCAACGGGCCGCTACGCCACGAGCAGTACCAGAAAGCGCTGGAGAAAGCCGCTGCCAGTAATGCCGACGTACTGGTACTGGCCCTGCTCGGTGAAAACCTCAAGCACAGTATACAACTGGCTCACAGCATGGGCCTGAAGCAACGCATGCAAATCATCGTGCCTAATCTGACCAAGAGTCTGGTGCAACAGGTCGGCCCGCAAGTAATGGAAGACGTGATTGGCACGGAAACCTGGACTTGGGACACACCCAGGCTGGAGAGTAGCAGTGCCGGGCAACGTTTCGTCGAGCGCTATATACAGGAGCATCAGGAGTATCCGGGCGGCACTGCCGCCTCTGCCTATACCATCGTCCAGCAGTGGGCAGACGCTGTCCGGCGCAGCGGCACGACCGACACTGAAAGCCTGATCGCAGCCCTTGAAGGTCACCGCTACCAGTTGCTCAAGGATGAACAGCAGTGGCGCGATTTCGACCACCAGAATCTGCAGAGCATCTACGCCATACGCGTACGCAAGCGCGAACAGATCATGCTCGATCCGCTCAAGCAGCATTACTTCGAGATCATCCATCGCATGAGCGGCGAACAGGCGGCACCCAGCCACGATGACTGGATTCAGGAGCGCGGCGAGACTCTCAGCCTGCAGTGACAAGGATTGCGGTGGCCACGGCTTTGCCGGACACTGGCCACCCACCCTTTTCCCGGAGTTGCCCGTGCCCTATTCCCGCCAGGAAACCCTCGCCCATCCCGATGTCTTGGATTGCACCATTTACCGCCCCGACGAACATGACCCGGACGTCGAAGAGCAGGATCTGGGCGACGCCCGCATCCTCATCACCGGTTCCTTCGAGCCCCCGGTCGAGTGGGACGCCCGCCAGCGCGAGGACTACTTCGGCGAGGAAGACCCGACGCATTTCGTCATGGCGCGCATCGAGAGCCTTGGCGAGCCTGGGAAGCCCGACTTCTTTCAGGTCGACAATGGCGATTATGTCGCCGTGCAGGTCAGCCTGAGCGAAGTAGTGATGTACTACGTCTACGATCATGAGGACGACGAACACGGTCGCCACTACGTACTGATCCGCGACGACGAGGAACTCTGAACACTTCAGTTGCCGCTGCCGCGCTCCATCAGGTGACACATGGCAGCTTTCAGTTTCATCGGTCGCACCGGCTTGTGCAGCAGACTGTGGCCCAGCTCGCGCATCTGCTGCTTCAGTTCGTTGCTGTAGTTGGCGGTGATCATCAGCGCCGGTAGCGGCGCACTGCGCCTGGCATTGATCTGCGCCACCGCATCAACCCCATTGCGCTCGTCGTCGAGGTGGTAGTCGGCGATCAGCAGGTCGGCATCGGCATGAAAGTTGTCGACCTGTCGCGCCAGATCTTCCTCGCTAAGGGCGGTGACTACCTGGCAGCCCCAGCCTTCGAGTAGAGTACGCATGCCGGCGCAGATCGCCGCATCGTTATCCAGTACCCACACCCGGGCTCCAGCCAGACGCTCGATCAATTGATCCGGACTGTCCTTGACGATGCGCGCACGTGGTGCACGACGGGTCAGCGGCACCTCCACGGCGAACATCGATCCCCTTCCCTGTCGCGAGGCCACGCGAATGCGGTGGCCGAGCATGCGTGAGATCTTCTCGACTATCGCCAGCCCCAGACCGAGGCCACGATCCTGCTTGCGCTGCACGTTATCGCCGCGCTTGAACTCCTGAAATATCTCGCTGAGTTTGTCTCCGGGGATGCCGATGCCGGTGTCCCAGACCTCAATCGACAGGTTGTTGCCGCGCCGCCGGCAGCCTAGCAGGATGCGCCCGCTGGCGGTGTAACGGATGGCGTTGCTGAGGAAGTTGCGCAGGATCCGCGCCAGCAACTGCATGTCACTGCGAACCATGGCCGAACTCGGCAGGTAATCCAGGCTCAATCCTTCACTTGCGGCGATCTGACGGTATTCGGTGGCCAGATTCTCCAGCAGTTCGCTCACCGCGAACGGGGCAATATCCGGTTTGATCACCCCTGCATCGAGCTTGGAGATGTCGACCAGTGTGCCGAGCAGACTTTCAACATCCTCCAGCGAATTACTGACACTGCGTACCAGCGGTTCACAGCCGGTCAGATCCCCCTTCTCCAGCAGTGCGCTAGTGAACAGTCGAGCCGCGTTGAGCGGCTGCAACAGATCGTGGCTGACCGCCGCGAGGAACTTGGTCTTTGACAGGTTGGCCTGCTCCGCTTCGGCCTTGGCCTCGCGCAGCCGTGTTTCCATACGGGTACGCTCGTCGATCTCGCGACGCAGTTGCTCATTCACCGCAGTCAGCTCGGCGGTACGCTCGCGAACCCGGTGCTCCAGATGCTGGTAGGCCTGATGCAGCGCCTCTGCGGTACGCCGACGCTCGGTAATGTCGCGGATCAGTACGAAGATGCCCACCACCTCCCCACTGGCCAGCCGGTTTGGTACATAGGAACGCAGCATGTAGCGTTCCTGACCATGGTGATTGGTTTCGGCGAACTCGAAAGTGACGCTTTCACCGGACAGCGCCAGTTCCACATAGGGTTCCAGGCGTTGACAGTGTTCCTCACTGTGGACCTCGCGCAGGCTCTGCCCGAGCATGGCACCACGCGGCCAGCAGTACCACTCCTCGTATACCTTGTTGGTGAATTCGTAGATCAGATCCGCAGACAGGTAGGCAATCAGTGCAGGCACATGATCCGTGATCAAGCGGATCCAGCGCTCGCTCTCACTCAATGCCTGGGCCTGACGATGGCGCTCGGTGATGTCGGTGAAGGTGTTGACGAAACCTCCGCCCGGCAATGGATGGGTACGCACCTCCAGCATGCGGCCGTCGAACAGACGAACCTCCAGCTGGCGCAACAGCTTGCCGGAGGCATCACGGCTTTCCGGCGTCAACAGGATCATTTCACTTTCAGCCATCACTTCGGCAAAGGGCCGGTTTGCGCTGATCGGGGCCAAGCCGCAAAGTTCCAGAAAGCGATGGTTCCACAGCTCCAGACCTCCCTCGGCATTAACCATGGCCATGCCTTGCGACAGGTTGTCGACTGCACGCTGCAGCAGTCGTGACTTCTGCGCCAAGGCCTGCTCGCGTCGCAGCGCCTCGCTCTGTTTTACTTCGGTGATGTCCGTATAGAGAATCACCAGCCCACCTTCGCGGGTCGGTCGCTCGCTGACCTGAACCCAGCGCCCGTCCTGCAAACGCAACAGGCTAGGCTCACCCTCCCTGCCCAACTGCTCTTCCATCACCAGGGTGCTGCTGCGAGTCAAGCGGCGGATTTCCTCAAGCCTGGCACCGGTTCCGATACGCGCCCGGGTACGCCCCAACAGCGCCCTGAAACGACTGTTGAAGAGGACAATACGCTGACGGTTGTCGAACAGCACAAAAGCATCGGAAATGCTTTCGATAGCATCGATAAGGTGGTGGTGGGCCGTCTCGGCACGCAGCCGTGCATCACTGAGCAACTGATTGCTGGACTTAAGCTCGGCCATTGCCTGGTTCAGCGCATCAGTACGCTCGCGTACCTGCTCGGCCAGTACCACCGAATGCTGGAAGGCTGCGTAGGCATCATCACCGCGAGAATGAATCGACTCCACCCGTTCTATCAGGGCGGCATTGATCCGTCGGAGCTTGGCATTCTCACGCTCCAGCTCCTCACAACGCGCCTGCAGCTCAGCGTTCTGCACGGCCAGTGGGACGTCCGATGGCGACACCGGTGAAGGTCTGGTTGATGTGCATGCCATTGAACTGCTCTCCGTAGGTGTTGAAGCCAATCACCCGGTGCTTGCGCAGCAGCGTCTCGACCGGCTCGACAAGCGCATCGGCCTCAACCTCCAGACGGCGCAGGAAGCAATCGCAGCCGATGGTCAGCAGCAACGGCCCAAGGCGCTGCTCCAGGCCCTCGAAGAGCCGCTGCAGATTGGGCAGCAGCGGCCCCGGTCTCATGGCGGTGAGAACGATGCCGTTCTCCACCGCGCAGTAGAAAGTCATGCTGAGGTCGTCATGTACCTGCTGAATCGAGCGCACGTAGTAGTGATCGCTGATGCGTACCGCCAGTGGATAGCCGGCGAATACACGCAGATCGAGCGACTTAAGCGGTACGCCGATCAGATCGGCATACTCCTGTGCCGCCGGCGCCGCATTCAGTTCGTAGACCCGGCGGCTGGAGCTGTCGGCACGGGTGACTACCAGTTTTTCCGCTCTGGGCTGAATGTGATGGGTGCTGAACACCTCGAAGTCGAGCCAGGTGTTGAACAGCACCACCACCGCCGCACCGCTATGAAAGCGCCCGTCGTGATAGACATAGGTACGCATCAGATGGTTGTCATCACCGGCCGAACCACCAAAATGCGGAATGCTGCCAAACGCCGCACTAAGAGCTCCGAGTACCAGCTCCTCCCGACTGGAAAGGCCGTCGAGCAGTGTCAGGGCGAAACTGTGCCCCTTGATCGCCGCCAGCTCGCTGCTACGGCACTCCTTGACCAGGCTATCAACCAGTTGCTGCGCATCGAGCAGGTTGAAGCGCTCCATCTCGTCGACCAGTGCACTGGCAATGGAGAAGCAGCGCAGGTCGAAGCCCAGCGCCACCACGCAGCCACGGCCATAACCCTGCGGGGTTATCTCCCCGGCGCTGGTGCAGCCAACCAGGCTGACACCACCGAAGTGCTGTTCCAGCGCCTGGCTAAGCCCCTCCAGATCGTATTCGGCCGAACAGAAGAACAGTACAAAACCAAGATAGGGATGGATCAGTTGACGCGCCAGCTCTTGGGCAGCCAGTTCCACATCCTTTGTGCTGGAGACGGCACTGAGTACACCCTCCGACTGTTCCAAGGCCATAAAACGCCCACCACTACTACCGATCTGGAGGAAATTTTACGAACCATCCCATGGCCGCCCCATGCTACTTGAGTACTGGATCAGGCATTCGTAGGTAGCGAGAAACACGCCGCCGGTCAGTTGGCCACTGGCCAGAACAGCAGCGTGAGCAGCAACATTCCGGCGTAGAACACTATTTCCAGGGTTTCCGTCCAGGGCTGGATGCGCCGTATCGCGCCATGCACATGCACCAGTGTCATCAGCAGTGCCACGGCTGCCAGCACCTCGAAGGTGGTATGCAGGGCTTCCCCCGTGAGCGCGGCACGCAACATCAGCACTTCTACGATCAGGATAAAGGCCCCCAGACAACGCCCGAAGTACACCGCCAAATCGACATCGGCGGGAATACACCAGCACATCCGACGGGCCCAGGTTAGTGGAATGAGAAAATGGGTAGCGCAAATACCAGGCTGGTACTCACCCGCCGCGTCAGGATAGTTGTCGTGTGAGTTGATTCGATGAGTCTTGGTCGGTGGGCGGAAGTGAGAGCCGTGTGGCGCGTTATTCGATAGAGCATCGGGAGTGGGTGGTGCGGCAGATGATGCCG
>NZ_BPLZ01000028.1 GCF_019656335.1 Pseudomonas sp. NCCP-436 | reverse complement strand
AGCACCAGGCCGGCGGCCTCTCGCTTGAACTCGGGCGTAAAGGAACGACGTTGTTTGGTCATCAGACACCTCTCTATGGCAAGCATTCTCGCCCTAAATGGATGTCCGGGATCAGTAGACCACTACACCATGACTAGCGCAGGGCAAAGCCCCTGCGCTTTTAAAGTTTATTTATACGCCCCTCACTTCTCTTCTGGAAGAGAGCAGAAATAACACCTATTCCGTATTTTCCGCGCATCCTAGAAACAAATAAGGGCTCAACATCTTCAGCAAAACCCAGCAAACCTTGCAGCTGAAAGACGTCCTTTTCATCAAGCTGCCCCAAAGAAAATCGATGAATCATTGAGCTTATCTTTCGCTTTCTTTCTCTACCAAGAGATAGCTTACCCTCATTGTTTAATATAACGCCCGTGACTCTTCTCTGAACCTTCTTAGACAGATGCAAGGTTTTCTTATCATTCAAGCTAAGTCTCGGATAAGGCAGATCATTGAGAAGCCCCCGAATCATTGGCTCTATTTCAGCCGAAACACCTTTCCCACTAGTAGAAAAAGTCAAGTCATCAGCATATCTTGAGTAGGTAATTCCACGCTCTTTACACCAAGCTTCAACCTGCTCATCAAAATCGTACATAATCGAATTAGACAGCACAGGAGAACTAGGCGCCCCAATACTCAAACAATGATCCGCACGCCCCTTATGCTGAATGCAGCACACCCGCGCAATATCCTTAATACTTTGCTCTGAAACCTTCCCCCCCAAAAACCTGGAGAAATGAAGAATCAAATCAGACTCTTTAATCGACCCAAAAAAATCAACAAAATCAAACTTAGATATATATGGGTTTACAACATGCAACTCAGCATTCTTTCGCACACTAGACCCGGAGCTATAGGCGGTCGCGCACTCATGAATAGGCAGGTCATTGAAAACAACCCTCATCAAGTAGCGCTGAAGAATTTTTGTCTCTTTAGCAGGTTGCGCCACCAGCCTCTTACCACCAGACTTCTTGTCAATCTCATAGCGCTTGTATGTGTGCGGAGCTCTCTGCAGAAGCCTAAAAACATCATGCTCTGACACAGAGAAAAACTCGACAACATCCTGCCTGAACTCATAGGAACTCATTTTCCGCCCCCTAAGCGAGCCTGCTGAATAGCCCTCACACGATTTCGCTCAGCTCTTTGAGAGTCGTAGTACTCCCTGCACTCAAGTTGGACACGAAGATAGTCAAGCGGAGCTTTTGATTTAAAAGAAAACTTTATCCGATGAAAGCCATCATCTTTTGATGCGTAAAAAACCGAATCACTATATGTAATGCGCTGAACAATCCTAAATTGCTCAAGAAGAAAAAGCTTTCTTCTCAACAAGTCGCGATGAACAACTCGACCAAAAACAGCGAGCCATTCAATCAGCTCGCTCTCCTTAAGAGCAACGAACATTCTGACCAACTCGCAGATCAGAACCACCAAATGCACGTCACTTTCAGAGCTTAGGGTTTGACTTTTCTTCAGCCCATCAAGTTCAATCTTTATATCATCAATCACATCATCAACGACGTGATCAGGTATATTGATCGGCTCACGCACAATCCAAGGATAGCGCTTAACGCCGGTTTCATGATCCCTAGTAATATACCGAAGAATACCTAGATTAATGAATGACAGTTTGTCTGCATGCTCATCAGAAACAATAACTATCAGCTTCTTACTAAGATCCTTTAACTGCGAAAAAGCGCCGAGCTCTGCAATTGCGCCCTCGCTTTCAAGAATAATGACAACAAGCGAACAGATGCTCGCCAAGTCAGACTCAAAGTCCATTAGATTCTTAAATACGCCATCATTCTGCCAAGATTTAATTTCTTCCGGCCTAAAGATTTCGTACGGGGGGAATTTTCGACTAACCGCATCACGAAGTGAAGCGACTGGAAGCTCAGGCGCATCTGCTCCATCTTTTTCAGGAACAAAGCCGCCACAGAGAAGCACAATAGGATTAGATGAGAAATAGATCTTGCTGCTTTCTATATCGATATCAGCAAGAATCTTTGGCCTCGGATCCATTCGAGAAGAAGCTCTTTACCAAGGAACAGCCGCAGAGAAGTTCTGCGGACCGGAACGCGCTTCATGTGTAGGTCCGCAGAACTTCTCTGCGGAACAAAACGAAGCAATATTATTGAGTCTGGCTAAGCGCCCGACTAAGCCTGTGGATTGTTGAGACCCTTGGCTCTATTCGCGTAAAGAACGGCGACATTCTTAAACGCCCACCATTGCCAGGTCAAGCCCTGCCAACGGCCTGTGACTATTTACTCCGCCCCATCAGCCCTGTAGCGATAAGGCATGCCCAAACGAAGACAGGGAAAAGCCCTACCAAAGCATCCCAAAACGTAGTGATAAGACACGCTTGACCGTTCAAACGGACACACCTTATTATCACAACACCAAATCAACACAACGGAATGCAATCGATGTTTGTCCGCGCCTACCTTCGAGCCTCTACCATCGATCAAGATGCCAGCCGAGCTAGGGCATCTCTTGAAAGCTTTGCTGAGGAGCATGGCGTCACCATCGCCAACTTCTACGAAGAGAACGAGTCAGGCACAAAGCTGGAGCGCCCGGAGCTGTTTCGGCTGCTCAACGATTGCCGCCCGGGCGACATCCTGCTTACGGAGCAAGTAGACCGACTCTCCCGCCTCACCGATACGGATTGGAAGAAACTCCGAGGCTTAATCAACGAGAAAGGCGTGACCGTGGTTGCGCTAGACCTCCCGACTTCTCACCAGCTACTTACACCCTCGAAAGCCGATGCTTTCACCGGACGAGTGCTTGCCGCAATCAATGACATGCTGCTCGACATGCTGGCCGCAGTGGCTCGAAAAGACTACGAAGACAGAAAGCGCCGAACTGCCGAGGGAAGGGAAAAAGCCAAAGCTAACGGCATGTATAAAGGACGCCCCGTCGATCAAGATAAACATCGTCGCATCCATGAACTACTGGCCGAAGGCAAGTCCATCCGCAAGATTGCCGACCTCTTGAACTGTTCGACTCAAACAGTATCCCGAGCCAAGAAATCCCTGTGCACAGGAGCCGCGCAAGATCAACTGGCCAGCTAGACACTAAACACAGCACACGATAAAATTTTGGCGCTGAAATTTTTCGATCAGCGCCATCAACCAAAAACATGCGAGGTAAACCTATCGAAGAGCCGAATTCATACACCGTTACTTAGGAGTAACAAATGCACAACCTAGTAGAAGCTGCCCGCAAGTTCATGCAATCCGACAACGGCAGTTATTCCCGCCTAGCTGACCACCTCAATAACTTCGCCCCTCGCTCCGACGGTTCACGTTGGACAAAAGACGCCGCTTACCACTTCTGCCGAACTCACGGCATTAAATCCAATCGCCCCTGTAAGAATCAGCCTGCTGCCGGATGCGCCCAACGCGCCAGAACTCGGCAGAACATCATCAACGCCACGCTTGAAGCCTTGTCCAGACAGGGCCAAACCATTCATGACATCGCCCCGGTGCAGCTCAAGAACATCGTGATGCTGTCCCGCGCCCCGCTCTACAACGTGCGCAACAACTGGCACGAACTCTCGAACGAGCTAAACGCCCTGGCCGGTCTCCCGAAAGCGCTCCGCATCATCGAGGACTGACCAGCCATGAGCCGCAAGACAAAGCCAGACATTGAGGCTCAGGCCGTGATCCTGCGCGAAGCTGGTTACTCGTGCCCGGCAATAGCAGCCCAACTTGACCTATCCCTCTCGACCACCAAGCGGATACTCAAGCGGCGAGGCGCTGTTGCTGGCGCTGCAACCGAAGCCCTCATTGAGCAAGCCCGGCAGAACATGCTCAATGCCGCCTTTGATTTGGAAACGGTGCAAGGGCAAGCCGCAGCGCTAGCCCTGGAGGACATTGCCCTTGCCCGACTGATCAGGGAAAAGACGGTGGAAACGCTCGAAGCGCTCGCCCCCAGCACCAGCACGCCCTATCAGATGATGCGCACGATTGTAGCGGGGGCAACGGCCCTCGACCTTACGCAGAAGGTCAGCCGTCGCGCCCTTCCCCTTGAAAGGCTGGCAGAGGCTACCCACGTTGAGCAGCTTTCCGAGCTACGCATTCGGATCATGACCGATGAGGACGTTCGGGTAATGCGAGAGCAGCAACGCAGGGAGGCAGCAGAACGCATCACCGGCAATCCGCTACTGAATGAGCGAAGCCCCGAGGAAGATGAGGTAGTGGAGCTGGCGCACGAGTAGCGAGACAGCGACCCGACACCGGGCCGAACCTGACACCGCAGGCCCGGTTGTCAAACCCTTAGAAAAACGACGATGACTCGACCCCATAGCGCTTTCTGCGGACGACCCGAAATTGAAAATCGGGCAGAGGGAAGAGCACAACGAGAATTGGACAGATGCAGCACATTACGACCCGAGAGCTAAGCCCGGTTGAGATAGAGGCTTTTAAGCAGCGCCTGATCGAAGAAGCTGAGGAATCGCGGCGAGACCGACGACGAATGGAAACGATGTTTGACGGTTTCAGGGACTGTGTGCCGGTAGACGAAGAGCTAGAAGCCGAACTGACGGCGTTAGATAGCCTGCTGCCTGACACTCAGGTTCGAAAAGGAAGGCAGCCGGGCGGTAGCAAAACCGGCCTCGCAGGAAGAGCACGAGCCAAGCTTTTTGCCAGTAAACGCTTCTAAGCCCAAGGATTGGGGAGCCTTTTCCTCTGACGACTCAGGCAGCAGAAAGCGCTCTCTTGCAAAAAAATCTGCTGAGCCAGCGACTACCCCATCTGGAGTAGATGCAAAAAGTAGCAAGCGACGCGCCGGCTCCATACGGCTCTCAAACGCCCATAAGGCGGGGCTTCTAGCGAATTTCCAAGGCATGCGGGAGCGAAACGTAGCAGCTATTAGCGAACTAGACCCAGACCTTGACCATGAGCAGATAGCTCAGATTGAAGCCAAGATCAGTTTCATCGACCAAGTGGCTCAGTCATACGCAGGGAAAGGCTCCGGCAAGCTGGCTGACTGGTCGAAGCATGTGCCGGCAGAAATCAAACAGTTCTTCCGGCTGCTCTGGCTGGCCCGCCAACCTGACGCAGTTGCCGTGACCATTCGCCTGGATCATCGCACAGCGACAACGGCGCTTGATGCGAAGCGGGGCCCGGCTAACCACCTTGCAGGAATCATCCAGCGAACGCTAGCAAAACTGGGGATCAGCACTGACCTTGCATTCAATCTGGAGTACACCCACGGCGCCAGCACCGAGAACCACCCGCTTCACCTACACGGGATTGTGCGCATCCCGGCTGACCGCATCGAAGAGGCAAGGCAAGCGCTCAGGTCGGCACTTGCTGGGGGATACCGGCAACGCTTCAACAACCTGGCCGTCCATATCGAGGCAATCAGCAATCCACGGTGGTGGGCTGGGTACTGCACCAAGGAGCACGAAATATCCGCCGACATCCTCAAGAAGGCCCGGGGAAAGCGTACGGTTCCGGACTACGCCAGCGACTCGGCGAGAGATGGCGGCAAAACGCTCTACGAGCGCGTAGGAGAGCTTTTCAGTGATGAAAGCTAGTCACGTAGCACTTGCCATTTACATCGCGCTTAGCGGGCTCCCAGGAGCGAGCGCGGACGATCAGAGACCGTCCTTCTCGGGCGATGACTTGAGGATCGACGAAGACGGGCCGGAACAAGACGAGCTGTACGACGAAGACGACCAGCTATACGACGAAGCGGACGACTATGAAGACCATGAGGACGGGGAAGAATGAAAAGAGCCAGCGGATTAGTCAAAGTAACTAACCGCTGACTTAATTACGAGCTTGGACGAGTTAAATATATCACTCGCGGCGACATAGAAACAGACTTACATGCCAACCTACTCACTGCTAGCATTTCCCCGCCAACAAAGCAGAGAGGTGTATATGCAGCACAAACTCATTACTTACGAAGAAGCATGCACGCTGATTAGCGACTATGGTGCCGAGGAGATTTTTAGCTCGGGCTGGTCACAGACTTTCAGAGCAGAAGCCGATAACCGAACCATCTACATACAGCTGAACGGAGCCAATGAAAGTCTTCTGATTGAAGAAGAACAAAGGGCCGCATGAAGCGGCCCTTTGTTTACACCCTACGATGTACCGCCAATATCAATCCCTCCGAAAACACATACAGACGGCGCCGGAAGATCACTGCGGAAAGCACCAATAGCAAATAAAAACCAATCCAAACGTAAGGAAAGAAAACCCCTGGCGTTAGGCCGCTACCCTCGGGGATGAGAAGTCGAAGAGACTTGACCACCAACTCCCCCGAGAATGTATTAGCAATCATCCACTCCCCATCCTGACAATACTTCCCTTCGAAGCTGAGCCCTTCGCCTTTAGGGTCATAGTAACTTTTCTCTCGACAAAGCCAATCTGTTGTCCCCCCGGCCCACATAACGCCATTTGCAATAAGAATCCAAAATAGCAGCGAAGCATATCTTGCAACTTTCATTACACATCCTTATCCACAAGTACCAGACTGAACAGTCAGGCTCAGCTGTTACAGCCGCCAGACAGACGCTCCGCCAATCATAGTATGTAGACCTATAGTATGCACCTGGCAAAAGTGGGCGCATGCCCATCAAGCCTCATCAATCCGTCCTTGTCAGCATATTTGCTGAGAATGTGCGGCGTACACGCCAAGAACTCGGACTCTCGCAAGAAGAGCTAGCCGAGCGTGCAGGCGTACACCGTACATACGTGGGCATGCTTGAACGGAGCGAAAAGAACGTGACGATCTACAACATCGAACGGATTGCGCTGGCGCTGGGCGTAGAGCCGGCCCTTCTCCTGACCCGAACAGGGAGCCGGTGAGCCTTGCTGGATAAGCCCAAGCCCCAAGTGCGGACGCCGGTTCAAATCCCCATTGCCACCCGGGGCGACAGCAACGTAGATTCTCAGTGAACCATCAACCAGCCCCATCAGGGTGTGACACTGCAGAGCTGGTGCTGGGCCTCAAGCGCTGGGATTTAGCGGCTTGTAGAGGGGACGTAGATTCACGGTTGACCATCCCCCCGGCTCCACCAAACAACCATCTAAAGACGTCCTCGGACGTCTTTTTTTGTGCCTGAAACCAGTAAATACGGGACTTTCAGCGTCATGATGATCCGATAGCGTCCGACTAGATCCGCGAAACTCGGTATTCCAAATGGTATTCCAAGCATTCTGAGTCGCCCCGGGCCTCGTGGAGGCCTCAACTCTTGAGAAGATGAGGCCATGAGAAAGACCACGACCTACTCCCCTGAAGTCTGTGAACGTGCCGTGCGCATGGTTCTGGAGCACCTGAACGACTACCCATCCGAGTGGGCGACCATCGAGGCGATAGCGCCGAAGATCGGCTGCGCAGCGCAAACGCATGGCTGGATTCGTCGCCATCAGACCGACGCCGGCCAGCGTCCGGGGGCAACCACCGAAGAGCGTGAGCGCATCAAAGCCTTGGAGCGCGAGAATCGCGAATTGCGCAAGGCCAACGAGATCCTGCGTCTGGCCAGCGCGTATTTTGCCCTGGCGGAGCTCGACCGCCGCACCAAGTCCTGAGGGCATTTGTCGATCAGTGCCGTGACCGTCTCGGGGTCGAGTCGATCTGCCGTGTCTTGCAGGTCGCCCCGTCCGGTTACCGCAAGCATGCGGCCCGCCTGCGCAATCCGGCATTGCGCTCCTGCCGTGCTCGGCGCGACGAGGCACTGATCCTGGAAGTCCAGCGCGTGTGGAATGACAGCATGCAGTGCTATGGCGCGGTCAAGGTTTGGAAGCAGCTCCGGCGAGAAGGCATCGAGGCAGCCAGATGCACGGTGGAGCGGTTGATGCGTCGAGCTGGGTTGCAGGGCATAAGGCGCGGCCAGGTCGTGCGGACAACGGTGGCCGGAGACAAGTCGCTCTGTCCGCTGGATCGTGTCCAGCGCCAATTCCAGGCCAACCGCCCCAACCAGCTGTGGGTGTCGGATTTCACTTACGTGTCGACCTGGCAGGGATGGCTGTATGTGGCCTTCGTGATCGACGTCTTTGCGCGGCGCATCGTGGGGTGGCGAGTCAATACCAGCATGAAGACCGACTTCGC
>NZ_BPLZ01000027.1 GCF_019656335.1 Pseudomonas sp. NCCP-436 | reverse complement strand
GGATAACTCACCGATGGAGCGATTGTTCCGCAGCTTGAAATCCGAATGGATTCCGGCGACAGGCTACGTTACCGCTTCGGAAGCTCAACGGGACATCAGTCATTACCTGATGCACCGTTACAACTGGATCAGGCCTCATCAGTTCAACGACGGACTGCCACCTGCGGTGGCCGAAGAAAAACTTAACCCACTGTCCGGGATGGGTTGACCACTACACACACTTGGATGCCAACCATCTTGAGGGCATCATATGGCATAGGGCCTCTACGGCGGCCCAAGGTATGGAGCTGAGCAGCACGGATCAGGCAATGGAAGAAATCATTCGAGTAATGTCCGACGGTCGAGAGATTGACCGGATCGTGTGCTCAGCCCAGCTCAACGAAGGCATGCCTACGGTCAAGTATCGCGAGCAGTATTGGCCTGTTGTCGATGGCTGCATCCAGCTAGATGGGCCTGCCAACCAGGAATGTAGCTCCGCAGAGTGGGCCGCTCTCATCCAGAATCTTTTACCGCCGGTGCTTCCTGATCAAACAGATTCCTGCGAGAAGCTGCTGCGGGACTGCTTTAGGGGAAGCCTACCGCTTGGTGTAACCAAGGCTGTAGCCTCTCTGGTGGCGCTGAGATTCGAACAGCAAGCCCGCGAGCTGCTGGTGGACTTTCTCAGAGAACATCGCAACGCTCACCGGCTGTTTCGACTTTTGCAAATGCAGGCGCTGTTCCGGGAGCGAGCGGGAAGGACTCAAGATAGCGCTGTTATCCCCCCTTCCTCTGTAGCCGAGCTGCCCTTGGAATCAGCACACCTATCTGGAGTAGATATGGATTGGGAGTGGTCCGCGTGTTTAGATGATTCAGAAAAGCCGGATGTGGACGACAGCTCACTCAGGGCTACCGCTAGCAACCTGCAGGAAAGCATCGGTTCATACCGCGCAAGAGAGTCAGGCGCGCCCATCCCGGGGTTTGAAGATCTGACTGAACAAGAGACCTTCATAAACCCGATAAACACCCCATTCCTTAACGAGAGCGCACTGCTCGAGAGAACCTTGCAGCTAGGCAACACTGCCCTCGATCTTCTGAGATATTTTTCTGACAATCCGGGTGACAGGGCAGTACATGCGGAAACGGTGCTTGGATACCCAATGCCGGAAATTCGTCGCCTTCTGCTGGGCTCCCTCGGCCACTACCTTAAGAAGACGGACTCTGGTGGATGGGAATGCCACTCATGGGTCGAGCAAGTACTGTCTGCTCTCAATGAGAATCACAAGGAGGGGTGGCCTAGGTGACTTCAGGAACGCGAGGCAAGCTTTTGCAGCTCCCCAAGCAGCTCATGCAGAACAGTCGATGATCCGCGAAGCTGGCATTCCCATACGACAATCGTCCTCCAACCAGATTCATTCAGAGACTTAATCGCTTGTTCGTCCCTTGCCACATTCCCCAAGAGTTTGGCTTCCCAGAACTCTGTACGAGTCTTGGGAAGCACAGCGAATCGGCAGCCAGGATGGCGATGCCAGAAGCATCCATGTACGAAGATACATACTCTCAACCGAGACAGTACAATGTCTGGTTTTCCCGGCAGATCCTTGCGATGCAGCCGGTAACGATAGCCGTGGGCATACAAAAACCTGCGCACAAGCATTTCGGGTTTCGTGTCCTTGCCCCGGATTCCAGACATCATTCTGGATCTCAGGGCTGGCTCAACGATGTCCATTACGAACCGATTCTAGACAGCGTGGTTTCATGAGTCGTACCCACCCCATTCAGGTCGTTGATCTCTTTGCAGGCCCTGGTGGCCTGGGAGAAGGGTTTTCATCCTATGCAGACAACCAAGGCGAGGTGTTTGAAATCAAAGTCTCAGCCGAAATGGAAAAGTCTGCGCACTCCACTCTTCAGCTGAGGGCCTTTTACAGGCTTCTCAAGCGCAACCAGCCTGAAGATCTAGAGGAATATTACAGTTTCTGCGAAACCGCTGATGCAGCCCCGCCATATACTAGGAGAACTCGGGATGCTTGGAGGCACGCCGAACTAGAGGCGCAGCAGCTCGAACTGGGTACCGCAGAGGGCAACGAACGTCTCGACCGCATTCTCAAGTCCCGCTTGGACGAGACCAAGCCATGGGTTCTGATCGGTGGTCCACCCTGCCAGGCTTACTCTATAGTTGGCCGGGCGAGAAATCGCGGCAAGCAAAACTACAGGGCAGAGGACGACCATCGCCATTTTCTGTACCGAGAGTACCTGCGCATCATCCAAAAGAAGCGCCCCGCCGTCTTTGTAATGGAAAACGTCAAAGGCATCCTCTCTTCACGTGTCGCTGGCGAGCAGATGTTCCCGAAGATCCTGCAGGACCTTTCAGATCCGGATGCGGCATTCGGAGAAAACGGCAACGGCCCTAAGTACAGAATCTGCTCTCTCGTTGCAGACGATATTTTCGAAGATGGTGCATCTCCGGATAGCATCGACCCGGCAAACTACATCATCCGAGCAGAGAACTACGGGATTCCGCAGGCAAGACACCGGGTCATTCTCCTAGGGGTTTCGGAGGAATATTTCAGCGCCTTGGGCGACCACAAACTTGTCCCCTCGACCGGGCCCTCAATAGACCAGGTAATTGGCCGCCTCCCACCTCTGCGAAGCACGCTCACACGAATGAAGGACTCTCCAGAGGCATGGGCAGAGTTAATCCGCCAGAACCTGAAGATGCTAAGTCACGAGTGCAGCAAGCTGACTGATGTCCCCCGCAGACTCACACTCGCAAAGCGCCTAGAAAGACTTGCAAGCACATTCTCGGGTGAGGGGATGAGCAATGGTGCACTCCGCGTTCACCGCAACAGCGAATGGGATGGGCTGACAGGCACACATCTGGATGGCTGGCTCCTTGATGATCGTCTCAGATACTGGCTAAACCACGAGGCTCGTGGACACATGGAATCCGACCTGCGCAGATACGTCTACGCGGCTGAGTATGCCGAGCTTTATGAAGACTCTCCCAAAGGCCACCACGACTTCAATCTCCCGGGGCTGGAGCCAGACCACAAGAACTGGAAAACCGGCAAGTTCAGTGATCGTTTCCGTGTTCAGCGCAGGGGGATTCCGTCCACGACGATCACCAGCCACATTGCAAAGGACGGTCACTATTTCATTCACTACGACCCAAGGCAGTGCCGCAGCCTGACTGTTCGCGAAGCAGCCCGGCTACAGACCTTTCCAGACAACTATTTCTTTCTGGGGAACCGAACCCAACAGTTCCACCAGGTTGGCAACGCGGTTCCCCCGCTTCTGGCGAATCAAATCGCCGGCGTGGTCGCCCGTATCATCAACAGCGGAAAGGCAGCTCGATAGAAGAGCTGTGCAGACAGGGAGTCCAGCCATGCCATCCTCCTTCAAAAGCCGCAGTGCTCCTCCCAAGGCCAGCGCCATGGTCGAAGCACTACGTGGGCTGGGATACAACACCCAGACAGCTCTAGCAGACATCATCGACAACAGCATTGCTGCCGGCGCGAACGAAGTACATATCGAGTTCATCTGGGCTGAGCAGGATAGCCGGGTGCTTTGCCTGGACAACGGTTCGGGGATGACTGCAGACGGACTCGATCGGGCCATGCGTCTGGGCGATCGGAGTCCTCTCCAGGAGAGATCGGCAGGCGATCTGGGACGTTTCGGCCTCGGTCTAAAGACTGCGTCCTTTTCCCAGTGTCGAAGGATGACCGTTGCAACACGTGGCTCCGATGGTCTACAGACTCTCCGCTGGGATCTCGACTTCCTGGCAAACAGCGCCGACGACGGCTGGCATTTGCTAGAGGGCCCCCATCCCGGTTCTGAGGGTTTTCTGGAACGCCTCGCAAGCACAACGGGCACCTTGGTTCTCTGGGAAGAGCTGGATCGCATCGTCACGCCAGGGACAACAGTGCAGGACTTTCTCAATCTGGTCGACAAAGTCGAACAGCACCTGGGAATGGTATTTCACAGATATTTGGAAGGCACCAGGCCCCGACTGCGAATTCTGTTGAATGGCCATCCGGTCAGACCTTGGGATCCCTTCATGACGGATCATCCCGGAAAGCCATATAACCCCCCGGTGTTCAAACACCCTAGCCGCAAGGATATCGAGGCCGAGTGCCACGTTCTGCCGCATAAGGACATGCTCTCCCCCGCAGACTTCGAGTGCCTGGCCGGCCCAGAAGGCTGGACTGCACAGCAGGGTTTCTACATCTATCGAAACGAAAGACTGCTGGTGGCAGGCAGCTGGCTAGGACTTGGCACAGGACGTTCATGGACTAAGGATGAAGCTCATCGCCTTGCCCGAATTCGCCTCGACATACCGAACTCCGCAGATGCGGACTGGAAGATCGACATCAGGAAATCAACTGCACGGCCTCCAGTGTATCTGCGGGACTGGCTGACAAGGCTTGCCGAGGTTACGCGGGGCCGCGCAAGAAGAGCCTTTGCCCATCGCGGCAAACCGACCATGCTGGGCAACAGACAGATTGCAGAGGCCTGGAAGGTCGAAAGACTTTCGGATGGCATGCGGTATCGGATCGACACGGAACATCCGGCAATAAGAGCGGTTCTGGATGATGCTGGCAGCCTCCTACCCCAGCTCAAGGCAATGCTCCGCGTAATCGAAGAGACTGTTCCGGTTCAACGAATCTGGATCGATACCGCCGAAAACAAGGACACCCCCTGCACAGGATTCGACAGGACGCCGTCGCAAGAAGTCAGCGACATCATGATGGTGATGTACCGCAACATGATCGAAAGAAAGGGCTATTCCACCAGCGCAGCAAAGGATCAGCTGAAGCAAATGGAGCCGTTCCACGCATACCCTGCTCTTATCAGCGCGTTGCCAGACAGTCTTTAAGGAGTGCCGCCTCATGTCTGAGGAAAACAAATGGAGTGTGGTCAAGTTCGTTCAGGAAATGCTGGCTGATGAAAAGGACAAGTCGGCGATCACCCCTCAGCTCATTTCCCAGAAGATCGACATGGTGCTGAAGATAATGCCCGGAAAGGCCGAGGGTCTCGATCGCGACTCGGTCACGGAGGAGCTGATCAGACGCTTCAGTGTCTGGGTTGGGGATGACTCATCCCTGATTGACACCACTGGGCATGAGCCATGGCTCACAAGCGAGCGCAAGAAGGACTGGCGATACTGGCAGCGCTACCGTGAGTGGCAGGAGCTGAAATTGCCCCTTAGCGCCATGGAAGCATTGGACAAGACCACTGACAACGTTCTGTCGATGCTTGAAGACCCAAAGCGAGATGGTGCTTGGGATCGACGAGGGATGGTGGTTGGCCATGTACAGTCGGGCAAGACCGGCAACTACACTGGCCTCATCTGCAAGGCAGCAGACGCCGGTTACAAGATCATCATTGTGCTTGCGGGGCTGCACAACAACCTGCGAGCACAGACCCAGATGCGTCTGGACGAGGGCTTTCTGGGCTACGAAACAAGTGCCATCGAAGGTGAAGGAAACAAACTCATCGGGGTCGGCAAAATCGACCCATCTCCGGCACTGCGCCCCCAGTATGTGACCAACAGAACGGAAACCGGCGACTTCAACACCAAGTTTGCGAAGAATCTGGGCGTCTCTCCGGAGCAGCGCCCTTGGCTGTTTGTCGTCAAGAAGAACAAGACGGTTCTGACGCGGCTGCTCACCTGGATCCAGTCCCATGTAGCCGAAACCAAGGATCCGGAAAGCGGTCGCCCGCTCGTTACACATCTGCCATTGCTGATAATTGATGACGAGGCCGACCACGCATCTGTCGACACCGGCGAGAAGGTTGTCGACGAAGACGGTAACCCCGATCTAGATCATGAGCCGACAGCCATCAACAGCCTGATCCGCCAGATTCTCCATGCGTTCTCAAGAAAGGCTTATGTCGGCTATACCGCCACCCCATTCGCCAACATCTACATTCACGAGCACGGTGAAACCGCCAAGGAAGGCCCGGACCTGTTCCCCTCCGCCTTCATCACCAATCTCTCGGCGCCGTCCAGCTATGTAGGGCCTTCGAGGGTATTCGGGCTCGCCGGTGAGAGCGGACGCACGGGTGCACTGAACCTGGTCCGAATAGTTAAGGATCAGTGCTCCCAAGACGGCAAGAGTGGCTGGATGCCGGTCAGCCACAAAAGCAGCCATATCCCACTACTTGAAGGTCAGGACGCAATGCCTGCCTCTCTGACCGAGGCCGTACACGCATTCATTCTTTCATGCGCGATCAGAGGCCTTCGCGGACAGGGCGCCCAGCACAGCTCGATGCTGATTCACGTAACCAGATTCAATCAGGTGCAGCAGCATGTCCACCGCCAGGTTCTGGGCTACATTCACGGTCTGAAGCAACGATTCAGGAGGCGCACCGACCATCTGAGCGCATTGGCGGAATTGAGGAGCCTCTGGGAAAGAGACTTTGTCAGCACCAGCCACGAGATCGCAGCCCAGATAGAGGAAGAGTCGCACCACCCCGCCAACTCTTGGCAGGACATCGAGGCTGTACTGCTGGATGTGCTTGATGAAATCGATGTGCGCATGATCAACGGCAAGGCCACGGATGTTCTTGACTATGCCGACAGCACAACGGGACTAAAAGTAATTGCCATCGGCGGCGACAAGCTTGCTCGAGGATTGACCCTCGAAGGGCTCTGCACCAGTTATTTCCTGCGCGCATCGAAGATGTACGACACCCTGATGCAGATGGGACGCTGGTTTGGCTACCGGCCCGGCTACCTCGATTTGTGCCGCCTTTACACGACCAGTGATTTGGTTGAGTGGTTCGAACATATTGCCGACGCCGCCGAGGAGTTGCGGGCCGAGTTCGATTTCATGATGGAGAGCAGGCTGACGCCCAGAGAGTACGGCCTCAAGGTGCGCTCTCACCCAGTACTTATGGTCACATCGCCGCTGAAGATGCGCACAGCCAAAACCCTGTATCTCTCTTTCAGTGGCGATGTCGTCGAGACTGTCAGCTTTTACACCGACAAGGATATTCTGGAAAAGAATCTGTCGACTCTCATGACCCTTGCTGATGAGCTTGGAAGTCCTTCCCCAATTCCTCCGCAGCAGCGCAATGGCAAGAAGGATAGCTGGAGCGGGATTCAGTGGACCGACGCAACAGCGCAATCGGTTACCCGCTTTCTGCGTGGCTATCAGACCCATCCCGACTCAAGAAAGGTAAAGAGTGATCTTCTGGCAGACTTCATTGAAGAAATGAGTTTTTCCGGGGAGCTGACCTCTTGGACTGTGGCTGTAATAGGCGGTGGGACAGAGAGGACATTAGATGTCGTCGGCAGCTCCGTCAGAATGATGCAGCGAAAGAACAAGGCGACCGAAGGAGAAGGCAAATACTCCATCGGCAGACTGCTATCCCCCCAAGACGAGGCCATGGATCTTGATGAGGCCGCTTGGAACGCAGCGCTTGAGTTAACCAGACGAGCCTGGGTGAAAGACCCGGGGCGCTCCAGACGCAAAGAGCCACCCGAAACCCCCAACGGTCCTGCAATCAGGCATGTAAAAGGCCTGGGTGCAGATGGAATAGAACCTCGACCGGATAAGGGGCTCCTTATCATTTCACTACTGGATCCCGAGGACTCAGACGTCAGCGGTGTAACCACACCTGTCGTGGCATTTGCCATCAGCTTCCCCTCCAGTAATGCCGGCAAATCCGTGCCCTATCTGGTCACCAATGTGCTTTGGGAGCAGCAGTATGGCTCAAGTGAGTGACCTCGAAATTCTGGGAGTCTGGAAAGCACTGTCCGGCAATGCCACCAGTCCCGGCTGGCGCTCAATAGATCTGGTTCAGCAGACGGGCTCCTGCCGAATCAAGGCAGCCAGACACTCACCAGGTAACGAGGAAGCGGTTCTGGTCGGATTTGCGACTACAAAAATCGCGCCGGAGACTCAGCTTCCCCAAGGGCAGGGCTTCCGTATGGAGCGAGCCACACTCGGCGAAACTGGCGGCGATCACAGTTGGCTAGCCATTGTTCGTCAGCCCGCTGGCAGCCTTGAACTGTTTGCCAAGGTAGCTTCCGATATCGTGCACCTCCTCCAGTCATTCAGCGATTCTCCGGAGGAAACGCTCTATCAGCGCTTCCTCGGGCGGGTGCGGGGCTGGCAGGAGTTCATGCGTCAAGGACAAGAAGGCTTGGGCCCAGAGAAGGAGCTGGGGCTGGTCGGGGAGCTGCAATTTCTGAATCTTCTGCTGGATGCAGGCATCCTTCAGTTCACGGCAGTGGACGCATGGAAAGGTCCGCATGACGGATTGCACGACTTCCAGGTCGGCCTTGGCAGCGTGGAAATCAAGTCGACAATGATTCCGGACGGCTTTCCTGTTCGAATTGGCTCGCTTGAGCAGCTGGATGACACAAACTGCCCGCCTCTCTTTCTGGCTGGGCTTCGATTCAGCGCCCAGGAAGCGGGTAAAACGCTCACTGAGCTCGTTGATGCAACTCGACAGCGCCTTGACGCTGACCCCAGCGCAATGCGCCTTTTCGAGCTGGCTCTCCATAAGGCCGGATATCTGGACATGCACGCGGCAGTCTATACACGTCGATTCCTGCTGGCCGACACAAGGTTGCATCTGGTGGACGGGGAGTTTCCCAGGCTAACCCCCTTCAACGTTTCGTCGGCAATCCGCCATGCTGCATATGAGCTGGATCTGTCTCTCGTTACGGCAGCCGATCACTCGCTAAATGATGTACTCGAACAGTTAGGAGTCGTTTGATGGAACTCGTCGACTTTCTGCGTGAAACGCAGGCCGCGATTCGCGATGAAGTTGAAAAGGATATCGGCCCTGGGGAGGCCCCCATTCCTCCTGAGGCCGTATTCACCGAGCATGTGATGACACATATGGCAGACGAGGGGATCACCTTTGAACCTACGGTTTGCCACTATGAAGCACTCGTGCCAGGAAGCTTTGGAGGCAGAGGATCCAACTACAAGGTAAAGATTAGTGGGTATGCTGTATCAGACACTACGGACGAAACGGGCAACCCTGACCGTCTAGATCTTTTCGTCAGCCTTTACAAAGGGCTCGATGAGGTTGAGCCACTACCGGACCCAGAGATCGGAAAAGCCGCCAAGGAAGGACTGCAGTTCCTGAGGTTCTGCGCAACCGGCCAGCTATCCGGCAAGCTCGATGAAACCAATGATGCCTATGCTCTTGTTACCGAAGTCGAGCGCATCTTCAAGACGCTGGATAGCATCCGCATTTTCGTCATCACGGATGCTGTAGCCAAGACCAGAAACTATGCACCGCAGGATGTCGAGGGCAAGCAGGTCCGCCTTGAAGTCATGGACATACAGCGCCTCTTCAACCACTGGCAGCAGGGCCGTCCGCGCGATGAGCTGGTAGTCAACTTCCGGGACATCTGCGGCACTGCGCTGCCCAGCGTGTGGGTACCAGGATCCGGAGACGATGAGTATGACTACGCCCTGACAGCCGTACCCGGCGAAGCCCTGCGATTCCTCTACGAGAAGTATGGTCCCCGGATCCTCGAGGCAAACGTGCGCTCCTTTTTGGGAGTTAGCAGCAAGGGGGTCAACAAGGGAATCCGTGACAGCCTGCGCGACCACCCCGACCGTTTCATGGCCTATAACAACGGCATCGTCGTTGTTGCCGACCAGGCCAAGCTCGATACCGCGGCAGATGGTTCGACAGGCATTCTCTGGCTCCAGGGCATGCAGATCGTCAATGGCGGTCAGACTACTGCTTCCATCTACTTCGCCAAGAAAAAGCATCCGGACATCGATCTTTCCAGTGTGCGGGTTCCGGCCAAGATCATCGTGCTCCGCTCCGGGCAGGCTGATGATGAGGAACTGATTGCCAATATATCGCGGTATGCGAACAGTCAGAACGTTGTCAAACAGTCCGACCTTTCCGCCAACAAGCCCTTCCATCGCGAGCTGGAAAAACTGTCCATGCGTACTTACTGCCCCGATGGAGTTGGACGCTGGTTCTACGAGCGCTCAGCTGGCAGCTACAAGGTGATGCTGGAGAAAGAAGCAACTACCCCTGCACAGAAGAAAAAACTCCAGGCGACAATTCCCCCTTACCGGAAACTTACCAAGCCCGACCTAGCTAAATTCCTGTTTGCCTGGGATCAGAAGCCCCATATCGTCAGCCTCGGCAGTCAGAAAAACTTCCAGGCATTCATGGATGAGCTGATGGAAAGGGAAAGTGCTGGTGAGAACGTGATACCGGATCAGGAGCAGTACAAAAAGATGATCGCGAAGGCGATCCTGTTCAAGTCAGCTCACAAAATCATCCGCCCCATGTTCCCGGCATTCCAAGCCAACATCACGTCCTACACAGTTTCGATTCTAGCGCTCAAGCTGGGAGCGACCCTCAATCTGAACCGCATCTGGCAAGAACAATCAATATCACCGCAACTTCATCGCCAGATCGCGATATGGGCGGAAGAGGTCAATGACGCACTTCATCGAGGAGCCGGCGGGAAAATGATCTCCGAGTGGGCCAAGAAAATCGAATGCTGGTGGAGAGTAAGGGACACTTCCTACTCTTCTGAGCTAGGTGATATCACCGAATTATCCTAACCATTGGCTGGGTAATCCCCCTATTTTCAGCACACGCCAGAAGTAGAGGTCAGGCCGCGAGGGTCAACTTCTGTTTGGGGGTGATGCCTCCCAAGGCCATGTTTGGCCGTTCGTGATCCCGCCGCGTCAGGATAGTTGTCGTGTGAGTTGATTCGATGAGTCTTGGTCGGTGGGCGGAAGTGAGAGCCGTGTGGCGCGTTATTCGATAGAGCATCGGGAGTGGGTGGTGCGGCAGATGATGCCGCCCTTGAACCGGACGGTGCCGGAGCTGGTGGAAGCGACAGGGGTTCTACCCCATTTCCACGGACGGTTTGAAAAGGGCTGAAAACTTCAGATCTTGCCGGGCGACTCTACGACGCATTCGTGGGTTATGAAACCGCTCGATGTAGTCGAATAGATCCGCCCGTGCTT
>NZ_BPLZ01000026.1 GCF_019656335.1 Pseudomonas sp. NCCP-436 | reverse complement strand
CACCACCCACCGGCCGGCGCATCCTACACGCCAACTTCAGATCCGCAAACCCTTCATTCAACTTAACTTGTTGATTAACAAGAAGTTTTTGAAGCGCTTCATCGCTGAAGTGGCGCGCATTCTACAGGTAATCCGGAGGACGTCAAGCACTAATTTGGTGCTTTCATACAGTCTGCCAGCGCCAATCTCAAACCACTCCGTCTTTGCACTTTGCGCTCAACGGCCTGCTCAAACACCGACTCGCGGATTTCTATAAGCGTGAAGTCGTTTTTGGCACGGGTAATACCGGTGTAGATCAGCTCCTTGGTCAGTACCGGATTCAACGCATCGGGCAAGAGCAGTGCGCAATGATTGAACTCCGAACCTTGGGATTTATGTACGGTCATGGCGAATACCGTTTCCACCTCCGATAAGCGGCTGGGAAGGATATAGCGCAGCTCCCCGGATCCGTCATTTCGGGCGAATACCACACGCAATCGGGTTTGGCTGATCAGCTCCTCATCGGGAACCTGTAACGCCACACCAATGTCGCCATTCATTAGCCCCAAGCTGTAGTCATTGCGGGTGACCAGCACTGGACGCCCCTCGTACCAGCCTGCGTCGCCAGGCAACAATCCAGCCCGATGCAGTGCCGTAGCTACCCGCTGGTTCACCGCCGCCACACCCCAAGCCCCCTTGCGTACCGCGCAGAGAATCTGGAACGCATCAAACGCCTGCAACACCTCTTTTGCCCACGCATCCCACTCCTTCGGCGGAGCATCAGGCACCGGCCGATGATCACGGATCGTTTGCAGATATGCCCGATAGCCCGGGGCATTGTCCCGGCCATCCAGCGCGAAACGTTCAAATGCGCTGTCGTGTTCGCTCTTTAGGCGCAGACTCGCGAGCCCTGACTCGACGCGCCGAATGATTGACCTGGCACCTGGCGCATCTCCACGGTTAACCGCCTGAGCCAACAGACCGATTCCAGAATCCCCGGCAAAGCGTCGCGAATGACGCAGCATCACGATGCGCTGGTCCAACGCATCATCACCAGGCTGTAGCGCCGCATCATGCACCGGGGCGCCCGTCAGTTGTTCCAGCAATTCCAGGGTATCGGCTCGATAACCTGCCTGTTCTGCATTTGAACACAGATCACCCAGCACGGCCCCCGCCTCTACCGAAGCCAGCTGGTCCTTGTCCCCCAATAAGAGGATACGGGCGTGGGCTGGCAAGGCATTCAGAAGCGCGTCCATCATCTCCAGGTCGATCATCGAGGCCTCGTCGACGACCAGCACGTCCAGTGGCAACGGATTGCTTGCATCATGGCGAAAGTGCCGGCTGCCAGGTCGCGTGCCGAGCAAACGGTGCAAGGTGGTTACTTCGTGGGGAATCAACGCCTTTACCTGATCCGAAACCGGCAACGATTGAATCTGCCCGCCGATGGATTCGGTCAGACGCGCAGCAGCCTTCCCGGTTGGCGCGGCCAGACTCAGTCGTAGCGAACTGCCATTTTGCAGCGCCCGCTCCTGCAGCAAAGCCAACAGGCGGACCACAGTGGTAGTTTTACCCGTACCAGGCCCACCGGTGATCAAGGTAAAGCGCCCCACCGCCGCCATGGCACAGGCGACCTTCTGCCAATCCGTGCGCGAGCCTGGGACCGATGCATCGAACAGCCGATCCAACTGCTCTGCCAAAGCCCCATCAGCCGGCTCAAACGCCAAACGGCTGGCCAAACGCCGGGCCACGCGCTGCTCGTAATCCCAGTAACGGCGCAGGTATAGCACCGAGCCACGCATGACCAATGGCGCCCCAGCATTTTGAAACAAGACCGTACTTGCCTGGCAGGACCGCTGCCACTGCACGAGATCAACCCCCACCAGGATGGCCGAAGGCAACAGCGTCGCCTGTTGCACGATGTCGCCTTCCGGCGGCATGGACAACGCAAAATCCGGATCTTCCAGGGTTGCTTGTAGATCAAGGCACACGTGACCATGCCCCAGTTGATGGCTGGCCAGGGCACAAGCCAGTAGCAATAAAGGCTCAGCATGCGGATCCAGCTCGGCAAAAAACTGCGTCAGGCTGCGATCAAGCTCGCGCAACCACCCCCATTCGGCCCAGACTTTGAGTAAGTCAAACAAGCCGTCATGACTACTCAATGCCGGATGCAGGTTCATACGACCACCTCCCCTGCCCGAGCAAAGAGCGCATCAAGCTGCTCGATCAATTCCCTGGCCGGACGCACCTTGTACAGCCCGTGTCCCGGCGCCCGGAAAAACCAGTACAGTGCTCCGCCTAGATGCTGGTCGTAGTCGTATTCCACACCGAGACGCAGGCGCAGTTGGCGATGCAGGGCCAGTACATACAATACGTACTGCAGGTCGTAGCGATGACTTGCCACCGCCTCGGTCATGGTCTGCTGGGTATAGGCCGCATCGTCTGCGCCCAGCCAGTTGGACTTGTAGTCGAGCACGTAAAAGCGTCCCTGATGTTCGAACACCAAATCCATAAAACCCTTGAACATGCCATTGAGACGATCGGCGCGCAGTGCCTGACGGGCGAGCCCTGGCAGTTCCCATTGCTGGACCAGGGCATCCAGTACCTGAACGTCGACTTCCGAAGCCTGAAACCAGAATTCCATCTCACACTGATACTGCTCAAGCCGGGCAAGGCTGGCATCCGACTCACGACTGAGTCCCAACGGCTGAGTCAGAAGACTATGTAACCAGTCTTGCAACGGTTCGATCCAGCCCTGCCAGCCGCGTCGCTGACAACGCCGCGCCAACTGCTCGCGCAGCACTTCAGGCTGCGCCAGCGCACGGTCAAATCCCATTTCCGCGGCCATTTCCAACAAGCCGTGCAAGAAAGTCCCCGGCTGCGGCCCTCGGGGAAAACCGTGTAGCCCAAACGCACCAGTCGGGGCCGGTGCAGTAATCGACTCATCATCGCCGGCTATCTGTCGTGACGCGGTATCGGGCGCATGGTCGTCATGGCGCAATGTCGCAGTCTCCTCATCTTCAGCCAGTCGCAGGGCACTGTAGGACGCAATCCACCAATGTTCACGCGCGCGGCGCGCAGGTACTGGCCACGACAACTCAGGCTGGTGCGCCTGCCCAGCGTTAAACGAGTGTTCAACGGGTTCAGGTAAGGCCTGTAGCGATGTGTGCGCCGGATCTTCCAGTGCCTGCAGCCAGGCTGCCAGCTGCGCACTGGCAGGCAACGGTTCTCCGCCGCCAAGCAGGTAGCCGATGGCCGAAAGGTGCAGCCTGGAGTCTTTGGCCTGCCCGAGCTTGATATCCGCCAGGCCCAACCAGCAGGCATGCTGTGAACGCGTAAGCGCCACATAAAGCAGACGCACATCTTCGGCCAGGCGTTCATGTTCGGCTCGTTCAAGGGCGTGCTGGTCCGGGCTGAGTACCACGCGGCGGCGGCCATCCTCCTGAACCAGCAGAGGCTTGCCGGCATCGAGCGGGCGTACCAGGCAAATAAACGGCAGAAATACCAATGGGTATTCCAGTCCCTTGGATTTATGAATGGTCACCACGCGCACCAGCGCTTCATCACTTTCCAGACGCACGATCTGCTCATCAGCCGCACCACCGGCGTTCAGCCACTCGCTCAGGTGGCGGATCAGCGCCTGCTCACCGTCCAGCTCGCCAGCTGCTTGCTGCAGCAGTTCGGCCAGGTGCAGCAAGTTGGTCAGAACCCGCTCGCCATCGCTACGCCCCATCAGGCGCTCAGCCAGATGAAAGTCCTGCATCAACTGGCGCAGCATCGGCAGCACACCCTGGCGCTGCCAGCGCTGACGATAGTCGCGAAACTGCAGAACCCGCGCCTCCCATTTGCGCTCATCGCTGTTTAGCTGATCCAGGTCGCTGAGGGTCAGTCCCAGTGTGGCGCTGGCCAGCGCCGCACGCAACGGGCGATCCTGATCCGGCTCGGCGCAAGCCCGCAGCCACAACAGCATGTCGCGTGCCTCCCGGGTGCCCAACACCGAGTCCTTGTCCGACAGGTACACACTGCGCACACCGCGCTGCGCCAACTCGTCACGGATGGCCTGCGCCTCGCTGAAATCGCGAACCAAAATGGCAATATCGCTTGGCTGCAGCGGCGTAAGTGCAGCGTCTTCAGCAAAGCCCGCCAGGCCCTGCTGACCGAGATTGAGCAGCCGGGTGATCTCGCTGGCACAAGCCTGAGCCTGGGCCTTGAGGTAGTCAACTTTACCCATCGGCTCATCAGTAGCCAGATGCCAAAGCGTCAGTGCCGGCTGAATCTGACCTTCAACCTGCCAATGCTCCTTGCGCCCCTTCGCGCCGACCGCGAAAAACGGCAATTGCTCGCCAAACAGAAACGCCCCCCGCCCACTGCGCCGCTGCGCCTGCATGAACACCTGGTTAACCGCCTCTACCATGGCCTGGCTTGAGCGAAAGTTGGTATCCAGGTTGTAGTGCCGGCCCTCGGTTGCACAGCGGGCGCGCAGGTAGGTATGGATATCAGCGCCTCGAAACGAATAAATCGCCTGCTTGGGGTCGCCAATCATAAAGATGCCGCAATCACTGCGGTTTTCCTGGATCTGGTAGATGCTGTCGAAGATGCGGTACTGCAGCGGATCGGTGTCCTGGAATTCGTCAATCAACGCCACGGGAAACTGCGTGCGAATCAACTCGGCCAGGCGCACGCCGTTTTCACCCTGCAGGGCGGCGTCCAGACGCAACAGCATGTCATCGAAGCCCATCTGCGCACGCTGGCGTTTCTCCCAATCGAAACGCTTCCGCACCCAGGCCGCTGCCTGGCGCAGCGCTGCCTCAGCCGGCTCGGGCAAAGCGGCCAACTGCGCCGGCAGCAACGCCATGGCGTCCAGCGCCGGATGCGCAGGCGGCTCGCCCTTCCAGGCATCAGCCAGCCCCTCGGGTGTCAGCCGGGTAAAACCACCGCCAAGATCCAGCCCTTCGGTGTCAGCAGACGCCCACGCCCGAATTTTCTCCAGCCAGGGGCGGTAATAGCGCGCCTGAATCTTGCGTCCGTCGACCAGCTTATCGGCCACACCTTTTTCAAGCAGTTGCTCCAGCTCATCGACCCACCCAGTCCAGGGTGCGCGCAGTTGTGCAAGCTGCTCATTGCGTGCTGCCAGGGTACTCTCGAGCAGTTGCTGCAAGTCCTGTCCGACCGTCTCCGCCTCGTCCGGCTGCCCCAACAACGGGCGCAACTTTGCGCCAAGGTTGCTCGGTTCCTTCCATTGCTGAGCGACCCAAGCCAGTGCCTTGCCCCGCAACGGATAGCAGTGGCGTCGCCAATAGTCGCGCACCACCTCTGCCAGCAGCTCGCTGTGGTCGGTTTCCAGGGTTTGGATAAACAGGCTGCCGCTGTCGAAAGCATGTTCACGCAACATACGCTGGCACCACCCGTGGATGGTCGAGACCGCGGCCTCATCCATCCACTGCGCTGCCAGCTCCAGACGCCGCGCACATTCGCTGTATTGGGCCGCCTCGAAGTCAGCCTTGAGCATGGCCAACAGGTCATCGGCCTCTTGCTCGCCACGAAACACCGCAGCGGCCTGCACCAGACGTGCTCGGATACGGTCGCGCAGCTCGCGAGTCGCCGCGTCGGTGAAGGTCACCACCAGAATCTGCGGCGGCAGAAGCGGCTGGTTGAACGCCACCTCGCCGCCGTGTTGCAAGATCAGGCGCAGATACAGTGCCGAGATGGTGTAGGTCTTGCCGGTGCCGGCACTGGCCTCAATCAGGCGACTGCCATGCAGCGGGAAGCTGAGAGCCAATGGCTTAGTCATGGCGAGCCTCCAGCAGCGTTGGCGGGTTGTCCAAAAGCGACTGATACAAGTTCGTGCTCCACTCGAAGAACTGCTTATCGGCACTCAGCGCTGCAAAGTCCGGGTATTGGCGCGCCAGGCTGGCACTGCTGCCCACCTCACCATTGACGTTAAAACCACCCTCGTACACGGCGGCGGCCTTGTCCTCTCGCCGATCCTGCAGCCATGCCAGAGCAGTTTTCAGCGCCACCGGCAGCGGCGAGCACAGACCGCTCTGCCATGCCGCCAGCCACTTTTGCAGCTGTTCCTGAGCGGCTTCGGCGGGTAGCGGTGGCCAATGCAGTGAGCAGTCCTCCCCCACCAGGAAAGTGTGCAGAGGCTGCCCACAGGCATGAGCAATAACGTGCAGCACATAGGGCTGCAGCAGGCGGTGCCATTTAAAGCGTTTGTTCTTGCGCAGAGCACTGGGGGTGAGTTCAATCCGTGCCAACTCTCCGACGCTGTTGCTACGCAGACCGCTCAGCCAGCCTTGCAGGGTGCTGCCGTGGGCGTTGAACAACAATGGTATTGGCGACTCCGGTTGCTGCGGCCATTGCAGGCGCAAGCCGTGGTAGCGCACGAGCTGCATCGGCAATGTGGCGCACAGCGCCTGCTGCTGCAACTGACCAAATCCCGCCATGGCTAGCACGCCTTGCCGTCGCAGGCGCTCAGCCGCTGCTTCAAGCGCAGCGTCGGTGTCGGCCTGCTCCGCTTGCGCAGCTTCTCTCAGGAGTTGCTCCTGCAACTGATAGCGGGCCAGACCATCAAGCGCGAAAGGCTCGGCGTCCAGATCTACAGCCTCGCTTTGATCCAGATAAACCTTAAGGCGCTGGGTAAAAAAGTATTTAACCGGATCGCGCAGGAAACGTTGCAGCGCCTCCGGCGTAACCTGCGCTGCATCCGTCCAGGGTGCCAGCGCAACACTTTGGGGTTGGGCCTGAGCGTTCTGATGTAGAGCCGCCCATTCATGGGCGTAACTGAAAAGCCCCACCTCACCGATGAAGTAGCGTTGGCTAAAAGGCTGTAGCGGATGTTCGCAGGTAAGGTGCTCAAGCAAATCGCCCCCGTCGGTGCTGCGCCAAACACTGGCCAAGTGATCACGCAACTGCCCAATCAGCACGGAGGGTGGTCGCTCGCTGTTGTCGCGAATACTGCGGCCAACCCAACTGATATACAGGCGATCTCGCGCGGCCAAGAGCGCCTCGAGCAGCAGGTAGCGATCGTCCTCCCGACGTGAGCGGTCACCCGGGCGATAATCACCAGCCATCAGATCGAAATCCATTGGCATCTGACTGCGCGGGTAGTCACCGTCGTTCATCCCCAGCAGACAGACCAGACGAAACGGAATCGCGCGCATTGGCATCAGGGTGCAAAAATTCACCGCCCCGGCCAGAAAACGCTGACTCAAGCGGCCCTGATCCACGCCACCGAGCCAGGCCTCACGCACCACCGTCAGTGGCAGCAGCTCGCTCAGCGCACCCTGCTCGCACAACTCCAGCCACCCATCGAGCGCTTCGAGCAACTGGCCTATCAGGCCCTGCTCACGCTCGTTCTGCGCCACAAAGAAATCTTCCAGCAGTGTCCGCAAACGCGCCCCCCACTGCTGCGCTGAGGCCGGCTCACGCAGCTCGGCCAACAGCTGTTCGAGCGCTTCAAGCACGCGCGTAAGCGGGCCGATCAAGGCCGCGTCCAGACCGCCAATTTCGTCATACGGCTCAATGTCGGCAAATGCCTCCCCACTGCCAACGGCGTAGCCCAGCAACATGCGCCGCAGACCAAACCGCCAGGTGTTTTGCTCAAGTTCACCCCGCACGCCAAACTGCGCACGCTGTCGGGCATCAAGTCCCCAGCGCACACCAGCGCCCTCCAGCCAGCGGCGCAGGGTTGGCAGATCCTCTTCGGCAATGCCAAAGCGTTCACGCAGCGCCGCGACATCCAGAAGATCCAGTACCTCGCTGACGGTTAATCGAGACTCCGGCAGCTTGAGCAACTGCTCCACGGCAATTAATAAAGGTTCCAGGCCGCGACTGCCCTGGTCGGCCAGAGTAAAGGGAATAAAACGCGAATCGTCCGGGCTTATCTGGCCAAATACCGCCTGAATGTGCGCGGCGTAGGTGTTGACGTCCGGCAGCATGACGATCACGTCACGCGGGCGCAGACTCGGATCCGCGCTAAAGGCCGCCAGCAACTGGTCATGGAGAATCTCCACCTCGCGCTGAGCGCTGTGCGCCAGATGAAAGCGCAGCGATTGATCCTGCGCAGGGTCAACTGTACGCCCCAGCAGGCGTGCCTCTTCGACGCTACGTAAATCCAGAATGTCGTTTTGCAACTGGCCGAGCAGCGTGATGTCCGGTGCTTCGGTGAACAGGTCAATGCGCTCGAACAACTGGCGGTACCGCTGTGGATCATCGTACTGATCGAGCAGGTTGATGTAGTCACGTCCCTGCTTGCCCCAGGCAGCCAGAAGCGGCTGGGCATGCTGATGCGCATCAGCATCAATAAAGAGCCCCAGCTGATTGCCCGCGCCTTTGCGTTGCTGTCGGCGATAGGCGTGGCGCAGCAGGTCCTTGTCCTCGACGATATCGCCCCAGTGGTGCTGACAGGGGTTGTGCACAAACAGCATGACCTGGGTAAAACGGGACATGGCCGCCAGTGCCTCCAGCATCTGCGCCGGCAGCGAGGAAATACCGAATACGATGACCCGGCGCGGCAGGCCCCACGGGCGTATATCGGCATTTTTCAGTGCTTCGACGAAACGCGGATGCACGCCGGCCCGGCTAAGCGCTACATGCTCGCTGCCCACATCTTCAAGCAGGGCACGCCACAGAGCCGGCTGCCAGCGGTTGACTTCATCGATCAGCCGCTCGCCACCACGTGAGGTCACCAGGCGGTCGCGCCCGGTTGCCCAGTCGGCCAGCCAATCGGCGCGGTAGACCTGATACTGGTCGAACAAATCGGCCAGTCGCTCAGCCAGTTGGTAGCGTTTACGCAGGTCATGGTCATCGGTGAGAAAACGCTTGAGCGGCGCGAACAACGGGTCGTCCAGCAACTGCGGCAGCAGCCGCAGCAGACGCCAGGTCAGCGGCGCCTTATCCAGCGGCGAAAGCTTGGGAATGGCCTGATCACCCAGTACCTGGCGGTAGGCCTGCCACAGAAAACGCGCCGGCAACTCAACATTTACCGCCGCAGCAATCCCGCAACCACTGTCTTCGGCCAGCGCCAGCTTGAGCCATTGGGCAATACCATTGCTTTGCACCAATAGCACCTCGTTTTCCAGCGGATGCAACGGGTAAGCGCGCATCCACTGCACGGCCAGCTCGCGCAGCTGCTCAAGCTGATTGCCGTGAATCACGATAAAGCCGGGAGAAAGCTCCGGTTTAGCTGGCATCGGCAGGCTCCTGGTAAAAATCCAGTGGCAAGTTTGCCAGCATTTGTCAGTCAGTGCGCCAGGTTCACTCGCGTCGCCTAGCGATAGGCGCAGAACGAAAACGGCCGGTCAAAGACCGGCCAGAATGCAACGCCGCAAGTGTCAGTCAACCGTCAGCTTGCTGCGGTTCTTCTGCAACGTCGCTTCGCCAATGCCCTTGACCTCGAGCAACTCGTCGACTGAGGCAAAGGAGCCATGTGCTTCGCGATAGTCGACGATGGCCTGCGCCTTGGACTCACCGATACCACTCAGCTCTCGCTGCAAGGTGGCGGCATCGGCCGTGTTCAAATTTACCACCGCTGCCTGGGCGAGCTGCAACGCCGGAGCGGTTGCAGGATCGGCTGCCGGCTCATTAGCCAGGGTTGCGGCGGATACGCAGGTGCAAAAGGCAAACAACAAGAATGACAGACGCATTTTCAGCATGGCAAACACTCCGTGTTCAGTGAAGGAACGAGACAAACTAGTCTCGTCTGCAAAGCTAGACGCTCCGCTCTGTCTGTCAAATGCAGACTCAGCCGGCTATCTCTCATTCGCGCACTGGTTCACGCACTATCCAGCCCGACGCGCACCACACCGCTGTCGATGGCCAGATGCACCAGCTCGGCCTGCGAGGTGATCTGCAGCTTGTTCTTCACTAGGGTCTGGTAGTTGGACAGTGTCTTGGCACTGATGCACAAGCGCTCGGCAATCTGTCGTGGCGGAAGGCCGCGGGCAAGCATGACGAAAATTTCGAACTCACGCTGGGTCAGCTCGCGCAGACGTGGGTCAAGACCGTCGTCGCCACCTGGGCTACAGGCCAGTTGAGTGGCCAGTTGCTGTTCGATGTACAGATGCCCGGCAGCCGTACGACGCACCGCCTCGATCAGTACCTCCGGCGCCGCGCGTTTAGTCAGATAACCAATAGCTCCCGCATCCAGCGCCTGACGAACCACCGGAAGCTCATCGTGCATGCTGAAGAACAGCACACGCAGCTGAGGCAGGCGCTGGCGCAAACGCCGTGTAGTTTCCAGGCCACTGATGCCGGGCAGGCCAATGTCCATGATGACCAGATGAGGAATTTCCTCCTGCACCCGTTGCAGCGCCTGTTCGCCGTCGGCGGCTTCGCGCAACTGCACGTCCGGCAACAAGACCTGCAGCAGGCTGGCATAGCCCTGACGAACCACGGCGTGATCATCGACCAACAGCACCTTCATTGTGTCGCCTCCAAAGGAATGCTCAGGCTGATGAGGCAGCCCGCCCCCGGGCGGCTGCTCAGGCGCAGATCGGCGCCCAGGCTGCGGCTGCGCTCGCGCATCGAGCGCAGGCCGACTCCCGGATGAAGCGGCTGGCACAATCCCCGACCATTGTCGCGTACCAGCAGGCGCAGATGGCGGCCGCGCCGCTGCAGACGGATACGCACCTCGCTGGCGCGGGCATGACGGGCGACATTGGTGAGCGCCTCCTGTACCAGGCGATAGAGCTGGGACTTGCTGGCCAGCGGCAACACCGGCAGGCCCGCCCCCAATTGCAACCGACAACGAATGTTCTGCACCTTCTCCCAGTCGGCCACCAACTGCTGCAGTGCCGGACCGATATCCAGCTGTTCCAGTTGCAGCGGATAAAGGTCGCGGATCAGCCGGCGAAATCCCTGCTGCAACTGCTCGCAACTTTCCTCCAGTTGCAGAGCGACAACCGCGATCTGCTGAGGCTCGACGCAACTCAGGCGCAGCAGGCAGGACTGCGCACGAATAGCACTGAGGTATTGACCTAGATCGTCATGCAAGGCCTGCCCGAGGCGCTTGCGTTCATGCCCCTGCAGCTTCAGCAGAGTCCGGATCAGTTCATCTCGCTCGACCTGCAGACGGGACTCTCGTCTATGCCCACTCGCCAATCGAATAGTCAGCAGAGCCAATCCCAGAGAACACGTGGCAAGCAGCAGCCACAAACGCAGAGTTGCACAGATCTCTTCGACCCTAGCAGACGGGTCGAGGGCGATTCGCAGCTCACGGCCATCGTCCAACCTCCAGCTGTCGGCCAACAACAGTGACGATCCCAGCAACTGATCAGTGATCCATTGCCTGAAAAGGCCATCAGCCGGCTCATCGCCCCGCTCGCCAGGCTGCAGCCACTGCACCCGGATATGACGCAGGCTCCCAGTCAAGGCGGGATTCAGCGATCCAGGATTGGCGCCGGCCAACTCACCGAGCTGCTCCAGCGTCACTTCGGCCATTTGCAACTCAGCCTGAAGCTGAGTACCGGCCTGCCGCAACAGCCAGGCACCACCTGCCATACAGGCCAGAAGCCACAGCAGACATGCGGTCAGACTGAGTCGAGCACAACGGCTCATCTCAGTTTTCCCAGTGCGACTCGGAGAAGCGGAAGGTCTGGCCTTCGCCAGCGCCGTGCAAATGATCGATACCCAGCAGGCTGATGATCAACAACGCGGGCAGCAGCAGAGCTTTGACTATATGCATGGCGGACACCTGTTCTTGTTATGTGTGACATGTCGCCATGCTAAGAAGCCTAGGCCAACAACGGGCTACTACCTTGGTACTGCCGGACAGCTACTTTGGGCATATTTCCCGAGTTGCACGGAAAGCTGAAACGCACAAGGCCCCGCCAGTATTGCACTGACGAGGCCTTGTGCGTTTTCGACAGAGACTCAGGCGCTGGCGCGCACCTGCTCCCAGGTCAGATCCAGGCACTTGCGTGCCTTTTCCACCAACTCGTCAATCTCCGCCTCGCTGATTACCAGCGGTGGTGCAATGATCATGGTGTCGCCCACTGCACGCATCACCAGCCCGTTGTCGAAACAGTGACCACGGCAGATCATGCCCACACCAACCTCACCCGGATAACGCTGGCGTTTGGCCCTGTCCTGCACCAGCTCGATGGCACCCAGCATGCCGAGACCGCGCACTTCACCCACCAGCGGATGATCCGCCAGCTCGCGCAGACGCTTTTGCAAATACGGTGCCATTTTTTCCCGCACGCGTTCGACGATGCCTTCTTCGCGGAGAATCCGCAGGTTCTCCAGACCCACCGCCGCCGCCACCGGGTGGCCGGAATAGGTGAAGCCATGGTTG
>NZ_BPLZ01000025.1 GCF_019656335.1 Pseudomonas sp. NCCP-436 | reverse complement strand
AAGCACGGGCGGATCTATTCGACTACATCGAGCGGTTTCATAACCCACGAATGCGTCGTAGAGTCGCCCGGCAAGATCTGAAGTTTTCAGCCCTTTTCAAACCGTCCGTGGAAATGGGGTAGAACCCGTATTTACCCTTGGGCGTACCTCCTCAGCCTCTCAGACTAAGGAGGTGAAGCTCAACTGCTGGCGGCTGTGGATCATGACGGCGACTCTAGATGAACACCTGTCGCCTGCAAAATGATGTCAATATGCCTTTATGTCACAGTTGTAAGCTTTAAAAGGCTTGATAGACTTGGCGCCAAATCACCCACCAGGGACATTCATGATCAAGAAATGCCTGTTTCCGGCTGCCGGTTATGGCACCCGCTTCCTGCCTGCAACCAAGGCAATGCCCAAGGAAATGCTGCCAGTGCTGAACAAACCACTGATCCAGTACGGTGTCGAGGAGGCACTCGAGGCCGGCCTCAGTCAGATATCCATCGTCACTGGTCGCGGCAAACGCGCCCTGGAAGATCACTTTGACGTGAGCTACGAGCTGGAACATCAGATCCAGGGCACCGACAAGGAGAAGTACTTGGTCGGCATCCGCAGGCTGATCGACGAGTGCAGTTTTTCATACACTCGCCAGGTAGAGATGAAGGGCCTTGGCCACGCGATTCTTTGCGGCCAGCCACTGATCGGTGATGAGCCCTTTGCCGTGGTACTGGCCGATGACCTGTGCCTGAATCTGGAAGGTGACAGTGTGCTGACGCAGATGGTGCAGCTGTACAAGCAGTTTCGCTGTTCAATCGTTGCCATTCAGGAAGTACCACGTGAAGAAACCTCCAAATACGGGGTGATTGCCGGCGAAATGATTCGTGACGATCTTTATCGAGTCAGTCATATGGTGGAGAAGCCCAAGCCGGAGGAGGCACCTTCGAACCTGGCAATCATTGGTCGCTACATCCTCACTCCAGACATTTTCGAGCTGATCCGCAACACCCCGGCGGGCAAGAGCGGAGAGATCCAGATCACCGACGCGCTGATGCGCCAGGCTCAGCGCGGTTGTGTGATGGCCTACAAGTTCAAGGGCCGTCGCTTCGACTGCGGCAGTGCCGAAGGCTATATCGACGCCACCAATTTCTGCTTCGAGAGGCTTTACAAGACTGGTCTGGCCTTCTGATCTGTGCGACTCAGGACTGCGCCATGGATTCGGCGCCCGGGCCCAGTGGTTGCCCATAGCTGAACTCCACATAGTTACCGGCCGGGTCACGCAGGCCACAGTAATAACCCACAGGGTAGGGCTCGTCGCGCGCAGACCAGATCAGACAGCCTTCGTCATAAGCCATGGCAGCGATACGATCGACTTCCTCACGACTGGCCAGAGCGAAGCCCAGGTGGCTGTAATCGTCTGATGCGAGGTTACGTGGCTGGCCACCGGGCATCAGCACAAAGATAAACTCCTGCTGCCGGTCAGGTTCAGCCAGCCAGACGATACGGGCGCCCTTGCCCGGGCGCTGGTGAATGATGCGCATGCCGCAGAAACGCTGATAGAAGGCGATGCACGCATCCAGATCCGGTACGTGCAGGGCTACGTGGGTCAGGGTAGGGCGCATGTCTTTCCTCCATCTCCGGCATCATGGTCTCACTCACAGACTAGGCCATTGTCCTGCCATGCTGAAGGAGGAGTGCTTGCCGGCCCGGGCTTTGCGGTATGCTCGAGGGTATTCAAGGAGATTTCCGATGAGCTACGACTTCGACCTGTTCGTGATTGGCGCCGGTTCCGGCGGCGTACGCGCGGCGCGTTTCGCCGCAGGTTTCGGTGCCCGCGTGGCAGTGGCCGAGAGCCGCTACCTGGGCGGCACGTGCGTCAATGTTGGTTGCGTGCCGAAGAAACTGCTGGTTTACGGTGCACAGTTTTCCGAAACATTCGAACATGCTGCTGGCTTCGGCTGGTCACTCGGCCAGGCCGAATTCAACTGGGCGACTCTGGTTGCCAACAAAAACCGCGAAATCGAGCGACTCAACGGCATCTACCGCAACCTTCTGACTGGCAGCGGCGTCAGCCTGTTCGACGGCCATGCACGCATCCTCGATGCCCATAATGTCGAGGTCAACGGAATACGCCACAGCGCCCGGTACATCCTCATCGCAACCGGCGGCTGGCCGAACATCCCGGACATCCCTGGCCATGAACATGCCATCAGCTCCAACGAGGTCTTCTTCCTGCCGGATCTACCTCGACGGATTCTGGTGGTGGGCGGCGGCTATATCGCCGTGGAATTCGCCTCAATCTTTCAGGGGCTCGGAGCGCAAGCATCGCTGCTTTACCGTGGCGAATTGTTTCTGCGCGGTTTCGACAGGGCAGTGCGTGAACATCTGCGTGACGAACTGGTTCGCAAGGGGCTGGATCTGCAGTTCAACGCAGACGTTGCCAGCATAGAAAAGCGTGCCGGCGGTAGCCTGGCTGCGACGCTGAAAGACGGCCGGATAATAGAGACCGACTGCGTGTTCTATGCCACCGGACGGCGACCGATGCTGGATGACCTGGGTCTGGAGAATGTCGACATCCAGCTCGACTCGCGCGGTTACATCGAAGTAGACGAAGCGTTTCGCACAAGCACTCCGTCGATTCTGGCATTGGGCGACGTAATTGGTCGGGTGCAGTTGACCCCGGTAGCTTTGGCCGAAGGCATGGCAGTGGCGCGTAAACTGTTCAAGCCCGACGAGTATCGCCAACCGGATTACGAACTCATCCCTACAGCGGTCTTCAGTTTGCCGAACATTGGCACTGTGGGCCTGACGGAGGAGCAGGCACTAGAGAAAGGGCACCGAGTGAGAATTTTCGAAAGCCGCTTTCGCCCCATGAAACTGACCTTGACCGACGATGCGGAACGTACCCTGATGAAGCTGGTAGTTGATGCTGATGACGACCGCGTACTGGGTTGCCACATGGTCGGGCCGGAGGCGGGGGAGATTGTCCAGGGACTGGCCATTGCGCTGCGCGCCGGAGCGACCAAGCGCGTATTCGACGAGACCATCGGCGTGCATCCCAGTGCCGCCGAAGAATTCGTCACCATGCGCACAGCAGTACGGGGCTGAGCCGCTTATGCCGCTGTTCTACCTGGCGGATCTGTTTGGTGTTGCGGTATTCGCCATCACCGGCGCACTAATGGCCGGACGCAAGTCCATGGATCTATTCGGCGTACTGGTAATGGCCATCGTCACCGCACTGGGGGGCGGCACCCTGCGTGATCTGATCCTAGATAACCATCCGCTGAGCTGGATTCGCGACGACACCTATATCCTTGTTGCTTCACTGGCGGCGTTGTGCACGGTGATCTGGGTACGCATGACCCGACCGATTCATGAAAAGGGCTTGCTGATCGCCGATGCCTTCGGCCTGGCGGTATTCACCGTATCCGGAACCGAACTGGCACTGCAGCAAGGCACGCCGCTGAGCACCGCGGTAATCATGGGGGTAATGACCGGAGTGGTCGGTGGAGTGATCCGCGACATACTGTGCAACGAGATTCCGCTGATCTTCCAGAAGGAGATCTATGCCACAGCCTGTATCGCCGGGGCGCTGACACTGATCAGCCTGCGCCTGCTGGAAGTACCACAGTGGCTGGGCACCAGCTTAGCCATGCTGGTAGTGCTGGGGGCTCGCTTAGCTGCCATTCACTGGCACCTGGGATTGCCGCGCTTTCATCTGCTCGACAGACACCGCGAATGATCAGCGTTGCGTAGCTGTTCGCAGTTATTCCAGAAGGTACTGGGTGTACCAGTGGAGCAGCAGCAATCCCGGGGAAGGAGGTCTGACGCAAGGTTGTGTGCGCATTGAGTATCACATGGTTTAACATAATATATATTATGCGAAGCCTCCCGTTGCGATGGAGCCACGCTGTCGTACAACCAATCACCAGCGTGGCCACCCTCAGGGCGATCAGCTGCGGGTGACGCTCCAGGATGAAGCTCACAGCATCGAGAGGATGCCGGCTAGGCGCGTAGAGCTGAGCCAGTTCGACAAGGTGGTATGGAATTTCAAGCGGGATGGGCTTACGCATAATCGGCCCTATGTTACGCGGCGCCCGGAGGCGCCGAGATTGTCCGGGCGCCGCTCAACATAAGGCCGAAGCATTATGCGAATCATAAGGCAGTTAGGGCATCATCAGGGCAACATTGCATAAAAAAGGCCATAGCGGTTGCCCGCCATGGCCGAACTCTAACCAAAGGAGATGATGAAGCAGAGCTACACAGCGAGCTGCATTCAGGTCGCTGTCATGAATTCTTCATCGCTGTCTAGGCTAACGCTCTTCGTTAGACCAGCCCCATTGAAGCGCCTGATAGTGATCATCGACCGCATTGAATGGTTGTTGCCAACCACCAGTGATAACTCTAGGGACGCCCATCGGGCCGGGCTCTGTTTCGCGACATAGCCCGCTATGGAAAGCACATATATGGGAGCACACATGCACAAGAAAAGCAGTCTCGCACTGGCTTGCAGCCTCGTGCTTGGCGGACAGCTGGCGCATGCCGGCAGTCAGGCCGAAGCCAATGGTTTTATCGAAGATGCCAACCTCGATTTGCTGCTGCGCAACGCCTACTTCAACCGTGATTACAAGAACCAGACGCGCGATGCCAAAACCTGGGGGCAAGGCTTCATCGCAACCTTCGAGTCCGGCTTTACCCAGGGGACCGTCGGCGTTGGCGTGGATGCCTTCGGCTTGCTTGGCATCAAACTTGACAGTGGACGTGGCCGCCATTACGGCGCCTTCTTCGATACCGACAGTAAGGGACGACCAGTGGACGAGCTATCCCAGGCCGGCGCAGCCATCAAGCTGCGTATCTCCGATACCGTGATCCGCTATGGCGACCAGTTCCCTTCCCTGCCGGTTCTGGCCTATGACGATAGCCGACTGTTGCCACAGTCATTTACCGGAACCCTGATAACCAGCAATGAGATTGAAGGTCTGGAGTTGCACGCAGGCCGTTTCACCGCAGACAGCCCTATGGCTGATCCGGCGCGTGATCCCAATCGCCTCAAGAGCATCGATGTGCTGGGCGGCAGCTACGCACTGAGCGATGACCTGAGTGTGGCGCTATACCACTCGGATATCGAGGACGTTTACAAACGCTATTACGCCAACGCCAACTACAATCTGGCGCTGGGTAACGATCAGGCGCTGAATTTCGACTTCAACCTGTACCGTACCAAGTACGACAACGGCTCGATCGCCGCACTGGACTATGGTGGCGACGGTCAGGGCGACCGCAATACCATTTGGAGTCTGGCTGCCAAGTACAGCATCGGTGCACACGCATTCATTCTCGCCCACCAGCGCAGCAGCGGCGATGCGGGTTTCGCCTATGACTACGGGGACGGTGGCTCCAGTATCTACCTGGCCAACTCCTATTACGCGGACTTCAACCAGAAGGACGAGCGCTCCTGGCAGGCTGGCTATGAGCTGGACTTCACTGAATATGGCGTACCAGGCCTACGCTACAAGTTCGCCTATGTGCGTGGCGACAATATCGATACCGGCAACAACGGTAACGGCACCGAGCGTGAGATTTTCAACCAGGTCAGCTACACCGTGCAAAACGGCCCCGCCAAGGATCTGCACCTGCGTCTGCGCAACTCCATCTACCGTTCCAGCAACGATGTCGGGCCCGATCTGAACGAAATTCGCGCCTTTATCGAGTACCCGCTGAGCATTCTCTGATGTGTCGGCCCGGCCATTCCGGCCGGGCGCCCTCACGCCCTCCCAATGCTGAGCTGCAGGGCTACCCGCCCACGTTTCGGGCAAGTCTCCATGTAACGATGTGCCTCGACGAAATCCTCAAAGGCGAATACCCGATCCACAACCGGTGTCAGCAGGCGATCAACCGTCATTTGGTTGATCTGTGTGAGGGCCCGCTGCACAGCTTCGTTGTTGGGTTCGATACCCAGCTCCGGACAACCGGTGAAATCCAGCACGCAGTGACGGAAAAACTGCAGGTGCTTCTTGAAGGCCGCGCAGGCGGGAAAGGCTGTATCGTTGCCGCCGTTGACGCCGTACAGGATCAGCTTACCGCGTGGTGCGGCGATATCTCCCAGAAGCTTCATCTGCGGCCCTGCACACTGATCGAGAATCACCTCCACACCCCGTCCCTCGGTGTAGCGCTCGATCTCCAGCACCAGATCCTGTTCCTCGGTGACAATGACCTTGTCCGCCCCCAGGCTACGGAGAAACTCACGATCGTTCGCATCGCTGGTAGAAACGATCACTCGCGCCCCCAGAGCCTTGGCCAACTGCACCGTCTGCGGTGCCATACCCTGGCTGGCCTCAGTAATCAGCACATGCTGACCGGCCTTCAATTGCGCTAACTCCATCAATGCCAGGTAACCGAACAACAGGCTGGTATAGTGCACGCTGGCTTCGGCAGGTGTGAGCAAATCAGGGTAGCGGGTCAATGCATGGTTAGGCATCAGCACCAGATCGCCCCAGGTCGGGTAACGGTTTGGCGTACCGGCGGGAAATCCGGCAACTGCCGTACCTACTTCCAGGTTGGGCACGCCCTCGCCCAGCTCTTCAACGATGCCGGACAGCTCAAAACCCATACCGGCCGGAAGCCGAGCCGGCTCTGGCGCCAGGTTTTGTCGCCAGAGTACATCCTTCCAGCTAAGCCCGACCGCTTGAACGCGCACCAAGACTTCACCAGGGCCGGGTACGGGCCTTGGGACTTCCTCGCATTGCAGCACATCGGCATCGCCGAACTTGTGAAAACGGATCATGCGGGACATCAATTACCTCGAGCTTGATCGCGACTCTGGACTGTAGACTTTATTCGCTGTGGGCCTGTCATACTATCGAACAAAGTCGATAGTGCTCATGTCTAGCGGTGATATGGCGTCTTTCAATTCGCCAGCCTCACCCCGTACTATTGTCCGGCGAAGCCTCTCATTTGCATGGCCGTGCTGACAAGACTGGCTCTTTTCGAATGGTATCTGGATGAACCGTAACGACCTGCGTCGTCTCGACCTGAACCTGCTGATCGTATTCGAAACACTGATGCACGAGCGCAGCGTGACCCGGGCCGCAGAAAAGCTGTTTCTCGGTCAGCCGGCCATCAGCGCGGCACTGGCGCGCTTGCGCAATCTGTTCGACGACCCATTGCTGGTACGCACCGGTCGCAGCATGGAACCCACTCCCCGGGCGCAGGAGATCTTCGCCCTGCTCTCGCCGGCGCTGGACTCCATTTCCACTGCTGTCAGCCGCGCCGCGGACTTCGATCCGGCCACCAGCAAGGCGGTGTTCCGCATCGGCCTTTCCGACGATGTCGAATTTGCCCTGCTGCCCGCCCTGCTCCGCCGGCTGCGTGCCGAGGCGCCAGGCGTGGCACTGGTGGTGCGGCGTACCAACTACCTGCTGATGCCTGGTCTGCTGGCCTCGGGAGAGATATCCGTCGGCGTGGCCTACACCGAGGAGCTGCCTGCCAACGCCAAGCGCAAGGTGCTGCGGCGCAGCAAGGCCAAGCTGCTGCGTGCCGACAGCATCCCCGGCACGCTGAGTCTGGACGACTATTGTGCTCGCCCCCATGCACTGGTCTCGCATGCCGGCGACCTGACCGGCTTCATCGATCAGGAGCTGGAAAAGCTCGGCCGCAAGCGCCACGTGGTGCTGGCCGTACCCCAGTTCAATGGCCTGGGCAGTCTGCTGGCCGACACCAACATTGTCGCCAGTGTTCCGGACTACACCGCCGAGGCTCTGACTGCTGGTGGCGGTCTGCGTACCGAGGATCTGCCGTTGCCAACGCCTTACTTCGAGCTGCATATGGCCTGGCGCGGGGCCCAGGACAACGACCCTGCTGAACGCTGGTTGCGCTCTCGCATTCAAATGTTCTGTGGCGATCCGGACAGCCTCTGAAAGGGTTTGCGCAGGCTTATGACGCCTGCTTGAGGCTTCAGAGCCTCAGGTTATAAGAGCCTCCTTCATCATTCCTGCTGATATTCAAGTTTATGGTTTTCGATTCGTAGCCTTTTCCAACTCGCAGCAGACTCCGCTAACTCACAAAAACATACTGGCGGAGTCAACTACTATGGAATTGCAGCACAAGAGAATCTGGATACCCTCCCTGGCCCTCGCCGCCCTGATCACCCTCTCCGGTTGCGAGCAGAAGCCGGATATCCAGGGCTCGGCAACAGCCCCACAGGTCAGCGTGGCTGAGGTGATCGTACAGTCGCTCAACGAATGGGACGAGTTCACCGGTCGTCTTGAAGCCCCGCAGTCGGTGGAGATCCGTCCAAGAGTGTCCGGCTACATCGATCGGGTCAGCTTTGCCGAGGGCAGTCTGGTGAAGAAAGGTGATCTGCTGTTTCAGATCGACCCGCGCCCTTTCGAGGCCGAAGTGCGTCGGCTTGAGGCGCAACTGCAGCAGGCCCGTGCCATCCAGACGCGAGCTGTCAACGAGGCTCGTCGCGGTGAGCGTCTGCGCCAGAGCAAGGCGATCTCGGCTGAGCTGGCCGATGCCCGCAGCAGCGCGGCTACCGAAGCCCAGGCTCAGGTAGCGGCCATTGCAGCGCAGTTGGAAAGTGCCCGTCTCGACCTTGGATTCACCCGTATTACCGCGCCTATCGATGGCCGCGTCAGTCGTGCCGAAATCACCGTGGGCAATCTGGTTAGTGCAGGAGAGAGCCTGCTGACTACGGTTGTGTCTACTGACAGGGTCTACGCCTATTTCGATGCCGATGAGCGCGCTTTCCTCAAATATCTGGAGCTGGCACGCCAGGCCGGCACCGACGCTCGTGATGCCAGCCCGGTCTATCTGGGACTGAGTGACGAAAGCGGCCATCCGCACCTGGGCCAACTGGACTTTCTCGATAACCAGGTTAACCCACGCACCGGCACCATCCGCGGCCGTGCCGTGTTTGACAACCAGGACGGTCGCTTCACCCCGGGGCTGTATGTTCGCCTGAAACTGGTCGGCAGCAAGCCTTACTCCGCCACACTGATCAGGGACGAAGCGATCGGCACCGATCTCGGCAAGAAGTATGTGCTGGTACTGGGTGAAGATAACGCCGTGACCTATCGCTCAATTGAGCTGGGGCCGAAGCTGGAAGGCCTGCGAATCGTGCGCAGCGGCCTGAACAAGGGTGAAAAAATCGTCGTCAACGGGCTACAGCGTGCCATGCCCGGCACCACCGTCGAGCCGCAATTGGTATCCATGGCCGATGACAGCACCTTAGAACAGCTGGTGCGCCTACGTCAGTCCGTCGATGGCAGCAAGGCACCACGTATCGCCGCCGATCACATCGACGCTCGCGCACCGCGCGGTTGATCCCTCGCGCGACCTAAGGAAAGCTCCATGAATCTCTCGCAATTTTTTATTCAGCGCCCGATCTTCGCCGCGGTGCTTTCGCTGCTGATCCTGATCGGCGGCGCCATCTCGCTGTTCCAGCTGCCGATCAGCGAATACCCGGAGGTGGTGCCACCGACCGTGGTGGTTCGTGCCAACTTCCCCGGCGCCAACCCCAAGGTGATCGGTGAGACCGTGGCCTCGCCTCTGGAACAGGCCATCGTCGGTGTCGAAGGCATGCTCTATATGTCGTCGCAGTCGACCAACGACGGCAAGCTGACCCTGACCGTGACCTTCGCCCTCGGCACCGATCTGGACAACGCGCAGGTACAGGTACAGAACCGCGTCACCCGCACCATGCCGACCCTGCCCACCGAAGTGCAGCGTCTTGGCGTGACCGTGGACAAAGCCTCACCCGATCTGACCATGGTGGTCCACCTGACCTCGCCGGACCAGCGCTACGATATGCTCTACCTGTCCAACTATGCCGCACTCAACGTCAAGGACGAGCTGGCACGGCTGGAGGGCGTGGGCGACGTGCAACTGTTCGGCATGGGCAACTACTCCCTGCGCGTCTGGCTCGATCCGAACAAGGTGACTTCGCGTGGTCTGACCGCCACTGATGTGGTCAATGCCATTCGCGAGCAGAACCGTCAGGTTGCCGCCGGTGCCCTCGGCGCGCCGCCGGCCGATGCCGGCAACAGCTTCCAGCTGTCGATCAATACGCAAGGCCGACTGGTCACCGAGGAAGAATTCGAGGACATCATCATCCGTGCTGGTGACGACGGCGAGATAACCCGTCTGAGGGACATCGCACGCATTGAGCTGGGCTCGTCTCAATACGCCCTGCGTTCGCTGCTGAACAACCAGCCCGCAGTGGCCATCCCGATATTCCAGCGGCCAGGCTCCAACGCCATCGAGATCTCCAACTTGGTTCGCGAGCGCATGGCCGAGTTGAAGCAGAACTTCCCCCAGGGAGTGGATTACAACATTGTCTATGACCCGACCATCTTCGTCCGCGGCTCCATCGAGGCGGTGGTGCACACCCTGCTCGAAGCCATCGTGCTGGTGGTGCTGGTGGTGATCCTGTTCCTGCAGACCTGGCGCGCCTCGATCATCCCGCTGGCGGCCGTACCGGTGTCACTAATCGGCACCTTTGCGGTGATGCACCTACTTGGCTTCTCGCTCAACGCCCTGTCGCTGTTCGGCCTGGTGCTGGCCATCGGCATCGTGGTGGACGATGCCATCGTCGTGGTGGAAAACGTCGAACGCAATATCGCCCTGGGCAAGTCGCCGCTGGAGGCTACCCGGCAGGCCATGCAGGAAGTGACCGGCCCCATCGTCGCCACTGCTCTGGTGCTGTGCGCGGTATTCATTCCGACTGCCTTCATTTCCGGCCTTACGGGGCAGTTCTATCAGCAATTCGCGCTGACCATCGCGATCTCCACGGTGATTTCTGCAATCAACTCGCTGACCCTGTCGCCTGCTCTATCGGCCATCCTGCTCAAGGAGCATCATGCGCCGAAGGACCGTTTCTCGCAGGTACTGGACAAGCTGTTCGGCGGCTGGCTGTTCAGCCCCTTCAACCATTTGTTCGAACGTGCCAGCCATGGCTATGTCGGTACCGTGCGGCGGGTGCTGCGCGGCAGCAGCATCGCCATGCTGGTCTATGGCGGTCTGCTGATACTTGGTTATCTCGGTTTTTTCAGCACTCCGAGCGGTTTCGTTCCTCAGCAAGACAAACAGTACCTGGTGGCATTCGCCCAGTTGCCGGATGCAGCCACGCTGGATCGCACCGAAACGGTGATCAAGCGCATGAGCGAGATCGCCGGCAAGCATCCGGGCGTGGAGGACACCGTGGCTTTCCCGGGACTGTCGATCAATGGTTTCACCAACAGCCCGAACAGCGGCATTGTCTTCGTCACCCTCAAGGACTTCGCCCTGCGCAGGGACGCCAACCTGTCAGCCGGTGCCATTGCTGCTCAGTTGAATGGCGAATTCGGGCAAATTCAGGAAGCCTACCTGGCGATCTTTCCGCCACCACCTGTACAGGGCCTTGGCACCATCGGCGGTTTCCGTCTGCAGATTCAGGATCGAAGCAACCTGGGCTATGAGGAGCTGTACACCCAGACCCAGAACATATTGAGCAAGGCCCGCCAGTTGCCTGAGCTGAACCCGATGTCGGTGTTCAGCAGCTATCAGGTCAACGTACCGCAAGTTGATGCCGCCATCGACCGCGAAAAAGCCAAGACTCACGGTGTGGCCATCAGCGACATCTTTGACACCCTGCAGGTGTATCTGGGCTCGCTGTATGCCAACGATTTCAACCGCTTTGGACGTACCTATCAGGTCAACGTCCAGGCCGATCAGCAGTTCCGCCTGGAGCCGGAGCAGATCGGTCAGCTCAAGGTGCGCAACAACCGTGGCGAGATGGTGCCGCTGTCAACCTTCGTCAAGGTCACTGACAGTGCTGGCCCGGATCGGGTGATGCATTACAACGGCTTTCTAACCGCCGAGATCAATGGTGCTGCCGCACCGGGTTACAGCTCGGGGCAAGCCGAGGCCGCCATTGCCAAACTGCTCAACGAGGAGCTGCCGATCGGCATGACCTTCGAGTGGACGGATCTGACCTACCAGCAGATCCTGGCTGGCAACACCGCGATATTCATCTTCCCGCTCTGCGTTCTGCTGGCCTTCCTGGTGCTGGCTGCCCAGTACGAAAGCTGGAGCCTGCCACTGGCGGTGATCCTGATCGTACCGACTGTATTGCTCGCGGCCATCAGCGGAGTGATCCTGGCCGGTAGCGACAACAACATCTTCACTCAGATCGGTCTGATCGTACTGGTAGGTCTGGCCTGCAAGAACGCCATCCTGCTGGTTGAGTTTGCCAAGGACAAACAGGAAGAAGGCATGGATCGCCTAAGCGCAGTACTGGAAGCCTGTCGCCTGCGTCTGCGTCCGATCCTGATGACCTCGATCGCCTTCATCATGGGCGTGGTACCGCTGGTGCTCTCTACCGGTGCCGGTGCCGAAATGCGCCATGCCATGGGTGTGGCAGTGTTTTCCGGAATGATCGGAGTGACCTTCTTCGGCCTGCTGCTGACCCCGGTGTTCTACATGCTGATCCGCACTTTCGTGGAAAAGCACGCTGCCCGGAAAGCTCTTCGTCTGCAGGAGGCACACTGATGAAAGCACTCTACCCCACCCTTCTCGCCCTGGCTGTCAGTGCCTGCGCCCTGGGGCCGGACTACCGGGCGCCCACGACCGAACCGGCGCATTTCAACGCATTGGAGGCGTCCGACTACGATCGCAGCCGTTTCGAAGCCAGTTGGTGGCAGCAATTCGATGACCCGACACTGAACCAACTGGTACAGCACTCGCTGCAGGGGAACCGCGAGCTGCGCGTGGCCTTCAATCGTCTACGCGCCGCCAGGGCAATCCGTGATGATCTGGCCAACGACCATCTGCCCACTGTCACCAGTCGCGCCAGCGGTGAGTTCGGCCGTGCTCAGCAGCTGTCGACGTCGGAGGAGCGCATCCGCCAGGAACGCTACGACCTGGGTCTGAACATGCTCTGGGAGATCGATCTGTTCGGCCGCATTCAGCGCCAGCTGGAAGCCGGCGAAGCGCGTATCCAGCAGGCCGAGGCCGATTATTACCAATTACAGGTCAGCCTGATCGCCGAGCTGGTGGATGCCTACGGCACCCTGCGAGGGGCCCAGCTACGCGAGCGCATCGCGTTGCAGAACCTGAAGAACCAGCAGGCGTCTCGCGACCTCACCGAGCAGTTGCGTGACGCTGGTGTCGGCAGCGAACTGGACGTGTTGCGCGCCGAGGCCCGGCTGGCCGCTACCGAAGCTAGCCTGCCGCAATTCCAGGCACAGCAGGCCCGTGCGCAGAACCGTATCGCTACCCTCCTCGGCTTGCCTCCGGAACAACTGCTGGAGGATCTGGCGCCCAAGCCGCTACCGGTAATTGCCAAGGCTCTGCCCATCGGCAATCCTGCCGAATTGCTGCGCCGCCGCCCGGATATCCAGGCGGCCGAGCGGCAGTTGGCAGCCGCCACCGCCGAAGTTGGTGTTGCCACCGCCGATCTGTTCCCACGCGTCAGTCTCTCGGGATTCCTGGGATTTACTGCCGGACGCGGCTCGCAACTGGGTGCCTCGGCGGCACGTGCCTGGAGCGTGGTACCAACACTCAGTTGGGCCGCTTTTGACCTGGGCAGCGTGCGTGCACGCCTGCGTGGTGCCGAAGCAGAAGCCGATGGAGCCCTGGCACAATACGAGCAGCAGGTGTTGCTGGCTCTGGAGGAATCGGCAAACGCCTTTAGCGATTACTCCAGACGTCAACAGCGGCTACTGTCCCTGATCCGCCAGGCCGAGGCCAGCCGTGCAGCCGCCGAGCAGGCTGCAATACGCTATCGCGAAGGCACAGTGGACTTCCTTGCGCTATTGGACGCCGAGCGCGAACGTCTGGCCGCCGAAGATGCTCAGGCTGCGGCAGAAGTGGAGCTGTACAGCGGCATTGTGGCTATCTACAAAGCTCTAGGTGGCGGCTGGCAACCGCAGGCCTGACATTGTCCAGACCGGAAAGCGGCATCCGATGCAGCGATGCCGCCTCCGAGCCCGGGTATTTTCACTCTCGCACACGAAAGGCTTGCCAAGCCTGGACCTTTGATCTGCAGATCAAAAAATGATAGTTTTTTGTCTGTGGATCAAAAAAGGGGGGCTTTCCATGACCGCAAGCATCCAGGCCGATAGCTTCTCAAAAAGCCAGTGCTCTGCCGGGCTACGTGCCGCGTTGACTATCCTGGACAAGTGGCAAGCCTCCTGCGAGCAGGCTTGCAGGGTTTTGCGAATCTCCCGCAGCACCTATAGCCGCGCCAGTCAAAAGGATCCGGCTTGGGAGGTGAGTCTGGACTCCGATCAGATGCAACGCATCAGCCTTGTGCTCAATATTCACTCGACACTGCGCCTGATATTCGACAACCCAGAGAACGTCTATGGCTTTACCTCGATGGAGAATCACAACGAATTCTTCAACGGGCGCGCACCGCTCGAGGTTATGGCCCAAGGCGACATGATCTCGCTATACGAGACATTCCGGCGTATCGATGCGTTGCGAGGTGCCCAGTGGTGAAACTTGCTGACCTTCCGGGCCTGGAGGGAGAGAGTCTTCAGGCCTACCGCCTGGTCAACTCCAAGTTCCCACCTATTGGCCTGTTCGATGATGTTGCCGATGCTGAAGACTTTGAAGCGCTCTATCAGATTCAGGCACTGACCAATCCGCGCTTGCAAAACGAAATTGGCCGCCTGGAGCTGATCCCGCGCGGTGAGATTCCGTTTGGCATTCCTGGCTGCTCCTATGCAACAGCGCCTTTTACCCACGTCAACCCAGCAGGTTCACGCTTCAGCAACGGCAGCTTTGGTGTGCTCTATCTCGCAGACAGAATGGAAACTGCCGTTACCGAGGTACGACATCATCAGCAACGCTACTGGTCAAATGTACCGGCTCTGAACTACGAGCGCTTCGTCTTCAGAGGGCTCACCGCAAGCTTCAGTGACGCCGGAATGAAAGACGCAACGATGTTACCGCTTTCGCATCCGATCTATGCTCCTGACGATTACGCCTACTCCCATATCCTGGGGGGGGAGGCCAAGCGCAGCAGAGCAATCGGTCTGCGTTACCACTCGGTTCGCTCGCCAGGCAATGTCTGCTGGGCACTAATGACTCCCCGTCCGGTTACCTCGATCATCCAGACCGCGCATTTTGAAATGATCTGGAGTGGAGAAATCATCAGCGTCAACCAGATCACGAAATACTAGGCATCAGCTTAGAAGCACCACACGGCACCTTGCTGTTTCAGATGCTGCATGAAGCCAATAGTCCTAAGTGGTTGTCTCCCCGAACGGGGCAGAATGAATCGCCCCGGGTTTCCTATGAATCGCCCCGGGTTTCCTAGACACTCTCCAAGCTCTGGAAATAGCGCTTTTGGGTTCTACCCCGTTAACACGGACACTTTCGAGTAAGCTCACGCCGAGCTGAAGGAGTGTTCATGAAGCGCAAGAAATACAGCCCTGAATTCAAGCGGGAAGCCATCGAGCTGGTTCGTCGTTCAGG
>NZ_BPLZ01000024.1 GCF_019656335.1 Pseudomonas sp. NCCP-436 | reverse complement strand
TGCAGGTGGGTCAGACCGGCAAGATCGTTGCGCCGCAGCTGTACATCGCCGTTGGTATCTCCGGTGCGATCCAGCATCTGGCTGGCATGAAGGATTCCAAGGTGATCGTTGCGATCAACAAGGACGAGGAGGCGCCGATCTTCCGGGTGGCCGACTATGGCTTGGTCGCCGACCTGTTCGAAGCCGTACCGGAACTGGAAAAACTGGTTTAAGCCGCTTTCTCCACTACAGAAAAGCCCGCTTCTGAAGCGGGTTTTTCTATTCGCGAGGAGCAGGGCTCAGCGCACCTGTATCACCAGCTTGCCCACCGCCTTGCGCTTGGCCAGGATATTGATTGCCTCACCGCCGCGTGTCAGCGGGAAGGTTTGCGATACCAGCGGCTTGAGTCTGCCTTCGGCATGCCAGGCGAAAAGCTGGCGGAAGTTGTCGGCATTGTCTTGTGCCTGGCGCTGGGCGAAGGCCCCCCAGAACACGCCGACCAGCGACGCGCCCTTGAGCAGCGGCAGGTTGGCCGGTAGGGCCGGAATACCACCGCCGGCGGCAAAACCCACCACCAGGAAACGACCGTTCCAGGCAATGCTGCGGAACGCTTCCTCGAACAGCGCACCACCCACCGGGTCGTAGATCACGTCTGCGCCTTGGCTATTGGTGAGCTTCTTCACCTCGTCCTTGAGGCTCTGTTCGTTGTAGTTGATCAGTGCATCGGCGCCGGCATTACGTGCTACTTCCAGCTTTTCGGCACTGCTTGCCGCAGCAATCACCCGGGCACCCATGGCTTTGCCGATTTCCACCGCCGCCAGGCCGACGCCACCGGAGGCGCCGAGTACCAGCAGGGTTTCGCCCGGCTGCAGGCTGGCGCGTTGTTTCAGCGCATGCATCGATGTGCCATAGGTCATGCCGAAGGCGGCTGCTCCGGTCAGATCCATGCTCTCGGGTACAGGCAGCACATTGTAGGCCGGCACCGCCACTTCCTCGGCGAAGCCTCCCCAGCCGGTCAGTGCCATAACCCGATCACCGGCCTTGAGGTGGCCGACTTTCGCGCCCACGGCCTTGACTACGCCGGCCACCTCGCCGCCCGGGGCGAAGGGAAAGGGTGGCTTGAACTGGTATTTGCCTTCGATGATCAGACTGTCCGGGAAATTCACTCCCGCGGCATGCACCTCGATCAGTACCTCGTTGCCTTTCGGCTCGGGGCTCGGCAGGTCTTCCAGTACCAGCGTTTCGGCCGGGCCGAAGGCTTTGCACAGCAGGGCTTTCATCAGCATTGTTCCTCTTGCCAGGTGCCTTGCAGTGTAGGGGGCAGTCGACCCGGGTCAACGAGCATGCCTTGGCCTGATAGTCGGACATAACCGTCGGGCTTGGGTGTGTCGGCCGGGATGGCTATGCTAGATCAATCCCTGATGGAGTGAGCGAAACCGTGAAACTGTTGCCCGCGTTGCTGCTGAGTCTGACGATCTGCCTGCCTGCTCTGGCCTCTTCGGAAAAGAAGAATGAGGCTCCGCAGACGCTGTATCACAACCTGGTGCCGTCGTTGATCGGTAACCTGGCCGATCCCGGTAACCGGCTGAAATTCTTCAAGGCGGATGTCGCCTTGCGTGTTACAGGTAGTGAGGCCGAAGAGCGGCTCAAGTTGCACGAACCGCTTATCCGCCATCAATTGGTGCTGCTGTTCTCGGCCCAGACCAGCGAAACCATCAACGCCCCCGAGGGCCGTGAAGCTCTGCGTCAGCAGGCGTTGCAGCAGGTGCAGGCAGCTATTACCGGCGAGGAGGGGCGGCCTATCGTAGAAGATCTGCTGTTCAACAACCTGATCATTCAGTGAATGGTTCGGGCGTTTGCCTCAGACCATCGGTGTCAGCGTTTGCGCACGGGTAGCATTGCCCCTGTGAATGGGCGGTAAATGGAGTCTGCGCTGGTGAAACCGTTCAGCTTCCGGTCTGCCGAGCTTCAGAGCATGGCGCGGATTGCCGCCCACTGCGCCTCATTCACCGGCATCACTGACAGACGACTGGCGCGTTGTACCAACGGCAGTTCGCTGAGCAGTGGATTGTTCTTCAGTTGTTGCAGTGGCAATACCTCGGCGAAGGCCTCGACGAACTCCACGTCCAATGCACTCCAGGGATTGCGCTCGGCGCTGGCTTTGGGGTCGTGATAGGGGCTGTGCGGATCCAGCGCGGCCGGATCCGGGTAAGCCGGCGTGACGATTCGCGCAACTCCGACAATACCGGGACGGGGGCAACTGGAGTGATAGAAGTAGAACAGGTCGCCCGTCTGCATCGCCCGCATGAAGTTGCGCGCCTGGTAGTTGCGCACACCGTCCCAGCGTGCCTGACCCTGCCGTTGCAGGTCGTGGATGGAAAGTTCCTCGGGTTCCGATTTCATCAGCCAGTAAGGCATGAACTTTGCTCCTGCAGTTGAGTCTGTTAGCAGCGACACCTTGGTGAAACCCTCCGACAGTCGGTTGGCGTCAGAAATTGCACGGTGAACGGGACTGGCGGAAAATACCCGTCTTAACGCCGGGCGTCGTCGTATTGCACATAACAATAACGCGCGATCGACGCGTGGAGTTGCCTTGAAGGGGGAGGCAATAGATGAAACGCAAGCCGGATCTTTTGTGGGTTCTTGTAGTACTTTTCAGTCTGGGTGTGGTTACTACAGGTTACACCCAGGGGCTCTGGGAGCGTCAGGGCGAAGCCACGAGCCAAGTCTCGAAGCCCTAGCGCACTCTGCCCGGCACCGCAGGGAGCGCGGTGTCGAACCCTTCAGTACCAGCCCTTGTCCGTCACCGTGGCCTGTAGGGGTACGTCCCAGCTGGCCATTTCCAGTTCGTCCACTCGCTGACATTCATGCGCCAGGCCCAGCAGGATTGGTGATTTCCAGTGCTTGCGCCGGCGCAGGTAGGCCAGACTGCGGTCGTAAAAGCCTCCTCCCATCCCCAGACGTCCGCCCCGGGCGTCGAAACCCACCAGTGGCAACAACAGCAGATCCAGCGCCCAAACCTTGCGCTGGCGCTTGATCTGCGGCCGCGGTTCGAGAATGCGGAAGCGGTTGCCTGCCAGTTTTTCGTGCCGGCTAACACGCTGGAATACCATTCTGGTGCGCGGCCAGGCACTGAGTACTGGCAGATAGGTGTGTTTGCCGCGCTTCTGGGCTGCGACCAGTAGAGGGCGCGGATCGATCTCGCCGTCATTGGGCAGGTACAGGGCAATGTGCCGGGCGCGGCGCAGTAGCGGATGCTGGGCCAACTGGCGATACAGGTTGCGGGCGGCCAGGCGCTGCTGGCTACGACTCAGAGCGCGGCGGCGCTGGCGGAGCAGGCGGCGCAACTGCGGGCGGCTGAGAGGCGTGGAGGAATTCATGGACTGGGACGTATGGGGGCGACCAGTGAGGAATAATGAAGGCTTCCCAGCGTGCCGCTGTCGGTTTAGCCCTTGAACCCGAAAGTTCAAGGTGGAGGATGCAGGAGGCGTTAAGGCTTTCCGTCAGGCGGACATGCACACCGGCCCCACTTACAACCCCCGTGGTTGTGCGTATCGGCTCAGGGACATCCCCGACTGGCGCACACCCCAGGAAGTTGCCTCAGTATACCTGAAGAGATGGGTAGCAGGGTGCTCTGCGACAAACTGGCCGGCAACCGGCTTCAGGTAGCCGGATCGTCGGCCAGGGCCTGGTCGACACGATCGAGCAGGGCGCGCACCTGCTGGCGGGTGGAGTTGGCATCCTGATCCAGGCGCTGCTGCTTGTGCAGCAGCTCGTGAGTGATGTTCAGGGCCGCCATTACCGCTATGCGGTCGGCGCCGATGACTTTGCCGCTGGAGCGGATTTCGCGCATCTTGCCGTCGAGGTAGCGGGCGGCACTCTCCAGATTGGCGCGTTCGTCCTGCGGACAGGCGATGCAATATTCTTTGTCCAGAATCTGGACGGTAACGGTATTCGGCTGGGTCATGAGTCCTGCTCCAGAGCTTTGAGGCGCGAAATCATCGATTCGACCTTGTGTCGGGCCAATTCGTTCTTCTCGATCAGATGAGCGCGCTCCTCGCGCCAGGCCTTTTCATTTGCCAGCAGGAGTCGATTATGGGCCTTGAGCTGCTCGACACGCTGGATCAGCTGTTCCAGCTTGGCGGTCAGGGCTTGCAGATCGGCGTCTTCCATGGGCTCTCGCTATGGGGTGGCTGGGCTGGACTATATAGGTCTGTACCGGGGGCGGGTCAAACCGCATGGCGATGGCGTGATCTCGCGCGGGGCATCACCCCGGCGGCCTCGGATGGTCTTGCCGCGCCTGCCGGTGCTAGGATACGAGGCCTTCATTCTAGAGACTGCGCCGCCTGGCGCCTAGCTATCTATGTCGACTTCAAGCTCACCCTATGCCGCCTTCGCGACTTTGCTCAGCAGTGCCGGGCATTTCGTTTCTCCTGCCGAACTACATGGCCTGTTGCTGGGCCGCAGTTGTGCCGGCGCCGGTTTCGATGCCGATGCCTGGCTGCTTGATGCTGCCGATCTGCTCGGTGGCGAGCCGCAGGACAGCGTGCGCCAGGCGCTGATCGGCCTGCAGGAAATGGTCAAGGGCGAGTTGAGCAGCGAGGACATCGCGCTGGTGCTGTTGCTGCCGGATGACGAAGCGCCTCTGGCGCAGCGTGCCGAGGCCCTTGGCCAGTGGTGCCAGGGTTTCCTCGCCGGCTTCGGCCTGACTGCCCGGGACGGCGCCTTGAGTGCCGAGGCCATGGAGGTGTTGCAGGATCTGTCGGCCATCGCCCAGGTTCAGGGGTCGCTGGAAGAGTCCGAAGATGGCGAAAGCGACTATATGGAAGTGATGGAGTACCTGCGCGTGGCGCCGTTGCTGCTATACAGCGAGTGCGCCAAACCGACGACGCCTGTCGCCAAACCTTCCCTGCACTGAGATCATCCGGGAGCCCATCTTGACCCGCATTCCCAAGTCCGAATACGCCCGCCGGCGCAAGGCGCTGATGGCGCAGATGGAGCCTAACAGCATCGCTATCCTGCCTGCCGCGCCGGTATATATCCGCAATCGCGATGTCGAGCACGTCTACCGCCAGGACAGCGACTTCCAGTACCTTACCGGCTTTCCCGAACCGGAGGCTGTGATGGCCTTGATTCCGGGCCGCGAGCACGGTGAGTACGTGCTGTTCTGTCGCGAGCGTGACCCGGAGCGGGAACTGTGGGACGGGCTGCGTGCCGGCCAGGACGGCGCGATCAGGACCTATGGCGCCGACGATGCCTTCCCCATCGGCGATATCGACGACATTCTGCCGGGGTTGATCGAAGGACGCGAGCGCGTCTACTACGCCATCGGTTGCAATCAGGAGTTCGATCAGCGGCTGATGGAGTGGATCAACCATATCCGCGCCAAGGCTCGCCAGGGGGCTACGCCACCCAACGAGTTCGTTGCTCTCGACCATCTGCTGCATGACATGCGTCTGTACAAGTCGGCGGCCGAGGTGAAGGTGATGAAGACGGCCGCCGAGATCAGTGCGCGTGCCCACGTGCGCGCCATGCAGGCCAGCCGCGCCGGGCTGTACGAGTACCACCTGGAAGCCGAGCTGGATTACGAATTCCGCAAGGGTGGGGCGAAGATGCCGGCCTACGGCAGCATCGTCGCCGCTGGCAAGAATGCCTGTATCCTGCACTACCATGAGAATGACGCGCCGCTGAAGGACGGCGACCTGGTGTTGATCGACGCCGGCTGCGAGATCGACTGCTACGCCAGCGACATCACCAGGACTTTCCCGGTCAATGGCAGGTTTTCGCCCGAGCAGAAGGCTATCTACGAGATCGTCCTGGAGGCGAATCTGGAAGCCATGAAATACATCGCTCCGGGACGGCACTGGAACGAGGCCCACGAGGCTACCGTGCGGGTGATTACCGCAGGTCTGGTGGAGTTGGGATTGCTTGAGGGCGAGGTCGACGAACTGATCGCCAGCGAGGCCTACAGGCCGTTCTACATGCACCGCGCCGGTCACTGGCTGGGCATGGACGTACACGACGTTGGCGACTACAAGGTCGGCGGACAGTGGCGTGTGCTTGAGGCGGGCATGGCGATGACTGTCGAGCCCGGCATCTACATTGCCCCGGATAACGACAAGGTGGCGAAGAAATGGCGCGGCATTGGTGTGCGTATCGAGGATGACGTAGTGGTGACCCGCAGCGGTTGCGAAGTGTTGACCGGTGGCGTGCCGAAGACGGTGGCCGAGATCGAGGCGCTGATGGCCTCGTCCCGCAGCGAGGTGGCCTGAAGTCATGTCGAGTGCCACGCTGGCGATCATCGGCGGCGGCCTGGTCGGCGCCAGCCTCGCTCTGGCCTTGCAGGATGCGGCACGCCAGCGTGGCTGGCACATCGTACTGATCGAGCCATTCGCACCTGGCAGCGTATACCAGCCCAGTTACGATGCGCGCTCCACGGCACTGTCCTACGGCAGCCGGCTGATCTACGAACGTCTGGGGCTCTGGCAGGCCATTGCCCGGCGTGCCGAGCCTATTCAGCAGATTCACGTGTCGGATCGCGGCCGTTTCGGCGCCACTCGGCTGCTGGCCATGGAGGAGGGCGTTCCGGCGCTCGGTTACGTGGCCGAGAACGCCTGGCTCGGCCACTGCCTGTGGCAGGCGCTGGATCAGCAGGTAGTTGAGTGGCGCTGCCCGACCGAAGTCGTGACCATGCAGCGCCTGGATCACGGCTATCGCTTGGGCCTGAATGATGAAACTTCGCTTGACTGCGGCCTGGCCATCCTCGCCGACGGTGGGCGCTCCGGTCTGCGTGAGCAGCTTGGTATCGGTGTGCGGGTGCGGCCCTATGGCCAGAGCGCGCTGGTGGCCAACGTCAGTCCTCTGGAGGCTCATCGCGGCCAGGCCTTTGAACGTTTCACCGATGACGGGCCTATGGCCCTGCTGCCGCTGTCCGATAACCGCTGCGCGTTGATCTGGACGCGTGCCGCCGCCGACGCCGAGCGGTTGCTGCGGCTGGACGAAAAGTGTTTTCTCGGCGAGTTGCAGCAGGTCTTCGGTTACCGTTTGGGAGCGCTGCAGCAGGTTGGCGCCCGCCATCTCTATCCGCTGAGCCTGGTCGAGGCGCAGGAACAGGTACGTCCGCATCTGGTGGTGCTGGGCAATGCTGCACATAGCCTGCATCCCATCGCCGGCCAGGGGTACAACCTGTCACTGCGCGATACCCTGGCGCTGGCCGAGGTGCTGAGTGAAAGCACCGCGCCGCTTGGTGACTTTGCCACGCTGCAGCGTTATCTGCAGCGCCAGACACTTGATCAGCAACTGACCGTGGGCTTTTCGGATCAGGTCACTCGACTGTTCAGTAACGCCCAGCCGCTACTGACAGCCGGGCGCAATCTGGGGCTGCTCGGACTTGACCTGCTGCCACCGGCCAAGCGTTGGTTTGCCCGGCAGGCCATGGGCCTGGGAGTGCGCAGCCTGTGAACGGCGCGTGGCGGCCGTGCGCGAGCTATCATCCGGTGCGCCTGGCGTGCCGTCATCGTCAATGACGCAGGAATGAACATGCGAGCGGATCTGATCATCGTGGGTGCCGGTATGGTCGGCAGTACCCTGGCACTGGCTCTGGAACACGCCGGCCTGGAGATCATCGTGGTCGACGGCAGCCCGCTGAATGTTGCTCCGTTCGACACCTGCGCGCCGTTTGAACCGCGAGTCAGTGCCCTGTCCATGGCCAGTCAACGCATTCTCCAGCGTCTCAGCGCCTGGCCGGGGGTTGCTGCGCGGCGTGTCTGCCCCTATGGTGAAATGCAGGTCTGGGATGGTTCCGGCACCGGCAGCATTCATTTCTCCGCTGCCAGCGTGCACGCCGATGTTCTGGGGCATATCGTCGAGAACCGGGTGGTGCAGGATGCCCTGCTGGAGCGTCTGCACGACAGCCAGATCGGTCTGCTGCCGGGGGCGCGTCTGGAGCAGTTGCGTCACAGCGGTGACGACTGGCTGCTGACCCTGGCCGATGGCCGCCAGTTGCGTACGCCTCTGCTGGTGGCGGCTGATGGTGCCAACTCCGCGGTGCGTCGGCTGGCCGGCTGCGCCACCCGCGAGTGGGATTATCTGCACCATGCCATTGTCACCAGCGTGCGCTGCGAGCAGCCGCACCGAGGGACTGCCTGGCAGCGTTTCACCGATGATGGTCCGTTGGCTTTCCTGCCTCTGGCCGGGTCGCCTGGAGAACACTGGTGTTCGATCGTCTGGTCGACCGTGCCGACCGAAGCCGAGCGACTGACGGCGCTCGACGACGTGGCGTTCTGTGCCGAATTGGGGCGCGCATTCGAGGAGCGGCTCGGCAAGGTGCTGCATGCGGATCGGCGGCTGTGCATTCCGCTGCGTCAGCGTCATGCCAAGCGCTACGTGGAGCCCGGGCTGGCGCTGATTGGCGATGCCGCGCATACCATTCATCCACTGGCCGGGCAGGGGGTTAACCTTGGCATGCTCGATGCGGCGGTGCTGGCCGAGGTACTGCTGCATGCCCGGGAGCGGGGCGAGCGTCTTGAGCAAATGCGTGTGCTGAGTCGTTTCGAGCGTCGGCGTATGCCGCACAACCTGGCGATGATGGCGGCGATGGAGGGGTTCCAGCGGCTGTTCCAGGCCGATCCCCTGGCGTTGCGGCTGCTGCGCAATGTCGGCCTCGACATGGTCGATGCCCGGGCCGAGGCCAAGGCGCTGTTCGTGCGTCAGGCTCTGGGGCTGTCGGGCGATCTGCCGGAGCTGGCCAAGGCCTGAAGCGACTTGTCCTGTGACAAGGCTTTTAACCTGTTCTGCGCTTTGTATTGAGAAGGCAAATAACATTCACTACTATTCAGCCACTTTTTCGTTCTTAAGAGGCTGCCCCCATGAAGGCTCGCAATGCTCTTCTCGCTGCATTTACCCTCAGTACCCTGGCTGCTGCTGTGCAGGCAGCCGATGAAGTGGTGGTCTACTCCTCGCGTATCGATCAGTTGATCAAGCCGGTGTTCGATGCCTACACCGAGAAGACTGGCGTGCAGGTGAAGTTCATCACCGACAAGGAAGCGCCGCTGATCGCCCGTCTCAAGGCCGAAGGTGCCAACACCCCGGCTGACATGCTGATCACCGTCGATGCCGGCAACCTTTGGCAGGCCGAGCAGGAAGGCGTTCTGCAGCCAACCAAGTCCGCGGTCATCGAGGCCAATATCCCGTCCCAGTACCGCTCCAGCAGCGACAGTTGGACCGGCCTGTCGCTGCGTGCGCGCACCATTTTCTACTCTACTGAGCGGGTCAAGCCGGAAGAGCTGTCGACCTACGAAGCCCTGGCCGAGCCGAAGTGGGAAGGCCGTCTGTGCCTGCGTACCAGTAAGAAGGTTTACAACCAGTCGCTGACTGCCACCCTGATTGAGGCTCATGGCGCCGAGAAGACCGAGGAAATCGTCAAGGGTTGGGTCAACAACCTGGCCACTGACGTGTTCGCCGACGATACCGCGCTGTTGCAGGCCATCGATGCCGGCCAGTGCGACGTGGGCATCACCAATACCTACTATTACGGCCGTCTGCACAAGCAGCAGCCGGATCTGAAGGTCAAGCCGTTCTGGCCGAACCAGAGTGACCGTGGCGTTCACGTCAACCTGGCCGGTGCCGGCGTTACCAAGTACGCGCCGCATGCCGAACAGGCGCGCAAGCTGCTGGAGTGGATGACCACCCCGGAGGCTCAGAGCATCTTCGCCGGCGTCAACCAGGAGTATCCGGCCAACCCGGCAGTCGAGCCGTCTGCCGAAGTCCTTTCCTGGGGCACTTTCAAGGCTGACAACGTTCCGACCGAAGTGGCCGGCAAGCGTCAGGCCGAGGCGACCATGCTGATGGATCGTGCCGGCTGGCAGTAATCGGCCGGCCCGGTTCGGGTTCCGGATGCCGGGCGGCGCGCAGGTTGATGTGCGTCCTTCGGTGATCCGCTACGCTGCCGTTATACTGCGACGCCCCGCCTAGCCGGGGCGTCGTCTTTTCCGTTGTCGAGGAGTTCGCGTGCCGCATCCTGTCCAGCGCCGCTGGTATCCCATCGTCCTTGCCGTCGCCGCGCTGGTGCTGATGCCGTTGTCGGTGTTGCTGCTGAGCTGGCACGAGGTGGACGGGCAGATCTGGTCGCACCTGTGGCAGACGCAGATTCCACGACTGCTCGGCAACACTCTGATCCTGGTACTGGGCGTCGGCATCGGTGTGACGCTGCTGGGGGTGAGCCTGGCCTGGCTCACCAGCCTCTGCGAGTTTCCCGGCCGGCGCTGGCTGGACTGGGCGCTGATGCTGCCGTTTGCCATTCCTGCCTATGTACTGGCCTTTGTTTTCGTCGGCCTGCTGGACTTCGCCGGCCCGGTGCAGACGCTGCTGCGCGAATGGTTCGGCAGCGGTCTGCGCCTGCCTCGGGTGCGTTCCACCGGTGGCGTGATCATCGTTCTGGTTCTGGTGTTCTATCCCTATGTCTATCTGCTCGCCCGTGGCGCGTTCCTGGCTCAGGGCAAGGGGCTGATGGAAGCGGCGCGGGTGCTCGGACAGAGCCCCTGGCAGGCTTTCTGGCGCGTGGCTCTGCCAATGGCGCGGCCGGCCATCGGTGCCGGCCTGGCGCTGGCGATCATGGAGACCCTGGCCGATTTCGGTGCGGTTTCGGTATTCAACTTCGACACCTTCACCACGGCCATCTACAAGACCTGGTACAGCTTCTACAGCCTGACCAGCGCAACTCAACTGGCCAGCTTGCTGTTGCTGGCGGTGGCACTGGTGCTCTATGGCGAGCGCCGTGCCCGTGGTGCTGCGCGTCCGGCCAGCGAGCGGCCGCGTGGCAAGGCGCTGTATCACCTGCGTGGCTGGAAGGCGTTTGCCGCCAGTGCCTGGTGCGGTCTGGTGTTCGCCTGTGCCTTCGTCATCCCGTTGCTGCAATTGCTGGTGTGGTTCTGGCAGCGCGGCCGCTTCGATCTCGATGAACGCTACGCGGCGATGATTCTGCACACGCTCTACCTCGGTGTGCTGGCGGCGCTGGTGACTGTAGCGGTAGCCATGCTGCTGGCCTTTGCCCGGCGTCTGGCGCCCAGCCGTGGTGTGCGCCTCGGCGTGGCGCTGGGCAATCTGGGCTACGCGTTGCCGGGGTCGGTGCTGGCAGTGGCGATAATGCTGGCCTTCAGCTTTCTCGACCGCGAACTGGTGATCCCCTTGTCGACGGCGCTGGGAGGTGCCGGCAAGCCGCTGCTGCTGGGCAGTCTGTCGGCGCTGCTGGTGGCCTATCTGATCCGCTTCATGGCGGTGGCCTTCGGCCCGCTGGAAACCAGCCTAGCGCGCATTCGCGCCTCCCTGCCTGAGGCCTCGCGCAGCCTGGGGGTCGGCGGCATCGGACTGTTCCTGCGGGTCTACCTGCCGCTGTTGCTGCCGGGCACTCTGACCGCCGCGCTGCTGGTATTCGTCGACGTGCTTAAGGAGATGCCGGCCACTTTGCTGATGCGGCCATTTGGCTGGGATACCTTGTCGATCCGGGTGTTCGAGATGACCAGCGAAGGCGAATGGGCGCGTGCCGCGCTGCCGGCCCTGACTCTGGTGCTGGTCGGTCTGTTGCCGGTGATCCTACTGATCCGCCGTTCGGCGCGCGGCATCGGTTGAGCCTCAGGGGCGACCTTGGTCAGATGACCCCCGGCCGCCATACGGCTACAATGCGCGCCATTCGCGAGCCGGGTGACCCGGCAAGATGTATCTGGAAGCGTTGCCAACGACTGCATGGATGCAGGAGTAGGGCGAAGCAGGAAGCTTGAGCCGAGGCGCCAGTGTAAGGCGCAGGCAGGCGAGAAACGCCCGGCTGTGCTTTTGCACATGGGCCTTTCGAGTCTGGCTGTAACGCAGCAATGGCACCGCAGGCAGCTTCCAGGAGTCTGAATCGCTTCGCCAAGCCCGGAAGGAGATAACCCATGGGACAGCGTACCCCCCTCTACGACCTGCACCTGGCGCTGGGCGCCAAGATGGTGGATTTCGGTGGATGGGACATGCCCCTGCACTACGGTTCGCAGGTGGAAGAACATCATCAGGTGCGTCGCGATTGCGGCGTGTTCGACGTCTCGCACATGTGTGTGGTGGATGTTGGCGGGCTCGGAGCCCGGGCCTACCTGCAGCGCCTGCTGGCCAACGACGTGGCGCGCCTGGAGGCGCCCGGCAAGGCCCTGTACAGCGCCATGCTCAACGAGCAGGGGGGGGTGATCGACGATCTGATCGTCTACCTCACCGACCAGGGCTACCGACTGGTGCTCAATGCCGGTACCCGCGACAAGGATCTGGCCTGGATGCACGCCCAGGCTGGCGATTTCGAGGTGCAGCTGCACGAGCGCCGAGATCTGGCCATGCTGGCCATTCAGGGCCCTCGCGCCCGGGCGCGTACTGCCGAGCTGGTGACCCAGGCACGCGCAGCGCTGATCCATGAACTCAAGCCTTTTCAGGGGTTGCCTGATGGCGACTGGTTCATCTCCCGAACCGGCTACACCGGTGAAGACGGACTGGAAATCATGTTGCCGGCCAGCGAAGTGGTGTCCTTCCTCAATGAGCTGGTCGGCGTCGGTATTGCTCCGATCGGTCTGGGCGCGCGCGACACCCTGCGTCTGGAGGCTGGTATGAATCTCTATGGTCAGGACATGGACGAGCAGGTCTCGCCGCTGGCCGCCAACATGGGCTGGACGCTGGCCTGGGAGCCGGTCGGACGTGATTTCATCGGTCGTCCGGCGGTGGAGGCGTTGCATGCCGCCGGTTGCCCGAGCAAGCTGGTTGGCCTGGTGCTTGAGGAGCGCGGGGTATTGCGCGCCCATCAGGTCGTGCGCATTGAGGGCATAGGCGAAGGTGAGATCACCAGCGGCAGTTTCTCGCCTACGCTGAACAAATCCATTGCCCTGGCACGTGTGCCGGCGGCCACGGGAGATCGTGCCGAGGTGGAAATCCGTGGCAAGTGGTTTCCCGTGCGGGTGGTCAAGCCAAGCTTCGTCCGCTTTGGCAAGGCTCTGATCTGAACATCGGGCGGCGCAGGAACTGCAGCCGCCTGCTAAATTGTCTTGGCGGCCTGCTGCGCCGTCATCGCTTACGAGGAATCGAACATGAGCAATATCCCCGCCGATCTGCGTTATGCCGCCAGCCATGAGTGGGCCCGACTGGAAGCCGATGGCAGTGTCACCGTGGGCATCTCCGACCACGCTCAGGAAGCCCTCGGTGACGTGGTGTTTGTCGAGCTGCCGGAAGTCGGTCGTCAGCTGGCCGCCGGTCAGGAGGCCGGTGTGGTGGAGTCGGTCAAGGCCGCATCCGACATCTACGCTCCGGTCGGTGGCGAGGTGATTGCCATCAACGAAGCTCTGGTCGATAGCCCGGAGAGCGTCAACAGCGATCCGTACGGCAGCTGGTTCTTCAAGCTCAAGCCGAGTGATGCCGGAGAGCTGGACAAGCTGCTCGACGCTGCTGCCTATAAGGCTGCTGCCGACGCTGACGCCTGATCCGCGTCACTTGCAGAAAACCCGCTTCGGCGGGTTTTCGCGTTTATGACGTAGGGCGGGTGCACCCCGCCAATCACCCTGGCGGGGTGCACCCGCCCTACGCCTGTTCCGCAGTTGACACCTTCATTCAATACAATATATAAAAATACATATTGTATTGAATGAAGGTGCTCCATGGCCGATCCGCTCGACCTCCAGCGACTGCGTGCCAATGCCGATGCCGCCGGGCAGTTGCTCAAGGCGCTGGCCAATCCGGATCGCCTGCTGCTGCTGTGCCAGCTGTCGCAGGGCGAGCGCAACGTCAGCGAGCTGGAGACGCTGCTGGGCATCCAGCAGCCCACCCTGTCCCAGCAACTGGCGGTGTTGCGCCGCGAAGGGCTGGTGGCGACCCGCCGCGAGGGCAAGCAGATCTTCTACCGCATCAGCAGCCCGGCGGCGCTGGCGCTGATCGAGACCTTGTACCGCCTGTTCTGCGAGGGCCAGCAATGACCATCGACTGGGCCAGCTTCACGCCCTGGAGCGCCCTGGCCGGCGGCGCGTTGATCGGTCTGGCGGCGGCTGTCTTCGCCCTGGCCAATGGCCGTGTCGCCGGGATCAGCGGCCTGCTCGGCAGCCTGTTGCAGCGCGGCGCCGAGGGGCGCGGCGAGAAGGCGGCGTTCCTGCTCGGGCTGCTGCTGGCGCCATTGCTCTGGGGGCTGTTCGCCGCGCTGCCGGACATCCGCTTCGAGGGCGATGCGCTGGGGCTGATCGTCGCCGGCCTGCTGGTCGGCATCGGCAGCCGCTATGGCTCGGGCTGCACCAGCGGCCATGGCGTGTGCGGCATTGCCCGCCTTTCGCCGCGCTCGCTGCTGGCCACGCTGTGCTTCATGGCCAGCGGTTTCGCCACGGTGTTCGTATTGCGTCACCTGCTGGGAGGTTGAACATGGCCAGACTCGGTGCATTCGTCTCTGGCTTGCTGTTCGGTCTCGGCCTGCTGCTGGCCGGCATGGCCGACCCGGCCAAGGTGCTGGCCTTTCTCGACCTGGCCGACAACTGGGACCCCTCCCTGGCGCTGGTGATGGCCGGCGCCATCGGCGTCGCCGCGCTGCCGCTGCTGCTGGCGGGCAGGCGCTCGCGCGCGCTGCTGGGCGGCACCATGCAGTTGCCGACGCGCCGCGATGTGGATGCCCGGCTGGTCGGCGGCAGCCTGCTGTTCGGCGTCGGCTGGGGCATCGCCGGCATCTGCCCGGGGCCGGCCGTCGCCCTGCTGCTCGTCGGCCACTGGCAGGCGCTGCTGTTCGTCCTGGCGATGCTCGCCGGCATGCTGATCTTTGCCGCGCTGGAGGGCCAGCGCGGGCGTTGACCTGGAGAACCACGATGAAAGCCAATGTTGGAACCCTCGACCGCAGCCTGCGCATTGCCGTTGGCCTGATCCTCATCGCCCTGAGCCTGGGCGGCGTCATCGGCCTGTGGGGCTGGATCGGCCTGCTGCCGCTGGCCACCGGCATCTTCCGCTTCTGCCCGGCCTATCCGCTGCTGGGCATCGATACCTGCAAACGCAAGTCCTGATCGTCCGGGAGCCGCCATGTCCGCCGTCATCACCCCGTTCTTCGACCCGGCCACCTTCACCTACAGCTATGTGGTCAGCGATCCCGACAGCGGCCGCTGCGCCATCATCGACTCGGTGCTGGACTACGATGCGGCCTCCGGGCGCACCTCGCATGCCGGCGCCGAGCGCATCGTCGCCCATGTCCGGGCGCAGGGACTGACGGTGGACTGGCTGCTGGAGACCCACGTGCATGCCGATCATCTTTCCGCCGCGCCCTATCTCAGGCAGGAGCTGGGCGGGCGCCTGGCCATCGGCGCGCAGATCACCCAGGTGCAGCGCACCTTCGGCGAGCTGTTCAATGCCGGTAGCGGGTTCGCCCGCGACGGCCGCCAGTTCGACCGGCTGTTCGCCGATGGCGAGCGTTTTCGCATCGGCGGCCTCGACGCCCAGGCGCTGCACACGCCGGGGCATACCCCGGCCTGCATGACCTATGTGGTCGGCGATGCCGCCTTCGTCGGCGACACCCTGTTCATGCCGGACTACGGCACGGCGCGCTGCGACTTTCCCGGCGGCGATGCGCGCGTGCTGTATCGCTCGATCCAGCGCCTGTTCGCCCTGCCGGACGCGACCCGGCTGTTTCTCTGCCACGACTACAAGGCGCCGGGGCGCGAGCATTTCCACTACCAGAGCACGGTGGCCGAGCAGCGCGCGCACAACGTGCATGTGCGCGAAGGCGTCGGCGAGGACGCGTTCGTCGCCATGCGCCGGCAGCGCGATGCCACCCTGTTCATGCCGGCGTTGATCCTGCCTTCGGTACAGGTGAACATGCGCGGCGGCGAACTGCCCCCGCCGGAAGACAACGGGGTGCGTTATCTCAAGGTGCCGCTGAATGTCCTTTGAGCCCCTGCGCGGCTATTGGCGCAACTCGGCCGGTGCCGACCTGATCGCGGCGCTGCTGGTTTCCCTGCTGCTGGTGCCGCAGGCATTGGCCTATGCGCAGCTGGCCGGCCTGCCGGCGGTCGCCGGCTTGTACGCGAGCATCCTGCCGCTGGCGGTGTATGCGCTGCTCGGCGGCAGCGCCGGGGTGGCCCTGGCGCTGGGGCCGGTGGCGATCCTGTCACTGATGACTGCCGCCGCGCTGCAGCCGCTGGCGCCGCCGGGCAGTGCTGCCTACCTGGCTGCAGCGGCGCTGCTGACACTGCTGGTGGGGTTGTTTCTGCTGGCCATGAGCCTGCTGCGGCTCGGTGTGCTGGCCAACTTCCTCAGCCATCCGGTGATCGCCGGTTTCGTCAGTGGCTCGGCGATTCTGATTGCGGCCAGCCAACTGGGGCATTTGCTCGGTATCCGTGGTAGCGGCCAGAGCCTGCCGGACCTGTTGCCGTCGCTGGCCGCGCAGCTGGAGCAGATCCATTTGCCGACGCTGTGGCTGGGGCTTGCCAGCGTGGCTTTTCTGCTCGGGTTGCGACTGTTGCGCCGCTATCTGCCGGTGCGCCTGGGCGGCTGGCTGGTGCGCCTTGGTGCGCTGCTGCTGGTGCTGCTGGGTATCCTCGCTAGCGTACTGCTGGATTTGGAGGCGCTGGGCGTACGCGTGGTCGGTACGGTGGCTGCCGGGCTGCCGTCATTGAGCTTGCCGCCGGCGGATTTGACACTACTGCATCAATTGTGGCCTGCCGCCCTGTTGATTGCTCTGGTCGGCTTCGTCGAGTCGGTGTCCATTGCCCAGAGCCTTGAGGCGCGGCGGCGGCGCTCGGTCAACCCGGATCGTGAGTTGCGTGGGCAGGCTGGAGCCAACTTGGCGGCGGCACTAACTGGAGGCTTTCCCGTAGCTGCCAGCTTTTCCCGTTCGGCGCTGGCGCTGGAAACCCCGGTAGCTACGCCGCGAGTGGGGCTCTGGGTGGCGGCGCTGATGCTGGGGGCGGCGCTGGGGCTGGCGCCGCTTCTGCAACATCTGCCTCAGGCGGTGCTGGCGGCGACCATTCTGGTCGCCATTCTCGGACTGATCGACCTGCGTACGTTGCGGCGTACCTGGCGTTATTCGCGGCAGGATGGTGTGGCACAGTTGGTCACTCTGCTCGGGGTGCTGTTTCACGGTGTGGAGACCGGCATCCTGCTTGGCGTCGCGTTGTCGCTGCTGCTGTTTCTCTGGCGCACCAGTCGGCCGCATATCGCCGTGGTCGGTCTGCTACCGGGTACCGAGCATTTTCGCAACATTGAGCGCTTCGACACGTTGGAGAGTCGCACGGTGCTGTCGCTACGGGTGGATGAGAGCCTGTATTTCCCCAATGCCCGTTATCTGGAGGAGCGCATCGCCGAACTGGTAGCGCAGCGACCACAGGCGCGCTATCTGGTGTTGCAGTGCTCGGGGGTCAACCTGATTGACGCCAGCGCGCTGGATTCGCTGGAAACCATTGCTGCTCGTCTGGCCAGTGCCGGCTTGCAGCTACACCTGTCAGAGGTCAAGGGGCCGGTGATGGACAGGCTTAAACGCTCGGATTTTCTCGAGCGTTTCGGCGGGCAGGTGTTTGTCAGCCAGTATCAGGCGCTGACGGCTCTCGATCCGCAGTTGCTGGAAACCGGCACAGAGCGTTGAAGCGCGTGGAATAAGTCAGCCATCGGCTTGACATGGGTCAAGGCTGTGATGGCGATATGAGAGCATGGTGGTTGCAACCGTAACCGCCATATAAAACGAGGAGAAATCCCATGCGCTCCCTGAGTCTGTTGGCAGGGGTATGCCTGAGCGTTAACGCCTTGGCCGCCGTTCCCGCCAACGAACCTGTGCAGCCCATTGCCCCGGCCGAAATCACCAGCCCTGCCAAGGTAGAGCTGGGCAAGCAGTTGTTCTTTGACCCGCGCCTGTCGCGCTCCGGCTTCATTTCCTGCAACTCCTGCCACAATCTGTCCATGGGCGGCAGCGACAACCTGCCGACCTCTATCGGCCACAACTGGCAGGAAGGGCCGATCAACTCGCCTACTGTGCTCAACTCCAGTCTCAACCTGGCGCAGTTCTGGGACGGCCGCGCCGCCGACCTCAAGGAGCAGGCTGCCGGGCCGATCGCCAATCCGAAGGAAATGGCTTTCACCCATATTCTGGCCATCGACGTGCTGCGCTCCATCCCGCAGTACCGGGATGCCTTCAAGACTGTCTACGGCAGCGAGGAAATTACCCTCGACGACGTTACCGACGCCATTGCCGAGTTCGAGAAGACCCTGGTCACTCCCAACTCGCGCTTCGACAAGTGGCTCAAGGGCGACAAGGACGCCATCACCCAGACCGAGCGTGAAGGCTACGAGCTGTTCAAGTCGATTGGTTGCGTGGCCTGCCACAACGGCCCGGCACTGGGTGGCAACTCGTTCCAGAAAATGGGCCTGGTCGAACCCTATCAGACCGACAACCCCGCCGAAGGCGTGGCCGGCCTGACCGGCAAGGATGCGGACCGCTTCAAGTTCAAGGTGCCGACTCTGCGCAACGTCGAACTGACCTACCCCTACTTCCACGATGGTGCCTACTGGAAACTGGAGGAGTCGGTGGATGTCATGGCGCGTCTGCAACTGGGTCGCAAGCTGAGCGACGAGGAGATTGGCAAGATCACCGCCTTCCTCAAGACCCTGACCGGCGAGCAGCCGAGCTTCGCTCTGCCGATCCTGCCGCCGTCGAGCAACGACACCCCTCGCCCGCAGCCCTTCGAGTAGGCGGCAACGGGGAAAAGAAAAACGCCCGGCACTGCCGGGCGTTTTGTGTGCAGCGGCTCAGCGGCCTTGCGGCGCCGGTTGCTGCTGGGTGATGCAATGGATGTTGCCGCCGCCGAGCAGGATCTCGCGGCCCGGCACCATCACCACGCGGTGCTCGGGGAATACCCGCTCAAGGATGGCGCGGGCCTCGGTGTCCTTCGGATCGTCAAAGCTTGGCGCGACAATGCCGCCGTTGACGATGAGGAAGTTGACGTAGGAGCCGGCCAGGCGGATCGACGGGTCGCGCTCCTGGCTGCCTTCGACGATGTCGACGCCGGCGCACTCTTCCTCGCTGGCATGGATCGGCCCGGGGATCGGCATCTTGTGTACTATCAGTTGGCGACCCCTGGCATCGCGGACGCTTTCCAGTACCTTCATGGCGGCCTGGCAGCGTGGGTAGTTGGGGTCGTTTTCGTCGTCGGTCCAGGCCAGCAGCACCTCGCCCGGGCGCACATAGCAGCAGAAGTTGTCGACGTGGCCGTCGGTTTCGTCGTTGTACAGGCCGTCCGGCAACCAGATAACCCTTTCTACTGCCAGGTGATCGCACAGCACCGCCTCGATCTGCTCGCGGGAAAGGTGCGGGTTGCGGTTCCTGTTGAGCAGGCATTCCTCGGTAGTGATCAGGGTGCCTTCGCCGTCGACGTGGATCGAGCCACCCTCGAGAACGAAGCCTTCTGTGCGGTAGCGCTTGCAGCCCTCGATCTCGAGGATCTTGCGCGCTACCTGATCGTCACGCTGCCATGGCCAGTACAGGCCGCCGTTGAAGCCGCCCCAGGCGTTGAAGGCCCAGTCCACGCCGCGTACCTCGCCGTGCTCGTTGACCACGAAGGTGGGGCCGGTGTCGCGTACCCAGGCGTCGTCCGTGGTGATTTCCACCACACGGATGTTGTCGGCATCCAGGCGTGCGCGGGCATTCTCGTATTGCGCGGCAGAGGCGCAAACGGTTACCGGTTCGAACTGGGCGATGGCTTTGGCCACAGCGGTAAAGGCGGCCTGCGCCGGCTTGCCGCCAAGGCGCCAGTTGTCCGGTCGCTCGGGCCAGACCATCCAGGTCTGGTGGTGGGGCTCCCATTCCGCCGGCATGCGGAAGCCATCGGCACGAGGAGTACTGTTCAGGGTGGTCATAGGGTCACCTCTTGTCCGGAAACATCCGGGACGTCTGTCGTCGGGCCCGGTAATGACCCGGGCGCGGGTTTGCGCTGCTCAGCAGGAGCGGTTTTCTCCGTCAAGCGTAGAAAGTGGCCAGTATAGGTTTGGCCGGCGATCGCGGAATACACCCCAGGCGGTACGCACGCGCTCCAGTTCATCCAGGTCGAAGCTGTGCACCAGAACGCCTTCTTCCTGCTGGCCCAGTTCTGCGACCTTGGCACCGAACTGGTCCGCGATGAAGGAGCTGCCGTAGAAGGTGATGGCGTAATCTTCCTGTTCCTCACGACCGATCCGGTTGCTGGCTACCAGCGGTATCAGGTTGGCGCCGGCATGGCCTTGTTGCACGCGCTGCCAGTGCTCGCGGGAGTTGATGGTCGGGTCATGCGGTTCGCTGCCGATTGCAGTGGGGTAGAGCAGGATCTCTGCGCCCATCAGCGCCATGCTGCGTGCGGTCTCCGGGAACCACTGATCCCAGCAGATGCCGACGCCAATGCGGGCATAGGCCGTGTCCCACACCTTGAAGCCGGTGTCGCCCGGGTTGAAGTAATACTTTTCATGGTAGCCGGGGCCGTCCGGGATATGGCTTTTCCGATAAATACCGAGATTTTTGCCGTCGGCATCAATGATGGCGATGCTGTTGAAGCGTGCTCGTCCTGAGCGCTCGAAGAAGCTGATCGGCAGTACCACGCCCAGCTCGGCAGCAAGCCTGGAGAAGTGAGTGATGGCCGGGTTCTGGTCTGTCGGGGTGGCCAGCTGGGTGTAGTCGGCATTCGGCTTCTGGCAGAAGTAAGGCGTTTCGAACAGCTCCTGCAGCAGGATGATCTGCGCGCCTTGAGCGGCGGCGCGGCGTACCAGCTTTTCGGCGTTGGCTAGGTTGGCGGCCTGATCCCAGGAGCAGGCCATCTGGGTGGCGGCGACGGTGACGATGCGGGACATAAAGCACCTCTTGGTTCGTTCGCGGATCCGCAAAGATCCTTTCGCTATGCCGTGGCGGAATGCAGGCCAGGGCGGTATGTTCGATTTATATCCGATAAATATCGATATTTGAAGCGCGAAAACAAGAGGTAGCGGAAATTCTCCGGATTTTTCCCGGAGCAAAATCCGTATAGGGATCAGTGTTGGGGCAAGGCGTCGGCCAGTGGCTGGGGACGCTTGGGCAGTGCGGCGGGCAGGTAGAGACCAAGGTAGGCGTCGAATACGCGCATGCCTTCGGCAGCCAGACGCGGAGTGATCTCGCCGTGCAACTGCACCGAGCGGGCATAGACGCGGTCGCCCAGTTCCATGGCCAGGGCGAACACATCGATATCCGTCGGCAGCTGTGGTAGCGGGAAATGGCGGTTGAAAAGGGCCTGCATCAGCCGGCCCAGTTCCAGGTCATGCTGGTGATCGGCCCGGGTGACTTCGGTCAGCCCGTGCTGGGCGAGAATCAGTTGGCGGGCGGCGGCATCGTGGGCATAGATCGCCAGCATGCGCTGTTCGACCAGATGCGAGAGATCGTGCCAGTCGTTCAGCGCGGCGTGATCCACCGGCTCCAGCAGGCAGGCTCGAAAGGCAGCGTGAATATCGCCCGTCAGCCCTTCAAGCAGGGCCGGAACGCTGGCGAAAAAGTGGTAGACCGAGGATGGCGGGATCGCGGCACGCTCAGCCACGGCATAGATCGACAGACCGCTCATGCCTTGCTCGGCCAGCAACTCGCGGGCTGCGGCCAGAATCTCGGCGATCCTGGCCTGGCTGCTGGCGCGGGGCTTGCGCTGGGGACTGGGGCGCGGCATGGCGAACTCCTGGATGAAGAGACGCTATTGGACGCCAGCCAGACGACCTCAGGCAAGCCCGTTTCAGCTGCCGTTGCGGAACTGCTGCCAGACGCGGTCACGCACCACGGTGTGCTTCTCTGAGAGTACCTCTACCGGATGCAGGCGGCGCTTGGTGTCCTGATCCGGATACAGACCGACTTCTTCCAGCAGGGCGGGGGCGAGGAACTCTGCCGAGCTGGCGTTGGCATTGGGATAGAGGATTTCCTGGGTGATTTTCGCCGCTACCTTCGGCTGCAGCAGGTAGTCGATGAAGCGATGGGCCAGGTCGACGCGGTTGGCATTGCTGGGAATCGCCAGGTTGTCGATGAATACCACCGAACCTTCTTCCGGCACCACGAAGCGTACCGGCTGGCCGGCCTGGGCTGCGGCCAGGGCATCGCCGATCCAGGCCATGGCCAGGCACAGCCGGCCGTTGGCCAGATCATCGATGTAGCGTTCGCTGTCGACATAGCGTACATGTGGACGCAGCTCATTCATCAGTAGCTCACCGGCCCGTTCTATGCGGCTCGGCCCGCTGCGGGCAAGACTGCGGCCCTGGTAGTTGAGCAGCAGCGATAGGGTCTCGTCCGGTGCGTCCAGCACGCTGATACCGCATTCGGCCAGGCGCGAGCTGTGCTTGCTGTCGAAAAGTACACTCCAGCTGTTCGGCAATGAACCACCGAAGGCGGCCTCGGCCTGCGGCACGTTGATTGCCAGGCCGACCGCTCCCCACAGATAGGGCACCGTATGACGGTTCTGTGGATCCACTGCGGCCAGCTTGCTGAGAATCTGCTTGTCCAGGTGGCGACGGTTCGGCAGGTGCTGCAGGTCCAGCGGCTGCAGATAGCCCGCGGCGATCAGTGCGGGCAGTTCGTTGTGTTGTGGCACTACCACGTCGAAGGGTTCGCCCTTGGCCAAGGCACTGGTCAGTTCCTCGGCGGTGGAAAAGGTACGGTAGTCGACCTTGATGCCGGTATCACGGGTGAAGTCTTCCAGCACCTGTGGAGCGATGTAGTCGTTCCAGTTGTAGACGCGGATGCTGTCATCGGCGTAGCAAAGCGCTGAGGCCAGAGTTAGCGCTAGGGTGGTGAAGACGCGGTACATGGGTAGCTCCTGAAGTGTGATGGCAACATTATCCCGTCGGGCAGACTCCGGGGTTGATTCAGGTCAGCGGCACACTGCCCTGAGGGCAGTTTCTGCACTGGGGCGTACAGAATTCAGGCAAAAAGACGCCGGCTCTGAGGCCGGCTGTCTTGGGTCGATCATACGGTGTGCAGGTACCAGTTGTACTCCAGGTCCGAAATGGTGGTCTCGAACTCCTGCAGTTCCGCTTCCTTGCACGCGACGAAGATGTCGATGTACTTCGGATCGATGTATTTGTTCAGTACCTCGCTGTCGTCCAGTTCGCGCAGTGCGTCGCGCAGGTTGTTCGGCAGGCTCGGTTCGAGCTTCTCGTAGGCGTTGCCCTCAACGGGCTCACCCGGCTCGATCTGGTTGGTCAGGCCGTGGTGCACACCGGCAAGGATGGCCGCCAGCATCAGGTAAGGGTTGGCGTCGGCGCCGGCCACACGGTGTTCGATGCGCACGGCATCCGGGCTGCCGGTAGGCACGCGTACGGCTACGGTACGGTTGTCCAGCGCCCAGCTCGGTGCATTGGGTACGAAGAAGTTGGCGCCGAAGCGGCGGTAGGAGTTCACGTTGGGGCAGAGAAACGCCATGGTCGCCGACATGGTGTCGAGCAGACCGCCGATGGCATGCCGAAGCGAGCTGTTCTCCAACGGGTTGTCGGCGGCGAAGATGTTCTGTCCGGTCTTCTTGTCCAGCAGCGAGATGTGCACGTGCAGGCCGTTGCCAGCCTGGCCCGGGTAGGGCTTGGCCATGAAGGTGGAGTCCATCTCGTGGTCGTAGGCGATGTTTTTGATCAGGCGCTTGAGCAGCAGGGCGTAGTCACAGGCCTTGATGGCGTCTTCGACGTGGTGCAGGTTGACCTCGAACTGTGCTGGAGCACTTTCCTTGACGATGGCGTCGGCCGGGATGCCCTGCTCCTTGGCGGCTTCGAGCATGTCCTGCAGACAGTCGACGTACTCGTCGAGGTCGTCGATCAGGTAGACCTGGGTAGAGTGTGGGCGCTTGCCGGAAATCGGCGAGCGTGGCGGCTGCGGACGACCATTCACGTTCTCCTGGTCGATCAGGTAGAACTCCAGTTCGAAGGCTGCGCAGATCCGCAGGCCCAGTTCGTCGAACTTCTGTACCACCTGGCGCAATACCTCGCGCGGGTCGGCAAAGAAGGGGGTGCCGTCCAGCTCGTGCATGGTCATCAGCAATTGCGCGGTGGGGCGCTTCTGCCAGGGCTCCTTACACAGGGTATTGGGAATGGGGAAGCAGATACGGTCGGCGTCACCGATATCCAGGCCAAGGCCGGTGCTTTCGACGGTGGAGCCGTTGATGTCGAGAGCAAACAGGGAAGCTGGCAGGTTGATGCCTTTCTCGTACACCTTGTGAAGAGCGTTACGGTCGATGCGCTTGCCGCGCACCACACCGTTCATATCTGCAATAAGAAGGTCGACGAACTGGACCTCAGGATGTTCCTTAAGGAACGCGTTCGCTTCATTAAGCTGAACGGCACGCGGGGGTACCGACATGATGCAACACCTTTTGTTAAATATATCAATCATGCGAGTGCATGGGTGTGAGTCAATCCGAAACGCTGTTGGCTGTCAAGCTGCTCCCAGAGCGCACTATGGCGGGGCGTTCTGCCCATTCTAGGGGCGTTTATAGGTTTTTTTTCGGTAGCTGCAGAGCTCTTTGCCAGCCGGCTAAATAGGGTGTATTCGATTTTTTACAGCCCTATTGTGTAAAAAAATGAACAAGGCTAAGCTCGGGTCAAACCCATAACAGCAATAATACGGGTGTCCCATGTTTTGCCTGCCGATCATCGGCGCCAATGCCTGCCGCAGAAGCTTCGCTGACGCTGTCTCCAGTTACGGCGGCGCGGGTGGTTCAAACCTGCAGCCAGGCTCTGCGCGGCTTGTGCCCGTGCCTCATGCCCCGAAGGTGAATACCAGCCTTGGGCGCTCGCGAGGGGCCTTCGGCCTGTCCAGCATTTCCCACATCAGCGTAGATGGCAATTTGCTGCCGCGCGACTTCCATCGTGTCCTGCCCGAGAGACGGCGCGACCTGTTACCCGTTTCTGCCTCCCTGAATGATCTGCGACCACCCGGCTGGCCGGCTCTGCGCAAAGTGAAAAGTCAGGTGCTGGAGGTGCTCTGTCCCGAGTAGCATCTCCCTGAATATCTCGTCTGCTCTCAGGCCTTTGGTGAGGCTTGCAGGGGGCCGGCGAGGCAACACTGAACCGGCTATAACCTTAGTTGGTTCTACAACCCCGAGGTCTCTATGAGTACCAAGCTAGACCAGCTCACGAGCTGGCTGAAAGAACGCAAAATCACCGAAGTTGAATGTCTGATCAGCGATCTGACCGGCATTGCCCGCGGCAAGATCTCGCCGACCAACAAGTTCCTCGACGAGAAGGGCATGCGCCTTCCCGAGAGTGTGCTGCTGCAGACCGTCACCGGCGACTATGTCGAGGACGACATCTATTACGACCTGCTGGACGAAGCGGACATCGACATGTTCTGCCGTCCGGATCCCGACGCGGTATTTCTCGTACCCTGGGCTGTCGAGCCGACCGCCATGGTGATCCACGACACTTTCGACAAGCAGGGCAACCCCATTGAACTGTCACCGCGCAATGTCCTCAAGAAGGTGCTCAAGCTCTACGCCGACAAAGGCTGGCGGCCCATTGTTGCGCCGGAGATGGAGTTCTATCTGACCAAGCGCAGCAGCGACCCGGACTTCCCGCTGGAGGCGCCGATCGGTCGCTCCGGTCGTCCGGAAACCGGCCGTCAGAGCTTCTCCATTGATGCCGCCAACGAATTCGACCCGTTGTTCGAAGATATGTACGACTGGTGCGAATTGCAGGGGCTGGACCTGGATACCCTGATCCATGAAGAAGGCCCGGCGCAGATGGAGATCAACTTCCGTCATGGCGACGCTCTGCACCTGGCCGACCAGATTCTGGTGTTCAAGCGCACCATGCGCGAAGCCGCGCTCAAGCACGATGTGGCTGCCACCTTTATGGCCAAGCCGATCACCGATGAGCCGGGCAGCGCCATGCACATCCACCAGAGCGTGGTGGACATCAAGACCGGCAAGAATATCTTCTCCAATGACGACGGGACGATGAGCGAGCTGTTCCTGCAGCACATTGGTGGCCTGCAGAAATACATCCCCGAGCTGCTCCCTCTGTTCGCGCCCAACGTCAACTCGTTCCGCCGCTTCCTGCCCGACACTTCGGCGCCGGTGAACGTGGAATGGGGCGAGGAGAACCGCACCGTAGGCTTGCGTGTGCCGGAAGCCAGCCCGCAGAACCGCCGTGTGGAAAACCGTCTGGCCGGCGCTGACGCCAACCCCTACCTGGTGCTGGCAGCCTCGCTGCTGTGCGGCTACATGGGCATGGTCGGTAGCGTCAAGCCCAGTGCGCCGGTCAAGGGGCGCGGCTATGAGCGGCGCAACCTGCGCCTGCCGGTGACCATCGAGAGTGCGCTGGAGCGCATGGAGGGCTGCAAGGACGCCGAGAAGTACCTTGGCGAGCAGTTCATGCGTGGTTACGTCGCGGTCAAGCGCGCCGAGCACGAGAACTTCAAGCGCGTGATCAGTTCCTGGGAGCGCGAGTTCCTGCTGCTGTCGGTGTAAGGGGTTGCCGGCCGCACTTGTTGCGACCGGCACCACGAATTCCAGCGGGATGTCCGGCATCCCGCACCAAGAAGGTGCTGTAAATGAACGAACAAGCGAAAAACCCGCAGACCGCACACTGGCAGGCTCTGAGCCGGGCCCACCATTTGGCGCCCTTCAGCGACTACCGCCAGCTGCACGAGAAGGGCCCGCGCATCATCACCGAGGCGAAGGGCGTACACCTGTGGGACAGCGAGGGCAACAAAATCCTCGACGGCATGGCCGGCCTGTGGTGCGTGGCTGTGGGTTATGGCCGCGAGGAGCTGGTCGAGGCGGCCAGTGCCCAGATGCGCCAGCTGCCGTTCTACAACACCTTCTTCCAGACTGCGCATCCGCCGGTCCTGGAGCTGTCCCAGGCCATTTCCGAGCTGGCTCCGGAAGGGATGAACCACGTGTTCTTCACCGGCTCGGGCTCCGAAGGCAACGACACCATGCTGCGTCTGGTACG
>NZ_BPLZ01000023.1 GCF_019656335.1 Pseudomonas sp. NCCP-436 | reverse complement strand
GCCCTCGGTTGGCAGCAAGGGCGACAGCTACGACAACGCATTGGCCGAAACCATCAATGGTCTGTACAAGGCCGAGCTGATTTACCGCCAGCCGTGGAAGAGCCGCGAAGCTGTTGAGATGGCGACCTTGAAATGGGTGCACTGGTACAACCACCAGCGGCTGTTGAGCTCAATCGGCTATATCCCGCCTGCGGAGGCTGAGGCAAACTTCCACCAGCAACAAGCAGGTCAGGCCATGGCGGCCTGACTTAAACGAAACGGCCTCCACAAAAGCCGGGGCGATTCACTCAGATGCGTCAAACCGTGCCCACAACTGCTGGGCAAGATCATTCGCTGGATATGACATAAGCTGGGAATTTTCCCATACTTCGGCCGGTTGTCGGGGCGCTAATCAGTGTATAGAGGCTCTGCTGCATGTCGGCTAATAACCCCGCTCGGAGGCGAGACCGGCAGGTTTTGGTTGATTCGGTGCATCGGTTCAGACATTGAAGCGGGAGATGAGATGGACAGGATCAGTGAGCTAGCCGAACGGCTGGGACGGAAACTGGGGGCGCGAGGTGAGCAGGTCGTGACGGCTGAATCGTGCACTGGAGGTGGTATCGCCGAGGCCATAACCCGTATCCCAGGCAGTTCGGCCTGGTTCGAGGCCGGCTTTGTGACGTATTCCAACGCGCAGAAAACTCGCCAACTGGGCGTTGCACCTGAACTTTTCACTCGGGTGGGCGCGGTCAGCTCCGAGGTGGTCGAAGCGATGGTGCGTGGGGCGCAGGCGGGTAGCGGTGCTCGTTACGCGGTGGCCGTCAGTGGCGTGGCCGGGCCGGACGGTGGTTCGGTAGAGAAACCGGTGGGCACAGTGTGGATTGCCTGGGGAGATGGTGAGCGTGTTTTCAGTCGGTGTGAGTGGTTCGGCGGTGACCGTCAAGCGGTGCGCCGAAAGACAGTCGAGTCGGCACTGACTGGGCTGCTTCAACTGTTGGATAAGGAAAATCAGCAGATGGGGTAGGCGGGAGGCTTGCCCTATGGAATAATACTGTCTACTTATACAGTTATCGTGGCCGCTCAGGCCCCCTGGAAGAAACGAGGATCGGAATGGACGAGAACAAGAAGCGTGCCCTGGCTGCAGCCCTTGGCCAGATCGAGAAGCAGTTCGGCAAAGGCGCGGTCATGCGCATGGGTGATCACGAGCGTCAGGCCATTCCTGCCATCTCCACCGGCTCGCTGGGTCTGGACATCGCTCTGGGTATTGGTGGGCTGCCGAAGGGACGTATCGTCGAAATTTACGGTCCGGAGTCCTCGGGCAAGACCACGCTGACCCTCTCGGTGATTGCCGAAGCGCAGAAGCTCGGCGCCACCTGTGCATTCGTCGATGCCGAGCATGCGCTGGATCCGGACTACGCCGGTAAACTGGGGGTTAACGTCGATGACCTGCTGGTCTCGCAACCTGATACTGGCGAGCAGGCGCTGGAGATCACCGATATGCTGGTGCGCTCCAATGCCGTTGACGTGATCATCGTCGACTCCGTGGCGGCGCTGGTACCCAAGGCCGAGATCGAGGGCGAGATGGGGGATCAGCACGTTGGCCTGCAGGCTCGCCTGATGAGCCAGGCGCTGCGCAAGATTACCGGCAACATCAAGAGCGCCAACTGTCTGGTGATCTTCATCAACCAGATCCGCATGAAGATCGGCGTCATGTTTGGCAGCCCGGAAACCACCACTGGTGGCAATGCGCTGAAGTTCTACTCCTCCGTTCGCCTGGACATTCGCCGTACCGGCGCGGTCAAGGAGGGCGATGAGGTGGTCGGCAGCGAGACTCGCGTGAAGATCGTCAAGAACAAGGTGGCACCACCGTTCCGCCAGGCCGAGTTCCAGATCCTCTATGGCAAAGGCATCTATCGCAATGGCGAGATCATCGACCTCGGCGTACAGCAGGGGCTGGTGGAGAAATCCGGCGCCTGGTACAGCTACAAGGGCAACAAGATCGGCCAGGGCAAGGCCAATGCTGCCAAGTACCTGGAGGACAATCCGGAAGTGGCGCGCGAAATCGAAGGTCAGATTCGTCAGCAACTGCTGGCAGGCGGAGTTGCTGCTCCAGCACCGGTGGATGACCTGACTGATGCCGAGGTGGACTTCTAAGCGCTTTCCTCGTGCGTACGACGATGTTGGACAGCCCGCTCGCCATCCGGCGAGCAGCCATGGATCTGCTGGCTCGACGCGAACACGGTCGGGTCGAACTGGCGCGTAAATTGCGCCGAAAGGGTGCTCCCGAGGCGATGATCGAGTCGGTCCTGGAGCAGTTGGCGGACGAAGGGCTGTTGTCCGAAGCACGTTATCTGGAAAGTTTCATCGCTTCTCGTGCCCGTTCCGGCTACGGCCCGCAGCGCATTCGTGAAGAGCTGAAGCAGCGGGGGCTGGCCACCCAGATGATCGAAGAGGCCCTGCGCGAGAGTGGCATGGACTGGTTTGCTCTGTTGCAGGAAGTCTGGCAGCGCAAGTTCGCAGGGCAGTTTCCGGTAGATGCGCAGGAACGTGCGCGACAGGGACGCTTTCTCACCTACCGCGGCTATTCCATGGAGATGATTGGACGCCTGCTTCGCGGCACTGTTGACGATTAGTCATCCGTCACCAGCCTTCGCAGGTAGTCGATGACGTCAGGGGCGCCGGCTAGGCGCAATCCTTCTCCCAGTGCCGTGGCTTCCTGGTGGGCCTTGGGCAGTAGCAGGAATTCCGGTGCGTCGGAGCTCTTTGGTAGTGACAGACGAGCATAGGGCAGGCCGCTATCCAGCAGCAGAGCCATGAAGGTCGGATTGCTCCAGGCTTCTCCGGGCATTGCCAGTGCGTGATAGTGCATCTGCAGATTGTCCAGCCCCACCAGGCTGAGGTTGTAACGAATCAGCCGGGCTGGCAGCAGAACTTCCAGGCCGCGCAGGCGGGCATAAGCAATGGCACTGGCGAAGGCTTCGCCATGTTGCTCGCCAGTCCAGAAAATGCGCGAACCGCGCCAACTGGCCTGGCGTAGCTCAATGGTTTCGCCGGCCTGAAAGTTCGGTAGGGCCTGGCTGAGGGTGCGTACGAAATCTCGGTAGCTAATGATCCGAATAGACTTGCAGTGCGTGCTGGCTGCGTACGCCTCGAAACAGCTGTAGTCAGTCGTATCGAGCGCGCAGGAGAAACCGTCGATGCTGCGCAGGTCGATGCTCTGTAGTGGCTGGATCTGCGCCTCTACCAGTTGAGTCAGTACCGAGTGGGCACTGGCTTTGTCCTCTTGAACCGGACCGGAAAGGGCGTTGCGTGGCAGATTGAGCAGTCGTTGTAGTTGCAGGGTGTCTTGCCAGCCGATGCTGTCCTGCATCGGTGTCAGCATCTGGAAGGGCAAGCGCAGCGTGCTGGCGCAGGAAAGAATCTGGCGCGGGCCGCGTCCGATCAGTCCCAGGCGTTGTGCCAGGGCAGTGAGGCGATTGCTCAAAGTGAAGGATTCGGACAGGCTCATGGCCGCTGGTTTGCTCCCGACGTGTGCAGCGCAGTTTGGCAGACGTAGGGGGCTGTTGCCCAGAGCACGATGCGGATCGTGTGGGTGACGGTATCGATACAAGCCTGTGGCAGAATGGGTGCATTCATTTGCGGGGAAGCCTCCATGCCCAGCGTGGTGCTGGATATTGCGTTATCGGCAGAGCGTTTGCAGGCCATCTATCGTGGCCGTGCCAACAGGATTATTGCGCAAAGTCGCGACGGGCGCAGCGTCAGTTTGCCGGCTCACCACTTGCGCCCCTTCTTAACCCATGCAGGTATCTACGGGGCTTTCGTCCTGGAGTTCAATGCTGCAGGCAAGCTGCTCAGCTTGCGCAGACTGGACTGATCGGAGTATCTGCCTCGCGTCGGCATCCGCCTGGCGGCTATAATCGCCGGTGTATCCATAATCCCCTGTCGAGCTGAGCCTGCCCATGTATTCACTGGCCCGCGAGCTGCTGTTCAAACTATCCCCGGAAACTGCCCACGAACTGTCCATAGACCTGATAGGTGCCGGCGGTCGTCTGGGGCTCAATGGCCTGCTGACCAAGGCGCCGGCGCGTGTTCCAGTGTCGGTCATGGGGCTGGAGTTTCCCAATCCGGTGGGTCTGGCTGCAGGTTTGGACAAGAACGGTGATGCCATTGATGGTTTCGCTCAGCTGGGGTTCGGCTTCATCGAGATTGGTACCGTTACCCCACGTGCACAGCCGGGCAACCCGAAACCACGCCTGTTCCGCCTGCCGGAGGCCGAGGCGGTAATAAACCGCATGGGCTTCAACAATCTGGGGGTGGATCATCTTCTGGCTCGCGTACAGGCTGCCAAGTACAACGGGGTACTGGGCATCAACATCGGCAAGAACTTCGATACGCCGGTAGAGCGGGCCGTGGACGACTATCTGGCCTGTCTGGAGAAGGTTTATCCGCATGCCAGCTATGTGACGGTTAATGTCAGTTCGCCCAACACCCCGGGGCTGCGCAGTCTGCAGTTCGGCGATTCGCTCAAGGAGCTGCTCGAAGCTCTGCGTCGGCGCCAGGAGGATTTGACCGAGGAATATGGGCGTCGTGTGCCGCTGGCGATCAAGATCGCTCCGGACATGAGTGACGAGGAAACGGCTCTGGTTGCTTCGGCGTTGCTCAATGCCGACATGGACGCGGTTATTGCCACTAACACCACACTTGGGCGCGAAGGGGTGGACGGGCTGGCTCATGCCGACGAGGCAGGCGGTCTATCCGGAGCTCCCGTGCGCGACAAGAGCACGCATATCGTACGGGTGTTGGCGAGTGAGCTGGCAGGGCGTCTGCCGATCATTGCGGTGGGGGGAATTACCGACGGACGGCATGCGGCGGAGAAGATCGCCGCTGGTGCGAGCCTGGTACAGATTTACTCAGGATTTATTTACAAGGGGCCGGCACTGATTCGTGAAGCAGTCGATGCCATTGCAGCATTGCGCAAATAGAAGGGGCTCCCTCGGGAGCCCCTAGGCTTGCGCCCGCCGCCTGGATGAGGCGGTATGGTGAAGAAAGAAATTCAGCCTACAGCGTGAAGTTCGTTGAGTCGGTGAATACCGGCCGTGCCGGTCAGCCCATCCCAGTTGTCGCCACGGCCCTCCCGCCAGCCATTGAGCCAGGCTTGACGTACCGAAGGCAGGGTAAAGGGGCAGAGTTCGCGGGATTTACCATTGATGCCGTACTGATAGCCGCGCAAAAAAGCTCTTTCTAACGGATCACGCTTAAGTCTTCTCATAGGGTGTTGCCCTCACTGTTGACTGTTATGTCCCGTTGGCCATTCTGTAGGCCTGGCAGAGAGTTTCTGCCTGCGGAGGTCGCTGCCGGCGTGGCGAGCCTCCTGCACTCCGGCCGTTGCAGCAGGAGTTCTGGATAGAGTTCTAACCAAAGCATCTAGGGCTGTGAACGATCAATTTGTCATAAGGACGTAACCTAATTGGCAGGCAGGCGATAACGGATCTGGTCAAATATCCAGGCCTCATCAGGTAACCGTTGATGGGCCTGACTTTGCGGGGGGAGGCCTGATTCGCCGCTGTCAGGGTAAAACTGCAATTCATTCCGACGAAGGGCCGTATTGAGACACTTTGTCACTTATTAGAAGCCGGGACGCTTGCCGGAAAGCGTCTCACTGAATGCCACAGGCGCTGGATTCTTCATGTCCGACCTTTATGAAATCGTATTGACCTGCCCTAAGGGGCTAGAAACTCTGTTACGCGAGGAGGCTGCTGCGCTGGGCCTGCAGGATGTGCGTGAGCAGACTGCCGCAGTGCGTGGCCAGGCTGATCTGGAAACGGCCTATCGGCTGTGCCTTTGGTCGCGTCTGGCCAATCGTGTGCTTCTGGTGCTGTCGCGCTTTTCCATGGGATCGGCCGACGATCTTTATGAAGGTGTCCGGGCCCTGGACTGGAGCGATCACCTGGAGCCTTCGGGCAGCCTGGCGGTGGAGTTCAGTGGTCATGGCTCGGGCATAGACAACACCCACTTCGGTGCACTGAAGGTCAAGGACGCCATTGTCGATTCTCTACGCACAGCCAGTGGCGAGCGTCCTGTAGTGGACAAGCTGAATCCGAATGTACGCGTACATTTGCGGCTGGACCGTGGCGAGGCGGTACTTTCCCTGGATCTGTCCGGGCATAGCCTGCATCAGCGCGGTTATCGCCTGCAGCAAGGAGCGGCACCACTGAAGGAAAACCTGGCTGCTGCCGTGTTGATTCGCGCAGGCTGGCCGAGAATTGCTGCCGGAGGTGGAGCCCTGGCCGACCCGATGTGCGGTGTTGGTACCTTTTTGATCGAAGCGGCGCTGATGGCTGCCGATATCGCGCCGAACCTGCGCCGTGAGCGCTGGGGGTTTAGTCGCTGGCTTGGTCACGTGCCAGCGCTGTGGAAGAAACTGCACGCCGAGGCCGAGCAGCGTGCCGCAGCCGGACTGGCCAGACCGCCGCTATGGATTCGCGGCTATGAGGCGGATCCGCGGCTTATCCAGCCTGGGCGCAACAATATCGAGCGAGCCGGTCTGGGCGACTGGGTAAAAATCTACCAGGGCGAGTTGGGTACCTTTGAGCCGCGCCCGGATCAAAGCCAGAAAGGCCTGGTGATTTGCAACCCTCCCTATGGTGAGCGCCTGGGTGACGAGGCCAGCCTGCTGTATCTCTACCAGAATCTGGGCGAACGCCTGCGTCAGGCTTGTCTCGGCTGGGAGGCGGGGGTATTTACAGGGGCGCCGGAGCTGGGCAAGCGCATGGGGCTGCGCAGTCATAAGCAATACGCCTTCTGGAACGGCGCGTTGCCCTGCAAGCTGTTGCTGATCAATGTGCAGCCCAACCAGTTCGTCACCGGCGAGCGGCACGGGCGTGAGCAGGGACAGGCTGAGAGCGAGCCAGTGATGCCGGCACGTCTCTCCGAGGGCGGGCAGATGTTTGCCAACCGTCTGCAGAAAAACCTCAGGCAGTTGAGCAAGTGGGCGCGCCGCGAGAGTGTGGAGTGTTATCGCCTGTATGATGCCGACATGCCGGAGTATGCGCTGGCGGTCGATCTGTACCGGGACTGGGTGCATGTTCAGGAGTACGCACCTCCGCGCTCGGTCGATCCGGGCAAGGCCCAGGCGCGCCTGCTCGATGCTTTGGCCGCCATTCCGCAGGCGTTGGGCATACCGCAGGAGCGAGTGGTGATAAAACGCCGCGAGCGCCAGACCGGCACCCGGCAGTACCAGCGTCAAGCCAGCCAGGGACAGTTCATGGAGGTTGGCGAGGGGGGCGTGAAACTGCTGGTCAACCTAACCGACTATCTGGATACCGGCCTGTTCCTTGATCATCGGCCTCTGCGTCTGCGCATTCAGCGCGAGGCGGCCGGCAAGCGCTTCCTCAATTTGTTCTGCTATACCGCCACGGCCACCGTGCATGCGGCCAGGGGCGGAGCACGTAGCACCACCAGTGTCGATCTGTCGAAGACCTATCTGGAGTGGGCCCGTCGCAACCTGTCGCTAAACGGCTTTTCCGACAAGCACCGTCTGGAGCAGGGGGACGTGATGAGCTGGCTGTCGGCGGATCGTGGCGAGTACGATCTGATCTTCATTGATCCGCCGACCTTCTCCAACTCCAAACGAATGGAGGGTGTGTTCGATGTGCAGCGTGATCATGTCGAGCTGATCGACCTGGCCATGGCGCGGCTGGCTAGTGGTGGCGTGCTTTACTTCTCCAACAATTTCCGCAAGTTCAGGTTGGATGAAGGGCTTGAAGAACGTTACCAGGTAGAAGAGATCAGCGCGCAGACGCTGGATCCGGATTTTTCCCGCAATCCGAAGATTCACCGCGCCTGGCGGCTGAGGGCCGGCACAGTGTAAAGGCTGATGTGGCTCGTCCGGGCCTGCCGGTGCTTAGCGTTCGCTGGCCGCCAGTTGCACGCCAAGCCCGGCGAACACTGTGGCAAAACCGTAGCGTAGCTGGCGTTGCACCGCGGCTGATTCGATGACATGGCGACGGAAGGCATGGGCGAGCAAACCGTAGAGGGCGAACACGGCGAAGGTCATGAGCATGAACACCGCGCTCAGTACCAGCAGCTGAATGACGGGCTGGCCAGCGTTGGGCTCGACGAATTGCGGCAGAAATGCCAGAAAGAAGATGCCCAGTTTCGGATTGAGGATGTTCAGCAGGAAGGACTTGAGGATGATCCCGGAGGTGTTGGCCGGTCGTGTTGTGCTGTCAATCGAGAAGGCAGACTTATCGCGCCAGGTGGCATAGGCGATATAGAAGAGGTAGGCGACCCCGGCGTACCTGAGTAGCTCGAAGGCCAGAGCACTGGTATGCAGTACGGCCGCCAGGCCGAGGATCGTGGCGACCAGATGGGGGATGATACCGGCCGTGCAGCCGAGGCTCGCGTAGAGGCTGGCCATGCGCCCCTGGAGTATGCTGGCAGAGATGACATAGATCACCCCGGTTCCAGGGATGAGTACCACGATCAAGGATGTGACGAGAAACTCGAGACTCATCATGCGCTTCCACGGCCTAGTGAGGTGAAACTCTAGTGCCGACAATTCGACTGTCAACCGAGGCGTGCGTTGTTTTCAGCCGCCGGTGTCAGTGGCGCTGGCCGAGAAGGCTGTGTGGTAGGCCACATCGCCTCGCGGGAAGCTCCCAGTAAACGAAAGGGCCTGAAAGTACTCTGCCGGCACGCCAGCATAGATCAGGCCGTCAACGGCCCGGAAGCCAAAGCGGTCGTAGTAGGCCGGGTCGCCCAGCACGACGCAGCCAGCCGCTGCCCTGGTTTCGAGTGTGGTGAGTGCACAGGTAGTCAGTCTTGAGCCGATGCCGCGTCCCTGAAAGGCCGGAAGCACGGAAAGCGGTCCCAGGCCGAACCAGCCAGTTTCTCCGCTGGTCAGCCGAACCGGAGATAGAGCGATATGCCCGACCGGCTCTCCCGCTACATGGGCCACCAGTGAAGGCGTCAGAGCACCGGCGCGGCGCAGTTCATCGACAATGTAGTGCTCGGTATGGTCGCTGTGCGGGGCATTCAGGAACGCCTGCTGGGTAATCCGCCGGATATTTTCAGCGTCGTCTGGGGTTTCAGGTTTGATGTCGATGTCCAAGGCGGGCTCCGGGCTGGGGTGTGAGATTTATGAGTTGTATCAGGCAGGCCTGCCCAGACTGGCAGTGGCCGGTGAAGCACTGATAAGGGCAGGCGGGACTGCCTCCGCCTGCTCTCCTTATTGTGGTTTAGGCTGTTGGTAGGTGCTCAGCAGAATCTGGTCGAGGATGGAGGTGGCGCCCCAGGGTTTGGGATCGTTGAGTATGGCCACCACTGCCCAGTCCTGGCCATTGCTGTCGCGGCTATAGCCGGCGATGGCGCGGACGTTGTTCAGAGTTCCGGTTTTGATGTGTGCCTTGCCCTCCAGCGGTGTTCGTTGCAGACGCCTGCGCATGGTGCCGTCCATTGCTGCCAGCGGCATTGAACTGCGAAATTCGGCTGCATAGGGGCTGCGCCAGGCTGCTTCAAGAATGGCAGCCATTTCTCGCGCGCTGATGCGTTCGGCGCGGGACAGGCCGGAGCCATTCTCCAGCACCAGATGCGAGGCGTTGATACCCTTGTTCGCCAGCCAGTTGCGGATGACCCGTTGAGCAGCCATGGCATCGTCCTGATCAGCTTCGCTGCGGAATTGTGCGCCGATACTGAGATACAGCTGTCGGGCCATGGTGTTGTTGCTGTACTTGTTGATGTCGCGGACGATCTCCACCACGTCCGGGGAATAGGCACGAACCAGCAGACGGGCGTCCTCGGGCAGCGGGCCGAGCCGATCCTTGCCGAGAATCTGGCCACCCAGTTCCTGCCAGATGCTGCGCACGGCACCAGCGGCATAGCTGGGATGGTCGAGCAGCGACAGGTAGGTCTGGGCGCTGCATCCTTCAGGTAACTGGCCGGTGACGATCAGGGTGGTGCCGTCGAACTGTTCCACGGCGTTATAGCGTACGTCGGGCCAGGCAGGGCAGGTGCCGGCTTTAAGCAGGCGCACCTGATTGTCGATGCGTATCGAGGGTAGTGGTGGGTCCATGGCAATGGACACCTTGCCGCCGTCGGCACGGGTGACGAAACGCTGGGCCTTGAGGTTGACCAGCAGAGCGTCAGGAGTTACCAGGAAGGGCCGGTTGGCGTCGCCGCCATCGTCATTGAAGGCCGGTAACTGAGGTTCGACGAAGAAGCTGCGATCGAGTACCAGATCACCCTGTACCTGACGTACGCCATGGATGCGCAGGTCGCGCAGCAGCAACCAGAGTTTCTCCATGTTCAGCTTGGGATCGCCTCCCCCCTTGAGGTAGAGGTTACCGTGCAGTACGCCGTTATTCAGTGGTCCATCAGCGTAGAACTCGGTCTTCCATTGATGGTTGGGGCCGAGCAGCTCCAGGGCCGCATAGGTGGTGACCAGCTTCATGGTAGAGGCCGGATTGAGCGAAACGTCGGCGTTGAATTGCAGCCCGTTGCCTTGGCCGGACAGCGGAACTGTCATTACGGCCAGGGAACTGGCGGGGATTTTGTTGGCCTTCAGGGCCTGCTCCACCTTGGCAGGCAAGGTGCTGCCGGCGGCCTGTCCGCCGAGGCTGAGGGAAAGCAGCAGGGCGCTCAGTGCCAACTGGCGAAACCGCTGAGTCATGGGCGAAACCTTGCGTTGTAAGTCGGGGAGTACGTCGGACGGACAAGTGGGTGTCCGAACCGGATAAATTCGTCAACATTATGCAGCAACAAGCGACGGCAATCTGCAGTATCGGGGCCGGTGTCAGACAGAACGGGCTATCTGTTGGCGAAACTGCTAGAGTGCCGCGGTTACCATCTGTAAGGAGTGTCCCATGGCGACCAATCGTTCCCGCCGTCTGCGCAAGAAGCTCTGTGTCGACGAGTTTCAGGAGCTGGGGTTTGAACTGACCCTGAATTTCAAGCCGGATCTGAGCGATGCCGTGCTCGATGATTTCGTCGACCAGTTCCTCGATCAGGCCATTGCCGGCAATGGTCTGGACTATGTCGGTGGTGAAGACTACGGTCTGGTCTGTCTGGCCAAGCGCGGTTCGGTCAGCGAGGAGCAGCGTGCGGCCGTGGATGCTTGGCTCAAGGGTCGTGACGAGCTGGAGAGCTTCGAGATCAGCCCGCTGCTTGACGTCTGGTATCCGGAAAAGCCGGTCAACCAGGCTTGAGGCGAGATGCGACGGGGGCTTAAGCCCCCGTTTCGCTTTTTAGTGTCGCCAGAATCGCCTGGTCGTCGACTTGGTCGATCTGCTCGGGGAGCATGAACCGTTCGGCATAGCGGCGGTGGATGCCGCTGCGTATGAGCAGAGCGAACAGTTCTGAGTCGATGTGGGCTGTGTGGCACATGCCGAGCATGATGTTCAGCGCTTCCGACAGGGTCTTTCCCTTCTTGTAAGGACGGTCGGCCGCTGTCAGGGCTTCGAGGATGTCGGCAATGGCTATCATTCGCGCAGGCAGTGACATTTGTTCGCCTTTCAGTCCCCTGGGGTAGCCGCTGCCATCCATCTTTTCGTGATGCCCGCCGGCGATCTCCACCACCTTCCGCAAATGCGGCGGGAAGGGCAGGCAATCGAGCATCCGGATAGTCTGCACGATATGGTGATTGATGAGATAACGCTCCTCAGGAGTCAGGGTGCCACGGCTGATGCGCAGGTTATGCAGCTCACCGCGGTTGAATTTGTATTTCGGCTCTTTGAGTTGGAAGCCCCAGCGGTTGTCTGGTGCAATGCGCTCCTGTTCGGGGCGCTCGATCAGGTGTTCGGGGCGGTCTGCCAGAAGTGGCTCTTCCACCGGCAGAATGGTGGGTTCGCGCTCCAGTCGACGAGCTTCTTCCCAGGACACCCCCAGACGTTTATCCAGGGTGCGCAGCCAGCGGCGTTGAGCGATCCGTTCGAGACGCTGCAGATCCGTTTCGGCCAGTGTTTCCCCGCCCAGGTTGAGATGGGCGACAAAGGCAAATTCGTCATCCAGAGTGGTCAGCGTCTCTTCGCGTCTGGCTGCCAGCGCCACGCTGTCGCCCCCTTGTGAAAGCTCTTTCCAGTAGTCGATCCAGGCGTCGCGCTTGAGCACCTCAAAGCGCATGCGCACCTCATGAATGCGGTCGTAGAGAGTTTCCAGCTTGGTAGCTTTATCCACCACGTATTCAGGGGTGGTGACTTTTCCGCAGTCGTGCAGCCAGGCGGCGATATGCAGGGCTTCCCAGTCGTGCTCGCCGGGGTGGTAGTCGCGAAATGCCGGGGCGTTGCTTTCAGCTGCGGCGCGAGCCAGCATCAGGGTGATTTGCGGCACTCGCTGGCAGTGTCCCCCGGTATAGGGGCTCTTGGCATCGATGGCGCCGGCGATCAACTGGATGAAGGCATCCAGCAGCTGTTTCTGACGCGATAGAAGGCGCTGGCTTTCTATGCATAGTGCGGCGCTGCTGGATACGGCGTCGACGAAGGCTATGCGTTCGGCGCTGTGCATGGAGTCGCGGCCTTCGCCGCAATCACGTTGCAGCAGAACCAGCACTCCCACGGTTTCGCCCTGACGGTTGTGCAGCCCGGCTGCGATCAGGTGCAGACGTGGACTGTCGGCCAGCGACAGCAGGGGACGAAACTCACCAGCCTGGTCGAAACCTATCGAAATGGCGCTGCTGGCTCCTCCGCTGGCGGGGCGGCGCAGCCACTCGGGCAGTTGCGGGTCGTCCGGAGTCAGGGGGTGCAACTCGGCGTCATCCAGTTGGCGGCGTTGGCCGTCGAGAATCAGTCCCTGTGGTTCCAGGCGACCGCTTTCGCTGTCAAGCAGATAGAGCAGTCCACCTTGGGCACCGCTGACCGACACGGTGGCGTCCATGATTCGTCTGAGCAAGGTGTCGAAATGAGGTTCGGAGCTGAGGCTGGCAGCAATGTCGAGAAAGCTCGACAGGCGTTCTTTCATGCTGCTCATCGAGATGGCCAACTGATCCACCTCGAGAATCGGCGAACGGCCGCTGGCCGGATGGGAAAAGTCGAATCGGCGGATGGCTTCAGCTTCGTTTACAAGGCTGCGTAACGGTCTGACTACCAGGCGAGAGGTCAGCCAGCCCAAGGGCAGGCACAAGAGCAGCGTCGCCAGGGTAATCAGCGCCCCCTGCCAGCGGATGCGGTAAGCGTCGCTCAGTAGCTCCTGCTCCGGAACCAGAAGAATCAGATGCAAGCCCTGCGGGCCACCTTCCTGCAGATGGCGATGAGCTGCTATCCAGCGTTGTCCGGCCAGCTCCAGTGCTCCCGAACCAGATGTGAAAAGGTTGCCTGCAAGCAGTTCGCCGAACGCCGGGTTGAGTTCGGTGGCTTGTGCCCGTGTTGGCTGGTCTTCATTTTTATCTAGTAGCCGATTGCTGTCGGAATAGGCCACGGCCAGGCCGCTGGCGTCTGCCAGTAACACCTCGCTGCTGGGGGTGACGCGGTGGCGGGCCAGGGTGGCGGAAAGATCCTCCAGGGTCAGATCTGCTCCGAGCACGCTGCTCAGTTCACCGCGACGTGCCAGGGTGGTCCCCACTTCCTGGGTGGAGAAGAACAGATAGGGTTCAGTGCTGATCTGCTTTCCATCATGACGCGCCTGCTGGAACCATGCACGAGTGCGGGGATCGTAGGATTCCTCGGTACGCGGTCGACGATCCAGCAGTTGCAGTGAGTCGTCGTAGAACAGGTACTGGCTGTGCAGGGCCGAGGGAGTTCGGTCGATCGACCAGATCTGGAAGGCGGAGTTTTCCGGTGCTTCAAATTGTTCTCGTGTCTGCTCGTCGCGCAGAGGGCGCACCATGAAGAAGTCGCCGTCCTCGTAGCCCAGATAGAGTGATGCCAGCTTTGGGTTGTCGCGTAGTGCCTGGGCGAACAGTGGCAGCAACAGTAGACGGCTCTCCAGATTTTCGGCTGCGGTCGCCGGGTTCAGCGCCAGCAGGCTGAGCAGGTGACGGATCGGCTGGTAGGTGCTCTGCAGATCTTTCTCCACATCGTTCTGTATGCGCTCGAACAGCGCCTCGCTGCTGGTGACGATCAGCCGGCTGGTTTGTTGATAGTTGAACAGGCCGAGAAATATGCCGGTCAGTAGCAGAAGCAGGGTGAAGAGTGCGCTGATGTGGACGTGCAGAGGGAAACGGCGTTCGTTGCGAACGGCGGTGTTGGGCATCGCTCTTCACTCCTGGCCGGTGCTGCGGATTGTTCACAGCATAGTGAAGGAGTGACTGTTCTGCCGGCAGATTTGATGCCGTATTGCCTTTATGGCGATGGAGGTGGCAGGTTGGTGGTGTCTGTCGACTTTTCCAATTGCAGGCGCAGGCCATAGAACAGCAGGGCCACTGCCAGTGTCAGAACCACCCCAAGCAGCGCATTGAGCAGTCGCAGCTCGGCCAGATGCCAGTCCTGAGCCAGGCTGTCGCTCAACAGCACGAAGCAGAGACTTGTCTGCAGCACGAACAGGCCGTAACTGTTGGCTTGCAGGGCGCGAGTAAGAGTGATCAGCATCAGCAGAGATATCACCATCAGCGGCGGGCTTTGCAGGCTGTGGCCGAACAGGATCAGCAGGCCGGCAGCGATCAGGCTGGCCAGACTGGCTTGTAGTGTACGAATCGGGCTGCCCTGAAAATCCAACTGCAGGCTGGTCGCGACGATCAGGGTCAACCAGTAGCCACGGGGCAGTGCGGCCAGGTTGACGATGAATCCTGCGCTGGCGAAAGCCAGCATGCAGGCCAGAGCATGCGGCAGCCACTGGCGGCGTGGCAGACGCCGGGCGTGTCGTCTGAGCACCTTGAGAATACTCAACAGACGCGGCATGTAGGGCCAGGTGCGCAAGCCATGCAAACCTCGCAGGCCGAACGCCAGCAGCATGACCCAAAGGCCGCCGAGAGTGAACAGTGCAGCTACGGCATAGGGATTGTGCAGATTGCCGAGACCCAAATGGCCTTGACCCAGGCATAGGCAGATGCACAGGCCGATAGCGAGTTTGCCGGCCTCTCGGCCGAAGCGCTGCAGCCATGCCAACAACAGGCCAAAGGCGGCAAAGACTGTCAGGCTGGCCAGAGGATCCCTGCCTGCCCAGAAGCCAAGGGCGGCACTGCAGGCACCAAGACCGCTCAGCAACAGCATCCGCAGCATGCCGAAACGATGCAGCGGATTGGCCTGGGCAGCCTGAAAGGCACCTGCCGAGGCCCAGAGAAAGCCACTATGGCCGGTGAACAGGCCCAGCACCAGCGGCAGGGCGCAGCCCAGCGCGGCAATGACTGCAGCTCCCCAGGCCGGTGGCCCTGGGTGCCAGGCGAAGCTGTTGCGGGTTTTGTTGCTCATGGAGTAGCTGAACGCCCGGTCATCTCTCTTGCCATTTCCGTTGCGTAGCTGTCGGTCATGCCGGCGATGAAATCGATTACGCGCATGAACGAACGGTATAACGGCCAGCCTGGCTCCGGAGCATAGTAGCTGAGCAGGTCGAGGATGCGTCGGTGACGGAATGACGAAGCTCGTCCGCTATGTAGCTCCAGTGCAGCCCCGCAGAAGGCATTGAGCAGGATCTCTAGGGTCGTGTAGGCGCCGATTTCGTGCAGAGTCTTGCGCTTGTCATGGAAAATCTTCTCTCGTGCAAGGGACTTGGCTCGCTGCACGCAGTGCTTTGCCGCGCCGTGCATGTGCTCTACCAGATCGCCCTGCAGATGCCCGGCGAGCAGGGTGTGCTGTTGTTCGACGAAGGCGCTGGCCGCTGCATTGGTCAGGTGCTCGATGGCCTTGCCGCGCAGGATGGCCAGCTTGCGCCGACGTGAGTCGCGCGGGCCGAGCTGGCGGTAGGTTTCCGGCAGGTCATCGCCTACCAGGTCGAGTAGCAGGGCTTCCACTTCGCTGTAGTCGAGCAGCTCCATCTCCACGCCATCTTCCAGATCGATCAGGCCATAGCAGATGTCGTCTGCCGCCTCCATCAGGTATACCAGCGGGTGACGAGCCCAGCGTTGATCGTCTAGCTGCGGCAGCTCCAGCCGGGTGGCGATTTGTTCAAGCAGCGGCAACTCGCTCTGGTAGCAGCCGAACTTATGTTTTTTGTAGCCCTGTGCTTCGGCGTGCCGGGCAGTCCAGGGGTATTTCAGATAACTGCCCAGGGTGGCGTAGGTCAGTCGCATGCCGCCGTCGAACTGGTGGTATTCCAGTTGAGTAAGCACGCGAAAGCCTTGGGCGTTGCCTTCGAAGCTGAGAAAGTCGGCGCGTTCGGCGTCGCTCATGGCGTCCAGCCAGCCGCGTTCGGCGGCCTGACGGAACCAGTGGCGAATGGCATCTTCACCCGAATGGCCAAACGGAGGGTTGCCGATGTCATGGGCCAGACAGGCGGATTGCACCACCATGCCCAGGTCGCTCGGCGTGCACCAGCCCGGCAGTTCGTCGCGCAACATCTCGCCCACACGCATGGCCAGTGAGCGGCCGACACAACTGACTTCCAGTGAATGGGTCAGGCGGGTGTGGATATGGTCGTTGCTGGTGACCGGATGCACCTGCGTCTTGCGTCCAAGACGGCGAAACGCGCCAGAGAAGATGACGCGGTCATGATCCTTGTGGAAGGGGCTGCGTCCCAATTCGGCAGAGCTGGGATCCGGTTTGCCAAGTCGCTCGCGAGTGAGCAGGGTATGCCAATCCAAGGCCGTTCCTCGACAGGTTGCTCCAGGCTCTCTAGCTTCGGTGTTCAGCTCGGCGTCTGCAAGTCCGTCGACGGGCAAGGGGCCTGATTAACGCTGTCGGCGCAAAAGTGGCATGAGCAGTAATGCCAGACGCAGCCAGCGGCGCCAGCCACGCTTGCCGCCAAGCACGCCAGCCAGTGCCATGACGCCGCCACTCAGCAAAAAGGGAGCTGATCCCTTGCGCAGGCGATGGCCGTAGTCGCGTACCTGACGGATTGGCTGGGTGAACTGCAGCATTTCGTGGCGCAGCTCCTGGCGATGGACTTCCAGACGCATGCGCAATACGGCCTTGCGCAGTTGCCGGGGGGAGGAGCCGGTAGGCGGGGTGGGCAGGGTCATGGCAGCAATTGCTCCCGATCACGTTGCAGTTCTTCCAGGCTGGCGCTGAACGGTGCCTCGGCATGACGCAGGCGGTGCAGAATCAGCACTGTACAGCCAAGCGCGGCCAGTCCGTAGAACAGACAGAGACCGCCAGCCACCAGCACGCGATGGCTATCCCAGTAGAGAATCAGCAGAAGTGCAGAGAGGCCGATCAGCAACAGCAGGGCAAATATCAGAGCCAGTCCTGTGAGCAGGATCAGGCTCATTGCCTGATTGCGCTGATCCTCCAGCTCATGGCTGAGCAGGGTCAGGTGACCCTGCAGCAGCCCCAGCAGCGCCGCAGCCAGACGGCGGGGAGATGGCCCGCTGGATTGGCTCATCAGCGGCGACAGAGCAAAAAACCGAGCAGAAGACCGGCGATGGCCGACAGCCCGAGTGCCTGCCAAGGGTATTTGTGTACATAACCCTCGGTTGCCTCGATTGCTTCTTTGCCGCGTTCGCGCAGGTTGGTTTCAGCATCCTGCAGGGTTTCCCGTGCCCGGTTTAGGCTGTTGCGGATTTCCTCGCGCAAGGTCTCGGCCTGATCTCCCGCCAGCTCGGCGGACTGTTGCAGTAGTTTCTCGGTGTCACTTACCAGTGCCTGGAACTCGTCCAGCAAAGTGTCTGGAGTTTTCTGCGTTGCGGCTTTGCGGGGCATGGTGCGCATCCTCTGCGTTGGGTGTGTAGATCTTACGAGTACATTCTTCGCCGAGGGTTCCGCAGGGGAGCATTACTTTTGATCCTGTAGCCTGCGTGTTGTCAGGCCTTAAACGACAATGCCCGTATCGATTGATACGGGCATTGTTGGCAGACAGGGAGTCAGTCGCGGCGTCCTTCGACGGGTTTGCCGTCGACACTGCCTTCCTTGAGCATGATCTGGTATTCCTTGCCGTCGGTTTCTACCTGGTGCAGGCGAACCAGCAGGTGGCCCCAATCCTTGGCGAACCAAAGTATCGTCTTACGCGAGCTCTGCGTTGGGTCACGCACGCGCTCTACCTTGATTGCGTCGATCAGACCGGCCTTGGTGCGAACCACTTCAGGGCCCAGAACGCGGAAATCGTAGGTTTCGATCTCGTCACCGTCGACTACCTGGTAGCTGACGCTTTTCTTGCCTGCGGCCACATCCTGCTGCAGGGCTAGCTGGTAGGTGGATTTGTCCAGAAGGCCACGATTGAGAGGGATGCGCACAGCATCGTCGCGGTCGTTGCCAGTTACCAGCTTGCGCTGCCAGTCGAAGTTATGGGCGACTTTCTTGCCCTTGCCCAGTCCGCTGCGGTTCAAGCGGTAGGTCAAGGGTTTCAGACTCTGGTTCTCGAGGCGAAACGTGCTTTCCTCGGTAAGGCTGGCGACCAGCATCGAAGCATGGAAACTGAGTTTCCAGCTGCCATCGCTTTCGCGCTTGAGGCTGCGCTCGGCGCTGCCGCTGACTGGCAGTTGCTTCCAGTCGGCGGTATAGCTGGCGGAAAAGGGTTGCAGGTCGGCAGCCAGCACGGGCAGGCTGAACAGAGTCAAGGCGAACAACAGGGCACGACGCATAGAGTCTCCTAGGTTCGGATCAGATGGCCGCTGGCAGGCAACAGCTTGCCGTCCAGCATTGCGCCTTGGGCGCCAAGACGCAAGCGGCCTTCGGCAAACCAGCGGACAGCCAGAGGGTAGATCCTGTGTTCCTGCTGATGAACACGCTGGGCCAGGCTCTCGACTGTGTCGCCTGGCAGAACTGGCAGTACAGCCTGTACGACCAGAGGGCCACCATCGAGTTCCTCGGTGACGAAATGTACGCTGCAGCCGTGTTCGCTGTCTCCTGCTTCCAGCGCACGCTGGTGGGTGTGCAGGCCCTTGTACTTGGGCAGCAGCGAGGGATGAATGTTCAGCAGGCGGCCAGTGTAGTGGTTGACGAACCCGGGCGTGAGTATGCGCATAAAGCCGGCCAGCACCACCAGCTGCGGGTCGAAGCCGTCGATGGCCTCGATCAGCGCAGCGTCGAAGGCCTCGCGGCCGTCGAACTGCCTGTGATCCAGCACCCGGGTGGGGATGCCGGCGTTCTGCGCACGGACCAGGCCGTAGGCATCGGCGCGGTTGGAAATCACCGCGGCGATACGCGCCGGGTTGCTATCCTGGGCGATGCTGTCGATCAGCGCCTGCAGGTTGCTGCCGGAGCCTGAAATCAGGACGACAATGTTGCAGTCGGCCATCAGTGGGCTTTCAGGTTGTTCAGCACGACCTGCTCGGCGCCGGCAGCAGCCTCTGCGATCTGGCCGATGACCCAGGGCTGCTCGCCGGAGTCGCGCAGGCTGGCCAGCGCCGCCTCTACCTGGTCCTGGGCCACGCAGATGACCATGCCGACGCCGCAGTTCAGTACGCGGTGCATCTCATGCTCGTCGACATTGCCCTTCTCCTGCAGCCAGTCGAACACCGCCGGGCGGGTCCAGCTGGCCACGTCGATCACCGCCTGGGCGCCTTCCGGTAGCACGCGCGGGATGTTGTCGAGCAGGCCACCGCCAGTGATGTGGGCCATGGCCTTGACTGCGCCGGTGCTCTTGATCAGCTTGAGCAGCGGCTTGACGTAGATGCGGGTCGGCGCCATCAGCAGATCGGCCAGCTTCTTGCCGTCCAGCTCGGTGGCTTCGATGTCGGTGCCGGAGACCTCGAGGATCTTGCGGATCAGCGAGTAGCCGTTGGAGTGCGGGCCGGAGGAGGGCAGGGCGATCAGCGCGTCGCCGGTGACCACCTTGGAACCGTCGATGATCTCGCTCTTCTCCACCACGCCGACGCAGAAGCCGGCCAGGTCGTAGTCCTCGCCCTCGTACATGCCGGGCATCTCGGCGGTCTCGCCGCCGACCAGGGAGCAGCCGGCCAGTTCGCAGCCGGCGCCGATGCCGGTGACCACAGTGGCGGCCACGTCGACGTTGAGCTTGCCGGTGGCGTAGTAGTCGAGGAAGAACAGCGGCTCGGCGCCGCACACTACCAGATCGTTGACGCACATGGCGACCAGGTCCTGGCCGATGCTGTCATGCTTGTTCAGGTTCAGCGCCAGGCGCAGCTTGGTGCCGACGCCGTCGGTGCCGGAAACCAGCACGGGCTGCTTGTAGCCGGCGGGAATCTCGCACAGAGCGCCGAAACCACCCAGGCCCCCCATGACTTCCGGACGTGCGGTGCGCTTGGCTACGCCTTTGATGCGTTCGACCAGGGCTTCACCGGCGTCGATGTCGACACCTGCGTCCTTGTAGCTGATGGAGGGTTGCTTGCTCATGTGATCCGGCCCTTGAAAGGAGTTCGTGTAGGCGCCGTCGAATGAGGCTTGCGCTATGCAAGGCCGACATCCGTACCGGCTGGCGAAGGCGCGCGATTTTATCAGGGTTGCCCGGCAGCAGCCACTCGCACAGGCTTGTCTGATCGTCCACCAGGCTGGCTGGACTTGCGCTGCCGCTCAGGATAGCTGTTGGGCAGTACCGGTGATGCATCATGGTACAGAAAGCTATTCAAAAGCCGGGCCTGCGGCACGTAAACTCCAGTTCTCATTTCCGGGGCGTGCGCACGGCCTTGCCCGGCTGTCGTGACGACCTGCTGCTGATGCACTACTTTTTGCGAGAGTCTGCCATGCGTCCGTTCATTGTCTTGCTGTCCCTTTGTCTATCGCTTCTGAGCCTGGCGGCCGTTGCGGCGCCGGTTGCCGGTTTGTATCAGGTGCGCGAGGTGGTGGCGGATCAGCAACCGGAAAATCGCGAAGCTGCCATGCAGCAGGCGCTGCAGACTCTGGTGCAGCGTCTGACGGGCGATGCCCGGACTTTGCAGAATCCTGCTCTGGAAGGCCTGCGCAAAGATCCGCAGCAGATCGTCAGTCAGTTCAGTTTCGATGGCGATGCGCTGGTGGTGGAGTTCGACCCGGCGAGTACGGATCGACAGCTGCGTCAGGCCGGGCTGGCTCTGTGGGGCGCCAACCGTCCAGCAGTATTGACCTGGTGGCTCAACGAGTCGCCCGAGGGCAGCCAACTGGTCGGGGAGAGCCAGGCCACCTCCGCCCTGCTGAATAGCGCTGCCCAGCACCGTGGACTGCCGTTGCGCCTGCCGCTGGCGGATCTGGGCGAACAACTGCTGGCTAGCGGTGAAAAGTTGCTGGCCAGTGATCCGCAGGCTTTGCGTGAAGCTTCCGAGCGCTACGCTGCCGATGCCCTACTGGCGGTACAGGCGAAAGAGGGCGCGGATGGCTGGCAGGCGACCTGGCGTCTGTGGCTGGGCGATGAGCGCGAGCAGGGGCAGGTCAAGGCCGCCGATCAGGCCGCTCTGGCCGATGCGGTGATGCTGGCTGTGAATGAACGACTGGCCCCGCGCTTTGTGGTGCGTCCCGGTGCGGCGCAAAGCCTGACGCTGGTCGTCGAAGGTGCTGATCTGCAGCGTTACGCCTCTCTGGAACAGTTGCTTGAGCCGTTCGCGGCGCGTTTGCTGACTGTCGACGGCCAGACCCTGAGCTATCAGGTCAGTGCCAGTCCGGAGCAGTTGCGGGCTCAGTTGGCGCTGGCACATCTGCAGGAAGTGACTGAGCCGTCGCCCGAGTTGCCACAGGCGGAAGACGGCGCGCAGGTACCGCAAGTGATGCCGCGCAACGATCCGTTGCGCTTCCGCTGGTAGACTGCTGGCCGCTTTCTGGCTACCAGGACAGGTGCCGGCAGAGTGGCCGGCGTCGTTTCGCATCGAGGGCGCGAACATGACCGAATCTTCTCGCTGGCTATGGATGGCCGGGTTCCTGCTGCTTGGCTGGTTGCTCTACCTGCTGCATCCGATATTGTCCCCCTTTCTGGTTGGTATTCTGCTGGCTTATCTGGGGGATCCACTGGTCGACCGTCTTGAGCGCCACCGGCTGTCGCGCACTGGTGCAGTGGTGGTGGTGTTCACCCTCTTTTCGTTGCTGCTGCTGATTTTGCTGCTGGTGCTGATACCCATGCTCGGCCGGCAGCTGGTGCGCCTCTACCAGCTGGCGCCGGAAGTCCTCGATTGGCTGCAGGGTACTGCCTTGCCCTGGTCGCAGACTCATCTTGGTCTGCAGGGCGATCTGCTACAGCTCGACCAGCTCAAGCAGGTGTTTGCCGAGAACCTCGGCAAGACCACCGGGGTGGTCAAGCTGGTGTTGGCGCAGGCTACGTCATCCGGGCTTGCTCTGCTGGCCTGGCTCGGCAACCTGTTGCTGATTCCGGTAGTTAGCTTCTACCTGATGCGCGACTGGGACGTGTTGGTCGAGCGTGTTCGGCACCTGCTGCCACGCCAGCGTGAGGCACTGGTGGTGCGGTTGACCGGGGAGTGCCATGAAGTGCTGGGAGCGTTTCTGCGCGGCCAGCTATTGGTGATGCTGGCCCTAAGTATCATCTACTCGGTCGGTCTGATGCTGCTGGGACTGGAGCTGGGCCTGTTGATCGGCGTACTGGCAGGGCTGGCCAGTATCGTGCCCTACATGGGCTTTATCGTCGGCATCGGTGCGGCGTTGGGTGCGGCGCTGTTCCAGTTTGGCCTGGACCCATACCCGCTGATCGGCATCGGCGTGGTATTCATGATCGGCCAATTGCTTGAAGGTATGGTGCTGACGCCGATGTTGGTGGGCGACCGTATTGGCCTGCATCCGGTGGCGGTGATCTTTGCCATTCTCGCTGGAGGACAGCTGTTCGGCTTTACCGGCGTGTTGCTGGCTCTGCCAGTTGCTGCGGTAATCATGGTTCTGCTGCGCCATGTGCATGATTTGTATAAACTTTCTGACCTTTACGGTGAATCATCGCCAAGTGACTGATTTTTAAGGGTTTTCTTTCGGGTCTTTTTGCATTGTGTCGAAGAAGTGTCGAAACCATCCAGCGGATTGAAGCGCACAGCCTCCCGCAGATGAGACGGCGACAGGTGCGCATAGCGCATGGTCATCGCCAGCGATGAATGACCTAGAATTTCCTTGAGCGCCAGGATGCCACCACCGTTCATAATGAAGTGACTGGCGAACGTGTGGCGCAAGACGTGGCTTGCCTGACCCCGAGGCAGCTTGATACCGCTAGCCTTGAGCGCAACGCGAAACGCACGCATACAACTGGTGAAGCGGCCATGAATGGCAAAATGCTCGGTAAGGCGTTTAGCCAGGTCGGAGCTAATAGGCACCGTGCGGACTCGCTTCGACTTTGTATTAACGAACGTGACGGTATCGTTCCTGACAAGCTCAGGCCGCAGACCTTCAGCCTCTGACCATCTAGCACCCGTGGCGAGACATAGCTCAGCAACAAGGCGAACGCTTCTAGAGCGGCTACCATCGAGAGCATCGAGCAGTTGCTTAATATGGTTAACCGTCAGGTATGTTAGCTGCGACTCCTGAAACTTGAGGGGCTTGAGCCTGGCCAGCGGGCTTGAATAGTCGATATCGCCCAGGCGATACAGCTCATTGAAAACCGTCTTGAGGTAGGACAAGCGATTGTTGATCGACTTTGGCTTGGCACCAGATTCGAGTTCACGGCGACGCAGGTCTACAACAGCGGACCCAGTGAGCTTGCGGGCTACAGGATCACCCAGGCGCTTGGCCATGAGCTTAAGGGCATTGGTTCGACGCTGACCGCTGGTTATGGCGTGGCCGTGCAGGTCATACCAGCGCTGAATAACCTCACTCAGGCGACGGTTATCCTTTGGCTTAGGATTCCAGCTTGCCGGCTGAATACACTCAGCACGACGCATCGCCTCAAACCGAAGCGCCTCAGCTTTGGTTTTGACGATCTTGCGGAACCGCTTGCCCTTAACCGGCTCTACATCGACCTTCCAGCGGCCGTCCGGTAGCTGTTCAATAGCCATCAGACGGCACGCCCCCAACGCACATGGCGTTCTTCGAGAATGCCCTTGATGTGCTTGTACAACCCGTCTTCATCCATGCCCTTGGCGGCATAGTGGTCGCGGATCACCGGCCAGCACTCCCAATCCTTGAGCCGGTGAAATGCTCGCCTAGCGCCCACTCGCTCCCGTGCCAGCAGGCTGACGAAGTTTCCCAGAAACAGCTCCACGTTCTTGCCGGAGAAGCCCCGCGAGGTTTTGTATTGGCGCTTGTACTCAGTTTCATCCACCAGGGAATCCACCGGCAGATCGACGCGCACATCTTCACGGATCAGCGTCCAAATCGGCTCAAAGTAGCCAGGGCGAGCCAGTAGCTTAAATTGGCGCAGGCCATAGCGCCACAGCCCGTCAAGGTGCGGAGCGAAGGCAGCATAGCTGTCGGTTTCGATGGTTTCGCCGGATTTAAGATCAAACGAACCGGAGGCGAATTGCTGGATCACCGAGTGGTGATAGCGCAGCTCGACACGCCAGACGTCCTGCTCCGGGTTGTAGTTGTCCGGGTCAGCTTCATCGAAACTATCGCGACGCCTCCAGACACCTTCCCAATAGTCGAGCTTGTCGATGGCCCGGGCCTGTTCGGTTTTGTTGTAGATCGCCAGCTGGACGCCACCAGCAGAGCCGAAGAGGTAGGACTGGCCTTTACCGTAGGTGGCAGACTCCAAAGTCCACTGAATTTCCTTGATGCCGGAGATATCGCGGGCAGCGCGTGCGCGGCAGTGCATACGGGCGACCAGATCGGCGGGCGGTTGCCAGCCCTGGAGATCTAGCGCGAGGTGAACGGCGCACTGGTTGCGCTCGACGTTGGTCAGGACGTGGCTGGCGTAGTAGTCCATGCGCTCTTGCAGGCGCTCGGGGCAGAACTGATCGATGGCGTGCGGTGACACCTCGATTTTCAGGTGGGGGCCGATGTTCTCGATTTTGGCGTTGAAGTTCTTGATCAGCAGGATGATGCCCAGGTCAGCGTTCTGGAGCTTGTACTGGTAGCCAGAGTCCTTGCTGACACGCCCGGAGTGCCAACGCTGGCCAGCGAAATCGACGATGGTGCCGGGCTTATCGAACAGGCACATGATTTCCGGGCGGATCAGACCGCGATAGAGCTGGCGGACGGTATCGACGCTGCAAGCCAGGATTCGGACTTTTGACAGGTCGGTGATACGAGCAGTTGAGCTATCGAAAAACAGGCGACCGGTCGGAGTTTCCTGGAACTCATGATTTACCCGGATCAAGTCTTTTACTGCCATTTTCTAATGCTCCAAATAGTGCCGAATCGACACGTTTAACCTTGGTTTATCTGACGTGCTACAGGGACGTCAGCGGATCGGCTGCGCCGCGCTGGCACCGGCGCCGGTTGCGCTACGCTGACCAGCGCCGGTGTCAGGTTCGCGGCGCGCCGGATTCACGGACGGCACCGGGTCGATCACGCTGGTAACAGCGCCACGGCCAGTCCAAGGGGTGACCCGTTCGCCATCGAGGTCGCAGTACATATCCAGCTGCCCTGGGAAGAAGCGGCATTCGCTGATGGGCACGATGCGTGTCCCTCCACCGTTGGAGACGAGGACGACGCGAGCGGTCTTGCTCACGCGCTGGGCGCTGCCGGTGTTCTGCCAGTAGGTGCCCTGGGTTGGGGGCGGCTCGGGTGGGGGCGTTGGTTGCCAGCTGCCGGTGGGCGACATGACGTAGCCGCCAACGCGCCAGGTGGTGGACATGACGGGGCCATCAGGCTTTGCGTTGTAAACCGCAGATGCAGCTCGAACAGTCCGGCTTTGAGGCTCTAGCTCGGCCTTGGCCTTGACCGGGGCCGGTTCGACGTAAATTGCCTGAGAGGGAGCTGGCTCTGGCGAGAAGAACCGGTTGATGCCGTATACGCCGAAGGACGCGCCGCCGACCATGATCGCGACGAGCCCCCAAAGGCCCCAGGAGCGCCACAGGGAGCCTCGGGTATCCGCGACCGATTCATCACCCACGCCGCCGCTCTGGCTCTGGGTGGCCGACTGATAGTAGCGATAGACCTCGGGCTTGAATTTGCCCGCGGTCTGGCGAAGCAGTGCCGACCTGGGAGGCCGGGGCCCGGTGACGGCACCCCGATAGATATCGACGCGGTAAATCTTTTTGCTCTTCTTCACCATCCGGTAGGTGGTCTCGACCAGAGCACGCGCCCAGGAAGCGATCTGTGCAAGATCCTGCGTGACCAGGACGACACGCATGGAGCGGCCCTTGGCATCGACCCGGTGACGGTGTTCGGCCAGCAGTGCCTTGTCTTCCAGTCGGGCCGCGTTGGCCTTCATGCCGTTGGGCCAGCGCCGCCACAGTTCATCGAGTACCAGGACGGAGCCGGGCGGAGCCAGTTCGCCCAGGTCGGCACGCTCGAACCAGTCTTCCGGCAGTTGCTCGATGGTGCCGCCGAAGTCGACCAGGAGCGCGTCCACATCCAGCGGAATATTGGTTACCACATGCCGCCCCTGTTTCAGGCTTGGAATGATGACATGCTCGACTACGCCATAACTCTTACCGTGGCCGGGAAGTCCCGTATACGCATCGATAGCCATAAGATCACCCGATGAGCGGAATGCGGCGAATCACGAAACGGATTAAGAACGCAAGCAGAACAACAGGAACTCCGTAGTCCAGACGAAACATGGAGGCGAAATAAACGACCTCAGGCGGGATCGATCCAAACGCGTCACGCGCTGTATAGAAGAAATCCGGAACGGGGATAGATTCGAAGAATGAAACTATGCCCTCTGCAATTTTCGAGAAGACCCACTGGGGAAATGTTTCTAGCCAATCAACAAAGCTGTCATAGGCGTCTTGCAGCCATTTAAATACAGCAAGGAAGAAGTCTTTAATCCAATCAATAAAGTCATTAATCTTTTTGAAGATTGCATCCAATCGCTCTTTAAGCCAGTCGAGCATAACCCCATCCCCTTATGCAGAAAGCACAATACGAACGGCCACCAAACTCCAGAAAGCCAGCATGATAGAGGTGAATATCCCGGAAATTTGCGGCCAGAGCGTGCAGTGCGATTCGAACAGGATCGTTTTGCCGAATAGTTCAACTGATCCGGCAGGACATGCACCCACGCCGGACGGAAACTGTATTCCAGTCACGGCAGTAGCAATAGGTGAGTTCGAGATGCCGTTATATATATTTAATAGCGAGTCGCTATAACCCGGTATAACTTGCTGACCGTCATAATATGTAGGGCCTATAAACTCACAGTCACCCTTATCGCACAGTCCTGGTCCTGATCCATAACCACCAAAGCCGCCGCCTTCCCCATCTCCATCGCCATCCCCGTTGCCATTACCCGAGCCGGAGCCGCCGCTGCCGCCACCACCTGCGCCGTCCCCACTTCCCCCGGAACCGTTGCCATCGCCGTCCCCGCTGCCATTGCCGTTGCCGTCACCGCCCCCGGTGTTGCCGCCGCCCGTATCACCACCACCGTTCGAGCCGCCACCGGAGTTGCCACCGCCTGAGCCGCCATCGGAGCCACCGTCATTACCGCCGCTATCGCCACCACCGGTGTCACCACCAGGCGGATTGTTATCGTCCGGGTCTTTAACACAGGTGGTGCCAGACCACGAATAACCGGGCATACCGGCACACGGGTTATTGGGATCAGAGGGCGGAACATCTGGCGTATCGGGAGGGTTGAGGGCGTCGCCGGGAGCCCCCGGAACAGCATCTGACCCAGCGCAAGTTTCACCGTTACCGGTGCCTACATGGTTACAAAACCCCGAGTTAGTAGAACCGAGATCAAAGAAACAACTACTAGGCGAAAGCGCTATGTCATAACTACAGCCACCAGAGCAAACTGTAGAACCATGAGGAAAGCTCTCAAGTACATAATTCTTGCCGCCTGAGTTAAAGACAGGACTACTAGGCGACTTAAAGATTTTGGGGGACAGGTTTGAGCAGTCAACAGGAGGAGCAGCACAAGAAAGACCATCAGGCGCGATGCCATCAGGACATTGCTCGACATGCCGAACCCATGTCCCGATATGCCAAATCTGCCCATCCGGGCCTCTCGTACCTTTACAGTCTCCCGATGCATCGGCGCTCGTGACCTGGGTCAACTTGTAACCAAACTTGCTAGCAAGTGCCTGGCAGGCGGCCTGATAAGTGGAGAACGGCCCAACCGTTTCAGTTTGCGCCGTATACGGAGACTGGCCACTTGCAGTGTAAGTAACCAGTTCATCGCCATAAACCGGGAGCATCCAGAACAACAGCAAAGCAGCAGACACATGAAGCGGCAAAACCGACATCATCAATCACCACCTCGAAAAAATGGCGTAAGCGCAGGCACAGCCAATGCAGAAGAAGGCGAATTCCCACAGCGCTTGCATGACGACCTCGCAATGAGAAAGGCCGGCGCTAGGCCGGCCTGGGTGATGGAACGATTTAGCTCCGCAGGAAGCCAAGGATGATGCGAGCGCCCTTGATACCGGCGTACACGACCGCCAGCAGGCCAGCGACTGCCAGAACGCCGGTGGCGATGGTGGAGAAGCTGATGCCATCGGTTACAGTGCTGTAGTCCCAGGCAAAAGCCGAGGTACCGACCGCCACAAACGGCAGGGCGAGTGCCAGATCGCGGGAGACGCGTTTCAGTTGTTTCATAGTGATACTCTCCAGAAGGTTCAGCCGCGCCGGATGAAGTCGAGAATGGCTTTGCAGCCGATCCCGATCAGGAGCACGGTGGTTACGAGGGAAAATCCGATCCCGAACAACTGGGCCAGAACCGCTGGATCCAATTGGCTCGGGTCGAACTGTTCAGGCAGCTGGATCAGCACCCAACTGCCAGAACACAGGGGCGCACCGCCTGTATCGACCGATACAGCACCGTCACAGGTGAGCGCGTAAATCATTCGCCGGAAAACTCAGTGTCAGATTCGAAGGGCTCGCAGTCAGGACAGACTGCGAAATGAGGCGGCAGACGAAGATCAGGCAGCAGGTCGCTTTGCGGCGCAGGCAGCGCCATAAGCTTGCCCATATCGTTTCCGCAGCAGTCGCAGAAAACCCGATCTTCGATCAGCATGGCCGCCCCTCCCGGTTAGTTGGCCTTCACCTGTTGCTGCTGTTGGGCGGCTTGCGGGGCCGGTTTGCTGGCCTGAGCCAGCTTGGCAGACTCGACGTGCAGGACGATGAACTTGCCGGCGTTCTTGGAGCCGCGTTCGATCTCGACGGTTACGCGGGCGGTTTCCAGCACGTCGAGGCCTTTGCAGGCGTTCCACACTTCTTCGCGGACGTCTTCGGAGACTTGCATCGAGAGCAGCGAAATACCCACGTCCTTTTCGCCGTCCGGTTCGTCGCCCAGGTACAGCTTGACCAGATCCACGTTGTCGAACTTCACGCGCTCAGCGCTGATGAATGCCAGTTCCATAGTGGTGCGTGCCATGTTGTGTTTCCTCGCTTGGTTGCGCGTTATTGCGCGGGTTTGCCTTTCAGCAGGCCGAGCGAGTCCACACGGGCAAACTTTCGTTTTTTTGCCCGAGGTGGTTTTCTCGACTTGCCGGGGTTTTCAGTTGCCGCTTGTGCAGCCAATTAGTTCGTTAACACCAAGGGCCGCGGCCCTTGTCATCCCGTTTCGCCACCGCCGACCGCGACTGGCGGGGATTGCGCGGTTCGGTCAGGCAGACCGCGCGGGCCAGTCACGGACGCCGGAGGCGACGAGGTTTGCTGGTCGCTGCCGACGCGGGAGCCGTCCATACGGCCAAACCAGTAGCCGACCACCAGACAGTTGATCAGCAGCAGGCCAAGGATCAGCAGCGAAGGCAGGTCGAGAACGATCATGCCCGCACATCCAGCAGATCCAGGCTGGCCTGACATGGCACCGCCTCCCGCACCTTGCCGTTCAGCACGTCGATGACATGACGGCCCCATTGATCGGCGATGGCATCGGCGATGCCCTGATAGGTGCGGGAACGGTTCTTCCAGCGATCCGGCCCCGGTGCCATGTAATGCACCACCGGAGCGCGGCCTTCGACAATCTCGGTGGGCCGGAGCAGCGG
>NZ_BPLZ01000022.1 GCF_019656335.1 Pseudomonas sp. NCCP-436 | reverse complement strand
CACATGCCGCATTCGGTGGCTACAAGAAGTCCGGCGTCGGCCGCGAAACCCACAAGATGATGCTCGACCACTACCAGCAGACCAAGAACCTGCTGGTCAGCTACGACATCAATCCGCTGGGATTCTTTTAACACTCATTGTTGAGAGCCTGCCAAAACGCAAGGGGCGACTGCCGGTCATGGCAGCACGCCCCTTCCCCCACTCGAACAGTCAGGGCACCACAATGGATCAGATAGGCAACTACGTTCTCTACATCATCATGGCTTGCGCCGTAGCCGGCGCCTTTGCCGCCATTTACGACAGTGAAAAGGGGCTGGGCAAGGAGTTCATGGAGGGCATCCACGCCACCGGCTACATCTTCGTTCCTGCAGCCGGAATCATGGCGTCGATTCCCTACCTTACGGTTCTCATCGAAAAGGCCTGTGGCCCGTTCTTCGACGCGCTGGGCGCCGATCCGGCGCTGGCTGCAACCATGATCATCGCCTCCGACATGGGGGGCTATCATCTGGCCGCCGCGCTGGCCTCAAGCAAGGAAGCGCTGATCATGGCCCTGATCACGGGCTTCATGGGTGGCGCCACCATCGTTTTTTCCATCCCCATGGGGCTGGCAATGCTCGACAAGCGCGACCACAAGTACATGGCTCTGGGCATCATGTCCGGCATCCTGACTATTCCGCTTGGCGTGCTGATCGCCAGCGTGCTGCTGGTGGCCAGTGATCCGCTGGTTCGCGAGGTGGTGGCCACCAGTGGCGAATCCACCTATCAGTTGGCCATGGGGCTGGGCGGCATCTTTGCCAACCTGCTGCCGATCATTGTTTTCGTCGTCGCTCTGGCCGCCGGCCTGCGCTTTCTGCCGGATCTCATGATCAAGGGTTTCATCGGCTTCGGCCGTGGCCTGGACGCCCTGATCAAGCTGGTACTGGTGTTCTCCATCGTCGAATATTTCACAGGTGTGTTCACCGTGGTGTTCGGCAGCTGGGGCTTCGACCCGATCATCGCAGATGCCGCGGATCAGACCCGCGCCCTGGAGACCGCCGGCTACATTGGCATCATGCTTGCCGGCGCCTTCCCCATGGTCTACCTGCTGCGCAAGTACTTCGGCGGCCCGCTGGAGCGACTGGGCGGCAAGGTCGGTCTGAGCGCGGTCGGCAGCGCCGGCATGCTGGCTACCATCGCCAACATTCTCGCCATGTTCCGCCTGGTGCGCTTCATGCCGCCGAAGGACAAGGTGATCAACATCGCTTTTGCCGTGTGTGCAGCCTTCCTGCTCGGTGACCACCTGTCGTTTACCGCCAACTTCCAGCCCACCATCATCCTGCCGGTACTGGTTGGCAAGCTGTTTGCCGGATTTGCCGCGATCGGCCTGGCCTACTGGCTGTCTGTGCCCAAAGCCATGCAGCTGGAACAGATCGACCGTGCCCAGGGCGTCATCGAAAAGGATGAGTACTACCCGCAGGCCAGCCCCGCCTGACCGGCACGCCCGGCCGCGTGCCTGCCATACTCGCAGGCAGCGGCCCAAACACGGGCGCTGTCGGCCTGGCAGCGTCCGTATGTGAATTCCCAGACACAGGAGCCCACATGGCAAGCTACTCCCACAGCATCGGTGGCCAGACCTGGCGCTTCGACAACCTGCGCGAGCTGATGGCCAAGGCCACCCCGGCACGCTCCGGCGATTACCTGGCCGGCATCGCCGCCAGCAGTGATGCTGAACGGGTCGCGGCGCAGATGGCACTGGCCGACCTGCCACTGAAAACCTTCCTCAATGAGGCGCTGATTCCCTACGAGAGCGACGAAGTCACTCGACTGATTCTTGATACTCACGACAGCGCAGCCTTCGCCCCAGTCAGCCACCTGACAGTGGGCGGCCTGCGCGACTGGTTACTCGGCGATGCTGCCGATGAAACCAGCCTGCGCGCCCTGGCGCCGGGGCTGACGCCGGAAATGGCGGCGGCGGTGTCGAAGATCATGCGCGTGCAGGATCTGGTTCTGGTGGCACAGAAGATCCGCGTGGTCACCCGCTTTCGCAACACCATGGGGCTACGCGGGCGGATGTCCACGCGGCTGCAGCCCAACCACCCGACCGACGATCCGGCCGGCATTGCCGCCAGCGTGCTCGACGGCCTGCTCTACGGCAACGGCGATGCCATGATCGGCATCAATCCGGCCACCGACAGCATGAGCGCAGTTTGCACCCTGCTGGAGATGCTCGATGCGGTCATCCAGCGCTACGAGATTCCTACCCAGTCCTGCGTTCTGACCCACGTTACCAGCTCCATCGCTGCCATCGAGCGAGGCGCTCCGCTGGATCTGGTATTCCAGTCCATCGCCGGTACCGAAGCCGCCAATGCCAGTTTCGGTGTCAGCCTGAAGATTCTCCAGGAGGGCTACGAAGCTGGCCTGAGTCTCGGCCGTGGCACCCTCGGCAACAACCTGATGTACTTCGAGACCGGCCAGGGAAGTGCACTGTCGGCCAACGCCCACCACGGCGTCGACCAGCAGACCTGCGAGGCACGCGCCTACGCCGTAGCCCGGCACTTCAACCCCTTTCTGGTCAACACCGTGGTCGGTTTCATCGGCCCCGAATACCTGTACAACGGCAAGCAGATCATCCGCGCCGGCCTGGAAGATCATTTCTGCGGCAAGTTGCTGGGCGTGCCCATGGGCTGTGACATCTGTTACACCAATCACGCCGAGGCCGATCAGGATGATATGGACATGCTGCTGACCCTGCTCGGCGCAGCCGGTATCAACTTCATCATGGGTATTCCCGGCTCCGATGACGTGATGCTCAACTACCAGACCACCTCGTTCCACGACGCGCTCTACGCACGCAAGCTACTGGGCCTGCGCGCCGCCCCCGAGTTCGAATCCTGGCTGGAGCGCATGGGCATTCTCCGCCAGCAGGACGGCCGCCTGCTGATGAGCGAAGCACTGCCGCCCACCTTTCACCAGGCTCTGGCCCAGTTGTCCTGATTTCCCGAGGTCGTCATGACAAAACACTCCCCCGCCATCGAAAATCCCTGGCAGCAGTTGCGTCAGCTGACGCCTGCGCGCATTGCTCTCGGCCGGGCCGGCACCAGCCTGCCAACCGCAGCCCAACTGGACTTCCAGTTCGCCCATGCCCAGGCTCGTGACGCCGTGCACCTGCCATTCGACCATGCCGGACTGCGCGAGGAACTGCACAGTATGGGCCTGGAGACTCTGCTGCTGCACAGCGCGGCGACTGATCGCCACACCTATCTGCAACGCCCGGATCTTGGCCGGCGTCTCGCCCCGGCGTCGGCCGGGCTACTGGATGACTACGCCCGGGAGCGGGGTCAGACTCATGACTTGGTCATCGTCATCGCCGATGGCCTGTCATCGCTAGCCGTTCGCCGCCACAGCCTGCCATTTCTGCAGCGGCTGTTCGACCAGATCCGTGCCGAGGGCTGGAGTCTGGCGCCGGTCTGCCTGGTGCAGCAGGGCCGGGTGGCGGTAGCCGACGAGGTGGGCGAACGCCTAGGCGCGAAGATGAGCGTGATCCTGATCGGTGAACGCCCTGGCCTCAGCTCACCAGACAGCCTCGGCCTGTACTTCACTTACGCGCCGCGCGTTGGCCTGACCGACGCCTATCGCAACTGCATCTCCAACGTGCGCCTGGAAGGCCTGAGCTACGGTATGGCGGCATTCCGCCTGATGTACCTGATGCGCGAGGCCTGCCGGCGCCAACTGTCCGGGGTCGAGCTGAAGGACGAAGCCGAGGTGCCAAGTGTGGAGGGCAGCGGCCAAGGCAACTTCCTGCTGCCGGACAAAAGCTGAAGCGCCGCTAACCTCAGAAGCGCGATTGCCTCATTGCGCACTAAGGTACGCTTTCAGGCTCAGGCAAGGCACCGATCAACCGGTGAATGGTGCGGCCAGGATAAGTGCCTCCTTGGCCGCCTTGCTCAGACGCTTGATCGCCCGCTCGCGGCGCAGCGCCTCGCCCTTGCCGACGCAGGTCTCGACATAGGCCAGGGCCTGCGCCGGACTGGTATGAAAGAAGCGTGCGCCCCTGCCGCTCTGATGCTGCCGGAAACGCCGCTGCGGATCATCGCTGATACCGCAGTACAGAGCGCCATTGGCAGCCCGCACCAGGTAGACAAACCAGTTCTTTTCGCCTGCTGCCGTCATCCGCGAGTCGGAAACCACTCACGCGCCGAGCGCCAAACGCACATGCCAACGAAATAGCCCGAGGCAATCCACCAGAGCGCCAGCAGCCACACCGGATCGCTCGGCTGCTGGATAATCAGCAGGCCACTGGCAAACAGCCAGACGAAGGTCACCAGGATATTCAGCGGCATGAACTGGCGCACACGAAACGGATGCAGGAACTTCATCTTGGTCAAAGTCAGCCCGGCCAGCAGCACGATTGTCCCGAGAGCCACCCAGGGTTGGATGTCGAGGATGTAGAAGTACAGCACCACAACGTTCCAGGCCGCCGGGAAGCCGACAAAGTAGTTGTCCTGGCTCTTCATGTTCAGATTGCAGAAGCAGAACAGCGACGACACCAGGATCAGGCCGACGGCGAACAGCGGGGTGTAATCCGGCAGTGGGATAAAGCGGTAGAGGAAGATTGCCGGAATGAAGACATAGGTGAGGTAGTCAATGACCAGATCCAGGGTCGAGCCATCGAAATGCGGCAATACGCTCTTGACGTCATAACGTCGCGCCAGCGAGCCATCCAGCCCGTCTACCAGCAACGCCAGGCCAAGCCATAACAGGCACTGCTGCGGCTGACCTTCGAGTACGGCGAGCAGGGCAAGCAGAGCCAGAATCACGCCACTGGCAGTGACGGCATGCACCCCCCAGGCCTTGGCCTGTCTTACGGATAGGATCAGTTCGCTCACGGCAGCTCTCGATTTGGCAGGTGGAAACACGGTACCGCAGGGGCACACTCTTTATTGAAGGTTATGACCCGTTAGCCTACCACCGTGTTCCTCGCTACACCTCAGCGTGATGCGCGAAATTGTTCGAGCGCGCGTGCCGCCTGTCGACGAATGGCAGCCTGAACCGGTGGTGCCCAGCCCAGCATCAGCCCCTTGAACCCCAGCGTCTGACGGCTCCAACACCACAGGTCGAAGCTGTCGCAGTGCTCGCAAATCAGTCCGTCGCGAAAAACAAACTCCGCGTGGATGCGGTTAATCACTGTGCGACCGGTGCCACTGAAACGATAACGGGCGACCCAGTGCGCACTGCCGGAGTGTTCATCGGCCCGTACTGAATCGAAGGTCAGGGAAAAATCCTCGGCGCGGCTGCACAGCATGCGCCACATGTCACCGGCCGCCTCGCCGCGCAGGTCGACGAACACCGGATCGCTGAAGCGCACATCGGTCGTGTAGCAAGCCACCATGGCCTCGGCATCGAGGCACTGGAAGGCTTGGTAGAACCGCGAGATCAGTTCGGCATGACCCGGATGCTCGGCATGACCCGAATGCATGGCGACTCTCCGCTTTCGGCTGGAACTGTCACCCGGCAAGAACGCCGGATGCGTAAAAAATAAACCGGCCTGCCGCACCAATCTGCGCGGCAGGTCGGATCCGATCAATGGATGATCTGACTGAGGAACAGCTTGGTGCGCTCGTTTTGCGGGTTGGTGAAGAAGGTATCAGGCTCGGCCTGCTCGACGATCTCGCCCTTGTCCATGAAGATCACCCGGTTGGCCACGGTGCGGGCAAAACCCATTTCATGGGTCACGCAGAGCATGGTCATGCCGTCCTCGGCCAGGCCGATCATGGTATCGAGCACTTCCTTTACCATTTCCGGGTCGAGGGCCGAGGTCGGCTCATCGAACAACATGATCTTCGGTTTCATACACAGCGCCCGGGCAATTGCCACACGCTGCTGCTGACCTCCGGAAAGCTGTCCCGGGAACTTGTTGGCCTGTTCCGGAATACGTACGCGCTCAAGGAAGTGCATGGCGATTTCTTCGGCCTGACGCTTGGGCATCTTGCGCACCCACATCGGGGCCAGGGTGCAGTTCTGCAACACGGTCAGATGCGGGAACAGGTTGAAGTGCTGGAACACCATGCCCACTTCGCGGCGAATTGCCTCGATATGCTTGAGGTCGCTGGTCAGTTCGGTGCCATCGACCACAATGCGCCCCTGCTGGTGCTCTTCAAGGCGGTTGATGCAGCGGATGGTGGTGGATTTGCCGGAGCCGGACGGCCCGCACAGCACAATGCGTTCACCCTGCTGCACGCTGAGGTTGATGTCCTTGAGCACGTGGAACTGACCGTACCACTTGTTCACGCCCTGCAGCAGGATCATCGGATCGGCGCTGGTCTGCTTGATTGCTTCACTCATAAATTATTCCTCCGGAGTCGGTTCAGATGGGCCGGGCTCACAGCCGGCCCGCACATGGCGGCATAACCGCTCCTAACGTTTGTGACCGGTATCCAGCTTCCTCTCCAGATGCAGGGAATAACGGGACATGCCGAAACAGAAAATCCAGAAGATCAGGGCCGCGAACACGTAACCCTCGGTGGCCATTCCCAGCCAGGCAGGATCCGTAGTCGCCTGCTTGATGCTGTTGAGCAGGTCGAACAGACCGATGATGATCACCAGGCTGGTGTCCTTGAACAGGGCGATGAACACGTTGACGATCCCCGGAATAACCAGTTTGAGCGCCTGCGGGAGGATCACCAGGCCCATCATCCGCCAGTAGCCCAGGCCCATGGCCGCAGCCGCTTCGTACTGCCCCTTGGGGATGGCCTGCAGGCCGCCACGCACCACTTCGGCGATGTAGGCGGACTGGAACAGGATTACCCCGATCAGGGCACGCATCAGCTTGTCGAAATGCATGCCTTCAGGCAGGAACAGCGGCAGCATCACCGAGGACATGAACAACACGGTGATCAGCGGGACACCACGCCAGAACTCGATAAAGGTGACGCAGATAACCTTTATCGCCGGCATATTGGAACGCCGCCCGAGCGCCAGCAGGATGCCCAGCGGCAAGGCGCCGGTAATGCCCACGGAGGCGATCACCAGAGTCAGCATCAGACCGCCCCACTGACTGGTGGAAACCACGCTCAGTCCGAATACGCCACCGTGCAGCAGGCACCAGGCGATGACCGGGTAGACCACCAGGAACACCAGACCGTAAAGCGCCTTGCGCGGCATCTGCGGCACGAACAGCGGCGCAGCGCCGATGATCGCCAGCCATAGCGTGGTATCTACCCGCCAACGTAGCTCGGTTGGGTAGAAGCCATACATGAACTGCCCGAAGCGCTGCTGAATGAACACCCAGCAGGCGCCTTCCTTGGTGCAGTCGGCACGCGTGGTACCAACCCAGTTGGCATCGATGATCGCCCACTGCAGCAGCGGCGGGATCACCAGCCAGAGCAGATAGATGGCGAAGATGGTCAACAGGCTGTTGAACCAGTTGGAGAACAGGTTGGCACGGAGCCAACCCAGCACGCCGACGCTCATGCGCGGCGGCGGCAGATCCGGTTTAAACGTATGAGTCTGCATGGCTGCTCCTTACCGCTCAGTCAGCGCGATGCGCTTGTTGTACCAGTTCATCAGCAGAGAGATGCTGATGCTGATGGCGAGGTACACACTCATGGTGATGGCGATCACCTCGATGGCCTGCCCGGTCTGGTTGAGCACCGTACCGGCGAACAGCGAAACCATGTCCGGATAGCCGATACCCGCCGCCAGGGACGAGTTCTTGGTCAGGTTCAGGTACTGGCTGGTCAGTGGAGGAATGATCACGCGCAGCGACTGCGGGATGATCACCAGGCGCAGGGTGATGCCGGGGCGCAGGCCGAGCGAGCGTGCCGCCTCGGTCTGCCCATGGCTCACCGCCATGATTCCGGAGCGCACGTTCTCGGCGATGAAAGCTGCGGTGTAGATGGTCAGCGCCAGCGTCAGAGCCATCAGTTCCGGGATCAACACCCAGCCGCCGCGGAAGTTGAAGCCGGTCAACTCCGGTACGCTCCAGCTCAGCGGGTTGCCGCCGACCAGCACCGCTAGTCCGGGCAAACCGATGAGCATCGCCAGCGACGCCCACAATAACGGAAATACCTTGCCGGTGGCTTCGCGCCGCACCTTGGCCCAGCGGCCGAGGACGACGATGGCAACGATAGTGGCCACCAGCAACACGGTGAACAGGGTAAAGCCCTCCGCTGGCGATGGCGCCGGCATATAGAGGCCACGACTATTGAGGAAGAACACCTCGCCGATATCCAGGCTCTGCCGTGGCCCTGGCAGGGCGAGAAATACCGCGAAATACCAGAAGAGAATCTGCAACAACGGCGGAATATTGCGGAAGATCTCGATATAGACGCTTGCCAGCCGACTGATCAGCCAGTTCGGCGACAACCGTGCCACGCCGAGCACAAAGCCGAGGATGGAGGCCAGTACGATGCCGATGAAAGACACCAGCAGGGTATTGAGCAACCCAATGACGAAGACCCGCCCATAGGAGTGGCTCTCGTTATAGTCGATCAGGTGCTGGGCGATGCCGAAGCCGGCACTGTTGCCGAGAAAGCCAAAGCCCGAAAGGATTCCACGCTTCTCCAGGTTGGCCTGAGTGTTTTGGAAGAGAAACCAGCCGAGCGCTACGACAGCGACAACGGCAATGATCTGAAACAGCCACGCACGCACCTGCGGATCGGTCAATAGCGATCCACGTGGGCGCGGGGCATTAGCAGTCGTTTGCATAACAGCCCTCTTTGAACCACCAGCCCGCTGCAGCAGGCCGGGGATTCACTTGGTCGGAAACTCCAACGGCAGGTCACGTGATGCGATCAGGAGCTGCCGAGCTGAACCGGCACGAAAAGGAGTAGCACGCTGGCATCGCACGCCAGAGACGATGCCCGACGTCCCATTCCTGGCCGCCTACAGTTCAGCTCTGCGGCTCCGGTCTGCCGCTGTCGGATGATCAGCGCACTGGCGGTGCGTACTGCAGACCACCCTTGTTCCACAGGGCGTTGAGACCACGCTCGATCTTCAACTCACTACCGGCACCGACGTTGCGGTCGAAGGCTTCGCCGTAGTTGCCCACCTGTTTGACGATCTGTACGGCCCAGTCCTTCGGCAGCTTCAGATCCTTGCCGAACTCACCCTCGGTACCCAGCAGACGCGCGATATCCGGGTTCTTGGTGGTTTTGGCAGTTTCCTCGACGTTGGCCGACGTTACACCCAGCTCCTCGGCGTTGAGCATGGCGAACAGGGTCCAGCGCACGATATCGAACCACTCCTCGTCGCCCTGACGGACGGACGGGCCGAGCGGCTCCTTGGAAATGACCTCCGGCAGCACGACGTAGTCATCCGGATTGGCCAGCTTGATGCGTTGCGCATACAGCTGCGACTGGTCGGAAGTCAGCACGTCACAACGTCCGGCTTCGACCGACTTGGCACTTTCGTCGGAGGTGTCGTAGGTGATGGGGGTGTACTTCATGCCGTTGGCACGGAAGTAGTCCGAGAGGTTCAGCTCAGTGGTGGTACCGGCCTGGATGCAAACCGTGGCGCCGTCGAGTTCCTTGGCGCTGGATACACCGAGTTTCTTGTTCACCAGGAAGCCCTGGCCATCGTAGTAGGTGACGCCAGTAAAGTTCAGACCCAGTGCCGCATCACGAGAACTGGTCCAGGTGGTGTTGCGCGAAAGGATGTCGACCTCGCCAGACTGCAGGGCAGTGAAGCGTTCCTTGGCGGTCAGCGGGCTGTACTTGACCTTGTTGGCATCACCGAACACCGCAGCAGCAACTGCGCGGCACACATCGACGTCCAGGCCTTGGTAATTGCCCTTCTCGTCAGCGTAGGAGAAGCCTGGCAGACCATCACTGATCCCGCACTGGACAAAGCCCTTTTTCGTCACCGCGTCCAGTGTTGCACCGGCCTGTGCAAAACCACTGATACCCAGTACAGCCGCGGTGGTTACTACAGCCAGGGTGGATTTCACCATCTTCATCAAAAACCTCCAGTTGCTCTTGTTGTGTTGGAGTCTCCGCCCTGCTTCCCCGCCCTTTTGAGGCACGTGCACCGCTGGCAGCAACGGCGCATCAAGAAGCGAAGGACGTCAGGCATAAGTCTAGTCGGCATTTTCCTCTGCTGGCCAACTGACTCTCGCCTTGCCCGTTGATCGAACGGGCCAGAGACGGATAGTCGACCACCCGGAGCGCCAGCGCTCCCGATGGTTTGAGTCAAGGAACCCGCATAGCAGGCTCCTGTCTGCTGAGCAGACAGTAATGGCACAGTGTTACCGTTACCGTACTATCTCGTCAGTCCAGCTCGACTAAAGCAAGCACCGTACCATCCCGAAAGATTTCCATTCAGACCGATGGGTCAAGAGAAAAAATTGCGCTCGTGCGACAACTTGTTCACAGATCACTCATCCTCATCTCCCACGCCACGCCCCAACTTCGGGCGGACGCACCACACAGGAGCTACCAATGACCGCACCCATGATCCTGCAACCACCCCACACACCCGATGCCTGCGTGATCTGGCTGCACGGTCTGGGGGCTGACCGCTACGATTTCCTGCCCGTGGCCGAGACACTGCAGGAACGCCTGCCCAGTACCCGCTTCGTCATGCCTCAGGCACCGACGCGCCCAGTCACCATCAACGGCGGCTGGAGCATGCCTAGCTGGTACGACATCCTCGCCATGACACCGGCCCGGGCTATCGACCATGAGCAACTGGAAGAATCGGCCGAGCAGGTCATCGCCCTGATCCGGGCCGAACTCGACAGCGGCATCGAAGCTCAGCGTATCGTCCTGGCCGGATTCTCCCAGGGAGGCGCCGTAGTGCTGCACACGGCCCTGCTGCGCTATCCGGAAACCCTCGGCGGGGTACTGGCACTGTCTACCTACGCGCCCACCTTCAGTGACGACATGCAACTGGCAGATACAAAAAGACAACTGCCGGTACTCTGCCTGCATGGCAGATTTGACGACGTGGTAATCCCCGACATGGGCCGCGCCGCCTTCGACCATCTGCAGACCCACGGTGTGCCGGTGCAGTGGCGCGACTACCCCATGGCCCATGAGGTCATCCCGGAGCAGATCCGCGACATCGCCGAATGGCTCAACGAACTGCTGACCGGCTGAACAAGGAAAAGGATAAGGACATGAATGCAGCGCCACTCATCCGCACCCGCGAGGACATCATCGCGATTGAGCGCATCCCACTCGCCGAACGCCACCTGCCATCGAGTACCTATGAGCTGATCCGGCGCACCGCGCAGAGCAGTCCCGACGCACCGGCGCTGTCATTCATTCTTCAGGGTACGGCCGAGGAAACCCCGCTGCGCCTGTCCTACCGCGAGTTGCTGGAGAACATCACCCGCACCGCCAACGCCTTCCACCGCCTCGGCCTGCGCCCAGGCAAAGCCGTGTCGTTCCTGCTGCCGAACCTGCCACAGACCCACTACACCCTGTGGGGAGGCGAGGCAGCCGGCATCGTCAACGCCATCAACCCGCTGCTTGAGCCCGAACACATCGCCGAGCTGATCCGCGCTTCGGACTCCGAGCTGCTGGTCACCCTCGCACCCTTCCCGGGTACGGATCTGTGGAACAAGGTGGTGGTTCTGCGCGACCAGTTGCCCGGACTGCGGGCAATCCTCTGCGTGGACATGGCCAACCTGCTGCCCGAGCCACAGCGTAGTGTGCTGAAAGCTCAGCGTGGCTCCCTGCCCGATGGCGTGCTGGACTTCGATGCCACCATCGCCGAGTGTCCGGCCGATCACCTGGAAAGTGGCCGACAGATCGCCCCGGACGACATCGCCAGCTACTTCCACACAGGCGGCACCACCGGTACGCCCAAGCTGGCGCCACACAGTCACTACAACGAAGTGGCCATGGCCTACAGCATGAATCTGGTCACCCGCTTCGGTGCTGGCGACGTAGCGCTCTGCGGCCTTCCGCTATTTCACGTCAATGGCGTGGTGGTTACCGGTCTGGCCGCCTTCATCGGCGGCGCCGAGGTGCTGCTGGCCACCCCGCAGGGTTACCGCAATACCACCCTGACCGGCAATTTCTGGAAGATCATCGAGCGCCACCGGGTCAGCTTCTTCAGTGGTGTACCGACCATCTATGCGGGCCTGCTGCAAGTGCCCAGCGAGGGCTGTGATCTGTCCTCACTGAAATACGCCCTGTGCGGCGCCGCACCGATGCCGGTGGAGTTGATCCGCCAGTTCGAGACCAAGACCGGACTGACCCTGATCGAAGGCTACGGCCTGACCGAAGGCACCTGCGGCAGTTGCGTCAATCCACCGGGCGGCGAAAGACGCCCCGGCTCCATCGGCCTGCCACTGCCCTACTGCGAGGTCAGCATCAAAGTGCTCAATGAACAGGGGCGCTACCTGCGCGAGGCGGCAGTCAACGAGATCGGTACCCTCTGCATCCGCGGCGCCACAGTGTTCCGCGGCTACCTGCAGGCGAGCAAGAACCAGAACATCTGGGTCGACGGTGACTGGTTCAATACCGGCGATCTCGGACGAGTCGATGCCGACGGCTACATCTGGCTGACCGGGCGCAGCAAGGATCTGATCATCCGTGGCGGTCACAATATCGACCCGCAGATGATCGAAGAAGCTCTACACCGCCACCCGGCCGTGGCACTGGCCGCCGCGGTGGGCAAGCCCGACCTCAAGGCCGGCGAGCTGCCGGTGGCCTACGTCCAGCTCAAACCGGGCAGTCAGGTCAGCGAAGACGAACTGCTGGAACATGCCGCCGAACAGATTCCCGAGCGTGCGGCAATCCCCAAGAATGTCTGGATCATCGACAGCATACCGCTGACCGCAGTGGGCAAGACCTTCAAGCCGGCACTGCGCTTCGACGCCATCGCCCGCGTCTACCGCGAGGCTCTGGCCGAACTGCCCGCGGATATCCGCATCGAGGTACAAAACGATGACCAGGCCGGCCAACTGGCCCACATCTACCTGCCGCAAGCGAACCCGGCTCTGCATGAAAGCATCGCCCAGCGCCTGGCCGGCTATGCGGTTGGCCACCGCATTCATACCACAGGCTGAGCCGTCGCACTGCGCGAGGCGTTCCCTCGCGCAGCATGGCTACTTATTCCGGCACGACGTGCACTCTGCGACTTGCGCTAGCACTACGATGAGAGCAACACCAGCTCACTGCCGTGCGCCTGCAGTCCTCCGGGTCACACAGCGACAGTTGGCCAACGACTGGCCGCATTCGTCACTTCGACTGGCATGTCGGGTCATCCATGGGCAGCCGGCACGCTGCTAGAGTGAAACGGACGACCGTTCATCCGGATCCTGCCAATGCGCAAATTCCTGCTCGCCCTGCTTCTGCTCATTCCCCTTGGCATCCTCGCCTTTTTCGGCCTGCCCCGGCTGATCGATGCACAGCTCAACAGTGTCGCCACCCCCGGCCCCTATCCGGCAGGTGCCAGCGCACAGAAACTGCACCGAAGCCTGTTCGTCGCCGATCTGCACGATGACGCACTGCTCTGGGAGCGCGATCTGCTCAAGCGTTACGGCTACGGCCATTCGGATCTGCCGCGTATGCTCGAAGGCCGCCTCGGCCTGCAGGTGTTCTCCACCGTGACCAAAACGCCGCGCGGCCTGAATGTGGAAAGCAACGCTGCCGACAGCGACAACATCACCCTGCTGGCCATGGCTCAGCGCTGGCCTCGGGAAACCTGGAACAGCCTGCTGCAGCGCGCGCTGTATCAGGCGCAAAAACTTCATGCGGCTGCCGCCGACAGCGACGGTCGGCTCGTGCTGATCCGTACCCGCAACGACCTGCAAGATTTCATCAAGGCCTGGCAGCAGGATCCGCAGCGACTTGCCGCCCTGCTCGCCACTGAAGGTCTGCAGCCTATCGAGGGCCGCCTGGAAAACATCGACAGGCTCTACGACGCCGGCTTTCGCATTGCCGGGCTGACCCACTTCTTCGACAACGAGGTCGGCGGCTCGGCCCACGGCCTGGAAAAAGGCGGGCTGACTCCGCTGGGCCGGCAGGTAATCCACTACCTGGAGGAAAAGTCGATGCTGGTCGACCTGGCCCACGCCTCGCGCCCGTTGATCGACGACGTTCTGGCCATGGCCACGCGCCCGCTGCTGGTTTCGCACACCGGGGTAGAAGGCACCTGCCCCGGCAGCCGCAACTTAAGCGACCGGCATATCGAGGCCATTGCCGCCAGCGGCGGAGTGATCGGCATCGGCTACTGGAGCACCGCGGTATGCGACACCTCGGTCGCCGCCATCGTCAGGGCCATCCGCTACACCGCCGACAAGGTCGGGGTCGAGCATGTCGCGCTGGGCTCGGACTTCAACGGCACCGTGCACACGCCTTTCGATGTCACCGGTCTGGCGCAGATTACCGATGGCCTGCTGGCTGCAGGCTTCGACGAGGCTGCCATCGCCGCCATCATCGGTGGCAACGTGCAGCGCCTGCTGCTGGCCAGCCTGCCGCCAGGCTAAGTGCAATGACGAGCCGACGCTTGACACAGGCGAGCGAAGCCCTTCGCCCCACCCTCGTCTTGCATTACACTGGCGCCCGTTCATTCCTTAATCAACCGATGAGAAGCCCGTGCTCAAAGCACTCAAGAAAATCTTCGGCAAGCCCGAGGAAGTACAACCACAACCGACCAGCACACCGGCAGCGCCCGCCCCGGCAGAGCGCAATGACGCCAGCCAATCTGCCAAGCCGTCCCGCCAGCCCGGACGCAGCACAGACGATGCCCGGGCCGGGCAGAAAGCCCCGAACCGACTGCCCAAGGCCGAAAAGCGCCGCGAGCGTCCCGCCAAGCCTGTTGACACCTGGAAGCTGGAAGACTTCGTGGTCGCCCCCGTGGAAGGCAAGACCCGCTTCCACGATTTCAACCTCGCGCCGGAGCTGATGCATGCCATCCATGATCTCGGCTTCCCCTACTGCACGCCGATTCAGGCCGGTGTGCTCGGACATACCCTCAAGGGGCGCGACGCCATCGGCCGGGCGCAGACCGGTACCGGCAAGACTGCTGCATTCCTTATTTCCACCATTACCCAGCTGCTACAGACGCCTCCGCCGAAGGAACGCTATATGGGCGAGCCGCGCGCGCTGGTGATCGCACCGACCCGCGAGTTGGTGGTGCAGATCGCCAAGGACGCCCTGGCACTGACCAAGTACACCCGGCTCAACGTCATGAGCTTCGTCGGCGGCATGGACTTCGACAAGCAGCTCAAGCAGCTGGAGTCGCGCTACTGCGACATTCTGGTAGCGACCCCGGGCCGTCTGCTGGACTTCAACCAGCGCGGCGAGGTGCATCTGGACATGGTCGAGGTGATGGTGCTCGATGAAGCCGACCGCATGCTCGACATGGGCTTCATCCCGCAGGTTCGACAGATCATCCGCCAGACGCCGATGAAAGGCGAACGCCAGACCCTGCTGTTCTCCGCCACCTTCACCGAAGACGTGATGAACCTGGCCAAGCAGTGGACGGTCGATCCGGCCATTGTCGAGATCGAACCGGAGAACGTCGCCAGCGACACGGTAGAGCAGCACGTTTACGCCGTGGCCAGCAGTGACAAGTACAAACTGCTGTACAACCTGGTGAGCCAGAATGACTGGGACCGGGTAATGGTCTTCGCCAACCGCAAGGACGAGGTGCGCCGCATTGAGGAACGCCTGACCCGCGACGGCATCAGCGCCGCGCAAATGTCCGGCGACGTGCCGCAACACAAGCGCATCAAGGTGCTCGAAGGCTTCCGCGCCGGGCACATCCGCGTGCTGGTGGCCACCGACGTGGCTGGTCGTGGCATTCACGTTGACGGCATCAGCCACGTAATCAACTTCACCCTGCCGGAAGACCCGGACGATTACGTACACCGCATCGGTCGTACCGGTCGCGCCGGCACCAGCGGCACCTCGATCAGCTTCGCTGGCGAGGACGATGCCTTCGCCCTGCCGCCGATCGAAGAGCTGATCGGTCGCAAGATCCAGTGCGAGATGCCGCCGGACGAGCTGCTCAAGCCGGTGCCACACAAACGCTGAACCCGCTGGGCAACAAGGCGCAGCCGCGAGACTTTGCCTTGTCGCCCAACTCAGCCGGAAGCTGCCGGGCCATCCAGACGCGGCGACCAGTCCTCGATGCACCCGCTCTCCAGCCGACGGGCCAGATAGCGCTTCCATGAGGGCACCAGCGGCAGTTGCAGACACTCGCGCAGCAGCTCCGGATCGATACGGCTGTCGAACAGCACGCCCGCCAAACGAGCCAGCGACCAGTCCGGATGCCGCCGCTCCACCAACTGCAGGCGATCGCCGGCCCGTACCACGCCCTCCTCCAGCACCCGATAGTACCAGCCGGTACGCCCGCTCTGCTGTACCCGCAGCGCCAGCTTCGCTACGCCGAAGCGATCATTGAGTTTCCAGCACGGCATGCGCCCCTGGGATACCTGCAACAGCGCCGTACCCACGCGGATGCAGTCCCCCAGACAAACATCGGCCTCCGTCCAGCCAGTGGTGCTGAAATTCTCGCCAAAGGCGCCAGGCTGCCCCAGCAGCGGGTGCTCGCCCAGCTCCTCGATCCAGCGGGCGTAGTGCTCTTGCGGATAGTGATGCACGGCCTTTTCCACGCCACCGTGCACCCGCAAGTCACCCTGTTCGTCACCGGCCAGGCCGTTCGCGCTGAGCGCCAGAGCCTCGTCACGCGGCTGCTTGGCGATGGCGCTACGCGATCCCGGGCGGGTAAAGGACACAGCACGCCCGGTCAGCAAAGTATCGAGTATCAGGCTGTCCATGGTTTCTCTGTTGGCAAGTTTTCGGGGGGCTCAGTATCACATCAGATGACAGCGGCGGAGGGGCACCTCTGTTATCCCGCTCCCGAGCATATCGGCAAGGCCATGCCAGTGGCCTCAAAAGAGCGCATGATAAGGCCGCTACTGCCGCCAAGCGGCAATTTTCATGACTCGGGCCTGCGCACTAAGGCCGGGAGAAGATGATGAAGGCCTATCAGCCTCTGTCCTGCGATCTGTACGACTACCTGGAAATCGCCTGTTTGTATGGCTACCGATTGCAACTGGAGCTGCTCGACGGCTCGACCCTGAAAGCCAGAGCACAGACCACCCGCACCAGCAACACGGACGAATGGCTGGTACTGCAGAGCGACAGCGGTCCCCTGGAGATTCGCCTGGATCAGTTGCTGGCCATCACGCCGCTGGACAAGCCCGCCCGCTTCGGCCGCATTGAGCTGGCCCGGCGGCACCGCAGCAACTGACAACGCCTGAAACGGAACTCAGAACAGCCGCAGTTGCCCGTCCACCAGTTGCTCGAAACGGCTACCGACGAACGGCAGAATGGCATCGGCCACCGGCTTGAGCTGGCGACTGAGGTAGTGCTCGTAGTCCACCGGCGATTGCAGGCATTCCAGTGGCTGCGGCCCGGCCGTGGTGATCAGGTAGCTGATCCAGCCGCCGCGCTGGTACTGCAACGGCCGCCCCAGGCGCTGATTGTGGGCGTCGGCCAGACGCGCGGCGCGTACCTGCGGCGGTACATTGCGCAGGTAGTCGTCGAGCCGCCGGCGCAGGCGCTTGCGATAGACCAGTAGCTCATCCAACTCGCCAGCCAAGGTGCGCCGCACGTAATCACGCACATAGTCCTCGTAGGGCTGGCCGGCGAATACCCGGCCGTACAGCTCCTGCTGGAAACACTGGGCCAGTGGCGACCAGTCGCTGCGTACCGTTTCCAGCCCCTTGAACACCAGCTCCTCACGGCCGTCGTCACGATGCACCAAGCCGGCATAGCGTTTTTTGCTGCCCTGCTCGGTACCACGGATGGTCGGCATCAGAAAACGCCGGTAGTGGGTCTCGAGCTGCAGCTCCAGAGCACTCTCAAGGCCATACTCCTGGCGCAGGTGCTCACGCCACCAGGCATTGACCCCTGATACCAGCGCCCGGCCGATCTGCGCTGCTTCGGCCTCGTCATGAGCACGGCCAAGCCAGACAAAGGTGGAGTCGGTATCGCCGTAGATCACCGAATAGCCCTCGGCCTCGATCAGCTCGCGGGTGCGACGCATGATCTGATGCCCACGCAGGGTGATGGACGAGGCCAGACGCGGGTCAAAGAAGCGGCAGCCACTGGAGCCAAGCACGCCGTAGAAGGCATTCATGATGATCTTAAGTGCCTGCGACAACGCTGCATTGCCTTCGCGCTTGGCCGCCTCGCGGCCCTGCCAGACACGCTCGACGATGGCCGGCAGGCAGTGCGCGCTGCGCGAGAATCGCGCACCACGAAAGCCCTCCACCGAATGCGCATCGTCCGGCTGCCGCAGCCCCTGCACCAGCCCTACCGGGTCGATCAGAAAGCTGCGGATAATCGAGGGATACAGGCTCTTGTAGTCCAATACCAGTACCGAGTCGTACAGGCCGGGACGCGAATCCATGACAAAGCCGCCAGGGCTGTTCTCTCCCCGGATGTCGCCCAGATTTGGCGCCACAAAACCCAGGCGGTGCATCGGCGGCAGGTACAGGTGGGTGAAGGCGGCCACCGAGCCACCGCTACGGTCGGCGGCAAGGCCAGTGACACTGGAGCGCTCGAGCAGAAAGGCGAGCAGGTCGGTGCGGGCGAAGATCCGCGTCACCAGCTCGCAGTCCTTGAGGTTGTAACGCGCCAGCGCCGGCTTGTCCTCGTCGAACATGCGCTGGATCTCGTCCATCCGCGCATAGGGCGTGTCGATTGCCTTGCCCTCGCCGAGCAGAGTCTGCGCCACCGATTCCAGGCTGAACGAAGGGAAGCTCCAGGTGGCCGAGCGCAGCGCCTCGATACCGTCGATGATCAGCCGCCCGGCGGCTTCGGCGAAGTAGTGCTGAGCGCTGTTGTGCTGGCGCCAGCCCATCACGTCACCACCGCGCCCCAGACGCAGCGGCAGCTTGAACTGTTCGGCATGCTCATGCAGCACGCGCAGATCGAACTGCACCAGGTTCCAGCCGATGATGGCGTCCGGGTCGTGCTGCGCCAGCCACTGGTTGAGACGCTCCAGCAGTTGCAGGCGGCTGTCGCAATACTCCAGATCGAAGTCGACAATGCTGACATCGCCATTGGCCGGGCCGAGCATGTACACCTGCCGCTGACCGCAGCCCTCCAGAGCAATGGAATACAGCTCGCCACGGGCGCTGGTCTCGATATCCAGCGATACCAGGCGCAGCGTCGGACGGTAATCGGCGGCGGGTTTGAGCGACCGGCACAGCAGGCTGCCGTCCGCCTGCTCGATGCCCTCGAAGCTGACGGAGGCGGTGATGAAACGCTCCATCAGGTAGCGATCCGGCGGACGGATATCGGCCTCGTACACATCGATACCGACCTGACGCAGCTTCTTCTCCAACTGCAACAGTTGGCGGTACTGGCGGCAGTACAACCCCAGTACCGGACGATGGTGAAAGTCACGTAGCGCCAGCTCGCGCAACTCGCCCCCCTGCAACAGCGGTTCGGCCTGCGCACGCTGCTTGGCGGGAATGAAGGCCACCGCCTCCTGATACGGCAGACGCACCTGGCGCGGGCCGGCATCGGTGGCCAGCCAGAAGGCCACCTCTATGCCGTCCGGCGTGTCGCGCCAGTGGCGACTGAGCACGAAGCCCTGTTGAGGTTGCGTCATCGTTGATCCAAGCCGCCTCACATCATACTGGCCGACCATTCTACGCCAGCGGTTACAATGGCGGCTTTTCTGCGGACATGGCGCCATGAGCAAGACACCACCCTATGGCAGCGGCGACGCTTCCTTCCAGGCCGCTGGCGGCATCGACGGTCTGCGCCGGCTGGTCGACGATTTCTACCGGCTGATGGACGAGCGCCCCGAAGCCGCTGCACTGCGCGCGTTGCACCCGGCCGACCTGAGCACCTCGCGCGACAAGCTGGCCTGCTTTCTCAGCGGCTGGCTGGGCGGCCCACGACTGTTCGCCGAGCGCTACGGCAGCATCAGCATTCCGGCCTTTCATGCGCAGTGGCCAATCGACCAGGCGCTGGCGGAAAGCTGGCTGAGCTGCATGGCCGGTGCCATCGCCCTGCAGAATTATGAGCCGGCTTTCGCCGACTACCTGCTGACCCAGCTGCGCGTTCCCGCCGAACGCTCCGTGCAGGCCAGCCAAAACCGTCATCGCAAGGAACCCTGACATGACTGACCAACTGATCATCGAAGACCTGCAACCCGGCGACGGCAAGGCCGTGGTCAAGGGCGCCCTGATCACTACCCAGTATCGCGGCTGGCTGGCCGACGGCAGCGAGTTCGACTCGTCCTTCTCGCGCGGCAAGCCGTTCCAGTGCGTGATCGGCACCGGACGGGTGATCAAGGGTTGGGATCAGGGCCTGATAGGCATGCAGGTAGGCGGCAAGCGCAGGCTGTTCGTTCCGGCGCACCTTGGCTATGGCGAGCGCACGGTAGGCCGGATTCCGCCGAATGCCAACCTGACCTTCGAGATCGAGCTGCTGGAAGTGCTGACCCGCGATGACTGACGCCGCCCTCGTCACCCTGCGCGAGCATCTGCTGCAGGCGCTGGACAACCACCCCGGCAGCGAAACCCGCCGCCTGTTTCATGGCCGTGGCCGCTGCTGGCCCGGCCTGGAGCAGATTACCGTCGACTGGCTGTCCGGCATCGTTCTGGTGATGCTGTTTCGCGAGCCATCGCCCGCGCTGCGCCCGCTGCTGCTGGAGTTGCTGGCAACAGCGCAATGGCAGGCCAGCGGAGCGCGCGGGCTGCTGCTGCAGCACCGCTACGTACAGGGCAGCGAGAGCGAATGGCTGGCCGGCGAGCCGCAGGCGCAGTGGCCCATTGTCGAGGACGGCCTGCACTACCTGCTCGATCTGGGCAGCAAGCAGAACAGCGGCCTGTTCCTCGATATGCGCCTGGGCCGCCAGTGGGTGCGCGGGCAGGCCGCCGGCAAACGCGTGCTCAACCTGTTCGCCTATACCTGCGGCTTTTCGGTGTCCGCCATCGCCGGCGGTGCCGAGCGCGTGGTCAATCTGGATATGGCCCGTGCGGCGCTATCACGCGGGCGCGACAACCATCGCCTGAACGGGCACGACCTGGGGCGGGTGGAATTTCTCGGCCACGAGTTGTTCAAGTCCTGGGGCAAGGTACGCAAGAGCGGGCCGTACGATCTGGTGATCATCGACCCGCCGAGTTTTCAGAAAGGCAGCTTCGCCCTCACCCAGGACTACTGCAAGATTCTCCGGCGCCTGCCGGAACTGCTCAGCGAGCAGGGTACGGTGCTGGCCTGCGTCAACGCCCCGGATATCGGTCCGGATTTCCTCATCGACGGCATGGCCGCCGAAGCGCCGCAACTGCGTTTCATCGAGCGCCTGGACAACCCGCCGGAGTTTCCCGACATCTCGCCGGAGAGCGGCCTGAAGGCGCTGGTATTCCAACTGCAGCCCGGATGAAATCCGGGAATTGCCGGCCCCGGATTGCATCCGGACAACGGACAGATGCCGATCACCTGGGAGAGGCTTCAGGCGCGACGTCAACAGATCGCGCTAAATCCCCCCACCACCCTGCTACCGAATGCCCAGGCGTCTGGCCAGGCGGCTGAGATTGGCGCGATCCACCCCCAACTCGCGCGCCGCGTCAGCCCACTTGCCCTGGTGACGTTCCAGGCACTGCTCGATCAACCTGCGCTGGAAGGCGTCCACCGCCGCACGCAGCTCCACGCCCGCCGGCATCGACTCGCCGGACGCCAGTGCTTCGTCGATCAGGGGCGGCGCCTCGGCCATCGGCAGATCCAGGTCCTGCACATCCAGGCTGAGAATGCGCGGGCGCTCGCCATGGCGGGCCAGCGCCTTGATCGCCGCACGGCCGACCAGATGCTCCAGCTCGCGCACGTTGCCCGGCCAGTCGTGGCCCAGCAGCGCCTTCTGCGCCTCCGCACTCAGGCGCAGGCTGCGCAAGCCGAGCCGGGCGCGGTTCTCTTCGAGAAAGTAGCCGGCCAGCAACAGCACGTCGCGACCGCGCGCGCGCAGCGGCGGCACCGGCAACGGATAGACGCTCAGACGGTGATAGAGGTCGGCGCGAAAGCGTCCGGCACGCACTTCGGCCGCCAGGTCACGGTTGGTGGCGGCAATCACCCGTACGTCGACGCGGTGTTCACGATCCGAGCCGACGCGCTGCAACTGGCCGCTCTGCAGCACGCGCAGCAGCTTGGCCTGAATCGCCAGCGGCAACTCGCCCACTTCGTCGAGGAACAGGCTGCCGCCATCGGCCAGCTCGAACTTGCCGCTGCGTTCGTTCATCGCCCCGGAGAAGGCACCGCGCACATGGCCGAACAGCTCGCTCTCCACCAGCGCTTCGGGTAGCGCCGCGCAGTTGATGCTGACCAGTGGCCGCTGCGCACGCGGCGAAGCGGCGTGGATGGCTTCGGCCACCAGCTCCTTGCCGACGCCGGTTTCACCGGTGATCAGCACGGTCAGCGGGCTGTCGCCGACCAGGCGAATCTCGTCCTGCAGCTTGCGCAGCGCCGTGCTCTGTCCCACCAACTCGCGCGGCTGCTGACGGGCCTGCTTGTACAGCTCGGTGAGCTGGCGCTCGGCCTCCACCCGCTGCGCCAGGCCGCTGATGCGCTCGCTGACCTTGACCGTCGCCGCCGCCAGGCTGGCGAATGCATCGAGACTGTCCAGATCGAGCAGTCCGAAACTGGCCGGATCGAGCGAGTCCAGGGTCAGCAGCCCCCAGAGCTGCTCGTCCAGATAGAGCGGGCAACCGAGGCAATCGTGCACTTCAAGATGGCCATGCAGCCCCTCGACCAGTCCGTCGTAGGGGTCGGGCAAGCCACAGTCTGCGGCGAAACGGGTCGGCCCGGCATGTTCCAGCAGCGCGGCCAGGCGCGGATGCTCGCTGACCCGGAAGCGTCGGCCCAGGGTGTCGGGGCTCAGCCCCTCGACCGCGAGCGGCACCAGCACCTCGCCGTCGAGTCGCAGCAGCGCCACGGCATCGCAAGGAAAGAGCTGGCGCAAGGCGGCGAGCAGGCGACGGTAACGCTCGCCATCATCCAGATCTCGGGACAGATCGGCGACCAGAGGAATGAGGGTTTCCAGCAGAGGATTTGCGGTCATAAAGACTACTCATTGTCTTAATGACTCGAATCAACTGCGAGTCATTAAGACCATAAAATCATTAAGTCATTGATATTTAAATACTTTTTAAATGGCATGCTTTCTGAAAGGTATCCTGCGCTAACGCTAGCACGCCACAACCGGCCAGACGAGCCAAACCGGCGTCCTTACTTGCCTTGCGGAGATACACTTATGCTGACCACCGCTCAACTCGCCCTGATCAAAGCCACCGTGCCCCTGCTGGAAAGCGGCGGCGAGGCGCTGACTACCCATTTCTACCGGATGATGCTCAGCGAGTATCCCGAGGTTCGCCCGCTGTTCAACCAGGCCCACCAGGCCAGCGGCGACCAGCCGCGTGCCCTGGCCAATGGCGTGCTGATGTACGCCCGCCACATCGACCGCCTGGAGGCGCTCGGCCCGCTGGTGGCGCAGATCGTCAACAAACACGTTTCGCTGCAGATTCTGCCGGAGCACTACCCCATCGTCGGCAGTTGCCTGCTGCGCGCGATCCGCGAGGTACTCGGCACCGAGATCGCCACCGACGCGGTGATCGATGCCTGGGCCGCAGCCTATCAGCAGTTGGCCGACATCCTTATCGAAGCGGAAGAAAGCCAGTATGCCGAGAACGCCGACGCACCGGGCGGCTGGCGCGGCGCGCGGGCCTTCCGCGTGGTACGCAAGGTCGTCGAAAGCGCCGAGATCACCTCCTTCCACCTGGTTCCGGTCGATGGCGGCGATCTGCTCGACTACCAGCCCGGCCAGTACATCGGCCTGCGCCTGCAGCTGGACGGCGAAGAAGTGCGCCGCAACTACTCGCTGTCAGCCATGGCCAACGGCATCGAGTATCGCATCAGCGTCAAGCGCGAGCCTGGCGGCCGCGTGTCCAACCACCTGCATGACAAGGTTCAGGTTGGCGATGTGCTGGACCTGTTCCCGCCTGCTGGCGAGTTCACCCTGAACGAATCGGACAAGCCGCTGGCCCTGATCAGCGCCGGCGTCGGCATCACTCCGGCGCTGGCCATGCTCGATGCTGCGCGGCACAGCGGCCGACCGATCCATTTCATCCACTGTGCGCGCAATGCCGAAGTGCATGCCTTCCGCGACTGGGTCGAAGCCCACGCCGCCAGGCATCCGCAGATCCGCCATTACGTCTGCTACAGCGAACCGCGCGTGGGGGACCAGGGCGATGCCGAGGGATTTCTCAGCCACGAGCTGCTGGAGCAGTGGCTGCCGGCCGAGCGTGACCTGGACGCCTACTTCCTCGGCCCGAAACCTTTCATGGCCCAGGTCAAGCGCCACCTGCAGGCACTGGGCGTACCGGCCGAACAGAGCCGCTACGAGTTCTTCGGCCCGGCCTCGGCTCTGGATCACTGAACGATGAGGAGGTGAACCATGTACCCACTGAATCTTCCGCCGCTGCAGATTCTGCACCTGTCCAGCCAGTTGCTCTGGGCCGGCCTGATCCTGCTGCTGGTGGGGCTGGTGACGGCCTATGGCCTGGAAAGGCAGTTGAACGTGCCAACGCTAGTGCTGGCGCACAGCCTGACGCTGATCGGCCCTGCCATACTGAAGATCGCTTATGTGCTGCGCCTGGTCGCGCAGCAACGCCTGAAAGATGAGGCATGCGTACATGCAATTGCTTGATCGCAAGCGGGCACTGGCCATAGCGCCCTTGTGGCGTCTGGGCTTTCGCCCGTTCTTTGTCGCCGGCGCCCTGTTCGCCCTGCTCGCTGTCGCCCTCTGGGCGGCAGCGCTGTACGGGCTGACAAGCCCCGCGGTGCCCGGTGGCCTGCTCGCCTGGCATCGCCACGAAATGCCCTTCGGTTTCGGCCTGGCGATCATCGCCGGCTTCCTGCTCACGGCCGTGCAGACCTGGACCGGGAGCCCGGGCCTCAGTGGCCGCCCCCTGATCGCACTGTTCGGGCTGTGGCTGGCGGCGCGCCTGGTCTGGTTCGTTCCCGCACCGCTGACTGCGCTGATCGTGCTGCAACTGAGCTTTATCGGCCTGTTCATCGCGCAGATGGCGCGCCAGCTGATCGCGGCGCGGCAGCGTAACAACTACCCGATCCTGCTGGTGCTGAGCCTGCTCGCGCTGTGCCAGGCCCTCACTCTCGCCGGTCTGGTGCTGGCCGACGATGGCCTGCAACGCCGTGGCGCACTGGCCGCATTGTGGCTGATTGCGGTCATGCTGAGCCTGATCGGCGGTCGCGTGATCCCCTTCTTTACCCAGCGCGGCCTGGGCCGGGTCGAGGCCTTCGCCGCCCACCCCTGGCAGGATCGTTTGCTGCTGGTCTTGGGTGTGCTGGTCGCCGCGCTGTTCGCCAGCGGGCATAACCTGCAGGCTCGCGCCTGGCTGGCCATCCCGTTCATCGTGCTGAGCGTGCTGCACGGCCTTCGTCTGTGGCGCTGGCACCTGCTCGGCATCTGGCGTGTGCCGCTGCTGTGGTCGCTGCACCTGGCCTACGCCTGGCTTCTGCTGGCCACACTGGGCATGGCCGCCTGGCACCTGGGCTGGCTGGCGCACCCCAGTCTGGCCAGCCACGCCCTGGCGGTGGGCGCGATGGGCGGGCTGATCCTGGCTATGATGGCGCGGGTCAGCCTCGGCCATACCGGCCGCGCGCTGCAACCACCCAGGGCGATGGCCTGGGCATTCGGCCTGCTCAATCTGGGCGCGCTGATTCGGGTCTCGGCGGGGAGCGACGGGCTATGGCTGGCAGCACTCTGCTGGAGCCTGGCCTTCGCCCTGTTCACCCTCTACTACACGCCGATCCTCTGTCGTGCCCGCGTGGACGGGCATCCCGGCTGAAGGCGTCAGCGGGTCAGCGGGTCAGCAGACAAACCTTCAATCGACCAGCGTGCAGGCCATCACCAACGCGTCTTCACGACCACCGACCGCCGGATAGTAATCGCGGCGGCGCCCCACTTCGTTGAAGCCGAAACGCTCGTAAAGGCGGTAGGCGCTCTGGTTGCTGGCGCGCACTTCGAGGAAGCATTCGCGCCCGCCCAGCTCGTAGGCTTCTTTCATCAGATGCTCGAGCAGGCGCAAGCCAAGGCCACGGCCCTGGCTTTCCGGCTTGATGGTGATATTGAGCAGATGCGCTTCGTCGAGGATCAGGTTGATCACGCCGTGGCCGACCTGCTGGCTGCCTTCGAACATCAGCCAGCAGTTATAGGACTTGAGGCTGTCGAGGAAGATGCCCCGCGTCCAGGGATGGCTGAAGGCGGCATATTCGATCTTCAGCACGGCATCGAGATCCGCCTCGGTCATCGGGCGGAAGGAAATTGCATCGCTCATTGGGCGTAACTCGGGAACAAAAGACAGGTGCTCTCAGGATTGAGCCGGGGCTAACCAGCGTTGGCGAACACGCCGCATGGCCTGCCACAGCTCACGCTTGCGCGCTGGCTCTTCCATCAGCAGCTCCAGCCCCGGCAGCGCCCAGCAGGTGCCAAGGCCTTCGATCTGCAATTCGCGGTTGTAGCTGTGTTCGTCACTCTCACCGGCGAAGCGAATGGCCGGCAGGCCGACCAGCCACAGGCAGGTGCTGGGCTGCTCTTCCAGACGCGCGGCAACGAAACTCTGGACGAACTCCAATGCTGCCTGCGGGCCCTGATCCAGATTGCCGCGCACCAGCAGCGGCCAGCGTACCGGTTCGCCGAGCAGCTGCGGGCTGTCCGGCAGGCCTGCGGCGCGCAGCAGGTCCTTGAGCAGAATGTAGGCCGGGTCGCGACTCTGGAAGGGCTGACCGGTAGGCAGTTCCACCAGCAGGGCGCAATCGCCGGCACGCAGCAGTTGCAGGGCGAAACGTGGTGGCGGTGCACTGACCCGGGCCGGCTTTTCCTCGACCGCCTCGGGTTCCGCCACCGGCTCGACAACCGCCTGGCGTGGCTGGGCGCCCGGGCGCGGAACCTCGATCTTCGGCCGCTCGACCGGCGCCTCGCGTACCGGCGCAACAGGCGCAGACAGCGGCTCGACCGATACCTCGTCCTCCACCTGCAGCGGCGCAAGCAGCTCCGGCCGCGAAGGGGCGGCAAAGGGCAGCTCGGTGCGCGGCAGCCAGGTGGCGACCTGCATGGCATCGAGGTAGGCGCGACGGCGCTGTTCGGGAATCACAGGCGCTCCAGCAAGCGAGATGAACAAGGCGCGAATTGTCGCGTGAAATGACCGGTGCGGGAAGCGCCGCGACGGTTTTCGCGGATCGCCGGCGCCAGCACGCTGAACCTGCGGCCAGGCACAAGCGGCACCGCAACGAAAAGGCCCGCCGAATGGCGGGCCTTGCTGCAATCAGATCGACTGATCCCAGGGACGATCACCGTGCTCGTCCTTGATGCGGGTGGGCAGGCCCATCACATCCAGGAGCTTGAGGAACGGCTCGGCCGGCAGTTCCTCGACGTTGACCATGCGCCGAGAGTCCCACTCGCCACGCGCAACCAGCAGCGCGGCGGCCACCGGCGGCACGCCGGCGGTGTAGGAAATGCCCTGGCTGTCGGTCTCGGCGTAGGCTTCCTCGTGGTCAGCCACATTGTAAATGAACAGCTCACGCGGCTGGCCATCCTTGCTGCCCTTGACCAGGTCGCCGATGCAGGTCTTGCCAGTGTAGCCCGGCGCCAGCGAGGCAGGGTCGGGCAGTACGGCCTTGACCACCTTGAGCGGCACCACCTCCAGGCCCTCGGCGGTCTTGACCGGCTGCTCGGAGAGCAGGCCGAGGTTCTTCAGCACGGTGAACACATTGATGTAGTGGTCGCCGAAGCTCATCCAGAAGCGGATGTTCGGCACATCGAGGTGCTTGGACAGCGAGTGCACCTCATCATGACCAGTCAGGTAGAGGTTCTGCACGCCCACCACTGGCAGGTCGTCAGTACGTTTAACCTCAAACATGCGGTTCGGCGTCCACTGGCTGTTCTGCCAGCTCCACACCGTACCGGTGAATTCGCGGAAATTGATTTCCGGGTCGAAATTGGTCGCGAAGTACTTGCCGTGCGAACCGGCGTTGACGTCGAGGATGTCGATCGACTCGATCTTGTCGAAGAACTTCTGCTGGGCGAGCGCGGCGTAGGAGTTGACCACACCCGGGTCGAAGCCGACACCGAGGATGGCCGTCACGCCCTTTTCCTGGCATTCGGCCAGATGCTTCCACTCGTAGTTGCCATACCACGGCGGGGTTTCACAGATCTTGTTCGGATCTTCGTGAATGGCGGTGTCCAGATACGCCGCACCAGTATCGATACAGGCGCGCAGTACGGACATGTTGAGGAACGCAGAACCGACATTGATGACGATCTGCGACTCGGTTTCGCGAATCAATGCCTTGGTTGCTTCCACGTCCAGGGCGTTCAGCGCATAGGCCTTGATCTCACCGGGCTGCTTGAGGCTGCCCTTGGCCTGCACGCTGTCGATGATGGCCTGGCATTTGGAGATGCTGCGCGACGCAATTGCAATGCGACCTAACTCGTCATTGTGTTGCGCGCACTTATGGGCCACCACCTTGGCAACACCTCCTGCACCAATGATCAGAACATTTTTCTTCAATTCGTTATCTCTCCTTACCGTGCCAGCTGTCAGGACAGGCTGGACAGGTAATCGTCAAAGGAAAATTGGCGAACCACCTCAACACTACCGTCAAGTTGTTTCACCACGATGGACGGCATTTTTAGGCCGTTGAACCAGTTTTTCTTGACCATGGTGTAGCCTGCCGCATCGATGAACGACAGCCGATCGCCGATGGCCAGCGGACGATCAAATTGGTACTCGCCGAAAATGTCGCCAGCCAGGCAGGACTTGCCGCACACCATATAGGTGTACTCACCCTGTGCAGGCTCCATCTTGGCGTTCTGGCGATAGATCAGCAGATCGAGCATGTGCGCCTCGATGGAGCTGTCGACCACCGCCAGGTGTTTGCCGTTGTACAGCGTGTCGAGCACCGTCACTTCCAGTGAGGCACTCAGGGTGATCGCTGCCTCGCCCGGCTCGAGATAAACCTGAACACCGTATTTTTCGGAGAAAGCCTTCAGCCGCGCACAGAAGGCGTCGATCGGATAACCCTCGCCGGTGAAGTGAATACCGCCACCCAGGCTGACCCAGTCAACCTGGGCGATCAAATGACCAAAGCGCTCCTCGATGGTGGTGAGCATCTTGTCGAACAGTTCGAAACTGCCGTTCTCACAGTTGTTGTGGAACATGAAGCCGGAAATCTGCCCCATGACCTTCTCGATCTTCTCCGCGTCCCACTCGCCCAGGCGGCTGAACGGGCGAGCCGGATCTGCCAGCAGGTAATCGGAACTGCTCACCTGCGGGTTGACCCGCAAGCCGCGGATGGTGCCTTCGGTTCGCGCAGCGAAGCGCTCAAGCTGACCGATGGAGTTGAAGATGATCTTGTCGCAGTTGGCAACCATCTCCTCGATCTCGTCGTCGGCCCAGGCCACGCTGTAGGCGTGAGTCTCGCCGGCAAACTTCTGCCGGCCGAGCTTCAGTTCATAGAGGGACGACGAGGTCGTACCGTCCATATACTGCTGCATCAGGTCGAACACGGACCAGGTAGCAAAACACTTAAGCGCCAGCAACGCCTTGGCCCCTGAGTTTTCACGCACGTAGGCGATCCTCTCCAGGTTGACCAGCAGTTTCTGTTTATCGATGAGGTAGTACGGCGTCTGGATCATCTCGTAGCCCCAGCATGGATCGAGCAATGGAGGCGCTTCCGTCCTCCGGAAAAAGTGGACGCGAATTGTGCCGATAACCGCAGGATATCGAAAGGGCATTGGAGATTTTTTGCACAACAGCGCATTGCTTGTGCGCTACCAAGACACCTCTGATCGACTCAGGCTCAAAACCGGCATTCGCCTTGCAGTACAATTGTCTCTTTTCACTTGCCTGGAAGCCGGCGCCTCGATGATCGATCCCAAGCGCGTATTGCGCGCCCTCGCCGAACACTGGACGTTGCTCGAACCGCTTTGCGAGCGGTTCGATGCCGGAACCCTGAGCCTGGTTGAGCTGCGCAGCCAACTGACCATGCAGCTGCCGGACGCCACGCCCAGTGACATCACTGCCCTGCTCGACAACTGGATCCGCCTGGACATCCTGGTGCCGGTGGCCAAGAGCCCCAACCGCTTCGAGCTCAACGCGCAGATTCACGACTTCCTTGCCTACCTGCGCCGTGAGCACCGCCTTGGTCTGTGCCTGGAGATAGAAGCCTACCTGCGCCATCTGGAGCGTCTGGCCGGCTATATTCAGGACGCCTTCGAGGTGCGTGATGCCGCCGATCTGGCGCGCCAGCTGCGCCTGCTCGATATGCGCGTGCGCGATGTACTGAAGAAGCTGGCCAACGACGAGCAGGCCCTGGCCGGCGTGGCCGACCGGGCCAAAACCTCGGACAGACAGATCCCACTGCGCCAGCGCTACGCCGAAGTACTGGCCACCTGGGACGAATACGTCGAGCCGATGATTCAACTGGTGGCAGCCGACGGTGCCTTCGAGCAGGGTGTGCGCCGGGTCGAGCAGGTACTGTTGCGCCTGCTCGGCGATCAGCAGCGTCTCGGCCAACTGGTCGACGACGACCTGCTGCTGCGCACCCACGCACGCATCCTGGAAATGCAAACCACCGCCCAGCTGACCCTGCGCCGGGCCCGCGAACTGCTGCTGCCGCTGCGCGAGGAAGCCCGCCGGCATAACGCCGTGACCCGTGGCGCAGCGCTGGCACTGTCGGTGATCCGCAAGAAGGGCATCGACGCCGTGCCGCAGGCCGCCATGCCGCTGTTTACCCGGCCACAAAGCAACTTCCTCGGTTCGGCCTCGCAGGTCGAGGCTTACGTCTATGCCCTGGCCCGCTTCGAAGCGAAACCGGCACACTTCCCCAAGGCCAGTAGCACCCGCAAGGGTGGCGCGCCCAAGGCGCCGAAGACCGCACGAGAGATGATCGAACGCTGCGAGCAGGCACTGCCGCTGCCGGATCTGATGGCCTGGCTGCTGGAGCAGGAGCCGGACGGCGCCACCGACGAGTTGCTCTACTGGTTCTCGCGACTGTCACGCGAATCGCGCTTCCAGCGTGAGCGTCTGGAGCGTCGCAGCTACCTGACCCGCGAACATGAGCTCAGCCTCAGTTCCTTTGCACTGGTGGGCCAGCCCAATGCTTAAACGCAAGATAGAGTGGACAACACCCTTTCTGTTCACCATCAGCCATCCCGAACTCTCAGGCGGAGCGCGCTGCGGCACGCTTCACCCAACTCCTGCCCGTGAGCACGACGTATGAATATCGACCTCAAAGAAATGACCCAGCTCGCGGCGGTGTTCCGCGACCTGTTCAAGGGCTACCACATCTCGCGTAGCGAGCCGGAGTGCTACGCCCAGTTGTCGAGCATGCAGGATCAATACCGCGCCCTGTTCAAGGCTCTCGGCTTCGAACTGGTCTGCGACCCGCGCGGCTTCTACTACTTCGTCCCGGAACAGATCGCCCCGCAGGTAAACAAGACCGCCCAGCGTCTGGCGTTGTTCACCTTCATCCTGGTCGAACATCTCGCCGATCAGGGCCGCGATCCGCTCTCGGTACTCGACGGCGGCAGCCTTGGCCGCGACGAACTTCCGGCCCTGCTGGACAAGTACCGCGACCTGTTCCTGCAAGCTGAGGTGACCACCTTCGAGGAGCTGGAAGACAAGATCATCCGCCGCCTGACCCAGCTCGGCTTTGCCGAGGACAGCAACGGCGTCTACCGCTTCCTTCCACCGATGCACCGCTTCCTCGATGTCTGTCTGGCCGTACAGCACGACCGCGATCTGGCCGCCAGCCTGCACAGCAGCGACCTGCCGCTGCCGGCTCCGGTACTGGCCGGCGACGAGACCGAAGAAGCCGACGCGCCGGAGGGAGAATCCGAGGATGATGCCCTGGCCCGAGCCATGGCTGAAGAACGCGCCGCACAGGAGATGGACGCATGAGTCAGGAACGCTACGGCATCCGCCGCTTCGCCCTGCTGAATACTGCTGGCTACAGCCTCGGGCTGTTCCCGCTGGAAAACCCGCTGTCGGTCTACGGCGCCAACAACCTTGGCAAGTCCGCCTCGATCAACGCCCTGCAGTTTCCAATTCTGGCGCGCATGTCAGACATGAGCTTCGGCAAGTACAGCCTGGAACAATCACGCAAGTTCTACTTCGCCACGGACACCAGCTACATCCTCGTCGAAGTCGTCCTGCCCCACGGCCCTCACGTGATCGGCGTGGCCGGCCGCGGTCCGGGAGGCGGCTTCGGTCACCAGTTCTTCGCCTATGCCGGCGAACTGGATCTGGATCATTACCAGCAGAACGGCACCTGCCTACGCCAGCGCGAGCTGTTCAAAAACCTCGCTCAGGCCGGCATTACCGCCTACGAACTCAAGCCCGATGAGCTGCGCCGCCTGCTAGTAGGCGGCCATACCAGCATTCCGCTGGATCTGACCCTGATTCCGCTGCGCTCGACCAGCGAACAGAGCCTGAAGACCTTCCGCGCACTGTTTATCAACCTCCTGCATATGAGGGAAATCACGGCAGCCAAGCTCAAGCAACTGTTCCTCGATGCCTTCGAGCACAGCCTGCGCTCGGGCAGCGTCGATTACATTGCCGCCACCGAGGAAGCCTTCCGTGACGTGCGCCGCATGGAGCAGGACTACCAGGCATTGGTTGCCGCCGGCCCGCTGATCGAAGCACTGGCTGCCGGCGTAACCCAGCGCGACATTCTGCGCGGCAAGATGCACCGCCTCTCACCGCTGCTCGACAGCCTGCTCGGCACCTGGCACGACTACGCCGACGCACGCAAGGAAGAACTTCTGATCCAGGCCGAGCACTACAGAAGCGAACAGGACGGCCTGCAGAACGAACAGCGCAGCTCCACCTCGGAGCTGATACGGCTGGAGCGTGAGATCAGCGAAATTCAGCGCTGGCTGGGCGAACTGGCGGTACTGAAGAACCGCTTTGCCCTGATCGAGGATGCCAGGGTGCTGGAGGAGCAACTGCTGGCCGCCAAGGACGCCCACGATGAGCTGGCCGGTGCTCTGGCACAGTCCCGCCAGTTCTCCAGCGAAGATCTGGACGAGCGCGTGCGCGATCTGGAAAAGCGCCTGAAGTCAGTTCGGCAACAGCTCGACCACGCCGACAACAACAGCTACTCGCGCCTGCGCGAGGAGTTCAGCCAGCAGGATGTCGACCGCCTGATGCGCCTGTTCAACGGCCAGCTGTTCAGCCTGCCGCTGGGCGAGAAAGGCATCCGGGCCGAGGGCGACGACTGGATCCCGGCCGTCGAGGCAGTGCTTGACCGCTTCAAGGGCAACATCTTCGAAGTGCCCGGTCTAGCCATCGATCTCAGCCAGATCGAGCCGCCGGCCCTGCAGGCGCTGGCTGACCGCGCCGCCCTGCGCGACCAGAAGGATCGTCTGGAGCGCGAACTCAAGCAACTGAAAACCCAGCAGTCGGTCACCGCCGACCGGGCTGCCAGCAAGGCCCAGGCCGAGCAGTTGTACCAGGCGGTTCTGGACGCCCAGAAAGCTCTGGAGGACTTCCGCAAGAGTCAGACCCTGACCGCCGAAGAACCGCAGAAGCTCGCACGTTTGGCAGAGCTGGAAGCCACCCAGGACGAACTCCGCCGAGCCAGCGATGCCTTCGCCGAGCGCGTTCAGCAGCTGTCGGCCAAGTTGCAGCTGGTCAGCCGCCAACTGGCCGATCTGGAAGCCAAGGAGCGTACTCTGGAAGACGCCCTGCGCCGTCGCCAATTGCTGCCGGCCGATCTTCCCTTCGGCACGCCGTTCATGGATCCGGTGGACGACTCACTGGACAATCTGCTGCCGCTACTGAGCGACTATCAGGACACCTGGCAGGCTCTGCAACGCATCGACGGCCAGATCGAGGCGCTCTACGCACAGATCCGCCTCAAAGGTGTGGCCAAATTCGATAGCGAGGACGACGCCGAGCGCCGCATCCAACTGCTGGTCAATGCCTACGCGCACCGTCAGGACGAAGCTCTGACCCTGGCCAAGGCACGCCGTGCAGCGGTCACCGACATTGCCCGGACATTGCGCAATATCCGCAGCGACTACGACAACCTGGAACACCAACTGGCGCTGTTCAACCGCGAGATCAACCGTCGTCAGGTCTCCAACCTGCAGAGTTTCCGCATTGTCCTGGCGCCGAACAAAGAGGCGTTGCGACATATCGATCAGATCATCCACAGTGCCGGGCAGTACGAGGAAGGCGAGACCCTGTCGGTGTTCGACCTCAGCCAGAGCGCCGAGCAGGATGCGAAGAACGAGGAGGCCAAGGACTACCTGTCGCGCCTGGTGGCCGCCAACGGCAACCAGCTGGGACTGAAGGATCTGTTCGAACTGGCCTTCGAGATCACCAAGATGCATGGCCAGCCGGTGATCCACACGGACATTGATGGGGCCGCCTCCAACGGCACCACCATGACCATCAAGGCGCTGACCAACATGTATCTGCTACTGCACCTGATGGATCGCGAGCAGGCCGGACGCATCCGCCTGCCCTACTACCTCGACGAGGCAGCGGACATCGACGAGCGCAACCAGCAGGCACTGATCGAAACCAGCCTGCAACTGGGCTTTGTGCCGATCCTTGCCTCGGTCAAGCCACAGGTTTCGGCCCATGTGGCCATCGACCTGGAAGGTGGCAGCGGCCCCAACGGCATCTACATCGACGAAGCAGACTGGAAGTTCATCAAGCCGCGCGAAAGAGCCCAAACACTCTCGGCTCAGCCGCAGGATGCAGCCGAGATGGCCTGATCATACAGGGAGCGTTCGACTCGCCAACCTTTCTGAAGCCCAAGTAAAAGGGGCCGCTCAATGCGGCCCCTTTTCGCACTCACTGCTCCAGCACGATCTTCGGCGCCCATTGCAACCAGGCTTCCTCTGCCTCGTCGAACAGTGCGAAGGTCTGTCCGGGCAGCGCCGGCCCGCCCATCTCCGGATTGTTTGGTGTAGCAAAGGCTATGCCACCCTCCAGAAGTGCCTCGAGCGACTCGGTGCGCACCTTCACTCCTCTGAACAACCCGGCGTCCACACCGATACCACTGGCGTTCCAGAAGCGACTGCCACTGCGAACCAGCGGTGCATAACGCGGCTCAATCAGCACATGGATCAGCACCCGGTCCGAGGTCGGCCCCAGCTCGAAATCCACCACCCTGCCCACCGGAACCTCACGATAACTAACCTGAACCCCAGGTTTGATGGAACCAAGCCGGGGGGCGCTCAGCACCACGCGCAGGCCATTCTCCTCGCGAACCTGATTGGGTGCAGCCGGCAATACCCTGAAATCGGTTCGCCGCGCATTACCGAGCTCAGACGGCTGCACCTCCAGATACTGACCGCTGACCAGCGTGCCGAGGTTCGCCGTGCGCGTCAGCCCGAACTCCGGCTTCACCACCCAGAAGCGCGAACCTTCACGGGCGATCTGCTCCGCAGCCCGAGTGATGCGGGTCTCCAGAATCACTTCCTGCAGATCGTCGCTCAGCCGCAAATGCTCCACCCGGCCGACCTCCAGGCCCTTGTAGCGCACCAGAGTCCCGGGCTGCAGACCATCACCATCAGTTAGTCGAAGGGTAATAGGCACTCCGAGCTGCAAGGCACTGTCGCGGTTGGCATGCAAAGTGAAGCGTTGCACTTGCCGTGAGGAGCTCGCCGCCTCTGGATCCGGAGTATCGAAAGCAATGCCCCCAGCCAACAGGGTCTGCAACGACTCACTCTTGACCTCCACGCCGGACAGTCCGCCTTTGAGAGTGATGCCACTGGCATTCCAGAAGCGTGTCGAACTGTTCACCAGGTGAGCGTAGTCCGGCTCGATATGCACCCCCAGCAGGATCTGCCCGCCATCATGCCTAAGTTGATAGCTCTGTACCGAACCGACCTTGATCTGTCGATAGAGCACCGGACTACCGACCTCAAGGGAGCCTAGCTGCTCACTAACCAATACCAGATGCAGGCCGGGTGCTCCTAGATCCAGAGGTGGTGCCTTGCTCCGGGCAACGAAGCTGCGGGCCGCCGGGCTGCCTGGCTCGCCCGGCCTTACGGCGATGTAGTTCCCCTTGACCAGCGCCTCAAGTCCGGTGATGCCAGCCAGCGAAATGGATGGTTTGACCACCCAGAACTCCGTCCCCTCTACCAGATACACCTCGGCCAGAGGATTGATGGTCAGTTCAGCAGTAGCGCCGGCGAGACTAGGCGCGATCTCCAGGGTTTTCAGCAAGCCGACCTGGATACCCTTGTACATTACCGGGGTACGCCCTTCCTGCAGACCGTCAAAGTCATTCAGACGAACCGTAACTTTGATACCAGCCTGAGCCTCGTCATAACTCTCATAGAGTCGAAACGGCAGGCTCGGATCCGTCGGCGGGCTGTCCTTGCGATGCTCCGGAGTCGCAAAAGCGATGCCGCCAGCGACAATGCTCGCCAGTGACTCGCTGCGCAGCTTGAAACCGGACAGATCGGCATCCACGCTGATTCCGCTGGCGTTCCAGAAGCGCGTGTGCTTGCGTACCAGGTGGGCATAGGTCGGCTCGATAAAGACCTTCACCTCCACGGTGCTCTGGTCTTCACCCAACGCGTAGCTCTTGACTCTCCCCACCTGGATCTGCCGGTAGAAAACCGGACTGTCACGATTGAGAGAACCAAGCCGCTCGGCTTTAAGCGTCAGGTGCAGGCCGGGCACCTCGTCCCCCATAGGCGGCTCATGATCCAGCGCAGTGAAGCTACGCGCCACCTCTCCCTCGCCCGGACTGAAGGTAATGTAGTTGCCCGATACCAGAGTTTCCAGCCCACTGATACCGGCCAGGGTAACGCTTGGCCGCACCAACCAGAAGCGCGTCCCGCTGCGCAGGTAGGGCTCAAGCTCCTTGTTGACCTCAAGTGTCGCAACGACACCTCGCCCCTGCCCACTGTCATCGAGGCCGATGGCGGTCACCTTGCCCACCGCCATGCCCTTGTACATCAGCTCGGTCTTGCCCGCCTGGATTCCATCACCAGTGGAAAATACCAACTCAACCTGAATGCCGGCGTCACTATAGGCACGCCAGGCCAGCCAACCGCCAATCAGCAGGGCCAACAGCGGTAAGATCCAGATGGCCGACCAGGTCGAAGCCGGGCGTGTCTTGGCCAAAGGGAGATCAGTCATGATGGATTTCCGTGTTATCCCAAATCAAACGAGGATCGAAGGTCAGTGCCGCCAACATGGTCAGAATGACCACACTGGCGAAGGCAGCGGCACCGGCGCCGGCTTCGATACTGGCCAGACTGCCGAAGTTCACTAAGGCCACCAGAATGGCAATGACGAAGATGTCCAGCATCGACCAGCGGCCGATCCATTCGATGAAGCGGTACATCAGAATCCGCTGCTGGGCAGACATCGGCTGATGGCGTTGCACGGAGTAAAGCAGCAGCGCAAGGCCAACCAGTTTGAAACTCGGCACCAGGATGCTGGCGATGAACACCACTGCCGCAATCGGCAGCATGCCCAGATGGATCAGTTCCAGCACCCCTCCCATGATGGTGGCTGGAGCGCCTCTGCCCAGACTGTTGACTGTCATAATCGGCAGCAGGTTGGCCGGGATATAGAGAATCATCGAGGTCAGCAGCAGTGCCCAGGTTCGCGCAAGACTGTTTGGCCGGCGAGAATGGAGACGTCCGCCACAGCGGCTGCAGGCAGGCTGCCCAGAAGGATTGAGCTGATGGCACTCGTGGCAGATCAGCAGTCCTGCATCAATCGCCCGCATACTCCGCTCCTCCGGACAGAGCCTGCCAGATCTGATGCGGTGACATGGTCACCTCCAGCCATACCTGAACCAACAGCAATGCGACAAAGCAGAACAAACCCAGCCCCAGACTCAGATCGGCCAGGTCCATCAACTTCACCATCGCCACCAGAATGCCCATCAGATAGACCTCGAGCATCCCCCACTCGCGCATATGGTGATAGATCCGATAGAGCAGCAGCCCGTAGCTACGACCGAAGTCGAGGCGAATACTCAGCAAGACGAGCAACTGACAGAGCAGCTTGAGCAGCGGCACCGCCATGCTGCATAGAAACACCACCACAGCAATGCCCTGCATGCCGCTCTCGTACAGGCCGAGCACGCCACTCCAGACCGTATCCTGTGAGGTCTGGCCCAGCAGGTTGAGTTGCATGATCGGCAGAAAGTTGGCCGGCACGTAAAGAAGCAATGCTGTCAGCACCAACGCCATGCTGCGTCGCACGACATGGTGCCGATGGCTGAACAACTCATAGCCGCAGCGGGGGCATTCGGCACTTTCCCCATCCTGCAGCAACGGCTTGCGCATCAGCAGATCGCACTCATGGCAGGCAATCAACTGCTCGAGCGGCAAGGATGACAAGGAGGGTTCGTGCGGCGAGTCTGACATGAAAGTCCCCTGCAGAATTCGCGCATTCTATCCGAGCACCACCAAACGCCGACATATCGCACCGATATACGCCACACCCCGGCCGAGGCAGTTTTCCGCACCACAAAGAAGAAACCCCAGATCTCTTTCGAGATCTGGGGTTTCGTATAGGAGCTTGACGATGACCTACTCTCACATGGTGAAGCACCACACTACCATCGGCGATGCGTCGTTTCACTTCTGAGTTCGGGATGGGATCAGGTGGTTCCAACGCTCTATGGTCGTCAAG
>NZ_BPLZ01000021.1 GCF_019656335.1 Pseudomonas sp. NCCP-436 | reverse complement strand
AGCGGCAACATCAGGAACTGGGTGCTGGCACCAATCGTGTGCCTGAACCCGGAGCGGGAAGCGGTACTGCAGCAAACATCAAAGGCAGCGTGATACGCTCACGCGACAACTACCTTGAAAATCGCCGGGGGGAAACTCTCCCGTCCCAGGACATAAAACGCCGCGCTCCCCTCAGGGAGCGCGGCGTTGTTGTTTTGCAGGTGCCTACACTTATTCGGTCAGACGTGTCAGCGCTTCGCGATACTTGTCGGCGGTCTTCTGCGCTACATCGGCCGGTACGGCCGGGGCCGGGGGTTGTTTGTTCCAGCCGGTGGACTCCAGCCAGTCACGCACGAACTGTTTGTCGAAACTCGGCGGGTTGGTGCCTTCAACATAGCTGTCGGCCGGCCAGAAGCGGCTGGAGTCAGGAGTTAGCACTTCGTCCATCAGGGTCAGGGTGCCGTCTTCGTCCAGGCCGAATTCGAACTTGGTGTCGGCGATGATGATGCCGCGGGTAGCGGCGTATTCCACAGCCGTGGTGTACAGCTTGATCGCCGTGTCACGAACTTTGGCGGCCAGTTCGGCGCCAATGATGGCTTCGCACTGCTCGAAGCTGATGTTCTCGTCATGGTCGCCAACGGCAGCCTTGGTCGACGGCGTGAAGATCGGCTGTGGCAGCTTGGCCGCTTCCTTCAGGCCAGCCGGCAAGGCGATGCCGCACACAGTGCCGCTCTTCTGGTATTCCTTCCAGCCGGAACCAACAATATAGCCACGTACGATGGCTTCGACGGCTACCGGCTTGAGGCGCTTGGCAACGACAGCCCGACCTTCCACCAACGGCAGTTCGGCAGCAGGCACGACGTCCTCCACACGGTCACCGGTGAAATGGTTGGGCACGATGTGCGCCAGCTTGTCGAACCAGAAGTTGGAGATGGCGGTGAGGATCTTGCCCTTGTCCGGAATCGGCTGTTCAAGAATCACGTCAAATGCCGACAGGCGATCGCTGGCCACCATCAGCATGCGCTTGTCGTCGATTTCGTAGAGGTCGCGAACCTTGCCCGAGTAGATTTTCTTGAAGCTCAGGGTGGTGGGTGTGCTCATGTCGGCATTTCCGTTTCTGGCAAACAAAACAGGCGAAACCCTTTAGAGTTTCGCCCATCGAGTGACGGCTCAGGCACGCGTTGCGCCGATCAGCCGAGGTTGTCCTGGATCAGGCCCAGTACACGGCGGGCAACGTCGTCCGGGGCGACGGTGTTGAGATCCTTTTCAACGGTAACCTGGACGCCATCGCCCACTGGGGTCAGACGAATCTGGTAGCGCTCGGCACGGGCTTCACGCTCTTCCTTGCTCGGCTCGCTGCCGAATAGCCGGCTGAAGAAGCCCGGCTTCTGCTCATTGCTGCGAGCCCCTTCGGCCAAGTTGATGTAGTAGAGACCGAGGCTACGGTTGAGGTCATCAACCCGAACATCGGCCAGCTCCAGCGAACGACCGACGCCGGACCAGGCACGATCAAAGTCGGCCCCCAGGTTGAGTACCGGGTTACCACTGCCATCCTCGCTCAGGCTGACGCGGCTGGGAGCGTCGAAGTCGCGGGCAGCGAGCAGGGAAACCGAGCCGCCCTGCTCCCGGGCCATACTGACCAGCATTTCATCGAGCAGCGCTGCTTCCAGGCCGGCATTACCTCCACGCGCAGCGAATCCGACCTCACTCACGCTGCCAGCTGGGCGCTCGGCACTGCTGATAAAGATTTCGCTGGTATTGCGCTGCACGCCCGGCTCAATGCGCACGCGCACCCGGGTTTCACTATCGGCGGCGACTCCGGATATCCGGCTGCTCAAACTGCGTGCCATGCGTGAGGAAAGCTCGTCGTAGCGCTGCCAGGCGGTGGTGAACTCACCGACTTGCGGGCGCTCGCCGTCAATGCGAAAACCATTGGCTTCGAAGAACTGACGGGCCAGAGGCCAGACTTCCGCCGGAACACGTTGCGCCACGATCCAGCTCGAGTCACCACTGCGCTGCAGGCTGAACTCGCGTTCGTCGGCACGCACCTGCATGGCCAGCGGACGCGGCGCCTCGAACTTGCCGTGCACTTCGCCAAGGCTGGGAATCTGCGCCGGAATCGGCAGCAGCGGATCCAGGCGCTTGGCCTGCACGTCGGCAGGCAAGTGCATCGGCGCGGTTTCGCGCGCTTCGAGGTAATCACTGCCGCGATCACGGAAATAGCCATCCGAGCCCCAGAGCCAGCCGCAACCGCTGGTGCTGGAGACGATCAGAGCAAGGGCGGAGAATCCGGCCAGTCGCTTCATGCGTACAATCCTTAGGGTTAAGCCAGTACACCGCACTGGCGCATGGCCTGGCGCAGCGGTTCGTGACAGCGCGGGCTGAGCCAGGTCAGCGGCAGGCGGATGCCGTCGCCCATCAGACCCATCTCGTGCAGCGCCCACTTCACCGGAATCGGGTTGGATTCGAGGAACAGCGCCTTATGCAGCGGCATCAGACGATCGTTGATGGCCCGGGCAATGGCGGCCTCACCGCGTACCGCAGCGGCACACAGCTCGCTCATGGCGCGCGGAGCGACGTTGGCTGTTACCGAGATGTTTCCCTTGCCACCCAGCAGCATCAGCTCGACAGCCGTGGCGTCGTCGCCGGAGTAAACGAGGAAGTCTTTGCCGACACGATCCAGCACATCCTTGGCACGCTGCAGATCGCCGGTGGCTTCCTTGATGCCAAGGATGTTGTCGATCTTCGACAGGCGCTCGACGGTTTCCGGAAGCATGTCGCAGACGGTGCGCCCTGGCACGTTGTAGAGAATTTGAGGAATGGCCACCGCTTCGGCGATATGACGGAAATGCTGGTACAAGCCTTCCTGGGTCGGCTTGTTGTAGTACGGGGTCACCAGCAGACAGGCGTCGGCACCGACCTCCTTCGCCGCCCGGGTCAGCTCCACCGACTCACGAGTGGAGTTGCCGCCAGTACCGGCGATCACCGGAATACGCCCGGCCACCTGATCCACCACACGCCGGATGACTTCGATATGTTCCTCAACGTCCAGCGTGGCGGACTCACCCGTAGTGCCGACCGCGACAATGGCGTTGGTGCCCTCTTGCAGGTGGAAATCCACCAGTCTGCTCAGGGCTTCCCAATCCAGACCACCCTGCGCGTCCATGGGCGTAACCAGTGCCACCATACTGCCCGCAATCATGCAACCACTCCTGCCGGAAAAATTGAGCCGTAATGGTACTGGGGCCACCTGTCCGGCACAAGCAACTGAAGGCCCCGAACGAAGCAGAAACAACAGCTCTCCGGCACCCGCCATTCCACTTGACGGCGCTTTTCGCTACCCTCTCGCATTTGGTCCGTTAGATTCCGGACGCAGACCGCTCATTGCTGTTAGGAAAGCTGCATGTCCACCCCTCCCGTTCGCGAACAGTTTCTCGTCATCAGCGCTCTTGGCCGTGATGCCATGGCTCTGACCAACCTGCTCAGCCGTGCCAGCCACGAGAATCGCTGTGCTGTGGTCAGCACCCGGCTGAGCCGCCACGGCGAGTTCAGCGCACTGGTGCTGCAAGTATCCGGTAGCTGGGACGCGCTGGCGCGTCTTGAGTCCAGCCTGCCGCTACTGGCCAAGCGCCATGACTTTTCCGTGCATCTGATTCGCAGTGCCGTGGCCGATGCCCGACCGCAGGCGCTCCCGTACGTCGCCTATGTCAGCGCGGTGTATCGCCCGGACATCCTCAACGAGCTGTGTCAGTTCTTCATTGATCACAGGGTCGAACTAGAGAACCTGACCTGTGATACCTACCAGGCACCGCAAACCGGCGGCACCATGCTCAACGCCACACTGACCGTAACGCTTCCGCCGGGCACCCAGATCAGTTGGCTGCGCGACCAATTTCTGGACTTCGCCGATGCGCTCAACCTGGATGCGCTGATCGAACCCTGGCGCCCACAAACTCCCTAAAAGCCGTTACAGCAAGGCTTGCCGGCACGCTGGCAGGCTTCGCCGGTCTGCACTGTTCAAGGAGCCTCCATGGCCGTAACTCTCGACCATCCCGTTGCTGACTTCCAGGCCCAGGCCACCAGCGGCCAACTGGTGAAGCTGTCCGAACTCAGAGGGCAGCAGGTAGTACTGTACTTCTATCCCAAAGACTCCACCCCCGGCTGTACTACCGAAGGTCTGGACTTCCGTGCCCGCTTCGCGCAGTTTCAGGCCGCCAATACCCTGATCTTCGGCGTATCGATGGACAGTCTGAAGAAGCACGAGAACTTCAAGTGCAAGCAGGACTTTCCCTTCGAGCTGATCAGCGACGACTCGCACGAGCTGTGCGATCTGTTCGGCGTCTATCAGTTGAAGAAAAACTACGGCAAGGAATACATGGGGATCGTGCGCAGCACCTTCCTCATCGATAAGGACGGCGTGCTGCGCGCCGAATGGCGCAATGTGAAGGTAGCAGGCCACGTCGACAAGGTACTGGCCGCCGCCGAGGCGCTACATCGTGGCTGATGGAATAGGGCCAGGCTGACAGCACCCGCAACCTGAGAGCTGCGGGCGCCATGGTACTGCTGTTTACTGCTGCAATTCCTGCTCGGTGAACAGGCCGTCGAACAGCATGGTGCTCAGGTAACGCTCGCCGGAGTCCGGCAGGATCACCACGATGGTCTTGCCCTGCATTTCCGGCTTCTCGGCCAGGCGTACTGCAGCCGCCATCGCCGCACCACAGGAAATACCGCAGAGGATCCCCTCTTCGCGCATCAGCCGCAGGGCCATGGCCCGGGCTTCGTCGTCGCCGACCTGCTCGACCCGATCAATCAGCGACAGATCCAGATTCTTCGGCACAAAACCAGCGCCGATACCTTGGATCTTGTGCGGTGCCGGCTTGACCTCTTCGCCGGCCAGAGTCTGACTGATCACCGGTGAACCCACTGGTTCCACCGCCACGGAAAGAATAGGTTTGCCCTGGGTCTGCTTGATGAAACGCGACACACCAGTAATGGTGCCGCCAGTACCGACACCGGCAACCAGCACGTCGATGGCCCCTTCAGTATCACGCCAGATCTCCGGGCCGGTGGTCTTCTCGTGAATCGCCGGATTGGCCGGGTTGTCGAATTGCTGCGGCAGGTAATAGTCGGGATTGGCCGCGGCCAGTTCACTGGCCTTCTCAATGGCTCCTTTCATCCCCTTGGCCGGTTCGGTCAGCACCAGTTCGGCACCAAGCGCCTTGAGCACTTTGCGCCGCTCCAGGCTCATGGAGGCCGGCATGGTCAGCACCAGCTTGTAGCCACGAGCAGCAGCGACGAAGGCAAGGCCAATTCCGGTGTTGCCAGAAGTAGGCTCGATAATCGTCATGCCCGGCTTAAGAACACCACGCTCCTCGGCATCCCAGATCATGTTGGCACCGATACGGCACTTGACCGAATAGGCCGGGTTGCGCCCCTCAATCTTGGCCAGGATGGTCACGCCTTTGGGTCCCAGACGGTTGATCATTACCAGCGGCGTATTGCCAATGGCCTGGGAGTTGTCAGCGAAGATACGGCTCATGGTTCTTTCCTTAAAGCGGATCGGCAGCGGGAAAAGACATCAGCCTAAGCCCGAGAGCGGCAGCAGTCCAGCCGAACAGCCACGCCTGGCAGCAAACCGGCCATCAGACACTACGCCGGAGAAGGTCGATAGAACGACGCCAGGCTTAGTCATGCAGGCGCTGAAACGGGTGACCGACCATTCAGTGACTGAATGGCACGCCTGCGTTCACAGTCGCCAGCACGGCGCGCTATAGTCGCGCTCTGAATTTCTGCTGCGGGCCGGCCCCGCGCGTTACCGTTCCGAGGATTTTCCAATGAAGTTCGAAGGCACCCAGTCCTACGTCGCCACTGACGACCTCAAGCTCGCGGTCAACGCCGCCATCACCCTGCAGCGCCCGCTGCTGGTCAAGGGTGAACCGGGCACCGGCAAGACCATGCTGGCCGAGCAGCTGGCCGACGCCTTCGGCGCCAAGTTGATCACCTGGCACATCAAATCCACCACCAAGGCACATCAGGGGCTATACGAGTATGACGCGGTCAGCCGCCTGCGCGACTCGCAACTGAACTCGGAAAAGGTTCACGACGTTCGCAACTACATCAAGAAGGGCAAGCTGTGGGAGGCGTTCGAATCCGACGAGCGCGTGATCCTGCTGATCGACGAGATCGACAAGGCCGACATCGAATTCCCCAACGACCTGCTGCAGGAACTCGACAAGATGGAGTTCTACGTCTACGAAACCAACGAGACCATCAAGGCCAAGCAGCGTCCGATCATCATCATCACCTCGAACAACGAGAAGGAATTGCCGGACGCCTTCCTGCGCCGCTGTTTCTTCCACTACATCGCCTTCCCGGATCGCGAGACGCTGAAGAAAATCGTCGACGTGCACTACCCCAACATCAGCGCTGAACTGGTCTCCGAGGCACTCGACGTATTCTTCGACGTGCGCAAGGTACCAGGGCTGAAGAAAAAGCCTTCCACCAGCGAACTGGTCGACTGGCTCAAGCTGCTGATGGCCGACAACATCGGCGAGGCCGTACTGCGCGAGCGTGACCCGACCAAGGCTATCCCGCCACTGGCCGGTGCTCTGGTGAAGAACGAGCAGGATGTGCAGCTGCTCGAGCGCCTGGCCTTCATGGCCCGCCGCGCCTCGCGCTGAAAATCAGGCGCGGCGACCAGGCTGCGTTGAGAGCAGGCTCGCAGTGCTCTCGCCTTGCCTGACTCTAGCTCGCATTCCCTTCCTCTGGTTCGGACAGTGGCTACAGGCAGTCACAGACTTCTATGAGGGCATAGCATGCTACTCAATTTGTTCAACGAAATGCGCGCAGCCAAGGTGCCGGTATCGGTGCGCGAGCTGCTCGACCTGATCAACGCGCTCAAGCACAACGTCGTGTTCGCCGACATGGACGAGTTCTACTACCTCGCCCGTGCGATTCTGGTAAAGGACGAACGCCACTTCGACAAGTTCGACCGTGCTTTCGGCGCCTACTTCAAGGGCCTGGAGAACCTCAACGAACATCTTGAGGCGCTGATTCCCGAAGAATGGCTGCGCAAGGAGTTCGAACGCCACCTGACTGAGGTAGAGCGCGCACAAATTCAGAGCCTCGGCGGCCTGGACAAACTGATCGAGGAATTCAAGAAGCGCCTCGAGGAGCAGAAGGAGAAACACTCAGGCGGCAACAAGTGGATCGGCACCGGCGGTACCAGCCCGTTCGGCTCCGGCGGCTACAACCCCGAGGGCATTCGCATCGGCGATGCCGGCAAACGCCAGGGCCGGGCGGTTAAGGTCTGGGATCAGCGTGAATACAAGAATCTCGACGATCAGGTAGAACTGGGCACCCGCAACATCAAGATCGCCCTGCGCCGCTTGCGCAAGTTCGCCCGCGAGGGCGCGGCCGAGGAACTGGATCTGGACGGCACCATCGACCATACCGCGAGGGATGGCGGCCTGCTCAACATCCAGATGCGTCCGGAACGACGCAACACGGTGAAGCTGCTTCTGCTGCTGGACATAGGCGGCTCGATGGATGCCCACGTCAAGGTTTGTGAGGAACTGTTTTCCGCCTGCAAAACCGAGTTCAAGCACCTGGAGTACTTCTACTTCCACAACTTCATTTACGAAAGCGTATGGAAAAACAATCTGCGTCGCACCAGCGAGCGCACCTCCACCCTCGACCTGCTGCACAAGTACGGCGCCGACTACAAGGTGGTATTCGTCGGTGATGCCGCCATGGCGCCTTACGAGATAACCCAGCCCGGCGGCAGCGTCGAGCACTGGAACGAGGAAGCCGGCTACGTCTGGATGAGGCGCTTTACCGAGAAGTTCAAGAAACTCATCTGGATCAACCCTTATCCGCGACAGACCTGGGACTACACGGCCTCCACCGGACTGGTGCGCGAGCTGATAGAAGATCGCATGTATCCGCTGACCCTGCAGGGGTTGGAGGAAGGCATGCGCTATCTGTCCAAGTAACCACAAGCGGAAACGAAACCGCCGTGATCATCGCGGCGTTTGTCCGTGCAGACTCAGTTCCAGTGCCGCTGCCGGACACGTCGGGTACGCCCAGCGCCCAACAGCTCGCCGGCGAGCAGCAATAGCGACTCCAGCAACCAGGCCAGCAGCAGCGCTCCACACAGACCCCAGAGAATCGCCTGCGGTGTCAGCAGTACCTGATAGCGGAAGGCTCGCAGGGTTTCATCCAGCAACTGCCGGTCAGCAGCACTGACCAGGTGCCAGACTTGACGGTACCAGGCACCCTGCATTGCCAGCCATTCGCGCTCGAGCAGGGCCGCGCGCTGCACCAGGTATTCGATGCTCTGGGCGTCGCTGCGCATTACCGGATCAACGCTGGCCCAGTAGTGCGCCACCAGTGCCTGCAGATCACCATCGAAGAAGCGTCCGGCGGTTTCGGCAAAGCCCTCCAGACTCTGCTGCGATTCGATACGATGGGCCTCCACCCGCTTGGCGTAGTCGTCGATAAAAGCGGGGACCTGCACTCCAATCAACAGGCCGCAGGCGAACAGCACAAGTCGCAGATAACTGCGCAACATCTCAGGCCCGCCCATGGGCGAGGCACTCGCCACGCCGCCAAAGCCGCCATTCTCCTGGCTGGTACAGCGACCACTGCTCGTTCTCGGTCAGAGGCTCGGTAGCGATCACCGTGACCACGTCATCAGGTGTGGTTTCCGCCTGAAAATCCACCTTCAGATCGGCGTCCTTGAGCTGCGCCGGACCGAATGGCGCACGCCGGGTGATATGCGCCAGCTTGCTGCTACAGAAACTGAACAGCCAGTCTCCGTCACTAAGCAGGCAATTGAATACGCCCAGTTGGCGGTAGCTGGAACAGGCCGCTACCAGCACAGGCAACAGCATCTCCACAGATACAGGCTCGGGGAAGGCTCGGCGCACGCGGTTGAGCAGATCGCAGAAGGCCGCCTCGCTGTCGGTATCGCCGACTGGCCGGTAGAAGCTGGTAGCGCCTTCGAGTCCTGCCAACTGGCCATTGTGGGCAAAGCACCAGTTGCGCCCCCACAGTTCGCGCACAAAGGGATGAGTGTTGGCCAGACAAACCTTGCCGACGTTGGCCTGACGGATGTGGCCGATCACTACCTCGCTCTTGATCGGATAGCGCTGCACCAGTTGCGCCACCTCAGACTCGCTGCTTGCCCGCGGATCCTGAAACACGCGTAGCCCCCGCCCTTCGTAGAAGCCGATGCCCCATCCGTCTCGATGCGGGCCGGTACGTCCGCCACGCTGCATCAGCCCGGTAAAGCTGAAAACGATATCGGTAGGAACATTGGCGCTCATGCCGAGCAATTCGCACATCGGGTCAGGTCTCCTTGCCTGGAACAAGCGGGTACGGTGTTTCAGCCAGGCTGCATGCCATGCTGGTCACGGGCCTTCTTTAGGGTGATGGCAGCATGCTGACCCGGCAAGCCCCGGGCCGCAAGGGGTCAGAGGCGTGGTTCCAGGCGTCAGCCGGGCATATCATCGTCTGCCAGGCGCTCGCGCAGAGTACGAGGATCCTCCGGCACGGCTGGCTTCACAGCCCTGCGTCCACGCCACCAACGCTCAATGGGCCAGCGCACGGCCACGAATACCAGATAGACACCCAAAGCAATCAACCCATAGAGAGCCAGATCCGCCACCGCCCGCCAGGCGTTATTACCAACCTTGAGCAAAAGATCCATGGCAGTAACGGCAATGGCCGGCGCAAACAACTCGCGCGCAGGATCAACAATGGTTGGACTCAGCAGCAACACCGCCATCAGTACCCGCAGCGGTTCGCGCAGGTAGCGCCACATCCAGCGGGTCATACGCATCCACACCAGCAGACAACCCAACGCGGCCACTCCATAGGCGGCCCAGGCAAGCACATAATCGTTTTCGTTCATCATCAGCAGGTGCGACATGGCAGGTCTGGCAAAAGGATGCTTATGATAGCGGCTTTTATCCGGCTCGGCGCCCCTGCCGGGCACTTCCGCAAAGACGGCGGGGCACGCTGCAGGCTCAAGGCCTGCAAGCAATGTCTTTACCATCGGTCGGTAGTGTCCGGGCGTCGCTGCGCCCACACTGGAGTTGCACCATGACCGCTGCCCCCCTCGCCCGCCAGGAAGCCGGCACCGATCCATATCGCTGGCTGGAAAATCGCGACACCGATGAAGTACTGGCTTATCTGCAGGCGGAGAATGCCTACCTGGAGGCCGTGCTGGAACCACAGAAAGCGTTGCGCGAGGCGCTTTTCGAGGAAATCCGGGGGCGCCTCCGCGAGACCGACCTGTCGCTGCCTACCCCCTGGGGCGACTACCTCTACTACCAACGCACCACTGCCGGCGACGAGTACCCGCGTCACTATCGCTGCCGTCGACCGGCCGACGACACGCTGGAGATCGACAGTGCCAGCGAAACTCTGCTGCTCGACCCCAATGCACTGGCCGGCAACGGCTATCTGGCCATCGGCGCCTTCAACATCAGCCCGGATCAGCGGCGCCTGGCCTACAGCCTCGACAACAGCGGCGACGAGACCTACCGCCTGTACGTCAAGGAGCTGGACAGCGGCCTGGTCAGCGAACTGCCCTTCGAACGCTGCGACGGCAGCATGACCTGGGCCAACGACAGCCAGACACTGTTTTTCGGCGAACTGGACGACACCCACCGTCCCCATAGACTGTACCGCCACCGCCTGGGCAGCGAAGGGGCCGAATTGGTATTTGAGGAAGGCGACGGTCGCTTCTTCCTGCACTGCTATCGTTCCAGCTCCGAGCGCCAACTGATCCTGCAACTGGGTAGCAAGACCACCAGCGAAGTCTGGGTGCTTGATGCCGATCAGCCGCAGGGCAACTTCACCTGCCTGGCTCAGCGCCTGGAAGGCCACGAGTACGATGCCGATCACGGCATGCTCGATGGACAGTGGTGCTGGCTGATCCGCAGCAACCTGTGCGGTATCAACTTCGCACTGTATCGCGCGCCGGAAGAAACTCCGCAGCGCCCCTACTGGCAGCAGATTCGCGCCCATAACGAACAGGTAATGCTCGAAGGCGTGACCCTGAAGCAGCACGCCCTGGTACTCTCCCTGCGCGAAGGTGGCCTGCCGGTACTGGAGGTTCAGCCGCAAGGCGCCGCGACCTACCGCGTGCGACTGCCGGACGCGGCCTACAGCCTCTACATTCAGGACAGCCTGGAATTTCACAGCGAAGCGATCCGCCTGCGTTACGAGGCGCTGGGCCGCCCCGCGCAGGTTCGCCAGCTGACACTGGCAAGCGGCGAGCAGCAGGTGCTCAAACAAACACCGGTGGAAGGCCCGTTCGACGCCGAGGCCTACGAAAGCCGCCGTCTCTGGGCCACCAGCAGCGACGGCAGCCAGGTGCCGATCAGCCTGGTGGCACGCCGCGAGGTGTTCGCCGCCGGCACACCGGCACCCTTGTACCTGTACGGCTACGGAGCCTATGGCAGCAGCCTCGACCCCTGGTTCTCCCATGCCCGCCTAAGCCTGCTTGAGCGCGGCTTTATCTTCGCCATCGCCCACGTCCGTGGCGGTGGCGAAATGGGTGAGGACTGGTACCGTGCCGGCAAAATGGAGCACAAGCAGAACACCTTCGACGACTTTATCGCCTGCGCCGAACAGTTGATTGCCGACGGCCTGACCAATCCGGCACAACTGGCCATCAGTGGCGGCAGCGCCGGCGGCCTGCTGATTGGCGCGGTACTAAACCAGCGGCCAGAGCTGTTCGCCGCTGCCATCGCCGAGGTGCCCTTCGTCGATGTGCTCAACACCATGCTCAACCCGGATCTACCGCTGACCATCACCGAGTACGACGAGTGGGGCGACCCGAATCAGCCAGACGTGTACCAACGCATCCGCGCCTATGCGCCCTACGAGAACGTGCGCGCCCAGGCCTACCCGGCCATCCTGGCCGTGGCCGGTTACAACGACAGTCGCGTGCAGTACTGGGAAGCCGCCAAATGGGTAGCCCGACTGCGCGCCAGCAAGACCGATGACAACCTGCTACTGCTCAAGACCGATCTGGAAGCCGGACACGGCGGCATGAGCGGACGCTACCAGGGCATCCGCGATGTGGCTCTGGAGTATGCCTTCCTGTTCCGCGTGCTGGGCGTAGCGCCTGGTCACTGAGCAGCCTTCGGCGCTCAGTCCTGCCGATGCTGCGTCGGCGATCCCCGACCGTTGCGCCGCAACTGCTCCTCAAGAAGAGGCAGCGGTCGATCACCTGATACGCCTGAACGCTCATCCGGCTGAGCCGACACTGGCAACGGCGGCAACAGCGGTGTCGAACCCTGCCGCCGGATCAAGGCAGGCCCCAGTGGCTGGCCGTATGGCTGCGGCGTGGCGCTCCCTGGCGCGGCAGACGGCGGCGTGGTGATAGCCTGCTGCGCCCCGGCCAGGGGACTACAGGCACAGACAAGTAGCAGCACGGCAGAACGGGGCAGATGCATGGGTACTCCCAGACAATGACTCCTACCAGCATCAGGCAATGCCTCCGCCTGTGGCGTTCAGCCGGATCGATGAGCGATCCGCTGCCTCAACGCAGCAGACGTGTATCCAGGGTCTTGGATGGCCCGCCAATAACGTTCTCGGTAATGTCGATAAAGTCCTGTGTGCTGACCCGATCCAGGCGCATCAAGCCTCGGGTCACGTCGTCCAGTGACAGCGCGCCCTTGCCCCGGGTCTTCTGCCGAATCTCCCGGTCCAGCTCCTGCAGCAACAGAACCGCCCGGGCGGTAACCGGGCCGCTGGAGTTGTCGGTACGCAGACTGCGCACAGGCTTGCTCCAGCGGATCAGCTGCTCACGGATCTTCTGATAGCGATCTTCGCTTATGCCGCCGGCACGACGCATCAGCTCAATGGCGTAGTACTCGGCCAGCCCCTCGGCGATCCAGTCGCTGCGATCGCGGCCATAGATACGCCCAAACACATGCACCAGTTCATGCACCAGGGAACTGGTGCCGTTCTCGCTGACCAGCGGGCGATCCGAATGCATGAAATAGGAGTTGGCCGCCGACAGGCCGCCGCGCCACATCGGATCGCCCGCGCCGACAATCAGCAGCTTGCTCGGATCGCGCGGGAACACCTGCTGCATCTGCGGCCAGACGAAGGTCAGCAGGGTCATCACGTCCATACGCCGCATGCCCTCGCCCACTGGCGCGGCGATGGTGATATCGGTATCGCCCAGGCGCGTGCGCCGGGTACCCAACTTGCCAGCCAGCATCCAGCCGGTCGGGCGGTCGAAGCGGCGCTGCGGGTTGTCGATGCGGAAGCGGTTCTTGCCGATACGCGGCCAGCCGGTCTCCACGCTCTTCCAGCCCTTGGGCAGCTCGAACTGCAAGCGCGATACCAACTCGGTCTTGTCCACCTGATCCAGCGCCGCTGCCGGCACCAGATCATCACCGCGAAACAGCGCCCAGTCCGGCGTCATCCGCGCGTCATAGCGTCCGGGCTTGCGCTCGTGCTCAATGCGCACACGGTAGCTCAGACTGCTCCGCCCTTCGGCCGGCTGCCACAGGCCTCGCCCCGGGGTTTCCTGCGACCACTGACCATCAGCCTGAAAATCGCTATAGCGCCCCTCCTCCCCCAGGTTGAAATCCAGTTTGCGTACTCGCTCGCCTTTCTCCAGGGTGATGCGTACCTCGGCCTGGCCGGTTTCCGGCAAAAAGCGCACCAGATAATCAAGGTCGACCTTCTGTACTGCGGCCCAGGCCGGCAGACTCAGGCTGGCAGACAGTAGGGAGGCATACAGCGACAGACGGAACAGACGCATCATGGGTTCTCCAGAGACGGGCAGTCGGATGGCGGTATGACCCCGGTGCGAGCAGGCAATTCCGCGCACGAACACAGATTTGCCACGGGCCCGGCGCGGAATCAACCAGCGCGAAAGATCAGGTACTGCTCCCAGTCCTCTTCCGCCACACTGTCTTCACTAAGCATGCGCCCGGCCCGGGAAATACGCTCGGCATGCACCGCCTCCGGGTCGCCGCAGACCAGATGATGCCAAAGCGGCAGATCCTTGCCTTCGCTGATCAGACGATAGGCACAGGTCGGTGGCAACCAGTGAAACTGCCCAGCCTGATCCGGGGTGAGCTGGATGCAGTCCGGCACATGACGAGTGCGATTGGGATAGTCGCTGCAGCGGCAGCTCTGCAAGTCAAGCAGACGACAGGCGATGCTGGTGTAGTAGACGCTACCGTCGTCCTCATCCTCTAGCTTCTGCAGGCAGCACAGACCACAGCCATCGCACAGCGACTCCCACTCTGCCGCATCGAGCTGGTCAAGAGTCTTGCGTTTCCAGAAGGGTTCGACTTGAGCAGCCATGGCAGCAACAATCAGGGATGGTGATGGCGCGGCAGTCTAGCCGCACGGCCCGCCGAGGGAAAGCCCGCCGCTGCGGTGGCGGCGAGCGTCAGGATCAACGACTGGCAGCGTTGCGACCTGTTTTCTTGCGGGTTTGCAGCAGGTGCGAAAACACCGCATGCAGATCATCCGAGGCGCTGTCTTCGTCCAGATTCAGCTTGCTGTCGATGTGATCCATATGGTGCATCATCAGGTGTACCGCACGCTCGGCATCACCTGCCTCGATGGCGTCGATCAGCTTGTTGTGCTCATCGTATGAACAATGCGAACGGCCACCGCTTTCGTACTGGGCGATGATCAGTGAGGTCTGCGACACCAGGCTGCGCTGGAAGCTCACCAGCGGTGCATTGCGGGCAGCCTCGGCCAGCTTGATGTGAAACTCCCCAGACAGCCGGATACCGGCGCCACGATCACCGCGGGAAAAGCAGTCCTGCTCGTCACGTACCATCTGGCGCAATTCGGCCAGTTGCTCGGCGGTGGCATATTGCACTGCCAGTTCGGTAATGGCGCGCTCAACCAGGCGACGGGCGTAAAAAATCTGCCGGGCTTCGTCGACGCTAGGGCTGGCCACCACGGCACCGCGATTTGGCCGCAGCAGCACCACGCCCTCGTGGGCCAGACGCGACAGGGCACGGCGGATAATGGTACGGCTGACGCCGAAGATCTCTCCCAGCGCTTCCTCGCTCAGCTTGGTGCCAGGCGCCAGCCGCTGTTCAAGGATGGCATCGAAGATGTGGGCGTATACGACATCGTCCTGCGTCCCGCTACGGCTCTTGCCAAGTCGCGGCTGCTTCTTCAGAGGCTGCAATTGATCGTTCATGCTGGCTCGCGTCAATGAGAATCGCCGTATGCGACTCTACTGTGAACTATCCGGTATCTGACGAGCTCCGAGCGGAAAACTCGGAGGAAAAGTAGGCCAATTGTACACAAAGCAACCAATCAGCGCATCTGTGATGCGTTGCTTTCTTGACAGTTTTTCCAGCAGAAAATACCGGCTGATCTTTCGGAAAGTTTCAATTCTTTCTTCATAATGGAAGCCCATCTCAGACCCGTTACCGATATAGGGCTGCGATCCTCCTTATCGGACCTCTCTCGCACAGTTCCATGTCACCCCGCCGAAGTCGGCATCCTATTGATTTTCAGGGATTAAATGCTTGTAAAAGACGGATTGTCGACATATCCGACCGCTATCTACTCAGCAATTGGCTAACGTTGCATAGATGCAACAGTGAAAACATTTATTGATTTTTTTGTATACAACAGGATAATCGCGATCGAGTGACTTCTTGACCGCTCGGTCAATAACTAGGCGAGGAAGCACTACATACGACACCGCCTGCCTCAGAGAGTCGTGGGTCTTGCACAGGGCTCTGGGCGGTACACAACAAAAGAAATGAGGAGTATCCGCTGTGGAAAGCGTCAAACAAGAACAACAGGCGACTCAAGTGGTGGAAAGAACCGGCCTACTGGACCGATTCTTCAAGCTGACCGAGCACCGCACCACTATTCGGACCGAACTACTGGCAGGCCTGACGACCTTCGTCACCATGGCCTACATCATCTTCGTCAATCCCAACATCATGGCTGCCGCCGGCATTGATCATGGTGCGGCCTTCGTCGCTACCTGTATCGGTGCGGCACTGGGCTGCTTTCTGATGGGACTGTACGCCAACTGGCCGGTGGGTCTGGCGCCGGGCATGGGGCTGAACGCTTTCTTCACCTACACGGTAGTCGGTGACATGGGCTATAGCTGGGAGATAGCGCTGGGCGCTGTGTTCATTTCCGGCGTACTGTTCATGATCATGAGCCTGTCGAAGATCCGCGAATGGCTGCTCAACAGCATTCCCATGAGCCTGCGCTTCGCCATGGGTGCCGGGGTGGGTCTGTTCCTCGGGCTGATTGGCCTGAAGACCGCCGGCATAGTGGTCGACAGTCCGGCTACTCTGCTGACCATGGGCTCTTTTGGCGACCCGTCGGCTCTGCTGGCCGCTATCTGCTTCCTGCTGATCGCCGTACTTAGCCACCGCAACGTATTCGGCGCGATTCTCTTCAGCATGCTCGGCGTAACCGCCATCGGCTGGGCTCTGGGCCTGGTGGAGTATGGTGGACTGGTATCGATGCCGCCGAGCCTGGCGCCGACCTTCCTCGCCATGGACGTGGCTGGCGCGCTCAACGTGGCAATGGTCAGCGTGATTCTGGCCTTCCTCTTCGTCAACATGTTCGACACCGCCGGTACCCTGATGGGCGTGGCGCATCGTGCCAACCTGGTAGACGAGGACGGCAAAATCCAGAACCTGTCGAGAGCACTGAAGGCTGACTCCACCTCCAGTGTGGTCGGTGCCGTGGTCGGCTGCCCGCCGGTAACCAGCTACGTGGAAAGTGCCGCAGGTGTCGCTGCAGGCGGCCGCACCGGGCTGACGGCAATCACAGTCGGCTTCCTGTTCCTCTGCGCGATGTTCTTCGCACCGCTGGCCGGCATGATCCCTGCCTATGCCACTGCCGGTGCACTGATCTACGTGGCGATGCTGATGATGAGCGGCATGGCACACATCGACTGGAAGGATCACACCGATACCATTCCGGCCATCGTCACCGTGGTGATGATGCCGCTGACCTTCTCCATCGCCAACGGCATCGCCCTGGGCTTCCTCACCTACGCCACACTGAAGCTGCTGACCGGTCAGCGCGACAAGGTCTCGGTTAGCCTCTACGTGCTGTGCATCATCTTCATCGCCAAGTTCGCCTTCCTCTGAAAACGACCGGGCCGGGATTCTCCCGGCCCGCTTTCCTTCCGCTGAACCTGCCGTATGGTTACATGTGATTGAACAGATTCAGCCCGGCGATTTTCACATAGCTCTGCTGCGCAGCCTCAAGCACGATGGACTGGAACGACAGCCGCGATAGCGCCTCGGCATAGTCCAGCTCACGCAGTTCGGCCTGCACGGACTGGTTGACCAGCGTGACATCCTCGTTGTCAGTCAGAGTCGTCTCGATCACATTGAGACGTGCGCCGATCTTGCCCCGCCCCTGATCCAGTACCGTCATGCCGTTATCCAGGTTGGTCAGCCCAAGCGCGACAGCATCGCGCACCTGACGACTGCCCTCGAGCTGATCCGTAGCCTGCTCCAGCACCTTGCGTACCGTGGCGATGGTGTCAAGGATGCCCACCTTGTTGGCCGGCGCAGTCTGCGGATCATCATCCGGCGGCGTAACGGTAAAAGTGGCCGGAAGATTCTCAGGCACTCCATTCACATAGAAGGCAGCGCCCTGATAACGCACCAGGGTGTCTTCATCCTCGTTGAGCCGTCCGGGAATCGGAGTTCCGTCATTGCCCAGCTCATCCACCGGTATCAGCTCGTAGCTGTAGGGATCGTCCGGGTCGTTGAAGTCCAGGCGAATTCCCCCCTGCGGAAAGCGCGCGAAGGACACCTCGTCATCGACCAGTGCACCGCTGAGCGTGCCGTCGGCCGGACTGATGCTCAGGCGCGCAGCATTGCTACCACTCTCGAACAGTGCCCGGCCACTGTCGCTGATGGGAATCTGCAGCGAACTGGCGATCTGCAACTCACGCTGGCCATCGTCGCCGGCATACAGATAACTGCCGTCAGGCTGAACGGAAAATGGCTGGGTCTTACCCTGATAGCCGGCGAAGATGTACTCGCCGCGGGCATTGCGAGTGTTCATAAGACCGAGCAACTCCTTTTCCCGCTCGGCCAGCTCGGCAGCGATGGATTGCCGATCCTCCATGCTGCGTGAGCCGTTACCTGCCTCCACCAGCAGGTCGCGCACGCGTTGCAGCACGGTATTGATGGAGTTCAGCGTGACCTCTTCCTGCTGCAGACTGTTCTGCGCCGCAGTGAGGTTGTCCTTGTACTGACCAAGCACACTCTGCTGCTGCTCCAGCTGCAGCAGTCGAACCGAGGCCACCGGATCGTCGGCCGGAGTAAGAATACGGTTGCCCGTGCTGATCTGCTCCTGGGTACGAATCACGTTCGAGTAGTTGCGCTGCAGGCCGTTTACGCCGTTGTTGAACGCCTGGATAGTGGAGATACGCATATCGAAGCCTCTGTATTACCGCCTTTCGAAACATACCCTGTTGGTAACCAACGCCTGCAGCGAGTGCCCACCGTCAGCGGACGGAACTGATCAGTGTGTCGAACAGGGTGCGTGCCGTCTGAATGATCTGTGCTGATGCCTGGTAGTACTGCTGAAACTTGATGAGATTGGCCGCTTCCTCGTCCAGATTGACACCTGACAGCGAATCGCGGCTGTCAGTGGCCTGCTTGAGGATGGCACTGGTAGCATCATCGTCGAGACGTGCCTGGGCGGTCAGCGTGCCGACCCGCTCGACCAAATCGCCGTAAGCGTCGGTCAGGTTCATCCCGGACAGTCCCGCTGCGCCCTGACGGATTCCAACCAGCTCACGAGTCTGCAGGTTGACCAACTCCAGAGCATTACGGTTGTCGGATACGCCCTTGTCATTGTGACCGACGCTGAAGGTATCACCCTCCTGCGGACGCCCACTGAAGCTCTGCTCGATACGAAAGCTCTGGGTCACACCGCCGACGCTGACTTCCAGCTCATAGCTGAGCGTGTTGTTCTGCCCCGGAGTGACCGACAGTGCTGCCGGAGTAACCGATACCCCGGCCGGCAGCGGCGCCTGAAACACCAGCTCGCCAGTTGCCTCATCGTAGCGCATGGTCAGACTGCCAACCGCTTCGACCGTGGCCTGCTGCAGCGCATCGGACAAGTAACTGCCTGCCGGATAACCTGCAGGCGGGTTAGCCGGGTCGATGACCGAGAGCACAGTGGGCTGGCCGATCTGCCCGGTGCCACGATTCTGGATGTGCGCTTCGCTACGCAGCGGCGCCGCAAGGGCCAGTTGATCGGGCTGATCAAGTACCGCCGCAATGTCCAGTGAGCCGTTACGGGTCGGCTGCAGCAACAGGCGATCTCCGGCAAAAGGAGCGCCGCTCAGAGTGACACTGAAGCCCTGATCATTGCCCGTTGCGTCGCTGAAGCGTAGCTCGGGGAAGTTGCTCGCATCGACCGTAATCTCCGCATTGTCACTGAGGCGCCGCGCGCGATAGGTACTGCCGTCATACTCCAGGCGGTAGTCACTGGCATGCAGCAGACGATGGTTGTCAATCGACAGTGTGCCGGAAACCTGGGAAATGTTGTCGCTGAAGGCACGCACGCGGTGACCAAGCAAATCCGAGCTGTTGCTGTCCTTGAACAGATTGACGCCAACATCACCCTTCAGATCCAGCCCCTGGCCGAGCTGGGCATTGAGCTCCTCGCCAATCACCATGGCCAGACGCCCCAGGGCATTGAAGCTGGCGTCCAGCACTTCCTCACGGTAGCGCAGCAGGCCGCCAAGCTCTCCACCGGTAATCTGAGTGGTGATGCTCTGACGCGAGCCACCGCTGATGAAATCAATATCGAAACGGGTCGGATCGCCGCGACCAGGAACCGCCTCGACTCGCGACACGGAATTGCCAATCACCAGCGGCTGGCCGCTGCCGATAAACAGGTTGAAGGTGTTGTCGTCCTGCGGCACTACGGTAACGCCGATGTACTCGGAAAGTTGGCGAACCGCCTCGTCTCGGGCGTCCAGCAGATCGTTCGGCACACCGCCGGCTGCTGACGCGCGGCCGATAGCCTCATTGAGCTGGCCAACGGTGCCGGCCAGACGGTTGACCTGCTCGGTAACCACCTGCATCTGCTTGTTGGTGAATTCGTTCTGGCTGCTGAGGCTGGCATACAGACCGTTGAAGCGACGCGCCAGGCCTTCGGCTTCGGACAACACCAGTTGCCGCGCCGGAATATTGGCAGGGTCTTCGGCCGCCGTCTGCAGAGCACCGAAGAACTTCTGCAATGATGGCGTAATGCCGGTGGTCGAGCCGGCCAGAAGCGAATCGAGCTGGCTGATCTGCCCGAGGTAGGATTTAACGTCGGCGCTCAGCGCCGTGCTGCTGCGCACTTGAGTGGTAAGAAATTCGCTGTAACTGCGACGAATGTCCGTCAGCGAGGTTCCCGTGCCAATGTAACCGGCACCACTGAACTGCGGTACCCGCGCCGCCTGCGAGGTATCCTGGCGTGAATACCCCGGCGTGTTGACGTTGGTGATGTTGTGGCCAGTGACAGTCAGCGAGGTCTTGGACGCTGCGAGCCCGGAAAGGCCTATGCTCATCAAATCAGCCATGCTTCAACCTCAAATTCTCGCGGTGGCGCCGTCGGCGGCAGCCACAGCCTGATAGGTCTGCATCTTGCGGGCAATCTGCGAGATCTTGCGTGCGTAATTCGGATCCGTTGCATAACCCGCCTGCTGCAGTTCTTGGACGAAGCGCTCGGGGTTCTCCGTAGCACTCAAGGCCTTCTGGTAACGACCATTACTCTGCAAAAAGCTGACGTAGTCCTCGAAGCTCTGGGCATAGGAGTCGTATGCGCGGAACTTCGCCACCTCGCGCACGGGCTTGCCATCGCGGTATTCGGTGGTCAGCACTCGTGCCGAATCGCCATTCCAGCTCTGGTGTGTCTTGATGCCGAACAGGTTGTAACTGCTGCCGCCATCACCGGTACGTATGATGGACTTGCCCCAGCCGGTTTCCAGCGCGGCCTGCGCGACCAGGTAGCGAGGATCCACACCAATCTTGCTCGCGGCCGCTTCGGCCATGGGTAGCATGGTGGCAACAAATTCCTGCGGTGAGCTAAAGGCAGCCTTGCCCGGAGCAAGTGGCGGCTGGGCCAGGCGGCGGCCGGCAAAGGTATCAGTGCTGCCGCTGGACAATGCCGGCTCAGTCCGAGGCCGCGCAGCAATCCAGTCCTCGCCTGCCAGACTCTTGTCCGAAGTTTCTGCCGCAGTCGGCACAATACCGGCCAGCAAGCGATCAGTCAGCTTGCCCGGCACAGCAAGGCGACGCCGGTTGAGTAACGCCGCATCATCACGTAACGGGTCAGTAGCGACCAGCGGCTCATCACTGGCCGCTGGCTGTTCGATCTGGGCAAAAGGATTGGGTCGGCTGGGGCCCTGCTTGAGCTTCGACATCTGTCGCACCAGCACATCAGCCAGGCCAATACCACGGCCTTCCCTGGATAGGGTCACGGCCAACTGCTGGTCATGCATGTCCTGGTAAGTCTTGCTCTCGCTGCTATTGAGGAAGTTATCCTCGCCGAACACTGCGTTGGCTGAGCGCATGGCCTTAAGCATTTCATTCATGAACAGCGATTCGAATTCCTGAGCCACCTTGCGGATGTTCTGCTCGGTGTCGCCGCCCACCTTGAACTGGTTGAGACGGTTCAGATCGGTGACGGCGCCGCTGTCAAGCGGGCTGATTCCCGTGCCGAGCAGGCCGGCAGAAAGTCGTGAGTCCATGAATGCCTCCTCAGATCACGATCAGCTCGGCCTGCAATGCGCCAGCCTGCTTGAGCGCTTCCAGGATCGCCATCAGGTCGGAAGGCGCCGCGCCTACCTGGTTAACGGCGCGAACGATCTCGTCGAGGCTGGTGCCCGGGCCGAACTTGAACATCGGCTTGGCCTCCTGCTCGGCTCCTACGCGAGAGCGCGGCACCACCGCAGTCTGACCTCCGGAAAAGGCTTCCGGCTGGCTGACGATGGGGTCCTCGGTAATGGTCACAGTCAGGCTGCCATGAGTTACCGCAGCCGGCTGCACGCGCACATCCTGACCAATGACGATGGTGCCGGTACGCGAGTTGATGATGACCTTGGCCACTGCCTTGCCGGCCTCCACCTCAAGGTTCTCCAGCACCGACAGGTAGTCGACCCGGTGTGCCGGATCCAATGGCGCACTGACGCGGATCGAGCCGCCATCGATGGCTTGAGCCACGCCAGGGCCGAGTAGATTATTGATCTGGTCGACAATGTTTTTTGCCGTGGTGAAATCCGGGCGGTTGAGGTTCAGTGTCAGGTAGTTGCCCTGGTCAAAACCGCTGGGCACCGGCCGCTCTACCGTGGCACCGCCAGGAATGCGACCGGCCGACGGCACATTGACGGTGATCCGTGAACCATCGGCACCACCCGCGTCGAAGCCGCCAACCACCAGATTGCCCTGAGCAATGGCGTAGACGTTGCCGTCGATCCCCTTGAGCGGAGTCATCAGCAGACTGCCGCCACGCAGACTCTTGGCATTGCCGATAGAAGATACGGTGATGTCGATAGTCTGACCTGGCTTGGCGAACGGCGGCAGCTCAGCATGCACCGAGACTGCAGCAACGTTCTTCAACTGCACGTTGCCACCTGGCGGTACCTTGATGCCGAACTGCGCCAGCATGTTGTTGAAGGTCTGCACAGTAAAGGGCGTCTGAGTAGTCTGGTCGCCACTGCCATTGAGACCGACCACCAGGCCATAGCCGATCAGTTGGTTGCTGCGCACACCCTGGATGGTCGCCAGATCCTTGAGCCGCTCGGCATGCACCGGCAGGCTCAGCAACAGGCACAGCAGCAAAGTCGCCAGCAACAGCCAGTCGTTGGCACCACGACGCCGGTAGCCGCGTGACTCCAGAGCGAATTGCTGACGACAGGACAGTGTCCGAGCAGCGGGCTGGCGCAGCGAGCTGCGCGCCATAGAGTCACGCCGAGGAAGGCTGAAAGCTTCACGAGCAGAACTCGTGACGGCTGGGGACATGCGCAGTTTCATCATCATACCCTTGCTCAGAACGGCCACATCGGGCTGAGGAAGAAGCGGCTCAGCCAGCCCGGCTGGCTGGCATCGGCGAAGGCGCCGGTACCGGAGTAGGTAATCCGCGCATCAGCCACACGGGTGGAGGACACGGTGTTGTCAGTCGCAATATCGTCGGCTCGCACCAGCCCGGAAATGCGCACCAGCTCATCTCCCGTATTGAGCGTCATCCACTTTTCCCCACGTAACGCGAGAATGCCGTTGGGCAGCACTTCCGCCACGGTTACGGTGATCGAACCAGACAGACTGTTACTCTGCCCGGCCTGCCCGGAGCCAGAAGCCTCACGCTCGCCATTAAAATTGACACCCAGATCCATGCTACCGCCGGTCAGCGGATTGCTGGCCGAAACAGAGGAGCCAAACAGCGAGGTCAGCCCCAGATTGGCACTGCTGTCCTTCTGGATATTGCTGTTGGCATTCTTGCTTGCCTGGGTGCGCTCATTGAGGGTGATGGTGATGATGTCCCCCACACGGAACGCCTTGCGGTCGTTATATAGATTGTTCTCGAACCCCGCCTGGTAAATGGCGCCGTTATTCTGCGCCTGTGGCAACGGCGTGCGCGGCAGCACCGGGGCGTAATAGGGGTCATCCGGCCTGGCAGTTGGCGCCACGCAGCCACTGGCCAGCAGAATCCAGGCCAGCAGGGGGAGACAAAGCATTTTCCGGGTCATGGCCACATACCTCGCGGCATTCAGAGCGAAATCAGGAAAATCAGAGGTTCTGCGTCACGAACGACAGCATCTGATCGGCTGTGGAGATCACTTTGGAGTTCATCTCGTAGGCCCGCTGGGTCGTGATCATGTTGACCAGCTCCTCTACTACGCTGACGTTGGAGTTCTCCAGAGTGTTCTGCAATGTGGTACCCACACCGTTGAGCCCCGGATTGCTCACCTGCGGCGCACCGCTGGAGGCAGTCTCGAGGAACTGGTTGTTGCCGACAGCTTCCAGGCCGGCCGGGTTGACGAAGTCGGCCAACTGGATGTTGCCGATTATCTGCGGCTGCGGGTTGCCAGCAGTGGTAACCGACACGGTACCGTCCTCACCGACAGTGAAGGTACGCACTTCCCCAGGAAGAACGATGGCCGGCTCCAGGGCAAAGCCCTGCGAGGTGACGATCTGGCCATCGGCATTGAGATGGAAGCTGCCATCACGGGTATAGGCGATGGTGCCGTCCGGCTGCAGGATCTGGAAGAAGCCACGACCGTTGATGGCCAGATCCAACGGCTGCTCGGTTGTCTGCAGACTACCGGGAGTAAAGATCTTTTGCGTACCGGCCACGCGCACCCCGGTTCCCAACTGCAGACCGGAAGGCAGCTCGCTGTCCTGACTGGACTGCGCGCCAGGTTGCCGGCGGATCTGGTACAGCAGATCCTCAAACTCGGCGCGGTCACGCTTGAAGCCGGTAGTGGCGACATTGGCCAGGTTGTTGGAAATGGTGGTCAGGTTCATGTCCTGGGCGGACAGACCGGTCTTGCTGACCCACAGTGCCGGAAGCATATCGTCTCTCCTCGGGCGTCGTTTTCATGACGCCGCGTTCTGGTAATTAGCTAATCTGCAAAACCCGAGCCATGGCGGCGGAGTTATCTTCGGCGGTGCGCATCATCTTCACCGACAACTCAAACTGACGAGACAGCGAAAGAATCGCCGTCATCTCCTCCACCGCATTGACGTTGCTCGCCTCAAGGAAGCCGGAAGTCAGTTGCACAGTGGCGTCCGGCTCTGCGGCAGCCTGCCCCCTGACCCGGATCAGGCCGTCAGTGCCCTTCTCCAGACTTTTCGGATCCGGGTTGACCAGCTTGATGCGGTCGACCTCGGCCAACACATTGGGGGCTTCACCCAGCGCACGAATACTGATGGTGCCGTCCTGGCCAATCTCCACCTTCTGCTCCGGCGGCACGGCAATCGGCCCTGCATTGCCCATTACCGGCAAGCCGTTGCCGGTACGCAGAATTCCCAAAGCGTCAATGTTGAGACTGGCAGTGCGCACATAGGCTTCACCGCCGTCCGGTGCCTGCACGGCAATCCAGCCCTGCCCGCCGATGGCAACGTCAAGATCGCGCCCGGTCTCCTGCAACGAGCCTGGGCGGAAATCCGTCGCCGGTCGCTCGCTCATGGCAAACACTCGCGCAGGAAAGGTTTCACCGAACAACGGCATAGCTCGTGCCTGCTCGAAGTCACGACGAAATCCCGAGGTGGAAACGTTGGCCAGGTTGTTGGCATGAGCACGCAGACCCAGTGTGTTGTTCTGCGCACCGGTCATGGCGACGTACAGCATCTTGTCCATCTGTTTCTCCGAGTGAGCGACGAACCCTTGGCTCTTTCACAGACTCCCAAGCAAAGCCCATGCCACCCACAAAAACAAATACAAGATACTGATTAAAAAGGATTTTTTATGAGCACGCAGAAAAGAATGAAAATAAGCGGCGAGGTTTTGCCGGTTCAGACAAGACAAAGCGGCAAGTCTGTCTTGCCGCTTTGTCACGGATGAGACTCATCAGCGCAGGTTGATGATGGTCTGGGTGATGGCACTCTCGGTTTCGATAGTTTTGGCGTTGGCCTGATAATTGCGTTGAGCAACGATCAGGTTAACCAGTTGATCCGACAGCTCAACGTTGGAGTCCTCCAGAGCCCCCGATTGCACAGCCCCCAAAGTGCCGGATCGTGGCGGGTTGCGCACCGGCTCACCAGAGGCCAGCGACTCCACCCACTGGGTTTTGCCAACCGGAGTCAGGCCCTGCACGTTGGCGAAATCTGCCAATAGCAGCTGCCCCTGCACCCTGGACTGGCCATTGGTATAACGGCCATAGATCATGCCGTTCTCGTCCACCTCCAGCCCCGCCAGTTCACCAGTGGTGTAGCCATCCTGCACCACACTGTTGACGGCAAAGCTGCTGGAATACTGGGTGGCACCACGGATATCCAGCCGCATACCTTCAGTATTGGGCAAAGCACCATTGGCTACCGGAATAGCCGGATCTCCCGACAGCGTCGAAGGCGTCCACTGATTCCCCCGCAAGGTCAGAGTGCCATCCTGGTTGATGACCCAGAAGTGATCCGCCGTCATCGGTGGGGCAGGATTGACATTGGGGTCATAGACGTTGGCCGAAGCACCTATGGGCTGCAGCTTGCCCGCAGCATCAAACTCCAGCTCCATAGAGATAGGCGAATTGTTCCCCACCCGTACGATAGCAGCGAGAATGTCCTCGGAAGTCGGTGCCGGCACCGCAGCAAGCATCGGCGATACCTGCGCATCAATACGACTGCGAAAATCCGAGGGGTCCTCCAGAGCTCCGAGAGCTGCAGCCAGTACAGCGGCAGGAGTACCACCACCCTCCAATACTTCTCGCGCCGCCAGATTCGCCTCACCAGCCTTGGGATGAGCACCGTCAATCAGTACATCCATGCGCCACTGGTTCGGCCCGGTCTTGACGAAGTACTGAGAAAACACATGGGCATTGCCCTGAGTGTCGTAGATATTGAACGAAGTGGACGAGTTATAGGTCGTCGGATCCGTCGGGCTGAACGGGCCATTAACCGGCTCGCTCAGGCGCGAGTTCAAATTGAAACGCTGCTCGGCCTGGGAGGTAGCGCGCGGCTCCTGGTTGGTAGCATCAACACGCAGGTTGCCCACCACACCCGGCTGCAGCACACCGTTGGCATCAACCAAATAGCCCTGCAGGTTGTAACCAAAGTTATCGACGATATAACCCTCTCGATCCGTACCAAAATAGCCGGCACGGGTATAGCTCAGCGCACCATTGTTGCTGACCTGGAAGAAACCGTTGCCGTTAATGGCCAGGTCCAGCACGTTCTGCGTGTAGTTGATGTTCCCTTGATTGAACAGCTGCGAGACGTTCGACAGCAGCACCCCACTGCCCTGCTTCACGCTACCGCCGCCGAGAATGGAGGCCGTATAGACATCGGAAAACTCCGCCCGTGACTGTTTGAACCCTGCAGTACCGGCGTTGGCAATGTTGTTACCAGTGATGTTGAGATCCTTGGAGGCAGCGCGCAAACCGCTGAGGCCAATGTTGAAAGACATGCAAGACTCCTTCGCCGGGGTTTCCGGCAGAACCTGAAATTACTGGCCGATGACCTGGACGCTAGACAGCGGGACACTGCCAAGCCCTGCAAGATTCAGCAGCAGTTCGCTCCCCCCGAGGATGACACTGTCGACATTGGCCGGCAGCAGGGTGTAAAGCCCCTTGGCTTCGTCACCGTAGGTAGCCTGGGCCTCGAACTTATAAGTACCCGGCGGCATCAGCTCGCCATTGCTGTTCTTGCCATCCCAGATGAAACTGACATTGCCAGCTTCCTGCTGCCCCAGATTGATCCGGCTCACTAACGCGCCGGAGTTGTCGTAGACGTTGACGTACACATTACTGCTGCTTACCGGAAGAACGGCGCTCGCCTTAAAGCTTTCGCTGGTATCGACCACCGCCTTGTCAGTCGGCACGATCACCTTGCGACCGACCAGCGAAGAGGCCTGCAGGGCCTGTGAAGACTGATAGGTAGACAGCAGCGCCCCCATACTATTGTTGAGATTCTCGATGCCCTCCAACTGGCTGAACTGGGCCAACTGAGCAATGAACTCACCATTCCCCTGAGGCTCCAGCGGATTCTGGTTGTTGAGCTGCGCCACCAGCAAATTAAGAAATTCGCTCTTACCAAGCTCCTTGTTCTGCCCGGTTGCCTGCTGATGCTGGTACTGATCCAGTACCGAGCCAGCACTACTGACTGTGCTCATTTTCTATCTTCCTCGCGATGGCCTACTGGCCCAGCGTCAGTACCCGCTGCAGCATCTGCTTGGCGGTATTCATCATTTCAACGTTGGTCTGAAACGCACGACTGGCAGAAATCATGTCCGCCATTTCCTCGACCACGTTGACATTCGGGTAATAGACATAGCCGTCAGCATTGGCCATGGGATGATCTGGCTCGTAGCGAGGCTGCAGACTGCTCTGATCCTCGACAACTCCCAGCACCTGCACACCACGGCCGACCTCATCCTGCTCCGCGAACAAGGATCCACGGTCACCGTTCTGAGCCTGCTGGTAGACAGTGGCAAACACTGGATGACGAGCCCTGTAGGTCTGATCCAGACTTGAGGACACCGTCTCAGCGTTGGCAATGTTGCTGGAAATGGTGTTGAGCCGAGTGCTCTGGGCACTCATGCCGGTTCCGGCGATGTTGAAAACATTGGCGAGAGACATGATTACGCTCCTTATTCGCCGCGCAGAGCGGTGGTCAGCCCTTTGAACTTGCTATTGAGAAAAGTGAAGCTCGCCTGAAAGTGAACCGCGTTCTCGGCGTAGTTGGCCTGCTCGACCTGCAGATCGACGGTGTTCTGATCCAGCGACGCATGGAAGGGCACACGGTAGGAGGCCTGCCCCTCACCACTCTGGATCCCTTCGGCCGGAATATGACGATCGTGAGTACGGTTCAGCGAGACACTGCCACGCTGCGCACTCTGCTCGGCCAGCACGCTGGCGAAATCCAGGTCACGTGCCTTGTAGTGCGGAGTGTCCGCGTTAGCGATGTTGTTGGCCAGAACCTCGGCGCGCTGAGCGCGAAAGCCAAGTGCCCGCTCATGGATACCAAGTGCATTGTCAAAATTGATGCTCATGTGGCGCCCTCACCGGCAATCCGGATTTACTGTTGGAGAACACTCAGCAAAGGCCGTGCCAACCAATAAACATCAATAAATTCAAAAGCTTGAATAAACTTTAGCGACATCCAGGCAGAAAAGCGGCAAAGCCTTACCGCCTACTGGCAAACAGGCGGCAAAGCCTGACAGCTCCCAGAGCAGCCAGACGCAAACACAAACGGGAGGCCATGGCCTCCCGTTTGTGTCGGTTCATCCCGGCCTACTTGGCCCGGTAGATGATCCCCGGATTGCACTGCACCATCTGGTACTTGTCAGGCAACCCGTTGAGTGCCTCTGATGCTCCGAGGAACAGATAACCACCCGGCTTAAGCGTGGCATGAATGCGCGTGAGGATGTCCTTCTTCACTTCGGCGGAAAAGTAGATCAGCACATTGCGGCAAAACACGATGTCGAACTTACCGAGGGTGGCATAGCTGTCCAGCAGGTTCAGCGGGCGAAATTCGACGCGACTTTTGATCAGCGGCTTGACCTGCCAGCGCCCTGGCCCCTTGGGATCGAAGTAGCGCTGCAGGCGCTCCTGCGACAGACCGCGCCCCATTGCCAGGCTGTCATACTCGCCCGAACGGCAGTTTGCGAGCATTGAGGGCGACAGGTCGGTCGCGACGATCTGAGCACCCGCCTTCAACTGACCCAGATTGGTTCTCTCGAACTCGTCAATAGCCATCGCCAGCGAGTACGGCTCCTGCCCCGACGAGCAGGCGGCCGACCAGATGCGCAACCGCTGCCCCGGATAGGCCTTGATCAGTTCGGGCAAGACCCGGCTCTTGAGCACTTCGAACGGATAGGTATCCCGGAACCACAGCGTCTCGTTGGTCGTCATGGCGTCGACCACCTGCTCACGCAGCCCTCCGCGAGGCTGGCTCTGCATACGCTGCACCAGCTCGCCGAGGGTCTTGATGCCATTCTGCTCCATCAGTTTGTTCAGACGGCTGGATACCAAGTACTGCTTATTGCTGCCCAGCAGAATACCGCAGGCCTTTTCCAAGAAAACCCGGAACTGCTCGAAATCCACATTGCCTGAAGACACTAGTGCCGCCTCACACACATAACATTCACCGAGAGTTTCCCCTCAGCCCCCTTCCGACAGCCGAATCCGATCGACTACTCGAGCCGCCAGATCATCCGGCTTGAACTTGGCCAGGAAGTCGTCAGCGCCGACTTTCTTCACCATCGCCTGATTGAACACCCCGGAAAGCGAAGTATGCAGGAGGATATGCAGCTTCTGCATGCGCGGATCGTTTCGAATCTCGGTAGTCAGGGTATAGCCGTCCATCTCCGGCATCTCAATATCGGAGATCAACATCAGTAGCTCCTGATCCGGATTACGCCCGTCATCGGCCATCTTCTTCAGATAGGTAAGCGCCTCGCGGCCATCATTCAGCGCCGTAACTTCCACCCCCACCGTCTGCAGACAGCGTGACACCTGCTTACGCGCTACCGACGAGTCGTCAACAATCAGCACGTGCTTGGTCACCGCCTTGCTCTGAACCTGCTCATCGATCACGCCATCGGAGATCACCTCGGAGGTGGGCGCTACCTCGGCAAGGATCTTCTCCACATCGATGATCTCGACCAGTTGCTGATCCAGTCGAGTCACCGCCGTCAGATAGTGGTCGCGGCCGGTACCCTTGGGTGGCGGATGAATTTCCTCCCAGTTCATGTTGACAATGCGTTCGACGGAACGCACCAGAAAACCCTGAACCTTGGTGTTGTACTCGGTAATGATGACGAAGCTGCTCTCGAGGTCGCCAAGAGCCATCCGCCCGGTGGCAATAGACAAATCAAGAATGGGGATGGTGCCACCACGGATGTTGGCCACCCCCCGCACTACCCGGCTGGACTTGGGCATGATCGTCAGGTTGGGGCACTGTAACACCTCCTTCACCTTGAACACATTGATGCCGTACAGCTGAGGGCCATCCAGGCGAAACAACAGCAACTCCAAGCGATTCTGCCCCACCAGCTGCGTTCGCTGGTTAACCGAATCCATCAATCCGGCCATACCCGGACTCCTTCTCGTCTAGTAACACCTACCCCTAGCAGCCTAGCAGGCGGCACGAGGCTTGCTACATCTTGGTCATGAAGCCAATAACGTCATCATTTCGTCAGCTACTGGCAAAGTGCCTTACCGCACTGTCACTTTTACTCGTTTTGCCGGCAGTCGGCTATAGCGCCATGGCGACAACCTATACCAGCAGCCAAGAGCTTATCGGCGCCACCGAGTCCTTTCTTGAGGAACTTGTCCGAGATTATCTACAGCGTAGCGAGATCCCGGGGCGTCATGAAATTCGTATCAACCGGCTCGACCCACGTCTGCGTCTGCCGGTTTGCAGCCAGCAGCTGAATGTGACACTGGAAAGTCCTTCCCAGCCACTGGGCCGCATCACCACACGGGTACGCTGCGACGGTAACTCACCATGGACCGTCTTCGTTCCTGCCGAGGTTCGCCTCTACCGCCCGGTTCTGGTTGCAACCCGACCACTCAGGCGCCAGAGCGTACTGCGCGCAGAAGACCTGCGCTTGGTGGAACAGGACGTGGGGACGCTGGGGCAGAACTTCCTTACAGATCCGGCCCAGGCCATCGGCAAAAAATTGACGCGCCAACTGGGGAGCAACCAGGTTTTGGCACCAGGGCATCTGCAAAGCGTCGAGATAATACGCCGTGGTGATCAGGTGGTCATCAGCGCCCGCAGCGGCACGGTTAGTGTGCGCATGCCTGGCGAAGCCCTCAGTGACGGGACTCCTGGGCAGCAGATAAGTGTGCGCAACCTACGCTCGCAGCGGGTGATCCGGGCCCGGGTAGTGGGGCCGGGACAGGTAGAAGTTGCCATGTAGGCATGTTTCTTGTAGTACGGTAGCCAGGCGATCTCCTAAACTGCTTCACTGGCACATAAAATTAATCCTAAAGTTTTCCCGGCGGTGGCCGAAAAGCTTGGCAAGCGTCCACCAATACACCCGAGGTTCTGCACCATGGTCATTGACTTCAACCGGCTGAACAATGCCAACACGCCCGCTTCTACCGGGCGCGCCGGCACGACTCAAGCCAGCCAGCGCAGCGAGTCGGCACAGCAGTCGAGCAAGGAACCTATCAGCACCAGCGGCGAACAGAACGGCAGCCGCGGTGAGTCCGTGCAGCTTAGCCATGAAGCCCAGCAACTGCAGAACATCAGCGAACGCCTGAAGGATCAGCCCGTGATCAACCAGGAGCGCATCGCTCAGTTGAAGCAGGCCATTGCCGACGGCAGCTATCAGGTAGACAGCACGCGCGTCGCCCAGAAGCTGCTTGATTTTGAATCCCAGCGCTAGTCTCCGGGCTGCGCTGGGGGTGTTGGACGCCCGACCCCCAAGAGCCCGCCATGCAAGACATCACCCTGCTTGATCTTTTCACTGCCGATATCGGCACCGCCGGGCAGTTGCTTGAGCTGATCGAAGCCGAGCATCAGGCCCTGACCGAGCGCGATCTGTCGCGCTTGGAAGGTCTGCTGCAGGACAAGCACCCCCTACTTACCCTGCTCCAGCAGCATGGCAGCGAGCGTAGCCGCCTGCTGCAGCAAGCAGGCTTCAGTGCCGACCGCCATGGCCTGGAGACGCTGGCTGCAGGTTCATCCCTGGGCGGTCAGCTGCTGGCTCGTAGTGAGGAGCTGGCCTCGCTGTTGCAGCGCTGCCAGGAAGCAAACCTGCGCAACGGCCGCCTGATCCGTGCCAATCAGGCTACGGTCGGAAACCTGCTCGGCATCCTGCGTGGCGGGGATACTCCCGGACTCTACGACAGTCGCGGCAGCACTGCCAGAGTCGCGCAGCAACGTCCTCTCAGCCAAGCCTGAGGCGGTCGCAAGCGAAAAGCACAGGGACATGGAGGCACTTTGCCATTATGCTAGTGCCATATTAGTCTTTGACTCGGAGAGTTCCGAACTGTGTTCAGCACGTTCAACGAAGAGAGCCAAGCGCAACCTCCCAAGGTGCTCGTGACCCTTGTGGAGATCGTCTCCACCCTGCGCCAGCTACAGCAAAGCCATTCGCCACTGGTGATTCAGTTTAACAACCGTAACCAGCGCTATCGGAGTTATCTGGTAGAAGTAGATCGCGAACGATGTCGCATCGCCCTGGACGAAATCATTCCGACTGACGGAGAACGCTTTCTCAGGCAAGGAGAAGGCTTCAAGGTCGAGGCCTATCGGGACGGCGTCCGCGTAGCCTGGAGCTGTGAACATGAGGTGCAGCTCGGCGAGCTAGAAGGCGCGCCCTGCTACTGGACGCCCCTGCCTCAGGAAGTGCTCTATCACCAGCGCCGCGGTGCCTATCGGGCACAGCTTAAGCACAGTGATCAGGTGAAAGTGGTGCTCAACGGCGACAAGCTGCGCGAGCCGCTGCACGGTCATCTGCTGGATATTTCCGCCACCGGCTGCAAGCTGCGCTTTGCCGGCAACCTCTGCCATCTGCTGAGCAATGGCCAAGTGCATGAGCGCCTGACCACCCACCTGCCGTTTGGCTCGCTCAGTTGCGCGGTTGAGCTACGCCACGTGGTGTACGAGGAAAAGCTCGATATAACCTTCGTTGGCATCCGTTTCAACCAGATGAGCGGACTGGATCAGCGCCAGGTCGAGCGTTTCGTCTACCAGTTGCAGCGCGAAGCGCGCCGCGTAGAAAGCGATCTACCACTCTGATCCAGATCTATCACGGATAGTCGCTCAACCTGGCATCCGTGGGTCCTGCTCCGTTTCCCCCGTGGGTTCCCCGCCCGCTTCAGCAGCCGGCTCCTGCATCTGCTCCTGTACCGTCTGTTCATCTACCCGTGGATCCAGCGCCGCCACTAGCGGCGAGCTCGCCACATCACCGGGCATGGCCATGTGCTGCAGCGGCGCATCCTCAACCTGATGCTTGTGGGTTACCACTTCCGGACGAATGCGCCAGATCAGGATCAGCGCACAGAAGCAGACGAAGGCGTATAGCATGTTGGCACCCAAAAAGCGCATCAGCACACCCGCCAGAAGCGGCCCGGCACAGGCTCCCACGCCGAAAGTAACCAGCAACATGGCCGTCAGCGATACGCGCCGCTCCGGCTCGACGTGGTCATTGGCCAGCGCCACTGCCAGAGGATAAAGACTGAACTGCATCAGACTCGCCAAAAAACCGACAGCGATCAGCAATGGAAGAAATACCTTCGGCAGTACCGCCAATGGTAGTGCAGTCAAAAACAAAAACACCGCACAGCCCCGTATCAGGCGTACCCGATCTCGGCGATCCGATAGCCAGCCCAGCGGCCATTGCACTAGCAGGCCGGCAAGGATACAGCAGCCCATAAACAGCCCCACTTGCTCGGTGGAGAGCCCCATACGGGAAGCATATAGGGGAGCCAGGCCGTAGAACGATCCGATCAGCAGACCAGCCACCGCCACAGTAGTCAGCGATAGCGGCACACGTTTCAGGAAGAAGCGCATCTCCAGCGGTGCCGGCACCAGCGGCGCCGGGTGCAAGCGCCGGGTCAAGGCCACCGGCACCAGACACAGAGCAAAGCACAGGGCCACCAGCATCAGCAGTTCCAGCCCCAGACTGGGGTGCACCACCAGGGTGAGCTGGCCAAGGATCAGTCCCAGGTAGGACGCTCCCATATAGCCGCTAAACACCAGACCGCGCTGCTTGGCGTCAGCCTGCTCGTTGAGCCAGCTCTCGATCACCATGTACTGGCACATCATCCCCAGGCCAACCAGCATTCGCAGCAGTAGCCAGACCCACAGCCACTCGACCAGTCCATGCCCCAGTACTGCCGCTGTCACCACACCAGCGCAGGCGACATATGCGCGAATGTGCCCAACCCGGGCAATCAGCCGATGTCCCAGCTTGCCGCCCAGTACCAGGCCGAAATAGTTGGCCGCCATCAACGCTCCGACCCACAGGCCATCCACGGTGTCGGCAAGGCGCAGAGCCAGATAAGTGCTAAGCAGGCCCGACCCCAGCAACATCAGCAGAGTGGCGAAATACAGCGAGCGGAACGACTTCCAGATCAATGCCATTGGCGAGCGGGGCTCCTTGAGCGCATAAAGGAAAAGAAGGACGGAGGTTCAGCGAGCGAGCAGGCAGCACCGCGCGAACGCCTATAAGCGCTGCAGTACTGGAAACCGTCATCAGGCATCACTCTTCCCCACGCCACTGAAGATCCTGGCAGATAGACTCGCCACAAACAGCCGTTACAGCCTGCCAGAGGCAAGCATCAGACCTGAGCCGCCAGGACACGACGCTCCCAAGGGGTAATTTCATCATAGAAGCTGGTCAGTTCCAGGCTCTTGCTGGCGATATAGCCTTCGACGAACTCGCTGCCGAACAGTTCGGTTGCCAACTCGCTACGACTGAGACGCTCAATGGCAGCCTGCATGGTACAGGGTAGACGCAATTCTTCCGGAACTTCGAACTCTCCCTGAATCGGAGCACTGGGTTGCAGTCCGTGACGCAACCCGTAGAGACCGGCCGCCAGGCTGGCCGCCAGCGCCAGATAGGGGTTGGCGTCGGCTCCGGGCAGACGATTCTCCACACGTCGTGCCACCGGTGCACTGGCCGGAATGCGCAGACCCGCCGCCCGGTTGTCATGGGACCAGCAGGCGTTGTTGGGCGAGGCATAGGGATGAAACAGGCGCTGGTAGGAATTGACATTCGGCGCAAAGAGCAGCGTGAAGTCGGCCAGAGCCGCCTGCAGGCCACCGAGGAAATGATAAAAGGCTGGAGTTGCCTCGCCCTTTTCGTCACTGAAAATGTTACGGCCGCTTCCCTGTTCGACCACACTCTGATGGATGTGCATCGAACTACCCGGAGTATGCGCCAGCGGCTTGGCCATGCACACCACGGACAGACCGTGCTTGAGGCCCACTTCGCGCAGCAGGTGTTTGAACAGGAACGTCTGATCGGCCAGCAGCAGAGCGTCGCCATGTAGCAGATTGATCTCGAACTGACTGACGCCCATCTCGTGCATAAAGGTGTCGCGTGGCAGGCCAAGCTCCTCCATGCAGCGGCAGACTTCGCTAAAGAACGGCCTCAGGCCATTGACGCTGCTCACGCTGAAGGCTGCCGCACCATCCTCGCGACTGCCGTCGAGCCCCTGCGGCGGGCGGAACGGCTGTTCTGGATTGCCATGCGCGGCGAACACGAAGAACTCTAGCTCAGTCGCTACTACCGGTTGCAACCCCAATGCAGCATAGCTGGCCAATACACGCTTGAGCAGTCCTCGTGTCGACAAGCCCGAACTACGACCGTCCAGCTCATTCGCATCGCAGATTGCCAGGGCTCGAGGCGGTTCACTCCAAGGCAGCCGGTAGATCCGCTGAGGATCAGCACAAAGCTGCAGATCGCCATCGTCGCCACCGTAGAAACGGGCCGATGGATAGCCTCCCATGATGCACTGCAATAGCACACCACGCGCCAGTTGCAGACGCTGTCCTTCACTGAAGCCACGCCGGGTCATCACCTTGCCACGTGGCACGCCGTTGAGATCAGGGGTTACGCAGTCGACTTCATCGATTCCGCGCAACAGCGCTTCCAGCGTCAGGCTCATGCTTGAATATCCTTGTATATAGGCCAATGGCCCACGAGTGAGGGCCGTCTGCACAAAATAGGCAGCACATGTTCAATATTTCAAGCACCTAAAGTTTGCGTGTATGCGACAACCTATTGCAGCCTATCGCCCATGACCGGCAGCACTTCCCGGATGGCTGAACCGACTGTGCTAGAGTCGCGCGCTTTTACGGCCCCATCCGGGCGGCTTCTCCAGCCCACAGAGACTGCGACATGACAACCTCCCCTCACCCCATCCTACGCCGAGTTACTGCAATCAGCCTCGTGGGCCAGATCGCCATCGGCCTGATCGCCGGTATCGCCCTGGCCCTGCTTGCCCCAGAGACGGCCCGCTCCGTCGCCCTGCTCGGCGATGTGTTCATTGCAGCGCTTAAGGCTGTAGCGCCAGTGCTGGTTCTGGTGCTGGTAACCGCCTCCATTGCCAATCATCAGCATGGCCAGCAGAGCCATGTTCGTCCGATTCTGGTGCTGTACCTGATCGGCACTTTCTCGGCAGCTCTGATCAGCGTGATTGCCAGCTTCCTGCTTCCCTCGACGCTGGTTCTGAGCAGCCCGGCCGCCGAACTGAGCCCGCCCGGCGGCATCATCGAAGTGTTGCGCACCCTGCTGTTCAACCTGGTGGACAATCCGATCCACGCCCTGCTCAACGCCAATTACGTTGGAATTCTGGCCTGGGCCATCGCACTCGGCCTGGTACTGCGCAATGCCAGCGAAAGCAGCAGGCGACTGCTCGGTGAACTAGCCAACGGTATAACCCGTATCGTCCGTATGGTGATCCGCCTGGCGCCACTGGGCATTTTCGGCCTGGTCGCCACCACACTGGCCGACTCGGGGCTGCAGGCGCTGCTCAGCTACCTGCACCTTCTGGTCGTACTGGTCGGCTGCATGCTGCTGGTGGCACTGCTGGTCAACCCGTTGTTGGTGTACTGGAAAATTCGCCGCAATCCCTATCCGCTGGTGCTGGCCTGCCTACGCGGCAGCGCCATCACCGCCTTTTTCACTCGCAGCTCGGCTGCCAACATTCCGGTCAACCTACAGCTGTGCCGGGATCTGAATCTGCACGAGGAAACCTATTCGGTTTCCATCCCGCTCGGTGCCACCATCAACATGGCCGGTGCCGCCATCACCATCAGCGTGCTGACCCTGGCGGCTGTACACACTCTGGGCATTGCCGTGGATCTGCCAACCGCCCTGCTACTGAGTGTGGTTGCCACCATCTCCGCCTGCGGAGCTTCCGGTGTGGCCGGCGGTTCGCTGCTGCTGATCCCACTGGCTTGCGGACTGTTCGGGATACCCAACGATGTCGCCATGCAGGTGGTAGCCATCGGCTTCATCATCGGCATCGTCCAGGACTCTGCGGAAACCGCGCTGAACTCCTCCACCGACGTCCTGTTCACTGCAGCTGCCTGCATGGCGCAAGAACAACATCGCAACTGAGGCTTCAGGCGCGCCCTCTTCTTATCCTCCCGCGGCAGCGGTCAGACAGGCAGCAACCTGCTTCCGTCAAAGTCAGTGCACCCACCTTAAGCAAAAACTGCAGGCAAAAGAAAACCGGCTCGAGCGGCCGGTTTGTCCTGGTTCCCGTCTTATCCGGGAGGATGCGGGAGAATGTCTATGGCGTCCCCTGCTGGAATCGAACCAGCATCTAGCCCTTAGGAGGGGCTTATTCTATCCGTTGAACTAAGGGGACACGGCCGTATTGGCAACGGCCGGGCGGCATCTTAACTACGATGTTTCCATTTGTCATGTCACAAGCGGCATTTGCTTCAGCGCTGCCAGTTTTGCGTCCTTGCAGGTGTACCGGCAGATACCCACGATGCCCCGCTACGCAGCCGCTCCAGCGCCATGCTGTCTGCTACTGCGCAGGTGGTAGCACCTTCACGCTCGGCACGTTGGAAGATTTCCGTCAGGGTCTGTCCGATTCCTTCAATGTGAGCTTTTAGTTCAGCCACGCTGCCACCGGTACGCTCATAACAGACATCAATGATTCCACCGGCATTGATGGCGTAGTCCGGCGCATACAGGCAATCACGACGGCGCAGCGTCTCGGCCAGACTGCTATCTGCCAGTTGGTTATTGGCCGCCCCCGCAATGATCGGTGCCCGCAACGCTTCAATGCTCTGCAGATTGATGATCGCACCCAATGCACAGGGAGCGAATACATCTACGTCGAGACCATAAATGTCATGCTGGGCTACCGCTGTAGCCCCCAACTGGCTGACCGCTCGCTGGACGTTGGCCTCCAGGATGTCGGTCACCCACAGTCTGGCACCGGCCTCACGAAGCAGCCGGGCAAGGTGAAAACCAACTTGCCCCACCCCCTGGATGGCCACGCGGATGCCGTCCAGATCACTGCGCCCCAGACGATGCTGAACCGCCGCACGAATCCCCATGAACACACCGTAGGCTGTGGACGGTGATGGATCACCATCGCGGCTGCCGCCATCGAAAGCTTCGCGCTGCCCAGCGCCAGCCACATAACGGGTACGCTCGGCCATGATGCGCATCTCGTTCACCCCGGTGCCCGAGTCGGCAGCAGTGATGTAGCGCCCGCCCAGGCTGTCGACAAGATCGCCCATGGCCTGGAACAGCGCCTCGCTCTTGCCGGTGTGCGGATCGCCAATGATCACTGCCTTGCCACCACCCAGCGGCAGACGGGCCAGTGCGGACTTATAGGTCATGCCTCGGGACAGACGCAGCACATCGCGCAGGGCCTCTTCGTCACTGGTGTAGTTCCACATCCGGCAGCCTCCGAGGGCCGGCCCCAGGGTACTGTCATGAATGGCAATGATGGCCTTCAGACCGCTGGCCCGGTCGTAGCCATAAACCACCTGTTCGTGCTGGTCGAAATCAACGTGCGTGAAAACGGACATGCTGCTACCTCGTTCTTGTTCTGATTATTCAAAAGCTCCCTCTCCCCCATAAGGGAGAGGGACAAGGAGAGAGAAAGGGATCAGGCAGCCGGCTCGAACAGCTGCACGGCGACAATCTCGCTGACGCGTAAACGCACCTTGAGCTGCCCGGCCTGCTCACGCGCCCGGGCCACGCTCGCTTCCTTGACGTGGCCGTAACCACGGATCTGCTCCGGCAGCTCGGCCAGTGCCAAGGCCGTGCGGTAGTTGTCAGCCTTCAGCTCGCCAAGCAGATAGGCCACGTTGGCCTCGTATTCCTCGATCAGCTCACGCTCCAGACGTCGCTCGGCGCTATAACCAAAGAGATCAAAGGGAGTCCCACGAAGGAACTTCAGACGCGCCAGCACCCCGAAAGCCTTGAGCATCCACGGGCCGAAGCTGCGCTTGCGCGGTTGACCGGTGACCGCATCCGGCTTGCTCAGCCAGCTCGGTGCCAGATGAAACTGCAGGCGGTAGTCACCCTCAAATTGCTGCTCAAGCTGCTTGCGGAAGGCCTCATCACTGTACAACCGCGCCACCTCGTACTCGTCCTTGTAAGCCAGCAGCTTGAAGTAGTAACGGGCTACGGCCTTACTCAGGCGCTGCTCAGTGTCCTGATCAGCCCGACGCACCCGATCGACCAGTTCGCGATAGCGCTCGGCGTAGCCGGCATTCTGGTAAGCAGTCAGACGCTGCACGCGATCGGCGACGATTTCATCCAGTGTCCGGCAGTGAGGCGCCTCAATCACTTCCGGCGCGGCGACCTTCTCCACCGCGGTCAGATCGTGGGCAGCACGCCGCCCCCAGAGGAAGGCCTGCTGGTTGAGTTCCACCGATACGTCGTTGAGTTCGATGGCCTTGTTGATGGCTTCGGCTGAAACCGGCACCAGCCCCTGCTGGTAGGCGAAACCGAGCATGAACAGGTTGGTGGCGATGCTGTCGCCCAGCAGCCGGGTAGCCAGGCGAGTAGCATCGACGAAACGGGTCTTGTCAGCGCCCACCGCCTCACTGATGGCCTCGCGCATGGCTGCACCCGGCACCTGCGCATCCGGGTTGCGGGTGAACTCGGCTGTCGGTGCCTCGTGGCTGTTGACCACGGCATGGGCAATCTTGTCATTGAGCTTGGCCAGTGCCTCCTCGCTGGCCGAAACCACCAGATCACAGCCCAGCAACAGGTCGGTCTCGCCGGCGGCGATGCGTACTGCGTAGATGTCGCTCTGCCGCGCAGCAATGCGGATGTGGGTGATTACCGGACCGAACTTCTGCGCCAGCCCTGCCTGATCCAGCACCGTGCAACCCTTGCCCTCGATATGCGCGGCCATGCCCAGCAGAGCGCCAACGGTTGTCACACCACTGCCGCCAACACCCGGCAGGAGGATATTCCACGGCCGCGACAGGGCCGGCTGCTTCGGCTCCGGCAAGGCGACGAACAGCGCCCCGCGGCCGACCGCCTCAGGCTTGCGCAGGTCACCGCCATGCACGGTGACGAAGCTAGGGCAGAAGCCCTCGACGCAGGAAAAGTCCTTGTTGCAGGCGTTCTGGTCGATCTGCCGCTTGCGCCCCAGCTCGGTTTCCAGCGGCAGCACCGACAGGCAGTTGGATTTCACGCTGCAATCGCCGCAACCCTCGCACACTGCTGGGTTGATGAAGGCGCGCTTGGCCGGATCGGCCAGCTTGCCGCGCTTGCGCCGGCGGCGCTTCTCGGTGGCACAGGTCTGATCGTAGAGGATGACCGACACGCCCTTGTACTCGCGCAGCTCACGCTGCACGGCATCCAGTTCGCGGCGGTGGTGGAAGGTCACCCCTGGAGCGAAGGTGGAGCGGCTCGGATATTTTTCCGGCTCATCACTGACCAGGGCTATGCGCCGGACACCTTCGGCATAGACCTGCTGACTCAGTTGATCGATACGTAGCTCGCCGTCGATAGGCTGACCGCCCGTCATGGCCACCGCGTCGTTGTAGAGGATCTTGTAGGTAATGTTGACCCCGGCGGCCACGGCCGCGCGCAAAGCCAAGTGGCCGGAGTGGAAGTAGGTACCATCCCCCAGGTTCTGGAACACATGCGGGGTATCAGTGAAGGGTGCCTGACCGATCCAGGTAACCCCCTCGCCGCCCATCTGCGTGAAGGTATCGGTGCTGCGATCCATCCACTGGGTCATGTAGTGACAGCCGATACCGCCCAGAGCACGACTGCCCTCAGGCACCTTGGTCGAACTGTTGTGTGGACAGCCGGAGCAGAAATGCGGCGTGCGCACCGTATGGTGCTTGGGCGCGGCCAGCGCCGCCTCCTTGGCATCGAGAAAGGCCAGGCGTTCCTCGATGGTGGCGCTGGTGTAGATCGGCGCCAGACGTCTGGCGATCACCCGGGCGATCATTGCCGGAGTCAGTTCGCCGAGGTTGGGCAGCAGCGAGTTGCCGTGCTCGTCGAACTCGCCGACCACCCGCGGGCGCTTGCCCACCGGCCAGTTGTAGAGCTGGCCGGTCAACTGATCCTCGATGATGCTGCGCTTCTCCTCTACCACCAAAATCTCGTCCAGCCCTTCGGCGAACTGATGCACCGAAACCGGCTCCAGCGGCCAGCTCATACCGACCTTGAGCACGCGCAGGCCAACCTGAGCGCAGAGCTGCTCATCCAGACCGAGGTCATCCAACGCCTGGCGCACGTCTAGGTAGGACTTACCGGTGGTGATGATGCCCAGCCGCGGATTGGGAGAGTCCAATTTGACCTGATTGAGATTGTTGGCCAGAGCGAAGGCCCGCGCAGCGTAGATCTTGTAGACGTTCAGGCGCTTTTCCTGCGCCAGGGGCGGATCCGGCCAACGGATATGCACCCCATCCTCCGGCAACTGGAAATCCTCGGGGATCTTCACCTGGATGCGCAGTGGATCGACGTCCACCACGGCCGAAGAGTCGACGTTCTCGGCAATAGTCTTGAGCGCCACCCAGCAGCCGCTGTAACGCGACAGCTCCCAGCCGATGATGCCGTAGTCGAGAATTTCCTGAACGTTGGCCGGGTTCAGTACCGGAATCGACGCGGCGATGAACGCATGCTCGCTCTGGTGGGCAATGGTCGAGGACTTGCAACCATGGTCGTCACCGGCCAGCAGCAGTACACCGCCATGCTTTGATACACCGGCAGAGTTGCCATGCTTGAACACGTCGCCACTGCGATCGACCCCCGGGCCCTTGCCGTACCACATGGCGAACACGCCGTCATAGCGGGCGCCCGGGAACAGGTTGGCCTGCTGGCTGCCCCATACCGCAGTGGCGCCCAGCTCCTCGTTGACCCCCGGTTGGAAATGGATGTGGTTTTCCTTGAGATACTCGCGTGCGTCCCAGAGGCTCTTGTCCAGCCCCCCCAGGGGCGAACCACGGTAACCGGAAATGAAGCAGGCAGTATTGAGTCCGAAGGCGGCATCACGCTGACGCTGCAGCATGGGCAGGCGGGTCAACGCCTGGGTACCGGTCAGGTAGAGATGACCGGTGGCAAGACGGTATTTGTCATCCAGACGGATTTCGGCCAGTGACATGGAGCGCTCCTTTTATTTTTATGGCGAGCACATGGAGCGCGACGGTAGGCACGCTCCGCTAACACCTGCCGCAGGATCGCTGCAGCGGATGCCTAAAGCATGACTGGAGGGTTCAGCTTTTTTCTTTCTATTTTCACGAAGGAACGGCCATACTTCGCATGATCAATCCAATAAATCCAATAAAAGAGAATTGTTCATGCAGGACAAGTTAAGCCCCATCGACCGCCGGATCCTCCGCCTGCTGCAGCACAACGCCGATCTCTCCGCCGCCGAGGTGGCAGAAAAGGTCGAGCTGTCACAGTCGCCCTGCTGGCGGCGGATCAACCGCATGCAGGAGGAAGGGCTGATTGAGCGCAAGGTCGCCCTGCTCAGCCACAAGCGGCTGGGTTTCGGCATCACGGTATTCGTCGACATCAAGCTGTCGGCCCACGGCCGCGGCAATCTGGATGAGTTCGAGCAGGCTGTAGTGGGCTATCCGCAGGTGTTGGAGTGCTACAGCATGGCAGGCGGCTCGGACTACCTGCTCAAGGTAATAGCTCGGGACATTGCCGACTACGAACGCTTCCTGCGCGACCACCTGCTGCAGCGTCCGCATGTTCAAGAGGCGCACTCCCATATCGCCATGAGCGAGGTCAAACGCACCACCGAGCTGCCACTGGACTGAGCTACGCCACACAGCGTCAAAGATCGTACAGCGATGCAACGGCCGGGCACCGCGAATCCTGTTCGGGCACATCGTCATCAATGCGGGCTATGAGATCAGCTGGTGGGGCAGTCGAAGAAAGGGACAGCCAGGGGACACCGACCCAAATAAAAAGGGGCTAGCTTGCGCTAACCCCTTGAATTTTATGGTGGCTACACCGGGACTTGAACCTGGGACATCAGCATTATGAATCCGCTACAGGCCGCCCCACTGAGCCAGAGAGCCACATAAAACGGGGCTTACGCCCCTCCCCCATGCTGGTTACACCAGTCCTTTCCAAAAATTTCGACCGATGTAGTCACCCGCTAGAGGCCTATTGCCATCCTGTTTTCCTGTATGTAGCATGATTTGTGCGTAAGCGTACCGCTTATGTGCTGCAATCGATTTTATTAGATCCTGGAATTTGCTCGTTACGAGCGTCTGAAGCATAGCTTTGGGCTTGTCCGGAGGCTCGCACCTCCGATCCCCTCCGAAAAACCTGGAGGAGACAGGGACGGTGGGTTTGGCCATGTGAAGGATGGCAGCTGCCAGCGATCTGATCGATGAATGCACCATCCTTCGCTGCACCCTTGAGTATGGGTTGGCCAAACCTATTTTTAATGGATTCTGTATGGCTACTCAGCTCGCACCCAAAAAGGTTTCAAAACGCTCAATCGCAAGCATTGAAAACCTATGTAGTGCACTTGATATTTCCTTATCAGAAATCTACAGCGCACTCTCTCTTTCTGATGAAGAAAAATATAAAGTTAGTACTCGCGCAAAAAGCGATGGCACTGACAGAATTGTTCACAACCCACACTTTCTTCTCAGAAAAATCCAAAGAAGAATAAATAAAAGAATATTTTCCAAGCCAAGCGTCATAAAATGGCCCGATCATCTATTTGGCTCAGTACCAAATCAACTTGATCAAAGCATGACACATATAATTAATAAAGATTATGTTTCATGCGCAGCAAAACATTGTGGCGCAAAAAGCATTTTAAAGGTAGATATCAAGGACTTTTTCGACAACATACATGAAGACTTAGTACTCGACATTTTTAGAAATTTTTTGAAGTTCGACCAAGAAGTATCCGAGACACTTACTAATATCTGCTGCTTTCACTCTCGACCAGTCCAGGGCGCATTAACATCTAGTTACCTTGCAAGCTTGTGCCTTTACGATGTTGAAGGCTCAGTAGTTGAAAAACTTTCACGAAAAGGTCTTACGTATACACGTTTAGTAGATGACATTACAGTCTCCTCGAAGTCCAACAACTACGACTTCAGCTACGCACTAGACATTATTAAAGGCATGCTAACCGCCAAAGAGCTTCCACTTAATGTCGCAAAGACCAAATCTATCTATATTTCTAGCGAGCCTCTAAGCGTACACGGATTAAGGGTTTCCTTCCCTCAGCCCAGACTTCCATCTGGGGAGGTTTCCAGAATTAGAGCCGCAGTTAAAAATATAGAGTCACTTGCCTCAGAGCGTGGCTATAGAACCACACATGCTTATAGGCATGACTTTAACCGCTGCATGGGCAGAGTCAATAAGCTAGTAAGAGTTGGCCACAATAGGCACCAGCCGCTACTGGACCGACTACGCAAAGTTTTTCCCTTGCCGTCCAAGAAGGATATTGATCGCGCTAGAGCCATGCTCAAGCGGCTCATGCGTGACAAGGACTCGAAAAGAGATACCTATTGGTACGCCAAACGTTATTACAAGTTACAGGAAAGATTAATTGTCCTTGAGCGTTCTTTTCCTGCATCAGCCAAGGAAATCAGGGCATCCCTTAAAGGCTTGAAACCCTCATATGATTAAGAAAAAAATCAAAGACTTATGGAATGACTATCCATACCTAAATTACTTGGCAGCCGGCCTAATTGCCGTCACCCTAATCGGACTAACCACCAGCGCAATTGTATTTTTTGTCACTGGATTTTTTGGAGGCGAGTTTACTAGATCTTTCTGCCTTCACAACGCTTGCGTGGAAAGATTTTTTACCCTATTCGAGCAATCGTTTCAAATATTAGACTCAACACTTAATCTCTTAGTCAGCCTAGCAACCGTCGGAGGCATTATAGTTGCCTTAATGAGCTTCCTAAACAGCGCGAGCGCTACCGCACTATCAAACCACATATCACATTTTTCCACATTCCAAAACTACATATCCTCTGAAATATCCAAGCGCAATCGTATTTCCCCAGCATCTGTAGATGTCTTTGTTTGGTACAACCTAATCTTCTCTAACTCGCGCACTGGAAAAACAAACATATCAGACGAATACTGCAAATTGATCGACGAATTAAACGGAGAAATATCTTGCTCAAACGAACAAGCCAAAACAGCCACTCAAGGCTCTTTTAGATACATGCCACATCAACAGCGCATAATGCAAGCCGTGCTTTCCATTGGAATATCCTTGAGCCATCAGCCTAGGAATGAATTCTACGAGATAGAGGATCAGATTTTTTCCTTGATAAATAGTGTTAATAAATCTTTTTGCTACTCGGACAAAGTACCTGAATTACTGAAGCGGAAATATGTTTGACTGTTCACAGCAGTTAACAATACCGCACGAGCATAGCTTCGAATATATATTGGCTTTTGCGATAGACCGTTTCCCCGCTTAACAGCCATACCAAATCCGCTACAACCACCTTACTGAGCCAAGGAGTCTAGGTCTCCTGCGCACTTCACCACTCTTTGGCTCGCAAACCCTCTATGCACTCTTTCACGTCATCATCAATGACGTTCCCAGGTTTGATGCATTCCTTCATGGTGCGACGAACCCCGCGATTGGCTTCGCGTTCTCGTTTATCTTGGGCTTTGAGATTGGCTCGGGCGGCTTCGCCCATGGGGCCTTTGGATCCAGCGAACAGTTCGTTCACCAGCTTCTGCATGCCTTTGCCGTAGGCTTCGGCAGCAGGTCTGAGAGCATCACCCACTTGGGTGGCAACGGGCTTGGATTCTTCTGCAAGGGCTAGAGTGGAGCTTATGGTCAGCGCTAGCGCCAACAACATCCTGTTCATTTTTCTCCTCCCTAGGAACAAAGCTATGGGCGAAATCCGTTTTCTGCTGCGCATGCAGGGCGGTAGCTGCCGCACATGTTCTTGAATGCGACTTTTGCGCCCTTTCGGCAATCTCGATATTCCAGAGAACCTGAGCGGTAGTTACGGCAAACACTGCCCCACTCAATAGAGCCGTCTACCTCTACCCACTCAAACCGCCCGCTTATACGGCGCTTGTTGTGCCCGTTTTCCCAGTACCAATTGGAGCTATGGGTTCGCTTAGTCACCTGGCGTGGTTGGGTGCTGGAACCTTGGTTGTATGACATTTGCGGTATGGTTGCAGGCGTGTAGGTATTCGTGGCCCCACGCGGAATATAGTTCTGATCGTTGAAGACGGTTTGCTTCGGCTGGTTACGCTCTCGCTCTTCCTGCTCTCGCTTGGCAATTTCGGCCCAAAACATTTCCTCTGCAGTTGGGCTTGATGGCTCCGGTACGGCGGAACTCCACTCGTTCGCTTGCTGCGGTTCAATCTGCGAGGGTGCAAATCCGTCTTTCAATGGAATTTTCAATCCAGCACCGTACAGCGCTGCGAGCGTTATGCCTGAGCCGACCAAGCCAGCGAAAAGCCACTTTGCTATTTCATTCCGCTTCTTCCGTCCTCGTTGCAAGAACGGGGCATCATCTCTTTCAGCTCTCATGTCAGTCCTTTGCTTGCTCTGTCCTATTACGGGCGTACCAGCGTCTAGCTACTTCCTGGGTGATCGCTATCCCGCGTTTGGATTGGCCAAGTTTCGGTTGGCTTCGTCATAGGCGGGGCTCGTCTGGCCATTCTCTGGCATCACTTCGCCAGTAAGCAACCACCACCTATAGCTAGGGTATAGCTTCCCTAGTATCTCGATTTCATCCGCACCGACACGCGCCCTCCCCCGCTTAATGTTCACCCAGCGCGGGTAGTCGGTCTCTCCAGCCTTTGAAAGCTCTACCAAGCTCGCAGCGTTGATCAGTTGAAGGGCTCTATCAGACAGCTTGTCCGTCATTACAAATACTCATGGCATGTCATATGTACAAAATGACAAATTGCCCTTATGGTTTGCACATATGGCAAATTCATATAATTTGCCGTCATTGGTGAAACATAAGGTACAGCTATGGAACAGTCTGGTGTAGTGGGGCTTTCGATTTCGGGAGACACCCAACGCGTAACGGATTTCCGCGACGCACCGTTCTGCACGAAATACGTGCTGGCTCAGCTCCTGGGCATGGAGCAGATCACCGAAGACGTGGTGCGCGGCTGGATCGAAAGCCACGCCCTGCCGACCGTGAAGATCGGCCGTCACCGCGTCATCAACCTGCACCGCATCCGCCGCGACCTCGACCGAGGCAAAACCATCTTCTGCGCGGGGGATTACTCCGATGATTAAGCAGGCGACTGACCATGAATCTCTCTCGGTATCTACGCCAGCCACACGCCGCAAACTGCGACTGCTCTGTGTGCTGGGTAAACCGCACCTGGGAACCGCCCAAGCCTGCTATCTCCCGATCCACACCATGCACCGAGTGCCGCCCCGCGCAATGGTCCAAGGTAAATGGTC
>NZ_BPLZ01000020.1 GCF_019656335.1 Pseudomonas sp. NCCP-436 | reverse complement strand
TGTTGCCCTCGCTGTCCCACAGGTGTACGCCCTTCGCCTCGGTGATGATGCGCGGGCCCTTCTCGTGCAGCTGGCGGTAGTCGCTGAAGGGCGCCAAATGGTGGGCCCGGCTCAGAGCCTGCCAGTGCGCGGTTTTCGAGTTGTTCATGTCGCCTCCTTCGATCCGTGACATCACAGGTACCAGCGGTATTCGCGCGGGCTGATGTCGTGCATGAAGGCCAGGTGATCCTGGCGTTTGTTCTCGCAATAGACCATGACGAATTCACTGCCGAGACCGGCAGCGACCTGCTCGCTGGCCTGCATGCGGCGTACTGCTTCGAGCATGTCTTTGGGGAATTCGATACCGCTCTGGCGGTTCTCGTTAAGCGGTGCAATGGGCTCCTGAGCCGCATCAAATCCGTGCTCGATACTGGTCAGCAGCGCCGCCAGCACCAGATAGGGGTTGGCATCGGCGCCGGGCAGGCGGAACTCCAGACGCAGGTTGCGTGCATCCGACTCAGGTATACGTACACAGGCATCGCGATCCTCGAAGCCCCAACTGGCCTTGCTGGCCGAGTTGACCTGAGCACCGAAGCGCCGGTAACTGTTGTGGTTCGGCGCATAGACCGGCATCAACTCGGGCAGCAGCGCCAGGCAACCGGCCACTGCGTGACGCAGCAGACGCTGCTCGTCACGTGCCAGCAGGTTGTTGCCATTCTCATCGTAGAGACTGACATGGATATGCATGCCGCTTCCCGGGTATTGCAGATAGGGTTTGGCCATAAAGCTGGCGCGATGACCATGCTTGAGCGCTACTCCGCGGGTAAGCCGGCAGAACAATGCCGACCAGTCTGCCGCCTGCATCGGATCTGTGTTGTGGCCGAAGTTGATCTCGAACTGGCCCGGGCCGATCTCGGCAGTAATCACCGTAGTGTCGATGCCCTGCAGACGCGCAGTTTCACTGATATCGTCGAGCACATCGGCAAAGCGCGAGAGGCGCTCGATGTGCATGTTCGGCTGGTCGTCGGCATCACCGCTGAGCAGGTCGCGCGGATACTGTGGCAAACCATCCTTGAGCGCCTTGTCAAACAGATAGAACTCCAGCTCGAAAGCCACCACTGGACGGATGCCGCGCGCAGCAAGACGCTGCACCACCCGCGCCAGCACCTCGCGCGGCTCGAACTCGATGGGGGCCGCGGTGCCATCGGAGCTGATCAGCATCTGCCCCAGCGGCTGGCGCTCCCAGTTGACCAGCTTTAGCGTACCCGGGATCAGGCGCCGCGGCGCATCCGGATCACCGTCATGGAAACAGTAGTCGCCGATCTCGTAGAGCCCCCCCTGGGCACCGAGCAGCACGCAGTTCTGCGGCAGCTTCAGCACGCTGCCGGCAGCGACCTTCTCCAACATCTCGACGGGATAGCGTTTGCCATAGAAGTGCCCCGGGATGTCCAGACAGATCAGGTCGACAAAACGCACCTCCGGATACGTCTGGCGGAACTGGCGGACTTCTTCAAGCAACTCGACTCGTGTGGCATTCATTGTGATTGTTTCCGGTTCACGAAAAGGTTCAGGTGTAGACCCACAACACCCGCGTCAGGGTGTCGCCCTGATTGGCGTAGCGCAGGCGCGCATAACTTGGTATCTGGAAGGCATCGCCCGGGTACAGCGTGGTGCAGCTCTCTTCCTCACCCAACCACATGGTCAGTTGACCCTCCAGCACATAGCCCCCTTGCTCGGAGCGGTCGCTCATTTGTCGCTCACCACTGCTTGCACCTGGCTCAAGCACGCTCTCAAGCAGGGTGAAGGTTCCCTGCAGAGTCGGCGAAGCCATGATGTCGGTGATGCCGCCTGCAAGGTACAGGGTGCGCCGCTCACCCGGTCGGGTGACCCAGTGCAACGCCTTGGCTTTTGGCAAGTTGTAGAAATAGTTGGTGGGCACATCGAGCGCTTCGCTGATGGCCGTCAGGTCAGCCATGGTCGGACGCGACAAGCCACGCTCAACCTGCGAGAGAAAGCCAACAGAGCGGCCGATGCGCTCGGCCAGTTCGTTCAGGGTGACCTTCTTGTGCTTGCGCAGGTCATGAATGAGGATGGCCAGCGCAGCCATTTCGTCATGCTTGTCCATATCGGAAAGTGCTCGCTTCAAAAGTAGTCAAGCAGGCGGTACCAGGCCTTGCCAATCGCCTCCAGCGGTGCGGCCAGACGCTCTCCAAAGGGGAAGTCGGGGTTACGCAGTTGCTGGTACAACGCCAGCTCATCGCCCTGACCGAGGATGGCATCGGTCACTGCGCGGGCTGCTGCCATAGTTGGCAATACGCCGTGCCCGGAAAAACCCTGCAGCCAGTAGCGCCCACCTTCGCCACCAATATCCGGGGTTCGGGCACGGGTGACATCGATATGTCCACCCCAGGCAAACTCGATGGATACACCGGCCAGTTGCGGAAACACCCGTTCCAGGAACGGTCGGGTTGCCGCCGCCATATCCTTGGGCAGCCCCCCCAGGTAAGTACAGCCGCCGCCGAACAACAAACGGTGATCCGGGGTACGACGGAAGTAATCGAGCACAAACTGATTGTCAGTAATGCAGGCATTGCGCGGCAGTAGCGCTGCGGCGCGCTCAGCGCCCAAGGGTGCGGTGGCTACCTGATAAGTACCTACCGGCAGGATGCGTCGGGCCAGACGCGGCTCCAGGCGATCGATATAGGTATTGCATGCCAGAATCAGCCGATCGGCCTGTACGCTACCCTGTCCGGTGCGCACCCTATAGCCACCTGCATGGGGCTCCTGGCTCAGGGCCTGACTGAGCTCAAAGATCTGCCCTCCGGCACGAACGAAGGCCTCAGCCAGCCCAAGTGCCAGCTTAAGCGGGTTGAGGTGACCGGCCTGCGGATCATAGAGACCGGCGCAATAACGCTCACTGGCAACCCAGTCGGCAATCTGCTCGCGTCCAACGAACTGCAGCTGATCATGCCCCCAGCGCAGCGCAGCTTCTTCCTGCCACTCGCGCAGCATGCCGACACGACGAGGCAGTACCGCAGTCCAGAGGTGCCCCGGCCGGTAGTCACAGTCGAATCCATAGCGCTGTGGCAACTCACGAATCTCAGTGGCAGCCCAGGCCACGCTGTCCCAAAGGCGCTTGGCACGCTCGATGCCAAGCGCCTTTTCCAACGGATCCGTATCGCAGGACCAGCCGAGAATCGCCTGACCACCATTACGCCCTGAAGCGGCCCAGGCTACTCGGCTGGCCTCCAGTATCACCACACTCAGCCCAGCTTCGGCCAGGCGCAAGGCACAGTGCAAACCACTGAAGCCGGCACCTATCACTGCTACATCGCAGCGCAGATCTGCCTGCAGGATCGGATAGTTCTTCAGTCGATCCTGGCAGACATGGGCATAATAGCTTTCGACATGCGTACTAGCCTGGCGAAACATAGCAATCTCATGAAATTTTTAATAATTAATTTCATGAAAAAATATAAAAATAAATTCACAAAAGCAAGTCCTACGCCCTGGTCACCCACACTCCAAAGCATCAAGCCTGAGCTCCGCTGCATTTGCTTAAAGAAATATCGAACGAGCCGTCTATGAATTTGTGCAGACTCGCCATATCGCTCCGGACAGCCAATGATTGCCAGCACCATTCAATACCGGAGCTGGTAGGGCTGCTCATGTGGCAATATCGCCAGCCTGCGCCAGGCTAGGCAGGCGATATTCTGAGGCTGAGCGCTAGAGCCCCATTTGCTTGGAGATAATCTCGTTCATGATCTCTCGGGTGCCGCCACCAATGGAGAGAATGCGGTTGTCGCGGTACAGACGCTCAACCCGGCTCTCGCGCATAAAGCCCATGCCACCGAGGATTTGTGTGGCGTCGTAGACCATACGGTCGGAAACGTCAGTGGCAAAGTTCTTGGCCATGGAGATTTCCTTGACCACATTCTTGCCTGCCGCCATCTTCGCCGCCTGCCGGTAAGTGAACTCGCGCGACACCTCCAGCTGGGTAGCCATCTCCGCCAGGCGATGCTTGAGTACCTGGAACTTGTGGATCGGTTTACCGAAAGCCTTGCGTTCACGCGCCCAGGCCAGGGCATCCTCCAGCGCCATTTCCGAGGTGACATTGGCCATCAGAGCCAGCGCCAGGCGCTCACTCTGAAAATTGGCCATGATCCCTGCAAAACCCATGTTCTCCATGCCGATCAGGTTTTCCACCGGCACCCGACAGTCGTCAAAGAACAACTCGGCAGTATCCGAGCACCACCAGCCCATCTTCTTCAGCTTGCGACCAACGCTGAAGCCCGGCGTGTCCTTCTCCACCAGCAAGAGACTGATGCCGGAGAAACCCTCCCCACCGGTGCGCACCGCCACGGTGTAATAGTCAGCACGGGTTCCACTGGTAATAAAGGTCTTGCTGCCCGTGACCCGATAATAGTCGCCGTCGCGAACCGCGCGGGTCTTCAGGTTGGCCACATCGGAACCACCACCCGGCTCGGTAATGGCCAGGGCGATAATCTTGTCGCCGGCCAGCACTTCAGGCACCACTCGATCGCGGATATGCGGCTTGGCCCACTTGAGCACCGGCGGCAAGCCGATATCCAGCGAGCACAGGCTGGAGACCAACCCCGTCGAACTACTGCGAATCAGCTCTTCACTGACAGCTATCTTGGCGAACAGATCGCCCTCGTGACTTCCACCCAAATGCTCGGGGAAGCCGATGCCAAGGATGCCCGCGTCACCCGCCTTCTTGTACAGCTCGCGGGGAAATTCCTCAGCCTCCTCCCATTCATCGATAAACGGCAGGATCTCCCGCTCGACGAAACGCCGGACGGAATCGCGAACCAGTTGGTGAGACTCATCGAAATAGGTTTGCAGGACGGCCATGTGCAGACTCCCGTTATTGTTTTTAGCCACCCTAACCTAGCGCTTGCTTGGTTTTCAAGCGATCGTTTGATTTTCCTCCTGAGAATGCTCCAGGAAAAGGACGCACGAAGGCCCATCTAGTCAGCGATAAGCACTGACAGACATTGGGTATCAGAGATACAAGGCTGCCGGAATCAGCTAATAGGAAGTGGGTAAAGGACTACAGACTGATCGGTCGGCGCCCGGCCAGAGCGTGGGCCAGGGTACCGCCATCGACCAGCTCCAGCTCACCACCCAGCGGCATGCCATGAGCGATGCGCGAAGCGACTACCCCCTTGCCAGCAAGAATCTGCGCGATGTAATGAGCGGTGGCTTCACCTTCCACCGTCGGATTGGTGGCCAAGATCACTTCACTGAAAGCACCTGCGTCAATGCGTTCCAGCAATTCGGGAATACCGATGACCTCTGGGCCAAGACCATCAAGCGGCGAAAGATGCCCCTTGAGCACGAAATAGCGTCCGCGGTAACCCGTTTGCTCCACCGCATGTACGTCCATCGGACCCTCCACCACACACAGCAGGCTGTCATCACGACTGGTGTCCAGGCAAAGCCGGCAGAGTTCGTCCTCGCTCAGACTGCGACAGCGCTTGCAGTGCCCAACACCCTCCATCGCCGCATTGAGCGCCTGAGCCAGACGTAGGCCACCGCTGCGATCACGCTCAAGCAGTTGCAGCGCCATGCGCTGCGCAGTCTTCTGCCCCACGCCGGGCAGGATGCGCAGGGAGTCGATCAACTGGCGGATCAGAGGGCTGAAGCTCATGGCATTCCTACAGGGAGAAGGTCATAAACAAATCGCGAAACGCCTGGCACTATTCGACGGCCAGGCGCCCGTGAGGCAAGGATCAGAACGGCATCTTGAAGCCTGGCGGCAATTGCAGACCGGCCGTCATGCCAGCCATCTTTTCCTGGCTGTTCTGCTCAACCTTGCGCACCGCGTCATTGACCGCTGCAGCAATCAGGTCCTCCAGCACTTCCTTGTCTTCCTGCATCAGGCTGTCGTCCAGAGTGATACGCTTGACGTCGTGACGACCGGTCATCACCACGCTGACCAAGCCGGCACCGGACTGACCGGTTACCTCGGCATTAGCCAGTTCTTCCTGCATTTTCTGCATCTTTTCCTGCATCTGCTGGGCCTGTTTCATCAGGCCAGCCATGCCACCTTTCATCATGTCGGTATCCTCGGTATCGGGGTTAACTGGAAGTGTCGATTGGCTCAATGCTGTCTTCACGGATCTTCGCGGCGAACTGCTGGATCATCTGCTGTACCAGCGGATCGGCATGGATCGAAGCCTCGGCACTGCGCTGGCGCTCGGCACGGCGACGTGCGGCAGCCTGAGCCGGTGTTTCCTGCTCGGGTTTGTGCAATTCGATGCGCAACCTGATAGTGCGCCCCTGCTGCTGATTGAGCGCTTCATTCAGGCGGCGCTGCTGAGTCGGATTGAACAGCGCACTGTGCGCCGGATCCAGATGCAGCAGCCAGTCCTCACCATTGGCCTCGACCAGCGTGCAGTTGGCCGCGATGCTGCCGGTCATGCCGCCCAGCCCCAGTTGCGGAAACAGCGCAAGCCACTCTGCCGCCAGCCCGGTGGCCGGCTTTGCTGCAAGCTGTGGTTCAGGCTCAGGTTCGGCGCGTACCATTTCGCCCGGCAGATCCAAGCCATAATCGAGCGAACCGCTGTCCATCTCGACGTAGTCGTAGTCGCCAGGAGGCGGCTCGTCATCATCGGAGGACTCTCCCTGCCCCATCTCGGCTGTGGCTTCGGCCGGCAGCGGTGGCACAGAGTGCGCTGGTGCAACCGATGCCGCCGTGACAGGCTCGGTATGCCATGGCACGTCCAACGGCTCGACAAACACTGCTGGCTCAGGCTCAGGCTCAGGCTCAGGCTCAGGCTCAGGCTCAGGCTCAGGCTCAGGCTCAGGCTCAGGCTCAGGCTCAGGCTCAGGCTCAGGCTCAGGCTCAGGCTCAGGCTCAGCAGGCAGCATAGCCACCGGTGGCTGTTCTGCAATATCGGATTCGGCCGGTTGCTCAGTTGCCGGCAGAGGAGCCTCTGCCACGGCCTCCGGCTGAACTGGAGCAGGCACTGGAGCCGGAGGAGCAGCAGAAATTACTGGAGCCGGTGCCGCCACGGCGGTGCCGGCCACTGGCGTTACCTGGGGATCAGCAGTGGCCTGGCTGATCCCCAGCGGCTTTAGCGTCACCCTGGGGGCATCCTCATCACCTGCTGGGCGGAATGCTAGCATTCGCAGTAGCACCATCTCGAAACCACTGCGCGGCTCGGGTGCCAGCGGCAGGTCGCGACGGCCAATCAGGCCCATCTGGTAGTAGAATTGCACATCCTCAGCCGGCAGCGCCTGAGCCAGTTGCAGCACGCGCTCACGGTCGCCCTGACCATTGTCCACTGCCTCCGGCAACGCCTGGGCAATGGCCACTCGGTGCAGCACATTGAGCATTTCTGCCAGCACACCATTCCAGTCCGGCCCCTGCTCGGCCAGGTGACGCACCGCCTCGATCAGGCCGCGCGCATCTCCTTCGATCAGCGCCTGCAACACGCCGTAGACCTGACCATGATCGAGCGTGCCAAGCATGGCCCGAACATCAGCTGCCAGCACCCGGCCTTCGCCAAAGGCAATAGCCTGATCGGTCAGGCTCATGGCATCGCGCATCGAGCCATCGGCAGCCCGCCCCAGCAGCCACAGAGCATCCTCCTCAAAGGGGACGTTCTCGGCACTCAGGACATGCTTGAGATGCTCGACCACCCGCTCCGGCGGCATATTCTTCAGCGAAAACTGCAGGCAACGCGACAACACGGTGACCGGCAGCTTCTGCGGATCGGTGGTGGCAAGCAGGAATTTGACGTGCGGTGGCGGCTCTTCCAGCGTCTTGAGCAGAGCGTTGAACGAACTGGTGGAAAGCATGTGCACTTCGTCGATCAGGTAGACCTTGAAGCGACCACGACTGGGCGAGTACTGCACGTTGTCCAGCAGCTCGCGGGTATCCTCGACCTTGGTACGGCTGGCGGCGTCCACTTCGATCAGGTCGACAAAGCGTCCTTCGTCAATCTCCCGACATACCGAGCAGGTACCGCAGGGCGTGGAGCTGATGCCAGTCTCGCAGTTCAGGCATTTGGCGATGATCCGCGCAATGGTGGTCTTGCCCACGCCGCGGGTACCGGTAAACAGGTAGGCATGATGCAAACGCTGGCTGTCCAGTGCGTTGATCAAAGCCTTGAGCACATGGGTCTGGCCGACCATTTCACGGAACGAGCGCGGACGCCATTTACGTGCAAGAACCTGATAACTCATGGAAAACCGTCGCGAGGGGTAAGCATCGAAGAGAACTAATCCTAGCGGAGCGACCGGCAAATTGCATCCGCCGACAATTGCCGCCGCTGAGGCGGCACGCCAGTTCCTAAATAAAGCTGGTTATTTCCTGAACAAAAATCTAAGATGTCGGCCGTTCGCAACACGCTGCAAGTCACCCGGCCTTCATGGCCTCTCGCAGGTTACGGTTCGTCGCACGGCCCTGAGCCCTGCCTGCACCGCCCCATCGACGACTGAACAGGACAACTCACCAGGGCTTCATCCCGGTGCTGTCTCGTTTCTGTTTCCCGGCGTACCGACCACGACGAAGAACCGTAACAATGGAACTTTATCGTGCCAAGCCAGCTCCGATCGTTGACTACAGAGCCCGATAACGATTTCGCTCCACCTGCCGGCCAAATCCGCGGTTGGTTTCGAGAGTGAAATGGCGTTACTGGTTCCTGGCCGCTCACGGCCTATCCAATGGAGCTTTACCAGGCGCATCGAAGCGCACTTGTTTTCAAGGAAAACCTTTTTATGAATACACAACATCAAATCCAGAAAGCCATACACACCCTTAGCCAGGCATTTGCCCCACTCGACTGCCGTATCCAAGCCACTCGCAAAGGCAACTTCAGCTTCACACTGGTCGATAACACCGGCATCGCCCACTACAGCCAGCGTCTGTATCGGGGGCAGTACAGCGATGAATCACTGCAACGAGTAATCGAACGAACCCGCCAATCGCTTACCGCCTGAACCAAGCGGCCATACCGGGGTCTAAAAAATCCCCTTCAGGATGGAGTCAGGTATGGAACTTACCAATCAGCAACTCGTCGACCGCCTCTTCACTCCCCTGCGTGCCCGTTTCAGCTCTCCACGCCCCGACGGCACCGTCATCCTAGCCCTGCTCGACGAAAGCGACAGCACCGTCTACAGCCGTGTTCTGGCCAAGCCGCAGATCGACGACCGGCATGCCTTCGCCGAAAGCCTGGAGGAAATACGCCTGGAGCTGGCTGTGCGCTCCGGCAATATCCCGGCCGATTTGCGCAAGGTACTCAAGGAGCAGGACAGCGTACTGAGCTATCGCACCCCCTGATCCCCCCGACTCTGCAAGACAAAAAGAAAAGCCCGCACTCTTTCGAATGCGGGCTTTTTCATGCCGCGGAATCAGTGCGAACCTGGAGCCTGGCCTGTAGACAGTCCGGTCACCGACACTGCCGCAGCTCTCTCCTCCTCATACAGAGCCCGTACCAGGCCATAACAGATGAGTAGCAGTACCACGGAGAACGGCAGAGCCGCCACGATAGTCGCCGCCTGCAAGCCTTGCAAACCGCCGGCCAGCAGCAGCACGCCGGCCAGTACGCCCAGCCCGATTCCCCAAATTACCCGGTAGCGGCATGGCGGGCTTGGATCCCCCATGGACAGAATGGTGCAAATCACCAGGGTGGCCGAGTCTGCTGAGGTGACAAACCAGCTGGCGATCATCAGCGTGGCCAGGGCAGCCATCGCCATGGTCGCCCAGTCCACCCCGAGCCCTTCGATGGTTTTATACAGCACCATGGTCAGGTCGTTACTGGCAACGCTGGCCAGATCGACATTGTTGAGCTGCAGATGCACTCCTGTGCCACCCATGATCACGATCCACAGGAAGGCTCCCAGAGTGGCCGAAAGCATTCCACCCACAACCACCTGACGCACGGTACGGCCACGGGAGATACGGGCAATAAACATGCCCACGAACGGTCCCCAAGACAGCCACCAGCCCCAGTAGAAGATGGTCCACCAACCCTGCCACTGGCGCTCCGGCTGCGGATCCGTCCAGAGCCCCATGGGTATGAAGTGAGCGAGGTAATCACCGATGCTCGTGGCATACAGGCCCAACAGGAAAAGGGTTGGCCCGGCCAATAGCAGAAACAGGAACAGCGCACTGCTCAACCGAATGTTCCATCGACTGAGCCAGAGGATCCCCCGCCCGACGCCCGAGACAGCTGACAACGTAGCCACCACAGAGGTCAGCGCAATTAACAGCAACTGATTGGTGAGCGACAGCTCCCAGCCCAACATGTAACTGAGCCCGGCATTCATCTGCGAAACGCCCAACCCGAGCGTGGTAGCAGTACCAAACAGGGTGCTGAAAATCGCCAGTAGATCAACCGCATGCCCTAACGGCCCATAGATACGCTCACCGAGGAGTGGATAAAGCGCCGAGCGAACGGTCAGTGGCAGACCATGGCGATAGGTGAAGTAGGCCAGGATCAGGCCGACCATGATATAGACAGCCCAACCATGTAGCCCCCAGTGGAACATGGTGATGCGCAGCGCCATCTGACCGGCCTCCATGCTGCCCGGCTCCACCCCGGCCATTTCCATAAAGGGGTTGCCCTGCATGTGCATCAGCGGCTCGGCAATACTCCAGAACAACAGCCCGGTACCGACGGCCGCGCTGAACAGCATGGCGAACCAGGAATAGTTGCCGAACTCCGGGCGCTCGTCGTCCCTGCCCAAGCGCAGTGCCCCGAAGCGGCTCAAGCCCACCCAGCAGGTAAAGCCCAGCACCCCACTGACTATCGCAACGTAATACCAGCCGAGGGATCGCTCGATCCAGGCCTTAGCGCCGGTGTACAGCGAATTGGCCAACTCCGCATTGCTCACGGTGAAGATCACGAAGGCAAACACCATGGCCAGGGAGGCGATTGCCATGGTTGGACTGACTCCCGCGAACCAGCGTTCGAGGAGGGATTGAGGGCGTACGCTCACGAGCGTCTCCTTTGTTTTTGTTGTGCAACCGATCTGAAAGCGCCAGCTGGAACATCTCCGCGCAAGCTTCACGAGCCATCCAGACGACGGCACGCAGCGCTTGCCGAATCTATCCTGGCTCGCGATATATTATGGTATACCATCAACCAAAATACACATTCAATCATTCAGCACCATCGATTATCACCTCGCCCGGTAGATGAAAGAAGGCACTGCCAAATGCTTGACTTGCGTCATTGGTATTATGGTATACCATGATACGAACACACCAACATGCTTAGGAGCGCATCGTCCATGAGTTTCGAAATTCGCAAGATCGTCACCTTCCTCGAAGAGACCCGCATCGAGGGTGGCAAGGCTGCCGAACGCCCGGTGACGATGGCGGGTCTGGCAGTTGTGATCAAGAACCCCTGGATCGGCCGCGGCTTTGTCGATGACCTCAAGCCGGAAATCAGAGACAACTGCTCCGAACTCGGTGCCTTGATGGTCGAGCGCCTGACTGCGGCCATCGGTGGCGCCGACAAGATCGAAGCCTACGGCAAGGCTGCGGTGGTCGGTGCAGATGGTGAAATCGAACATGCCTCGGCAGTGATCCACACCCTACGTTTCGGCAACCACTATCGCGATGCAGTGCAGGCCAAGAGCTACCTGAGCTTTACCAACAAGCGCGGCGGCCCCGGAACTTCGATCCAGATCCCGATGATGCATAAGGATGACGAAGGCCTGCGCTCGCACTACATCACCCTGGAGATGCAAATAGAAGACGCTCCGCGTGCCGATGAAATCATCGTGGTACTGGGCGCAGCCGACGGCGGTCGCATTCATCCGCGCATTGGTAACCGCTACCTCGATCTGCAGGAACTGGCTGCCGAGCAGGCTCAGTAATGTCAACCACGGGCAGGAGCACGCAATGATTCGGCTCACCGCTGAACGTACGCCGGCCGGCACCAGTTACCTGGCGACTGGCCAGGGCCATCCTGTGGTGCTGATCCATGGGGTCGGCCTCAACAAGGAAATGTGGGGCGGGCAGATCGTCGGCCTGGCTCCGCACTTCCAGGTCATTGCCTATGACATGCTGGGTCATGGCGACAGTCCTCGCCCGGCACCGGGTACCAGCCTGGAAGGCTATGCGGAGCAGCTCCGCGAATTGGTAGAGCATCTTGGCCTGGAGCGCGTCAGCGTGATCGGCTTCTCCATGGGGGGGCTGGTCGCACGCGCCTTCGCCCTGCACCACCCGCAGCTACTGGACAGCCTGGTGATTCTCAACAGCGTATTCAACCGCAGTGCCGAACAGCGCGCTGGAGTCATCGCCCGTACCCGCCAGGCGGCGGAGCACGGCCCGGACGCCAATGCCGAGGCGGCGCTATCGCGCTGGTTTAGCCAGGAATACCAGGCCGCCAACCCGGCTCAGATCGCCGCCATCCGTCAGACCCTTGCCAGCAACGATCCGCAAGGGTATCTGACCACTTACGAGCTATTCGCCACCCAGGACATGTACCGGGTCGAAGACCTGGCCAGTATTCAGGCTCCGACACTGATCGCCACTGGCGAACTGGATCCGGGATCGACGCCGGAAATGGCTCACCAACTGGCCGGCCACATTCCCGGCGCACGGGTCGCCATACTCAACGAACAGCGACACATGATGCCGGTGGAGTCGCCGCGTCTGGTCAACCAGATGCTGCTGGAGTTCCTGCAGCAGGCCCGAACCATCCAGAATCAGACAAAGGGGATCGTCGCATGACCCTCGCACGCTTCAAGATGTGCATCGACGGACAGTGGGTCGACGCCCTGTCCGGCAAGACCTTCAAGAGCCTCGACCCGTCCTCGGCCGAGGCCTGGGCTGAGCTGCCAGACGCCGACCAAGCTGACGTGGAACAAGCGGTACAAGCGGCCCAGAAGGCCTTTGAAAACCCAGCCTGGCGTAACCTAAGCGCCACTGGTCGAGGCAAGCTGCTGCGTCGCCTGGGCGACCTGATTGCTGACAACAAGGAACATTTGGCGCAGTTGGAAAGCCGTGACAACGGCAAGCTGATCCGTGAAACCCGGGGCCAGGTGAACTATCTTCCGGAATTTTTCCATTACACCGCCGGGCTGGCCGACAAGCTTGAAGGCGGCACGCTGCCACTCGATAAGCCGGACATGTTCGCCTACACCACCCACGAACCACTCGGCGTGGTGGCCGGCATCATCCCCTGGAACAGCCCGCTGTATCTCACCGCGATCAAACTGGCACCAGCCCTGGCCGCCGGCAATACCATTGTCCTAAAGCCGTCTGAACACGCCTCTGCCACCATTCTTGAACTGGCTCGCCTGGCACTGGAGGCCGGCTTCCCGGCCGGGGTGGTGAACGTTGTCACTGGGTTTGGGCCTAGCACTGGTGCTGCCCTCACCCGCCATCCCCTGGTACGCAAGATTGCCTTTACCGGCGGCGCGGCCACGGCGCGCCACGTGGTGCGCAGCAGTGCCGAGAACTTCGCCCGGTTGTCGCTGGAACTGGGCGGCAAGTCGCCCAATATCATTTTTGCCGATGCCGACCTGGACAGTGCCATCAACGGTGCAGTCGCCGGCATCTACGCGGCATCCGGTCAGAGCTGCGTTGCCGGCTCGCGCCTGCTGGTGCAGGAGGATATCTACGACGACTTCGTCGAACGCCTGATCGAACGCGCCAGCCGTATCCGCATCGGCAATCCGCAGGACGACGCCAGCGAAATGGGGCCGATGGCAACCGCCCAGCAATTGGCAGTGGTCGAAGGCCTGGTGGCCGATGCCCTGGCCGAAGGAGCACGCCTGCGTCTGGGAGGCAAACGTCCAGCCATCGATGCCAGGGGCTGGTACTACGAGCCGACACTGCTCGAATGCGACAGCCATTCGATGAAAATCATGCAGGAAGAGGTGTTTGGCCCGGTGGCCTCGGTGATCCGTTTCAAGGACGAGGCACAGGCATTGGCCATGGCCAACGACTCACAGTTCGGCCTGGCCGCCGGAATCTGGACACGCGACCTGGGCCGCGCTCACCGTATGGCCAAAGGCGTGCGCTCCGGTATCGTCTGGGTCAATACCTATCGAGCCGTTTCCGCCATGGCCCCAATCGGCGGCTTCAACAATAGCGGCTACGGTCGCGAAAGCGGCATCGACTCGGTGCTGGCCTACACAGAACTGAAGACGGTATGGATCAACCTCTCGCAGGAGCCCATGCCCGATCCCTTCGTCATGCGCTGAGAGACTTCTTCATGATCGAACCCGGTATTTATAAAGAAGTGATGGGCTCCTTCCCTTCCGGTGTCACTGTGGTGACCACTCTGGATCGGGAAGGGGGCATCGTCGGCATTACCGCCAGCGCCTTCAGTGCCTTGTCCATCGACCCGGCGCTGGTGCTGTTCTGTCCCAACTATGCCTCCGACACCTATCCGGTACTACGCGATAGCAAGCAGTTCGCCATTCACCTGCTGTGTGCAGATCAGAAAGCTGAAGCCTATGCCTTCGCCGGTAAGGGCAAGGACAAAGCCAAAGGCATCGAGTGGCGCCTCAGCGAAAGAGGCAACCCACTGCTACTGAAGTCGACCGCCATTATTGAGTGCGAGCTGTGGCGCGAGTATGACGGTGGCGATCACGCCATTATCGTCGGCGAGGTGAAGAATCTGATCCTTCCCGAGCAGGACGTAATCCCTATGGTCTACCACCGCGGCAAACTCGGCGCCCTGCCGGAGCTTGCCTGACACTTTCCCGGGCTGCTCCATCCCCTCCTCGGCAGCGGCCCCTTTTTATTCGATCCGGCAGCAGCCACACCACACGACTGCCTGCCCAAGCACGGAGCTGTCATGAACTCAATGTTCCGCCAACAGGCCTTTATCGGTGGCCGCTGGCTCGATGCCGAGGATGGCTCGACCTGCCCCGTCTACAATCCGGCCAACGGCCAACAGATCGGAACGGTACCCAATCTCGGTGCCAGCGAAACCCGTCAGGCCATAGAGGCAGCCAACCGCGCCTGGCCGACCTGGCGCGCCCTCACCGCCAAGGAACGCAGTCTGATCCTCAAGCGCTGGCACGGACTGATCATCGAGCAGTGTGACGCCTTGGCGCAGATACTTACTCTGGAACAGGGCAAACCACTGGCGGAAGCCCGCGGGGAAATCCACTATGCCGCCAGCTTCATTGAATGGTTCGCAGAGGAAGCCAAGCGCATCTATGGCGATACCATCCCCAGCCACAAGAGTGACGCCCGCATTGTCGTCAGCAAGGAGCCAATTGGAGTTGTCGCAGCAATCACGCCGTGGAACTTTCCAGCCGCAATGATCACCCGCAAGGTTGGCCCGGCTCTGGCCGCAGGCTGCCCATGCATCGTCAAACCGGCACCGGAAACCCCTTTCAGCGCTCTGGCCCTGGCCGCCTTGGCCGAACAGGCCGGCATTCCACCAGGCATCCTCAACGTGGTTACCGGCGACGCCGTAGCCATTGGCGGAGAACTAACGCGCAGCCCACAGGTACGCAAATTGTCGTTCACCGGCTCCACCGCAGTCGGCAAGCTACTGATGGCGCAGTCGGCCGAGACCCTCAAGAAGGTTTCCCTGGAACTGGGGGGCAACGCACCATTTATCGTCTTTGACGATGCTGATCTGGAAAAAGCCGTCGACGGCGCATTGGTTGCCAAGTACCGCAACAACGGCCAGACCTGTGTCTGCGTCAATCGTTTCCTGGTGCAGGGCGGCATCTACGATGCTTTCGTCACCCGCCTGGCCGAGCGCGTCTCGCAACTGCCTATCGGCGACGGCTTCGAAACAGGCGTCAAGCTTGGCCCACTGATCAACGAGCGAGCCGTACAGAAGGTCGAGGATCACATCCAGGACGCCCTGGACAAGGGCGCACGCCTGGTCTGCGGCGGCGCGCGGCATACACTGGGCCACGGTTTTTTCCAACCTACGGTGCTGGCCGACGCCAACATCGCGATGAAGATAGCCCGGGAAGAAACCTTCGGACCTCTGGCGGCCGTATTCCGCTTCGAAGAAGAAACCGAGGCGGTTTCCCTGGCCAACGACACCGAGTACGGCCTGGCCGCCTACTGTTACACCCGCGATCTGGGGCGAGCCTGGCGTATGAGCGAAGCTCTGGAGTACGGCATGGTCGGCATTAACGAAGGTCTGATCTCCACCGAAGTAGCCCCTTTTGGCGGCATCAAATCCTCGGGACTGGGTCGCGAAGGCTCAAAGTACGGCATCGAGGACTACCTGGAAATCAAATACACCCTGATGGGCGGACTCTGATCCGCACAAGGAGCGGCATATGAGCAACGACAAGTACGAGAAAGGCCTGAATATCCGCACCCAGGTGCTGGGCGAGGCTTACGTCAGCAAGTCGATTAAAAATGCGGATGAGTTCAGCCGGCCACTACAGGAACTGGTGACCGAATACTGCTGGGGCCACGTCTGGGGACGTGACGGCTTGTCGCTGAAAGAACGCAGCATGATAAACTTGGCGATGATTTCGGCCCTGAATCGTCCGCATGAACTGAAACTTCACATTCGCGGAGCCTTGCGCAATGGCCTGAGTCGTGAGCAGATCCGCGAGATCCTGCTACAAGTCGGCATCTATTGCGGCGTACCGGCTGCAGTGGACAGCTTCCGTATTGCCCGGGAAGCCTTCGCCGAAGCCGAGGCAGAAGAACAGGGCCAGTAAACGGATGAAGGAGTATCCCCGGACACTCCTTCATTGCTTTTTCAAGGACAGCCAAACAAGAGCGGACCCCATGAAACGCCTGCCACTCGACGACAGCTTCAAGGTCAATCGCAACCCCGTCACCCTGCGCGAAATCGTACTCGACAAGCTACGTGGCGCCATCCTGAACTTCCAGCTGCTGCCCGGTGATCGCCTGGTCGAACGCGACCTTTGCGAGCGCCTCGGCGTCAGCCGTACTTCGGTGCGCGAGGCCCTGCGTCACCTGGAGTCTGAAGGACTGGTAGAGTTCGCCGACAGCAAGGGCCCACGCGTTGCCATCATTACTCTCGAGGACGCCCGCGATATCTACGAGCTGCGCTGCGTTCTCGAAGGCCTGATTGTCCAGCTTTTCACCCTCAACGCCAAACCTCAGGACATCGCTGCCCTGGAAAAGGCTCTGGAGAACAACCGCGAGACACTGGAGAGCGGTGACCTACAGCAAGTGCTCGAATCGGTGCAGGGCTTCTACGACGTACTGCTGGAAGGCTCGGGCAACCAGATCGCAGCCACCCAATTGCGCCAGTTGCAAGCCCGCATCAGCTACCTGCGAGCCACCTCAGTCTCGCAGGTTAACCGGCGCGGAACCAGCAACCACGAGATGGAGCGCATCGTCGAAGCGATCAAGAGCGGCGACCCGATTGCCGCCCACCAGGCTTCAGTGGATCACGTCCGCGCCGCTGCCAAGGTGGCTCTCGATTACCTACGTTCCAAGCAGGCCGAGCCCGGTGAGGTGCGTGACTTCGTCACGCCGATTGCCCTGCAAGACCCACGCATAGGACGCTAAGGGCCGTGCCCGCCCTGCGATTCTGCCCACAGTGTGGCTCGGCCGGGCTGAACCGGCAACAACCTGCCGGCGATACCCACACGCGACTTCTCTGCACGTCCTGCGGATATATTCACTACGAAAATCCGAAGATCATCACCGGCTGCATTATCGAGCGGGACGGCAAATACCTGCTATGCCAACGCGCCATCCCGCCGCGCCCCGGAACCTGGACACTGCCGGCCGGCTTCATGGAAAACGGCGAGAGCACCGAACAAGCGGCCCTGCGTGAGGTGTGGGAGGAGACTGGGGTGCGAGCGGAAATACTCTCGCCCTACTCCATCTTCAGCGTGCCACGCATCAGCGAGGTCTACATCATCTTCCGCGCCGGTGTTCTGGAAGTTACCGGCCAGCACGGCCCGGAAACCCTCGACTGGCGTTTTTTCGCTGCTGACGAGATTCCCTGGGACGCCATCTACTATCCGGCTATACGGCAAATCCTCGAGCGCTACATCGCCGAACGCCAGGCCGGCGTCTACGGAATCTATATGGGCAACGACGACAGCGGCAGAGTGCATTTCATCCGCTGACGTCGTCGCCAGCTACTACCCCACCAGTTCGTCAAGCCCCTCGACAATGATCACCTCGGCCTTCGCCACCCCCTGGCGATGACTGCAGGCTGCTTGATACTCAGGCGAGTGGTAGCAGGCCAGCGCCTGATCATAGGAATCAAATTCGATCACCACGCTGCGCTGCGGCGTGTTACGCCCCTCCAGCGCCTGGGAACGTCCGCCGCGAGCCAGAAAGCGCCCGCCATAGCGTGCGAACGCTGCCGGTGCCTGGCGGGTGTATTCAGCGTACTGCTCCACATCACTCACATTCACATGGGCAATCCAGTAACCCTTCATCTTGACCTCTGCTGTTGGTGGCCTTCATGTATTATGGTATACCAAAAGACATATCCATCAACCTCAGGTACTCGCCATGCCGTTCAACTCCATTGAAGAAATCATAGAAGACTACCGTCAAGGCAAGATGGTACTACTGGTCGATGACGAGGATCGCGAGAACGAAGGCGATCTACTGCTGGCCGCAGAGAAATGCACACCGGCCGCAATCAACTTCATGGCCCGCGAAGCACGCGGGCTGATCTGCCTGACGCTAACCGAAGAACATTGTCAGCGCCTGGGACTTGAGCAGATGGTGCCCGCCAACGGCAGCGTCTTCAGCACCGCCTTTACCGTCTCGATAGAAGCCGCACAGGGAGTGACTACCGGCATTTCCGCCGCCGACCGCTGCCATACAGTGCTAACAGCCGTTGCCCCCGACGCCGTGGCCGAGGATCTGGTGCAGCCCGGGCACATATTCCCGCTGCGTGCACGCGAAGGCGGTGTACTGACCCGCGCCGGGCACACCGAAGCCGGCTGCGACTTAGCACGACTGGCCGGATTCACACCAGCCTCGGTCATTGTCGAAGTGATGAACGATGATGGCAGCATGGCCCGTCGACCCGATCTGGAATCCTTTGCCGCCCGACACGGAATCAAGATTGGCACAATCGCCGATCTCATCCACTACCGGCTGAGCACCGAGCACACAGTTGAACGTATCGGTGAACGCGAACTGCCCACCGTGCACGGCACCTTCCGCCTGGTGACCTACGAAGATCGCATCGAAGGTGGCGTACATATGGCCATGGTGATGGGCGATATCCAGCGCGATCAGCCTACTCTGGTTCGCGTACACGTAATCGATCCGCTGCGCGACCTGGTGGGAGCCGAATACAACGGGCCGAAGAACTGGACGCTGTGGGCAGCCTTGGAGAAAGTCGCACAGACAGGTCACGGAGTGGTGGTAGTACTGGCCAACAATGAGTCCTCCCAGGCTCTGCTGGCCCGCGTGCCACAACTTACCCAGCCACGCCGGCAGTTCAATCGCTCGCAGTCGCGCATTTATTCGGAGATCGGAACCGGCGCCCAGATCCTGCAGGATCTGGGCGTCGGCAAGCTGCGCCACCTCGGCCCACCGCTGAAGTATGCCGGACTGACGGGTTACGACCTGGAAGTGCTGGAGAACATTCCTTTCGAAGGCTGAGACTGCCTGAGCGAACAGCAACCCGCCTCGACAGGTGCGGGATAGCGACAAGGACTTGCAGAAAGTTTGGAATACCATAATATGACATTCCGTAGGCCGAGCTTTTTATTCACCGCCGCCGAGCCTGGCAAAAGTGGAAACAGCCATGCCTCATCAGCCTCACCGGCTGACTGCTCCCTGAAAATCGGGCTGATGCGAAAGCCCGCTTGCGTACAAACACAACAAACGAGGGCAAGCAAGATGATGTTCAAAAAGACCTTCAATACCGTCATCGGTCTCGCGATGATGGGTCTGACTACCAGCGCGGCCATGGCCAGCGAAAGCCTCAATTTCGTCAGCTGGGGTGGCACCACCCAGGATGCCCAGAAGAGTGCCTGGGCCGTCCCCTTCACTCGAGAAACCGGGATTCGCGTGTTGCAGGATGGCCCCACCGACTACGGCAAACTCAAGGCCATGGTCGACAGTGGCAACGTGCAGTGGGACGTAGTGGACGTGGAAGCTGACTTCGCCCTGCGCGCCGCCCGTGAAGGCTTGCTGGAACCACTGGACTTCAGCGTGATCCAGCGTGACCGCATCGACCCGCGCTTTGTCTCGGATCACGGCGTTGGCTCGTTCTTCTTCTCCTTCGTGCTCGGCTATAACGAGCGTCGTCTGGGCGGTAAGCAGCCGCAGGACTGGTCGGCACTATTTGACACCGCCACCTATCCTGGCAAGCGCGCCCTTTACAAGTGGCCAAGCCCCGGTGTTCTGGAGCTGGCCCTGCTGGCCGATGGTGTAGCACCGGATCAGCTCTATCCGCTGGATCTCGATCGCGCCTTCGCCAAGCTCGACACCATTAAAAAGGACATCGTCTGGTGGGGCGGTGGTGCCCAGTCGCAACAGTTGCTTGCCTCCGGCGAGGTCAGCATGGGGCAATTCTGGAATGGCCGCATCCACGCTCTGGAGCAGGAAGGCGCCTCGGTTGGCGTGAGCTGGAAGCAGAACCTGGTCATGGCCGACTTCCTGGTCATTCCGAAAGGAGCAAAGAACAAGGACGCTGCCATGAAATTCCTTGCTGCTGCCAGTGGCGCCGTTGGTCAGGCCGAGTTCGCCAACCTGACCGCCTATGCGCCGGTCAACCTCGACTCGGTCAGCCTGCTGGAGTCGGAGTTGGCGCCCAGCCTGCCTACCGCCCATGCCTCGGAGCAGGTAACCCTGGACTTCTCCTACTGGGCTGAGCACGGCAACGCAATCGCCGCGCGCTGGAACGAGTGGTTGGTCAAATGAAAGTCGCCGCCGTGCAGTTGACCCGGTCATCCGCCGGCGGCGCGAGCCGCCCGGCCCGTTTGCAGCGCTGGCGGGGCGCCACGCCCCTGCTACCCGCCCTGCTGTTCCTCACGCTGTGCTTCATCGCCCCGTTGATCGGGCTGTTGCTGCGCGGCGTGCTGGAGCCCGAGCCGGGGCTGGCCAACTACGAAGCCCTATTCGCCAACTCAGCCTACTCGCGGGTTCTGCTTAACACCTTCCTGGTAGCCGCACTGGTTACCCTGATCAGCCTGCTGCTGGGTTTCCCGCTCGCCTGGGTGATCACCCTGGTACCCAACGGCTGGGGACGCTGGCTACTGAGCATCGTCCTGCTATCGATGTGGACCAGCCTGCTGGCGCGCACCTACTCCTGGCTGGTACTGCTACAGAGTTCGGGAGTGATCAACTCGGTGCTGCTGTGGCTCGGTCTGGTCGATCAGCCGCTGGAAATGGTGCACAACCTTACCGGAGTAGTGATCGGCATGAGTTACATCATGATCCCGTTCATCGTGTTGCCACTGCAGGCCACCATGAGCGCCATTGACCCGATGGTGCTGCAGGCCGGTTCGATCTGTGGCGCCAGCCCGTGGAGGAATTTCTTCCGGGTATTTCTGCCGCTGTGCCGCCCTGGTCTGTTCTCCGGCGGACTGATGGTGTTCGTCATGTCGCTGGGTTACTACGTGACCCCCGCCCTGCTCGGCGGCGCCCAGAACATGATGCTGCCGGAGTTCATCATCCAGCAGGTGCAGTCGTTCCTCAACTGGGGCCTGGCCAGTTCGGCCGCCGCATTGCTGATCGCCATCACCTTGCTGCTGTTCTACGCCTACCTGAAGCTGCAACCGGAATCTCCGGTCGCCTCCAGTACCGCGAGGTAAGTCATGCTGTTGTCACCGAATGCCATGGGTTCGCGCCTGCGCGCGGGCCTGTACCTGACGACGGGCGCGATTGCCGCATTCCTGCTGCTGCCCATCGTCTTCATCGTCCTGCTGTCGTTCGGCTCGTCACAGTGGCTGGTGTTCCCTCCACCGGGCTGGACGCTGAAGTGGTACGAGCAGTTCTTCTCCAATCCGGAGTGGATGAAGTCCGCCTACACCAGCCTGAAGGTGGCGCTCCTGACCACAGTGTGCGCCGTAGCCCTGGGCCTGCCCTGCGCCTTCGCCCTGGTACGCGGCAAATTCCCGGGACGGGAACTGCTCTACGCCCTATTCACTCTGCCGATGATCGTGCCACTGGTGATCATCGCGGTGGCTGTATACGCGCTGTTTCTCATCCTTGGCCAGACCGGCACGCTGCTGGCCTTCGTGATCAGCCACGTAATCGTAGCGCTGCCGTTCACCATCATTTCCATCATCAATTCGCTGAAGCTGTTCGACCAGTCCGTGGAGGACGCCGCGGTGATCTGCGGTGCCTCGCGCCTGCAAGCGATACTGCGGGTGACCTTCCCTGCGATTCGTCCCGGCATGATGGCCGGCGCACTGTTCGCCTTTCTGGTGTCCTGGGATGAAGTGGTGCTGAGCGTGATGATGGCCAGCCCCAGCCTGCAGACCCTGCCAGTGAAGATGTGGACGACCCTGCGCCAGGATCTGACTCCGGTGATCGCCGTCGCATCGACGCTGCTGATCGGCCTTTCCCTTTTGATCATGATCGTTGCCGCCGTCATCCGCCGGCGCAGCGAACCCCGCGCCTGAACCACGAGGTAAGCGAGATGAGTGCCGTACTCCAAGAATCCCCCAACCAGGCGCCACTGGTCAGCCTGCGTGACCTGAACAAGCACTATGGCGACTTTGCCGCCGTCGACAACATCAACCTGGATATTCGTGAAGGTGAGTTCCTTACCTTCCTTGGCTCCAGCGGCTCGGGCAAAAGCACCACACTGTCGATGCTGGCCGGTTTCGAGACGCCCAGCTCCGGCGAAATCTTGGTCGATGGTAAATCGCTGATCAACGTACCTCCGCACAAACGTGACATCGGTATGGTGTTCCAGCGCTACTCGCTGTTCCCCCATCTCAATGTCCGCGACAACATCGCCTTCCCGTTGACCATCCGCAAGCAGGATCCTGCCGAGATCGCTCGGCGGGTGGATGCCATGCTCAAGCTGGTGCAGCTGGAAGCCTTCGCTCACCGTCGCCCGGCACAGCTCTCCGGTGGCCAGCAGCAGCGTGTAGCCATTGCCCGAGCACTGGTCTACGAGCCACGCATCCTGCTGATGGACGAACCTCTGGGAGCACTGGACAAAAAGCTGCGTGAAGACCTGCAGGACGAATTGCGCCACCTGCATCGCCGCCTTGGCCTGACCATCGTCTACGTTACCCATGACCAGGAAGAAGCCATGCGCCTTTCTCAGCGCATTGCCATCTTCAGCCACGGCCGTATCGTCGGCCTGGGCAGCGGTTACGACCTTTACCAGAACCCGCCGAATGCCTTCGTCGCCTCCTTCCTTGGCAACTCGAACTTCCTCAGGGCACGGGCACAGGACAGCCACTGCGCAGTGTTCGAAAACCAGCCCCTGGCCATTCGCCAAACTGCCGGCCTGTGCGGCGGTCAGGAAGTGGTTCTGATGATTCGCCCGGAAAAGGCAACGCTCCTGAGTCCACAAGAGGCCGAGGCGAATCCGTTGCCACCGGGCTGCAACGAGATCGCCGCAGTGGTCGAGGAGATGGTGTTTCTCGGTGAAAGCCTGACCTGCAGTGTCGTCACCGCCGGCGGTAGCCGCATGACCCTGAAGGCGCTATCCGGCTCAGCCGCCACACCGCAAACCGGTAGCCCGGTACGGGTTCGCTGGCATGCAAAGGAAAGCTGCGTCTACAGCCAGTGGAACGAGAGCGATCTACTCAAGGGTGCCGGTAGCCACTGAGCCTATGGCGGCGGCCTGCCACAGCCGTCGCCGACAATATCGCCACGCATTCTAAGGAGGGAGTATGAACAAGGTGCAGAGGATCGTTGCCGCACTGCTGGGCAGCTGGCCGCTGCTCGCAGCCGAGGCCAACGAGTCACTGACCTTCGTCAGCTGGGGGGGCACCACCCAGGCAGCTCAGCAGCAGGCTTGGGGCATTCCTTTCAGCCGTGAGACCGGCATCGAGGTGATTCAGGCCGGCCCTACCGACTACCAGCAGTTCCGCCAGATGGTGCAAAGCGGCAAGGTAATCTGGGATGTGGTCGACGTGGAAGCCGACTTTGCCCTGCGTGCCGGGCGCGAAGGCCTGCTGGAACCTCTGGATCTGCGCCAGATTGCACAGCGCGAAATCGATCCTCGCTTCGTCACCATTTATGGCGTCGGCTCGTTCTACTTCTCCTTTGTGCTCGGCTATAACACCAGGGCCTTATCCAGCACTCCTGATGGCTGGGCAGCCTTGTTCGACCTGCAGGCTCACCCCGGCAAGCGCGCTCTGTACAAATGGCCGAGCCCGGGGGTACTGGAAATAGCCCTGCTGGCTGACGGTGTTGCGCCCGAACAGCTCTATCCGCTTGATCTGGATCGTGCCTTCGCCAAACTCGACAGCATTCGTCCGCATATTCTCTGGTGGAGTAGTGGTGACGAGTCGCAACAACTGCTCGCCTCCGGCCAGGCCAGCCTGGGCATGTTCTGGAACGGACGAGTGGAAGCACTGCGCCGCAACGGCGCGGAAGTCGCCATCAACTGGAAGCAAAACCTGGTGACCGGCGACTTCCTGGTAATCCCTCGCGGCAGTCCCAACCGTGAAGCGGCCAAGCGTTTCCTCGGGTACGCCAGCAGTGCCAGAGCACAGGCCGATTTCGCCATCCGCAGTGGTTATGCACCGGTCAATCTCAGCAGCCTGCCTATGGTCCCCGACATACAGGCCCGACAACTGCCCAGCGCCTATGCAGAGCAGCAAGTCACCCTGGATTTCAAATTTTGGGGGCGCCATGGAAATGCTATCGCGAGGCGTTGGCAGGCGTGGCAGAGCCGCTGAGCGCAAGACCAGAAGAGAGGATTTTTCCTGATCGCCCACCTGGCATACCATAATACTAAAATACAAAAACTACCTGCATGGACTTAACAATGATCGACGCAGATACCTACAAGAAAGTCATGGGCTCCTTCCCTTCCGGCGTGACTGTGATCACTACGCTCGATGACGATGGACAAATCGTCGGCCTGACTGCCAGCGCATTCAGTTCGCTGTCGATGGATCCGCCTCTGGTGCTGTTCTGCCCGAATTACAGTTCCGACTCCTATCCAACACTGATACGCAACAAACGCTTTGCCATTCACCTGCTCTCGGCCGAACAGAAAGAAGAGGCTTACGCATTTGCCCGTAAGGGCAAGGACAAGGCGCAGGGTATTACCTGGTCGCTCAGCGCACTGGGTAATCCGATACTGGCCAACGCCACCGCGGTCATTGAGTGCGAGCTGTGGCGCGAGTACGAAGGAGGCGATCATGCCATTCTGGTTGGCGCCGTTAAGAACCTGATCATCGCCGAGCAGAATCCCGCCCCAATGATCTACTGCCGTGGCCGCATGGGTGCCCTGCCCGCTCTGACCTGAGTCCGCCCTCCTCACCGGCCGCCATCCCTGGCGGCCATACGGCTCACGTCAGGTTCGGAAACGACTCACCAGCTGATTCAACTGTTCGGAAAGAGCCGTCAAGGTGCGCGCATCGCTGCTGGTAGCGCTGGCCAGTTCGGCGACCTGCTGTGAATCGCTGTGGATCTGGCTGATATGCCGGTTAATGTCCTCAGCCACCTGATGCTGCTCCTCGGCCGCCGTGGCGATCTGCGTGTTCATATCCCGGATGTTGTCTACCGCCTCACGGATCTGTTCAAAGCTCGAACGTGCTTCACCAATCGAGCAAACTGTCTGGCGCGACACATCGAGACTGGCATGCAATTGCCGGGCAGTGTCCTGAGTACGCCGTGCCAGATTACCGAGCAGGCCATCAATCTCCCCAGTAGCATCGGCGGTGCGCTTGGCCAGGGCCCGCACCTCATCAGCCACCACTGCAAACCCCCGTCCCTGCTCACCAGCCCGCGCCGCCTCAATGGCCGCGTTGAGCGCCAGCAGGTTGGTCTGCTCGGCAATCGCTCGAATGGTATCGAGGATCGACTGAATCGCCTCGCTGTCCTGCTGCAGTTGCTGCATCGCCTGTACCGACAGCTGCATCTCCTCGCTCAGACGCATCACGCTGCCAGCGGAGGCGTCGATCTGCTGCTGCCCCTGATGAGCCTGGCGCTGACTGGCATCGGCCGACGCAGCGGCTGCCGAACAAGCCCGGGCCACCTCGTTGGCGGTCATTACCATCTCGTGGAAGGCAGTAGACACCATGTCCACGGCTTCACGCTGGCGACTAGCAACTTCGGCCAGCTCCTGTGCGACTTCGCTGGAACGACTGGAACTGCCGTGCATGCGCCCGGCGGTCTGGCCGATGCTTAAGATTATCTCGCGGATAGAAGCCAGGAACCGATTGAACCAGCCTGCCAGCTGTGCTGTTTCGTCCCGCCCGCGCACATCCAGACTGCTGGTCAAGTCACCTTCGCCCTGGGCAATGCCCTCCAGCCCGCTGGCCACTGCACGGATCGGCCGTACAATCATGCCGGCAAATACCGCACCGAGCGCGGCAAACCCCAGCGCCACTACTGCCGCGATGGAAACAATCAGCCAGGTCATACGGGTCGCACCAGCCATCACCTCATCCAGACGGATCAGCCCGATGAACTGCCACCCCAGGCGCTCGGAAGCATAGACATTGGCCATATAGGGCTCACCATCGATCTCCAGCTCCACCAGCCCGCTGCCAGCGGCGGCCAGCTCAGCGTAACCCTCGCCCAGTTCCCTGAGCACCTTGAAGTTATGTACTGGCCGGCTGGGATCGACTAGCACGGTGCCGTTGCGCTCCATCAGCATCAGATAACCGCTCTCGCCCAGCCTGATCTGTCGCACCATATCGGTCAGCTGGCGTAGCGATACGTCGATGTTTACCACCCCGCCCTGCGTCCCCAGCGCATTGGCAAAGCTGCGTACGGTACTTACCAGCACTACGTCATCATCGGCCCAGTAGTAGGCTTCCGTGCGCAATGTGCGGCCCGGTTCGGCCATCGCTCGCTGATACCACGGACGAGTGCGCGGATCGTAATCGCTCAGGTTGGGGTCGCCAGGCCAGAATACGTAACCGCCTTCGCTCGTACCCAAGGATACGTAGGCATAGGCTGGATGGCTGGCAGCCAGACCGGCGAACAGCTCGAACACCGCACGGTCCTGTTCGCCCTCCGGTTGCGCCGACAACTGGCGGTTGAAAAAGCGCTTCAGTTGCTCATCCGTTGCTGCTACCTGTGGATGCCGGGCCAGATAGTCAACGTTCTGGCTGATACCTTCGAAGAACAGGTGCATGGCGTTCTCGACCTGGCGGATCTCGCGGTTGCTGCTGTCGACGAATTCACTTCTCGCCGAATCGCGCAGATTCAGTACTACCAACACCGCAATCAGGACGACAGGAAGGCTGGCGATGACAGCAAAGGTCAGCACCAGTTTGTGCTTGATATTCATGGAGTGGCCTTATTGTTCTGGAAAGGAAAAGCGGGAAAGCCTTGCAGACATCCCATATTATGGTATACCAATATGTAACGATCCGCACCGCCTTGCACTGCGCCAAACCGATCGCGGAACCCCTACAGCAGAAGCGCACAGAACGCTTCAGCCCTGCAGGTTCGAAACGACCCAACAGATTCGAGGACACCCAGAATGAAATTTTCCTTGTTCGTTCACATGGAGCGCTACGACGATCAGGTCGGCCATCGCCAACTGTTCGAACAGCTCACCGAGCTGACACTGATGGCCGAGGCCGGCGGTTTCTCCACGGTATGGATCGGCGAGCACCATGCGATGGAGTACACCATCTCGCCGAGCCCGATGCCCCTGCTGGCCTACCTCGCCGCACGCACCACTACCATTCGTCTGGGCGCCGGCACCATCATCGCGCCGTTCTGGCACCCGATCCGCGTTGCCGGCGAATGCGCCCTGCTCGACGTAATCAGCAACGGTCGCATGGAGGTCGGGCTGGCCCGTGGCGCCTACCAATACGAATTCGATCGCATGATGAATGGCATGCCGGCCACCGATGGCGGCAAGTACCTGCGTGAAATGGTGCCTGTAGTACGAGCACTGTGGCAGGGCGATGTCGCTCATGACGGCGAGATCTGGAAGTTTCCCACCGCGACCTCCTCGCCCCGTCCGATTCAGCAGCCCACCCCGCCGATGTGGATTGCCGCGCGCGACCCGGATTCCCACAATTTCGCCGTGGCCAACGGCTGCAACGTAATGGTCACACCGCTGATGAAGGGCGATGAAGAAGTGGTCGACCTGAGGAACAAGTTCGAGAACGCCCTGGCCAACAACCCCGGCGTACCGCGTCCACAATTGATGGTTCTGCGTCACACCCACGTGCACAGTGCAGATGATCCGGACGGCTGGAAGATTGGCGCAGCGGCCATCTCGAACTTCTACCGAACCTTCGACGCCTGGTTCGGCAACAAGCAGACCCCGGTCAATGGTCTGCTGCCGCCAAGTCCGGAAGAAAAATTCAAGGAGCGTCCGGAGTTCGAGCTGGAAAATATCCGCATCAACAGCATGATCGGCACCCCCGAAGAAGTCATCGAACGCATTCGTTACTATCAGGAACTGGGCGTGGACGAGTTCAGCTTCTGGGCCGATAACAGCCTGCCCTACGCTGAGAAGAAGAAATCTCTGGAATTGTTCATCAAGTACGTGGTGCCAGCATTCCGCTAATCGTCGACTAGCTGCCGCACCAACCTCTGCGCCTGCCGCGCCCTGCCCGGCAGGCGCAGTGCGTTTTGCCACAGATGCGGCAATAGCCTTCCATACAGCGAAGCGCCGGGAGCTGGTCAATCAAGTAGGGAAAAATAAGAATACTGGAGGTGGCCCCACCAGCCACACCCCGGCACTCGATGTCACCGCTACGGCTGCTCCCTTCCGGGCCTGACCGGGTTCACGGCTGATCGATGCGAGGGGACCGGCAGGACCACCATAACGCAGCCCGCCATTGCAGCGAGCCGCGTCATTGTAACGATTAAATGGAAACTTACAACCGCTTCAAGGACTTAGCCTGAGCGATCAGTTACATCTGCGCTTTCCTTCCAAGCCAGCACTTGCGTAGCTCCACATAACTGCCAGTCAGCAGGAGTTCCAACCGCCGAGACGCCTCATCTATGCGCAGCGGCTTTTTCATCGCCCCCCCGGAACCTCGCTGCCAGATGCGACACTAAGCCCTATCAAGCCGGGCCAATGCATCACTGCCAATCCCGGTCTTATGTGCTAGCGTTCCCACACTCGGACAACCGGAACTGACTCTGGCTACCGAACCATCTCACCTGCAATGGAGTTACATCATGGCAATCACCAAAGACCAGCTGATCGGCGATCTGGCCGAGGCCGTTTCCCTGCCAAAGGCCACCGTCCGCAACCTGATCGATCAGTTGGGCGAAATTGTCGGCGACGCACTGGAAAACGACGGTGAGATCACCCTGCCCGGCATTGGCAAACTGAAGGTGAGCGAACGTCCGGCGCGCACCGGGCGCAATCCTCAGACCGGCAAAAGCATCGAGATCGCTGCCAAGAAAGTGGTCAAGCTGGTACCAGCCAAGGCTCTGACCGACGCTCTGAACTGATACAGGTAGGCCCAGGTGTTGCGCCTGGGCCTACTCCAGCGCCTTATTTCGTTACATGCAACTCGGTAACGATAAATCGATTGGCTTGCTGTTTTGCTTGAAAGTCCACCCTGTCCCCGACTGATATTCCCTCCAGCAGTTCCGGTTTCTCTACCTCAAAGACCATTGTCATAGGCGGCATGCCGATACTGGAGATCGGACCATGGCGCAGTGTGATCTTCTGCGAAGCAATATCTACCATGCGTACCTCTCCACGGCTTAACGGCTGCGAGTCGGCGGCCTGTACCGGCAGGCTGAGCAAAGTAGCCAGGGCCGCAAGCAATAATGATTTGTTCATTACATTTCCTCTAAAGTTTTTTCGACCGGGGCGCCAATGCCCCCGACCATATCCATCTGCCAACACAAGAAATCAGTCGAATCCAGTGGATCCTTTCTGATCAATTAAAGGTTTAAGTTAATTCATCCGCAGCCTTGCCCCCTCCAGGGGCGCCGGGCTACATCCGGAATGTCCGGTAACCCTGTCAGAGCCGGTGAACAATGTTTGTTCAACTGCTCACCTCTTGATTGCCACGCCCCAGTCACTGGGGGAATGTCGCCCCGTCAGTGACCGTCATGTACGCCAGGTTTTCGCACCATCACCTCTACTGGCGCTTCTGGGGACTGCTTGAGAGGCATCGAATGACCGCCACCGTGATTCGAGCGGACCGGACTAGCCAACTTACCCTTCCACTCATAGGCCACCGTTCCGGCTGGATGCCTGAACCAACCCGGGTCTCGATAATCCCCCCCGGCCTGTCCCTTGCGTACTTTGAGCATGGTGAACATGCCTCCCATTTCGACTGAGCCAAACGGCCCATCACCGGTCATCATTGGCACGGTGTTGTCCGGCAGAGGCATCTGCATTTCGGCCATGTCGGCCATGCCGCGCTCCCCCATCACCATGTAGTCCGGTATCAGCCTGGCCAGCTTGCGAGTGATGTCACGATGGTCAACTCCAATCAGAGTCGGCACGTCGTGCCCCATGGCATTCATCGTGTGATGACTCTTGTGGCAATGCAGTGCCCAGTCACCTTCCTCATCGGCGACAAACTCCAACTGACGCATCTGTCCTACCGCTACGTCGGCAGTCACCTCTGGCCAGCGCGCAGCCAGCGGCGTAGGCCCGCCATCAGTACCGGTGACTTCGAACTCATGGCCATGCAAGTGGATCGGATGATTGGTCATAGTCAGATTGCCGACGCGCAAACGAACGCGCTCACCCTGACGCGCTACCAGCGGGTCGATGCCCGGGAACACACGGCTGTTAAAAGTCCACAGGTTGAAGTTGAGCATCTCCATGATCTTCGGCGTGTAGGCGCCTGGCTCGATGTCATAGGCACTGAGGAGAAAGCAGTAGTCTCGATCCACTTCGCTAATCAGTGGGTGGTGTTCTTTGGGATGGGTGACCCAGAAGCCCATCATGCCCATGGCCATCTGCACCATTTCATCCGCGTGCGGGTGATACATGAAGGTTCCGGGGCGGCGGGCAACGAATTCATAAACAAAGGTCTTTCCCACCGGGATAGCCGGCTGGTTCAGCCCAGCCACACCATCCATGCCATTCGGAAGACGCTGTCCATGCCAATGAATGCTGGTGTGTTCGGGCAGCCTGTTGGTGACAAAAATGCGCACCCTATCACCCTCTACCACCTCAATGGTCGGCCCCGGGGACTGGCCGTTGTACCCCCACAAATGTGCCTTGTAGCCGGGTGCCAGTTCGCGCACAACCGGCTCGGCGACCAGGTGAAACTCCTTGACTCCGTTGTTCATCCGCCAGGGCAAGGTCCATCCATTGAGAGTAACTACCGGGTTATAGGGGCGGCCACTGCTTGGCTGCAGCGGCGGCTGGGTGTCAGCACTGGCCTGCAGCACGGGTTCAGGAAGGGCTGCCATGGCCACCCGACTGACTGCCGAGCTTGCTACCGCAGCACTGATTGCACCTGCCCCGAGAAAGAAATCGCGTCGTGAAACCATCTGGAAATACCTTACTCAACTGTCGGCGGTGGTCAGCTCGGCTACGTCAGCAAGAGCAGAATCGTGGGAGATGCGGGGAATGCCTGACAGAGCCCTGTCGAGCTCTACGCGGGCCTGCCAGAAGTCGAGCTGCGCCTGCAGGTAGCTACTCACCGCCTGCACCTGACGACGGGCATCGGCAATCAGGTCGAACGTACTGATGAACATGCCGTTGTAACGCAGCATCTTCTCTGCAGCTATTCGCCGACTTAACGGCAGAACTTCGGCACGATAGTGTCTGGCCAACTCAAAGGTGTTGCGGTAGTTCTTATAAGCCTCGCGAACCTGCGAACGGGCATTGACGGCAATTTCAGCCGCGCGGTTAAGCGCCTGACGATACTGAGCCTCGGCTCGTGCCTTATTGGCGCCGCCCCAGTCGAACAACGGCAGTTCCACGCCGACCTCATAGCCGCGCAGGGTAGGTGCCTCATTCGAGCGATTGTTGACCACGCCCAGTTCCAGCACATTGATAAAACCTAAAGTTCGAATCGCCCCCAGGTTTTGTGCCAGGCGCTCCGCATCCAGACGCGCAGACAGAATGTCCTGTCGTTGACTCAACGCCAGGCGTTCCACATCCAGCAACTCTTCTGCATTATCGGGCAATGCCGGAAGTCGCTCAGGCAGCTGATAGTCGAGTTGACCACCCCAAAGGCCAAGCAAGCGCGCCAACTGTTCACGACTACGCATGCGGATCTGCTCGGCCTGGATCAGACTGATGCCGACTTCGGCATAGAAGCTCTGCTGCTCGGCCTGCTGCAGCCGGCTGAAGTTGCCTACCACTGCCATACGCCGGGCCAGCTCAGCTCCAGCTTCTGCAGCCTCCAGCACCTGTCGCGCGTAGATCACTCCTTCTTCGGCAGCAACCGCCTGATACCAGGCTTTAAGTGTTTCACTGGCCAGTTCGAACACAGCCAGACTGATTTGCCTCTGTAACTGCTCAAAGCGACGCCCCTCCTGGCGCGAAATCATTGGCAAAGCGATCCATCGCGCCAGATTCAGCTGCAACCCTCGCTCGTATTCGACCTCGCTACCCTTCTCCAGGCGTCCGAATGAAAACCCCGGATTGGGCAGGCGATCTGCCTGTACCCGGTCGGCCTCGCCGATTCCCAGCTCATCGAAAGATGCCTGCAAGCCGCGATTGTTCAGCAATGCCAGCTGAACCGCAGCCTCCGCACTCAAGGGGTTAGCAAGCAACTCTGCAACACGTAACTCGATCAGGCTGCGATCCTCTTGATCACGCGCCCAGAGCAGTTGCTTATTCAGTCGACTCTCAGCATCGTGCTGCACCGCGGCAAAACCGCCATCCCGGCTAAAACCGGCGCACCCTGCCAGCAACAGTACGGCACAGAACATTGCCAAAGGCTTAATGGTGGACATGACCACCTCCTGCGGCTGGTTCATCAGCCTGCTCGCCGGACTGCTGCCAGCCCTCCATGCTGTAAGTGCGCCAACCTCCTATACGCCCGACCAGATCGTTGGCTGCACGCCAGTCCTGCAGCGGCTCATCGACCTGAGCCTGATAGTCATGCAAGGGAGAAAGATAATTTTGCGCCGGCACGGCAGCAATGGCGTCCAGCGGATCAGGCTGGGCAGCCGTCAGAGAGCCGGAAACCGCCAGGGCGCAAATGCCCAGCAGCCATCCGGCAAGAAATTGCAAAGTCATGATGTGTTCTCGCATAAAGCGGCCAGATGGCCACATGAGCTACAGGCGCCGAATTAAAGGCGCCGCCTTGGGGGCTCAGGCGAGAAAATGACGAGGAGGTCGTTCTGGTGTATCGAACACGCCGACAACGAGGCGAGCAGGCCAGGCTTTGGCCAGCTCGGAGTTTTGCGGGATGGTGTCGGTGAAAGACGCCTGACCGGAAGCGCCAGCCACTATGCAAAAGGCACAAAAAGCACAAGAATCGCTGTCAGGGGCATCGACTGTAGTGGAGCCATGCTGAACGCAGGCCGCACTTTCGGCCTCCATGCCGTGGCGCATGCCATGATCGCTCTGCTGACTTGCGCTCACCTGCGAAACATCGCTGCGATATACCTGCTCACACAATTGCATGCCGAACGCCGCCAAGGACTGTGCTGGCAAAGCCAGCATCAGCACCCAAACAACAACGTTACGCAGGAAATGGCGCATAGGTTCGCAAAAAGAGAGCGCAATGAGCGATGGGCGGATTATCCGTGCCCCGAGTACTTTGTCCAGAGCTACGTAACAGAATGCAAGAAAGTCGGGGGCGTTGCGAAAATGCACTGCCACCCCGTCAGACATAGTGCTTGAGCAAATGAGTCGCCCCTTAAAGAGAGCCAAACGCCCGCACCAGTCGTATCACACGAATTACACTCGCACGTTACGACTGTCGCTTTGAGTAGATCACCCCAGCATGGTCACATGCCGCGGATGACTGGCAATCCGGTCGAGCCAGCTGCAAATGGCCGGGAATGCTTCCAGACTGAATCCCCCCTCATGCGCCACATGGGTGTAGGCATAGAGTGCAATGTCGGCGATCGAGTAGTCTTCCCCGACCAGGTAGGGGGTGCGCAGCAACTGCTGTTCCATCACCTTGAGCGCCTTGTAGCCACGCGCCAGGCGAATGCCATGCTCCTCCCTACGCTCCTCGGGCATACCCTGATAAAGCTGGATGAAACGCGCCACTGCAACATTGGGTTCATGGCTGTACTGCTCGAAGAACTGCCACTGCAATACCTGAGTGCGCAGCCGCGGTTCGCCGGGCAGGAATTCACTGCCCTCGGCGAGAAAGTTGAGAATGGCGTTGGACTCCCAAAGGCAGGTGCCGTCCTCCAGTTCCAGCACTGGAATCTTGCCGTTGGGGTTCTTGACCAGGAAGGTTTCGCTCTGCGTTTCGCCCTTGAGGATGTCGACGGCGCCCCACTGGTAGGGCTTATCCAGCAGATGCAGCATCAGCTTGACCTTGTAGCAGTTGCCCGACCGGTAATCACCATAGACCTTCAACATCGCTCCTCCTCGCTCACGGCTAGCGTGCCGTCTTGCAAAAGCATTCCGAACCCGGCCTTTACGGCACCGGATAACTGCCCGACTTATACAGCCCCCTGTGCCTTCCGGATGACCGCCGCGAGCCGTCCCAGACCTTCGCCAAGACGCTCGGGAGCCACATGACTGAAGTTCAGCCGCAAATGACCGGGGTTGGCATCCGGGTTGATGAAGAACGGCTCGCCCGGCATGAAGGCCACGTTCTGCGCCAGCGCTGCATCGAGCAGTGTGCGAGTGTCCAGCGGCTGCCGCAGGGTTAGCCAGAAGAACAGCCCACCCTGCGGCACCTGCCAGTCGGCTAGGTCATCGAAGTTTTCCAGCAATGCCGCCTGCATGGCGTCGCGGCGAATACGGTAGAAAGCTCGTAGTTCGGCCATGTGCTGCTGATAGTGCTCGCTACCCAGCCATTGCAGTGCCTGCCATTGGCCGATGCGGTTAGTGTGCAGATCCGCCGACTGCTTCAGGCGCAGCAGATACGGAAACAGATCAGGCGTGGCAATCAGGTAACCGACCCGCAGGCCCGGCAGCAGAGTCTTGGAGACCGTGCCTGTATAGATCCAGCTGGCCTTTTTCAGGCGGCTGACGATAGGCGTGGCGCTGCCAGCGTCAAACACCAGCTCGCGGTAAGGCTCATCTTCGATCAGGGTCACGCCGAACTCATCGAGCAGCGCAGCCACGGCTTCGCGCTTGGCCTCACTGTAACGAGTACCGGACGGATTCTGGAAGGTCGGGATCAGATAGGCAAAGGCCGGCTTGTGCTGCTCCAGGCGCTGACGCAGGGTGGCCAACTCGGGGCCGTCGGCTTCCTGCGGCACGCTGATGCAATCGGCACCGAACAGTTGGAACGCCTGCAGCGCCGCCAGATAGGTCGGCGCCTCAAGCAGCACTTCGGTGCCCGGATCAATGAACAGCTTGGAGGCCAGATCCAGGGTCTGCTGCGAACCACTGACGATGAGAACCTGACTGGCCTCACAGGGCACACCCAGTTTGCGGGCCTCAGCGGCGATGACCTCACGTAGCGCCGGCTCGCCCTCACTCATGCCGTACTGGCCCATGCTGGCCGGCATTTCCGCCCAGTCCACCTTTGGCAGCATTGGTTCGGCCGGCAATCCCCCGGCGAACGACATCACCTCCGGACGCTGCGCCGCAGCAAGAATTTCACGAATCAGAGAGCTTTTCAGGCGGGCGATGCGTTCAGAGAAGGCCATGTGTATTCCCGAGGTGCCAAAGGTGCGATATTTAAGTCAAACTGCTTGACCGAAACTACGACGACACCCAGGGATACGTCAATATGCCTGACCTAAAAAACCCTGCCGTTCAGCAGGCTGCCATGGAAGCCTTCTTCTTCGGCTATCAGGCCTTCACCGCCAAACCCGACGTGATGCTGGCACGACGCGGACTGTCGCGCGTGCACCACCGCATCCTCTTTTTCATCGCCAAGTACCCGGGGCTGAGCATGAAGGAACTGCTGGGCTACCTGGGCGTGAGCAAACAGGCACTCAGCACGCCCCTGCGCCAATTGATGGAAATGCATCTGGTAATCAGCGAAACGGCGCCTGACGACAAACGCAAGCGCCTGCTTGGCTTCACCCCGGAAGGCGCCAGGCTGGAACAGGCCTTGCGCCGCGAACAGGCACGCCTGCTGCAAAAAGTGTTTAGCGAAATGGGCGAGGAAACCGTGCAGGGCTGGCTGGATGTCAACCGCGCATTGGCCCGCGGCCGACAGGAGCATGGATAGACGAGGCTATAACAATCAGTCCGGGTTCATCCGGATGCTCGTAACAGCCATAGGTATGCCGCTGCAAAGAATCAGAGCCCAAACGTGGATCACGACTGTACGGCTTATCACGCCACTGGCTGTATCGCGACGCCGAGCAGGCGGATCAATAGGCTGATGCACAGTCTACGGAGAACCTGCGATGACCGCCGAACTGCTGCTTGCCTTCATCACCTTCGCCTTTGTCACCTCGATCACGCCGGGGCCGAACAACATGATGCTGCTCGCCTCGGGTGTGAACTTTGGCGTACGTCGCAGCATTCCGCACATGCTGGGCATCAGCCTGGGGTTCATGCTACTGGTGGCTGCTGTCGGCCTAGGACTGGGACAGATCTTTGAGCAGGTTCCCCTGCTACACCGCGTACTGCGCTATGCCGGAGCCGCCTATCTGCTCTACCTGGCCTGGAAGATCGCCCGCTCGGGAGCCCCACAAAGCGCCGACAACAGTGCTGCCAAACCCTTTACCTTTCTCCAGGCGGCGGCTTTTCAGTGGGTCAACCCCAAGGCCTGGATCATGGCCATCGGTGCCATCACCACCTATACGCCTCACGAGGGTTTCTTCACCAACGTACTGCTGATAGCGGCCCTGTTCGCCCTGGTCAACTGCCCCAGCGTGGGCATCTGGACCGTGGCTGGCAGCCTTCTGCGCCACTGGCTGGACAACCCCCGGGCACTGCAGTTATTCAATATCACCATGGCCGTCCTGCTGGTGGCCTCCCTCTACCCCATCCTCGTCGATTCAGGATCGTTCTGATGCACGATGCAACCACCACTCGCCTGCGGCCGCTGGCGGACAGCTCGACCTCCTCCATCGTGGCCGGCTTTATCGCCATGCTCACTGGCTACACCAGTTCGCTGGTGCTGATGTTCCAGGCCGGCCAGGCCGCCGGGCTGAGCAGTGGGCAGATTTCTTCCTGGATTTGGGCCCTGTCCATCGGCATGGCGTTGTGCTGCATCGTGCTTTCGCTGCGCTATCGCGCGCCGGTAATGATCGCCTGGTCAACGCCTGGGGCAGCCCTGCTGATCACCAGCCTGCCCGGGGTGCCCTATGGCGAGGCGATTGGTGCCTATATTCTGGCGTCCGGATTGATCGTGCTGATCGGCCTGACCGGCACCTTCGACCACCTGATGCGCCGCATTCCCGCCAGCATCGCTGCCGCACTGCTGGCCGGAGTATTGTTCAGAATCGGCCTGGAAATCTGCAACGCTGCCGAGCAGCAGCCCTGGCTGGTTCTGGCCATGCTGCTGGCCTATCTTTCCGGCAAGCGTCTGTGGCCACGCTATGCAGTGCTGGCCGCACTGGTGGTCGGCAGCCTGATGGCCGGCCTCCTCGGCCTACTGGATTTCAGCAATTTCGAGCTGGAGCTGGCAGCCCCACAGTGGACGACGCCGAGCTTCTCGCTGTCGGCCGCCATCAGCATCGGTATTCCGCTGTTCATCGTCGCCATGGCCTCGCAGAACCTGCCGGGCATGGCCGTACTGCGCGCCAACGGCTATGACGTTCCGGCTTCGCCGCTGCTGACCAGTACCGGGCTGGTATCGATCCTGAGCGCGCCGTTCGGCAGTCACGGCATTCACATGGCAGCCATCAGCGCAGCCATCTGCGCCGGCCCGGAAGCCCATGAAGATCCGCGCAAGCGTTACACCGCTGCCGTCTGGTGTGGGGTGTTCTACGGTATCGCCGGACTCTTCGGAGCCACCCTGGCAGCTCTCTTCGCTGCCCTGCCGGCCGCTCTGATCCTATCCATCGCCGCTCTGGCGCTGTTTGCCTCAATTATCGGTGGCCTGACCCAGGCCATGAGCGAACCCAGCGAGCGCGAAGCAGCTCTGGTCACCTTTCTGGTCACAGCCTCGGGAATGACCCTGATCGGTGTCGGCTCAGCCTTCTGGGGTATAGTTGCCGGGCTGCTGACCCTGGCTGTGCTCAATGCGGGCAAGCCTCATTCCTGACTCGACGCGGCTCCGCATACGTTTCTCTAATCAGCCTGGAGCACACGCCTTAAACAGCGGAACTACACCGCAAGTACCCCGGCCAAAACCAGCCGGGGTAGCGATGGAAAATCAGCTATAGATGCCGCCCGATACCTCCAGGCGCTGCGCATTAACCCAGCATGATTCTTCCGATAGCAGCATGGCGATAGCCTTGCCGATATCGTCCGGCACGCCAACCCGGCCCAAGGCCGTCTGCGCAGCTATCGCCGCATTGATCTGACGGTTGTCACGCACCACACCGCCCCCAAAATCTGTCTCAATGGCTCCCGGAGCGATGGTGTTGACACGAATGCGACGAGGCCCCAGCTCAGTCGCCAGGAAACGGGTCAGTACCTCCACCCCTCCTTTCATCGCCGCATAGGCCGAATAACCCGGCATCGAGAAGCGCGCCAGCCCGGAGGAGATATTGAGGATGTGACCGCCATCAGCCAACAGTGGCAACAGCCTCTGAGTGAGGAAATAGGTGCCCTTGAGATGAATATTCATCAGCAGGTCGAACTGCTCCTCGGTGGTCTCGGCGAACGGCACGTTGATGCCGATACCGGCGTTGTTCACCAGGGCGTCAAAGCTGTCACACTGCCAAACTTCCGCCAGTGTCTGGCGCACCTGCTCGGCGAAACTGACAAAGCTGGAGCTGCGCCCCACGTCCAGTTGCAGGGCCACAGCCTTGACGCCAAGTTCACGAACCTGCGCGACCACCGCCTCGGCCGCTTCCTTGCCACTGTTGTAGGTGATGATCAGATCGTGGCCATGGCGCGCCAGGTGAATGGCAGCATTCCGGCCAAGGCCGCGGCTGGCGCCGGTGATCAGGGTAATGGGGGTACTCATTGTAACGACCTCGCAGTGGTATATGACTTGCGAGAACTAGAGTATTGACCAATCAATAACGGATAAATCCAAGAAATATTTTTATACTATCCAAAATTTGCTAACAATCCCCCCTCTATGGATCGACTTCACGCAATGCAGGCATTTGTTCGGGTCGCCGAACTGGCCAGTTTTACTCGGGCAGCCGACAGTCTGGGCCTACCCAAGGCTAGCGTTTCACTGCTGGTGCAGCAGCTGGAAAACCAGTTGGGCGCCCGCTTGCTGCACCGCACCACTCGCAGGGTCAGCCTGACCCAGGACGGGCAGGCCTGTTACGAGCGCTGCAAGGATCTGCTGGCCGACGCCGAAGAAATCGAAGCGATGTTCCAGCTGGAGGCAGACCAGTTGCGCGGGCGGCTACGGGTAGACATGAACCAGGCAGTTGCCCGCGACCTGGTGCTGCCTCACCTGGCCGAGTTTCTCGCTATCCACCCACAACTGCAGCTGGAGTTGAGCTGCACGGATCATCGTGTCGATCTGATCCGCGAGGGTTTCGACTGCGTGGTACGGGTCGGTGGCCAGGTCGATCCGGGCCTGATTGCCCGCACCCTGGGGCAGATGGAGCAGATAAACTGCGCCAGCCCGGCCTATCTGCAACACTTCGGCACGCCACGGAGCCTGGCGGATCTGGCCGACCATCGCCTGGTGCACTACGTGCCCAACCTGGGCGCCCGGGCCGACGGCTGGGAATATTTGGAAAACGGTGAACTGCGCACGCTGGATATGCCCGGCACGCTGACGGTCAACAGCACCGACGCATACAGTCAGGCCTGTCTCGCTGGCCTGGGGCTGATCCAGGTGCCGCGGGTCGGGGTTTTGCCCTATCTGGCGGACGGTCGTCTGGTGGAGGTGATGCCCCAGTACCGCGCCGCCCCCATGCCTGTGTTGCTGCTCTACCCGCACCGGCGCAATCTGTCGAAGCGAGTACAGGTGTTTATGGACTGGCTGACAGGCCTGATCAGCCCTCATGTCACCTCGATCAAGTAGAGCTACACAGCATAGTGGCGAAGTTCCCTCACGTCTGTCGATTCAATTCGCCGCTGGATCACGGTCAATCTCTGCGGACTGGTTCTTCAAGAACTTGCGCACATTGGCAAATGCTTCACCGAAGTAAGCTTCGTAGCTGTGCTTTTCGACATAGCCCAGATGCGGGGTGCAGAGTATGCGCGGATGGGCCAGCAGTGGATGATCGGTCTGCAGGATCGGCTCCTGCTCAAATACATCCAGCGCCGCCTGACCAGGACGCCCTCGATCCAGAGCCTCGAGCAGAGCTCCCGGGGCGATCAGCTCGGCACGGCTGGTATTGACCAGCAGCGCGTCAGGTTTCATCCGTGCAAGATCAGCAGCACCTACACAGTACCGAGTGGCAGGTACCAGACGCAGGTGCAGGCTGAGCACATCGGCCTGCTCGAAAAAGGCTTCGCGCGTTTGCGCGGCTTCATGCCCATCCGCTACGGCAGTCTGCCGTGAGGCTTCGCTGCCCCACACCAGCACACGCATATCGAAAGCTCGTGCATAGCGAGCCAGACGCTGGCCGATTTTGCCGTAGCCCCAGATACCCAGTGTCTGACCATACAGACGCTGGCCGAGGTTGACCTGCCAGCGCCCAGCATACAGCCCGTTCATAGCCTCACGCAGTTGCCGCCGGGCATTGAGAATCAATGCCCAAGTCAGCTCGGCAGCGGCGATGGGTGAGCCGGTGCCTTCAGCCACGGTCACGCCGCGCTCGCGGCAGGCCTGCAGGTCGAGGTGCGGCCCCACCCTTCCGGTCTGGCTGATCAGCTTGAGGTTGGGCAGACGTGCCAGCAACTCGGCATCAATACGTGTGCGCTCACGTGTCAATACCAGCGCGTCAGCGTCGGCAAACCGCTCAACCAGTACCTCGAGGTCGCTGGCATGATCGTGATACACGCGAACCTCGAAACCGTCGAGCAGCTGGAAACACTCCAGCGACTGTACGACCCGTTGGTAGTCTTCCGGTATCACGACACGCATCTAGGAACGCTCCTTTGAAATGGATCAGGCCATGCTGGATACACGAGCCTGCTGGCGACGTGCACGCCAGGCGCGCCAGAACGGCAACGCGATCATCACGCCAACCAAGGCCCACACACCCCAGGTGATCGGGCTGGCGAACAGTATCCCGATTTCGCCATTGGACAGCGACAGGGCACGGCGCAGATTCTGCTCCATCAGCCCGCCAAGGATGAAGCCCAGCAGGATGGCCGAGAGCGGGAAATCCATCTTGCGCAGCACGTAGCCGAAGATGCCGATGACGATCATCAGGAACAGGTCGAAGGTGGTCGCATGTACCGCGTAGACACCGATGGCCGTGATGATCGCGACCGCAGGCACCAGCGCCCAGTAAGGCACGGAGAGGATCTTGGTGAAGATCTTGATCATCGGCACGTTCATCACGATCAACATCAGGTTGGCCACAAACAGCGAGGCGATCAGGCCCCAGACGATGTCTGGCTGGTTCTGGAACAGCAGCGGGCCAGGAGTGATGTTGTACAGAGTCAGCGCCCCTAGCATTACTGCCGTGGTGCCCGACCCCGGCACGCCCAGGGTCAGCATAGGCACCATGGAGCCACAAGCCGAGGCGCTGTTGGCGGTTTCCGGTGCAGCCAGGCCACGCAGATCGCCTTTGCCGAAGGTGTTGTCCTTCACCGCCATGCGTTTCTCGGACATATAAGCCACAGCACTGGCCAGTGTCGCCCCGGCGCCCGGCAGAATACCGAGGACAAAACCAAGCAGACCGCTGCGCAGGTTGGTACCCAGAACGAAAGCGCCTTCCTTGAGGTTGAAGAGCATGCGACCGCTTGCCTTGATCGCCTTCTGACCCTGATGGGTTCGCTCCAGCAAGACCAGGATTTCGCTGATCGAGAACAGGCCGAGCACCAGCACTACGAACTGGATGCCGTCAGCCAGGCCGAGGCTGCCAAAAGTGAAGCGGTACACACCGCTGTTGGAGTCGATGCCGACGCACGACAGCAGCAGACCGATTAACGCCGCAACGGCGGTCTTCAGCGGCTTGTTGCCTGCCATGCCGGCCAGACAGGTGATGGCGAACACCATTAGCACGAAGTATTCCGCCGGGCCGAAGGCCACGGCCCATTTCGCCAGCAATGGCGCGAACAACACCACGCCGATGGTGGCGATCAGCCCACCGATGAACGAACTCCAGGCCGACAGCGACAGAGCGACGCCTGCATGGCCCTTGCGTGCCAGCGGGTAGCCGTCGAGGGTGGTCATCACCGCCGAGGCTTCGCCGGGAATGTTCAACAGGATCGAAGAAATACGGCCGCCGTACTCGCAGCCGAGATACACGGCAGCCAGCAGAATCAGGGCGCTTTCCGGCGGTAAGCCGAGGGCGAACGCGACCGGAATGAGCAAGGCCACGCCGTTGATCGGGCCCAGACCTGGCAGCAGGCCAACCACGGTGCCGATCAAGGTGCCACACAGGGCCGTGACCAGGTTGTAGGGCGTCAGGGCGACACCGAAGCCCTGACTGAGATAACCGAGAGTATCCATGAATCAGTTCTCCAGGGACGAAAGGATGCCGAGCGGCAGAGGAACGTCGAGCGCCTTGTCGAACAGCAGATAAAGCCCAACAGCCAACACCGTGCCGTTGATCAGGCTGTGCGACCAGCGACCGCCATACAATCTGGCCATTGCGATGCCGAACATCACACTGGAGAGGATGAAACCGAGCACTTCGAACAGTGCCGCGTAAAGCGCCAGAATCGCCAGGCAGATACCGACCTTGATCAACACCTCACGCGGTGCGGCAGCCTCTTCGCTGTGCGACTCGTGGACTGGTCTGAGCATCAGTTGCACGGCGCCGGCTGCAATCAGCAGGAGCAACAGCAAGGGAAAGGCTTTCGGGCCGACAGGCTCGTAGGAAAAGGGGGCACTGTATCCCCAGGCGGCTATGGCCAGGACACAGCAAAGCAGCAGGGTGATAGCTGCGAAGATACGATCGTGCATAGGGGGCTCCGCGAGAACGCGCCGCACACAGGCGGCGCCATAGACATCATTCAACCAGACCGAACTCGCGTCCCAATTTCCGGTACTCCTGTACCTGGGCTTTCACCAGATCGTTGAGCTCCTTTCCATCGACATGGAAAGGAAGCACATCACGATCTGCCAGGTAGTTCTGGAAGTCCGGTGAAGCGCTGAGCTTGGCAAAGCGATCGCGCCACCAGGCAACGTCCTCGGCATTCACCTCAGGGCCGACGTAGTAGCCACGAATCAGCGGCCAGAGGATTTCATAACCCTGCTCGCGCGCTGTGGGAATCGACGCCAGCTCGCCAGTCAGGCGCTCTTCGCTGAAGACCGCCAGCGTGCGGATGTCGTTGTCCTGCTGTGCACGAATCTCGCTCGCACTGCCGGTGACCAGATCCACATGCCCGCCCATCAGTGCCATGTAGTGCTCGGAGCCTCCTTCGAAGGCTGCGTAGCGCAGGTCACGCGGATCGAGGCCGGCAGCACGGGCAAGCAGTGCTATCTTCATCCAGCCCTGGCCGCCGATGCTGCCACCACCGCCCACGGTGATACTCTTCGGATCCTTCCTCAGCGCCTGCACGACATCGTCGAGCGTCTTGTATGGCGAGTCGCCACGGACTGCCAGAGTGCCATAGTCGGTACCAACGGTAGCCAGCCACTGCACGGCGTTCTCGTCGAAGCGACCGTACTTTCCCAGTGCCAGGTTCAGCAGCGAAGCGCCGGAAAAGGCAACCAGAGTGCCGGGCTCGGCACGACGGTTGGCTGCAATGGCGTTGTAAGCAATCGCACCGATGCCACCCGGCATGTAGGTCACGCGAATCGGTGAGTTGATAAGGTTCTCGTCCTTGAAGCCGACTTGCGCCAGCTTGCAAGTCAGGTCGAAACCGCCACCGGGCTTGCTCGGGGCAATGCATTCAGGGCGATGCGGCTCACCGGCCACAGAGGCAGTGCTGCCAATGAGCAAGGCCAGGGTAAGCGGCAGAATCTTGCGAATATTTGAAGTGGACATGTTTGTTCCTTTTATTGGAGTTGTCAGGAAAGGCGTTACCAGAGCGGCACGATGTAACTCAGGATCAGGCGATTCTCGTCCAGGTCGCGGACGAAGCTCGACCGGTAGGTCGCGTTTCGCCAGGTCACTTTCAGATTCTTCAGCGGGCCATCGCCGAAGGCGTAGGCGATATCGGTATCGCGTTCCCACTCACGCCCCTCGCCTACCGCCAGGTCGACCTGGTCGCCGCGCACATAGCGAGTCATGAAGGTCAGTCCCGGCACTCCGACGCTGGCAAAGTCGAAGTCGTAACGCAGTTGCCAGGAACGCTGGCCGGGACCGGCGAAATCGTTGATCTGCAGGAAGTTGGTCAGGTAAGGCGTAGCCCCGTTGACGTAGGTGAAGCCGTCGTCACCGAGCATCTTCTGGTAAGCCAGGCCTAGGGAGTGACCCGTGGCGCTGTAGGTGAACATGCCGTTGATGACACGGTTGTCGATATCGCCTGCCAGTTCCTGCCCGGCTTCGCTGTTGCTGAAGTAGCGCAGATCGCTTTTCAGCTTGCCAGGCCCCAGCGCCAGGGAGTGCTGCAGGCCGAGGAAATGCTGGCGATAGACATCGTTCAACTCAGCATAGTGATATCTGGTGAGCAACTGCGGATTGATAGCGTAATCCACGCCTGCAAAACGCAGCTCGTCACTCTCCGGGCTACCACCAAAACGGCCGTTCTTGTTGTTCAGCGTCAGCTTGTCGGAGCCGGAGACGTTACGCTGCACCACGCGGTCGATCTCGCCGAGGGTGAAGGTGGCGCGTTCGAGATCCTTGCTCTGCACCTGCCAGCCCTCGAACACCTGCGGCAACAGGCGTGCGTTGCTGTATTGCAGATAGGGCATCTTCGGCAGCAGCGTGCCTACGCGCAGCTCGCTCTCGGCGAAACGCACCTTGCCGGTCACACCCAGCTTGCTGTAGTCGTCCTCGGCGCGGTTGCGGCTGTTGCGCGGCAGCAAGTCGGTGCCACTGCGATCGGGTGAGGAATCGAGCTTGATGCCGAGCATGCCGATGGCATCGACGCCGAAACCCACGGTGCCCTGGGTGTAGCCGGACTCCAGGTTGAGAATGAAGCCCTGCGCCCATTCTTCGCGTTTGTTCTGCCCGGCATTCTCGCGAAAATCGCGGTTGAGATAGAAATTGCGCAGCTCCAGGCTGGCCTTGCTGTCCTCGATGAAACCGGCAGCGTTGGCACCGACTGCTGGCAATGCCATGACCGTCAGACCGACGACGGAGCAACTGAGGGATTTTGTTCTTGTCATTGTGGTTGGCCCTAGGGGTGTGGTTGTGGTGAAACGAAGTCAGCTGCCCGTGCGCCTCAGGGTGGGGATGTACACCTCGCCGGAGAACAGGCGACGGGCCGTGCGCACCAGCGAGGCACGCAGGTTCTCGGGGTTACCGTCTGCAGCAGGCTGCAGGGAAACCTCGATCTGGCCGCCCGGATGCTCCAGGCGTACCAGTGCCTCGCCTTCGATGGGCGCGACATCCTGGGCGACGCTGCCGGGCAGTGCACAGGCCGTGGCCAGGCCGATGGCCCCGGTGGCAGCGACCGAGCGGTGGCAGTTGTGCGGCATGAAATAGCGCACGCTCAGCGTGCCGCCGTGGCGTGCAGGTGCCAGCAGCACCGGTTTGGGAATGACCATCTGCGACACATCGCCAAGCCCCATGGCCAGGCCGGCCTGCAGGCGAATGCGTTCCAGGCGCTGGAGAAACGCGCTGTCGGCATCCAGCTCGGCGGGCGACTCGTAGCCGGTCTTGCCCAGCGCCTCGGCATGCATCAGCACCATCGGCATGGCCATGTCGATGCAGGTCGTCACGACACCGTCGAACTCGTCACGCACGCGGCCGGTAGGCAGCAGGCGACCGGTCTTGGCACCAGCGGCATTGAGGAAGGTCAGCTTGATGGGCGCGGCAGTACCGGGCACGCCGTCGATGGCGGTGTCGCCGTCATAGCGAACGCGGCCGTTAGGGGTCATCACGTCGGAGTCGACGAAGGTGTTGGTATTGAGGTTGCGAATGCGCACCCGCGTCATCGGCGAGCCGGCATTGACCAGGCCGTGCTCGATGGCGAAAGGACCGATGGCGCAGAGCATGTTGCCGCAGTTGGGCGCGGTATCGACGCGGCGCTGGGTAACCATGACCTGCACGAACAGGTAGTCGACATCGGCGTCCGGGTGCGGCGAGCGACTAACGATCGCCACCTTGCTGGTCTGCGGGCTGCCGCCACCGATGCCGTCGATTTCCAGCTCGTGGCCCGACCCCATCAGGCTGAGCAATACCTCGTCGCGCTGCTGCGGGTCAGTGGGCAGGTGATTGGCCAGAAAGACCGGTCCTTTCGAAGTACCGCCTCGCATGAGTACACAAGGTACCGTCCGCATGATGCCTCCAACGCAATAAAACTAGTGATTGTTGCTTTGCGTTGATTATGAGGAGCAGGTATTTATTTTGTAAAATGCATATATTTTGATATTTATTCCATTTCAAGCATTAATGCATGCGGAAGTTTTCTCGCTTGCCAGTCCTGAGCCGAAAGACTAGGGTTCATTGGTAACTTTCAAACAAAAATACGCACAACTAATAATCCAGACGCATGAATTACGAACTGCAAGACATCCGCGCTTTCGTGAAAATTGCCGAATTCGGCAACTTTCACGAGGCAGCCAACGCCATCCACCTGTCCCAGCCGGCATTGACCCGGCGCATGCAGAAGCTGGAAGAAAGCCTCGGTATCCAGCTCCTGGACCGCACCACGCGCCGTGTCAGCCTGACAGCCGTGGGCCGGGATTTTCTGCCCAAGGCGCAGCGTCTGCTGGACGACTTCGAACGCTCGATCCTCGGCATTCGCGAACTGGCCGAGCGCCAGTCCGGCCAGGTCACCCTCGCCTGCATACCGACGGCCGCCTTCTATTTCCTGCCGACAGTGATCCGCGCCTTCAACCTGCAGTACCCGAAGATCCGCATCCGTATCCTCGACCTCAGTGCCCATGAAGGGCTGGAGGCGGTGATACGTGGCGAGGCGGACTTCGGCATCAACATGCAGAGCGGGCAGAGCGCGGAAATCGACTTCACGCCGCTGGTCAACGAGCCCTTCGTGCTCGCCTGCCGGCGCGATCATCCCCTGGCCAAACGCTCGGAAGTGGCCTGGCGCGAACTGAGCGACTACCGCCTGATTGGCGTCGGCCGCCTCAGTGGCAACCGCGTGCTGCTCGACCACGGCCTGGCCCATCTCGACTGGCGCCCAAGCTGGTTCTACGAGGTACAACACCTGTCGACCTCACTCGGCATGGTCGAGGCCGGCCTGGGCATAGCCGCCCTGCCCAGCCTGGCGATGCCGGCCGAGGATCATCCGATCCTGGTCAGTCGCCCGCTGGTCGACCCGGTAATCAGCCGTACTCTGGGTCTGGTGCGCCGCCGTGGCTCTTCACTGTCACCGGCAGCGGAACAGTTCGTCGAAACCCTGCTGCGGCAATGGCCCAGCTACACCTCGCTTGGCGTCGACAGCAAATCAAGTTGAGTTCGAAGTTATTGGAATAAGCAAGATCAGCCCTCTTCACGATGGCCAACTCCTCGACTTATTCGGTCTGCAGTCGTTTGAGCCGTGCGCTTCATCGGCTAGTGGCTGCTCGGACTCACTGCCGGTCAGGGTTGACCTCCACACCAGCACATCGCAGCGGGATATGCAGGCGCCGATAGCCGAAACACCGGCGCTCCTGTGCCAGTTCCACGAGTTGGGTTTGCACCCTGGTGTTTTGCTCGCTGCCACGAGGTTGACAGTGCAGCACCGAGCAAGACAACCCGATCAGCTGACAGGCACGGCGCCGCAGATACCGGTTCGCTCCCGCATCTCCTGCAGCGCTTCCCGCCGAGCTGTCGTGCTTACCCTTGTCTCCGAGCGACCACCTTCAGCACCTCGATGTCCAGATGGGCTTCGGCCAGTAGCTTTTTCAGCCGGCTGTTCTCGGCGATTTTCAAGGTAGTTGTCGCGTGAGCGTATCACGCTGCCTTTGATGTTTGCTGCAGTACCGCTTCCCGCTCCGGGTTCAGGCACACGATTGGTGCCAGCACCCAGTTCCTGATGTTGCCGCT
>NZ_BPLZ01000019.1:49132-53363 GCF_019656335.1 Pseudomonas sp. NCCP-436 | reverse complement strand
CCTCTTCCACAGCGATTTCGCAGAAGGGGTTCATGGACATCTTGACGTTGGCGAGGTCGACGCCGCTGTTGTCCGCCTTGACGCGAACCTTGACGTTGTAGTCAACCACTCGTTTGACAGCTACAAGGACTTTCATCATCTGCTCTATGGATTCGATGGTAGGAAGAGGGGGCATCAGCCCCCGTTTTACAGGGCGTAGTGACTCAGCTCACGGGCGATCAGCAGGCGCTGGATCTCGCTGGAGCCTTCGTAGATCTGGGTAATGCGGGCATCGCGGTAGTATTTCTCCACCGGATAGTCCTCCAGATAGCCGTAACCGCCGTGAATCTGCACTGCACTGGAACAAACCTTCTCGGCCATTTCCGAGGCGAACAGCTTGGCTTGTGAGGCTTCCGACAGACAGGCCAGACCGGCATCCTTCATCCGTGCGGCATGCAGAACCAGCAGACGTGCCGCGTTGATCTGGGTATGCATGTCGGCCAGCATGTTGGCAATGCTCTGGTGTTCGATAATCGCCTTACCGAACTGCACACGCTCACGGGCATAGGCCAGCGCCGACTCGAAAGCCGCCCGGGCGATACCCAGGGCCTGCGCGGCGATGCCGATACGGCCACCTTCGAGGTTGGACAGGGCGATAGCCAGCCCCTTTCCGCGCTCGCCAAGCAGGTTCTGCGCGGGGATGCGGCAGTCGCTAAGGGTTACAGCGCAGGTGTCAGAGGCCTTGATGCCCATCTTGTGTTCGCTGCGATCGACGATGAATCCGGGCGTATCGGTGGGCACTAGGAAGGCCGACAGGCCTTTCTTGCCCAGCTCCGGATCGGTCACGGCGAATACGATGGCCAGGCTGGCGCGCCTGCCATTGCTGACAAATTGCTTGGCACCATTGAGCACCCACTGACCATCGATCAGTTCGGCCCGGGTACGCAGGTTGTTGGCTTCGGAGCCCGCCTGCGGCTCGGTCAGACAGAAACAGCCGATCTTGCGGCCAGCAGCCAGATCCGGTAGCCAGGTGCGTTTCTGTTCATCGTTGCCATAGCGCAGGATCGGCCCACAACCCACGGAGTTGTGAATGCTCATGAATGCGCCCAGCGCGCCGTCGCCGGCGGATATTTCCTCCACGGCCACGGCATAGGACACATAGTCGACAAAGGTTCCCTGCCATTCTTCCGGCACGATCATGCCGAGCAGGCCCAATTCGCCCATGGCCTGAACAACGCCGTCGTCGATCCAGCCGGCTTTCTCCCAGGCCTGCGCATGAGGCACCACTTCCTGGCGCGCAAAATCGCGGGCCATGTCGCGAACCATGCGCTGTTCTTCGTTCAATTCGATGTCATACATCGGCGTCGTCTCTTCTTCTGTCAGGCAACCGGTAACACGCGGTGCTCTAGGGTTGACGAGGCGTAGCAAAAAAACTCTGCACCAGCTCCGGCTGCACCTGATCCAGCGACGTCAGTTGCCAGCGCGGCGCTTTATCCTTATCAATCAGCAAGGCCCGCACGCCTTCGATCAGGTCACCGCGTTCGAACCAGAGACGGTTGAGCGCCATCTCCTGCTCGAAACACTCGGCCAGGGACAACTGCCGACCACGTTGCATCAGCTCCAGAGTGACGGCCACGGCCAGAGGCGAGCGACTGCGCAGGGTGCCCAGAGTAGCACTGGCCCAGTCGGCGAACTTCAGGCGTTTCTCTGCCTGCAGAGACGCCACGATGGCTGCCAGCGAATCATGCGCGAAATGCTCGTCGATAGCCTCGCGCAAACCTTCCAGCTCGGCTCCGGGCAGACGCTCCTTGGCCAGGGTGGCCAGCAGCGAACGCAGGTCTTCGCGCGGGTTGTAGGTCCAATTCATGTTGTTCAGGCAGTGAATCAGCGAGCTCAGCTGCTCCGGCTTCAGGCACCAGTCGGCCAGGCCGCAGTACAGCGCATCGGCGGCCCGCACCTGGTTGCCGGTCATGGCCAGATAGATACCCAGCTTGCCCGGCAGGCGTGGCAGGAAATAGCTGCCGCCGACATCCGGATAAAAACCGATCCCGGTTTCCGGCATACCCATGCGCGCGCGCTCGCTGATCACCCGGAAGGTCGCGCCCTGAACCAGCCCCATGCCGCCGCCCAGGACAAAACCGTCCATCAGCGCCAGGATCGGCTTGGAATAGGCGTGAATGTACTGGTCGAGCCGGTATTCCTCTTCGAAGAACACGAAGTGCTGGGTATCTCCGGCCAGATGGCTTTCGTAAAGCATGCGGATGTCACCACCTGCACAGAAAGCCTTCTCGCCATTGGCGCGCAACACCACCGCCAGCACCTGGGTGTCCTGCTCCCAGGCTCTGAGCTGCTCACTGAGCATGCGAATCATCGGCAGTGACAGGGCATTGAGTCCTGCCGGACGGTTCAGGATCAAATGACCGATGCCGTTGCGAACCTCGGTCAGAACCGGCTGCTCGTGTTCGCTCATGTTCAGCCCTCCTGCACGCCGTACATACGGATGATCGCGGAGAAGTCCAACTGGCCGTTACCCTGAGCGCTGAAGGTCTGGTACAGCTGCTGGGCGGCCGCGCCGAGGATCACCGGCTGGCGGACCTGGCGGGCGGCCTCAGTGGCCAGCCCCAGATCCTTGAGCATCAGGTCGGTTCCGAAACCACCGGTGTAACCACGCGAGGACGGCACACCTTCCATAACACCAGGGAACGGGTTGTAGGTGTCCGAGCTCCAGCAGCGTCCACTAGCGGTGTTGATGATGCCGGCCAACACTTTCGGATCGACGCCCAGCGCCACACCCAGGCTCATGGCTTCGGAGGTCGCGATCATGGAAATGCCCAGCAGCATGTTGTTGGCCACTTTGGCCGCCTGCCCGGTACCGGCGTCACCGCAATGCACGATGTTCTTGCCCATGGCCTGCAATACCGGCAGCGCACGCTCGAAATCGGCCTGAGCGCCACCCACCATAAAGGTCAGCGTGCCGGCGGCAGCACCACCAGTGCCGCCGGATACCGGGGCATCGAGCATGCTGTGGCCTTGGGCCTGAACCGCGCTGGCCACATCACGGGCACTCTGGGTGTCGATAGTGGAGCTGTCGATCAGCAGGGTCGGGACTTGCAGGGCTGAAACGATACCACCCTCACCCAGGTAAACACTCTTCACATGCTGCGCGGCCGGCAACATGGTGATGATCATTTCAGGGCGCTGCGCGGCTGCAGCAGCCGGCGATTCAACCGCCGTTGCGCCAGCCTCGACGAGAGACTGTACGGCAGCGGCCGACAGGTCAAAAACAAAGAGTTCGTGTCCGGCTTTAACCAGATTGCGCGCCATCGGCGCCCCCATGTTGCCCAGACCGATAAATCCGATACGCATGCTGTTCTCCTGACTGACTCAGCTGTGCTTGAACACAGGCGGACGTTTTTCGACAAAGGCACGCATGCCTTCTTTCTGGTCATCGAGCGCAAACACCGAGTGGAACACCCGGCGCTCAAACAGCAGACCTTCACGCAGACTGCTTTCAAAGGCGCGGTTTACGCACTCCTTGTTCATCAGGACGCTGGGAAGCGACTTGGCCGCGATTACCTGGGCCGCAGCCAGAGTTTCTTCGAGCAGTTTGTCTGTCGGAATGATGCGCGAGACAAGACCGGCACGCTCGGCTTCTTCAGCGTGCATCTGACGACCAGTCAGGCACATGTCCATGGCCTTGGCCTTGCCCACGGCACGGGTCAGACGCTGGCTGCCGCCAATTCCCGGCAATACACCCAGATTGATTTCCGGCTGACCGAAACGGGCATTGTCAGCGGCGAAGATGGTGTCGCAGAGCATGGCCAGTTCGCAGCCCCCCCCCAGCGCATAGCCGGCAACCGCCGCGATGATTGGTTTGCGGCGCGAGGCGATGTTGTCGGCGATGGTGAAAAAGTCCTCCAGATAAGCCTCCTGGAAGGTCTTGTCAGCCATTTCCTTGATATCGGCCCCCGCAGCAAAGGCCTTGGTCGAGCCGGTCAGCACCATCACGCTGATTTCAGGGTCGCGGTCGAACTGGCAGACCACTTCGTTCAATTCGCGCAACAGTGTCTGATTCAGTGCGTTGAGCGCCTGCGGGCGATTGAGGGTAATAAGCACGACTCGGTCGTGACGTTCAATCAACAGCGTTTCATAGGTCATTGTTCTTATGCTCCTGAAGCGGCCGGGCACCAGGCCCCGCCCCCCCCCAGACTTGAGGGTGTTGGTGGTTTTAAGAAAGCCCCTCTCATAGGGA
>NZ_BPLZ01000019.1:0-49122 GCF_019656335.1 Pseudomonas sp. NCCP-436 | reverse complement strand
AGTGTTTTCTTTCTTTTTTTTTTTTTTGGCGCCTCGGGCGGCGGCCCCCCCCCCCCCCCCCCCGCCATTACTTGAGGGTGATGGTGGTATTCAGAACGCCCGTCTCATCGTCTTCAAACCAGCGCTCAGTGACAGTTTTGGTTTGGGTGTAGAACAGAATCACCTGCTTGCCGTATGGGCCCAGATCCCCGAGCTTGGAGGCTCGGGAACCGGAGAAGCTGAACAGTGGAACCGGTACCGGAATCGGTACGTTGATGCCGACCTGGCCCACATCGATATCCTCCTGGAAGCGACGGGCTGCAGCGCCGGAGCTGGTGAACAGCGCCGTGCCGTTGCCATTGGGGTTGGCATTGATGATGGCGATGGCTTCATCCAGATTGGCCGCGTTCATTACGCCAAGTACCGGGCCAAAGATTTCCTCTTGGTAAATGCTCATCTGCGGGGTGACGTCGGTGAAGATGGTCGGGCCGACGAAGTTGCCCTTCTCGTAACCCGGAACCGTCGGGTTGCGACCGTCGAGGACCAGGGTTGCACCCTCTTCAACGCCCTTGGCAATCAGGCCATTGATACGATCCAGTGCCGAGCACGACACCACTGGCCCTACATCGGTGCCCGCCTCATGGCCAGCATTGACCTTCAGCGCGCGCGCCTTTTCCACCAGCTCAGGCAGCCACTTCTGCGCCTCACCCACCAGGATCACCACCGGCAGCGCCATGCAGCGCTGACCAGCAGCACCGAAGGATGCACCCAGCAGGTTGTTCAGGGTCTGCTGCTTGTTGGCGTCAGGCAGGACAATGCAATGGTTCTTCGCTCCCATCATGCACTGTGCGCGCTTGCCGTTGAGGCTGGCGCGGTTGTAAACGTGGGTGCCAACCTTGGTTGAGCCTACGAACGACACAGCCTTGATATCCGGGTGGTCGCACAGCAGGTTCACCGCATCAACGCCGCCGTGAATCACGTTGAGCACGCCCTTCGGAATACCGGCTTCCAGCGCCAGCTCAACCAGACGCATGGTGACCATCGGATCCTGCTCGGACGGTTTGAGAACGAAGGTGTTGCCACAGGCGATGGCCATCGGGAACATCCACAACGGAATCATCGCCGGGAAGTTGAACGGGGTGATGCCGGCACACACGCCCAGCGGCTGCAACAGGGTATAGGTGTCCACACCGGTGGCCACGTTGTTGGCCAGCTCGCCCATCTGCAGCGTACCAATGTTGGCCGCATGCTCAACCACTTCCAGCCCGCGAAATACATCTCCCTCAGCGTCCGGCAGGGTTTTGCCCTGCTCGGCAGTCAGAATGGCCGCCAGCTCCTTGATGTTTTCGCGAATCAGTTGCTGGTATTTGAGGAAAATGCGCGCACGCACGCCAATAGGAGTCTTGCGCCAGGTCTTGAATGCCTCACTGGCCGCGGCCACTGCAGCGTTCATTTCTTCAGCAGTGGCAAACGGAACACGAGCCAGAACTTCCTGGGTGGCCGGGTTCACCACATCGCGCCACTGGGTCGTCTTGGATTCTACGAACTCACCATTGATTAGCAGTTTTACGGTCGGTACTGCGTTGGTCATTGTTTTTATCTCGCCTGAAAGCCTGTGGAAAACAGCGCCCTCCCGACTGGGAGTCGTTGGATGGATGCTATCAGTGTATTTCTGTTCATCAAGCTCAAGCATTTGCAATATTATTGTGCAAATTTGCACAGCATGAGTTCATTATGGACTGGAACAACCTGCGTTTCTTCCTTGAAGTCGCCCGTACCCGCCAACTCACGGCCGCTGCACGAAGCCTTGCCGTAGAACACACCACAGTCGCCAGACGGATTCAGGCACTGGAAAAGGATTTGGGTCAGCAGCTTTTTGCTCGCGGCAACACCGGCTATCGACTGACGGAAGCCGGCCGCCGCCTGCTACCCAAGGCCGAGGCCATGGAAAGTGCCTTCTCCGCGATCGAGCGCAGCAGCAGCGATCAGCAGCATATGATGTCCGGCCAGGTGCGGATCGGTGCTCCGGATGGTTACGGCGCGGTGGTTCTGGCACCGCAGCTCAGCGCCCTGACCCGGCAATATCCCAATCTGGGTGTTGAACTGCTGGCAGTGCCGCGCACGGTTCACCTGTCGCGGCGCGAAGCGGACATCGTTATCACCCTGGAGCGCCCGGAACGCGGCCCATACATCATCACCAGGCTGAGCGACTACGTGCTCAAGCTCTATGCCAGCGCGGACTATCTGCAGCGGCATGCGCCGATCACCTGCCTGGAAGATCTGCGCGAGCACACTTTCATCAGCTACATCGATGACCTGCTCTACAGCAAGGAGCTGTTCTACCTTGAGGAAATCGGCAAGCCGCGCCATGTGGCCTTGCGCAGCACCAGCATCCTGGCCCAGCAGGAAGCCGCCGCCGCCGGAGCGGGACTGGCCATCCTGCCAGCCTTTTCCGCAGCCCGGGATAAAAATCTGCACTGCGTGTTAAGCGAGCAGATTGTCTTTACCCGGACCTTCTGGATGCTGATGCCGATCGAGCTGAAGGACATCGCCCGGATGAAAATCACCTGGAACTTCCTACGCAGCCAGGCCGATGCCAATCAGGCACTGATGATGCAGGGTACACCCACTTAAACCCCACCCTTGCCGGTAGCGCACGCGCTGCCGACCACCGATCTCCCACACACAAACTTGCACGACGCATCTTGCGCTGAACGCGGGCTCGCCATACCCTGAAATTCAAAGCAGTCCGTACTGTTTTTTAGAATAAGAACAAGATAAGGAACAGCCTAATGTCCGCAAGCCCCGTGCTAGAGCATCTGTTTAAACCCCTGCAGCTTGGCAAAAAGCAGCCTGCGCATTCGCGACAGCAACCTTCTGCGGCTCAAGGCCGGCCTTCCCGACTGAGCACCTCGCGGTCAGTACAGACGCCGACGTCTCAGACAAATTGCCTACGCTGACAGCAACGGCCGCCAGAGTCGCACCGCGGCCATCAGCGCGGCGCGTAGGCGAATACGTCTGCACGCATCTGATGGGCATCCATGCCGGCTTCGACCAGCGCATCGAGCGTGGCATAGACCATCGCCGGCGAGCCGCTGGCGTAGACGTGCAGTGAGCCGAGGTCGGGGAAGTCCTCGCGTACCGCCTCGTGCAGCAGGCCGCAACGGCCCTGCCAGCCACACTGGTCGCTGACCACCTGATGCAGGTGCAGATTGCTCAGACGCTGCCACTCGGCCCAGTGCGGCAGCTCATAGAAGTCCTCGGGCCGGCGTGCACCCCAGTACAGGTGCACCGGATGGGCGAAGCCGCTGGCGCGACAATGCTCGATCAAACTGTGCATCTGCCCCATGCCGGTACCGGCAGCAATCAGTACCAGCGGTCCATCCGGCAACTCGGCCAGATGAGTGTCGCCGTAGGGCATCTGCACCCGGGCGATGCCGGTCTCACGCAGATGTTGCAACAGCGCCAGCGTGCTGTCTTCGCGCGCCAGGATGTGCAGCTCCAGCTCACGACCTGAATGCGGTGCCGATGCCAGGGAAAAGGCCGCCATATCTCCATCCGGGCGCTGCAATAACAGGTACTGTCCGGCGTGGTAACGCGGCGCCCGGCCAGCCGGTGCCCGCAGCAGCACGCGGAACACGTCACCACCGACCTCGACACAGTCGATCAATTGGCAGCTCAGTTCGCGTACCGGCAACTCGCCGGGAGCAAGCACACCATCCCAGTGCAGCACGCAGTCTTCCAGCGGCTCAGCCAGACAGGTGAACAGCTCGCCATGATCCAGCTCGACACCGTTCTGCCGCACCCGCCCTTCCACCAGCAAGGCGGCACAGATATGGCAGTTGCCGTTACGGCAGCTTTGCGGGCACTCATAGCCCAGGCGCCGGGCACCATCGAGAATGCGCTCGCCCGGCTGTAGCACGAGGGTGACTCCGGAAGGTTGCAAGGTGACGTTCATCAGTCGATTCCCAGCTCACTCCACAACGCGTCGACACGCGCCACCACCGCCGGATCGCGCTCGATGACACGACCCCACTCGCGACTGGTCTCCCCCGGCCACTTGTGAGTGGCATCCAGGCCCATCTTCGAGCCGAGCCCGGAAATCGGCGAGGCAAAGTCGAGATAATCGATCGGCGTATTGTCGATCATCACCGTGTCGCGCTTGGGGTCCATGCGCGTGGTGATGGCCCAGATCACGTCGTTCCAGTCGCGCGCATTGATATCGTCGTCGGTGACGATAACGAACTTGGTGTACATGAACTGTCGCAGGAACGACCACACACCGAGCATTACGCGCTTGGCGTGACCCGGGTACTGCTTTTTCATGGTCACCACCGCCATGCGGTAGGAGCAGCCTTCCGGCGGCAGGTAGAAATCGGTGATCTCCGGGAACTGCTTCTGCAGGATCGGCACGAACACTTCGTTCAGCGCCACACCAAGAATCGCCGGCTCATCTGGCGGCCGGCCGGTGTAGGTGCTGTGGTAGATCGGCTCGCGGCGACGGGTAATGCGCTCGACGGTGAACACCGGGAAGGTGTCGACCTCGTTGTAGTAACCGGTATGGTCACCGTAGGGGCCTTCCGGCGCGGTTTCGCCCGGATGGATAACGCCCTCGAGGACGATCTCGGCGCTCGCCGGCACCTGCAGATCACTGCCGACCGCCTTGACCAGCTCGGTGCGATGACCGCGCAAGAGCCCTGCGAAGGCGTATTCGGAGAGGGTATCGGGCACCGGGGTGACGGCGCCGAGAATGGTCGCCGGGTCGGCGCCCAGGGCCACGCAGACCGGATAGGGTTTGTCCGGATGCTTCTGGCACCACTCGCGATAGTCCAGCGCACCGCCACGATGGCTGAGCCAGCGCATGATCACCTTGTTGCGGCCGATCACCTGCTGGCGGTAAATACCGAGGTTCTGCCGCTCCTTGTTCGGCCCTTTGGTGATGGTTAGGCCCCAGGTTATCAGCGGCGCCACATCGCCCGGCCAGCAGTGCTGGATCGGCAGCTTGCCAAGATCAACGTCGTCGCCCTCCTCGATCACCTCATGGCAGGGCGCATCCTTTAGCACCTTGGGCGCCATGGAAAGGACCTTTTTGAAGATCGGCAGCTTGCTCCAGGCATCCTTCAGCCCCTTCGGCGGCTCCGGCTCCTTGAGAAAGGCCAGCAGCCTGCCAATCTCACGCAGCGCCTCGGTACTCTCTGCGCCCATGCCCAGGGCAACTCGTTGCGGCGTACCGAACAGATTGCCAAGTACCGGAATGTCGTAGCCGCTCGTTTTTTCGAACAGCAGCGCCGGCCCCGCCTTGCGCAGGGTACGGTCGCAGATTTCGGTCATCTCCAGCACAGGCGAAACCGGGGTGCTGATACGCTTGAGCTCACCGCGCTGTTCCAGCTCACGGATGAAGTCGCGCAGGTCGCGATACTGCATGAGGTGCCTCGTGTCGGGCGGGCTTGACGCCGGGGCGCAAAGTTTAGCGCCGATGAGAGGCTTTCAGAAGGCTTGATGGCCTATGTGGAAACCACAAGGCCGGGCTCCCCGACCTTTTGGTAGTGCCATCGGATCGTAGCGTGCGAAGGTCAGGCAAGGCGCAACGACCAGCGGGAGTAACTGCCAAAGACTGGCCCGAAGGCGAGAGAGCGGCATATACGAATGTACATGAGCCTCTCGATCGGACTCGTGCCCGAGTCTGTATTTAAACGCAGCATCACCTTCGCGCAGCAGATCCTCTTACTTGCGCTTCATCGACAGGAAGAACTCGTCGTTGGTCTTGGTCGCTTTCAGCTTGTCGATCAGGAACTCGATGGCAGCGATCTCGTCCATCGGGTGCAGCAACTTGCGCAGGATCCACATGCGCGACAGCTCTTCCTCACCGGTCAGCAACTCTTCGCGACGGGTGCCAGACTTGTTGATGTTGATCGCCGGGAAGGTGCGCTTCTCGGCCACGCGGCGATCCAGGATCAGCTCCATGTTGCCGGTGCCCTTGAATTCCTCGTAGATCACCTCGTCCATCTTCGAGCCGGTCTCGATCAGCGCGGTAGCGAGGATGGTCAGACTACCGCCCTCCTCAATGTTACGCGCCGCGCCAAAGAAGCGCTTGGGCTTCTCCAGGGCATGAGCGTCGACACCACCGGTGAGCACCTTGCCCGAACTTGGAATCACGGTATTGTAAGCACGCGCCAGACGGGTGATGGAATCGAGCAGAATGACCACGTCCTTCTTGTGCTCAACCAGACGCTTGGCTTTCTCGATTACCATTTCGGCAACCTGCACGTGACGGGTCGGCGGCTCGTCGAAGGTCGAGGCCACCACTTCGCCGCGCACGGTGCGTTGCATCTCGGTTACTTCTTCCGGACGCTCGTCGATCAGCAGGACGATCAGGTGCACTTCCGGGTTGTTGCGGGTGATGTTGCTGGCAATGTTCTGCAGCATGATCGTCTTGCCCGCCTTCGGCGGCGCGACGATCAGACCACGCTGACCCTTGCCGATCGGCGCGCACAGGTCGATCACACGGCCGGTGATATCCTCGGTGGAGCCGTTGCCGGCCTCCATCTTCAGCCGCTCGTTGGGAAACAGCGGGGTGAGGTTCTCGAACAGAATCTTGTTCTTGGCGTTTTCCGGGCGGTCGAAGTTGATGCTGTCGACCTTGAGCAGAGCGAAGTAACGCTCGCCTTCCTTGGGCGGACGAATCTTGCCGACGATGGTGTCACCGGTACGCAGGTTGAAGCGGCGGATCTGGCTGGGAGACACGTAGATGTCGTCGGGACCGGCCAGGTAGGAGGAGTCGGCGGAGCGAAGGAAGCCGAAACCGTCCTGGAGAATCTCCAGCACGCCGTCACCGGAAATCTCTTCGCCGCTTTTCGCGTGCTTCTTGAGCAGGGCGAAGATGATGTCCTGCTTGCGCGAACGGGCCATGTTTTCCAGACCAGCCTGGTCGGCCATATCCAGCAGTTCGGCAATCGGCTTTTGCTTGAGTTCGGTCAGATTCATAGGAATGACATGATCATTAAGAGGAGAAGGAAGCTGTTAGCTTGAGAAGCCGCGCGCCGTAGAGAAGGCGACAGGATCGCGAACGAATTCGTATGGAAATGAATCGGCGATGGCGTGCAGAAAGCTGCACGGAGGATGCAGCGACTCCAAATCTAACACCGACAATTGCCGGCGTCCAGCCCATCTGCGAAAAACTGCCGCTGACGCAATAGCGGCGGTCTGCAATCTGCCCAACTGGACTCTGTGGCACGGCCCGCCAATGCGGGCCGTGCTCCCCTGTCGAAGCATTTGTCTCGACAGGGTAGGCCCCTTACAGGCCAGACATTTTCTTGATGACTTCAAGCAGCTCGTCATCAGAGCAGTCGTTGCAGGTGCCTTTCGGTGGCATGGCGTTGATGCCGGAAATGGCCTTCGCCAGCAGGCCGTCGAGACCGCCCTGATGATCCGCGCGCTCTTTCCAGGCTGCGGTTTCGCCGATCTTCGGAGCACCCAGTACGCCAGTACCGTGGCAGGCGTTGCAGTGCTTGACAATGATGTCGTCAGCACTACGTGCGCCACCACCTGCCGTTGCAGCCACAGCCTCAACGCCCTTGCATTCCTGACCCGCGATGCAAACCTCACCTACCGGCTTCAGGCGCTCGGCAATGGCTTCATCGGTCGTGGCCTGAGCAGTCACTGCCCACAGGGCCAATACGGCAGCCGGTACTGCCAGCATTTTTTTCATCGGATTCACGGTATACCCTCTTCGTGGCTAGTCACGCCCGCGGCCACGGTTTCGCGAGCGGGCGACAGTATAACGGCAAGGTTGCAAGGCCGAAACAACCCAGATCGTCCAGATTGTCGCAGCCAGCTGCCCGATTACCGGCAGCCCGGCCGCCCGGGCCGGGCGTCTGGTCAGAAGTTTGCCGGTGTAGTAGCGCTGATAAGACGCGCCGGAACATCGAAGGGATTGCGGAAACGATGCGGCCTGCTGCTCTCAAAGTAGTAGCTATCGCCCGCCTCGAGGACGAATACCTCATTGCCGACGGTCAGCTCCAACCGCCCTTCCACCAGCATTCCGGCCTCCTCGCCTTCATGGGTGTACATCTCATCACCGGTATCACTACCGGCCGGGTAGGTTTCATCGAGGAAAGCAATCGCACGGCTGGGGTGCGCCTTGCCGATCAGCTTCATGGTGATGGCGCCGCTGCAGATGTCGGTCAGCTCGGAAGCCCGGTAGACCACCTGGGTCTGATTCTCCTGCTCCATGTCGAGGGAGAAGAACTCGACCAGCGACATGGGAATGCCACTGAGCACCTTCTTCAGCGAACTGATGGAAGGACTGACACTGTTCTTCTCGATCATTGAGATGGTGCTGTTGGTAACGCCCGCACGCTTGGCGAGTTCACGCTGGGATAGGCCTTTGAGCTTGCGAATCGACTGCAGTCGAACACCGACGTCCAATGCTGGAGTCCCCCTTTGGGTGTGGTACGGAAAGTGTCGGTATCATGGCACAGCGTTCAGAATTTACAACACTCGTTTTCACGAGCAGCTCCACAGTTCGTCGACCAAACCGCCACCTTCCACAGCACAACGCAGGGCGCCCGGCTCGAGCGCCCATCACCACTCCGGGCTCACCCCTGATAGTGCAGAGGCACGCGACGCAGGTTGCAGAAGATCTGGTAGGGAATGCTACCGGCGGCCATCGCTACGTCACTGGCCAGCACCTGCTTGCCCCACAGCTCGACCCGGCTGCCCAGACCGGCATTCGGCAAGTCGGTCAGATCCACCGTCAACATGTCCATGGAGACACGACCAATCAGGCGAGTCATTTGACCATCGACGGCAACCGGCGTGCCGCTCGGCGCATGACGCGGGTAACCATCGGCATAGCCCATGGCAACCACTCCCACACGAGTGGGGCGCTCGGCCACGAAACGCGCGCCATAACCCACCGGCTCACCGGCAGGCAGCTCGCGCACACTGATGATCTTCGACTCCAAGGTCATCACTGGCTGCAGACGCGCGGCCTGCGCCTGATCCACCTCGAAGGGGGTAGCACCATACAGCATGATGCCCGGGCGTACCCAGTCACTCGGCACCTGCGGCCAGCCCAGCACGGCGGGCGAGTTGCGCAGGCTGACCTCGCCATCCAGACCGACACTGGCCTGCTCGAAGGCGCTTAGCTGCTCCAGAGTGCGTTCGCAGTCGGGCTCATCGGCACGGGCGAAGTGACTCATCAACACAACCTTGCCCACATTCGCGCAAGCCTGCAGACGACGGTAGGCCTCGGCATACTCGGCCGGATGCAGCCCCACCCGGTGCATACCACTGTCCAGCTTGAGCCAGACGGTCAGCGGCTTGCCAAGGCGCGCCTGCTCGATAGCCTGCAGTTGCCACTGGGCGTGCACCACGCACCAAAAATCGTGCTGCTCGATCAACGCCAGCTCGTCCGCCTCGAAGAAACCTTCCAGCAGCAGGATCGGAGCACGAATGCCCGCTTCGCGCAGTGCCAGTGCCTCTTCAATACAGGCCACGGCAAAGCCATCGGCTTCCTCCTCCAGCGCATGAGCACAGCGCACCGCACCGTGGCCATAGGCGTCGGCCTTGACCACAGCTAGCGCCCGGGCGCCACTCAGTTCACGGGCCAGACGATAGTTGTGACGCAAAGCTTGCAGATCAATCACAGCACGAGCAGGACGCATAACGGATTTCCTTCTAACTATTGTTCTAGACCGGGTTGCGCGGCAGAGCCTCTTTGAAACGGCCCATGACCGCGCAAAAAAAACCCGGCGGGAGAGCCGGGCGAAAAGCCAACACAAAAACGGTTCGGAACCGCCTGCGCGATTCCGCGGCAGGATTCTGGGCAGCAGCGTCAGAGCGCTGCCACCACGCACATTTCCACCAGTACGTCCGGACGGTACATCCGCGCCTCGACGCAGGCCCGTGCAGGTGCAGCGCCATCGGCAACCCAGGCATCGTACTCAGCATTCAGTCCGTCGTAGTCGGCCATGTCACGCAGGAAGATGGTCAGCGACAGAATCCGGCTCTTGTCGGTACCGGCCTCAGCCAGCATGCGGTCGATGTTGGCCAGGGTCTGACGGGTCTGCTCGCGGATGTCGCCATCGAAATCGTCGGCCAGCTGACCGGCGAGATAGACGGTGCCGTTGTGAATCACCACTTCGCTGTAGCGTTTCTCGACGTGCATGCGCTGGATGGACATGGAAGGCTCCTTGGTACTGATGGCACCCGCTTCAAAGCCGGTGCCGGCATCACTCAGAAATTCGGTTTGGTTTCAACACCGCGAGACTTGATCGCGGCTCGGTGGCGCATCCAGCTAAAGCCGATGGCCAGAATCAGGGCAAAGCCCACGTAGCCCAGCAGCGGATAGACGGTACCAACCAGCTTGCTGAAGCCGCCCAGGCTCAGAGCTAGGCCGATGCAGACGGTCACCGCACTGAACACCTTGAAGCGCCCCGACTCAGGCTTAGCGAAGCGAGCACTGAAGGCAAAGAACATCCCTACCGCAGTGCTGTAGACCATGCACACCAACGCTACCGACATCACCACCGAAAGCACCGGAGAAACACGCTCGGACAGCGCCAGGGTCGGCATTTCCACGCCCTGCAACTGGTTGATGTTGGCGAACAGGCCAATGTTCAACACCAAAATCAGCACTCCCAGGCCCAGGCCACCCAGCACGCCACCGAAAGCGGCAGCCCTGGGCTGGCTGGTCAAGCCACCAATCACCGCGAGCATGGGGAAGCCCACCGCGATGTTGAAGGAAGCGTACAGCAGGGCACCGACCAACCAGTTGCCGCTGACCGTCTTGTTGTTCTCCCGGGCGACTGCATCGAGCGTCTCGATGGAGGCGTTGTAACTGAAGATGGAGTAGGTGGTGATGATCAGCACCATCGCCAGCAGGAACGGCATAACGGCACTGATCAGGTCGATGATGCGCTTGACGTTGAGACATAGGGTGGCAATGACCAGCGCGCACATCAAAGCACCGCCGAACAACGGCGGCAGACCGTATTGCTGGGCGAAGATCGAACCGGCGCCAGCCAGCATGACCACGCCGACACCGTAGAGGAAGAACGACAACACAACGTCAATCAGCCAGCCGACACGCTTGCCGAACAGGCTGTAAAGAACTTCCTTGTGCGAGTCTGCCTGCATCTGCGAGCTCATGCGGGCAATCTGCATGCCCAGAAAGGCAAACAGCACTCCGCTCACCAAGGTACCGGCAACACCAATCAGACCGTAACCGGTGAAAAACTGGAGTACTTCCTGACCAGACGCAAAGCCACCTCCGATAACAACGGACATGTAGGCAAGTGCAATCTGGATCGACTGTTTATTCATTACGACAACTACTCTTTCTTGGACTTATAAAGGCAAAGGCGCCGAACGGCTCTTGCCGCTATCTCATGAGAGGAAAAGCCATCTCCCTGCAGGTTTACTGGACAATAGCGGCAGGCCACAGATTGCACCTGCGCGCCGACGCCGACCCGAGGGCCAGCGCCGATCAATGTGAAATGTCGGTGACAGTCACGCCTGCCACTTAATGGGCGGGAGCTGCACTCTCGAGGCCGGCCTGCTTTGTGCGGGAGCCGTAGCGAGAAATGTCCAGCCCCTCGGTGCTGATCTGCGGGCGCTTGTTGGCCATCAGGTCGGCGAGGTAACGACCCGAACCGCAGGCCATGGTCCAGCCGAGGGTGCCATGACCGGTATTGAGGAACAGGTTACGGTAGGCGGTGGCCCCGACAATCGGCGTGCCGTCCGGCGTAGCCGGACGCAGACCAGTCCAGAAAGTGGCCTGTGTCACATCGCCGCCTTCCGGATAGAGATCGTTGGTGATCATTTCCAGGGTGGCACGACGCTTCGGATTCAGGCTCAGGTCAAAACCGGCGATTTCGGCCATGCCGCCAACACGGATGCGGTCATCGAAACGCGTGATGGCCACCTTGTAAGTTTCATCGAGGATGGTCGAGGTCGGCGCCATGTTCGGGTTGCTGATCGGCACGGTCAGCGAATAGCCCTTGAGCGGATAGACAGGCGCGCGGATACCCAGAGGCTTGAGCAGTTGAGGACTGTAGCTGCCAAGTGCCAGTACATAGCGGTCGGCAGTCTCCAGCTTGCCATCGATCCAAACACCGTTGATGCGGTCGCCAACGGCATCCAGACGCTGGATGTTTTGCCCGAAGCGGAACTCCACACCCAGCGCCTTGGCCATCTCGGCCAGCTTGGTGGTGAACATCTGGCAGTCGCCAGTCTGGTCGTTGGGCAGGCGCAGAGCACCGGCCAGTTTGTGCTTGACGCCGGCCAGGGCCGGCTCGACGCGGGCGATACCCTCACGATCAAGAACTTCATAGGGCACACCGGAAGCTTCCAGTACGGCGATGTCCTTGGCGGCGGCATCAAGCTGGGCCTGGGTGCGGAACAACTGGGTAGTGCCGAGCTGGCGACCTTCGTAGGCAATGCCGGTTTCGGCACGCAGCTCGTCAAGGCAGTCGCGGCTGTACTCGGACAGACGCACCATGCGTTCCTTATTCACCGCATAACGGCTGGCAGTACAGTTGCGCAGCATCTGTGCCATCCACAGGTACTGGTCAATGTCGCCGGTAGCCTTGATCGCCAGCGGCGCGTGCTGCTGCAGCAGCCATTTGATGGCCTTCAGCGGCACGCCCGGTGCAGCCCAGGGAGAAGCGTAACCAGGAGAAACCTGGCCGGCATTGGCGAAGCTGGTTTCCAGCGCCGGACCATTCTGACGGTCGACCACTACCACCTCGAAGCCCTGACGAGCAAGGTAGTAAGCACTTGCGGTACCAATCACACCGCTGCCGAGAACCAGAACACGCATCTTTATCTCCCCGCCGCGCACATGACGCAAGCGTTACAGGTCATTGTTGTCGATGCGGGGAGTATAGGAAGACTGCCGCAGTGCTTTTCACCATATACACAGCTATATTTGGCGAGAATTCTTGGCAAAAAGCCGTTTTGCAGAGGCGGATTCCCCATGAGAACACAACATCAAAGCCGTCGAGAGCTGGATAAAATCGATCGCAACATCCTGCGCATCCTGCAGGAGGACGGTCGTATCAGCTTCACCGAACTGGGCGAGCGCGTCGGTCTTTCCACCACTCCCTGCACCGAACGGGTACGCCGCCTGGAGCGCGAAGGCATCATCATGGGCTACCACGCCCGCCTTAACCCCCATCATCTGAAGGCCAACCTGCTGGTGTTCGTCGAAATCAGCCTGGACTACAAGTCCGGCGATACCTTCGAAGACTTTCGCCGCGCCGTGCTGAAGCTGCCGCACGTACTGGAATGCCACCTGGTGTCCGGCGAATTCGACTATCTGGTCAAGGCCCGGATCAACGAGATGACCAGCTATCGCAAGCTGCTCGGCGACATCCTGCTGAAACTGCCGCACGTGCGCGAATCGAAGAGCTATATCGTCATGGAAGAGGTGAAGGAAACCCTGGCGCTACCGGTGCCGGAATAAGCAGAGAGGCAGCCTGACGGCGCGAACCGCTGCCTCAACTGTCCGCGGGGCTCCTCCCGGCACTTGGCGTCGGCGCAACTCGCGCTTATGCTGCGTTTAATTTTCCAAACAATAAAATCAGGATTTCGCACATGAACGCCCCCGTTCACCAGCCCGTCCACAGTCCTCAACACGCCGCTTCCTACTATGCCGCCAGCGTCAATCGCCAGCAGGCCTACCCTCCCCTGGACACTGAAGTAGTCGTGGACGTGTGTGTTGTCGGCGGCGGCTTCAGCGGCCTGAATACCGCCATCGAGCTGGCCCAAAAGGGGTTGACGGTGGCCCTGCTGGAAGCACGCAAAATCGGCTGGGGTGCCAGCGGACGCAACGGCGGTCAATTGATCCGAGGCGTAGGCCATGATGTCGAGCAATTCGAGTCCATCGTCGGTCGCGACGGCGTACGCCAGTTCAAACTCATGGGGCTGGAGGCCGTAGAGATCGTCCGCCAGCGCGTCGAACAGTTCGGGATCGACTGCGACCTGACCTGGGGCTACTGCGACCTGGCCAACAAGCCGGATCACTTCGATGGCTTCAGCAAGGACAAGGCCGAGCTGGAGAGCCTGGGCTACCGTCACGAGTTGCGCCTTGTGCCGAAGGAGCGCATCCACGAAGTGGTCGGCTCCGACAACTATCACGGCGCCATGATCGACATGGGCTCGGGTCACCTGCACCCGCTCAACCTGGCGCTCGGCGAAGCCGCGGCGGCGCAGTCACTGGGCGTACGGCTGTTCGAGGAATCACCGGTAACACGCATTGACTACGGTAGCGAGCTGCGCGTGCACACACCACAAGGCATGGTGCGCGCAAAGAATCTGGTACTGGCCTGCAATGCCTATATCAACGATCTCAACCCGACACTGAGCGGCAAGGTACTGCCCGCCGGCAGCTACATCATCGCTACCGAACCACTGTCCGAGGCTCAGGCACGCCAGCTGATCCCGCAGAACATGGCGCTGTGCGATCAGCGCGTGACGGTCGACTACTACCGCCTCTCGGCGGATCGCCGCCTGCTGTTCGGCGGTGCCTGCCATTACTCCGGACGCGACCCGGCGGACATCGCGGCCTACATGCGACCGAAAATGCTCAAGGTATTTCCGCAACTGGCCAGCGTGCGCATCGATTACCAATGGGGCGGGATGATAGGCATCGGCGCCAACCGCCTGCCGCAGATCGGCCGGCTCAAGGATCAGCCCAACGTGTTCCACGCCCAGGCCTACGCCGGCCACGGCGTCAATGCCACGCACCTGGCCGGCAAGCTGCTGGCCGAAGCCATTGCCGGACAGGAAAGCCGCGGTTTCGACCTGTTTGCTCAGGTGCCGCACATGACCTTCCCGGGCGGAAAGCATCTGCGCTCGCCACTGCTGGCCCTAGGCATGCTCTGGCACCGCATGAAGGAACTGCTCTAGGTTCCGGCCCACCACAGGCCGGACAGCAAGACATATGCTCCGAAGCGCTACACTCTCGCAGACCGGCAGACATCCGAGTCTGCCGGCCTGCCACCCCAGACAAGCTACTGTACAAGCACTGAGGCAGAATCTTTGACTGCGGACGGGCGTCAGAACGATACGGGACGCCTCACAGGGAGATCAGCGTGCGCCATGTTCTGCTTCTCTGCCTGCTGCTGGCCGTAAGCGCCTGCAGCACCACCCCGGCGATCCACACCAGTCAGGCCCTGGCACCGCAAGCCTCGGACTTCGGCCGCCATCTACAGCGCCTGGCCGAGCGTCATCCGGGGCAATCCGGCTTCTACCTGCTTGATGACAGCGAACAGGCCTTCGCCGCACGAGCCGAGTTGATCCGCGCCGCCGGCAGCAGTCTCGATCTGCAGTACTACATCATGCACGACGGTCTCAGCACCCGCACCTTGATAGACGAAGTGCTGCAGGCTGCTGATCGCGGCGTACGTGTGCGTATCCTGCTGGACGATACCGCCAGCGACGGCCGCGACTACGAAATCTCGCTCCTCGCCGCACACCCCAACATTCAGGTTCGGGTATTCAATCCACTCCATCTGGGCCGCACCATCGGCGTTACCCGCGTCCTGGGCCGGGCGCTGCAACTGGGCCGACAACATCGGCGCATGCACAACAAGCTGTGGCTGGCCGACAGCAGTGCCGCCATCGTCGGCGGACGCAACCTCGGCGACGAATACTTCGATGCCGAGCCCACGTTCAACTTCACGGACATCGACCTGCTCGCCGTCGGCCCGGTAGCCGAGCAGCTGGCGCATAGCTTTGACCAGTACTGGAACAGTGCTCTGAGCAAGCCAATCCGGCAGTTTCTCTACTGGCCGGCAAGCAGCCGCGACCTGAGGCAGGCCCGCAAGCGGCTGCAGGCTTACCTGACTCGCGCCAGTCTGAAACAGCCAGAGCTTTACCAGCAGTTGCTTGGCTACCGCGAGCAACCGCGTCTGCCTCAGTGGCTGGAACAACTGACCTGGGCACCTGGCTGGGCATTGTGGGATGCCCCGGCGAAGGTACTGGCCGACGGCGAACCAGATGCGCAACTGCTGATGGCCAGTCAGCTAGAACCGAAACTAAGCGACCTGAGTCAGGAACTGCTTCTCGTCTCGGCCTACTTCGTCCCCACCCGCGACGGCACCCGCTACCTTGTCGATCAGGCCAACCGCGGGGTGGCCGTGCGTATTCTCACCAACTCGCTGGAAGCTACCGATGTGCCGGCGGTTCATGGGGGTTATGCGCCCTACCGGCGCAAACTGCTGGAACATGGCGTACGCCTGTTCGAGATGCGGCGCCAGCCGGGCAACGGCGGCAGCGCTCCCTACAGTTTCAGCGGCAGTTCTGAATCGAGTCTGCACAGCAAGGCCATCGTGCTGGACAGACGCTATGCCTTTATCGGCTCGCTCAATTTCGACCCGCGCTCGATTCTCTGGAACACCGAAGTCGGCGTGCTGGTAGACAGCCCGGAACTCAGCGAACAGGTTCGCCGCCTGGCTTTGGAAGGCATGCGACCGGGGATCAGCTACGAGGTGCTGCTGGTCGAGGGCACGCTGCGCTGGCGGGCGGAAGACAACGGCCAGGTGCACGAGTTGTCTCGCGAGCCGGGCAGTCTCTGGCGGCGCATCAATGCCTGGTTCGCCGAGCGCATCGGCCTCGAACGCATGCTCTGACCGAACAGCCGACTATTGCTGGCGGTTATCGACTCTGCTCCGCCAGCGGCATCAAACCATTGCCACGCCAGGCCAGCCAGACGAACACCAGAGCACCAAAAGCCATCATCATCGGCAATGCATGGCCGCTGAGCCATTGGCTGACAGCTCCGGTCAGCAGCGGCCCGACCAGGCAACCAAGCCCCCATAGCTGGGCGACATGGGCATTGGCCCGCACCAGTTCATCATCCCGGTAGCGCTCGCCGATCATGATCAGCGACAGGGTGAACAGGCCACCGGCCGTGGCTCCGAAGGCCACCAGCAACGGCCAGATCAGCGGGGTATGCAGCAACACCGGGATCGACAGACTGGACAACAGCAGCACCAGGCCACAGCAAAGGAACAGACGCTGCCGCGACATACGGTCAGCCAGCCAGCCGATTGGCAGCTGCAGCACCGCATCACCAACCACCACCACGCTGACCATGAACAAAGCCACCTCCTGGGTGAAACCCTGGCGCAGGCCGTAGATCGGCAGCAGAGTCAGCATCATCGCCTCAAAGGCGGCAAACAGCATTACCGCCCAGGCAATGGCCGGTAGTCGTCTGCAGAACTGCAGCAGACCACGGCCAGAGCCACTGTGCGCGTCCACCGTGGGGGCACCGGTACGTCCCAGCAGCACCAGCGAGCCACCGATCAGCAAACCGACGCCCGTCCAGAAGCCGCTGTCGGTGTCGGTGCCCAGGGCCGTCAGTAGCAACGGACCACACAACTGGCTCAGCGCATAGCCGGAGCCATACAACGCCACCAGCCGGCCACGCCATTTCTCCACCACTAACTGGTTGATCCAGCTCTCGCCCAGGATGAACACCACGGTCAGCGCCACACCGATAAACAGACGCAGTGCCAGCCACACGGCATAGTTCTGCAGCAACGCCAGACCGGCCACCGACAGTGCACCAAGCAGCAGGCACAGCTGCATCAACAGCGTGGTACCCAGACGCGCTGCCAGGCGACCGGCCAGCGAAGCACCGAGCAGCACACCGACTGCCGGCGTGGCCGCCATTACGCCGATGGAGAAGGCGTCATAGCCCCAGCTTTCCAGGCGTAGCGAGACCAACGGCATGGTCACGCCGAGGGCCAGGCCGATACTGATGACTGCGGCACATACCGCGAAATAGGTACCCCAACGCATTGCCGGAAGTCCTTGCGCGAAAACCAAGCGGCCGGGCTCCAAGGAAACCCGGCCGCAGGTGTGGCTCACAGAGCCGGCCCGGAGGAGCGGGCCTTAAAAGCAGACGACAGGCCTACCTCGACGAGGCCCATCACCGGAAAGATCTTCTGGGCTAGGGTCAGACAAGGCGCCCCGCAGCTTTTAAGCGCAGCGTACTGCTGTACGTGAGCATTGAAAGCGAGGACGCACGCCGTATGGCCGACGACCAGGAGATCGTCCTGCAATCGTTAAAGCTTGATCCAGGTAGCCTTCAGCTCGGTGTACTTGTCAAAGGCGTGCAGCGACTTGTCGCGGCCGTTGCCCGACTGCTTGAAGCCACCGAACGGCGCGGTCATGTCACCACCGTCGTACTGGTTGATCCACACGCTGCCGGCACGCAGAGCCTTGCCTACCAGGTGGGCACGCGACAGGTTGCTGGTCCATACCGCAGCAGCCAGGCCGTAGATGGTGTCGTTGGCGATGGCCACGGCTTCTTCCTCGCTGTCGAAGCCGATCACCGACAGCACCGGACCGAAGATCTCCTCGCGGGCGATACGCATGGCATTGGTCACACCGTCGAACACGGTCGGCTCGACGTAGGTACCACCGGTTTCCTCCAGCACGCGGTTACCGCCGGCCACCAGCTTGGCACCATCTTCCTTGCCCGCCTCGATGTAGCGCAGCACCTGATTCATCTGGGTGGTATCCACCAGCGCGCCGACGTTGGTCGCCGGATCCAGCGGGTTGCCCGGTTTCCAGGCCTTGATCGCTTCGACCACCATGGGCACGAACTGATCCTTGATCGAGTTTTCCACCAGCAGACGCGAGCCGGCGGTGCAGACCTCACCCTGGTTGTAGGCGATGGCACTGGCGGCGGCCTGGGCGGCGGCCTTCAGGTCAGGGGCGTCGGCGAAGACGATGTTCGGGCTCTTGCCGCCGGCTTCCAGCCAGACACGCTTCATGTTCGACTCGCCGGCGTAGATCATCAGCTGCTTGGCGATCTTGGTCGAACCGGTGAACACCAGGGTGTCGACATCCATATGCAGGGCCAGGGCCTTGCCGACAGTGTGGCCGAAGCCCGGCAGGACGTTGAACACACCGGCCGGGATGCCGGCCTCGATCGCCAGCTGGGCAATGCGGATGCCGGTCAGCGGCGATTTCTCGGAAGGCTTGAGGATCACCGAGTTGCCTGTGGCCAGGGCCGGGCCGAGCTTCCAGCAGGTCATCAGCAGCGGGAAGTTCCACGGCACGATGGCGGCGACCACACCGACCGGTTCACGAGTGACCAGTCCCAGTTCGTTATGGGCAGTGGCGGCCACTTCGTCGTAGATCTTGTCGATGGCCTCGCCGCTCCAGCGGATGGCGCGGGAAGCAGCCGGCACGTCGACGGCCATGGAATCGCCGATCGGCTTGCCCATGTCCAGGGTTTCCAGCAGGGCCAGCTCCTCGGCGTGGGCATCGATCAGGTCGGCAAAGCGGATCATGATCTGTTTGCGCTTGACCGGTGCCAGACGCGACCACACGCCGGATTCAAAAGTGGCGCGAGCGTCCTTGACGGCCAGTTCGGCGTCGGCGCTATCGCAGCTGGCCACCTGGCCAAGCAGACGGCCGTCGATCGGGCTGATGCAGTCGAAGGTGGCACCGGACTCGGCCGCCCGGTACTCACCATGAATAAAGGCGCGGGTTTCGATGGTCAGGGTCTTGGCGCGCTGTTCCCATTCGGCACGAGTCAGGCTAGTCATTCCGGCATCCTCTAAGGGGTGAAGGGGAATCCCGCAGGACCCCACAGTCATTGATTCTGCTAAAGCCAGCGAACTGGCGACACTGCTCGCCACACTAAACCAGAGCGCCAGAACTTTTCAATATTTTTGACAAAGGCAAGTAAATGCCCTTGTCATGTTCGTTATATTAAACATAGACTGCGGACGCATCGCGCCTGCCGCGGCTCTGCCGCCAGGCGATTGCCGTCACCGACCCTTACGGAAAAGCCAGATGAATATTGAACAGATCGTCGACTTCGCCCAGGCCGGAACGGCCGCCGAACACTACCGTCCCGCAGCGGAGAAAGTGCTCAAGGGCGACCCCGAACAAAGCGTGCGCAACCACTACTCCAGCCCCTGCGGCCAATTCAGTACCGGTATCTGGGAAGGTGCCGTGGGACACTGGAAGGTGAACTACACCGAACACGAATACTGCGAAATTCTCCAGGGCGTCTCCGTCCTGCGCGACGCTGAGGGCAATGCCAAGACGGTACGCGCTGGCGACCGTTTCGTGATCCCGGCCGGCTTCTCCGGCACCTGGGAAGTAGTGGAAAACTGCCGCAAGGTCTATGTGATCTTCGAACCCAAATAACGGAAGGCGCCCTGCGCCCTCCATCCGGATGCTTGTCACTCTTTGACCCGCCTGATGCGGGTCTTTTTCTACCTGCAAACCGCGAACAAAAAAGGCCCGCACCAGGCGGGCCTCAAAGGTAACGGGCGCATGAAGGGATGCGCCCGGCAGGCTTACGCCAGCTCGTCGAAGCACTCAGCGACGATGGCGATGCCTTTTTCCAGTTGCTCATCGGGAATGGTGACGGGCATCAGGAAACGGATAACGTTGTAATAGGTGCCGCACGACAGCAGGATCAGGCCTTTTTCACGGGCACGCGCAACGATCTTGCCAACCAGCTCGGCAGCCGGCTTGTGCACGTCGCCGCCTTCGAACAGCTCGATGGCGACCATCGAACCCAGGCCGCGCACGTCGCCGATGACCTTGTGCTTGGCGGCAATGTCGCGCAGGCCAGCCTTGAGCTTCTCGCCCACGGCATTGGAGCGCTCAAGCAGGCTTTCCTCCTCGAACACCTTCAGCACGGCCAGAGCCGCAGCGCAGGCGATGGGGCTGCCAGCATAGGTCCCGCCCAGACCACCGGGGGCGATGGCGTCCATGATCTCGGCCTTGCCGCACACACCGGAGATCGGGAAGCCGCCACCAACCGATTTGGCAAAGGTGGTCAGATCCGGAACGATGCCCAGTTGCTCGGTAGCGAAGAAGGTGCCGGTACGGCCGGCACCGGTCTGTACTTCGTCGGCGATCAGCAGAATGCCGTGCTGGTCGCACAGGGCGCGCAGGCGCTGCATGAAGGCCGGCGAGTTGACGTAGAAGCCACCTTCACCCTGCACCGGCTCGATGATGATCGCGGCGATGTCACTGGGCTGGGCGTCGTTCTTGAAGATGCGCTCGATACTGGCGATGGCGTCGTCTTCGCTGATGCCGTGCAGCGGGCAGGGAGCCAGGGCGCGGAAGATGCCACCCGGCATCAGGCCCATGCCTGCCGAGTAGGGCACGACCTTGCCGGTCAGACCCAGGGTCATCATGGTGCGGCCGTGGTAGGCACCGGTAAAGGCAATCACTCCAGCGCGGCCAGTGGCGGCACGGGCGATCTTCACGGCGTTCTCAACCGCTTCGGAGCCGGAAGTAACCAGCAGGGTTTTCTTGGCGAAGTTGCCCGGTACGCGCTTGGCGATCTCTTCGCACAGCTCGATGTAGGGTTCGTAGGCCAGGACCTGGAAGCAGGTGTGGCTGAGTTTGCTCAGCTGCTCCTGAACGGCGGCTACCACCTTCGGATGCAGGTGACCGGTGTTCAGCACGGCGATACCGCCGGCGAAGTCGATGTACTCGCGGCCTTCGACGTCCCATACGGTGGCGTTCTCGGCACGCTCGGCGACGATCGGGTGAATCTGACCCACGCCGCGCGGTACGGCGGCTTGGCGGCGTTGCAGCAGGGATTCGTTGGTCTTGCTCATGGTGTCCTCATGGCCGTCATCGGTCGGCTCGGTTGAAGGATGAATGTTCCGGGCGGTGGATCGGCTCAGCATACGATGATCGACTGGGCCGGGCCGCCGGGAACGCAATACGTCAGGTGTTGCAAACCGGGGCGCCGCACGCTCTTTCGTACCTTGCCCCGTCTGGAAACCGAAGTTTCCGAATCAGATGCCGCCCAGGCACATGTACTTGATCTCGAGGTAGTCCTCGATACCGTACTTGGAACCCTCGCGGCCCAGGCCCGAGGCCTTCACGCCACCGAATGGCGCCACTTCGTTGGAGATCAGGCCAGTATTGATGCCCACCATGCCGTACTCCAGCGCTTCGGCAACGCGGAATACCCGACCCAGATCACGGGCGTAGAAGTAGGAGGCCAGGCCGAACTCGGTGTCGTTGGACATGGCGATGACTTCAGCCTCGTCCTTGAAGCGGAACAGCGGCGCCAGCGGGCCGAAGGTTTCGTCCTTGGACACCAGCGCATCCTTCGGCACGTCGACCAGGATGGTCGGCTCGAAGAAGGTGCCACCCAGGGCGTGCGGCTTGCCACCGCTGACGATCCGGGCGCCCTTGCTCACCGCGTCGGCGATATGTTCCTGCACCTTGGCCACGGCCTTCTCATCGATCAGCGGGCCGGTAGTGATGCCGTCCTCCAGACCGTTGCCAATCTTCAGCTTGGCTACAGCCGCCTTGAGCTTCTCGACGAAGGCGTCGTAAACGCCGTCCTGAATGTACAGACGGTTGGCGCAAACACAGGTCTGGCCGTTGTTGCGGTACTTGGAGATCAGCGCCCCTTCCACGGCGGCATCCAGGTCGGCGTCGTCGAACACGATGAACGGCGCGTTACCGCCCAGTTCCAGCGACACCTTCTTGATGTCGTGGGCACACTCGGCCATCAGTTGGCGACCGATCTCGGTGGAGCCGGTGAAGGTCAGCTTGCGCACGATCGGGTTGCTGGTCAGCTCACCGCCAACTTCACCGGCGCTGCCGGTAACCACGCTGAACACGCCTTTCGGGATGCCGGCGCGCTCGGCCAGTTCGGCCAGAGCCAGGGCGGAGAACGGGGTTTGCGAAGCGGGCTTGAGCACCATGGTGCAGCCGGCGGCCAGAGCAGGGCCGGCCTTGCGGGTGATCATCGCCGAGGGGAAGTTCCACGGAGTGATGGCGGCGGTCACGCCGATCGGCTGCTTGATCACGATCAGGCGCTTGTCCGGCTGGTGGCCGGGGATGACGTCGCCGTAGACGCGTTTGGCTTCCTCGGCGAACCACTCGATGAAGGAAGCGGCATAGGCGATCTCGCCCTTGGCCTCGGCCAGCGGCTTGCCCTGCTCGGTGGTCATCAGGCGCGCCAGGTCGTCCTGGTTGGCCATGATCAATTCGAACCACTTGCGCAGCTTCTGCGCGCGCTCCTTGGCAGTCAGCGCACGCCAGGCCGGCAGGGCCTTCTCGGCGGCTTCGATGGCGCGACGGGTCTCGGCGCGGCCCATCTTCGGAACATGACCGATGATTTCGCCGGTCGCCGGGTTGTTTACGGCGATGGTCTGACCGCTGTCGGCATCCAGCCACTGGCCGTCGATATAGGCCTGTTGGCGCAGCAGCTGGGGATCTTTCAGTTGCATGGCAGTCTCCTTCAGTTCCGACACCCGGGCGTCGGCATAAGTCGTTGGAGTCATGGGACTAGTCCCGCAGGCCCGTTGGGTGAGCGAAGCAGAACCTGATTAAGGGATTCATTGCCGTTAGAGCACGGCCGGACGCACCGTTTGAAATCTCAAACGAATCCTAGGGTCGAAGGGGGTAAAGGGCAATAGCTCGTTCGAAAAAGTTAACAAAAATATCAACGCTCCTATGGGCGAACCAGAAATCGGTAGAATTTGCACGAACGTTCAAAATTGCGAACGCTTGCGAACGTGGACGCCCAGCCTCCAGATGCGTATGATTGCGCCCCGCAATGCCTCCCTCTTCACTCCGGAACATCCCGGCTTGAGAAGAGATACGGGCGATGGTCAAATAGCCCGCCGCAACGCATACGCACCTGTAGCTCAGCTGGATAGAGTATTGCCCTCCGAAGGCAAGGGTCGTGGGTTCGAATCCCGCCAGGTGCGCCATCTCTTAATTGACTGGCAAACCCCTTCTCAAGGTCTCGCCGATCAAACCTCTGGGTTGATTCACGACCCGAACCGCTCTCAGCCTAATTCTCAGAGCGTCACTAGAGCCGCCCTCTGCAGCGCTTTCGCCCGTTCGAATAGAGAGCGCTTGCAACCGCGTTTACTGCGTACGGCTGCGTAGGACTCGGCGCAAATGCACCGCTTATAGAAAGGCGCGCCTCAATCAGCCTTAGTCGGCGCTTCGCCGAACAGCTCGGCGAGGCGGGCGCGGTCGGCGTCGAAGCCGGCTTCGGCCTTCTCGCGCGCCTCCCGGTAGCGGTCGATGTCGCGCTGCAGACGCTCAAGCTCACTCTTCAGGCTGTCGATCTGCGTCAGCAGATTCTCCGGCACCGGGCGTCCAGCGCGCTCGTGATTGGCGGCCTGACTCTGCAAATTGGCCTGCTGAGTGCGCACAGACTGGAGATTGCCGCGCGCCACACTGGTCACACCATCAAGTTCGGCAAGCTTGCGCTCGCGGGCCCGGTCGACGTCCTCCAGGCTGGAGTACAGACGCAGCAACTGTGCGTCACTACGGGCCCGGGCCTTCTCGGCCTTCATGCGAGCCAACTCTTCGGCGGTAGGCGCCGGCGGCACGACCCGCAGCACGCGCCCCTGGTTGTTCAGCACCTCATAGCCCCTGCCAACGAACTCGGGCGGTACACCCTGCCGGCTGAGCACCGTCACCCCGTTGTCATCGATGTAGCGATACAGCTCGGTAGCCATGCCCGACAGTGGCAGTAGCAGACCCAACAGCAGCGTACAGCGAGTCAGGAACGGGGCGGGCATAAGGTAACCTTGTGCTAGATACCGTACTCTGCGCGATAGGCTTCGACGGCTGGAAGATACTGCTTAAGTTCAGCATCCCCGGCCAGATATTCCAAGACCTGCTCTAGTGACACGATGCTCACTACGGGCATCCCGAAGTCGCGTTCCACCTCCTGGATAGCCGACAGCTGACCTTGTCCGCGCTCCTGACGGTTGAGGGCGATCAGCGTACCGGCAGCCTGCGCTCCCTGGTTCTGGATGATCTGCATGACCTCGCGGATTGCCGTACCGGCGGTGATAACGTCGTCCACGATCAGCACCCGACCCTGCAACGGCGCCCCAACTAGTGTGCCGCCTTCACCATGATCCTTGGCCTCCTTGCGATTGAAGCACCAGGGCAGATCACGGCCATGGTGCTCGGCCAGCGCTACTGCAGTGGCGGCGGCCAGCGGAATGCCCTTGTAGGCCGGACCAAACAGCACGTCAAAATCGATGCCACTGTCGACGATCGCGGCCGCGTAGAAACGGCCCAGCTGAGCCAGCGCCAGACCGCTGTCAAACAGGCCTGCATTGAAGAAATAGGGACTGGTACGCCCGGACTTGAGAGTGAACTGACCGAAACGCAGCACCCCGCGTTCAATGGCAAAACGAATGAAATCGCGTTGGTACGCTTGCATGACGAAAGTCCCGAACGGCACAGTTTTAGCTAAATGGAGAGAGCTCGGGTATCATACACGCACGTGTTTTTGGGGGCCATTTATGCGGATCATCAGTGTGAACGTGAATGGTATTCAGGCTGCGGCCGAGCGTGGACTGCTCAGCTGGTTGCAAGCCCAGAATGCCGACGTGATCTGCCTGCAGGACACCCGAGCCTCCGCCTTTGAACTGGACGACCAGGCCTTCCAACTGGATGGCTATTTCCTTTATGCATGCGATGCGGAAGTGCCTAGCCAAGGTGGCGTGGCACTCTATTCGCGGTTGCAACCCAAGGCGGTAATCACCAGCTTAGGCTTTGAAATGGCCGACCGCTATGGACGCTACCTGCAGGCCGATTTTGACAAGGTAAGTATTTCCAGCCTGCTCCTGCCATCGGGCCGGGGCGGTGACGAGAACCTGAATCAGAAATTCAAGTTCATGGATGACTTCACCCATTATCTGGACAAACAGCGCCGCAAGCGCCGCGAGTTCATCTATTGCGGCTCGCTGTACGTGGCGCACCAGAAGATGGACGTGAAGAACTGGCGAGACTGCCAGCAGTCTCCGGGCTTTCTCGCGCCCGAACGCGGCTGGCTGGACGAAGTAATCGGCAATATGGGCTATGTCGACGCGCTGCGCGAAGTGAGCCGCGAAGGCGACCAGTTCAGTTGGTGGCCGGATAGCGAGCAGGCGGAAATGCTCAACCTGGGCTATCGCTTCGACTACCACCTGCTGACACCCGGTATGCGCCGCAGCGTGCGCAGCGCCCGTCTGCCGCGCCAGCCACGCTTCTCCCAGCATGCACCGCTGATCATCGACTACGACTGGATACTCACCGTCTGAGCAACAGACAGAAAAAAGCCGGCGAGCTGCCGGCTTTTTCATTCCCTGCGCGCTACTTCACCAGACGCCAGCTAAAGGGATAGCGGTAGTCCTGGCCATCATTGGCCTTGATGCCTGCGATAATGGTCAGCACCAGAGCCGCCAGACATACCAGCAGCAGTAGCGGGAAGCCGATCACCACCACCATCAGGACAAAGCACAGCAGCGTCGCCAGCGCCACGCTGATCTGGAAGTTCAGCGCCTCCTTGCCCTGCGCATCGACGAACGGATCAAGATCCTTCTTCAGTTGCCAGACGATCAACGGCCCGAGCAGGTTGCCAAAAGGAACGATCAGCCCGAGAAATGCGGCGAAATGGCAGAACATCGCCCATTGCCGGGCCTCGCGGCCAGGCGTCGGTTGCGGAACCTGGAACTCTTCACTCATGCGTCACCTCCTTGCGTTGCGGTAAGGCGCATCAGCCGGCCAGAGCCGCCTGCTGCAGGGTGAAGATCTCGCTCATACCCTTCTGCGCCAGCGCCAGCATGGCATTGAACTCCTCCGGCTGGAAGGGCGCCCCCTCGGCGGTGCCCTGTACCTCGATGAAACCTCCGGCACTGGTCATCACCACGTTGAGATCGGTTTCCGCGGCAGAATCCTCCAGATAGTCCAGATCCAGCACCGGCTCGCCCTGGTAAATGCCGACCGACACGGCGGCGATCATCTGCTTGAGCGGCTCACCCTTCAGTGCACCGCGTTTTTTCAGTACGCCCAGCGCATCCACCAGTGCCACCATGGCCCCGGTGATGGATGCCGTGCGGGTGCCTCCGTCGGCCTGGATCACGTCGCAGTCGACATACAGGGTATTCTCGCCCAGCTTGCTCATATCCAACGCAGCGCGCAGCGAACGACCGATCAGGCGCTGGATCTCCAGGGTCCGGCCACCCTGCTTGCCGCGGCTGGCTTCACGCTGGTTACGCTCGCCGGTCGCCCGCGGCAGCATGCCGTACTCGGCGGTCAGCCAGCCCTGCCCCTGTCCTTTGAGAAAGCGCGGCACACCGGACTCAACACTGACGGTGCAGATCACCTTGGTATCGCCAAACTCCACCAGCACCGCCCCTTCGGCATGCTTGGTGTAGTTGCGGGTGATACGGATCGGGCGCAACTGATCGGCGGCGCGGCCACTGGGACGTTTCATCGAGCGATACCTGCTTCGTTAAGTAAAAAACAGCCCACATTATAAAGGCCGGGCAAGTACCGGACACTTGCAAATCACACAGGTGCTGCTGGCGCCTCCTCGGAAAGACCTCCAGCCCACACCATCCGGGCCTTACAGCGATACCGCCGCAGGCGACAGTGCACCACGACCACAGGCTGAATTGGGCTGGCCGGCACACTGCGCTACAATCCTGCGTTTTTCCAGCCGACTTCCGCGAGGTATCCATGGTTCACAGCATGACGGCCTTTGCCCGCAACGAGCAGGCAACCGCTCACGGCACCCTGAGCTGGGAGCTGCGCTCGGTCAACCATCGCTACCTGGAGCCGCATCTGCGTCTACCCGAGGCCTTTCGCGAACTCGAAGGCGCCGTGCGTGAAGCACTACGCCAGGGACTGTCGCGCGGAAAGGTGGAGTGCACCCTGCGCTTTGCCGAGGAGGCCGGCGCCAAACAGCTACAGGTCGACAACGAACGCGCCCGCCAACTGATCGCAGCCGCCGAGCACGTAGCCGCACTGATCGCTCAGCCGGCGCCGCTCAACCCGCTGGAAGTGCTGGCCTGGCCTGGCGTACTGGTGGCCGATGCCGCCGACCCGCAAGCCCTGAATGCCGCGGCCTTGCGTCTGTTCGGCCAGGCTCTGGAAGAGCTCAAGGCCGGTCGCGCACGCGAAGGCGCAGAGCTGGCCAAACTGCTCAACGAGCGCCTTGATGCCATCCTCCAGGAAGTAGCCGCACTGCGTGAACTGGTGCCACAGATGCTTGCCGGCCAACGCGCCAAGATTGAGGCCCGCTGCGCCGAAATGCAGGTCGAGCTGGATCCGCAGCGTCTGGAGCAGGAGCTGGTACTACTGGCGCAGAAGAGCGATGTGGCCGAGGAGCTGGATCGCCTGACGACCCATGTCGGCGAAGTTCGCCGCGTCCTCAAAGCCGGCGGTGCCGCCGGACGGCGCCTGGACTTTCTCATGCAGGAGCTCAACCGCGAGGCCAACACGCTCGGCTCCAAGGCCTTCGACCCGCGCAGCACACAGGCGGCGGTCAACCTCAAGGTGCTGATCGAACAAATGCGCGAGCAGGTGCAAAACATCGAGTAACCGCAGCTCCGGCTGCTATCTTTCGTCCAACGTTTCTTCCAGGATTTTCTTCATGGCCACCACCGGCACCCTCTACATCATTTCCGCCCCATCGGGCGCCGGCAAGACCAGCCTGGTCAAGGCGCTGGTCGACAGCGAACCCCTGATCCGCGTCTCGGTGTCGCACACCACGCGCGCCATGCGCCCGGGCGAGGTGGACGGGGTCAACTACCACTTCGTCGACCACGCGCAGTTCAATGCCATGCTCGAGCGCGGCGAATTCCTCGAGCATGCACGGGTCTTCGACAACCTTTACGGCACCTCGCAGAAGTGGGTCGAACAGACCCTGGCCGAAGGCTTCGACCTGATTCTGGAGATCGACTGGCAAGGCGCCCAGCAGGTGCGCCGGCTGATGCCGCAGTCCCGCTCCATCTTCATCCTGCCCCCGACCCAGGAAGCCCTGCGCCAGCGCCTGACCAACCGCGGCCAGGACAGCGGCGAGGTGATCGAGCGACGCATGCGCGAAGCAGTCAGCGAAATGAGTCACTACGTCGAGTACGACTACCTGATCATCAACGACGACTTCACCCACGCCCTGAACGACCTGAAGGCGGTCTTGCGCAGCAACCAGCTGCTGCAAGCCCGGCAACAGCAGCGTCACACCGGCTTGCTACAGGAGCTGCTGGCGTAAATCAGCGCTTCCATTGTCGCTGGTGATTTTTTAGACTATTCAGTCCGCTCGCCCGCTTGGGCCAAGCTTATCCGCACATGTTACGAGGAACACCATGGCTCGCGTTACCGTCGAAGATTGCCTGGACAACGTTGATAACCGCTTCGAACTGGTCATGCTCGCGACCAAGCGTTCGCGCCAGCTGGCCACCGGCGGCAAAGAGCCGAAGGTAGCCTGGGAAAATGACAAGCCCACCGTAGTCGCCCTGCGCGAAATCGCAGCTGGTCTGGTGGACTATGAAGTCGTCGCTCAAGAGGACATCGTCGAGGAAGAGCCGCTGTTTGCCGCCTTCGAGGAAGAGGCCAACGAGCCTCTGTAAGACGATGATGCCCGGTCGAAGTCGCTGGCCCGCAGCCAGCCATGCGGGGAGTTCCATATGGCTGGCATAGAAGCACTTGCCGAGCGGCTTTCGACCTACCTGGGCCATGACCAGGTCAATCTGGTTCGTCGTGCCTACTTCTACGCCGAACAAGCACACGATGGCCAGCGCCGCCGCAGTGGCGAAGCCTACGTAACTCATCCACTGGCCGTGGCCAGCATTCTTGCCGACATGCACATGGATCATCAGAGCCTGATGGCCGCCATGCTGCATGACGTTATCGAAGATACCGGCATCGCCAAGGAAGCACTCAACGCGCAATTCGGCGAAACCGTGGCCGAGCTGGTCGACGGGGTCAGCAAGCTGACCCAGATGAACTTCGAAACCAAGGCCGAGGCGCAGGCCGAGAACTTCCAGAAGATGGCCATGGCCATGGCCCGCGACATCCGCGTTATCCTGGTCAAGCTCGCCGACCGCCTGCACAACATGCGCACCCTCGATGCCATGCCGCACGAGAAGAGCCGGCGCATCGCCAAGGAAACCCTGGAAATCTACGCACCAATCGCCAATCGCCTGGGCATGCACAACATGCGCGTGGAGTTCGAGGACCTGGGCTTCAAGGCCATGCATCCGATGCGCTCCGAGCGCATCCGCGCTGCCGTACGCCGGGCCCGCGGCAACCGTAAGGAAATCGTCGTCAAGATCGAGGAGTCGCTGACCGCCTGCCTGCAGCGCGAAGGTCTGGAGGGCGAGGTGAGTGGCCGCGAGAAGCATCTCTACAGCATCTACAAGAAGATGCGCGGCAAGCGCAAGGCGTTCAACGAAATCATGGATGTCTACGCCTTCCGCATCGTCGTGGACAAGGTCGACACCTGCTATCGCGTGCTCGGCGCCGTGCACAACCTGTACAAGCCACTGCCCGGCCGCTTCAAGGACTACATCGCGATCCCCAAGGCCAATGGCTATCAGTCGCTGCACACCACGCTGTTCGGCATGCATGGTGTGCCTATCGAAATCCAGATCCGCACCCGCGAGATGGAGGAAATGGCCAATAACGGCATCGCCGCACACTGGCTGTACAAGTCCAGTGAAGGTGAAACGCCAAAAGGCAACCATGCCCGCGCGCGTCAGTGGGTCAAGGGTGTGCTGGAACTGCAGCAACGCGCCGGTAACTCCCTGGAGTTCATCGAGAGCGTGAAGATCGACCTGTTCCCGGACGAGGTCTACGTGTTCACGCCCAAGGGCCGCATCATGGAGTTGCCGAAAGGCTCCACTGCGGTCGATTTTGCCTATGCGGTGCATACCGACGTCGGCAACACCTGTATCGCCTGCCGCATCAACCGCCGCCTGGCGCCACTGTCGCAACCGCTGGAAAGCGGCTCGACGGTAGAGATCGTTACTGCGCCGGGAGCCCGCCCGAACCCGGCCTGGCTCAATTTCGTGGTCACCGGCAAGGCACGCACCCACATCCGCCATGCACTCAAGCAGCAGCGCCGCTCCGAGTCCATCAACCTCGGCGAACGCCTGCTGAACAAGGTGCTGGCAAGTTTCGACACGCACCTAGACAAGATTGCCGCCGAACGCGTGCAGGCGGTACTGGACGAGTACCGTCTGGAGGTTATCGAAGATCTGCTGGAAGACATCGGTCTGGGTAACCGCATGGCCTATGTGGTCGCTCGCCGTCTGCTGGCTGAGAGCAGCGAGGATGCTCTGCCCAGTAGCGGAGGCCCACTGGCTATCCGCGGCACCGAAGGCCTGGTGCTGAACTACGCCAAGTGCTGCACACCGATTCCGGGCGACCCCATCGTCGGCCATCTTTCCGCTGGCAAGGGCATGGTGGTTCACTTGGAAAACTGCCGGAACATTCTCGATATCCGCCACAATCCTGAAAAGTGCATCCAGCTCAACTGGGCCAAGGACGTCACTGGTGAGTTCAATGTCGAACTGCGCGTCGAACTGGAACACCAGCGCGGCCTGATTGCCCTGCTGGCTAGCAGCGTCAACGCCGCCGATGGCAACATCGAGAAGATCAGCATGGACGAGCGCGACGGCCGCATCAGCATCGTACAGCTGGTAGTCAGCGTGCATGATCGTGTCCACCTGGCCCGCGTAATCAAGAAGCTACGCGCGCTCAAGGGCGTAACCCGTATCACCCGAGTGCGCGCCTGAAATAACCTCCCTTTTATTTACCCCGTAGGCTGGGGGCTCGATCCAGCCAGTTCTCATAAGGAGCGATTTATGAGCAAGACTGTCATCAACAGCGACAAGGCCCCGGCGGCCATCGGCACCTACTCCCAGGCCATCAAGGCCGGCAATACCGTTTACGTTTCCGGCCAGATTCCCCTGGATCCAGTCAGCATGGAACTGGTTGAAGGCTTCGAAGCCCAGACCGTACAGGTGTTCGAGAACCTCAAGGCCGTGATCGAAGCCGCCGGCGGCTCGTTCAAGGACATCGTCAAGCTGAATATCTTCCTCACCGATCTGTCGCACTTCGCCAAGGTCAACGAGATCATGGGGCGCTACTTCGAGCAACCCTACCCGGCCCGTGCCGCCATCGGCGTAGCGGCTCTGCCGCGCGGCGCTCAGGTGGAAATGGACGCCATCGTGGTGCTCGACTAAGCCACCCCCGGCGGGGCCTGCGCCCCGCCCCTCGTTTCAGGGACGGAGAACGCCATGCGCCTGCTTCCCTTGCTAATCTGCAGTATCCTGCTGGCCGGCTGCGCCAGTAACGCAAAGCACACCCCCGACGGGATCTGGATCAATCAGGCAGCCATCGACGCCGCAGCCGAAAGCGGTCGTCTGCGCGAGTCCCTGCTCGCCTATGGGCCGAACCTGGAATGGCAGATCGCTTCCCAGCACCAGCAGGCCAGTTACAGCAACGGATTCGAGCTGGCCGAAGGTCACCTGACAGCACTGGCTGATGGCCACTGGCAGGTCAGCTTCTATGGCGACTACCAGGAACAGCTGCATGTAGCGGGCAACCGACTGACCCAGATCGCCAGCGGCTACTGGCCCGAACAACACTTCATCCGCCTGACTGATTCGACCGGCACTCCACCGCCTCTGGGCGCCAGCTTCGAACAGACCCTGTACCGAGCCTATCTGGGGGGTGACTGGCTGATCGAACAGGGCCCCGGCCAGGGAGGACTGGTGCGCTTCTCGCCAAAGGGGGAGGTTGCGGGACTGCCGGGTGCCGAGCGCTACGCCCTGTGCCTGGCCGGCGACTGCGCGGCAATGAGCGGTGAACATGACAGTATCTGGCTGCAACTAGGTGATCAGGGCAGTCCCTGGCTGTTCGTCCACGAAGGCAATCAGCTGCGCATTTTCGAGGCGGAAAACCGCGCTCAATTCGACGAAATGCCGCAATATCAACCCGGTCCGCAGCGCTGGCGACTGAAACGTCGCTAGCCCCCTTCAGCGACCGGCCAAGATCTCCGCATAACCCTCGCGGTAACTCGGATACCGAGGCTCCCAGCCCAAAGCCCGGGCACGTGCGTTGCTGCAGCGCTTGCTGCCGGCCCTGCGTACGCGCTGCTGCTCACTCCAGTGACTGACGCCCAGTTGCTCGCGCAACCAGCCCACCACCTCATGCAGCGCCGCCGGTTCATCATCGACGCCCAAATAACAGTCGTCCAACGTCACGCCTCGGGCTGCAGCCTGCAACAAGGTGGCCAGCAGCCCGGCAGCATCCTCGACGTGGATGCGGTTGGCATACAAGGGTGGCTGTGCGTCGACCCGATAGCCCTGACGGACCTGCCCCAGCAGCCACTCCCGGCCCGGCCCATAGAGCCCGCTCAGCCGCACCAGCGTAGCCGGGATACCGCTGTCCAGAGCCACTCGCTCGGCCTCGCGCATCACTTGCGCCGCATAACCCTGCGCCTCGGCTGTGGCGTTCTCATCGATCCACTCACCCTCCTGTTGCCCGTATACCCCTGTACTGGAGGTGAACAGCAGGCGCACGGGGCGCTGCCTGTGCTGCGCCAGCCAGCCCAGGACGCGCTGCAAGCCCTCGACATAAGTACTGCGGTAGCCGGCCTCGTCGTGCTGGCTGGCCGCTGCGGCATACACCACATAGTCCAGCGGCTCCTCAGGCCAGGCAAGTGGGCAGGCATCGACGTGCAAGTCGCCGGCCAAAGGAAGAATGCCTGTCGGCAGCACAGCAGCATTGCGACGCAGACCGTACACGCGCCAGCCCTGCGCCTGCATGCGCAGGGCAAGGCGACTGCCGACATCACCGCAACCGGCAATCAATAGAGAAGCAGGGGTAGCCATTGGAGACTCCAGGCAAATGACTTGGGCGACAACGTTCGATTATCACCGACGACAACATCGGGTGGAGCAAAAACACCAGAGTTACTATATAAATAATTATGTGTTAGATTCTCATTCAATAATCAATCTCAACAACCATTGCGATGCAACGCTCCTCTGGCATCGATCATTGCTCCGGGGCCCACGCTATGAAATCTCCTATCCTTGCTAATGCTCCCCTACGTCTGCTGGCCGCCCTGCTGTTTGGCCTAACCCTGTCCACCAGTGCCCTGGCCGAGAACATCACAAATACCTCCCAGACGCCAACCGAGCAGGCGTCGCTCGCCGCAGGTCCGGCCCCTGCTGACACGACAGATCCAGCCGTCGGGCCCATGGCGGAAACACAACAGGCAGCCATGGCGCACGACCTCTCGCCCTGGGGCATGTACCAGGGTGCCGACCGGGTGGTAAAAGCCGTAATGATCGGACTGCTGCTGGCCTCGGTACTCACCTGGACCATCTGGCTGGCCAAAACCTTCGAGCTTGGTGCCGCCAGGCGCCGCCTGCGCCGGGAGCTGCCATCGCTGCAGTCCGCTCGCAGCCTGCAGGATGCAGGCAAGCGGATGGATGGTGATGTGTGCATCTCCCATCGCCTGGTACAGGATGCCTTGGAAGAAGTGAAACTCACCGGTGTTGTCCTCGAAACCGATGGACTCAAGGAACGTATCGCCTTTCGTCTCGAACGCCTGGTTGCCGCCAGCGGCCGGCAGATGAGCCAGGGCACGGGTGTACTGGCCACTATCGGCGCCACCGCTCCTTTCGTCGGCCTGTTCGGAACCGTCTGGGGCATCATGAACAGCTTCATCGGCATCGCCAAAACGCAGACTACCAACCTGGCCGTGGTCGCCCCGGGAATCGCCGAAGCACTGCTGGCCACGGCTCTGGGCTTGGTTGCGGCGATCCCGGCTGTGGTGATCTATAACGTTTTCGCCCGCTCCATCGCCAACTACAAGGCGCTGGTCGGAGATGCCTCGGCCCAGGTACTGCTATTGCTCAGCCGCGACCTTGATCGCCGCCCGAGCGAACGCCAGGCGCCACATATCGCCAGGGTGAGCTGAAACATGGCTCTTCATCTGCACGAGGGCGACAGTGCCCTGGAAAACAGCGAAATCAACGTCACCCCCTTTATCGACGTAATGCTGGTGCTACTGATCATCTTCATGGTGGCCGCGCCGCTGGCCACAGTAGATGTTCCCCTAGACCTGCCCGCTTCCAGCGCCAAGCCGGCGCCACGCCCGGACAAACCGATCTACCTCAGCCTACGCAACGATGCCAGTCTCTATCTGAACAATGAAGCGATCACTCAGCAGCAACTGGCACAGGCTCTGGATCAACTGACCGGCGCCGATCGCGACAAGACCATCTTCGTGCGCGGTGACAAGGCCGTGGAATACGGCCACCTGATGGAAGTCATGGATACCTTGCGCAGCGCTGGCTACCTGAAGGTAGGCCTGGTGGGCCTGGAGACGGTCGGCAAACCATGAGTCGCGTGCGCACGCTGTCCGGCTGGAGCCTCAGCCTGCTTCTGATACTCAGTCTGCATGCTCTCATCGGCCTCTGGGCCATGTACTGGACCGTGCAGGCCGAGCCGCTCGAGTTGCCGCCCGCTGCCATGATGATCGAGCTGGAACCGCTGCCGGCCCCGCCTCCGGCGCCTACGGCTGTGCCGGAACCAGAGCCGGAACCACTACCGGAAGTGGCCGAGGCGCCCAAAGCGCCCCTGGCCGTGCCGCCCAAGCCCAAGGTGCAACCCAAACCGCAACCACCCAGGCCCAAACCGACAAAACCGGAGCCCCCTCAGAAACAGGAAGCCGAGCCTGCTCAGGAAGTGGCCAGCCAGCCCCGCGAAACGCCACGTGATAACAGGCCGGCTGCGCCGCAAACATCCTCTGCCAGCACTCCCAGTGACGCGGAGCGTAGCTGGCAAAGCCAGTTGTTCAACCACCTGGCGCGCTACAAGCGCTATCCCGAGGATGCTCGCCGACGCGGTCTGAAAGGTATCAACCGGTTACGCTTCGTGATTGACGGAAACGGTCGGGTGCTGAGCTACGAACTGACCGAGAAAGCTGGCAGCGCCGTTCTGGATCGCGCCACCCTGCAAACCATTCGCCGCGCCCAGCCGCTGCCGCGTCCGCCCGCCGAGCTGCTGAACAATGGCACGCTGGAAATCGTCGCGCCCTTCGTCTACGCACTTGAACAGCGCTGAATACAGCCCTTCGTCCAGACTGGCGAAGGGTGCTTGGTTCCATTGACTACACCCGCTATGCTTGTGGCGGTTCAATGGATAAAGACTATGACTCTCACCGAACTGCGCTACATCGTCACCCTCGCTCAGGAACAGCATTTCGGCCGGGCAGCCGAGCGCTGTCACGTCAGCCAGCCGACCCTATCGGTCGGCGTAAAGAAGCTGGAAGACGAGCTTGGGGTGCTGATTTTCGAGCGCAGCAAGAGCGCGGTACGCCTTACCCCGGTTGGAGAAGGCATCGTCACCCAGGCACAGAAGGTGCTGGAGCAGGCGCAGGGTATCCGCGAGCTGGCCCAGGCCGGCAAGAACCAGCTGGCCTCGCCACTGAAGATCGGCGCCATCTACACCGTCGGCCCCTATCTGTTTCCGCATCTGATTCCGCAGCTGCACCGGGTCGCACCGGACATGCCGCTGTATATCGAGGAAAACTTCACCCACGTCCTACGCGACAAACTGCGCACTGGCGAGCTGGACGCGATCATCATCGCTCTGCCGTTCCAGGAGGCCGACGTGCTGACCAAGCCTCTGTACGACGAGCCGTTCTACGCGCTGCTGCCGGCCGGACACCCCTGGGCATCGATGGAGACCATCGACACCAAGCTGCTCAATGACAAGAGCCTGCTATTGCTGGGTGAAGGCCACTGCTTCCGCGATCAGGTGCTGGAAGCCTGTCCAACCCTGCGCAAAGGCGGTGATGATCACGGCAAGCACACCACAGTGGAATCCAGCTCACTGGAAACCATCCGCCACATGGTGGCTTCAGGCCTTGGCGTATCCATCCTGCCGTTCTCTGCAGTGGACAGCCATCACTACGCACCTGGCGTGATCGAAGTGCGTCCACTCAGCGCACCCGTGCCTTTCCGCACCGTGGCCATCGCCTGGCGCGCCAGTTTTCCCCGGCCCAACGCCATCGAGGTGCTGGCCGACTCCATTCGCCTGTGTTCGGTGGCTCGCTCGCAGGCCAAGGGCAGCGCCTGAGGGCAACCGTGAGCGAACTCGCCACTATCCCGCTTACCACGCTCAAGGGCGTGGGGGCGGCCATGGCCGAGAAGCTGGCGCGGGTCGGCCTGGAAAACCTGCAGGATGTTCTCTTCCACCTGCCACTGCGCTATCAGGATCGCACCCGCATCACCCCCATCGGCGCACTGCGTCCCGGGCAGGATGCGGTGGTTGAAGGCATCGTTGCCGGAGCCGACGTGGTCATGGGCCGTCGGCGCAGCCTGCTGGTGCGCCTGCAGGATGGCAGCGGCACCCTGAGCCTGCGCTTCTTCCACTTCAGCCAGGCACAAAAGGAAGGTCTCAAGCGCGGCACGGCACTGCGCTGCTACGGCGAGGTGCGTCCGGGTGCCACCGGGCTGGAGATCTACCACCCCGAGTACCGTGCGCAAAGTGTCACGGAGCCGGCGCCTGTGGAGCAGAGTCTGACGCCCATCTACCCGACCACCGAAGGCCTCACCCAGCAGCGCCTGCGCCAGCTCAGCCAGCAGGCACTGGCGCGTCTCGGCCCGCACAGCCTGCCAGACTGGCTGCCACAGGAACTGGCCCGAGACTACCGCCTGGCACCACTGGATCAGGCGATCCGCTATCTACACCGGCCACCACCGGACGCCAATCTCGAAGAACTCGCTGAGGGCCGCCACTGGGCCCAGCACCGCCTCGCCTTCGAGGAGCTGCTGACACATCAGTTGTCGCTGCAGCGTCTGCGCGAGCAGGTACGTGCCCAACAGGCGCCGGTTCTGCCGCCAGCGAAGAAACTGCCGCAACAGTATCTGCAAAACCTCGGTTTTGTCCCCACCGGCGCGCAACAGCGGGTCGCCGCCGAAATCGCTTATGACCTGTCCCAGGCAGAGCCCATGCTGCGCTTGGTGCAGGGCGACGTTGGCGCCGGCAAGACAGTAGTCGCCGCACTGGCCGCACTGCAGGCGCTGGAAGCCGGCTATCAGGTTGCGCTGATGGCACCCACCGAAATTCTCGCCGAACAGCACTTTCTCAACTTCAGCAAATGGCTGCAACCACTCGACATCGAAGTAGCCTGGCTGGCTGGCAAGCTCAAGGGCAAGGCTCGCGCAGCGGCACTGGAGCAGATTGCCGGCGGCTGCCAGATGGTGGTCGGCACCCATGCGCTGTTTCAGGATGAGGTGAAATTCAAGCGCCTGGCTCTGGTGATCATCGACGAACAGCACCGCTTCGGCGTGCAGCAGCGCCTGGCTCTGCGTCAGAAAGGCATCGACGGCCGCCTCTGCCCGCACCAATTGATCATGACGGCCACGCCAATCCCGCGCACCCTGGCCATGAGCGCCTACGCTGATCTGGACACCTCGATCCTCGACGAGCTGCCGCCCGGGCGCACACCGGTGACTACCCTGGTGATCGCCGACAGCCGCCGCCTCGAAGTGATCGAACGGGTACGCAACGCCTGCCTGCAAGGCCGCCAGGCCTACTGGGTATGCACTTTGATCGAGGAATCCGAGGAGCTCACCTGTCAGGCCGCCGAGACCAGCTTCGAAGAGCTTTGCGTCGCGCTTGGAGAACTTCGGGTTGGACTTATCCACGGTCGAATGAAGCCGGCGGAGAAGGCCGCAGTAATGGACGAATTCAAGCGCGGCGAGCTGCAGCTGCTGGTGGCCACCACCGTCATCGAAGTCGGCGTCGACGTGCCCAATGCCAGCCTGATGATCATCGAGAACCCCGAGCGCCTCGGCCTGGCCCAGTTGCACCAGTTGCGCGGCCGAGTCGGCCGGGGCAGCGCCGTCAGCCACTGCGTACTGCTCTACCATGCGCCGCTGTCGCAGCTGGGACGCGAGCGCCTGGCAATCATGCGCGAGACCAGCGACGGCTTCGTCATTGCAGAAAAGGATCTAGAGCTGCGCGGCCCAGGCGAGATGCTCGGCACCCGACAGACTGGCCTGCTGCAGTTCAAGGTGGCGGATCTAATGCGCGATGCCGACCTGCTACCTGCCGTACGTGATGCCGCACAGCGATTGCTGGAACACTGGCCACAACATGTGGCTCCATTACTGGAACGCTGGTTGCGCCATGGCCAGCAATACGGTCAGGTATGATTTCTCTCACAGGGCAATCCGCCCCACCAAACGCCGATTCTCTGTCTGCTGGTTATACTCGAGGCAGATGCGCCAACGCCGGGTACCCATATGATTGATGCTGCCTTAGTGCCGAACACCAACCTGCAACCGCCGGCCGTGATCGTGCAACTGCTGGAGAAACTCGCGATTCCCTTCCAGGTCTGCCTGGAGCAGGCGGATCTACCGGACAATGCACGGCTGCAGGCCGTGTTACTGGAAGATGCGGTAGGTGCCCTGCTGGTACTTTTCCCACGCGACCACATGCTGGATCTTTCGAGCCTGAGCGAACTGACCGGGCGCCAGCTGGTGGCCGTCAGACCGGAGCGCATGGAGCGCATGCTGGCCAAACACAACCTGTCACTACTGCCAGGCCTGCCGCCGCTAACCAGCTCGCCTTGCCTCTATGAAGAGCGCCTGCTGTACCCCCCCGCCCTGCTGGTGGAGTCCGGACAACCGGGTGTCCTGCTGGAAATCCCCGTCGAAGCCTTCCGCAGCCTGCTGAGCAAGGCCAGCGCTGCGCGGTTCGGCCAGCCGGTCAGCTCCATCCGGCCGAACCTCGACCGTCCGGACGACGACCGCGCCGAGATCACTCAGGCGGTTCGAGCCTTCACCGCACGCCGGATCCAGCAACGCCTGGAGGAAACCATCGAGATTCCGCCACTGGCCAAGACCGCACAGCGGATCATCAAGCTGCGTGTGGATCCGGACGCCACTCTGGACGACATCACTGGCGTAGTGGAAACCGATCCGGCACTGGCAGCCCAGGTGGTCAGCTGGGCCGCCTCACCCTACTATGCCGCACCAGGCAAGATCCGCTCGGTGGAAGACGCAATCGTCCGCGTGCTGGGCTTCGACCTGGTGATCAACCTCGCCCTCGGCCTGGCCCTGGGCAAGACCCTCAGCCTGCCCAAGGACAATCCGCAGCACGCCACACCCTACTGGCAGCAGGCCATCTACACTGCTGCCGTGATTGAAGGGCTGACCCGTGCCATGCCACGGGCACAGCGCCCGGAGACCGGGCTGACCTACCTGGCCGGGCTGTTGCACAACTTCGGCTATCTGGTGCTGGCCCATGTCTTCCCGCCGCACTTTTCGCTGATCTGCCGACACCTGGAGGTCAATCCGCATCTGCCACACAGTTATGTCGAACAGCACCTGCTGGGCATCACCCGCGAGCAGATTGGTGCCTGGCTGATGCGTCATTGGGACATGCCGGAGGAAATTTCCTGTGCCCTACGCTTTCAGCAGGATCCCGGGTTCTCCGGCGAACATGCGGTGTTCCCCAACCTGGTGTGCCTGGCAGTCAGCCTGCTGCGCAATCACGGTATCGGTGCCGGCCCCCAGAGTGAGATCGATGACGAGCAGTTCGATGCCCTGGGCCTGACCCGGGAGAAGGCCGAGGAGGCGCTAAACCGGGTGCTTAGCGCGGAAGTCGCGCTGCGCGAACTGGCCTCGCAATTCCACGGCTCTCACTGAGGCGTCGGGCGCGCACTGGTTGCAGTACGTAACCGCTCACGACGCTCACCGAACAGCAAAGGCACAGCTTCAAGGCTGGCGCCAAGCAACTGACTGACACTGGGGTGTTCGTACAGCGCGGCATATTCTGTCAACTGATCGCTGGGCATCTGCCGGTAGGCATAAAGCATGAACGACTCGACGCCTTGGGCGCTGGACTCGCGCAGCGCCCGCGCCTGCTCCTGGGTACGGGTCTGCAGTTCAGCCTCGTCGAGATCCTCACCCTGCGCCAGCAACACCAGCAGCGCCTGGGTCTTGCCCACTTCGTAGCGCAGCAGGCTGGCCAGCTCGGTGGTGAGCGCCGCCGCATCCAGCCGCCGCACCAACTCCAGGCGCACACCGCGTGGAGGCTGCTGGCTGAGCCTCTGGCGGTATTCGCTCAGCCCCCGCGGATCCTCGCCCACTGCCCGCTCCGCTGCCGTGAAGCGTCGAGCCAGTGGACTATCAAGAAGACTGTGCACCTGTTCCACTGCAGCGGAATCGACCGACCCGCTCACCCGACGGGCCAGATCTAGGCACAACTCCTCCGGGACGAACAGGGGCGCCAGCTGTTGTTGCTCGACCGTCTCCAGTCCACGCTGCAGCAACGGCAGGCTCTGCTCACAGAGCAGATACACACCAGCCAGCTCGAACAGCGGCAGCAAGGCTTGTGGCGGAACCGGTTCGGCACGCACCGGAACCATCAGCAAGGACAGCAGGGGCAACAGAGCGAAGCGCATGGCCTGGTTTTCCGTAAGGCACATCACCAGCCTAGCCAAAGCCGTAGCAACGGGCCAGCAGCCATGGTGCAGAAGCGATCTCAGGCCGCCTTTTTCGTGCTCTCGGTATTCTTTTTCGGCGCCAGATACTTGGTCAGTCCCTGAAACCACATGACCAGCGCCGGATTGCCCTGAATCTGGATGTCCTTGTTCTGGATGCCCTGCATAAAGGCCAATTGCTTGTTCTTCGCCGTCATGGTAGCAAAGCCGTAGACCGCATCGCGAAAACCGATGGCAAAAGCCGGCTCGCTGGCCGGCCCACGACGGCTGCTGACACGCTGACCGGAAACAATGAAGTGCCGCGCCACCTTGCCGTCGAGGGTGTACAGCTGAAACACCAGATCGCGCCCTTCGAGCTGCTGGCGGAATGCGGCGTTATCACGACTGGCCTTGGCCATCAGGCGGCCCAGCATCCACAGAAGAAAACGAAATTTCATGCACGGCCCCTCAGAATCGAAGATGATGGGCGCACATTGTAGTGCTTTTTCCTCACGACTACATCCGCTTCACCCCACCGAAATGGCGTCAGGGAAGCGAAGAAAAATGCATCGGAAAAGACAGGTACGAACAAGCCGCGGCAAATCGCCCGGCAGGAAACCCGGAGCCGGGCGGCTCCGGGCAGGCGGGCTCAGTTAACTGCGTCCTTCAGGGATTTGCCCGGTTTGAAGGCAACGGTATTGCTGGCCTTGATCTTCACCGGCTGACCGGTTTGCGGATTTTTCCCCGTCCGCGCGCCACGGTGGCGCTGAACAAAGGTGCCGAAGCCAACGAGAGTCACGCTGTCCTTGCGGTTCAGTGCGGCGGTGATTTCTTCCAATATGGCGTTGAGTACACGATTGGCCTGATCCTTGGTCAGATCGGCCTTTTCGGCGATGGCGGCGGCAAGTTCCGGTTTACGCATACATGGATGCCTCTTTGACGGTTTTTTGTTGTTGTGTCCGTGCTGTTCTTCCAGAACAGCGCCCAAGGCGCCGCAACAGCTCTGCGCTGCGGCAGACCCAGGGAGGATGGCATGACGTTCGACGCGACGCCAGCCTCACCCGACAGTTTGATGGGACAATTTCGCGGCGTATCCGACAGAACGACCGCCGATCATGCCAGCACGGCAGGCAACTCCCGGTTGAGCGCCAGTCTGTCCTGCACTGCCGCCCCAGTCAGGGCATATCCCAGCAGAGCACCGGACTCGTCCCGACACAGCGCCCGGATGTTCTCACCGGCTCCCTCCACCGTCCATTCACCGTGACGAGCGCGTGGCGGCGGGGAGACCACCAGCGGACAGGCGGGAGTTTTCACCGTGACCGGCATGGGGCCGTAGGCGACCGCCATCGGTTCACCAGCCAGGGTGCGTGCCAGAGCCCGTGCGCAGGCCATCAGCGGCATCACATAGAGCAAATTGAGGCCGTCCACCTCGGCGCAATCACCGAGCGCGTATATGTTGTCGTGGGAAGTGCGCAGCTGGCGATCCACCACTATCCCACGATTAACCTCAAGGCCTGCCGCTGCAGCTAGAGCGATACGTGGGCGCAGACCGACTGCCGAAAGTACTGCATCGCACTCGATCATTTGGCCATCGGACAACCTGCCCAGCAAGGCGTCCCCCGCATGATCCAGGCTGGCCAGCATCGGCCCAAGATAAAAGCGCACGCCGATCCCCTGCAAACCGGCCTGTACAGCCGTGGCGGCCGACGGGGGCAATAGTCCGGGCATCACCTGCTCACAGGGGGCCACCACATCCACTTCGTAGCCACCGGCACGCAGGTCGTTGGCAAACTCACAGCCGATAAGTCCGGCGCCGAGTATCAATACCCGGCGCTTGCCAGTCAGTGCAGCGCGCAAGCGCGCGTAGTCCTCCAGATCATTGAGCGGGAAGATCGAGTCCTGAGCATCACCCGCCACCGGCACGCGAATCGGCTCAGCCCCCCAGGCCAGGATCAGATCGCGATAATTCACCACCTCCTCGCCAATCCACACTCGCCGCTGTCGCGGGTCGATACCGGTTACGGATGTGTGAGTACGGATCTCCGCCACGAGCTGCTCGGCCATGGCACCGGCTTCGCTCATCACCAGCCCCTCGGCGTCCTTGTTCTTGGCGAAGCCGGTGGACAGCATCGGCTTGGAATAGAAGCGGCCGTCATCGGCACTGATCAGCAGCAGCGGCGTCTGCGTATCGAGCTTGCGCCACTCCCTGGCCAGGTTATAGCCGGCCAGGCCAGTTCCGATGATCACGACGGGGGCACTCATGCGTTCATTCCTCACAACAAAACTCTGCGGCACTACACTGGCTGCCACTACCGGAAGAAGCACACCCTACTGGATCAGTTCACGCCTGGCCAGCCGGCACCCGCACTACTCTTCTAAAGCGTCCCACAGCCCTGTTCCCGGTATACGGTTACTGTCCTATCCGAGGCGGAGCACCTTGGCCAGCACCACCTTGGGGCCCTTCATTTTCTTGACGATAATGCGCAACCCCTCGGTTTCCAGCACCTCATCCTCCTCCGGCATACGCTTGAGGCTGTCATAGATCAATCCGGCCAGTGTCTCCGCCTCGATGTGATCCAAATCGACACCAAGCAGACGCTCGACCTTGGCCAGCGGCGTATCCCCCCGCACCAGCAGCTTGCCCGGCTGGTAGGCAAGGATGCCGCGCTCGGCCTTGCGGTGCTCATCCTGAATGTCGCCAACCAGCGCCTCCAGCACATCCTCCATGGTCAGGTAACCGATCACCTTGCCGTCGGCCTCCTCGACCACCGCGAAGTGCGCACTACCCTGGCGGAAACGTTCGAGCAACTGGGTCAGCGGCATGTGTCGGTTGACTCGCTCCAGCGGGTGCATCAGCTCATCCAGCTCAACGGACTGCGGCCGCGTATCCAGACGCGACAGATGCAGCAGCAAATCCTTGATATGCAGCACCCCGATAAATTCGCCAAGGTCTTCATCGAAGATTGGGTAGCGGCTGTATTTGTGTCGCCGCAGTACCTCAAACACCTCGTCAAGGCTTGCGCCAAGCTCGATGAACACCAGATCCTCACGCGAGTTGGCCCAGTCCACCACCTCCAGCTCACTCAGCTCCACGGCCGAGGCGAGTACACGCATGTCCTGATCCTCGCTGGAACTGGCGCGACTGGAATGCAGGATCAGCTTCAGTTCCTCGCGACTGTAGTGATGTTCGTGGTGAGATCCCGGCTCGCCCTGCCCGGCAATACGCAGGATGGCGTTGGCACTGGCATTGAGCACGAAGATGGCCGGATACATCAGCCAGTAGAAGGCATATAGCGGTACCGCCGTCCACAGCGAAAGCATTTCCGGCTTGCGAATCGCCCAGGACTTGGGTGCCAGCTCGCCAATGACAATATGCAGATAGGAAATGATCGAGAACGCGGTAAAGAAGGCAATGCCATGAATCACCTGTGGCGACTCGATGCCCAGCGCGTAGAGCAAGGGAGTCAACAACTCGGCGAAAGCCGGCTCACCGACCCACCCAAGGCCCAGTGAGGCCAGGGTAATACCCAGCTGACAGGCCGACAGATAGGCATCCATCTGATTGTGAACGGTGCGCAGTATGCGCCCACGCCAGCCGTGCGCCTCCGCCAGGGCTTCGACCTTGGTGGCACGCAGACGAACGATGGCAAACTCGGCGGCGACGAAGAAGCCGTTGAGCACGACCAGGAAAAGGGCAAACAGCAGCAGACCGAGATCGGCCCATAGCGTGGAGACGGAAAGACTGGTAGACGGATCCATGAACGTAGGTAAAGGCCAATGACCGTCCTAGGTTGGAGGCAGTACACAACGATTGCAAGCAAAGGCAGCTTCAATGCCTGTCAGGCACCACCTGCGCAGAGGCAAAATGACAGCTGAAGATGCTGCCGCGTCCGACCTCGCTGACAACCCTCAACTGACCACGGTGGCGCAACAATACGTGCTTGACGATTGCCAATCCCAGCCCGGTGCCACCGGTGGTGCTGGCCCGACTCGAATCAACCCGGTAGAAACGCTCGGTAAGACGCGGCAGGTGCTTGGCCTCGATACCGATACCGGTATCTTCGACCAGCAGTTGCGCGCCATCTTCGTCGGTTCGCCAGCAGATACGAATTTCACCACCCGCCGGGGTGTACTTCACGGCATTGAACACCAGGTTGGAAAAGGCACTGCGCAGCTCACCCTCGCTTCCCTTCAGACACAGCAACGGATCGGCATCCAGCTCAATCCGATGCTGCCCGGCCGATAGGGCCTGCGCATCATGCACGACCACCTGCAACAGGCGGTGAACAGCAACCGGCTGGTTGTCAGAGGGATAATCGGTAGCCTCCAGCCTGGCCAGCAGCAACAGATCATTCAGTAACGCCTGCATCCGCGTACTCTGCTGCTGCATCTGCTGCAATGCCCGCTGCCAACGCGGATTGACCTCCTCGACATTGTCCAGCAGCGTCTCCAGATAGCCACTGATCACCGTCAACGGCGTACGCAGCTCGTGTGAAACATTGGCCACGAAGTCCTTACGCATCTGCTCCAACTGGTGCAGCCGCGTCACATCACGTACCAGCAACAGGTGCTCCTGATTGCCGTAGCGGGTAACGTACACCTGCAAGCGCAGGCGATCATTTAGTGGCGAAGGGATTTCCAGCGCGTCGGCATACTGTCCACGCTCGAAGTAATCCTTGAAGCGGGGATTTCGCACTAGGTTGGTGATGGGCTGACCACTGTCCTGTGGTGTCTTCAGACCGAGCAGGGTCTCCGCAGCGCGGTTCCACCACTCCAGATTGCCCTGGCTATCGAGCATCACCACTGCATCCTTGAGCGCCGCGGTAGACTCCTGAACACGGTCGATCACTGCCTGCAGGCGCCCACGCGCCTTCTGGTTGCGCCGCTGCAGATGGTAGATGCTGTCGAATACCTCCCCCCAGAGGCCGTAACCATCAGGCGGCGGCTCATCCGGACGATGCTCAAGCAACCATTTGTGCAAACGCAGCAATTGGCTAAGCGTCCAGCCGAGGTGAAGCGCAAGCCCTGCCGCCATGGCCCAGCCATACTCTCCGGTGATAAAGCCGAGCAGTAGGCAGCCAGCTATCAGCAGCAACATTCGGCGCACCATGGCGCCACGCCAATCCTGATTCAAGATGAGGCGCATCCTTGTGGGACAACGGGCCAGCCAGACACTAGCTCAGGCTCAGCCCTTGGTGGAGAAACGATAGCCGGTGCCACGCACGGTCTGCACCAGATTCTCGTAGTCACTACCCAGCGCCTTGCGCAAACGCCGGATATGCACGTCGACAGTACGTTCTTCGACATAGACGTTGCCGCCCCAGACCTGGTCAAGCAACTGACTGCGGGTGTAGGCACGTTCCTGGTGAGTCATGAAGAACTGCAACAGGCGGTATTCGGTCGGCCCCATCTCCGCCGGCTGACCGTTGATGGTAACGCGATGGCTGAGCGGATCGAGCACCAGCCCGCCAATCTCGATTGGAGTCTCGTTGTCACCAGCCCCTGCACGTCGCAGCACCGCCTTCAGGCGGGCCACCAGCTCACGAGGCGAGAAGGGCTTGGTAATGTAGTCATCGGCGCCCACTTCCAAACCCTGAATCTTATTGTCCTCCTCGCCTTTGGCCGTGAGCATAATGATCGGGATGTCCCCGGTCAGCTCATCGCGTTTCAGCCGTCGGGCAAGCTCAATGCCTGTGGTGCCAGGCAACATCCAGTCGAGCAGGATCAGACTGGGCTTGCGGTCGACGATGGCGGCATGAGCCTGCTGGGCATTCTCAGCCTCCAGGCAGACGTAACCGGCCATTTCCAGCGCCACCGCAATCATCTCGCGAATCGGCGCCTCGTCGTCAACGATCAGGATGTTCTTGCCAACCATGGGGTTGAGCCTCATTCATAAAACTGTCGTAACCAGCATTAGATAACGAAAATATTGCAGCGGTATGACAGCTATAGGGCGCATCAGGCGCCTAGCGCATAGTCCAAGGCAATGCCAAGGAAAATCGCCAGACCGGCCCAGTGGTTGTGCAGGAATGCTCGAAAACAAACCAGCGGCTCGCGTCGGCGCGTTACCCAGAACTCCCAGATAAAGCAGCCAGCAGCAACCAACAGGCCGAGATGAAAGTACAGGCCAAGATCGAAGCGGGCACCGGCCAGCAGCAGACACAGCAGCGACAGCCCCTGCAATACGAGGATGATCAGACGGTCGGCCTCGCCAAACAGAATGGCGGTGGACTTCACCCCGATCTTCAGGTCGTCCTCACGATCTGCCATAGCGTAATAGGTGTCATAGGCCACGGTCCAAAGCAGGTTAGCGATGTACAGCAACCAAGCCTCCGGTGGCAGACCACCAGTCTCGGCAGTGAAGGCCATCGGCATACCCCAGGAGAAAGCCGCACCAAGTACTACCTGTGGATAGAAGGTGTAGCGCTTCATGAATGGGTAGCAGGCCGCCAGAGCGAGCCCACCGAAGGACAGCCATAGGGTAGTGCTGTTGGTAAACAGCACCAGCACGAAGCTCAGTGCCACCAGCACGGCAAACAGCAGCAACGCTTCTCGTGGCGTTACCCGACCGCTGGCCAGCGGACGTTCACGGGTGCGACTGACATGACCATCGAAGTTACGGTCGGCATAATCGTTGATCACACAACCGGCCGCACGCATCAGAATCACTCCGCTCACGAAGATGAACAGATTCTTCAGGCTCGGCATGCCTTCAGCTGCTACCCAGAGCGCCCAAAGCGTAGGCCACAGCAACAGATAGATGCCGATGGGCTTTTCCAGGCGCATCAGCTGGATAAAGTCCCAGGCGCGTGGATGCAGGCGGTTAATCGATTGCAGCAGGCGGGTATACATATGGCGTCTCCGAACCGGTTGAGCCGATTATACGGAGCCTGGCGCCCTCGAGGCATTGGGCACCATCGTAAAGCCCTATGGGGTAGCGCCGATCACCGTCCAGAACTCCGGCAAAAACACCTCGGTCACCAGCACACCGAGACTGGCACGGCTGAAGCATGAGCGCCGGCCCCAGAGCCTTGACTGACGCACCTCAGGAGGCAGCCAGTCCGCGGGATAGTGGCAGACCTGCAACTGGCCACGCTCGAAAGCGCGATCGCTGAACAGCAACTCGCCCAGCGAGCGACTGCCCAACTCGGCCAAGTTGAGGCCGGATCCCTCCAGAGCAGCTCGTGTAGCTACGCTACGGGCAAATACCCAAGGCTGACCGTGGCCACGCAGATATACCTCTCGCACCCAGCCCTGGCAAGACTCGCTCACCCCCAGAGCGGCACATTCATCCCCGCGCAGCAATTGCCAGCCTTCGTACAGCGGGGTGACGGAGAAAGCGCCAACAGACAGCGCCGTCAGGCGGCGGGTCAGTGAATCCTCATTGAACAACCACTCGCAAACATCCTCGACTGGCAAAGGCTGAAGCTGCGCAGCAGTCAGCCAGCAGGGCGAATCGGTGGAACCAGCATGCGGCACGAGAAAGTCACCACGCATTTAAAGCGCACAAGTCTAACACGCCGGGCCATCACTCAACCGTCCGACGTACATAGCATGCGCCTTCGACTCCAAGAGTTCTTTGGCTGCATCAGAACTGCATTGGATCGCTTCGACGATCAGGGCCCAGAGAGTTGGCGGCGGCGCGCCATCGGGGCTCGACAAGCGGTTTGACGCCCCGCCGCATTTTTTGCGCAGACAGAAGAACGCCCAGTCTGCGTTAGCAAACTGGGCGTTCGTATAGGAGCTTGACGATGACCTACTCTCACATGGTGAAGCACCACACTACCATCGGCGATGCGTCGTTTCACTTCTGAGTTCGGGATGGGATCAGGTGGTTCCAACGCTCTATGGTCGTCAAG
>NZ_BPLZ01000018.1 GCF_019656335.1 Pseudomonas sp. NCCP-436 | reverse complement strand
ATCGAGGATGTCGCAGATCCATCCGGCCAGTTGCCGGCACTGCTCGACACCGAAACCACGGGTAGTCACCGCCGGGGTGCCGATGCGGATGCCGGAAGTCACGAACGGCGACTGCGGATCGTTCGGCACGGCGTTCTTGTTCACCGTGATACCGGCGCGGCCCAGTGCGGCATCCGCTTCCTTGCCGGTCAGGCCCTGCCTGACCAGGCTGATCAGCATCAGGTGGTTGTCGGTGCCACCGGACACCACTTCGAACCCGCGCCCGACGAACACCTCGGCCATGGCCCGGGCGTTGTCGATCACCTGTTGCTGATAGGCCTTGAAGCCGGGCTCCAGCGCTTCCTTGAAGCACACCGCCTTGGCCGCGATAACGTGCATCAGCGGGCCACCCTGGGCTCCCGGGAACACCGCGGAGTTGAGTTTCTTCTCGATCTCTTCGTTGGCACGGGCCAGGATCAGGCCGCCACGCGGGCCGCGCAGGGTCTTGTGGGTGGTGGTGGTGACCACGTCGGCAAACGGAATCGGATTGGGATATAGGCCGGCAGCCACCAGACCGGCGACGTGGGCCATGTCGACAAACAGGTAGGCACCGACCTTGTCGGCGATTTCGCGGAAACGGGCAAAATCCAGCACCCGCGAGTAGGCCGAGAAGCCGGCGACGATCATCTTCGGCTTGTGTTCCAGAGCCAGGCGCTCCACTTCGTCGTAGTCGATCAGGCCGTTCTCGTCGATGCCGTACTGCACGGCGTTGTACAACTTGCCCGAGGACGACACCTTGGCGCCGTGGGTGAGGTGACCGCCGTGGGCCAGGCTCATGCCGAGGATGGTGTCGCCGGCATTGAGCAGCGCGAGGTACACGGCGCTGTTGGCCGAAGAGCCGGAATGCGGCTGGACGTTGGCGTAGTCGGCACCGAACAGCTGTCTGGCGCGCTCGATGGCCAGTTGCTCGACCTTGTCGACGTATTCGCAGCCGCCGTAATAACGCTTGCCCGGATAGCCTTCGGCGTACTTGTTGGTCAGGCCGCTGCCCTGGGCCTGCATCACGCGCTTGCTGCAGTAGTTCTCGGAGGCGATCAGCTCGATGTGATCTTCCTGACGCTGCTCTTCAGCCTGGATCGCGACGAGCAGAGCGTCGTCATAGCCTTGCAGTTGGTCGTGCTTGCTGAACATGGTGAGTCCCTCTTGTCGTTATTTGGGGATGCAGCCGGCCCGCCCCGATAAGGAGAGCCGAAAGTCACGGGGAGAAACCGTCCGGGCGCCGGTGGGCTCCCGGACGGCAGGGCGCTTAGGCGTCCTGGTAGGCCTCGATGGAGGGGCAGGCACAGACCAGGTTGCGATCACCGTAGACGTTGTCCACGCGACCGACCGGCGGCCAGTACTTGGCTTCGACCAGGCTTTGTACCGGGTACACCGCCTGCTCGCGGCTGTAGCCGTGATGCCATTCGCCCACCAGTTCGGCAGCCGTGTGCGGTGCGTTCTTCAGCGGGTTGTCTTCCTTGTCCAGACGGCCCTGCTCGACCGCGCGAATTTCCTCGCGGATGGCGATCATGGCGTCGCAGAAGCGATCCAGCTCTTCCTTGGATTCGCTTTCGGTCGGCTCGATCATCAGCGTACCGGCCACCGGGAAGGACATGGTCGGGGCATGGAAGCCGAAGTCGATCAGGCGCTTGGCCACGTCGTCCACGCTGATGCCGCTGCTTTCCTTCAGCGGGCGGATGTCGAGGATGCACTCGTGGGCCACCAGACCGCCTTCGCCGGAGTACAGCACCGGATAGTGCTCTTCCAGACGACGGGCGATGTAGTTGGCATTGAGAATGGCCATCTGCGACGCACGCTTGAGGCCGTTGCCTCCCATCATGGTGATGTACATCCAGGTGATCGGCAGGATGCTGGCACTGCCGAACGGCGCGGCACTGACGGCACCGACCTTTCGCTCCAGCTGGTTATGGCCCGGCAGGAAGGGCGCCAGGTGCGACTTGACGCCGATCGGGCCGACGCCCGGGCCGCCACCGCCGTGCGGGATGCAGAAGGTCTTGTGCAGGTTCAGGTGCGAGACGTCGCCACCGAACTGACCCGGGGCGCAGAGGCCGACCATGGCGTTCATGTTGGCGCCGTCGATGTAAACCTGGCCGCCGTTGTCGTGGATGATCTGACAGATTTCGCGGATGCCTTCCTCGAACACGCCATGGGTGGACGGGTAGGTGATCATCAGCGCCGCCAGTCGATCCTTGTGCTCTTCGGCCTTGGCCTTGAGGTCGGCGATGTCCACGTTGCCGCGGGCGTCGCAGGCGGTGACCACCACGCGCATGCCGGCCATGGAGGCGGTTGCCGGGTTGGTACCATGGGCCGACTGCGGAATCAGGCAGATGTCGCGTTGTCCTTCACAGCGGCTGTGGTGGTAGGCACGAATGGCCAACAGACCGGCATATTCGCCCTGGGAGCCGGCATTGGGCTGCAGCGATACGGCGTCGTAGCCGGTGGCGGCGCAGAGCATGGCCTCCAGCTCGCGGGTCAGTTGGGCATAGCCTTCGGCCTGCTCGACCGGCGCGAACGGATGCAGGTTGCCGAACTCCGGCCAGGTGATCGGCAGCATTTCGCTGGCAGCGTTGAGCTTCATGGTGCAGGAGCCCAGTGGAATCATGCTGCGGTCCAGCGCCAGGTCCTTGTCGGCCAGCTTGCGCAGGTAGCGCATCAGCTCGGTTTCGCTGTGATAGCGGTTGAACACCTCGTGCTGCAGGAACGACGACTGACGCAGCAGATCCTCCGGCAGACGACGGGCAGCCTGGGCGGCCAGTTCGTCGACCGAGGGCGCAGCCTGATCACCGGCGAACAGTGCCAGCAGAGCCTCGACGGCAGCCTGGTCGGTGGTTTCGTCCAGCGACAGGCCGAGGCGCTCGGCGTCGATCTCGCGCAGGTTGATGCCGGCGGCACGGGCACGGGCATGCAGCTCGGCGGTCTTGGCGCCGGTGGCGATGCTCAGGGTGTCGAAAAAGTTCTGCTGCTCGACGCTGTAGCCCAGTTTGGTCAGGCCCAGGGCGAGAATGGCGGTGAGGCTGTGGATGCGCTCGGCGATGGCCTGCAGGCCTTTCGGGCCGTGGTAGACAGCGTACATGCTGGCGATGTTGGCCAGCAGAACCTGCGCGGTACAGATGTTGCTGGTGGCCTTCTCGCGGCGGATGTGCTGTTCGCGGGTCTGCATGGCCAGACGCAGGGCCGGCTTGCCGAAGCGATCGACCGACAGGCCGACCAGGCGGCCCGGCATGTCGCGCTTGAATGCGTCGCGGGTGGCGAAGTAGGCCGCGTGCGGACCGCCGAAGCCCAGCGGCACGCCGAAGCGCTGGGCACTGCCCAGGGCAACGTCGGCGCCGAACTCACCGGGCGGGGTAAGCAGGGTCAGCGCCAGCAGGTCGGCGGAAACGGCGACCAGGGCATTGGCTGCGTGGAAGCGCTCGACCAGGGCGCGGTAGTCGAAGATGTCACCGTTGCTGGCCGGGTACTGCAGCAGCGCGCCGAAGTAGGCGCTGGCGTCGCCGATGGCAGCTTCGTCGCCCACTTCCACTTCGATGCCCAGAGGTTCGGCACGGGTGCGCAGTACGTCGAGGGTTTGCGGGTGGCAGTGTTTGGAGGCAAAGAAGGTGTTGCTGGCCTTGTTCTTCGACAGACGCTTGCAGAAGGTCATGGCCTCGGCGGCAGCGGTCGCTTCGTCCAGCAGCGAGGCGTTGGCGATCTGCATGCCGGTCAGGTCGCTGATCAGGGTCTGGAAGTTCAGCAGCGCTTCCAGGCGGCCCTGGGAGATTTCCGGCTGGTACGGGGTGTAGGCGGTATACCAGGCCGGGTTTTCCAGCAGGTTGCGCAGGATCGGGCTCGGCGTATGGGTGCCGTAGTAGCCCTGGCCGATGTAGCTCTTGAACTGCTGGTTCTTGGCGGCAATGGCCTTGATCCTGGCCAGCGCGTCGGCTTCCGACAGGCCCGGCTGGTCGCCGAGGATGCTGGTGCCCTTGATGCTATCGGGGATCACGCTGTCGATCAGCGCATCGAGCGAGTCGTAGCCGAGCAGCTGCAGCATGGCAGCCGTATCGGCATCGCGCGGGCCGATATGGCGGGCGATAAATTCGTTGTTGGTATCGAGCTTGGTCATGGTGGTCACTCAGGCGTCGGCGTTGGCATTCAACAGACGATCATAGCCGTTCTGGTCGAGCAGCTCGGCCAGCACCGCGTTGTCGGCCAGACGCATGCGGAAGAACCAGGCCTTGTCCAGTGGTGATTCGTTGACCAGCTCGGGGCTGCCTTCCAGCTCGGAGTTGACCTCGACGATCTCGCCGTCCAGCGGCATGACGATGTTGCTGGCAGCCTTGACCGACTCCAGTACGGCCACTTCCTCGCCCTGGGCATAGGACTTGGTTTCCGGCAGTTGCACATAGACCACGTCGCCGAGTGCATCCTGGGCGTAGTGGGTGATGCCGACGGTAACCAGACCATCGTTGTCCAGACGCAGCCATTCGTGATCGGCGGTGAAACGCAACTCGCTCATGTCAACTCCTCAAGGGGTAGTAGGCCCGCTTCTAGGTGGCGGGAGGGGTTTTCCAATGACGGAAGCAAGGTAGGTGCCAATCGCCGAAAACCCCGTGAAATCGGGGCTTCGGAGCTGTCTTGAGTGATTCTGGGTAGTTCTCCGTAACGATATCGCTACAAAAGAGTCTGTCGTTTTTGGAAAAGCGAGGGTCGCCCCAGGCAATACGCCGGCTGTAGCGCTGTGTTTCTGATTCGTTACGCTGTATCGATTTCGATACGGCGGGCGCGAAGCCGGCTGTGAGCGCCTCAGCGGCCGCCAGGAATGCCGTACTTGCGCAACCGCTTGGCGATGGCGGTATGCGAGGTGCCCAAGCGGGCGGCCAGTTGGCGGCTGGACGGATGGCTCTGGTAGAGTCGGTTAAGCAGGTTCTTCTCGTACTCGTCCATGGCCTGTTCGAGGCTGATGATCTCGCCTTCGGCAGGGGACGCCACTTCGGTTACGGCGATGTCGAGATCTTCCATTTCCACCCAGTCTCCGTCGCAGATGGCGGCGGCCCGGAAGATCACGTTCTGTAACTGGCGCACGTTGCCAGGCCAGCGTCCGGCCAGCAGTGCCGGGAAGCTGGCCGGGGCCAGCCGGCAGGGACGGCGGCGGATCTGTGCGCAGGCCTGGGCCATGAAATGCTGGGCTAGTAGCAGGATGTCCTGGCCACGCTCGCGCAGCGGCGGTACCTCCAGGCGCAGCACGTTCAGGCGGTAGAACAGATCCTCGCGGAAGCTGCCCTCGGCCACCATTTGCTCCAGGTCGCGGTGGGTGGCGCTGAGAATGCGCACGTCCACCCGCACCTCACGCTCGCCCCCAACCCGGCGGAAGCTGCCGTCACTGAGAAAGCGCAGCAGCTTGGCCTGCAGGTAGGGCGACATCTCGCCGATCTCGTCGAGAAACACCGTGCCACGGTTGGCCAGCTCCAGCAGGCCGGGCTTGCCACCGCGCTGGGCACCGGTGAAGGCGCCCGGGGCATAGCCGAAGAGTTCGCTCTCGGCCAGGTTTTCCGGCAGGGCGGCACAGTTCAGCGCCAGGAACGGCGCATTGCGGCGGGCGCTGGCGGTGTGACAGGCGCGGGCCACCAGTTCCTTGCCGGTACCGGTTTCACCATGGATCAGCAGTGGTGCGTCGAGCGAGGCCACGCGCAGGCCGCGGGCCTTGAGCGCGCGGATTGCCTCGGACTCGCCGAGTAGCGAGTCGAAACCCTCGGCATGATCGTGATGCAGTGCAGCCAGGCGTTCGCCCATGCGGCTCGGGGCATAAAGGGTCAGCAGACCGCCGGTCAGGCGGCCGTCTTCGGTGATCGGCTGGGCGTCGAGCAGCAGTGGCCGGCCGGCGAAGTTCACTTCCCGCAGCGGCTGGTGAAAGCCGGCCTCAAGCAACGAGTCGTGCAACTGCCGATCGCCGAACAGCTCGGCGATGCTCAGGTCTTCCGGGGGGCGGCCGCACAGTTCCAGCAACGCCGGGTTGGCCAACAGCACGATGCCGCGGCTGTCCACCGCCAGCACCGGATCCGGCATCGCGGCTAGCAGCGCATCAAGTTGCAGGCGGCGGCGCTGCCCCGGGAGGATGTCTACTACCTCGACGCTCTGCACGCCATGCACTTGCAGCAGAGCGTCGCGCAACTCGTCGAGCACCGCCGGGCTTAGGGTGGGGGCGTCGATATAGACGTTTGGCGGTACCATCTCCACCGCATCGAGATTCAGATTGCGCCCGCCGAGCAGCGCCAGGACTTCCTGGGTGATGCCGACGCGGTCGATGAAGCTGACGTGAATGCGCATTGCTGTAAGTTGAGTAGGGCGGACAGGCGGCCATTATGCCTGCACTGCCGGAGATGGGGAAAAGGGTAGCCGCGTGAGTACAGATAAACCCAATCGTGCTGATTTTCACCGGGAGCACCAGTTGCGTGCGGAGGCCGAAGCGCGCCGCCTGCTGGCCCGTCGAGAGGAACTGCAGGGGCGCTGGTTGAACTGGGTGGCTCAGGAGCTTTACCAGCTCAGCCCGCCGGAGTTCGCCAGCATGGTGCGCCGCGAGCTGCAGCGGCTTGCCTAGGCGCAGCACCGGACTGCCGGGTTATTGCCGTCGGGCAGTCTAGCCGCGCTTGCGCGTGCAGCGGCCCATGTCCACCTTGCCCACATAGGGGTTGCCCCAGCCCATCACGCAGGCCACCTGCTGATTGCGTTGCTGCTCCCAGGTCTTGGGTGGGTAGGCCTTGTTCCAGGCTTCGTAGAGCTGCCGATCCTGTTTCGACAGGCGCAGTTGGTAACGGTCGGCCATGTAGAAATAGGTGCGGGCGATCATTCCGCGTATGGCCTGGCGCGGCATCACCTTGCGCGCCTTGAAGTCCACCACTGTCTCGCAGCGTCCGTACTGATGCGGTTTCTGCGGCAGCCAGGCGAAGCTGTAGTTGCTGCGGTCGCCATTCACCTCGCCGATGCTCGGCACCAGGTTGTGCAGATCCGCCTCGGCCTTGCGGAACTGCACATCGTTGGCCGCACAGTGCTTGCGCCCGCCTTTCTGCCAGCACTGGCGCTGGTGGCCGATCACCCAGGCCGGGACGATGTGCTCCCACTCGATGCGGGCGGCGCGGCTGGCATTCTTGCGTGGCTGGTAGCCGCAGGAACTCAGGTTGACGCGGTTGCCGCTGTAGCGACAGCCGCAATAGAACTCCACCGACTGCTGCGCATACAGCGGCCCCGCCAGGCGCTTGGCTTCGGCAAAGCTGGCGGGGGCGGCGTGGGCGAACAACGGCAGAGCCAGGCAGAACAGGATGCATCGCTTCATGGGGTCGGCAGGGTAGCTGCCGGCGCTCCCGAAGTGAAGCAAAACCCAAGGTTTTTCAATCGTTTAGATGCGTTGTTCGGTGATTTTGGCAAGGCCCGGACGGCGCAGGAGAAGCGCCGGCCGTAAGCCTCAGCGATTGCCTGGCTCTTCTGATTCGAGGTCATCTCCGGCTGGTTTGGGCGGTTGGGCACCGCGCCAGGCCACCAGCAAGACACCGACGACAACGCATAGGGCGGCCAGCAGCATACTCAGGCTGCCCTGTTCGCCGAGCAGGCCGACGGCGATGGCTGCACCGCTGATGGCCGCCACCGAACCGATCTGGCTGAGGAATACCGTGCCGGCCAGATTCTGCAGGATGAAGAACAGCGCATAGACTGCAGCGAACAGCAGCATCTGCAATAGCACCAGACCTACGCTCGTAGCACTGGCAAGATGCGGACGGAAATCCACCCCGAACGCCGCGCCGGCGCCAAGCAGCAGCGCCCCGCCCAGCAGCATGCCTGGTGCCAGCGACAGCGGGCTGGCGCCTTCCGGCCAGTAGCGGGCACGGTAGATATTGCCCAGCGCCAGCATCAGAGGTACGCACAGAGCGGCCAGGATCCACAATGCCGGGCTGTCGCCGCTGTGCAGTTTGCCCAGTGCCAGCAGCAGGCTGCCGGCCATACCGATGGCTATGCCGAGCAGGCGGATGCGGCTGAGCCCTTCCATGCGCAGGGCCAATGCCAGCAGGTAGGTGATCAAAGGCGGAAAGGCCAGACACATGGACGCAAATCCGGCGCCGACATGGGCGACGGAGGTGAACAGCAGGGCGTTCGGCACAGTGATGCTAAGCAGCCCGGAGGCCAGGTAATAGCACAGTCGGGTGCGATCCAGCCCGGGCTGCTCGTGACGCCACCAAGCCAGCAACAACAGCAACAGACCGCCGCCCAACAGGCTCCAGAGCAGATAGGCCAGCGGCTGCCAGCCAGCCTGCCCGGCCAGCTTGACCAGATTGCTGGCCAACCCCAGCAGTGTGCCGATGATAAACAGCAGACCCAGTGCCAGCACAGGCCTGGGGAGCGCGACGGACATAGGAAAGCCCCTTGAATGTCGATACCCGGACGGATACAGCCGTTACATTGCCTCTGTCATTGCCATGGATGGCGGGAGTGCAGAAGAAGTTGCAACAGTTGCTGTCCTGGCACCAGGGGAATTCTGAAAAAGTACTGAGTGAAAAACTACCGCTCTGTAACCCGGCGCGATGGCCGGTGTTAAATCTCCATTGATCAGTTTTTCAGACCAGCCCATACGGCCGCTTCTAGCCGAAACCCACCGTTCCCCAAGAGTCTCCAGCTGCGTTACAGGCTGCCCGCCTTACCCCGTAATCTGCGACAATCCCGCCTTTGCCCTGATTGCCTCCGACCCAGATGACCGATTTCGCCACGCTGAAAAAGAATCTCGACCACGTAATGAGTGCCGAGCGCCATCGCCTGCGCCGGCAGTTGCATGAGTTGCAGAAGCATCCTGACGAGATGAAGCTGGCGCAGTGGCTGGAGCGTTGTCAGACCTCCTGTGACAGGGTGGCGGCGCGTCGGGCCAGTGTGCCGGTGATGCGCTACGATGATGCGCTGCCGATTGCTGCCAAGCGTGATGAGATCAAGGCTGCGCTGGAGAAGAGCCAGGTGGTGGTGATCGCCGGCGAGACCGGTTCGGGCAAGACCACCCAGTTGCCGAAAATCTGCCTGGAAATCGGACGCGGTGTGCACGGACTGATCGGCCATACCCAGCCACGTCGTTTGGCGGCGCGCAGTGTGGCCACAAGGGTGGCTGAGGAAATCGGCACGCCTCTGGGGGAACTGGTCGGCTATCAGGTGCGTTTCGAGGATCACAGCAAGGACGGCACGCTGATCAAGCTGATGACCGACGGCATCCTGCTGGCCGAGACGCAGCATGACCGTTTTCTGGAAAGGTACGACACCATCATTGTCGACGAGGCGCACGAACGCAGCCTCAATATCGATTTCCTGCTGGGCTACCTGAAGACTCTGCTGCCGCGTCGTCCGGATCTCAAGCTGATCATTACTTCGGCGACCATCGATCTGGAGCGCTTCAGCAGACATTTCAACGATGCCCCGATTATCGAGGTATCCGGTCGTACCTATCCGGTGGAAACCTGGTATCGCCCGCTGGCTGCTGAGGTGGATGAAGACGGAGAGCGGCTGCTGGACGACCTGTCCATCGACCAGGGCATTCTCGCTGCGCTGGACGAGATCGCTGAGCATGAGCGTAGCGTAGGCCAGCGCCCTGGCGATGTGCTGGTGTTCCTGCCCGGTGAGCGCGAGATTCGTGAAGCCGCTGAGATGCTACGCAAGGCCAACCTGCGGCATACCGAGGTCCTGCCGCTGTATGCGCGGCTGACCCCGGCCGAGCAGCAGAAGATTTTCGCGCCCATGCCGGGGCGCAAGATCGTACTGGCCACCAACGTGGCGGAAACCTCGCTCACCGTACCGGGGATTCGCTATGTGATCGACTCCGGTACTGCACGCATCAGTCGCTACAGCTATCGCGCCAAGGTGCAGCGCCTGCCCATAGAACCTGTGTCACAGGCCAGTGCCAATCAGCGCAAGGGCCGTTGCGGGCGGGTCGAGCCGGGTATTTGCATTCGTCTGTACAGCGAGGAGGATTTTCTCTCCCGCCCAGAGTTCACGGATCCGGAGATCCTGCGAACCAACCTGGCGGCGGTGATCCTGCAGATGCTTCACCTGCGTCTGGGCAGCATTGAGGATTTTCCCTTTATCGAGCCGCCTGATGGCAAGGCCATCAGCGACGGCTTCAACCTGTTGCAGGAGCTATCGGCGGTCAATCGCGAGGGCCAGCTCACACCTATCGGCCGCCAGTTGGCGCGTCTGCCCATCGACCCACGGTTGGGACGCATGGTGCTGGAGGGGGCCAGGCAGGGCAGTCTGGAGGAAATCCTTATCGTCGCTGCCGCGCTGTCGGTACAGGATCCGCGCGAGCGGCCGATGGATCGCCAGCAGGCTGCCGACCAGGCCCATGCGCAGTGGAAGGATCCGGACTCGGACTTTGCCGCGCTGATCAACCTGTGGCGCGGTTTCGAGGAGCAGCGCCAAGCGCTGGGCTCCAATGCGCTGCGCAGCTGGTGCCGGAAGAACTTCTTGAATTACATGCGCCTGCGTGAATGGCGTGATGCACATCGGCAACTGGTGCTGATCGCCCGCGAGCTGCAGCTGTCCGTGGGGCGCAAGGTCGAGGGTGACAGGGAGCGTAGGGTGGACAACGCCGCAGGCTTGTCTACCAAGGTGGATGGCTCTGGCCATCCACCCTACAAAGGCAACCGCACCGCCGGGCAACAGGTCAAGCCCACCACCGACACCAAGGTCAATGCCATCGCCCGCCAGCAGGCCGAGGCCAGCGAGGCAGCGCTACGGGCGCGCAGCTATGCGGCAGTACACAAGGCGATTCTGGCCGGTCTGCTCAGTCAGATCGGTCAGAAGACCGAGGACGGTGACTACCTCGGCGCCCGCCAGCGGCGTTTCTGGATTCACCCTGGTAGCAGCATCGGCCGCAAGAAGCCCAACTGGGTGATGGCCGCCGAGTTGGTGGAAACCACCAAGCTGTTCGCCCGCATGGTGGCGAAGATCGAGCCGGACTGGATCGAGCCGCTGGCGGCGCATCTGGTGAAGAAGAACCATTTGGAACCGCACTGGGAGAAGAAGCGCGGCCAGGTGGTGGCATTCGAGCAGGTCACGCTTTATGGCCTGATTATCGTTGGTCGACGTCCGGTGCACTACGGCCCCATCGCCCCGCCTGTGGCGCGTGAGATGTTCATTCGCGAGGGACTGGTGCGCGGTGAGATCAACAGCCGGGCGCGTTGCTTGACAGCCAACCGTCAACTGCTGGAGCGCCTCGACGAGCTGGAGGCCAAGTCGCGCCGGCGCGATATTCTCGCCGACGAGGAAACCCTGTTCAGCTACTACGATGCGCGCATCCCGGCGGATATCTACCAGGCTGCCAGTTTCGACTCCTGGTACAAGAAGGGCAGTGCCAGCGACGCGCAATTGCTGATCATGCGCGAGGAAGACGCCCTGGCCCGCTCGGCCTCCGAAGTCACCGCCGCGCAGTACCCGGACAGCCTGAGCATCGGTGAATTGCAATTGCCACTGTCCTACCACTTTGAACCCAATCATCCGCGTGACGGCGTGACCCTGCGCGTACCGGCGCCGCTGCTGCCGCAATTGCAGGCCGAGCGCCTGCACTGGCTGGTCCCGGGGTTGCTGGAGGCCAAGTGCGTGGCTCTGGTACGCGGCCTGCCCAAGGCGCTGCGCAAGAACTTCGTGCCGGTGCCGGATTTTGTCGGTGCGGCGCTGGATAAGCTGGCCTTCGGTCAGGGTTCGTTGTTCCAGGCGCTGGGACATGAGCTGACCCGCATGACCGGCGTGCGGGTGCCGGACGAGGCCTGGGCTGAGGCGGCCGAGGATCTGGAGAACCACCTGCGGATGAATATCGAGGTGGTCGATGCGCGCGGCAAGTTCCTCGGTGAGGGGCGTGACCTGGCAGAGCTGACTGCACGCTTTGCCGAGGCCAGTCAGGCGGCTCTGGCCATTACGCAGCAGAAGCAGGAAAAGAAACCGGTCGAGGCCAAAGCCTTTGCCGAGGTTGCCGAGAAGGCTCAGCAAAAGATTGCCGGTCTGTCCATGACCGTCTACCCGGCTCTGGTGGAGGAGAACGGCGTGGTCAAGGAAGGGCGCTTCCCGACCCAGGCCGAGGCCGACTTCCAGCATCGCCGCGCCCTGCAACGTCTGCTCTTGCAGCAACTGGCCGAGCAGGCCAGATTCCTGCGCGGCAAGCTGCCGGGGCTGACTGAACTGGGCCTACTGTATCGCGACATCGGCCGTGTCGAGGCGCTGGTCGAGGACATCCTGCTGGCCAGCCTGGATGCCTGCATCCTCGAAGGCGAAGCCACTCTGCCACGCGACGGTGCGGCTCTGGCGAAACTGGCTGAACGCAAGCGCGCGGACTGGGCGGCGCATGCCGAGCGCATAGCCCGGCTGGTGCTGGAAATCCTCAAGCTCAACCACGACCTGCAGAAGCGCTTCAAGGGCAAGATCGACCTGGCCCAGGCCATGGCGTTCAACGACATCAAGCGGCAACTGGCGAATCTGGTCTATGCCGGCTTTGTCCGTGAGACGCCGGGTGAGTGGCTGAAGGAACTTCCGCGTTATCTCAAGGCTATCGCCCAGCGTCTCGACAAGGTGGCTGCGCAGGTGCAGCGCGACCGCGTGTGGACGGGCGAGTTGGGCGGCTACTGGGAGCAATACCAGGCGCGCGCAGCCAAGCACGCCCAGGAAGGCAAGCGCGACCCGCAACTGGTGTTGTATCGCTGGATGCTGGAGGAGTACCGCGTCTCGCTGTTCGCCCAGCAACTAGGCACCAGACTGCCGGTGTCGGACAAGCGCCTTGGCAAGCAGTGGGGGCAGGTCGAGGAATGAGACTGTTACGGTTCTGAAGTCGGTCGCCAGCAGATTTTTATGTGCCGTTAGTAGGGATGGTCAAGCCTGGAATGCCTGTGTAAGGTAGACGCCGGGTGTTACGCGCATGGGGTGCGTGACAGGTTTAATCGTGCTGGTCGGGCCGCCGCACACAGTTGTTGTGTGTGCCCATGAATCAGCCTGTTTCTCACAAGGCCGTGCCTGCTGCACGCCGTTTGGCCGACAAGGCCTTCGCCAGCCTGGAAAAGTTCTTTCACATCGAAGCAGTCAGCGGCATCGTCCTGCTGGTTGCTGCCGCTGTGGCCCTGCTCTGGGCCAATTCACCCTACGCTGAAAGCTACCAGCATCTCTGGCATACGCCGCTGTACTTTGGCCTTGGCGACTATCGCCTGTCCTATTCGCTGCATTTCTGGATCAACGATGCGTTGATGACGGTGTTCTTCCTGGTCGTCGGTATGGAGATCCGCCGCGAGATCCATGATGGTTCGCTGTCCAGCCTGGCCCAGGTCGTTCTGCCCATGATCGCCGCTATTGGCGGCGTAGCGCTGCCGGCGTTGTTCTATCTGACGCTCAATGGTGCTGAGCAGGTTCGCAACGGCTGGGCCGTGCCGACCGCTACCGACATCGCCTTTGCCGTAGGTGTGCTGGCCATCCTTGGCCGCTCGATCCCTCCGGCAGTGCGTATCTTCCTGCTGACCCTGGCAATCATCGACGACATCATCGCGGTGCTGATTATTGCGCTGTTCTATTCCGGCGGGCTGGCACCTGAGGGTTTTGTCATCGCTGGGTTGGGCGTGTTGCTGGTGCTTGGACTGCAACGCATCGGCGTCGGCTGTGCCTGGGTCTACCTGCTGCCCGGCGCACTGCTGTGGTTCGGCCTGCTGAAGACCGGCGCTCACCCGACTCTGGCTGGAGTAGTGCTGGGGTTGATGACGCCGGTGCGGCCGGTGCGCTTCGAGGACCGGCCGCTGGAGCTGGCCCGTGAGGCGGTCATGTCGCTCAATGGCCACTCCACACCGGAAGGTTTTGCCCGCTCCGTGCGCCGTTTGCGCTACGCCCAGCGCGAGCTGCTGCCGCCAGCGCTGCGGGTGCAGATGGCGCTGCATCCCTGGGTCGCCTATGGAGTGATGCCGCTGTTTGCCTTAGCCAACGCCGGTGTGGCCTTGGGCGAGGTGAATCTGGCCGACAGTCAGGGAGTGGGCGTGATGCTGGGCGTGTTGCTGGCGCTGGTGGCAGGCAAGCCACTGGGTATCGTCTGCGCCAGTTGGCTGCTTATCCGTTTCAGCCGCTGCCAGATGCCAGAAGGGCTCAGCTGGCGCTGGTTGTGGCTGGTAGGTTGCCTGGGTGGCATCGGTTTCACCATGTCGATCTTCATTGCCAATCTGGCGTTCCCTTCGTCTGAATTGCTCGGCGCTGCCAAGCTCGGTGTGCTGCTGGCTTCTTTCCTTGCTGCACTGATTGGTCTGGTATTCGGCTACGGTCTGGTGCGCAGGATACGGCAGGAGGTCGCCTGAGCTGGCTGCCCTCGGCGGGATCGTTCTGGTTCAATGACGATCGAGCGGCCGTATCGTCAGATCGAACAAGGAGAGTGTCCGATGAGTCTGTCACGCCTGCGCAGCGTCCTGACCTGGCTTCTGGTGATGCTGTTGCTGCTGGCCGTTGCCCTGCTGGGCATACGCATCGCAGGGCTGGCCTCGCTGCCTGAATTGCAGCTCTGGCACCGGTTGGTGCCCGACGAGCCGAGTGTCGCCGAGATGGAGCAAATGGACTGGGGCACTTACCTGGCGGTCGAGCAGCGGCTGTTCGAGGATTTGCAGCAACAGTTGGAGAAGGGGCAGAGTGAGCTGCCCGGTGGCTATAACCGCTATGCACGCAACAGTCCGGTGTATTCGGGCAATCTGCCGCGCGACTGGAACCGCTCCTTCGTCTTCGAGCCTCAGGGGGAGCTGCGTGGCGTTGCGGTACTGTTGCACGGTCTGACCGACTCGCCCTACAGCATGCGGCATTTGGCCCGGCACTTGAGCGAGCGGGGCATTCTCGGCCTGGTGCCGCGCATGCCTGGTCACGGTACGGTGCCAGCCGGGTTGACCGCTGTGCATTGGGAACAATGGCTGGCCTGTGTCCGCCTGGCGGTGCGTGAAGCCCGGGCCCGGGCGCCGCAGGTTCCGCTGTATCTGGTCGGCTATTCCAATGGCGGAGCGCTGGCGCTGCGCTACAGCCTGGCGGCACTGGACGATCCGCAACTGGCGGTGCCGCAGCAACTGGTTCTGATTTCGCCGATGATCGGCGTTACCCGTTATGCCCGTTATGCCGGTCTGGCAGCGTTGCCGGCGGTGCTGCCAGCCTTTGCCAAGTCGGCCTGGATGAGCGTGTTGCCGGAGTTCAACCCGTTCAAGTACAACTCCTTTCCGGTGCATGCGGCGCGGCAGTCCTACGAGCTGACCCGCGAGGTGCGCGTGGCGCTAGAGGCGGCAGCGGCCTCAGGGCGGCTGGCACGGTTGCCGCCGGTGCTGGCATTCCAGTCGCTGGTCGACAGTACGGTGAGCACGCCGGCGGTGATAGACGAGTTGTTTGCACGTTTGCCGTCTAATGACAGCGAGCTGGTGATTTTCGACATCAACCGTTCGCACGCGGTGGAGCCGTTGATGCGGCCCGGGTTGGGCAATTTGCTGGAGCAACTGCTGCCGGCGGTTGAACGCGGCTACCATCGAACCGTAGTGGGCGTGGTTCCGGGCGCTGCTCCTCAGGTAGAGGCGCGACGTCTGGTTGCTGGCTCGCAGACCGAACAGGTTACGCCGCTGCCGGTGCCCTATCCGCCGCAGTTGTTTTCCCTGTCACACGTGGCCCTGCCGTTTCCTACGGATGATCCGCTGTACGGTAGTCAGCCGAGTGGCAACGAATTCTACGGGGTGGCGCTGGGAACCTTGGCGCCGCGTGGCGAGAGTGGCGTACTGCTGATGGGGTTGTCCGGTTTGCAGCGGGTGACATCCAACCCGTTCTTCGACTACCTGCTGCAGCGCATAGATGAGCGTTTGCCCCCGCTGGAAGCGCGTAAGGAGCTGTAACCACGGGCTGATCGTCTGCGCCGCCCGGCTGGCGTAACATGCCCTTCCCGAGTCATTGCCGAGCCCCGTCATGTTTGAAATCACTCCCCTGAACCCGGAACTTTACCGTCAGCAGACCCGCCGTATTACCTTGCTGGTGGCGCTGATCTTCATCGCGCTGGCCATGTTGCTGTCGACGTTGAGCGTGCAGTTGTTCGGTGAGCCCGGGGGCGAGAGCAACTTTCGCTGGAACCTGCTAGGTGTGCTCGCCGGGCTGGTGCTGACCGTGGCGCTGGTGCGTTGGCAACTGTGGTCACGGCCGTGGATGGCGCCGGCCGTGTATGGCTGGCAGCTCAAGCGCAACCTGATGCGCGTGACCAACGTGATGCACCACGTCAGGGCCGGCGTGGCGCAGGGCGATGAGTCGGCGATCCGTCTGCTGCGCTTCTACCACCTGGGCGTCAGCCAGATGCATCAGTTGGACGGTAACAGCAGCGACCTGAGCCAGATGGTCCGGGAAATCGACCAGCACCGCGAGCTGATGGAGGCTCGCGGGCTGGAGGTGGAGCAGACACGGCTCGATCCAGTCTGGCTGGAGGCTGTCCGACGCATTGAAGTACCGCGCTGAGGGAGCGGCTTAGTTGCGGCGCGCAATATCGCGCAGGTAGAGCGCCTCGACCTGGTTGCGTGCCCAGGCTGTGCGGCGCAGGAACTTCAGGCTGGAGGCGATGCTTGGTTCGTGCTGGAAGCAGCGGATGTTGATCAACTGACCGAGTCGTGACCAGCCATGCTGCTCCACCAGTGCTTCGAGAATGGCCTTCAGTGTCAGACCGTGGAGTGGATCCGGGTTCATGCGGACTACCTGGCTGTGGCAAAAAAATCATTCTGGCTATCGCCCAGGGTGAGGACGCGCACCTGGTTGGCCAGTTCGCGCAGCAGCACCTTTTCCTGCTCGACCAGATTTGACTGCTCGGCATAGGCCATGGCCAGTTCGGAGTGGCGCTGAGCCTGTTCGGCATACAGGGGCGGGTCGATCTGCGCCAGGGAAGCCAGTGCCTTTTGCAGGCGGATATGCACTTCTACCAGTGAAGCGCCGTCGCGGGCGATGGGGCGGAAGAAGTCGTCGAACAGATCGGCGACTGCCAGTGGCTGGGCAAACACCCGCTCGCAGCCGGGGATGGGAGTCGGGGTATCCGGCTGGTAGGCGGCGTAGCGGCTGAACAGGCGCACGCCTCGGCCGATGATCTCGATGGGGGTGCCCAGATCGTTGATGGCGCTGGACAGGCCGCGCGAGGCGATTTCCGTCAGCACCTGCAGACCGAAACGAGGGTCCTGCTCGAATGTTCGCTGGTAGCCGAGGGCAAAGGCGGCAAGCAGCTCGGGCAGGCGTTCCTCATCGATACCTTCGCAGCAGGCCAGGGTGGTGGAAGTGTCGATAAACGTGCCGGGTGTGCTCAGCAGATAGATGCGCTGGTGCGCCTCGCTGCACAGGCGGCCGAGGGCCTGCATGTCGATATGCTGCACGTAGCCGGTAATCGGGCTTTTCAGTTTCACTGCGCTGGCCGGAATCGGCATTTCTTTGGTCAGTGGCTGGCCGCCCAGATAAGGCTGCGTCCGTCGTACCTTGAGTGCTGCGGTGGTGGCCTGTTCAACCCGGTCCGTGGTTTCGCCGAGGCGGCCGAAGCGGGTGAGGTAGTCGATCCAGCGCAGCAGGGTGATGACGATCAGGGCGATCACCAGCAGGGTGACGATGAACAGCACGACCCGTCCGCTTTCGCCATAGACGCCGGTACTGAGTGCGATGATGCTGACCACGCTGAACAGGAAGGAGCCGATGAAGGTGGCCAGCATGTTCTGCGTGGCGGGATCCTGTATCAGTAACTGGGTGGCGCGGGGCGTGGCGCCTGAGCTGGCCGAGTTGTAGGCCGATAGCATGGTGCTCAGGGAAAAGGTGGTTACCGCCAGCATGCTTGAGGCGATGATGGCCAGGATCTTGTCCACCGCTTCGGCGCCGATGCTCAGCGCCACGTTATCCGGCACGTAGGGTTTGATCAGCAGTGCGAGCAGGGCGGTTAGGACCCCGGCCAGCGAATACAGTGTGGCACGCACCCACATAAGTCGGAAGAAACGCGCGGTCAGCCACTGCCAGCGTGCGGTCACATCGGTGCTCCTTTACCTGTTTGCTGATCAACTGTAGCTGCTTCGTGATGACTGGGGCCAGCCTGAGTTTCAGGTGATGGCGGAGGTTCGCAGCGAAGATGACCAGGCTTGCTACGAAAAAGGCCTGAGCTCGGTGATGCGGCGTTAAAGACAGGCTCGGAATGCGCACGTACAGCATGTAAGCTGCGTTCTTCGCCTGTTTTTGCCTAGCCAGACCTTCGCCTGACGACTTTTCGTGCAGAGCCTGGCGCCGTTAGTGGCTGTAGCCGGCAGGCTTGTTGCGGATGGTCTTGAGCAAATCGTCCGGGCTGATCTGGCCGACTACCTGAGCAGCGGCACTGCCGGGCGGCGGCAGGTCGAGGATGTGGTTCTTCATCCTGCCGATCACGTGCATTTCGCATGGCTTGCAGTCGAACTTCAGAGTCAGCACTTCGTCGCCATGTACCAGTTGCATCGGCGCGACCTTGGTACGTACACCAGTGACGCCCTTGGCCTGTTTCGGACAGAGGTTGAAGGAGAAGCGCAGGCAGTGCTTGGTAATCATCACCGGCACCTCGCCTTCTTCCTCATGCGCCTCATAGGCAGCGTCGATCAGTTGCACCCCGTGGCGGTGATAGAATTCGCGGGCCTTCTGGTTGTAGACGTTGTAAAGGAACGACAGATGCGATTCGGGGTAGACCGGCGCCGGGTCGCTCTCGGGTTTGCGCGAGCCGCGCGGGTGGGCGGCTACGCGGGCCTCAGTGAGCCTTTCGATGGCCTCGCGGCGCAGCGCCTTGAGCTGTGAGTTGGGCACGAAGAACGCCTGCGGTGCGTCGAGGGTGACGCCCTGGGCGTGATAGATGGTGGTGCCGAGCTGGGTCAGCAGGTCGCGCAGTCCATCGAGTGCCTGCTCCGGTTTGTTGGCGGCGCCGAACGGGCCGGGCAGGGCGACCTCGACGCTGATGCCTTCTTCGCTGGTAGCGGTCAGTTTTAGCGCATCCTCGCGCAGCACGGCCTTCCAGCTCACGCCGATGCGGCGCTCGGCACTGGTGCGTTGCAGGGCCTGCTGCCAGTTGTGGTCGAGGTTGCGCGAGAGCGGATGGTTGGGCCGCAGACGGAATATGGCTTCAGGCATTTCGTTGGGTTCGACGCGATAGCGCCAGCGCTGTTCACCGTCTTCCTCGAATTCGCCTTTAAGCTCGGCGATATTGGCGCGGAAGCCCACCACCTCGCGCTTGACCAGTACATTGAGACCGTCACCGTTGGACAGCGGAGCGTGGGTGACGGCGATCAGGTCGCGTTTGCCCACCTTCTCGACATGGCCAACCGGCAAGCCGGTGAAGGTCGGCGAGTCGAAGGCGCCGATATCGATCTTGCGTTCATTGACGAAGTAGTCGGTGCTGCCGCGGTGGAAGGTCTTGTCCGGATCCGGGACGAAGAAGTGCGCAGTGCGGCCACTGGAGGCACGGGCCAGATCCGGGCGATCCTCAAGGATTTCGTCGAGGCGCTGGCGGTAGTAGGCGGTGATGTTCTTCACATAGCCCATGTCCTTGTAGCGCCCCTCGATCTTGAACGAGCGCACACCGGCTTCGACCAGCGCGCGCAGGTTGGCGCTCTGGTTATTGTCCTTCATCGACAGCAGATGCTTCTCGAAGGCCACTACGCGGCCCTGATCGTCCTTCAGGGTGTAGGGCAAACGACAGGCCTGCGAGCAGTCGCCACGGTTGGCGCTGCGTCCGGTCTGTGCGTGAGAGATGTTGCACTGGCCGGAAAAGGCCACGCATAGCGCACCGTGGATGAAAAACTCGATGGCGGCGTCGGTTTCGTCAGCGATGCTGCGAATCTGCTGCAGGTTCAGCTCGCGGGCCAGCACAAGCTGGGAGAAACCGGCCTGATCGAGAAACTTCGCCCGTTCCAGGGTGCGGATATCGCACTGGGTGCTGGCGTGCAACTCGATCGGCGGAATGTCCAGTTCCATTACTCCCATGTCCTGCACGATCAGTGCGTCGACGCCGGCGTCGTGAAGCTGGTGGATCAGTGTACGAACCTGCTCCAGCTCATCGTCATGGAAGATGGTGTTGAGCGTGGTGAAGACCCGTGCGTGATAGTGACGGGCGAACTCCACCAGCCTGGCGATATCGCTCACCTCGTTGCAGGCGTTGTGTCGCGCGCCAAAGCCAGGCCCGCCGATGTAGACGGCATCGGCGCCGTGCAGAATGGCCTCGCGGGCGATTTCGACGTCACGCGCAGGGCTGAGCAGTTCCAGGTGATTCTTGGGCAGGGACATGGCGTTTTCTTTGTCAGGCAAGGGAAAGGCTCGGCAGCGGTTGGGCAGCCGGTGTTTTCCGGGGCACGGTTTAGTCGCGCATTGTAGCTGCCCACTGAGGTTGCGGCATCCGTCATGTGCTGGGCGGCAATGTCGGGCTGTCTGAAAACGGCCATCTGTGGGAGAGTAGCGGCCTTTTTTACAACGGGAGGCGGGGATGGATAACCGAGGGCTGGAAAAGCTCGATCAGATGCTGATGCAGTATGGCAACGACGACTCGATACTCTCGGCCAGCGAACTGGATGGCTATTTCGCTGCCATTGTCTCCGGTCCGCGGCAAATCGGTCCGGAGCTTTGGTATCCGGCTATCTGGGAGCAGCAGTTGCCGCAGTGGGGCAGCGAGCGGGAGCATGAGCAGTTCATGAAGCTGGCTGTCGAGCTGATGAGCGAGGCAGCCTATATGCTGGAAGAAGAGCCGGAGGACTACGAGGCAATTTTCCTTGCCGATAACAACGGCCAGGGTGAGAAGCTGATTGTTTCGCAGTGGTGTGCGGGTTACCTGCGCGGCGCCGAGGTGGCCGGCTGGATCGGTGCCGAGCTGCCGCAGGTGCAGGAGGCGGCGCTGGATGCCATCGCTCTGCATGGTACCGAGGCTGGCATCGATACGCTCAACGTCATGAGCGATGAGCAGTACGATGCTTCGGTAGCTTGTCTTGAGCCAGCGGCGGTAACGCTTTACCAGTACTGGTGCGAGCGCCGCGAAGTGCCGCAGCCGATCCGTCGCGAAGTCAAGGCCGGACGCAACGATCCCTGCCCCTGTGGCAGCGGCAGCAAGCACAAGCACTGCTGTCTGCGCTGAAAACTCAGTGTTGACTCTACTGCTGGTTGGCCGAATGCGTCTGGCTTTCGGCTGACCAGAGGCGGTAGCGCACTTCCATGTCATCCGGGGCATAGATGACCAGTGGCAGTTTGCTGTTATAGCGAACCAGATGCGGCTGCCCGCCGACCTGGACGAAGGCCTGCCGCTGGCTGCCTTCCGGGCAACCCATCAGGGTGCTCATGGCCGGGCCGGTCTGAGTCAGCTCATAGTAGCTGTAGCCCCAGCCATCGACGGTCTTCTCCTGCCATTGACCGCCCAGACGGTGATGGTTGCAATCCACCTCCATGGCTTTGCCGGCAATGATCTCCACTTGGTAGGCGGCTTCGTCGGCCTTGGCCGGCAGATCGATGACGTGGCGGGTATAGCCTTCCCGGGCAGAGGGGTAGGGCTTGAGCTGCTCGGGTGTGGCGGCGCATGCGGCCAGTGGCAGGATGCAGGCGAGGGCGAACAGTGAGGGTTTTAGTCGGCTCATGGGGGTTCCTTACAGAGGAGGTCTTGGTGACCATCCGAGGTTCGGGGGCGCCCGAACGGCATAGCAGCACTGACCGCCATCCGTCGGGCAAGTTCCCGCATGTGCCGTAGCGCCTCAGGCAAAGACGAAGTACTTGCGAACCGTCTCGACCACCTCCCAGGTGCCGGTCATGCCGGGTTCGACGATGAAGATGTCGCCGGCACGCAGATGAACCGGCTCCATGCCGTCCGGGGTAATGATGCAGTAGCCTTCCTGGAGGTGGCAGTACTCCCATTTCTCGTAGGCCACCCGCCATTTGCCCGGGGTGCAGATCCAGGTGCCCATAATCTTGCTGCCGTCCTCGGAAGTGTACGCGTTCAGATTGACGGTGTGCGGGTCGCCTTCCAGGCGCTCCCACTTGCAGGCGTCGAGAACCGGAAGGGGGTGGGTGTCACGCAGGACGGTCAGAGGCTTGTTGGCCATGGCATGCTCCAGTCGATACGGCGAAAGAGCGGCCACCATAGGCCGGCAGTAAGCGAAGCAATTACCTGGCTTCGACATACGGATGTCGATCTGCGTCGGTGGCGGCCAGGCAAGGGTTCAGGAGCGATTGCGAAACTGCTTGCATGTCGGGCAATTGGCGGCGTTATCGCTTTCGCCGCTGATTTGGCTGCTGTCCTGTACCTGCGCATCGTTGTGAGGCAGGGCAATGACACGCTGTAGGCGATAGTGATTGGCACAGCCTGCAGCCGTGGCCAGCACCATGGCGATCAACAGTTCGCCTCCGGGGCCGAAGATGGCCAGCACAAGCAGGCCGAATAACAGTAGACCCAGTAGTGAATCGAGAAGGTTGGAGAGCAGGCGTTGGCGAACATCATCATGAGACGTCATGACAAGCCTTCCTTATTGTTATCTGCCAAATCCTGACGCTGTTGTGCGCTGCTGACAACCATCAGATTGCTGATTTTTAGCCTCTAAATCTGCGTTTCTCCAGCTTGTTTTGTCGTTGCTCGACGCAAACCGGAGGAATAACGGGGAACCACGCTTGCGTAGGGGCGTCTATGCTGAACCAACCGGAATGCCTAAATAAGGAAGCTTTGCCATGGATCTCATCCGTATTCTGATCGCTATTGTTCTTCCGCCTCTCGGGGTGTTTTTGCAGGTGGGATTCGGCGGAGCCTTCTGGCTCAATATCCTGTTGACCCTTTTGGGATATATCCCGGGGATCGTCCACGCGGTGTACATTATCGCCAAGCGCTAGCCCGCATGGCTGCGGCGCCTCTCCAGCATCTTCCGTAACGGCAGCACAGACGCTGTCGCAGGACTTATGGCGAGAATCTGGAGTAGGGCTTCAACGTCTGGGACGTTCACGGACTCGTCAGGCCGCCGGAATGTCACATTACCGGCGGCCGCTTCGTTTCAGAGCAGACCGAATACCTTCTTCGCCAGGCTGGTAGCTGCCGCTGCCGGATTCTGGCGAATGCTTGCCTCCTGCTGTGCAATCATTTGGAACAGACCGTCGAGAGCCTGTTCGGTGACATAGCCTTCCACTGTGCTGTTGCGCGCATCGACCACACCGAAACTGGCTGCCTGGCTGGCGAAAGTGTTGTACTGCTGCGCCAGTCCGACTTGATCTGTTGCCTGCTTGACGATGGGCAGAAAGCGGGCGCGCAGCTGTTCCCGGCTGGTCTGGCTCAGGTAGCGGGTCGCGGAGTCCTCCGGGCCGCTGAGGATGGCCTTGGCATCGGCTACGGTCATTTGCCGGACGGCATCGATCAGCAGTTCCTTGGCCTGTGGTACTGCAGCCTCGGCGGCCTTGTTCATGCTCGTTTCGAGCTGCTCGACCTGGGCGCCCATGCCCATCATCTTCAGGCTGCGTGCGGCCTTGCCGAGGTTGCCGGGCAGTTCGATGCGCACGTCCGGGTTGTTACTGAAACCGCCAGGTTTGCCCAGTTGCTGGACGGCCACCTGGGCACCCTGAATCAGGGCGTCCTTGAGGCCGCCACTGGCGTCCTGCTGGCTCAAGTCAGAAAGGGAGAAGGCCATGGCGCTGGCTGAAAGCAGCAGACCGGCTGCAAGAGAAGTAAGGCGGAGCATGGTAGTCATCCTAACAGTGGGGATAGGGGCAGATTAACGGAGTTGTTGTGGCAGGCAAGCTGCGGGTTGTCTGCCAATGGGCAGTGGCAGCGTGCGCCGCTATGATCTAGACCATGAATTCACCGTTTGTGCTGCGTAATCCATGTCCGCCAGGTGTCTGCGACTGCCAGCTCGATCAGTTGCTGGCGTGTCCGGACGCCGATCGGCGTATTCTCCGCCTTACACGGCCGGAGGAGCGACGTCTGCTTGAGCGTCTGGAAAGCCTGCAGAGCGTGGCTGACCTTGAGCACATGCAACAGCGAATGTATGAGCAACTGGGCATACGCCTGCAGGTTGAACCGGCCCATGGCGAGGTGCGCAGTGCACGGGGCGTCCACCTTCACTTCGAGGCCCATCCGGGATTGTGCCGCCGAACCCGACAAGGCATTGCTGCTGCCGTGCGTCGTGCGCTGGATCGACGACCTGAGATTCTCTGGCGTCTGCTGGATGCGCAGGGACTGTTTCGCGATCTGTGAAGATTACCGGAGCATGTTCACGCGCCGGCACTCATCCGGCCTTCAAGGCCACTGCATCTCGCCTTTGAGCACCTTGGCGCTGAGTTCCAGGCTGCTGTCATCGAGCAGCTCCGGATAACGCGCCTTCATGGCCTTGAGCAGCGCCTGGCTGTCAGTGGCTCGCGGCAACTCCTCCTCCAGCGCCTTCAGGTAGTTGCGAGTGAAGCGCAGGTCATCCAGGTTCATTTGCGGTTCACCCAGGTAATGGCCGGGAACCAGGGTGAGCGGTTGCAGCGCTTCCAGTTCGTCCAGAGAGCGCAGCCAGCTCTGACGGGCCTCGCTACTTTGGGCGTCGGCCACCCACAGGTGAATATTGGCGCTGGTCAGTACCCCACCGACTACCGCACGGATAGAGGGAATCCAAAGGCTGGTGTGCTGCGGGTCATGACCGACGACTTCGATGTGCTGACCTTCCAGCTCCAGTGCGTTGCCCTGTAGCGCCTCAGGTACCTGGATGCTGGCCGGGGCGCTGTCCTTGAGTATCGGCCCCCAGTAGGCCAGCTTCGGTGCCCTGGTTTTCTCGATATAGGCGACGGTGGCCGGGGTGGCCAGCACGCGTGCCTGAGGGTAGGCATTGGTGAGGGTTTCCAGGCCGAAATAGAAATCCGGATCGCCATGGCTGATGAAAATGGTGGTCAGACGCTTTCCGCTAGCACGGATGCGCTCCACCAACTCCTGCGCTTCGCGGGTGGAGAACTGCGCATCGACAAGGATGAGATCTTTCTCGCCGCTGATCAGTGTCGAACTGACGGGAAATACCGCGCTGTCACGCGGGTTGTAGGTTTCCAGGGTGAGAGGTTGGGCCAGGCTGGCAGTGGCACTGAGCAATAGCGCAAAACCTGAAAGCAGGCGTTGGATGGAGGGCATGTTGAACTCCTTAAAGGGTTGGAAAGCTCCATCTTATGCTCTATTTTTGTATCAAAAAGCCACGCAGAATGCGGATAAGAATTGCATAAATCGAGCAAATCATGGATCGACTGACAGCGGCTCAGGTGTTCCTTGAAGTATTGGAACGAGGCAGCCAGACGGCTGCCGCCGAGGCTTTGGGGATGTCGCGGGCTATGGTTTCGCGCTATCTGGCGGCTCTGGAGGAGTGGGCGGGTGTCCGTTTGCTGCATCGCTCCACTCGGCGCCTTAGCCTGACTGTGGCCGGCGAGCAGATGCTGCCGCAGTGCCGTGAAATGGTTGCTCTGGCAGAGCGTATGCAGGCTGTCGGCCAGGCGGCAGACTCGACTCCGCGTGGTACCCTGCGAGTGACCTGTAGTCAATCCTTCGCTCAGGCCTGGCTGGTGCACGCCCTGCAGGCATTCACTGGACGTTATCCCCAGGTGCGGGTCGATCTGCTGGTGGGGAGCGAGGCGGTGAATCTGGTGGAGGCGCGCATCGATCTGGCCTTGCGTATTACCAATCAGCTCGATGCCAACCTGATCGCCCGGCGCCTGGGGGTATGCCGCTCGGTAGTATGCGCGAGCCCCGAGTATCTTCAGCGTTACGGCACGCCAGTCCATCCGCAGGATCTGGTCCGCCACAACTGTCTGGCCTATGCCTATTTCGGTCGCAGCCAGTGGGAGTTTGAGTGCGATGGTGAACAGCATGTCGTAGCAGTGTCAGGCAGCCTGGCGGCCAACGAATCCATGGTATTGCTGGAGGCGACCCTGGCTGGCGGCGGTATCAGCCTGCAGCCTTTGTTTTCGGTGGAGTCGCTTCTGCGCGCCGGGCGGCTGGTGCAACTGCTGCCGGAATACCAGCCAGTGGAACTGGATATTCACGCTCTCTATGGTTCACGGCGGCAGATGTTGCCGGCCATGCGGGCGTTACTGGACTTTATCGCCGAGCGACTGGCTGGCGAGGCGCACTGGCAACCGCGCGAACGCAGTACACGCCGCATTTGAGTGAACTTGCGGCAAGCGGACAATGTCTGTGTGCTGTCGGCTTTCGCCGGCGGGACGTCAGGCCTGGCCTTGGTTCGGGCGCCCGTTCGGTACTGTACAGCCGGCATCGTCCATCCCGTTCACCGGGTTCGTCCGACAGCCAGTGTGAAGATCGTCCATGCTCCCAACCCGTCACTTTTCTCGTCTATTCCGCCCGCTTTCCACCTGCCTGTTGCTGGGTGGCTGGCTCGGCAGTGCCGGTATATTGCAGGCCGAGGAGGCCGTCAGTAATCAGCGCTGGGTTAGCGACAGCCTCTCGACCTATGTGCGCAGTGGCCCCACTGATGGCTACCGTATCGTCGGCAGCCTGAGATCTGGCGAACGGGTAGAGTTATTGCGAACCCAGGGGGACTACAGTCAGATACGCAGTACCGCTGGTAATACCGTGTGGATTCCCAGTCGCGACCTTCAGCAAGTCCCTGGCCAGGCTGAGCGTTTGCCGCAACTGGAGCAGAAGGTCGCGGAGTTGAGTGCCGAGCTTGAAGGCATCAACGACACCTGGAAGTCGCGCATTCAGGGCATGCAGGAGACACTTGAGTCGCGCAAGCAACTGATTGAGGAATTGCAGACCGTACGCAGTTCTCTGGATGCCGAACTGGGCAAGACTCGCGCTGAGCTGCGTGAGGCTCAGGCGCAGCTGGGCGAGGAACAGCAGCAGGTACTGATGCGCTATATGGCCTACGGCGGCAGCATTGCCGGCGCCGGACTGCTGCTGGGGCTGATCCTGCCGACGCTGCTGCGGGTGCGGCGCAAACGTAACGATCAGTGGGTTTGATCGATGCGTTCAGGCGCGTGCCGTCAGATGCAGGGCAATGCCTTTCTTTAACGGCAGCAGACCCTGCGCCGCGCGCAGTCCGGCGCTGCGCAACAGGCGAGCGGGCAACTGCTCGCTGGTATACAACTCTACCAGCAGGTTGGTGGCCTGATACAACGGCCAGGTGGCCAGCCGTAACTGTCGTTCGTAGTGGGCCAGCGTTACCGGCGCAGCGATTTTCTGGCGACTGCCACGGCCTTGCAGTATTGCTTCGCTGAGTAGCCGTACACTGGTCAGACCGAAGTTGAAACCGTGGGCGGTGACCGGGTGCATGCCCACCGCGGCATCGCCTAGCAAGGCGCAGCGTGTTCCGATCATGCGTCGTGCATAGGCCCCTACCAGAGGATAGGCATGACGGCTACTGACCAGTTGCATGGCGCCAAGGCGCCGGTCGAAGCGGCGCTCCATCTCGTTGGCAAAAGCTGTTTCGTCCAGTTCCAGCAGGCGCTCGATATCCCTGGGGGGGAGGGTCAGTACGGTGGATGATTGCCGGCCGTTGAGTGGCAGCAGTGCCAGGGTCTGGCCATAGCCGAACCATTCCCAGGCTACCTGGTGATGATCTTTCTCGTGCGCCATGCGACATACCAGCATGGATTTGCCGAAGTCCTTGAGCTGTGCGCCGATACCGAGCTGACGGCGGGTTTCGGAGAAGCGGCTGTCAGCAGCTACCAGCAGACGAGTCTGTAGCTGGCGACCGTCGTGCAGGCACAGGCGTACGCCGCTATCGAGTGTCTGCAGCTTGTCCACAGCCGTTTCGCACAGCAACTTTATGTCGGGACAGGTGGCGACAGCCTGGTATGCCGCCCGGCGAATAGCTCGGTTGGCCACCAGGTGTCCCAAGCGTTCGGCTCCGACCTGCTCGGCGCGAATCTTCAGGGCGAACAGCGAGGGTCCGTTGAAAACCTGAGCGTCGCGCAGAATTGCCACATCTTCAGCAGGCAGACACGACCACAGGCCAAGACGCTCGAGCAGAGTCTGGGAGGCATGGGTCAGGGCGATCTCGCGACCATCGAAGGCTGGCTCTGCCAGTGCCGACTCGGCCTGACGCTCCAGTACAACGATGGACAGTCCCTGTCCGGACAGGGCACGTGCCAGACACAGGCCGGCCGGGCCGGCGCCGACGATGACAACATCAGGTGACATGTAGCGGCACTCCTCGCTGACTCATAAAGCTCCGAGTCTAGGTTGGCGTGCGGTGCTGGATATTGTCCCGGGTCATGTCTGGGCGTTCTATGTGAATTGGTCTGCTGATGGCGGCGCGGCTTCATTGATCACCACACGGTCACGGCCTTCGCTCTTGGCCCGATAGAGGCAGGCATCGGCTCGCTGCAGCCAGTTCTCCCAGTGCTCATCGTTCTGCAGGATGGCGCCGCCGATGGAAACCGTAACCGCGCCGCCAGGGCTGGAGAGGGTCTGTTTGACCTGTTCCAGCAGGTGCCTGGCGACGGTGTGCAGACCTTCCACGCCGGTGTTGGGCAGTAGCAGCAGGAATTCCTCACCACCAAAGCGGAACAGCCGATCCTCCTGACGCGAGCTGCGCTTGATCAGATCTACGAAGGCTACCAGCACCTGGTCGCCGACGTGATGGCCGAAACGATCGTTGACCTGCTTGAAGTGATCAAGATCCATCAGTAGTAAGCCGTAGCTGATTCCGTGACGGCTATGTCCGGCCATGGCGATCTTCAGCTCATCGTTCAGTGCGCGACGGTTGCGGGCACCTGTCAGTGGGTCGTGGATCGCCAGTAGCTGCAGCTGGTCGCGCTGGCTGCGGGTGCGCATGGCGAAGATAAGGCTGAGCACGCTGGTCATCAGTGCGGTGACCAGGAACGAGACCATCTGGTAGCGGCTTTCAAACACGCTGCCCGGTATCCAGAGAGCATGTCCGGACAGGCTCGCCAGCACCAGCGAAGTGGCCAATAGGGCTTTGCCCGGAGTGACCATAAAGAAGTTGAAGAGGATCATCGGATAGATCCAGAACAGGCCGTTGACTCCGAGGTCGATGGCGATCAGGGTGGCGCCGACGGAGAGGACTGCGACCATATAAAGGCCGGGCCTGATGGTGTCGCGGGTAATCCAGGCATAGCTCACCGCCAGAATGGCGGATAACACGATGATGGTGTCGGCCGTTCCGACCAGATAGTTACCTGTCGCCAGCCGGTAGATAGCATAGGGAGTGATGCCGATCACTCCGAACAGGCCGGTCAGTGTAATGACTGACAGCTGGAAGTCGGTGCGCAGGCGTTTGAGCAAGCGGGCGGTCCGGGTGGCCATGGCATTTCTTGTCGTTGTTATGCTGCCTAGGATGCAGAGCTTTGGGCGCTGCTGGCAAGAGGTGTGTGAAGGCAAAATGCCGGCATCTTTGCTCATGATGTGCAAATGTAGCCGAATTTTCTGGAGTATCAGTGATTTGCAAAAGGCAGGGGCGGGGCGTCCGTATCGCAGCAACTGCCGCTGGCTGAGGCGATGCCAATTATGACCGGTGCGGCAGGTTACGGCTGTAGTGGATAAGTCATTCAGTTGGATAGCTGGCGCTCGGCGCGGATTTCCGGCAGGTCGCTGCGGCGCAGGTAAACACGTAACGGCTCGGCAAAATTCATGCGGTCGTCGATACGCAGGTTTTGCAGCCAGGTCAGTCGTTGGCGATCAAGTCGCATCAGGCCGTCCTCATCCGTACACCAGACGTATTCGCTGGTGGGGGTGATGCTTTCGGCCGCCACATCAAGGCCGAAGCTGTCCTCGGAAAAGCGCAACAGGTGTTGGCCGGTTCGGCTGTTGTAACCGACGAATCCCCGCAGGTTGTCTGCTGCCTGACAGATCTGGGCGGATGTAATGCTCATGGTGAACCTCGCTTGATTGATGTCTGCGGGCAAGGCGTGGTTTATATGCTTGTCGCGTCAGCCTAACGGCGTATGCGAAGGCTGCCTTGTCATGGATCAATGAAGCGGGGAGTCATAAAAAGCCGGCGTCCCTGACGGGATCGCCGGCTGGTTCGAAGGATCGCGACGATTAGAATTCGTGATCGGCGGTATCCGGGTTCAGATCGCTGATACCCAGTTTGGCTGCGGCCTGCTCGATGTTGCTCGTCTGCTTGACCAGGGCGGCGATGGCGTCACGAACCAGTTGCTGGCCTTCGGCATTGTCGGCAGCGATCAGTTGATCGAAGTGCTGGTTGTGTTGTTCGGCGCTGTCAACCAGTTTCTGCAGCGCAGCCTGGGTGGCATCCAGATCGGCCTTGAGGTTGGTATCGGTCTGGGCGTCGGCCTTGGCCACCAGTTCCGACAGGCTCGGGCCGCTCAGGATGCTGCCATCCAGTTTCTTGTACTCGCCCAGGTAGACGTTGCGCACGCCCAGCGCGTTGTAGAAGTGCGAATTGTGGGTGTTGTCGCTGAAGCAGTCGTGCTCATCCTCGGTGGAGTTGGCCTCCAATGCCACTTTCATACGCTCGCCGGCCAGTTCGCCCAGCGACAGGCTGCCCATGCCGAACAGTATTTTACGCAGGCCGTTCTCGGCCGAGTCGGCCTGCAACTCGCTGCGGTAGTTGCCTTCAACGCCGTCCTGCCACTGGCCGACCATTTCCTCCAGGTCGCTGACCAGCAGGTCGGTGACAGCTTTCAGATAGGCGCGACGGCGTTCGTTATGGCCGCCAGTAGCGCCTTCACCCACCAGGAAGTCGCTGTAGGGACGCTCGCCTGCGCCTGGATTGGTGCCATTGAGATCCTGGCCCCATAGCAGGAATTCGATGGCGTGGTAGCCTGTGGCGACGTTGGCTTCCGAGCCACCCAGTTCGTTCAGGCTGGCCAGCAGTTCGCCGGTGATTTCAGAAACATCGATCCTGTCCTCACCGATCTGGATTTCGGTATTGGCAATGATATTGGCCTGGGCGCCAGGGTTGCCCAATGCGTGCTCATAGTCATCGGCCACATAGTCGATCAGCCCTTCATCCAGCGGCCAGGCGTTGACTTGGCCTTCCCAGTCGTCGACTACGGCATTGCCGAAGCGGAATACTTCGCTCTGCATGTAGGGCACGCGGGCAGCCAGCCAGGCCTCGCGAGCTGCCTTCAAAGTCGCCTCGCTGGGAGACTCGAGCAGGTCATTGATGGCGTTCTGCAGGGCCTTGCCACTGCTGGCGGCATCGCTGAACACGGCCAGCGCCAGGTCCGCATAGTGCTTGACCACAGCTTGTTCGGCTGCCTGGGCAGCGGATGGTTTGGCCTGGGCGGTTTCCGCCTGGGGGGCCGGAGTCGCAACAGGAGCCTCGTTTGGCGTAGCCGGTGCCTTCGCCTGGTTGGCAGGTGCCTTGTCTTCCCCGCAACCGGCGAGGGAAATAGCGATGGCGAGTAGGCTGGCGGACGCCAGAGGCATACGAATCATGACGAAATCCTTTGCATGTAGAAGAAGAGCGGTACGTTTGCGTACCTTGAGACGCTCAACATAATGCAAATGTTTCGCATTATATGCAAAGGGAGTTATTCAGGCTTGCGTAGGACAACGCTGTCGCTGGCCGTTGCTGACGCTAGAATGCCTGCATCCAATCCGCAGCTCTTAGGAGAAACTGCATGAGCCTGACCACTGTGATTCTGATAGTCGTACTCGTTCTGGCGTGTGCTTATGCTGTGTCGCTGTATAACGGCCTGGTGCGCCTAAAGCATGGGGTAAGCAAGGCTTGGTCGAACATCGATGTGCTACTTAAACAGCGTCATGACGAGTTGCCCAAGCTGGTGGAAACCTGCAAGCAGTACATGCAGTACGAAGCCAGTACTCTGGAGCGAGTGATTGCTGCCCGCAGTGCCGTGGCCAGTGCCCGTGAGCAGCATGACGTCGGTGCTCTGGGCAAGGCGGAAAGCGGTTTGCGCGCTGGCCTCGGACAGTTGTTCGCCCTGGCCGAGAATTATCCGGAGCTCAAGGCCAACCAAAGCTTTCAGCATTTGCAGCAGCGCATTAGCGGACTGGAGAACGCCATTGCCGATCGCCGCGAGTTGTACAACGAATCGGTCAATCTCAATAACGTGCGTATTGAGCAGTTCCCGGATCTGATCATTGCGCGGCTGTTCAATTTCGGGGCGGCTGAGCTGTTGGTGTTCAGTGAAGCCGAGAAGGCCGATGTCGATATCCGGTCGCTTTTCAACTGATGGAGCAGGCCGATCCGCTTGGGTTCTATGTAGCCCTGTCGTTTGCCTTGGGCGCCTGTCTGGGAGGCGGCTGGTGGGTATTGCGGCGCTGGTCACAAGCGCGTCACCTGCTCGATACTCCGACCTCGAAGATCCGCTCGGCGGCTCAGGGCTATGTCGAGCTTTACGGTCTCCTCGAAGAGGCATCTGAAAACAGCGAAATCCGTGGCCCGCTGACTGGTAAAGCCTGTCTGTGGTGGCGCTTTCGCATTGAGGAGTACGTTTGCGGCAACGACGACAAGCGCCACTGGCGTGTGCTCGAGAGTGGCGCCAGCAATGCCTGGCTGTGTCTTAACGATGGCACTGGCCGTTGTCTGATCGACCCGCGTGGTGCGGAGATCAAGGTCATGTCTCGGGATGTTTGGGAGGGCAGTCAACGTCGTCCGCTGGAGCTGCCGAAAAATGGTCTGCGTGCTTTTCTGGGCGGAGGCAGACGTTACCGATATGTTGAGGAGCGACTGCATGCCGGTCAGCCGCTATATGCCATTGGTGATTTCCGTACTCAGGGAGCTGGGCAGCAGGGCTTTGATGTTCACGCTGCCCAGGGTGAGGTGATTCGTGAGTGGAAGCGTGACTATGCCGGCCTTCTGCAGCGATTTGATGCCGATGGAAACGGTGAGCTGGATGAACAGGAATGGACGCGGGTGCGTCTGGCAGCTCAGATGGAGGCTGAGGATCGTTACCAGCGTCAGGCGCTGGAGCCGGCTCATCATCAGATGGCCAAGCCGGCCGAACGGCGGCCGTTCATTCTTTCCAGCTATGGTGAGGACGAACTGGTGCGCAAGTTCTACTGGCAGGCGGCGCTGGGCATTGTGGTGTGTCTGATCGGGGCATTGTGCAGTGCCTGGCTGCTGGGTGTGCAGCATTGGTAACGGTGGCAAGGTCCGAATTTTTTAGGCCCTGCACGAAAAGTTCCAAGCGCAGACGTGCCTCGTACCAGGCCTAATGCAGGTTCAGTTCGCTGTCATTCAGTCGTGACTGCGGCTAGAGAGTGGCTGCCGAGCTCAGCCGTTGTGCCTGTTTGAGGAACTGCGTCAGCTCGCGTGCTGGCAAGGGCTTGCTGTACAGATAGCCCTGACCCTCATGGCAGCCTTGGGCGATAATGTAGGCCTCCTGCTCGGGCGTCTCCACGCCCTCGGCGATCACCTGCATACCCAGGCTCTTGCCGAGCTGGATTATGGCGCGGACGATGGTGGCGTCGTCTTCGTCATCCTGCAGAACCTGGACGAAGCTCTTGTCGATCTTGATCTTGTCCAGCGGCAGGCTCTTGAGGTAGCTGAGCGAGGAGTAACCGGTACCGAAGTCGTCGATTGCTATTAGCGCCCCCGAGCGACGCAGGCTCAGCAGGTGCTGCGCAGCCGTGCCGATGTCCTCCATTAGGCCGGTTTCGGTGACTTCCAGCTCCAGACTGCGGGGCGGAAGGCGGTAGACCTGCAATAGGTTGTTGACCAGTCGTGGCAGTTCACTGTGGTGCAACTGTACGGTGGACAGGTTGATGGCCATGCGCAGGTCGCTGAATCCCATGTCGTGCCATTCGCGCAGCTGGCGACAGGACTGATCGAGTACCCATTCGCCTATGGGAATGATGGTACCGTTCTGTTCGGCCAATGGAATGAACAGATCCGGTGCGACGAAGCCGTGCTGCGGATGTTGCCAGCGCAGCAAGGCCTCGACACCCACTATCCGGTGGTCACGGTAGTCCACTTGAGGCTGGTAGACCAGATGCAGCTGGTTTTGTGCCAGGGCTTCGCGCAGATCCTTCTCCAGCTCGCGTCGTCGGCGCATCTCGCTGTCGACGCTGGCAATGTAGAACTGGTAGCGATTGCGCGACCGGGTCTTGGCCAGGGTCATGGTCTGCTCAGCCTTCTGCAACAGTTTTTCGGTGCTGTCACCGTCCTCGGGGAACAGCGTGATACCGATGGTGGCCCTCAGGCGCACTTCCTGCTGTCCGAGTATGAAGGGCTGTTCCAGATCATCCAGTACGCTTTGCGCCAGCTCCGCGGCTTCGTAAGGCTGCTCGATATTGGCCTGCACCAGGACGAACTGGTCGCCGCCCAGGCGTGCCAGAGCTCCCAGGCGGCCGCTGTGACTGCGCAGACGGTCTGATAGCGCCAGTAGCAGTTGGTCGCCGCACTGGTAGCTGAACTGTTCGTTGATGCCCTTGAAATCGTCCAGACCGACACATAGCACGGCCACGCGGCGTTGCAGTCTGCCCGCATCTTCAAGAATCTGGTCGAGCTGCTGCTGCAGTTGCTGGCGGTTGGGGAGGCCGGTGAGGAAGTCGTGCTGTGACATGCGTTGCAGGCTGTCTTCGGCCTCGCGGCGCAGGTGGGTATTGCGCTCTATCGAGGCCAGAAGCTGATTGGCTGTGTTGATCCACAGGCCCAGTTCGTTCTTCTCGTTGCCCTTGAGCATGGGTAGCTTGTGCTCGCTGGGGCGATCCGGATTGATGTTGGTGAGATGCTCGATGATCTTCGACAGGGGCTTGGTCAGCAGCCAGTGATAGACGAGGTACAGCGCCAGGCCCATGGCCATGGCCCGCAGAACCCCGGAGATGAAGATGATCACCGAATTGACGACGAAGTCCTCGCCGTAATGAGCGGTGTCGAGGGTGATTCGGAGGTCGCCGTAGTATTCGCTGTAGGGACCGCGACCGACCAGCTCGGTGGAAAATTGCTGTTCTTGGCCGAGAATTGCATCGGTCAGCCAGCGGGTGGGGATGTGGGTCAGCTCGCGGGACTTTTCCGCCAGCATGGGTTCGTTGGGGTGGCCAATAGCGGCGTAGCGCACTGATTCGTGCTGAAACAGTCCTTCGATCACCTGCATGCCCATTTCCCGATCCAGGCTGTAGACCGCCTGGGTGGATGGGTCGCGGAACATGCCGAGGATGCGATGGGCATCGCTGATTACTGCCTGGCGGGTCTTGTAGGCATCGAAGATGATCTGCGCGCAGCTCAGAACCACTCCCACCACCAGTGCCGATAGCAGCACCACACGGAGCAATTTGAGTGACAAGCTGTTCTTCAATTCCAGCTTCAAGGGAGATTCCTTATGTGGATGCTTACAGCGTCAGTCAGACCAGAGTATTGGCAATCTCGAACTAGCCGTCAAAGGGCCATCATTGTTTTGGGCGCTTTTTGTCCGGAGTAACCTGTCGCAAGTATCACTGATGCCTTATCTCTCGACTGTCGTACACAGATGGCGTGGAGATTGCGCAAGGCGCGGTTTAGAGGGAGGGGCGAGTGCATGACGGTATGCGCGTAATGGGGAGGCCCGAACGCTGGAGGCGGACGATGTCATTCGTCCGGTCTTGCTGCCGGTTTGTTGGGGGCTGAAACGAAAATGCCCGTATCGGGCGATACGGGCATTTTGTGCAAAGCAGTTGGATGTCAGCGCTTCATCGACGGCGGCAGGTGCGGCTGGATGGCAGTCAGTACGGCCTTGAAGCATTTGGTGTTGCCAGCGACGATCTGGCCTTTTTCGAGGAAGTCGTGCCCGCCGCTGAAGTCGCTCACCAGGCCGCCGGCTTCCTGGATCAGGAGGGCGCCGGCCGCCATATCCCACTCGGACAGACCGAACTCCCAGAAGGCGTCGTAGCGCCCGGCTGCTACGTAGGCCAGGTCGAGGCTTGCAGCGCCGGCGCGGCGCAGGCCGGCAGTCTGGCCGATCAGGCTGCGGAACATGCCCAAGTAGTTTTCCAGGTGATCGAGCTGGTCGTTACGGAACGGGAAACCGGTGCCGAGCAGCGCGCCTTCCAGACTCTTGCGGTTGCTGACGCGTAGGCGGCGGCCGTTGAGTGCGGCGCCACGTCCGCGACTGGCAGTGAACTCTTCCTGACGAACCGGATCCAGTACCACGGCATGCTCCAGGCGACCACGGTATTTGCAGGCAATGCTGACGGCGAAGTGAGGTACGCCGCGAATGAAGTTGGTGGTGCCGTCCAGTGGGTCGATGATCCACTGATAGTCGGCGCCTTCACCGCTGCCTTCGAGAACACCACCCTCTTCGCCGAGGAAGCTGTGGGTGGGATAGGCCTTGCGGATTGCCTGAACGATCATCAGCTCGGCGGCCTTGTCCACTTCGGTCACATAGTCCTTGGCGCTCTTCTCGTCGACCGAGATGACATCCAGGCGCTCGATGGAGCGAAAGATCATTTCACCGGCGCTGCGGGCGGCGCGCAGGGCGATATTCAGCATGGGCTGCATGGGTGGTTCACCTGGGACGTTAAAGAAAGCCGCTCATGTTAGCAGAAAAGCGTTATGGATGAAGGGGCGTCTGTAGCTATACGTGGCATTGCGGGGGGGGCTTGGGTAAAATCGCTGCCCCCTGTACGTAGCTGAGAGTGTCTGTGTTGCTGGACAATATTCGCGTGGTGTTGGTTGGTACCAGTCATCCGGGCAACATCGGTGGTGCGGCGCGGGCGATGAAGAACATGGGGCTGTCGCGGCTGGTGCTGGTCGAGCCCGAGGATTTTCCGAGTGGCGAGGCAGTGGCGCGCGCCTCTGGGGCTACCGATGTGCTGGATGCGGCTCGGGTGGTTGGTAGTCTCGAAGAGGCGCTGGCTGGTTGTAGTCTGGTGATTGGTACCAGTGCTCGGGATCGGCGTATTCCCTGGCCGCTGCTCGATCCGCGTGAGTGTGGTGCGCGCAGTTGTGAACATGCGGCCAGTGGTGGCGAAGTCGCACTGGTGTTTGGGCGCGAGTATGCGGGGCTGACCAATGAAGAGCTGCAGCGATGTCAGTACCACGTGCATATTCCCACCGATCCCGGGTTCAGCTCATTGAACCTGGCAGCAGCGGTACAGGTGCTGGTCTATGAGGTGCGTATGGCCTGGCTGGCGCTGCAGGCTCTGCCAACCAAGGTGGAGAAGCTGGAAACTACGGCGATGCTCAATTCGCAGCTGGCCACGGCTGATGAGCTGGAATCGTTCTACGGCCATTTGCAGCGTGTGCTGGCGATGATCGGTTTCCTTGATCCGCAAAAGCCGCGGCACCTGATGGCCAGGCTGCGTCGTCTATATGGACGCAGTGCGGTGAGCAAACTGGAAATGAATATCCTGCGCGGCATTCTCACTGAGACCGAGAAGGCCGTTCGCGGGGAGCCTCACAAGCAGGGGAAGTCTGATGTTTGAGCGCATGCGAGAAGATATCCAGAGCGTCTTTCACCGTGATCCGGCGGCGCGCAATGCCTTCGAGGTGGTGACCTGCTATCCGGGGCTGCACGCGGTTTGGTTGCACCGCGTGGCGCATGCCTTGTGGTGCTCGGGCTGGAAGTGGCTGGCACGGGTGGTATCCAACTTCAGTCGCTGGTTGACCGGTATCGAAATTCATCCGGGTGCCAAGATTGGTCGGCGCTTCTTTATTGATCATGGCATGGGTATCGTCATCGGCGAGACTGCCGAGATTGGTGACGACGTGACTCTGTATCAGGGGGTGACGCTGGGTGGAACCAGCTGGAACAAGGGTAAGCGTCACCCGACTTTGGAGGACGGCGTGGTCGTGGGGGCGGGCGCCAAGGTGCTCGGGCCGTTCACCGTCGGCGCCGGCGCGAAAATCGGCTCCAATGCCGTGGTGACCAAGGCTGTGCCGGCTGGTGCGACTGCTGTGGGAATTCCCGGCAAGATCATCGTCAAGTCCACCGATGAGCAGGAGGCCAGGCGTCAGGCTATGGCTGAAAAGATTGGCTTCGATGCCTATGGTGTCGGTCCGGATATGCCGGATCCGGTAGCGCGGGCGATCGGTCAGTTGCTTGATCATCTGCAGGCGGTCGATGGGCGTCTGGAAGACGTCAGTCGAGCGCTGGCGTCGCTGGACTGCGACTACCGCGCCAAGGATCTGCCGGCGCTGCGTGATGAAGACTTTGCCGAGGTCTGCAAGGATCAGGGCGGCAAGCCGGCAGCCTGATGCGGGACTGGTCGGTCTTTGTTATGATCGGCCGCCCTTGAGTGAGTAATTCCGACTAAATCAATCGGCCTTATAGTTGACTTAAATACTCGGAAATCGCATACTCCGCGACAACTCAGTGATTCGTGGTAGAACCATGCGACTGACCACCAAAGGCCGTTACGCTGTTACCGCCATGCTTGATCTGGCGCTGCATGCGCAGCATGGGCCGGTCTCCCTTGCCGATATCTCGGAGCGGCAGGGTATCTCTCTGTCGTATCTGGAGCAGCTGTTTGCCAAGTTGCGGCGCGGCAATCTGGTCTCCAGTGTGCGAGGTCCGGGCGGCGGCTATCAGTTGTCGCGCGATATGGGGGGGATTCAGGTGGCTCAGGTGATCGATGCGGTCAACGAGTCTGTGGATGCCACCCGCTGTCAGGGACAGGGGGGCTGCCATTCCGGCGACACCTGCCTGACCCATCACCTGTGGTGCGATCTCAGCCAGCAAATCCATGAGTTTCTCAGTGGCATCAGTCTGGCCGATCTGGTGGCGCGTCATGAGGTTCAAGAGGTCGCGTTGCGCCAGGACAAGCGCCGCTGCAATGGCAGGACGCCGCACCCGGATAAGATTGAAGCGTCTGCCATCGAGTGAGCAGGGCGTTTGCCTGATAGGAGAAACCCAATGAAATTGCCTATTTATCTCGACTACTCCGCAACCACGCCGGTGGATCCGCGTGTTGCGCAGAAGATGAGTGAATGCCTGCTGGTCGACGGCAACTTCGGTAACCCGGCGTCACGTTCCCACGTGTTCGGCTGGAAGGCCGAGGAGGCAGTAGAGAATGCCCGTCGGCAAGTGGCTGAGCTGGTTAACGCTGATCCGCGTGAAATCGTCTGGACCAGCGGTGCCACCGAGTCCGACAACCTGGCCATCAAGGGTGTGGCGCACTTCTACAGCAGCAAGGGCAAGCACATCATTACCTCGAAGATCGAGCACAAGGCGGTGCTGGACACTACCCGTCAGCTTGAGCGCGAAGGCTTCGAGGTCACCTATCTGGAACCGGGTGAGGATGGTCTGATCACTCCGGCCATGGTCGAGGCGGCGCTGCGTGAGGACACCATTCTGGTGTCGGTGATGCACGTCAATAACGAGATCGGCACTATCAACGATATCGCTGCCATCGGTGAGCTGACCCGCTCGCGCGGCGTGCTGTTCCACGTGGATGCGGCGCAGTCCACGGGCAAGGTGGAGATCGATCTGGAGAAGATGAAGGTCGACCTGATGTCCTTCTCCGCGCACAAGACCTACGGGCCGAAGGGCGTCGGTGCGCTTTACGTACGCCGCAAGCCGCGCGTGCGTCTGGAGGCGCAGACTCACGGTGGTGGTCACGAGCGTGGCATGCGCTCCGGCACCCTGGCTACGCACCAGTGCGTCGGCATGGGCGAAGCCTTTCGCATCGCCAAGGAGGAAATGGCGGCTGAGAATCAGCGTATCGCAGCCCTGCGTGACCGCTTCTACCGCCAACTGGAAGGTATGGAGGAGCTGTACGTCAATGGCAGCCTGACAGCTCGTGTACCACACAACCTCAACCTGAGTTTCAACTACGTTGAGGGTGAGTCGCTGATCATGGCGCTCAAGGATCTCGCCGTATCGTCCGGCTCGGCCTGCACCTCGGCTTCCCTGGAGCCGTCCTACGTGCTGCGCGCGCTGGGGCGCAATGACGAACTGGCGCACAGCTCGATCCGCTTCACCTTCGGTCGTTTCACCACCGAGGAAGAGGTCGACTACGCGGCTGCCAAGGTTCGCGAGGCGGTAGACAAGTTGCGTGAGCTGTCGCCGTTGTGGGACATGTACAAAGAAGGTGTCGACCTTTCCTCCGTGGAATGGGCAGCACACTAATAGCTGCCGAAGAAGCGGCACCTGATGAGAGAGGACTAGCACCATGGCATACAGTGACAAGGTCATCGACCACTACGAAAACCCGCGCAACGTCGGCAAGCTGAATGCTGAGGATCCGGATGTCGGCACCGGCATGGTCGGTGCGCCGGCCTGCGGCGATGTGATGCGCCTGCAGATCAAGGTCAACGAGCAGGGCGTGATCGAAGACGCCAAGTTCAAGACTTACGGCTGCGGCTCGGCCATCGCTTCCAGCTCGCTGGCTACCGAGTGGATGAAGGGCAAGACCCTGGACGAGGCCGAGGCGATCAAGAACACCCAGCTAGCCGAAGAGCTGGCTCTGCCGCCAGTGAAGATCCACTGTTCGGTACTCGCCGAGGACGCCATCAAGGCTGCCGTGCGCGATTACAAGCAGAAGAAAGGCTTGCTCTGATACGAGGTTTGCAATGGCCATCACCATGACTGAAGCTGCTGCGCGCCATGTCCAGCGCTCCCTTGAGGGGCGTGGCAAGGGTGAGGGAATCCGTCTCGGCGTGCGTACCACCGGTTGCTCCGGGCTGGCCTACGTGCTCGAGTTCGTTGATGAGCTGGCGGCCGAGGATCAGGTATTCGAGAGCCATGGCGTCAAGGTGATCATCGATCCCAAGAGCCTGGTTTACCTCGATGGCACCGAGCTGGACTTTGTCCGCGAAGGCCTCAACGAGGGCTTCAAATTCAACAACCCCAACGTGCGTGGCGAATGCGGCTGCGGCGAAAGCTTCAACGTCTGAGGCGCGCGCGTGGGTAGTCCCTGTCATTTTGCCCTGTTCGACCTGCAGCCGGGCTTTCGCATCGATCTCGAGCAGCTGGCCACACGCTATCGCGAGCTGGCCCGTCAGGTGCATCCGGATCGTTTTGCCGACGCTGACGAACGTGAGCGACGTCTGGCACTGGAGCGTTCGGCCAGCCTCAATGAGGCCTATCACACCCTGAGGACACCTTCGCAGCGGGCCCGCTATCTGCTGGCGTTGCGCGGCCCTGAGCTGCCGGCTGAAGTCACGGTGCAGGATCCGCAGTTCCTGTTGCAGCAGATGCAGTGGCGAGAGGAGTTGGAGGAGCTGCAGGATGAAGGGGATCTGGCCGGGGTGGCAGCCTTCAAGAGGCGTCTCAAGGCTGTTCAGGAGCAGCTCGATGAGAGCTTTGCGCAGTGCTGGGATGATGATGCCCGGCGCGAGGAGGCTGAGCGCTTGATGCGCCGGATGCAGTTCCTCGACAAGCTCGCTCAGGAAGTGCGCCAACTCGAAGAGCGCCTCGACGATTAACCTGTGGGTTGCAGTGACAGCCCGCCTGATGATTTCAAGAAGACCATGGCCTTATTGCAGATTGCCGAGCCAGGACAGAGCCCGCAACCGCACCAGCGTCGGCTGGCGGTGGGGATCGATCTGGGCACTACCAACTCGCTGGTTGCTGCGGTGCGCAGCGGTCTTGCCGAGCCGCTGGCCGATGCTGATGGCAGGATCATTCTGCCGTCAGCGGTGCGTTACCACTCCGACCGTGTCGAGGTTGGTCGTTCTGCCCGGGCGGCAGCCTCGCGTGATCCGCTCAATACCGTGATGTCGGTCAAGCGCCTGATGGGGCGGGGTATCGCCGATGTGCAGCAGTTGGGCGAGCAGTTGCCCTACCGTTTCACGGCCGGGGAATCGCACATGCCGTTTATTGAAACGGTGCAGGGGCCGAAAAGTCCAGTCGAGGTATCGGCAGAGATCCTCAAGGCGCTGCGCCTGCGCGCCGAGCAGACGCTTGGCGGCGAACTGGTCGGGGCTGTTATCACGGTGCCGGCGTATTTCGACGATGCCCAGCGCCAGGCCACCAAGGATGCCGCGCGTCTGGCCGGCCTGAATGTCCTGCGTCTGCTCAACGAGCCTACCGCTGCTGCGGTGGCCTATGGTCTGGATCAGAAGGCCGAAGGTGTGGTGGCGATCTACGATCTTGGTGGCGGAACATTCGACGTTTCCATCCTGCGCCTGACCGGTGGGGTCTTCGAGGTGCTGGCTACTGGTGGCGATACGGCGCTCGGTGGGGATGATTTCGATCATGCCGTCGCCGACTGGATTGTCCGTCAGGCTGGCCTGTCGCAGGATCTGGATCCGGCGGCCCAGCGCAGTCTCCTGCAGGAAGCCTGTGCCGCCAAGGAGGCGCTGACCAGCGCGGAAACCACACCGGTGTGCTACGGCCAGTGGCAGAGTAGCCTCTCGCGTGTGCAATTCGAGGCGCTGATAGAGCCTCTGGTGGCGCGTAGCCTGAAGGCCTGCCGGCGTGCTGTGCGCGATTCCGGTGTCGAGCTGGATGAGGTAAGCGCGGTGGTCATGGTCGGAGGTTCGACCCGTGTGCCGCGGGTGCGTGAGGCGGTCGGTGAACTGTTTGGTCGTACTCCGTTGACCAATATCGACCCGGATCAGGTGGTGGCCATTGGTGCCGCTATCCAGGCCGATACCCTTGCAGGTAACCGTCGTGGCGATGGCGAAGAGCTGTTGCTGCTGGACGTGATACCGCTTTCGCTCGGTCTGGAGACCATGGGCGGGCTGATGGAGAAGGTCATCCCGCGCAACACCACTATTCCGGTGGCGCGTGCACAGGAGTTCACCACCTATAAGGATGGCCAGACGGCCATGATGATCCATGTGCTGCAGGGGGAGCGCGAGCTGGTCGCCGACTGCCGCTCGCTGGCGCGTTTTGAGCTGCGCGGCATTCCGCCGATGGTGGCCGGCGCAGCGAAGATCCGTGTGACCTTTCAGGTCGATGCCGACGGCCTGCTCAGTGTATCGGCCCGTGAGACAAGCTCCGGTGTTGAAGCGACCATTCAGGTCAAGCCTTCCTATGGTCTGACTGATGGTGAGATCGCCCGCATGTTGCAGGACTCCTTCCAGAATGCCGGCGACGACAAGGCTGCCCGAGCCCTGCGCGAGCAGCAGGTCGAGGCTCGTCGTCTGCTGGAGGCGGTGGAAGGTGCGTTGCAGATCGATGGCGAGCGTCTGCTCGATAGCGAAGAGCGCAAGGCGATCGAGCTGCAGATGCAGATGCTGCGCGAGCTGCTCGAAAGCAGTGACCTACAGGAAATCGAGCGTCAGACTCGGCGACTGTCGCAGGTTACCGATGCCTTTGCCGCCCGGCGTCTGGATGCTACGGTGAAAGCCGCCTTGGCCGGGCGCAATCTGAACGAGATCGAGGAATAACTGATGCCGCAGGTGATTTTTCTGCCTCATGAACGCTTCTGCCCGGAGGGGCTGGTAGTGGAAGCCGAACCGGGGGTGTCCATCCTGGAACTGGCGCACGCCAACCATATCGAGATGGAGAGCGCCTGCGGCGGTGTGTGTGCCTGCACCACCTGCCACTGCATCGTGCGTGAAGGCTTCGACTCGCTGAATGAAGCCGATGAGCTGGAAGAGGACTACCTGGACAAGGCGTGGGGGCTTGAGGCGCAATCGCGCCTGGCCTGCCAGGCCATTGTGGGTGAGGAAGACCTTACCATCGAGATTCCCAAGTATTCTCTCAACCACGCGGCCGAAGCGCCCCATTGAGCACGGAGAGCCGATATGAGTCTGAAGTGGGTGGATGTGCAGGACATCGCCATCGAGCTGAGTGAAAGCCGGCCTGATGTCGATCCGCGTTATGTGAATTTCGTCGATCTGCACCGTTGGGTCGTCGAGCTTCCGCAATTTTCCGATGATCCCAAACGTGGCGGAGAGAAGGTTCTCGAAGCCATTCAGGCGGCCTGGATCGAGGAGCTCTGAGGCGAGGGCGGTGCGGCGATGACTGGTCGTGCCGTGTTCGACGCTTTTGCTTGCAGTCTCGGCCTGTCGGCTGTGGCTGCTGCTACAGAACCCGCGTATAATTCGCGGGTTTAATTTTTTGCTTTAACCTTCAAGTTTCTGGAGTCTTACATGGCTGTTCAACGTACCTTCTCCATCATCAAGCCCGACGCCGTTGCCAAGAACGTCATCGGTGAGATCACCACTCGCTTCGAAAAGGCCGGTCTGCGCGTCGTTGCGTCGAAGATGGTGCAACTGTCCGAACGTGAAGCAGCCGGTTTCTACGCCGAGCACAGCGAGCGTGGCTTCTTCAAGGATCTGGTTGCCTTCATGACTTCCGGCCCGGTGATCGTTCAGGTTCTCGAAGGCGAAAACGCCATTGCCAAGAACCGTGAGCTGATGGGCGCTACCAACCCGAAGGAAGCCGCGCCGGGCACCATCCGTGCCGATTTCGCCGTTTCCATCGACGAGAACGCCGTGCATGGTTCCGACTCCGAAGCTTCGGCTGCCCGCGAGATCGCTTACTTCTTCTCTGCTACCGAGCTGTGCGAGCGCATTCGCTGATTGCTGCGAATGAGTCTGAGGTGAAACCATGACCACTATCCCTGCCGGCAAAGTCAACCTGCTGGGCCTGACCCAGCCGGAAATGGAGCGTTTCTTCGAGTCCATCGGCGAGAAGCGCTTTCGTGCCGGCCAGGTAATGAAGTGGATTCACCACTTTGGTGTCGATGACTTCGCCGCCATGACCAATGTCGGCAAGGCCTTGCGCGAGAAGCTCGAGGCCTGTGCCGAGATTCGCGGCCCTGAAGTAGTCAGCGAGAATATTTCTGCCGATGGCACACGCAAGTGGGTAGTGCGAGTGGCATCCGGTAGCTGTGTGGAGACGGTGTACATTCCGCAGAACGGTCGTGGCACCCTGTGTGTGTCCTCGCAGGCCGGTTGTGCGCTGGATTGCAGCTTCTGCTCTACAGGCAAGCAGGGATTCAATAGCGATCTGACCGCTGCCGAGATCATCGGCCAGGTATGGATCGCCAACAAATCCTTCGGCACCGTGCCGGCCAAGATCGACCGTGCCATCACCAACGTGGTGATGATGGGCATGGGCGAGCCGCTGCTGAATTTCGATAATGTCGTAGCCGCCATGCAGATCATGATGGACGACCTGGGCTACGGTATTTCCAAGCGCAAGGTTACCCTGTCGACCTCCGGCGTGGTGCCGATGATCGACAAGCTGGGCGAGGTGATCGACGTTTCCTTGGCGCTGTCGTTGCATGCACCGAATGACGAACTGCGCAACCAGTTGGTACCGATCAACAAGAAGTACCCGCTGGATGTTCTGCTGGCTGCCTGCAAGCGCTACGTCGCCCGTCTTGGCGAGAAGCGCGTGCTGACTGTCGAGTACACCCTGCTCAAGGGTGTCAATGATCAGCCCGAGCATGCTGAGCAGATGATCGCACTTCTGGCTGACGTACCTTGCAAGATCAACCTGATTCCGTTTAATCCATTCCCCTTTTCCGGGTACGAGCGACCGAGCAATAACGCTATCCGCCGTTTCCAGGATCTGTTGCACAAGGCCGGGCACAACGTCACGGTGCGCACCACCCGCGGTGACGACATCGATGCCGCCTGTGGCCAGTTGGTCGGACAGGTCATGGATCGTACGCGGCGTAGCGAGCGTTACATTGCCGTGCGCCAGTTGAGCAGCGAGGCACAAACGCCTCTGGCTGTTGCCAATCGAAACTGAAGAGAGGATTGCCATGACTTTGCGCCCTGCGCTGTTGATGCTTGTTGCCGGTTTGCTCGGTGGTTGCGTGACCACCGGCCATGTCGACCCCATGCGTACGGCGGAAGGACGTGAAAAGGCGCGCGATGCCTATATCGAACTTGGCGTCGCCTATATCCAGCAGGGTGATACCCAGCTCGCCAAGGTGCCGTTGAAGAACGCGCTGGAGATCGATCCGGCCAGCGCCGACGCCCACGCCGTGCTGGCCATGGCCTTCCAGATGGAGATGGAGCCGCAACTGGCCGATCAGCATTTTCGCAAGGCGCTGTCGCAGCGTCCGAAGGATGCACGTCTGTTGAACAATTACGCAGGTTTCCTGTTTGAGCAGAAACGCTATCAGGATGCCCTGGACACCTATCTCAAGGCCGCTGAGGACAACCTCTATCCGGAGCGTTCGCGGGTGTTCGAAAACATGGGGCTCACGGCCCTGGAACTGGGCCAGCGAGAGCAGGCCAAGCAATATTTTCAGCGGGCGCTGCGCCTGTCCAGCAATCAGCCGCGCGCTTTGCTGGAGATGGCGATCCTCTCCTTCGAGGATCGTGAATATGTGCCGGCGCGAAGCTACTACGAGGGTTACAGCGCGCTTGCACCGCAGAATGCACGCAGCCTGCTGCTGGGCGTACGCCTGGCGGAGGTGTTCGAAGATCGTGACCGGGCTGCCAGCCTCGGATTGCAACTACGCCGCCTGTACCCAGCCTCTCAGGAATACCAGCAATACATGTCGGGGCAATAATGAAAGCGGCCAATAGCGAAGTGGTACAGCCCAAACCGGGCAATCCGGGCGAGAGCCTACGCCAGGCCCGGGAAGCGCGTGGGCTTAGCGTTGCCGAAGTGGCTGCGCAGCTCAACCTGACTCAACAACGCCTGAATCAGATCGAGGCCGGTGCTTTTGACAAGTTACCAGGCACAACCTTTGCCCGTGGTTATGTACGGGCCTACGCCAAGCTGTTGGAGCTGGATCAGAATCGCCTGGTTATGGAGTTCGATCAGTTCACTGGTGCCGACTCTGCGGGCAGCGACGTACACAGCCTGGGGCGTATCGAAGAGCCAGCCCGCTACTCCCAGAGTATTCTGCGCCTGTTCAGCTTCGTGTTGCTGTTGGCGCTGATTGGTGCGGGTTTCCTCTGGTGGCAGGAGCGGGGAGGCTACAGCGCAGGTTTGGCTGATCTGGGCCTGGAGCATGTCGAGGTGGAAGGCGCGGATGGCCGCACTCAGGTGCATTCTCTGGCTGAGCCGGAAGATCAGGCAGTCATTGCGGCACAGGTCAATGAGCCTGATGCGGCGCTGCCGCTGCCGATCGAGGGTGAGCAAGCTGAGGCCGCAACTATGACGGAAGGCGAGGAAGCGCAGCTGGCCATCACCGACAGCGCTGCGCCCGCCGAGATTACGCCTCTGCAGGCCGAGGCCCCGCAGACTGCTGTCGCTCCGGTTGAGCCGGTCAAACCGGCCGCAGGCGAGGGGATTCTGGTGGTCCAGTACGTTGCTGACTGCTGGACGCAGGTGACCGATGCCAATGGCAAGGTGCTGCTCAGTGAGCTCAAGCGCAAGGGTGATCGTGTCGAACTGACTGGCAAGGCTCCGATGGAGCTGCGTCTCGGTTTTGCCCGGGGTGCCCAGGTCAGTTACAACGGCGAAGCAGTGGACGTATCAACGCATACCACAGGCGAAACCGCACGTCTGAAACTGGGGTTGTAAATCATGCATTGCGAATCGCCGATCAAGCGCCGTGTGTCGCGCAAGATTCAGGTTGGCTCGGTCGCGGTGGGCGGTGATGCGCCCATCAGCGTACAGAGCATGACCAATACCGATACCCACGATGTGGCCGCTACCGTGGCGCAGATACGTCGGCTGGAAGACGCCGGCGCCGATATCGTTCGAGTTTCGGTTCCGGACATGGAGGCTGCCGAGGCTTTTGGCCGGATCAGGCAGCAAGTGTGCTTGCCGCTGGTCGCCGATATTCACTTCGACTATCAGATCGCCCTGCGTGTGGCCGAGCTGGGCGTCGACTGCCTGCGGATCAACCCGGGCAATATCGGGCGTGAGGATCGGGTTCGCGCGGTGGTCGAGGCCGCCCGCGATAAGGGTATTCCGATCCGCATCGGGGTTAATGCCGGTTCGCTGGAAAAGGATCTGCAGAAAAAGTATGGCGAGCCGACTCCGCAGGCACTGGTCGAATCCGCCTTGCGTCATGTCGAGCACCTTGACCGGCTGAATTTCCCGGATTTCAAGGTCAGTGTGAAGGCCTCGGACGTGTTCATGGCTGTCGAGGCCTATCGCCTGCTGGCCACCCAGATCGAGCAGCCGCTGCATTTAGGTATCACCGAGGCCGGTGGCCTGCGCTCCGGCACCGTGAAGTCTGCCGTCGGCCTGGGCATGTTGCTGGCCGAGGGTATAGGCGACACCATTCGTATCTCCCTGGCTGCCGATCCGGTAGAGGAGATCAAGGTCGGCTTCGATATCCTCAAGTCCCTGCGACTGCGTTCGCGCGGTATCAACTTCATTGCCTGCCCGAGCTGTTCGCGGCAGAACTTCGATGTGGTCAAGACCATGAACGAGCTGGAAAGCCGTGTCGAGGATCTGCTGGTGCCCATGGATGTGGCGGTGATCGGCTGCGTGGTCAACGGCCCGGGTGAAGCCAAGGAGGCCCATATCGGGCTGACTGGCGGGACGCCGAATAACCTGGTCTACATCGATGGCAAGCCCGCCACGAAACTGACCAATGAGAACCTGGTGGATGAGCTTGAAAAACTCATCCGTGACAAGGCGGCGGAAAAGGCCGCTGCCGATGCTGCCGTGATCGTGCGTGGTTGAGTGTTGCGGCATGGAAACTCTGAGCTGGGCAACAACGGCCGAGAGCGCGCAGTTTGGGCATTGCAGATAAGCATTTTGAGGCCGTTTTAAATGACGGCCGTAACGCAGGCAGTTTCAGCGGCCTGCTAAGGATTTTTTGTGAGCAAGTCCCTACAAGCCATACGTGGCATGAACGATATCCTGCCGGAGCAGACGCCTGCCTGGCGCTATCTGGAAAACACCCTGGTCAGCCTGCTCGACGGCTATGGCTACAGGGAAATTCGCCTGCCTATCGTCGAGTACACCGAGCTGTTCGCACGTGGTATCGGCGAGGGTACCGACGTGGTCGACAAGGAGATGTACACCTTCCTTGATCGCAACGAGGAATCGCTGACTCTGCGCCCGGAGGGTACGGCCGGTTGCGTGCGCGCTGTGCTCGAACACGGCCTGAGCGGCGGCGGCCAGGTGCAGAAACTGTGGTATGCCGGTCCGATGTTCCGCTACGAAAAACCGCAGAAGGGCCGCTATCGCCAGTTTCATCAGGTAGGTGTGGAAGCCTTCAACCTGCCGGGGCCGGATGTCGATGCCGAACTGATCGTGCTCACCTGGCGGCTGTGGAAACAGCTCGGCCTTGCCGATGCGGTAACCCTGCAGCTCAACAGCCTCGGCTCCAGTGAAGCGCGCGCGGCCTATCGTGACGCCCTGGTGGCCTACCTGCAGGAGCGTTTCGATCAGCTTGACGAGGACAGCCAGCGCCGTCTGACGACCAATCCGCTGCGTATTCTCGACAGCAAGAACGAGCAGACCCAGGCGCTGCTGGTCGGTGCGCCGACCCTGAGCGACTACCTCGATGAGGAGTCGCGCCAGCACTTTGAAGGGGTCAAGGCCCGCCTGGATGCCGCAGGCATCCGCTACGAGATCAATCACAAGCTGGTGCGTGGGCTGGATTATTACAATCGCACCGTGTTCGAGTGGGTGACCGACAAGCTCGGTGCGCAGGGTACAGTCTGTGCCGGCGGCCGCTACGACGGTCTGGTCGGCCAACTGGGTGGCAAGCCGACCCCGGGCGTGGGTTTTGCCATGGGCGTCGAGCGTCTGGTGCTGCTGCTGGAAACCTTGGAATTGCTTCCGGCCGAATTGAACCGGGCAGCCGAGGTATATGTCTGTGCCTTCGGCGAGGCGGCTGAGCTGGCGGCCCTGGCGCTGGCAGAGCGTCTGCGTGATCAACTGCCGGGGCTGCGCCTGCTGGTCAATAGTGGCGGCGGCAGTTTCAAGAGCCAGTTCAAGAAGGCTGACAAGAGCGGCGCGCGCTACGCGCTGATTCTGGGGGAGGACGAACTGGCCGCGCGCGTGGTAGGTTGCAAGCCGCTGCGCGACGATAGCGAACAACAAAGCATTGCCTGGGATGCGTTGGCCGAGCATCTGGCAGGCCGCCTCCAGCGCGGCTGAGCAGGCTCTCGAATCAAGGAGTACGGGGTTAGACATGCAGACCGAAGACGAACAGATCGCGCAACTCAAGGAGTGGTGGGAGCGTAACGGTAAGCCGTTGCTGACAGGTGGCCTGCTGGCACTGGTGGTTGTGTTCGGCTGGCAGGGCTGGCAGAAGTACCAGCTCAATCAGTCTCACGGAGCCTCTGCGTTGTACCAGCAATTGGTTGAGGCGGCGCTTGATCCATCCGGCAAGCCGGATGCGGCCAAGGTGGCCGAACTGGCTGGCAAGCTCGGCAGCGAGTATGGCGGCAGTCATTACGCCCAATACGGCAGTCTGTTCGTAGCCAAGGTTGCAGTCGACGGTGGTCGGCTGGAGGATGCGGTGACAGCCTTGCAGACAGTTCTCGACAAGCCGGCCGATGCCGTGTTGGGCGAAATGGCCCGGCAGCGCCTGGCACGTGTGCTGGCAGCCCAAAACAAGGCCGAGGATGCGCTCAAGCTGCTCGATGCCAAGGTGGACGACGCTTTCCTGGCCAGCCGCGAGGAACTCAAGGGCGACCTGCTGGCTCAGCTTGGCCGTACTGACGATGCCCATGCCGCTTATCAAAAGGCCAAGGATGCGCTGGCTGAGGACGCTGCCGTTGGTGCTCTGCAGATGAAGCTGGACGACCTGGCAAAAGGGGAAGCGTGACGTGATGCGTTGGAAGAATGTCGCACTGCTGGCCCTGGCCGTCCTGGCCGTGGGTTGCAGCAGCAATAGCAAGAAGGAACTGCCGCCGGCGGAGCTGACCAAGTTCGACGTGGAGGTGGAGCTGCGCACCCAGTGGAGCCGTTCGATCGGCGACGGGCAGGGTGAAACCTTCAACATGCTGGTGCCGGCCATCGATGGCGAGGTGATCTATGCCGCCGATGTCGAGGGGCTGGTGGTGGCCATGGATCGCACTAGCGGGAAGGTAATCTGGCGCAAGGCGCTGGATATTCCGGTTTCCGGCGCCATTGCAGCCGGCTACGGCCAGGTTCTGCTGGGAACGCTCAAGGGCGAAGTGATCGCGCTGGATTCCACTAGCGGCGAAGAGCAGTGGCGCGCACGGGTGACCAGCGAAGTCCTGGCCGCGCCCGCCAGCAACGGCGATATCGTCGTGGTACAAACCCAGGACGACCGTCTGATCGCATTCGACGCCAGCACCGGCAACCAGCGCTGGATTGTCGAGAACACTCCGGCCGTGCTGACCCTGCGTGGCACGGGTGCACCGCTGGTTACCAACCGCCTGGTGGTTGCCGGCCTGTCCAGTGGCAAGGTAATTGCGGTCGATGCACAGCGCGGTCTGCCGGTTTGGGAGCAGCGTGTGGCAATTCCTCAGGGACGTTCCGAGCTGGAGCGTGTAGTGGACATCGATGGAGGCCTGCTGCTCTCCGGCGGTACCGTCTACGCGGTCAGCTACCAGGGTCGGGTCGCTGCCATGGAGCTGGAGTCCGGGCGCATGCTCTGGCAGCGTGAGGCTTCCAGCTCGGTGGGTGTTGCGCAGGGCTTCGGCAACGTTTATGTCAGTCATGCCAGCGGCACCGTCGAGGCCATCGACGAGCGCAGCGTTTCGGCACTGTGGAGCAACGATGCCCTTGCGCGCCGTCAGTTGTCGGCGCCGGAGGTATTCTCCAGCTACGTGGCGGTAGGTGACCTGGAAGGCTATCTGCACCTGTTGAGCCAGGTGGACGGTCGTTTTGTCGGCCGCGTTCGCATCGACAGCAGCGGTCTGCGAGCACGCCCGCTTGTGGTTGGCGACTGGCTGTACGTATACGGCAATAGCGGCAAGCTGATGGCGCTGACCATCAAGTGAACCGGCTATGCTGCATCCAGGACTTTGTCCCGGATGCAGCCTCAAGTTTCCCGGCCGCTGCCCATGCAGCGGCCTTTGCATTTTCTGAATTAACGAAGTGGAGAGCCTGATGGTTCCCGTAATTGCCCTGGTGGGCCGGCCGAATGTCGGCAAGTCCACGCTCTTCAACCGCCTGACCCGCAGCCGCGACGCCATCGTCGGTGATCTGTCCGGTCTGACCCGCGATCGCCAGTACGGCGAGGCGAAGTGGCAGGGGCGTACCTATATCGTGATTGATACTGGTGGTATCTCCGGTGACGAGGAGGGCATCGACGCGAAGATGGCCGAGCAGTCGCTGCAGGCTATCGAGGAAGCCGATGCGGTGTTGTTCCTGGTGGACGCTCGTGCCGGCATGACGGCTTCCGACCAGATGATCGGTGAGCACCTGCGCCGTCGCAACAAGCGCAGTTTCCTGGTGGTGAACAAGGTCGACAACCTCGATGTTGACCTGGCTCGTGCCGAATTCAGCCCCATGGGGCTGGGTGAGCCGCTGGCCATTGCCGGTGCTCATGGCCGCGGCATCAGTCAGATGCTCGAAGCGGTTCTGAGCATCTTCCCCAAGGATGCCGGCGAGCCGGAGGACGGCGAAGCCGAGGAAGAGGTTCAGGAGGGTCAGGAAGCCAAGCGTATCCCCGGGCCCAGCGAGAAGGACGGCATCAAGCTGGCCATTATCGGGCGCCCCAATGTGGGCAAGTCCACCCTGGTAAACCGCATGCTCGGCGAGGAGCGCGTGGTGGTATTCGATCAGGCCGGCACCACCCGTGACAGTATTTACATCCCCTTCGAGCGTGACGGTGAGAAGTACACCCTGATCGACACCGCTGGCGTGCGCCGTCGCGGCAAGATCTTCGAGGCGGTGGAGAAATTCTCGGTCGTCAAGACGCTGCAGGCAATCCAGGATTCCAACGTGGTGGTGTTCGTCATGGACGCCCGCGAAGGGGTGGTCGACCATGACCTGAACCTGCTGGGCTTCGTGCTGGAAAGCGGACGCGCTCTGGTGATCGCGCTGAACAAGTGGGACGGCATGGATCAGGGGCAGAAGGATTACGTGAAGACCGAGCTGGAGCGCCGGCTGTTCTTCGTCGATTTCGCTGACATCCACTTCATTTCCGCGTTGCACGGTACCGGTGTCGGTCATCTGTACAAGTCGGTACAGGCTGCCTTCCACTCGGCCATTACCCGCTGGCCTACCAGCCGCCTGACGCAAATTCTTGAGGACGCGGTGAGCGACCACGCCCCGCCACTGGTCAACGGCCGTCGCATCAAGCTGCGCTATGCCCACCTGGGCGGTGCCAACCCGCCCTTGATCGTGATCCACGGCAACCAGGTGGACGAAGTGCCGAGAGCCTACACCCGTTATCTGGAGAACACCTACCGGCGTGTGCTGAAGCTGGTGGGGACGCCGATCCGCATTGAGTACAAGGGGGGGGAGAACCCTTATGAGGGCAAGAAGAACAAGCTCACCGAACGTCAGGTGAACAAGAAGCGGCGCTTGATGAGCCATCACAAGAAGGCCGAGAAAAAGCGCAAGGACAAGCGTCGCTAAACCGGGCAGCTCGCGCCAGGGCGGTATAAGCAAGTTCCGGCTTTTCATAAGCCGGATGACTGCCCTTGGCGCCGGCCCTGGGCTATGCTCGCGGCTTGCTCAAGACCCAGCAGGAAGTCGCAATGCTCGCCAGCAAACTGCCCAACGTCGGTACCACCATCTTCACCCGCATGTCCCAGCTCGCCGCAGATGTCGGTGCGCTCAACCTTTCCCAGGGCTTCCCCGATTTCGACGGGCCTCAGGCCCTTCGCGAGGCGGTGGCCCGCAACGTAATGGAAGGTCGCAACCAGTACTCGCCGATGACCGGGCTGCCGGCGCTGCGTCAGCAGGTGTCAGCCAAGCTGCTGCGCTGCTATGGCGTGCAGCGCGATGCCGACAGCGAGATCACCATTACCCCGGGAGCCACCGAAGCGATTTTCTGCGCGGTGCAGGCGGTGATCCGCCCGGGCGATGAGGCCATCGTCCTTGATCCCTGTTACGACAGCTACGAGCCGTCGGTGGAACTGGCCGGTGGACGCTGCGTGCATGTGCCACTGGCGCTGCCGGATTTTGCCGTGGACTGGCAGCGCCTGGCCGATGCCATCGGCCCACGTACTCGGGCAATCTTCCTCAATTCCCCACACAACCCCAGCGGCGCGCTGCTCTCGCGTACTGACCTGGACAAGTTGGCAGGGTTGATCCGCGACCGTGAGATTTACCTGATCAGCGACGAGGTCTATGAGCATCTGATCTACGACGGCGTGCAGCACGCCAGTGTGCTGGCTCACGAGGAGCTGTACGCACGCGCCTTTGTGGTCAGCTCTTTTGGCAAGACCTACCACGTTACCGGCTGGAAGACCGGTTATGTGGTAGCGCCGCCGGCGCTGAGCGCCGAGCTGCGCAAGATCCACCAGTACGTCAACTTCTGCGGTGTGACACCCATGCAACATGGGCTGGCCGAGTACATGGCGGCGCATCCGGAGCATGTCGAGGAACTGCCGGCCTTCTACCAGGTCAAGCGCGATCTGTTCTGCGACCTGTTGGCCGGCTCGCGTTTCCGCTTCAAGCGCACGCCCGGTACCTATTTCCAACTGGCCGACTATTCGGCAATCCGTCCGGACCTGGACGACGTGGCCATGGCCGAATGGCTGACCCGCGAGCATGGCGTGGCGGCCATACCAGTATCAGTGTTCTACCAGTCGGCACCCAGGGATATGCGTCTGGTGCGCTTCTGCTTCGCCAAGCGCGAGCAAACCCTGCGTGAGGCCGCCGAAAAGCTCAGCGCCGTATAGCGCTGCAACGGATTTACCCCGAACGAAGGAGGTGCTCGCCCACCTCCCTATTCCATGGCGAGTAATGTGTGATGAATGACAGACCCGATCTCGAACTGGCGCTGATCCAGACCACTCTGGCCTGGCAGGACCCTGCGGCCAACCGCAAGCATTTTCAGACGCTGCTGGAGCAGGCCCATGGCGCCGATCTGGTGCTACTGCCGGAGATGTTCTCCACCGGTTTTTCCATGGAGTCTGCCGTGCTCGCTGAGCCTGAAGACGGCCCCATGACGCTCTGGATGAAGGAGCAGGCGCAGGCAGTTGGTGCGGTTATCGGTGGCAGCCTGATCATCCAGGCGGCAGACGGCAGCTACCGCAACCGTTTTCTCTGGGCGCGTCCGGACGGCTCCCTGGCGTATTACGACAAGCGTCACCTGTTCCGCATGGCCGGTGAGCACCAGCATTACAGTGCCGGTGAGCAGCGTGTGGTACTGGAGCTCAAGGGCTGGCATGTGCGTCCGCTGATCTGTTACGACCTGCGTTTCCCGGTGTGGGCGCGCAATACCGGCGATACCGATCTACTGATCTATACCGCGAACTGGCCGGCACTGCGACGTAACCACTGGAACCGGCTATTGCCGGCACGTGCCATTGAGAACCTGTGCTATGTCGCCGGGGTGAACCGGGTTGGCGAAGATCCCAATGGGCATGCCTATACCGGCGACTCCCAGGTGCTGGATTTCCAGGGTGACACGCTGCTGGCAACAGGTGAGGGCGACGGGGTGTTCCGTGTCCGTCTTTCGAGTGAAGCGCTGTATGCCTATCGTGAGCGTTTCCCGGCGCACCTGGATGCGGATGCCTTTACCCTGAGCTGATCCGCCAGGCGTCTCTGGCAACTGTCAGGGTGACAGCGGCGGGCGTTGATCGCAAAACCGCAGACTAATCCGAACAGTAAAACGCCGGGCATTGCCCGGCGTTTTACTGTGTCCTTGCGGAAGAGGATCAGGCTGCTTGCGAATCGGCCTGGCTCAGGGCGCGGTTCAGGGCACTGAAGAGAGCGCGGAAACTGGCCGTGGTCAGGTTCTCGTCAATGCCGATACCGTGCAGAGCGCGGCCGCCGTTGACACGCAGCTCAATGTAGGCTGCTGCCTTGGCATTGGTACCGGCGCCGATGGCATGCTCGCTGTAGTCCATCACCTCGACCGAAACCGGCAGAGCCGCTGCCAGCGCCTCCAGCGGCCCCTTGCCGATGCCGCGCCAGTGGCGGTTCTCGCCGTTTTCAACTACTTCCACATCAACGGCACTGGTGCCGTTCTCTTCCTGGAGGCGATGGCTTTTCAGCGCGTAGGGCGCGTCGGCCTGCAGGTACTCGCTCTCAAGCAGGGCATAGATCTGCTGTGCGGTCATTTCCAGGCCGAGACGATCGGTTTCACGCTGTACTACCTGGCTGAACTCGATCTGCATGCGGCGTGGCAGGCTGATGCCGTATTCCTGCTCCAGCAGGAAGGTGATGCCCCCCTTGCCGGACTGGCTGTTGACGCGAATTACCGCTTCGTAGTCGCGGCCGATATCGGCCGGGTCGATTGGCAGGTACGGCACTTCCCAGATCGCGTCCGGCTTCTGCTGGGCGAAGCCCTTGCGGATGGCGTCCTGGTGCGAGCCGGAGAAGGCGGTGTGGACCAGATCACCGACATACGGATGGCGCGGATGGACCGGAATCTGGTTGCACTCTTCAACAACTTTGCGCACCGCATCGATGTCGGAGAAGTCCAGCTGCGGATCCACACCCTGGGTGTAGAGGTTCAAGGCCAGAGTCACCAGGCAGACGTTGCCGGTCCTCTCGCCGTTACCGAACAGGCAGCCTTCCACGCGGTCGGCACCGGCCATCACAGCCAGCTCGGAAGCGGCCACGCCAGTGCCTCGGTCGTTGTGGGTGTGCACGCTGATCAGCACGCTGTCGCGCTTGTTGATGTGGCGACCGAACCATTCCACCTGGTCGGCATAGTTGTTCGGCGTGGCGCACTCGATAGTGGCCGGCAGATTGAGGATCAACTTGTTGGCCGGGGTCGGCTGGAACACGTCGATCACCGCGTTGCACACTTCGACGGCGAAGTCGGTCTCGGTGCTGCTGAATACTTCAGGCGAGTACTCGAACCCCCACTGGGTTTCCTGCGCTGCTTCAGCGAGGCGCTTAATGGTCTTGCCGGCGGCCACGGCAATGGCTTTCACGCCAGCCTTGTCCTGGTTGAAGACGATCTTGCGAAAGGCCGGGGCGCAGGCGTTGTAGTAGTGGACGATGGCCTTCTTGGCGCCTTTGAGCGATTCAAAGGTACGTTCGATCAGGTCGTCGCGGGCCTGGGTCAGCACCTGAATGGTCACGTCATCCGGAATGTGACCGCCCTCGATCAGCTCGCGGACGAAGTCGAAGTCGGTCTGCGAGGCAGACGGAAAGCCCACTTCGATTTCTTTCAGACCCACTGCCACCAGACACTTGAAGAAGCGCATTTTCTTCTCGGCATCCATCGGCTCGATCAGCGACTGGTTGCCATCGCGCAGGTCGGTCGACAGCCAGATTGGCGCCTTGTCGATGATTTTGTCCGGCCAGGTGCGATCCGGGAGCTGGATTGGGGTAAAGGGGCGGTATTTCTTCGACGGGTCTTTGAGCATGGTCATGATCTATGTGTCCTTTGTACTGCCAGGCTTGTGGCGCTGGCGATCAGGCTAACGAGCGAGAGGCGTGGCGATCAGCTACGCAGTCGCTGGGCAACCAGTTGCAGGCAACTGTGTTGCCGTAACAGGAGGGAATGAGGCGTGTGCATGCTGACAACCCTACTTACCAGGGTTAAAGATGGCAATACGCTTGCAAAAAACGCGTGTTAATTGCGTATAAAGCGTTAACTTGGCGAGAGTTTGCTCTGGGGGCGAGGTTTTTTACGATTTATTGCTGGAGGCACAGCAACCTCCGCGCCGCAGCCCGGCTCGGGCTGCGGCAGGCAGGGCTTCAGTGCGACTCGGCGACAGGCAGGCGTAGTTCGCGCATATCGGCACCGCTCGGGTGCTGGAACACGCGCAGGCCAAATTCCGGAAGGATAGCGAGCAGGTGGTCGAAGATGTCTGACTGGATGCTTTCGTAGGCATTCCACGCCACGGTGTTGGTGAAGCAATAGATCTCCAGCGGCAGGCCGTCAGCCGTTGGGCTGAGCTGGCGTACCAGTAGCGTCATGTCTTGATGGATGTTGGGACTGTTGCGCAGGTAATGCTCGACATAGGCACGGAAGCTGCCGATGTTGGTGATGCGTCGGGTATTGACCGGCTCCTTGCCGTGCTCGGCCAGCCGGGCATTCCAGTCTCGCAGCTCCTGATCCTTACGGTCGAGGTAGTCGTCGAGCAGCATGAAACGGCGCAGGCGGGCGATTTCCTCGTCACAGAGGAAATGTACGCTGGTTTGATCCAGATACAGCGCACGCTTGATCCGCCGGCCACCGGATTCCTGCATTCCGCGCCAGTTCTTGAACGGGTCGGTGATGAAGCGTTTGGTCGGGATGGTGGTGATGGTCTTGTCCCAGTTCTGCACCTTGACCGTGTGCAGGGCGATGTCGATCACGTCGCCATCGGCATTGAGTTGCGGCATTTCCACCCAGTCACCGACGCGGATGATGTCGCTGGAGGAAATCTGCACGCTGGCTACCAGCGACAGCAGGGTGTCCTGGAAGATCAGCATCAGCACCGCAGCCATGGCACCGAGGCCGGACAGCAGGATCAGCGGCGAGCGGTCGATCAGAGTAGCCACCATGAGGATCGCAGCAATGGCGAACAGGGCGATCTTGACCACCTGCAGGTAGCCCTTGATGGGCTTGAGATGGGCATTCTGGCGACGCTGGTAGAGCGTGTTGAGGATGTCCAGCAGGGCGCCGATAGCCAGCGCGATGGTCAGGATGATGAAGGCGCTGCAGACATTGTGGGTGATAGTGACCACTGTTTTCGGCATGCCCGGCACCAGCATCACGCCAGCCGACAGCACCAGTGCCGGGACGATATTGGACAGGCGTTTGATAATGCCGCTTTCCTTGATCTGGCCGTGACGCCCCAGAGTGGTGGCGCCAACCAGGCGGTAGATGGCACGTACCAGGATGCGCTTGACGATCCAGTTCGACAGCCAGGCGGCAATGATCAGCGCCAGGCTGGCGCTAAAGGTGAGCAGTTCCGGCTGTTCGTTCAGCCAGTTCGTCCAATGGGTGAGCTCGTTCGGCATTTCCGACTCCGCAACGGAATTGATTTAAGCGTTAGGGAAGGCGGGCTTCCCCGCTTTCAGAGCGGCAGACCTTAGCAAAGTTGCCGTCTGCGCCCAAATATCGCTGATTCAGGGCTTGAAGGCGCCGATAAAGATCGACGGGTCGACGCGGGCGTCGTTGAGGCTGACGTTCCAGTGTAGATGTGGCCCGGTGGCGCGGCCGGTGGCGCCGACCTTGCCGATGTGACCACCGCGGGGAATCTGCTGGCCCGGTTTCACATCAATCTCCGAGAGATGGCAGAACATGCTGATCAGCCCCTGACCGTGATCCAGGAACACTGTCTTGCCGTTGAAAAAGTAGTCACCGACCAGGATCACCTCGCCGGCGGCCGGCGCCTTGATCGGAGTACCGCGATTGGCGGCGAAATCCAGCCCGGAGTGCGGGTTGCGTTCTTCACCGTTGAAGAAACGACGCAAGCCGAAGGGACTGGACAGTGGCCCGTTGACCGGCTTTTCGAACAACAGATTGCTCGGCTGGCGGGCGCTGAAGCGCTGGTAGGCGCGGGTCTGCTCGGCCAGCTCACGTTCGATGCGCTTGAGGTTATCGGCATTGGGCGTGACCTGCTGCTGGTTCTTCAGGGTGATGCGTTGCTCGGCGTAATGCCGGGTACCAACCTCGAAGGGCAGTGTGCGGCCGTCGTCCAGTTCGATCTGTTGGCGGCCAGGTTTTACGCTTAGCGCAAGGCCGACGATGGCGATCCAGCGCTGACCATCCTCATGCACAGTGAGCACCGGTTTGCCCTGGTAGCGAACCTTGGGCGGCTGTTGTGGATTGCCCAGATCGATCACTGCCACGCCGCCTGGCACCGGTTTGTTCAGCAGGCGGGTGATGAAGCCTTCGGCGTGAACCGGAAGACTGAGGAGCAGGGCCAGCAGGCCGGTGAACAGATGACTACGGTTAGACTTGGGCATCGTTTTTCAGTCCAGCAGCGACAGGGTCGCCGGTTGCAGATGGTTGTCTTCGACCCGCACATCCAGCACACCTTCGCTCAGGCGTGCCTTCAGTCGCTGGCCCGGTTCGGTCTGGGCGGCGCTGCGCAAGGCCTGGCCACGTTCGTCGAGCAGGATGCTGTAGCCCCGGCCAAGGGTAGCCAGTGGACTGACGATTTGCAGTTGTGCCGCCAGTGCGCCCAGTTGCTGGTGCTGGCTGCGCAACTGTCCCTGGATTGCCCGGGGCAGGCGCTCGGCCAGGCTATCGAGGCGCTGACGCAGCAGGTGCAGGGTGCGACCAGGGTGCTGAGCTGCCAGGCGGGTGTCGAGGCGTGCCAGGCGTTCGTGCTGCTGCTGCAACCGCAGGCGGGCTGCGCGGCGCAGGCGCATGTCCAGTTCGTCGAGGCGCTGCGCCTGCTGGCGCAGACGCTCGCCGGGGTGACGCAGGCGCCGGCTGATGCCTTCCAGACGCAGATGCTCGCGTGCCAGGCGGCCCTGCATCTGCAACATCAGACGGCGCTGCAGGGTATGCAGGCGCTGTAGCAGTTCGCCGCTATCCGGTGCCAGCAGCTCTGCGGCGGCCGATGGAGTCGGAGCGCGTACGTCGGCAACAAAGTCGCTGATCGATATGTCGGTCTCGTGGCCAACCGCGCTGATGATGGGCGTGCTGCAGGCTGCCACGGCACGGGCTACGGCTTCCTCGTTGAAGCACCAGAGATCTTCCAGCGAGCCACCGCCACGGGCCAGGATCAGCGCGTCGAAGCCGCGTGCGTCGGCCAGCTGCAGGGCTCGGACGATCTGGGCAATGGCCTCATTCCCCTGCACAGCGGTGGGGATCAGGTTCAGCTCCACCTGCGGCGCACGGCGGCGGAATACGCTGATGATGTCGCGGATTACCGCTCCGGTGGGCGAGGTAACGATGCCGATGCGCTGCGGATGACGTGGCAGCGGGCGCTTGCGCTCGGCGGCGAACAGGCCTTCGGCGCCGAGTTTTTCCTTCAGTGCTTCGAAGGCCAGGCGCAGGGCGCCATCGCCGGCTGGCTCAAGCGTATCGAGGATCAGTTGGTAGTCGCCACGCCCCTCGAACAGCGAGACCTTGCCGCGTACTTTCACGGCCAGGCCGTCGCGCAGTACTTGGCGAACACGCGCAGCATTCTGGCGGAACAGGGCGCAGCGCACCTGAGCCTGGCTGTCCTTGAGAGTAAAGTAGACATGCCCGGAAGCAGGGCGGGCCAGATTGGAGATTTCGCCTTCCACCCAGATACTGGAGAACACGTCCTCCAGCAGCAGGCGAGCGCGGTTGTTGAGCTGGCTGACGCTGAGTACCTCGCAGTCGAGGTTCAGGCGCTTGAAGGGATCGTCGTACATGCCGCGCATGATAGGGCCTATGTCCAGGCAGGGCGACTGCCGTGTTCGCTCAGGTGTTCCAGCAACCAGGCGGCAATAGGCCCCAACGGCCGTTGCCGCGACCAGAGTGCATCGACCTGCACGCGCCGCGGCCAGCCCGGCAGTTGCAGCTCCACCAGGCGCTGGCGCCCGTAATTCTGAACCAGGTGGCGGGGCAGTGCCGTCCAGCCATAGCCCAGTTCGGCCATCTCCAGCAGCATTAGATAGTCCGGAGCCGACCAGCAGCGTCCGCTGGTATTCGGCAGCAGGTCGTCGGGCAGGGCATTGCGGCTGACGCTGCTCAGGCGCAACGCGCGGTGTTCGGCAAGATCCTCGTGACGCACAACCGTGAGGTTTGCCAGCGGATGCTGCCTGGCGGCAAAGAGAGCGAATTCGCCGAATCCGGGCAGCGGCCGGTGGGCCAGATGCGCCGGATAGCTGGCCTGCGCGGCTGTCAGGCCCAGTTGCACACGGCCTTGGTCGAGTAGATCGAGAATGTCCGCATGCTCGGCAATCACGCACTCGAAATTCAGTTCGGGAAAGCGCCGATCCAGCTCGGCGAAGCAGGCTTCGTACTGGTGCGACTGGTAGCTGTCGGAAAATGCCAGGGTCAGGCTCGCTTCATGGCCTTGCGCCAGTTGCACGGCATGGCGCACCAGCCGATCGCTGGCCTCGAGCACGGCTTCGGCGCGACTCAGCAGGCTGCTTCCGGCCTCGGTTAGCTGCAGTTGCCGGGCGCCGCGAACGAACAGCTCGACACCCAGATCCAGTTCAAGGCGGGCAACCGTCTCGCTGACGGTCGACTGGCGTTTGCCCAGGCGTCTGGCCGCCGCGCTGAAAGAACCGCAATGGGCTGCATGAGTAAAGGCAAGCAGAGCTTCAGGAGAAATATTCATATCGATTTGGCCGATGGCTGTTAATTGGTTTCTAACCTTTTAATCGATGATCATGGCGCTCAGATCAAATGTCTACATGAGGTTGTGTAATGAAAACCGCCATCGAGCGCTCACTTATCGAACGCATCGGCCATGCGCTGGCCTTTGAGTCGCTGGCTATCGCCATTATCGTGCCCGGCATGTTGCTGTTCCTGGACAAGCCGGTTTTTCACCTGGGAGTATTGGCGCTGATGTTCTCGACCATCGCCATGCTGTGGAACATGCTCTTCAACTATCTGTTTGACCGTGCTCAGGCGCGTATGGGCTTTGAGCGCGGTCTGCTGGTGCGCATAGCACATGCGCTGCTGTTCGAGGCGGGGTTGATTCTGGCCGTAGTGCCGCTGGCGGCCTGGTGGCTGTCGGTAGGTCTGTGGGAGGCGCTGCTGCTGGATATTGGCCTGATCCTGTTCTTCCTGCCTTATACGATAGGGTTCAACTGGCTTTACGACCTGGTTCGCGAGCGCATCATGACGCGGCGGCAGGCGTTGCCGGTAACTCTCGGCTGAGCTCTGGCAGGCTTGATTTGCCGGCGGCAGGCTCTATGCTGCCGGCTTTGCCAAGTAACGGCCCCACTATGCCTTCCCAGTTGATCCTCGTTCCGCAGATTTCCACCGTGCCTGCCCATGAAAGCAAGGCCCAGTCGCTGCTGGCCTGGCTGGTGCGTCAGCAGATTGTCGAAGCGCTGCCCACCACCTGTGGCTTTGGCGGCCGGGGCATGGCTTATGCCATCGGCCCCGCTGCCCGGCGTATCGCCGAACGTCCTGATCTACTGCCCTACGGGCAGCGCTACAACGGTCTGGAAGTGATCTCTGGGCGTTGCATCTATGTACCTACGGGCGACTTTCTCGAGGAAGCGGGCTGTCCCGAATGCCGTCAGGAAATCGGCGTGCCGCTGTTTGCCAGCCTGGAGGAATGGTTTCCGGGGGAGACAGATGTGTTCTGCTGCCCGGAGTGCGGCTTCGAGGACGATATCAACGGCTTTCTGTTTCTCCAGCCCTGCGGCTTTTCCAATCTGGGCTTCATCTTCAACGGCTGGGTTGAGGCCGGCTTGCGTCCGGCCTTCGTTGAAGCCTTCGCCGAACGACTGGGTTTTGCCGTGCGCCAGGTGGTGATCGAACAGCCGCTATAGCCCGGTTCTTGATGGCGCCAGGTTGGCAGGAGAATGCTGGCCGACGACTGCAATTGCGTTGAGTGAAACGCGCCAAGTCGATATAATGCCGCGCTTCTTATTTTCCCGCTCGGGAGCCCGCTATGCTGCGCATCAGCCAAGAAGCACTCACTTTCGACGACGTCCTGCTCATTCCCGGTTACTCCGAGGTTCTGCCCAAGGACGTCAGCCTCAAGACCCGCCTGACTCGTGGCATCGAACTGAATATACCACTCGTGTCCGCCGCGATGGACACCGTGACCGAAGCACGCCTGGCCATTGCCATGGCCCAGGAAGGCGGCATCGGCATAATCCACAAGAACATGACCATCGAGCAGCAGGCTGCCGAAGTGCGCAAGGTCAAGCGCTTTGAGTCCGGCGTGGTGAAGGATCCAATCACCATCGAGGCCGATGCCACCCTGCGCGACCTTTTCGAGCTGACCCACCAGCACAATATTTCCGGTGTGCCGGTGCTGCACCACGGCGATCTGGTAGGCATCATCACCTCGCGTGACGTGCGCTTCGAAAGCCGTATGGATGCCAAGGTGCGTGATGTCATGACCCCGAAGGAGCGCCTGGTCACCGTCAAGGAAGGCGAAGACAAGGACATCGTGCGCAAGCTGCTGCACAAGCACCGCATCGAGCGTGTGCTGATCGTCGACGACCAGTACCGCCTCAAGGGCATGATGACCGTCAACGACATCGAAAAAGCCAAGGCCTATCCGCTGGCCAGCAAGGATGCCGATGGCCAGCTGCGCGTTGGCGCTGCGGTCGGCACCGGCGCTGATACGGGTGACCGTGTAGCAGCATTGGTGGCTGCCGGCGTTGACGTGATCATCGTCGACACCGCCCACGGTCATTCCAAGGGCGTGATCGAGCGCGTGCGCTGGGTCAAGCAGAACTTCCCCGAGGTGCAGGTGATCGGTGGCAACATCGCTACCGGTGAGGCCGCTCTGGCTCTGGCAGAAGCCGGCGCCGACGGCGTCAAGGTCGGTATCGGCCCCGGCTCGATCTGCACCACCCGCATCGTCGCTGGTGTCGGCGTACCGCAGATCAGTGCTGTGGCCAATGTCGCTGCGGCTCTGGCAGGCACCGATGTACCGCTGATCGCTGATGGCGGCATCCGCTTCTCCGGTGATCTGTCCAAGGCCATCGTTGCCGGAGCCTCGGCCGTGATGATCGGCTCCATGCTGGCCGGTACCGAAGAGGCCCCGGGCGAAGTCGAGCTGTTCCAGGGCCGTTCCTACAAGGCCTACCGCGGTATGGGCTCGCTGGGCGCCATGGCCCAGGCGCAGGGCTCCTCCGACCGCTACTTCCAGGATTCCTCGGCTGGTGCCGAAAAACTGGTACCTGAGGGCATCGAAGGCCGTGTGCCATACAAGGGCGCGATGAGCGCCATCGTCCACCAGTTGATGGGTGGCCTGCGCGCCTCCATGGGTTACACCGGTTGTGCCACCATCGAGCAAATGCGCACCAAGCCACAGTTCGTCCGCATCACCGGCGCTGGCATGGCAGAGTCGCACGTCCATGACGTGCAGATTACCAAGGAAGCGCCGAACTACAGGGTCGGTTGATTCGACGCCATGTTGTGAATTACGGGGCTGTTCGATCAGCCCCGTGTCATTTGTGAATACCTACGAGAGACGGCCATGGCCCACGACATTCACGCTCACCGAATCCTGATTCTGGACTTCGGTTCCCAGTACACCCAACTGATTGCCCGGCGCGTGCGCGAGATCGGCGTTTACTGCGAACTGCACCCCTGGGACATGAGCGACGAGGACATCCGCGCCTTCGCCCCGCGCGGCATCATTCTCGCCGGCGGTCCGGAGTCGGTACATGAATCGGGCAGTCCACGTGCGCCGCAGGCAGTGTTCGACCTCGGTGTGCCGGTGCTGGGTATCTGCTACGGCATGCAAACCATGGCCGAGCAACTCGGCGGTAAGGTGGAAGGCTCGGATCTGCGTGAATTTGGCTATGCCCGGGTCGACGTGGTCGGCAAAAGCCAACTGCTCGATGGCATTGAGGATCACGTGGACGCCGATGGTCTGCTGGGCCTGGACGTGTGGATGAGCCACGGCGACAAGGTGACCCGCCTGCCGGAAGGTTTCAGTATCCTGGCCAGCACCCCGAGCTGTCCGATCGCCGCCATGAGTGATGACTGCCGCCGCTACTACGGCGTGCAGTTCCACCCGGAAGTGACCCACACCAAGCAGGGCGGCCGTATCCTGTCGCGCTTCGTGCTGGAAATCGCCGGTTGTGAAGCCCTGTGGACTCCGGCCAACATCGTCGAGGACGCGGTAGCCGCGATCCGAGCCCAGGTTGGCGACGCCAACGTGTTGCTGGGGCTGTCCGGCGGCGTGGACTCCTCGGTGGTGGCAGCGCTGCTGCACAAGGCCATCGGTGAGCAACTGACCTGCGTATTCGTCGACAACGGCCTGCTGCGCCTGAACGAAGGCGACCAGGTCATGGCCATGTTCGCCGAGAACATGGGCGTCAAAGTAATTCGCGTCAACGCCGAGCAACAGTTCCTCGACAATCTGGCCGGCGAGACTGACCCGGAGAAGAAGCGCAAGATCATCGGCCGTACCTTTATCGACGTTTTCGATGCCGAAGCCAACAAACTGGACAACATCCAGTTCCTCGCTCAGGGCACCATCTACCCGGACGTGATCGAGTCGGCCGGCGCCAAGAGCGGCAAGGCCCACGTGATCAAGAGCCACCACAACGTCGGCGGTCTGCCGGAGCAGATGAACCTGAAACTGATCGAGCCGCTGCGCGAGCTGTTCAAGGACGAAGTGCGCAAGATCGGTCTGGAACTGGGACTGCCCTATGACATGGTCTACCGCCATCCATTCCCGGGCCCGGGCCTCGGTGTACGCATCCTCGGCGAGGTGAAGAAGGAATACGCGGATCTGCTGCGCCGTGCCGACCACATCTTCATCGAAGAACTGCGCAAGGCCGACTGGTACCACAAGACCAGCCAGGCATTCGTAGTGTTCCAGCCGGTGAAATCTGTCGGAGTGGTCGGTGACGGTCGCCGCTACGCCTGGGTCGTCGCCCTGCGCGCGGTGGAAACCGTAGACTTCATGACCGCCCGCTGGGCGCACCTGCCCTACGAGCTGCTGGAAACCGTCAGCGGTCGCATCATCAACGAGATCGAAGGCATCTCCCGCGTCACCTACGACGTGTCGAGCAAGCCGCCGGCAACTATTGAGTGGGAATGATCCCGCGTCCGGCATAGACCGGCACCAAAGAGCATTAAAATACCTCTAAGCCCGCGTAATTGCGGGCTTTTTTCATTCTTGGCTTGGTACTGTCTGGCAAATTTTCGCATCGCCAAGCACCTCATTTCTATGGCATGGTAGATGGTACGATTTGAACCTGATGCCATGTTCGGCACTCGATACCATGCCGCCTCTGATGGTGTGTTCATGGTATTGAGTTTATATAACGCATTGTTCTGTATGGATTTTTTATAGGAAATTCGCGGCTTTTTGAGCATGGTATTTTTGAGAGGAAACCCAACCCGACCATGCTAACTGCCTGAAGGTTTCTGCTAGTGGCTATTACGCCTGGCAGGATCGCGAACCAAGCCTGCGGGCTCAAGAAAATGCGCGCCTGGTGAGGCGCATTCGGGAGATTCACGAGGACAGCCGTGGCGTGATCGGAGCGCCCCGGATGCACGAGGATCTTCTCGACGAGGGCGAAACCGTCAGCCTGAACCGCGTTGCTCGCCTGATGGCGGCCGAGCGCATTCAAGGCTGGCCTCGCCGTAAGAGACGTGGCTTTGGAAGAGTCGCCAGTAGCCGTCCAGCAGGCGTGAAAAACCTGCTGGAGCGCGACTTCACCGCGCAGGAGCCGGAGCGCA
>NZ_BPLZ01000017.1 GCF_019656335.1 Pseudomonas sp. NCCP-436 | reverse complement strand
GGATAACTCACCGATGGAGCGATTGTTCCGCAGCTTGAAATCCGAATGGATTCCGGCGACAGGCTACGTTACCGCTTCGGAAGCTCAACGGGACATCAGTCATTACCTGATGCACCGTTACAACTGGGGCAGGCCACATCAGTTCAACGACGGACTGCCACCTGCGGTGGCCGAAGAAAAACTTAACCCACTGTCCGGGATGGGTTGACCACTACAGTCATCACGCGAGCCCGGCGTTCGCTCTCTTCATAGGTGCCGCCGTGGTTTGCTTGCCCGCCTGTCTCTGAGGTATCGGCTTTGTCCCGTTCAAGCTGGTGTTTCCATACGTCGTAGAGAGTCCATTCTGCTATTGCAGGATCAAAATCATGCCTCTGTGTAATCAAGGCTGGAGCTGTCGAGGCAAGACCGCTTAGCGCCAGCTGATCTCGGAGCTTTGGCAGGATTGCTCGTAGCTCTGTCGATTGGTAGGTGCGGGAAAGCTCTAGCAGTCGTTGCGCCACCTGCTCTAATTCGGCTGGTATTGGGCGGCCATAGGCTCCAGTTAGCAGGCGCTCTACTTCCCTGCGGCGCTGGCGAGCCTCGATTTCCTTCTCGGAAAGAATGGGCTCGGCTGATTGGTTTTCGTCCTGCGGACTGGAGAAATCCGGCGTCGGCTTTGTATCGGGGAGGAGCTCCATCAGCTCCTTGTAATCGGCCTCGGTCAGGCCGAGTTCATCACGCTCAACCATGTTCACTACCTTGTCAAAGATGGCTTCGTAGCGTGCGACGTATTGCCGGGCACGCTTACGCGCCAGCCTTTCGCTGTCTGTTTTCAGGGTACGTCTGACTTCTCGCTGGCCATGGAGCAAGGCTCGCAATGGTCGTGGAATCACGATGCGGAAGTAGAAGGTTCCGTGTCGGTTGCGTGTGAGGTAGGAGGGGGAGGGTTTCATGGTGGGCACCGAAGCGATGCCCCACATGAGTGTCACACCTCAGTGTCACACCGGCCAGGAACGGCCGGTAGACTGAGCACAAAAGCCTGTGAAATCAAGCTCTTGTGTGGTTGATGGTGGAGCCGGGGGGATTTGAACCCGTGTCGGGGCTTCTGCATTGTCCCGCTGTAGCTCGCTTCCCCAAGCAATCCGGCCTGTTGTCGTCATCGCTATGGCGCATTGATCTGCTGTGCCTTGCTGTGTCTGTGACACTTTTGAGGCATTTCTTACGCATCAGGAAGATCACTAGCTATAAGGTTTATTCTATTAACTTTTGCGGCGTTAGATAAGAAATGCTGTCTAGTTCTGAGAGTTGTTTAGCTTCAGTCTTTGAGCCTGCGGTTTCTAACTCAAAGTACCAAATTGCATTGTCATCTTTCTTGAATGCGCACGCCTTGTGTTTTTCTTTTCCTTTGTTCATTTCAATCCATTGGCAGGTCTTTATAAATTTTAGTGCTAACTCCTCTCCTTTCTCCGTTCCTTTGTTAAATGCAGAGAATGTAAGGAATATTATGTAGCTTATGCCAATGAGCCCAATTGGTGTAAATGCTCCAAGCAATGTTGAGAATTCAAGAAGCTTTTCCTTTAACTGAGGTATTCTTCTTCTGTTCCACAGCAGTAGTGCGATTACTCCTAGCGCTGCGACAGCGAGGATGCTTAATCCAATACCGGATGCTGCAAAATTTAGCATGGCCATTAAGTGGCCGTAGAATACTTCAAAGGTAATTACACCGCCATCGTAAAGTGCTTTTTCAATGCTCGGCTGACTGAACTCGGGGTCGACACCGAATTTCCTCATAAAAGCATTATTGTGGCTCACGCCTGCGGCATAAGCGCATGCAGTTATAAATACTGAGCTACTTATAGGCTCAATTATTTTCATTTTTCTTTCTGAATTCAATGATGTTGATGCCGAATGTGAAGCTTTCCAGCCTGCTCGTGTTTGCGTCGGTTACACCGAGTTCCAAGTTGTCATTGATTTCCTGTGTGTGTCGGTCTTTTTCTATCTTTTCGATTACTTCCTTGTTGCGCTGGGCGTTCTCTGCGATCTGTTTTAGTAGTGGAGAAGCTTCCGGCTCTTTAAGTTTGTCATTGAATATGCTATCGGGGTCGTCTTCTTTATGCTTCAAAGTTGCTGATATCTCTGAGGGAGCAATAAGCATAGGATCAAATTGAACCGTTTCTGCTTGGCCGGTCAGAATTAGGAATGCCAGAACGCCGGCATAAACTTGTCCAAGAAAGTCTGACTCGCTGAGTAGAGGAACCTTGCACCAGAAGTCTCCAGGCGACATGAATGCAGCTTGGCACGTAACCGCTGACTCTTGGTCGAAGGCATTTCGCTCTGTTAGCTGGAGAAGTAATTCTTCGCTGATTATTGAGTTGCTTAAAAGCTGGCTTATAAGGTTTTCGGCGAGAGATACGTTTTGGAAAAGATTACCAACTACGAGGGCGCCGATTTTGCCTTGACGCCTTATTTTGCTAGAAAAATAAAGTGATTCACCATCCGTAAAGAATGGATATATCAAATGAAAGACTTTCTCCTTGTGAGGTGAAAGGTCTGTAATCGTGTGTTGGCCTCTGGTGGCTTTTCTCACCGCTCCAGGGAGTTCATTTGGGCTTACAGAAGGCCCCCATGTGACTTTTTTTCTGAGCTTATGCTTTAGCTCTATTCTATCCCTTGCGGTACGTTTTGCGTCCTCTGGGATAACTAGTTCAATTGGTGTGTGTTCGATGTACGCTTGTGAGTCAGTACATATCCCAATGTTGTAGCCGCCATCTTCATTCTTTGTAACAACTAGGTCGCCTTGTTTGATGTCATTAACAAAGCGTTTTGTTTGGCCTAGTAGTTGGCTGCCTTTCCTGTTTAGGTATTTTGTTTCTTTGCCGTCTTTATTCTTTTTGAAGTGGGAATATTTGTCGTTGGAAAGTAAGGCCTTTTTAATTTCATCTTCACTGGGGATTTTGTCTCCAATGGTTCCCTCAAAGGCGTCTTCAAGATGACCAATTGCAATAAGGCTGGCGGAGCGGAAATGCCTAGCATGTATGCCGGCGCTTGACCTAATGAACCAGACTTTTTGCTCAGGTTTTACAAGTGCAACCTTAAGAGATTCTTTTTGCATTATAATTCCATTTCTTTTGGCAGATGGTTTGGCCTGTACTTTATTGGTGTGGGCTCTTTATATGCTCAATAAATTCTGCTGTTTGACTTCAGTAAATTATCCGTCCTCGATCCTTTCTTGAATCCCTTCTCTTCGGGCGTACCAGCGCCTAGCTACTTTCTGGGTGACCGCTATCCCGCGTTGGGTTGGCTCAAGTTTCGGTTGGCTTCGTCGTAGGCCGGGCTGGTCTGGCCGATCTCCGGCGCAGTCTTCCCGCTAGCCAGCCATAGGGCGTATTGGGGGTAGATCTTCACCAGTACGTCGATCTCTTCAGTGCTGATTCGCACTGCGCCTTTGCTAAGGCTTTTCCAACGGTTGTGGTCAGTACCGCTTTCGGTGCTGATCCTCTTGGGGCCATACATCTTGATCAATAGACGAGCCCTATCGCCTGAGCTTTCCATATAGATATTGATTTTCTCTTAATCGGGGGCAAATGTTGCTCTCACTCACGGTGGGGGCTATATTTGCTCCGAGGGTTATATTTGCTCCCTCGGAATGCTGAACATTGCCGAACATAGTGGATTAAAGCTTATGGATACGGAAGGTCTCGACCCGCAAAAGCTGCACGGTGCCCCGCCCTTGATGCCGTGGCAGAAGTTCGCCGAATGGATCGGCATGGGCGACGAACCCATCGTGGTACGCACCTGGGTAGAACGTAACTACCTGCCTTCGCAGAAGGTCGGCAAACGCACCATGGTCAACGTGGCGTTGCTGACCCGCCAGCTACTGGAACAGGAGTGGACGCTGTGAGCCGAACAGACCCGCAATTCAAGCTGCGCGTACCGCCCGAGCTGCGCGCCAAGATCGAACAGTCCGCCTTCGCGGCCCGCCGTTCGATGAACTCGGAAGTCGTCATTCGCCTGGAAGCGAGCTACGCCCAGGACAAAGCCGCCAAGGAGGGCAACCAATGACCGCCACAAACGAAAGCCTCGACCTGTGCAGCGTAAAGACCTTCGCCGAGCTAAGCGGCGTGACGGTCGAAGAGGTCATCAACTGGGTAGACAGCCAGACCATCCCGAGCATGAAGCTGGCCGATTTCCGCATGGTCAACCTTGCCCGTCTCCGCGCCGATCTGGAGAAGGGCAAGACCGTGTTCAAGGCAGGAGACTACGCCCATGTCTAAGCCTGCCCTGGTGTTCGATCCCATCACCGCTATCGGCTTTATCGGCCAGACCGTGCTCGTCGAACTGCGCTGGGACGGCGACAACGAAATGCTCTGGCGCTGCTACCACATTGTCGGCGTGGTGCTGCCGGTGCCGGGCGTATTCGAAGAGGGCTACTTCCTCGCCATGCCGTTCGATGGCAGCGAGGACCTGCCGCTAGAGGTCTACTTCGACAGCATCAACACCCTCCGCGTCGTGCGTGATCGTCACGCAACCGGCAAGGTGCTGGATCGCCTTCCGCTGCCGCACCTGTTCCAGAACCAAGCCAAGGAAGGAGAACGCCACCATGCGTAAGCCACGTATCCAGCTCGATGCTGCCACTGCTCTGAGCTATGTCGGCAAGACCGTACTGGTTGAAACCGCCTGGGACGCTGAGCCGGAATCCTTCTGGCAATGCATCCAGATAGTCGGCGTGCTGATCCCAACCCCGGATATGCAGGGCGCCCCGTGCTTCCTGGCGGTCGAAGTCAGCTCCAGTACGCGCAACCCGAACGAGTACTACTTCGACGACATTTGCACTATCAGGGCGATGCGGCACCGCGACCGGCATGGTTCCGGCAACGTACTGGACCGCATGACCCTGACCCATTCCGCCGATGGTTCCGGGTCAGGGGCCGCGCTCCCGGCTCGTCGGAACAGCTTCACCGTTCCGGCGAACGGAAGCACGGGCGAAGCGAACCCTTGACCCCACGCCATGAAAACGAGCCTGACCACGGGAGAGTGGGGCAGCTTCACCGCCCCGCGCTCCCGAGCCCTCGGCGGCAAGAGTGGGATGACAAGGGCAAAGCCCTTGGTGTTGATCCAGACCCGCCCGCTGCACTTCGCTGACTGCCTGCACCTCGTATTCCTGGCGCTGCTGAGCGCCTTCCTCTGGTACGCAAGCCTCCCGCCCTCTGATCGTCCCCAGGTGCCTTCCTACATCCAGGAACAGAACTGCCTGACCGAACCGGACCCATTCAAGGAGCTTGAACGATGGATGAAGCAAGAGCGGTGCAAGCCCCTGACGTAGCCGTGTGTGTCTCGGCGCAGCCGAGACGGGTTCGGCTGCGTCGGGGGCGCCGCACGCCGCGAGCTGACACCAGCGCCGAGTCAGCGTAGCGCAACGGGCGCTGGTGCCACGCGGCGCGCCCGCCACCTGACGCCCCTGTAACACGTCAGAAAGTAAGACGAAAACTTCCGCAGTAATCAGCAATAGGTGACTGAGTGAAAAAGCCAAAAGACTTCCTTCGCATGGACATGCTGGCACGTGAAGACGTGAACGGTCGGCTGTTCGTAGACCCGGGCAACGCCCGTATCGTTGACCTGTCGAAAGTCCGCCTGCTGCACTGCGGCGTCGATACCGTCCGCCAGCTGTACCGTGGCCTGCTCCGGCCGGAGCTGCTGTGCCTGTTCGATAAGCCGGGCACCATCGTCGACTTCGCAGGAGAGCGCTGGCATGCAGGCCGTGTCAGCAAGGATTCGGGCTACCAGTACAAGCTGCAGAACGCCGACCTAGGCTTTGTGCTGCTGCTGAAGAACTACAACGCCAAGGTCGAGAACATCGGCCCACACCTCAAGGTTGAGGTGTCTCCGCATGCCATTGATGCTCTGTCGCCTGAGCGCCTGCAAGCCCGTATGGATTTCTACGCTGAGCAGATCCTCACGCACATTGAACGCAACCAATGCGCGGTGCATCTCGCCCTGGATGTTCAAGGCTGGCAACCTCCCGCCGATCTGGTCGCCCGTATGCACTGCCGCGCCCGCTCGGCCCGCGATATCTCCGGGATCAAGGAAATTACCTGGGATACGAAAAGCAGCGTCTACGGCCGTGGGGAGACTTACATGTTCGGCTCTGCCGGTGGCGTGCAACTGGCCATCTACAACAAGACCGAACAGGCTAAGGCCACCGACAAGCTCGACTACTGGGAAGGCGTTTGGCGGCGTCGTGACAGCTTCGACGAAGGCGACCCGGACAACTACAACCAAGACCAGACCGTGTGGCGTATCGAACTGCGTTACCACCACTCGGTGATTCAGCAATTCGCCAGTGGCTCCGTCGATCTGCACACCGGCAACGCCATCGACACCAACAGCTACGCCGCCTTCACGCCGCATTTGGATGGCCTGTGGCGCTACGGTATGCAGCAGTTCAAGTTGCTGGCTCGCCCTGGTTACTACGAACCGATCTGGACGCTGCTGCGTGAAGATGCCCGCGTTGATCTGCCGGTCGATTCGTTGCTGGATGACACCGAGTACAAGCGCAACTACAAGACGTCTCGGGGCTTCTCCGGCAAGAACGTGGAGCTGTTCCTGGGAAACTTCGTAAGCCTGTTGGCACGGGAGCGAGTGGGCGCTAGAAAGGGCTTTTACCGGCTCAAGGATTGGGAATGCTGGCCGGTGATTCGTGACCACTACGCCGCCAAGGGGATGGATGAGGATGGGCTGTACAAGCACCTCAAGAACATCCTGGAGGAACGGCATGTGAGGTGGGGCAGGGCAGTATGAGCGTCAAGAAACAGCCTGACGGTCGATGGCTTGCAGACGTTCAACCCATCCGTGGCCAGCGCTTCCGCAAGCTGTTCAAGACCAAGGCAGAAGCCCTGCGCTATGAGCAGTACATCACCGCCAACAAGGCCGCTGACCCAGCCTGGAACCCCAAGGCTCAGGATCGCCGCCGACTTTCGGAGCTGGTTGGTCTGTGGTTCGATCTTCACGGCCATATGCTCAAGGACGGTGAGCGCAGAAAGGCCAAGCTCGATGCCTTGTGCGTTCGTCTACGTGACCCCATCGCCATGAAGCTCGACCCGGCCACCTATGCCCATGATCGCCGCTTGCGGGCAGAAGCCGGCATCACACCCAAGACGCTGAACAATGAACTCGGATACATCCGCGCAGTGTTCAACGAGCTGCGAGGCCTCGGCCAGATCGATTACGCCAATCCCCTGGAGCTGATGAAGCCTTACAAGATCGAGGAGCGGGAACTGTCCTGGCTGACCCAGGAACAGATAGCCGATCTGCTCACTGCCATTCGCGAAGGCTGCGACAACCCGCATGTCGAACCTATCGTGCTGCTCTGTCTGGCCACTGGTGCTCGATGGTCAGAAGCGGAAAGCCTCACACCGTCCAGGCTGCGCAATGGTGCTGTGACATACAGCAAGACCAAATCCAGCAAGGTGCGAACCGTGCCGATCCAGCCCGAGCTGGAAGCGTTCATTCGTGATCACTGGAAGCGTCACGGCCAGTTCACCGGCGCTATCACGTCGTTTCGTCGAGCGTTGAGCCGATCGGGGATCGTGCTGCCGAAAGGGCAGGCCAGCCACGCACTGCGCCACACCTTCGCCAGCCACTTCATGCAGAAGGGCGGGAACATCCTCACGCTACAGAAAATCCTGGGCCACTCCAGCTTGGCCATGACCATGCGTTATGCGCACTTGGCACCGGAGCATCTGGCTGAGGCGGTGAAGCTGAATCCTATCGCGGGTATCACTGATCAGCTTGGTGTGAGATCGTGTTGATTCGTGTTGAAGCGTGTTCGGTTTTAGGGGATACTTTCCTCACGACTCAACCCTTGGCGGGCCGATTCAGTTCAGCCTTAGCCTCGGGTGAAGAAACCGGCCCACAAAGCCGGTTTTTTCGTTTCTAGGGATAGGGCATTGTGCGTACAGCTTTCTTCGTAGACGGCTACAACCTCTATTACGGCGTCCTGCATGGCTCCGACCACAAATGGTTGGATCTGCCTGCGCTGCTTGCCGAGATCTTGCGGATCCAGGAGCCGTCGGCCGAACTGGTCTCTGTCGATTACTTCACTTCTCCTGTCATCGCCAGGCTTGCGACTCGTGGCCAGGTCTCCAACGATGCGCAAAATCGCTATATCCGCGCCTTGCAGGCGAGAGGCGTCTCGGTCACGCTCGGTACGCACCGGCTGGCCAAGGGCTATGCGCCCAGGTACCTCGATGGTCAGAAGCCTTCCAGGCAAGATCAGGTGGCGATTTGGCAGCTCGAAGAGAAAGAGACGGACGTTAATCTGGCTCTAGGCATGTACCGGGCAGCATGCCGGTCTGTGGATCTGCAATTAGATCAGATCGTGCTGGTATCGGGTGACACTGACCTGGCGCCTGCACTCGCTGCCATTCGCTCGGACTTCCCGCACATCCGAATTGGCGTGATTCTTCCGCATCGCCACGAACAGCGGGATCCGCCGGGATCACTGAAAGATCATGCCCACTGGATCCGCCGGCACATTCCCGAGTCGGAGCTTGCGGCTTTCCAGCTCCCGCCAAAGGTGCCGCTTCCCAGGAAGCCTGCCATTGTCAAACCGGATTATTGGTAGCCTGATCCTGCTGTGACACTTTCGGGACAGTTGCTGCCCCTGAAAACACAAAACCCCTGAAGTTCTCTAGGAAAATCAGGGGTTTATGCTTGCTTGAATTGGTGGAGCCGGGGGGATTTGAACCCCCGTCCGCCAGCCCTCTGCTATCGGTTCTACATGCTTAGCCATCTCTACTGAGTTAACTCCGCGCCGCCCGAGTGGCAGGGTGCTTGGAGCGAGCTGTATGAGTTTTAGCCGTTACGTCTACAGCAAACTTGGCGGCGATCCTGTTCTATATGACAGACCAAATCTTCGGGTTTACAGGCATCCCCTAGGGTCTGCTGGCGCCCTTAGGCAGCCAGAGCGTAGTTGTCGTCGTTGGCAACTATGAAGTTGTGGCAGCGGATTTACGAGAACTGTCACCTACTCGGCATGCCCCTCAAGTTTCGTTACCGGCGTCGAATCCAAATCGGCCCCAAAACCTTCGTGGTTACTGCTTTGAGGCGCAGTGTACGACAAAGGTTCCTTTACGTCGACTGCGCATTCCGTCTTGGGCGGCTATGATGGCGGCTCGTAGCTGTCTGCGCTTTCAAAAGGAAAGGTGATGCCGAGTCCCAGTCGATACCCTCTGCGTCAGTGGATCTGGCGAGCGTTTGTGCAAAGTGCGCTGATTCCGCTGATCCTGGTCGAGTCGGTGTTGATCGCGGTGTATCTGTTGAGCAATCAGGCTGTGCGGGATGCGCAGATCGGGCATCTGCAGGAGGCAACCGTCAAGGATTTGGGGAGCGCCGCGTTGCGTGAGGGGCAGATTATCGATGGTCGTCTGCGTTCCATCGAGGCTCTGGTGAAGGTTTACCGCGACGGGGTTCATGAGGCTCTGCTCGACAGCCGTTTTCAGCCCGACGAGTTGGAGCGTCAGCGCCATGCCATGACTGACAGCGGCGTGTTCTATACCACCAGTGATGACGGGCGGGCAGCATCTTTCTATGCCAGCAGCACGCCTCCGGATCGGCAGGATCATGCTAAGGCGCTGCGTTTGTCGAAGGTCGATCCGCTGATGCGTTCGATCAAGCAGGCGCATCCGCTGGTAGCGGCTGTGTATTTCAATAGCTGGGACAGCTACAACCGGATCTATCCGTGGTTTTACACGCCTGAGCAGTACCCCCATGACATGGTGATACCCGACTACAACTTCTACTATCTGGCGGATAAGAAGCACAATCCGGAGCGCAAGGCGGTGTGGACTGAGGTCTATCTTGACCCTGCAGGCTTGGGTTGGATGATGTCGGTAGTGGCGCCGGTATACCGTGGGGACTTCCTTGAAGGGGTGGTGGGGCTGGATATCACCATTGGCCTGATGCTGGAAGAAATCGCCGAGCTCAATGTGCCCTGGCAGGGTTATGCCATGCTGGTCAGCCGCGACCACAACATTGTGGCGCTTCCGGCTGCCGGTGAGCTGGATTTTGGCCTGCGTGAGTTAACCCAGTATTCCTATGAGGAGGCGGTGCGCCGAGAGGTGCTCAAGCCCGAGGATTTCAACCTGGCCCGGCAAGAAGGGCTGGCGCCGCTGCTGCAAGCGATGAACTCCGGTGATGGCAATGTGCAGGAGGTGGAGTTGGGCGGCCGCCGGCAACTGGTAGCCTGGAGCGAGATTCCGCAGACGGGGTGGCGTCTGCTGCTGGTGGTGGACGAAGAGCAGGTCTTTCACGAGACCAATCAGTTGGCTCAACGCTACATGCATATCGGTTTTCTGCTGATCGCCGGCCTGCTGGCCTTTTATCTGTTGTTCTTTGGTCTTATGTGGCTGCGCTCGCGCTACCTCAGCAGCCAGCTTTCCGAGCCCATCGCCGGTATTGTTGCCATGGCGGCGAGCCTGGGTCAGGGGCGCTATCAGCCAATCGTGCCGCATAGTCGCATCTTCGAGGTCAGCCGTCTGGCCGATGCGGTGCAGCAGGCTGGAGAACAGATTCAGGCCAGCGAACAGGAGCGACAGGAGGCGCAGAACATTCTTCAACTGGTGCTGGATAGCACCACGGAAAGCCTTTGGCAGATTGACACTAAGGCGTTGACCATCGAGCTGAGCGAGCGATTCGTACGGCGCTTTGGCCTGCCGGCTTCTAGCCTGCCACTGGCTGAATTCAGTCAGCGGGTGCATCCGGATGATCAGGAGCGCTTGCGCCATCTGCGCAAGCAGTTCGCCGACAATGGCGAGGAATATTTCGATGCCGAGTACCGCTACCTTGATGGGCAGGGCGAATATCTCTGGCTGCTCACACGCGGCAAGGTTCTGTCCTGGGACGATTATGGTCTGCCGCTGCGAATCGCCGGCACTCATGTGGATATCACACGGCTCAAGCAGGTCCAGGAAGAGCTGCGTCATGCCAGTTTGCAGGCGCATGCTGCAAGCCAGGCCAAGAGTCGCTTCCTTTCCAGTATGAGTCACGAGTTGCGCACGCCGCTCAATGCCATTCACGGCTTCGGCCAGTTGATCGAGATGGAGGTGCAGGGGCGTTCGGAGGCCAGGCTGGTCGGCGACTATGCGCGGGAGATTGTCAGTGCCAGTCGTCACCTCACCTCGCTGGTGGACGACATTCTTGATCTGTCGAGCATTGAAAGCCGGCGTCAGCAGTTGCAGCTGCAGCCTGTAGAGATCGGCGCTCTGCTGAGCGGTTGCGCCGAGCTGGTGCAGCCGGAGGTGCAGCAGAAACAGCTGCAGTTGCAGGTAATGGAGCCGGCTGTGCCGCCGCTGTTTGTCCAGGGCGATCCGCGCCGGGTCCGGCAGATCCTGCTCAACCTGCTGTCCAACGCCATCAAGTACAACAACCCTCATGGAATGATTCGCATGGGTTTTGAGGTGCGTGCTGACTGCGTGCGGTTGTGGGTTGACGATACTGGGCCGGGGCTTACCGAGGAGCAGCAGGCGCAGTTGTTCCAGCCTTTCCAGAGGCTTGGGCGGGAGAGTTCGAATATTCCGGGAACCGGTATTGGTCTGGTGCTGTGTCGCGAGTTGGCTGGGTTGATGTGTGGCGAGATCGGCATGCACAGTGTGTCGGGGGTAGGCAGCCGGTTCTGGCTCGACCTGCCCAGTGCCGCCAGCCCTGACGCTGCTGAGGACGAGTCTGCCGTGAAGCAGCAGGCGCCAACTCCGCGCCTGGTGCAAGTGTTGTGCGTGGAGGATCATCCGGCCTGTACCCGGATCCTGCAGGCGGCTTTGCGCGAGTTTGCCGAGGTGCAGGGTGTCAGTTCGTGTCAGCGGGCTCTGGAAGTGTTGCAGGAGGATGTACCGGCGCTGGTGCTGCTGGATGTCGATCTGCCTGACGGCAGCGGTCTGGAGGTGCTTGATGCCATGCGCGCCGAGTCAAGGCTGCGTGGTGTGCCGGTGCTGGTGATCAGCGCGGTGGCTGACGAGCGTCTGTTCGATGAGGCGACGCGACGTGGCGCCTCGGCCTGTCTGAGCAAGCCTGTGGATCTGCAGGAGGTCAGGGAAGTGGCGTTGGGCTTGCTCTACAGCGACGGCTGAGCTGGTCTCGGCCCGCGCTTGGGCCTTCCCTGGGCCGTCTGCAATAGCTGTCGTGACTCGCTTGGTTTGCGTTGCCGGCCTGTTTTCCTCGCATCCGCCAGGCTCAGGCCGGCTTTACTCAGTAGTGATACCAGCGTAGCTCCAGCTTGACTTCGTTGACAGGGCTGGCCAAGTGGCTGAACTCGCGTTGCGCGCTCAGGCGCAGGCCGAGGTTGCGGGCCAGCTCCCACTGCTGGTTGAGCGACAGGCGCCGTCGTATCTCTCCGTTGTGGAAGTAGTCGCCGGTTGCTTCCAGTGTCAGATTGCCCACTGGGTTGCGCCACAGCAGGCCGGTGTTGAAGCCTACTGCAGGAGAAAATGTTGCGCTGAAGTCTTCGTTGTACTCCAGCCGGCCCGTGCCCAGGGCAAAGCCGAGAAGATCCGAATGCAGCTGCCAACTGGCGCCGACACCACCACTGAGATGGCCGACCAGTGGCGTATCGCCGTCCTTGCCCGGCACCCGCTCCAGGCCACCGCCGACCTGCCATGACCAGGGCTGCAGGAGTGCGTTGCGTGGTGTCAGTGAGCGGATGTTGGCCAGATCCAGACGTTGCAGCTGCCAGTGATTGTTTTCGTACTGGCGCAGCCTGAGCTGGAGGATCTCGATCTGTGCGCCGAGCGGGAAACCGTCGAGGTTGTCGTTCAGATCGTGGTAGGCCATGCGCAGGGCATAGTCGGCGAAGGCACGGTCATCGCGACTGCCTGCTGCCAGTTGCCAGGTGCGCGATTCATGACCTTCCTCGGGCAGTGGAGGCCGCATGGTCGTCAGTGCCGGTGGCGGATTGCGGTTGATGGCTCCCAGCAACTGAAAGCTGCGCTGAGCATTGTCGCCACGGTCCCGAGTTCCGGCGTGGTAGCGTACCAGACGGAAGGCCGCGTCCTGGATCAGTGCGCGGCGCTCGGCTGGCAGAGCAAGGAATTCGGTGTCGTCAACCTGCCCGGGATCCTGGCTCAGGTGCAGTACCCAGACCTGTTCCTCAGGTTGAAGTTGTTCGGCCCGGCCCAGCAGTTCACGCTCTCGTGACGGGCGAAAGTCGATGCGCTCGATCAGTCCGGCGTCCTTTACCGCGCGCACTGTGTCGGTGGGAATGGCCGTAAGTGGGAAGTGCTCGGTCAGCTGGACTCCCGGACGGGCGATTTCCAACAGCTCCAGCAGGCGGAAGGAGCAGTTTTCGTCGAAGAAGAAGTAATCGAAACGAATCTGCTTGAGCTCCCACACATGCTCGACCATGCGTGCGGTTTCTTCCTCGCTCAGGTTCAGTCGGTACTCCCACAGGTCACGGTTCTCCAGGCGGTTGTACTCGCTGAGTTTCTCGCGGTAGGGCACCAGTGCGAACAGACCGGGATAACCGCCCATCAGCCCGCGCCAAGCGTAGAGGATGCTGTTGTCGTCGCCCTCGATAAAGGCGCCGAAATTCAGCGCGTAGCTGAGAAGGGCGGTGTTGTGGCTGTCGATGTCGGGCTGGTCGATGCGCAGCAGGGTATGGCCGAACATCGAAGACGGGCTGTTCAGATAGGCTGCCGGAAACACCAGTACGGTACTGTGCGGGTTGACGTCGGTGAACCAGTCTCGGTATTCGCTGCACTCCGGGGTTGGCAGGTCGTTCAGCGCCAGTTGCGCTTTCAGCCAGCGAGTGCGCGCAGGGAAGCGGCATTGCGGGTGGCTATTGCCCAGTTCGGCCGGCTCACGGAGCGCCTCAAGGGTGGCCGCCAGCTCACTGGCAGGGTTGTGTGCGCCGTCGGCAGCCAGGAAGAACTCATCGTCGTCCACATAGCTGCGCCAGCCACCGAAGCTGTCGGCTTGGTAATGCCCCAGAGAGAGCCAGTATGGGGCCTCGGCCAGTGACTGCAGGCTGGTGGCATGGAGGGGGAGGCTAAAGCCCAGGGCAATTGCGGTGAATATCCGTTTCAAGGTCGCGGGTTCTGCTTGCGGGAGGGATGGGCGAGCTTTGGCCGGGCCCTGTGCCGATGTCAAGGGTTCGCAGGCTCATCCGATTGTCCGTGGCTGGCCCGGCATGGGGACTTTTTCCGCATTGCACAGCGGCAAGCCTTGATCGCAGCAGGATGGCAGGCCCAGAATCACGCCATGTTTGCGGAAGTTTCCGCCCGCTATAAGGATTGCCAATGTCCAAGCGTAGCCTCGATGCTTTGCGTCTTGCCCCCGAGTCTCTGACCTGTCTCTTTTCTGCCGATCAGTTCAATTTTGCCAGTACCGACGAGCTGGAGCCGTTTCGTGGCGTGCTAGGTCAGGCACGTGCCGTCGAGGCTTTGCAGTTCGGTGTGGCCATGCCGCGCCCCGGCTACAACGTGTTCGTTATGGGTGAACCTGGTACCGGGCGTTTCTCTTTCGTCCAGCGCTATCTCAAGGCCGAGGCCAAGCGCATGGAAACGCCGGCCGACTGGGTTTACGTCAACAACTTCGACGAGCCACGCGAGCCACGCGCACTGGAACTGACGCCGGGTACTGCCAGCACGTTTATTTCCGACATCAGTCAGTTGATCGACAACCTGCTGGCCACCTTCCCGGCGGTGTTCGAAACGCCTACCTATCAGCAGAAGAAGAGCGCCATTGATCGCGATTTCAACAAACGCTACGACCAGGCGCTGGATGTGATCGAACGGCTGTCGCTGGAAAGGGGGATCGCCCTGTACCGCGATAGTACGAATATCGCCTTTACTCCGATGGCTGACGGCAAGGCGCTGGACGAGGCCGAGTTCGCTCAGTTGCCGGAAGCCGAGCGTGAGCGTTTCCACGCTGACATTGCCGCTCTGGAAGAGCGTCTCAACGAGGAGCTGGCCAGCCTGCCGCAATGGAAGCGCGAGTCGAGCAATGCGCTACGGCAGCTCAATGAGGAAACCATCATCGTGGCACTGCAGCCGTTGCTGGCTCCTCTGTCGGAGAAGTACGCCGAGAATGCCGGGGTCTGCGCTTACCTGCAGGCGATGCAGGTCAATCTGCTGCGCACAGTGGTAGAGCAACTGGTGGATGTGGACAAGGCGGATGCGCAGTTGCGCAAGCTGCTGGAGGAGCTGTACTGCCCGAGTCTGGTGGTCGGTCACCATGTCAACGGTGGTGCGCCGGTCGTGTTCGAATCGCACCCGACCTATGACAACCTGTTCGGCCGTATCGAATACAGCTCGGATCAGGGGGCTCTCTATACCAGCTACCGGCAGTTGCGCCCCGGCGCGCTGCACCGCGCCAATGGCGGCTATCTGGTGGTAGAGGCAGAGAAGCTGCTCGGCGAACCCTTTGTCTGGGAAGCGCTCAAGCGCGCTCTGCATTCGCGACAGTTGAAGATGGAGTCGCCACTGGGCGATCTGGGGCGTATCGCCACGGTAACCCTCAACCCGCAGGTCATTCCGCTGCAGGTGAAAGTGGTGATCATCGGTTCGCGGCAGCTCTACTACGCGTTGCAGGATGCCGATCCGGACTTCCAGGAGATGTTCCGTGTACTGGTGGACTTCGACGAGGATATCCCGCTGGAAAATGACAGTCTGGAGCAGTTCGCCCAACTGATGAAGACGCGCACCTCGGAGGAGGGCATGGCGCCATTGACTGGCGCTGCCGTGGCACGCCTGGCCACCTATAGCGCACGCCTGGCCGAACACCAGGGACGTTTGTCGGCGCGTATCGGCGATCTGTTCCAACTGGTCAGCGAGGCTGATTTCATCCGCCAGCTGGCTGGCGAGAGCATCACAGATGTCGGCCATATCGAGCGAGCGCTGAAGGCCAAGGCGACCCGTACCGGACGTGTATCGGCGCGGATTATCGACGACATGCTGGCCGGCATCATCCTGATCGACACCAGCGGGGCGGCGGTAGGCAAGTGCAATGGCCTGACCGTGCTGGAAGTGGGTGACTCGGCCTTTGGGGTGCCGGCGCGGATTTCCGCCACCGTTTATCCGGGAGGTAGCGGCATCGTCGACATTGAGCGCGAGGTAAGCCTCGGACAGCCGATCCACTCCAAGGGGGTGATGATTCTTACCGGCTTTCTCGGCAGCCGCTATGCCCAGGAATTTCCGCTGGAAATTTCCGCCAGCATTGCTCTGGAGCAGTCCTATGGCTATGTCGATGGTGACAGCGCCTCGCTAGGCGAAGTCTGTACTCTGATTTCGGCGCTGTCGCGCACGCCGCTCAAGCAATGCTTCGCCATCACCGGTTCGATCAACCAGTTTGGCGAAGTGCAGGCCGTTGGCGGGGTCAACGAGAAGATCGAAGGCTTCTTCCGCCTTTGCGAAGCGCGGGGATTGACCGGCGAGCAGGGCGTGATCATTCCCCATTCCAATATCAGCAATCTGATGCTTGACGAACGCGTGCTGGAGGCGGTGCGCAAGGGGTTATTCAATGTCTACGCCGTGCGTCACGTCGACGAGGCGCTGAGCCTGCTGGTCGGCGAGCCGGCCGGGGAACCGGATGAAAAGGGTCGTTTCCCCACAGGCAGTGTCAATGCGCGGGTGGTCGAACGATTGCGCGAGATTGCCGAGATTGGCGCTGAAGATGAAGGCAAGAGCAACGAGCAGGCTGACAAGACGCTGACAGCTAGATCGAATTCTGCCCACTAGCTGTGAAGGGCCGCAGACCGGCGGGCGGAACCTTTTGCCCACCCGCCGCTCACAGAGTTATCCATAGAGTTCGTGGATAACTCCAGCCTATGCCTGGGCCATTGGCGGGCAGGCCTCAGCCTCGTTGTCAGGAGGATTTCCGCCATGTCGCGCAGCCTCTGTCTGTCCCATCAGTGTTTGGGTCTGGTGACTCGGATCGAATGCACTGTGCGGCCATTAGGTGACAACCAGGGGCGCTGGGTAGTGCTTTGCGCAGCCGGCCTGGATGCTGCGCAGCCCTCTGCTGTACGAGTCTTGGGGCCATTTCAGGGGGAGTGCGCGGCCGAGCAGGTTATGTACGAGATTGGCCGGAATCTGCAGCTGCAGGGTTATACACCTGGTTCGGAACCCATGATCTGGCAACTTCATCTGAGGGCGGCGCTGTGTCGTCCGCCTGCACAGGAGCGTGCTGGTTGCGCTGAGGTATGCCACTTGCAGCGGGACTGAGCTGCCAAGCGGTCACGTACTGTTATCCACAGTACTTCAGGATACTTCTGCTGCTCCGGCGCGCTGGTTATACTCGCCGCCGTTTTGACCCTGTCTGCAGTGAGCTCATCCACCTATGGAACGTTTTCTTGAAAACGCGATGTATGCCGCGCGCTGGTTGCTGGCGCCTATTTATTTTGGTCTGTCCCTGGGGCTGCTAGCACTGGCATTGAAGTTCTTCCAGGAAATCGTGCACATCCTGCCAAATATTTTCGTTCTGGCCGAGGCCGATCTGATCCTTGTGCTGTTGTCGCTTATCGACATGGCTCTTGTCGGCGGCCTGTTGGTGATGGTGATGATTTCCGGTTACGAGAACTTCGTCTCGCAGTTGGATATCGACGACAGCAAGGAAAAGCTCAACTGGCTGGGCAAGATGGATTCCAGCTCGCTGAAGATGAAGGTGGCCGCCTCCATTGTGGCGATTTCCTCCATCCATCTGCTGCGGGTGTTCATGGATGCGCGCAGCTACGAGCCCACCTATCTGAAGTGGTACGTGATCATACATATGACCTTCGTCGCTTCGGCCTTTGCCATGGGCTATCTGGACAAGCTGACCAAGCACGACTGAAGGTGCGTCCTTCGGCTGCCGTTTCCGGTAGCTGCGGGAGTTCTGTAGAGACAGGGGTTCTGTGCTAGTCTGGCCGACCTTTTTCAGCCCAGACGGAGCCCCCATGTCCGAACTCAATTTCAATCCCGATCTGTCCTCCGACGAGGGGCGCGTCAGCTATGGCATTGGCCGTCAGCTCGGTGGTCAGTTGCGTGACAACCCGCCGCCCGGTGTCAACCTTGAGGCCATCCTTGCCGGTCTGAGCGATGCTTTCGGCGACCAGGCGAGCCGCGTTTCCGAGAGCGAGCTGTCGGCCAGTTTCCAGGTCATCCGTGAGCGCATGCAGGCTGAGGCTGCTGCCAAAGCCGAAGCCGCAGCGGGCGAAGGTCGTGCCTATCTGGCCGAGAATGCCAAGCGTGAAGGCGTTACCGTGCTGCCGTCCGGCCTGCAGTATGAAGTGCTGGTGGCGGGCGGGGGTGCCAGACCATCGCGTGACGACCATGTGCGCACCCACTATCACGGCACACTGATCGATGGCACCGTGTTCGACAGTTCCTATGAGCGTGGCCAGCCGGCCGAATTCCCTGTCGGCGGCGTAATTGCCGGGTGGGTCGAGGCGTTGCAACTGATGAATGCCGGCAGCAAGTGGCGCCTGCATGTGCCGAGCGAGCTGGCCTACGGTGCCCAGGGCGTCGGCAGCATCCCGCCGCACAGCGTGCTGGTATTCGATGTGGAGCTGCTGGAGATCCTCTGAGATCTGCAGCAACTGCCGCAGAACGGGGGCGTCCTGACGGACGCCCTTTTTCTTTCAGGGGCGCAATGCCCTCGCGTAACAGAACAGGAACAGACTGCGTACCAGTTCCTTGAGTACCCCGGGTTCGCTGGAGCTTAGCTCGTGCAAGTCCAGATCGCCCTGGTCGCGCAGTTCATCCAGTGCTTCGGATTCCAGCATCGCACAAACCTCGCCCGTCTCTCGGTTGAGTATGCGCAGATAGGGATGCGGGCGATCCAGCCAGGCATCGATCAGGTAGGTCATGGCGGGTCTCCTTCGGTGGCTTGACCTAACTGAGAATAATTCTTATTGGCAAAATAGCAAGAACTAATCGCGACTTTCCGTCGGGAGGGGGGGAGGCGGGCGGAGGGGACCGCCCGCCAGGCTTTATTGAGCCGGAGCTGCGTCCGTCTTGGCCAGCAGGGTGTATACGCAGGGCAGTACGAACAGCGTAAAGGCCGTACCCACGCTCATGCCGGTGGCGATCACCAGGCCGATGTCGAAGCGGCTAACCGCGCCAGCGCCAGTGGCCAGAATCAGCGGTACCATGCCAAATACCATTGCCGCAGTTGTCATTAGCACCGGACGCAGGCGGATCGAGGCTGCCTCTTCGATGGCTTCGCGCACCGAAAGTCCCTCGCGACGTAGCTGGTTGGCGAACTCAACGATCAGGATGCCGTGCTTGCTGATCAGTCCGATCAGTGTCACCAGGCCTACCTGGGTATAGATGTTCATACTGGAGAGGCCGAGGAAGATCGGTATCAGCGCTCCGCAGATCGACAGCGGTACGGTAACCAGGATCACCAGCGGATCGCGGAAGCTCTCGAACTGTGCGGCCAGTACCAGGAAGATGATCGCCAGTGCCAGGCCGAAGGTCAGGTATAGCGCGCTGCCTTCCTGAACATACTGGCGCGAGGCGCCGGCGTAGTCGTAGCTGTAGCCGCGCGGTGCTTCCTCGCGGGTGATCTGGGTGACTGTGTCGATGGCGTCGCCCATGCTGACGATGGGGAAGCCCTGGATGATCACCGAGTTGAGCTGCTGGAACTGGTTAAGCTTGGTCGGCCGGGCCCGGTCGCTGACTCTGATCAGGGTGGACAGGGGGATCATTCGACCGTTTTCGCTGCGCACATAGTAGCTGTCCAGCCAGCCCGGATTGTCACGGTAGGCACGTTCCACCTGGGCGATCACCTTGTAGCTGCGCCCGTCGATGGTGAAACGGTTGATCTCGCCTTCGCCGAGCAGGCTGCCCAGTGCGATACCGATGTCCTGCATGGACACGTTCATCTGGGCCGCCTTTTCGCGGTCGATGTCGACCACCACCTCGGGCTTGTCGAAGGCCAGGTCGATATCGAGGAAGGCGAACTTGCCGGATTCCTGGGCGCGTGCCTTGACCCGTTCGGCTACCTGCAGCAGCGACTCATAGTCGTTGGGGGTGTTGATCACGAACTGGAATGGCAGCCCCTCGCCGGTACCCGGCAATGATGGAAGGTTGAAACTGAAGATTTGCAGGCCCGGAATCTGGTCGAGTTTGGCCTGTACCTCCGGCAGGATTTCCATCTGCGAGCGTGAGCGTTGATCCCAGGGGGCCAGCAGGAAACCGCCGATACCCGACTGCACGCCATTGAAACCGTTGATCTGGAACGACGAATAGTATTCGGGGAAGGTCTTGAAGATCTCTACGAACTGATCCGTATAGGCGTTGAGGTAGTCCAGGTTGGTCGGTTGTGGCGACTGTACCATCATGAACACGATGCCCTGGTCTTCCTCGGGGGCCAGTTCGCTCTGGGAGAACATCAGCAGTACCGGGATCAGCGCCATCACCAACAGGCCGAACACCACCACCACCGGACGGGTCTCCAGGGTGCTGTGCAGGGCCTTCTGGTAACGCACCTTGAGCCGCTCGAAGATCGTGTCCAGCTTGTGTGCCAGGCCGCTGGGGTTTTCTTCGTGGCGCAGCAGCTTGGAGCACATCATCGGCGATAGGGTCAGGGCGACGATGCCGGAGATGATCACGGCGCCGGCCAGGGTCAGGGCGAACTCCTTGAACAGGGCACCGGTCAGGCCTTCGAGGAAGCCGATTGGTGCGTATACCGCTGCCAGGGTGATGGTCATCGAGATCACCGGTACGGCGATTTCTCGGGCACCTTCGATGGCGGCGTCGAACGGCGTCTTGCCTTCTTCGATGTGACGGTGGATGTTCTCCACCACGACGATGGCATCGTCTACTACCAGGCCGATGGCCAGTACCATGGCCAGCAGCGTCAGCAGGTTGATCGAATAGCCCATCAGTTGCATGAAGAACAGCACACCGATCATCGACAGCGGAATGGTGATCACCGGAATCAGCACCGAACGGAAGGCGCCGAGGAACAGGAACACCACTACTATGACGATCAGCACGGCCTCGGCCAGGGTCTTGATCACCTCGTCGATGGAGGCTTGGATGAATTCAGTGGCGTCGTAGGCGACTGCCACCTTGAGGTTCGGCGGCAGTTGCGCCTCCAGTTCGGGCAGGGCGGCACGTACGTGCTTGATCACGTCCAGCGGGTTGGCGCTCGGCGTCGCCTTGATGGCGATATATACCGAAGGAATACCGTCGAACGAGCTGATCGAGTTGTAGTTCTCCGCGCCCATTTCCACACGGGCGATGTCGCGCACCAGCACCCGGGTGTCACCCACCGTCTTCACCGGGATGGCGCCGAAGGCCTCGGCGGATTTCAGGTCGGTGGTGGCGTTGATGCTGGTGACCACGTACTGGCCCTTCACCTCGCCGGCGGCCGAGAGGAAGTTGTACTTGCGCACCGCGTCGTTGAGATCGCCGGCGGTAACGCCGTAGGCCGCCATCTTCACCGGATCCAGCCACAGGCGCATGGCGAACACCTGGTTGCCGAGAATCTGCGCTTCAGCCATGCCTGGCAGGGTGGCCAGCTTGGGCTGGATAACGCGCGAGAGGTAGTCGGTGATCTGCGGATTGGATAGCTCGTCGCTGTAGAAGCTCACGTACATCAGTGCCGAGGCGTCGGCCGCTTCCTTCGACAGAACCGGGTCCTCGGCTTCCTGCGGCAACTGGTTCTTAACCTCGTTGGCTTTGGCCAGCAGCTCGGTGAACAGGCGATCGGTATTGGCACCGATGCGGGCGTAGATCGAGATGGTTGAAAGGTTCTGCATGCTGGTCGAGGTCATGTAGTCGATGCCCTCGGCACTGGCCAGCGCCTGTTGCAGCGGCTGGGTGATGTAGCCCTGAATGGTCTCGGCATTGGCCCCGGGGTAGGCGGTGGTGACCGTGATCAGGGCGTTTTCCATCTGCGGGTACTGGCGGATCACCAGTTTGCTGAAGGCCTGGATGCCGAGCAGGACGATCAGCAGGCTGACCACTGTAGCCAGCACGGGACGACGGATGAACGGATCGGTGAAAGCCATGTTGATTTCCTTGGCTGTTACGGCCTGCGGCCGGCGCAGGGCGATCAGCCGCTACGCCGCCGGGGTGTGTCAGTTGGAGCCAGCAGGGGTGTCGGGTTGCGCCGGGTCGTCGACCAGGGTAACGCGGGCGCCGTTGTCCAGCTTCAGCTGGCCGGAGACCACCACTTGCTCACCTGCTTGCACGCCCTTGAGGATGACCACGCGGCCATCGCGACGCTCGCCGGTTTCAATAAAGCGGCGTTCGACCACTAGCTGCGCCTTGTTGTCTGCGGCATCGTTCTGGTCGTCCTTGTTCTCGACTACGATGTAGACCGAATTGCCGTACAGGGTGTAGGTGACGGCAGTTTCCGGTACGACCACGACCCGATCCTCGATGGGCAGCAGCACCTGCAGATTGGCGAACATGCCGGGCAGCAGCTTCTCTTCCGGATTGTCCAGGGTGGCGCGAACCTGCAGGTTGCGCGTCTCGTCCTCTACCTTGGGGTTGAGGGCGGTAATCCGGCCTTCGAAGGTTTCGCCCGGGAAGGCGGCGACGCTCAGCAGTACGCGCTGGTTCAGGGCCAGACGTGGTGCTTGCTGTTCGGGCAGGAAGAAGTCGACATGCAGACGCGACAGATCCTGCAGGGTGGCGATGCTGGCGCCGGGTGACAGATAGTCACCGGGGTCGACCTGGCGGATGCCGATGGTGCCGGAGAAGGGCGCGAGAATGCGCTTCTTGTCCAGTTGTGCCTTGAGCTGGGCAACGTTGGCATTGGCTTTTTGTAGGGTCGAGGCCAGACGGTCGAACTCGCTCTTGGAGATGTTCGAGCGGCTGACCAGACTGCGTCCACGCTCGTATTCGATCTGTGCCAGGCTGCGCTCGGCCTCGGCAGTAGCCAGGCTGGCGCGTTCTACTTCGCTGTCGAGCTGAATCAGCGGTTGGCCGCGCTCGGCCTTCTGCCCAGACTCGAACAGCACCTCACGGACGATGCCGTTTACCTCGGCTGACAGATCCACGCCCTGAAAGGCCTTCAGTGTACCGATGGCGGCCAGGCGCTGTTGCCAGGGCTGCTCCTGAGCATGTACGGCCGAGACCTTGATGGGCGGCGGTGGGGCCGAGAACATCTGGATCTGCTGGTAAATGGAGAGGCCTTTGTAGGCAGCGAGGGCGAGCAGCACGACAAGCGCCACACCGAGCATGATGAGCATGCGACGGAGCAACATATTCTGTTTCCTTGGCGAAGTAGAGAGAACCTGAGAATAGGTAGAGGGCGCAAGATAGAGATAGTGCCGATGGCTGTCAAAAGGTCTCTATATGTCGCCAATTGTTGCTGCAGGTGCCGCCATCCTGCGGTATCTGCAGTGAGCCGTTTTTATCCTTGCCATGAAGCCTTCGGCAGGGCGGGTTAAACTCAATCGTTTTCGCAGGCAAGGGACAACCCACCGTGCAGCCGGTCATATCCATTCAGCAGTTGAACAAGACCTATGCTTCGGGCCATCCGGCCCTGCAGGGTATCGATCTGGAAATCCGTCAGGGGGAAATCTTCGCCCTATTAGGCCCCAACGGGGCCGGCAAAACTACTCTGATCAGCATCATCTGCGGCATCGTCAACCCGGGCGAGGGGCGGGTACTGGTAGGTGGTTGCGACATCGTTCGTGACTACCGTGCGGCGCGTTCGCAGATCGGTCTGGTGCCGCAGGAGCTGGTCAGTGATGTGTTTGAAACCGTATGGGCCACAGTGAAGTTCAGTCGTGGCCTGTTCGGCAAGAAACCGGATCCGGCCTACCTGGAGCAACTGCTCAAGGACCTGTCGCTGTGGGACAAGCGGGACGCCAGGATTCTGGAGCTGTCCGGTGGCATGAAGCGTCGGGTAATGATTGCCAAGGCCCTGAGCCATGAGCCCACCATTCTGTTCCTCGACGAGCCCACCGCCGGGGTTGATGTGGAACTGCGCCGCGACATGTGGAGCATGGTGCGGCGCCTGCGAGATCGTGGCGTAACCATCATTCTCACCACCCACTACATCGAGGAAGCCGAGGAGATGGCCGATCGCATCGGTGTGATCCAAAAGGGACGGATCATCTTGGTGGAGGACAAGCAGATTCTGATGCACAAGCTCGGCAGAAAGCAGCTGACTCTGCATCTGCAGCAGCCGCTGGCGACGATCCCGGCCGAGCTGGATCAATACGGCCTGGAGCTGGCGGATCAGGGGCATGCACTGGTTTTCACCTTCGATGCCCAGCGTGAGCACACGGGCATCGCCGAGTTGCTGCGGGATCTTGCCCGGCACGGCATCGACTTCAAGGATCTGCAGTCGAGCCAGAGTTCTCTGGAAGAGATTTTCGTCGGCCTGATCAAGGAGTCGCGAGCATGAACCTGTATGCCATCAAGGCCATCTACCTGTTCGAGCTGGCACGCACCTGGCGCACCCTGTTGCAGAGCATTGCCACTCCGGTCATCAGCACCTCGCTGTACTTCGTGGTGTTTGGCTCGGCCATCGGTTCGAGCATGGCTCAGGTACAGGGTGTGAGCTACGGCGCCTTTATCATCCCCGGGCTGATCATGCTGGCGCTGCTGACCGAGAGCATCTCCAATGCTTCCTTCGGCATCTACATGCCCAAGTATTCCGGCAGTATCTACGAGATCCTCTCGGCGCCGGTATCCTACCTGGAGATACTCATCGGTTATGTTGGTGCGGCAGCCACCAAGTCGGTGATCCTTGGGCTGATCATTCTGCTTACGGCGCGTTTGTTCGTCGACTTTCGGATCGAACATCCGCTGTGGATGGCCGCCTTCCTAGTACTCACCGCGCTGACCTTCAGCCTGTTCGGCTTCATCATCGGTGTCTGGGCCGACGGCTGGGAGAAGCTGCAGATCGTCCCGGCGCTGATCGTCACGCCGCTGACCTTCCTTGGCGGCGCCTTCTATTCCATCAGCATGTTGCCGCCAGCCTGGCAGACCGTGACGCTGTTCAACCCGGTGGTCTACCTGATCAGTGCCTTTCGCTGGAGCTTCTATGGTGTTTCCGATGTCAATGTCGGCGTCAGCCTGGCGATGATTCTCGGCTTTCTCGGCCTGTGCATCATTCTGGTGGGCTGGATCTTCCGCACGGGTTATCGCCTGAAAAATTGAGGCCGGGGTTCAGTGGCAGCCACCAGGGCGGCACGCGGTGCCTTCGGCAATGCCCCTGAGGATCGGACAGTCCGGCCGGCTGTCGCCCTGGCAACTGGCCGCCAGCTCCTGAAGCGTGTCGCGTAGCGCTGTCATCTCGGTGATCTTGCGCTCAAGCCCGGCGATATGCTCTTCGGCCAGCGCTTTGACATCGGCGCTGGCGCGCTGTTTGTCCTGCCAAAGTGTCAGCAATCTGCCGACCTCTTCGAGGGAAAAGCCAAGGTCCCGTGCGCGCTTGATAAAGCTCAGGCGGTGCAGATCAGCCTGGCTGTACTGTCGATAGCCGCTCTGGCTGCGACCGGCTCTGGGCAACAGGCCGATTGCCTCGTAGTAGCGGATCATCTTCGCGCTCAGACCGGTGTGTCTGGCTGCTTGGCCAATGTTCATGAGCATGCTCTTGCGGAAACGGTGCGAAGGACACTATGCCAGAGAGCCGGGGCCGAAATGAACCCGGCCCCGGCTCAGGGCGTTTTTGGGTCGCTGCCGGGCTTCCAGCGGTTGAGCAGCAGTGCGTTGCTTACCACGCTGACGCTAGACAAAGCCATGGCGGCGCCGGCGAACATGGGGTTGAGCAGGCCGGCGGCTGCCAGCGGGATGCCGATCAGGTTGTAGATAAAGGCCCAGAACAGGTTCTGGCGAATCTTGGCGTAGGTGCGCCGGCTGATGGCCAGTGCCGCCGGCACCAGTCGCGGATCACCGCGCATCAGGGTGATGCCGGCCGCGTGCATGGCCGCATCGGTGCCGCCGCCCATGGCAATGCCTACGTCGGCGGCGGCCAGGGCAGGAGCATCATTGATACCGTCACCGACCATGGCCACTGTGCCCAGCCGGCGCAACTCGCCAATCAGTCGTGCCTTGTCTGCCGGCAACACCTGGGCATGAGGCTGATCGATACCCAGGGTGGCAGCGACGGCGGCGACGCTGCCACGATTGTCGCCGCTGATCAGATGGCTGCTGATGCCCTGAGCATGCAGCTCGCTGATCGCCTCGGCTGCGCCCGGTTTGAGTACGTCGCCGAATGCCAGCAGGCCGAGCAGACGGGGCTTTTTTCCGCTTTCGATCAGCCAGGACAGGGTGCGCCCTTCGTTCTCCCAGTCGCGGGCTGACTGGGCCAGTGTCCCTGCTTCTAGTTGCTGCTCCTCCAGCAGGCGGCTGCTGCCCAGTTGCAGGGTTCTGCCTTCCACCGTACCGGCGATGCCGCGCCCGGCCAGTGCCCGACTGTCGTGCAGCTGCGGCAGGGGGATGCAAAGCTCATTGCAGTGCTGCAGCACGGCCCTGGCCAGCGGATGCTCGCTGCCTTGCTGAAGGGCGCCGGCCAGGCGTAACAGCTCCTCCTCCGTGGCATCGCCCAGGGCGGTATGAATGATGCGTGGACGACCTTCGGTGAGTGTGCCGGTTTTGTCGAAGGCAACGTGCCGCACGGCATGGGCCAGCTCCAGAGCCTCGGCGTCCTTGATCAGGATGCCGTGACGCGCGGCGACGCCAGTACCGGCCATGATTGCGGTGGGGGTCGCCAGACCCAGTGCGCAGGGGCAGGCGATGACCAGTACGGCCACCGCATTGAGCAGAGCGTCTTCCAGGGGCGCACCGAGCAGCAGCCAGCCCAGAAGAGTGGCCAGAGCAACCAGCAGTACCGCCGGGACGAAAACCTGGCTGACCCGGTCGACCAGCTTCTGGATCGGCGCCTTGGCTGCCTGGGCGTCCTCCACCAGACGAATGATGCGCGACAACACGGTCTCGGCGCCCAGTGCGGTGGTTTCCACCAGCAAGCGCCCCTCGCCGTTTATGGCGCCGGCAGTGACCCGGTCGCCCGGACGTTTGGCCACCGGCAGGCTTTCGCCACTGATCAGGGCTTCGTCAGCATGACTTTGTCCTTCCAGAACCCGGCCATCGACCGGGAAGCGTTCGCCGGGCCTGACCACGATGCAGTCGCCCGGCAGCAGTTCCTCAAGGCCGACCGTTTGTTCCTGGCCGTTTGTCAGGCGTACCGCATGATCCGGGCGCAGTGCCTGTAGGGCCCGAATGGCGCCGGTTGTGCGCCGTTTTGCACGATTTTCCAGATACTTGCCGAGCAGGATCAGGCTGATGATCACGGCCGAGGTCTCGAAGTACAGGTGCGGTACCTTGCCGGCAGGCGTTACTGCCCACTGATAGAGACTCAGGCCGTAGCCGGCACTGGTGCCGATGGCCACCAACTGATCCATATTGCCGGCCCGGGCTTTCAGGGCTGCCCAGGCAGCCCGGTAGAAGCGGGCGCCCAATACGAATTGAACTGGCGTGGCCAGCAGCCACTGCAGCCAGGCCGGCAACATCCAGTGCAGGCCAAACGGTTCAACCAGCATCGGCAGTACCAGCGGCAGGCTGAGTGCAAGGGCAATTAGCAGGCGCAGGCGTTCCTGACGCAGGGGTTCCTGTGGCCCATCGGTCGGCGTTTTTGTGTTGGCCAGTGTGGCTGTGTAGCCTGCGGCCGTCACAGCGCGGATGGCCTGCTGTGGATCAAAACCTGCGAGCACCTGTAAACGTGCTTTCTCGTCGGCCAGGTTGACGGCCACCCGGCTGATGGCTGGCAACTGGCCGAGGGCTCGTTCAATGCGACCGACGCAACTGGCGCAGTTCATGCCTTCGATGTTCAGTTCCAGAGGCTCCAGTGCAACCTCGTAACCGGCGGCCTCAATGCAGGCGCTCAGTGCAGCCAGGCTGTCGCCCGGGGCTTCGACCCTGGCTAGCTCGCTGGCGAGGTTGACGCTGGCGCTACGCACTTCTGGCAACTGGCGCAGGGCGCGTTCGACACGGCCTGCGCAACTGGCGCAGGTCATTCCGCGGATAGGCAGGTCAAAGGTGATCATGCTGGGCTTTCCTTCTGGCATGGTGACAGGAGGATCAACCCTGACCCCATGGCAAGGTCAAGCCCTGGCTTTGTCCCGGGTTGCGACAGCCTGTCGGCGGAGGCTCACGCCTCTTGACCTTGTCACGATGGCAAGGTCAAGACTGACGTTCTTTGTTTTGAATTCCAGGAGTCGGCTCATGCAGCAGTTCAAGGTAAGTGGTATGTCCTGTGGCCATTGTGTTGCCGCTGTTACCCGGGCGATTCAGATGCTGGATCAGAGTGCCCGGGTCGAGGTGGATCTGGCCGAGGGGCTGGTGCGGGTGGAGAGCACCGTGGATGGCGAGCGAATTTTGTCCGCAATTCTCCAGCAGGGTTACGAGGCGGTGCAGCTCTAGTGGCTAGGCGGCCACTGGCGCAAAACACCACGGAAGCAGCTGTCGAACATCGCTGGAATGTCTTGCTCTGCGTCCAGCAGCTCGGGGTTAAGCAGCCAGTCGTTGAGCAGTCCGACAATCAGCGCATGCAGGGTGCGTGAAGCCAGACGTGGGGTGATGCCCGGCTGCAGTTGCGGTTGAACGGATGGCAAGGCGAACTGCTGTTCGCAGATGTCGATGAACTGCTGGACGAAAGCCTCATGGCGCATCTCGGCCTCGCGCAGTTCTTCGGTAAACTCGCAGCGACGCAACAGCACGGTGAGGATGCGTCGACGCTGCTCGTTGGACACCAGATTGGTCATGCCCTCGATACATTGATCGCGCAGTAGTTGCAAGGAGGCCAGGCCTTCGCTGGCAGCCAGTTGCCGAGCCAGCGGCTCCAGCGGCAGGCGCACCTGATTAAGCATTTCGTGGAACAGGTGGGCCTTGTTTTGGAAGTGCCAGTAGACCGCACCGCGGGTTACGCCCGCATGTCGGGCAATTTGTTCCAGGCTGGTATGGGCGACGCCACGCTCGAGAAACAGCAGTTCGGCTGCCGCGAGGATGGCGCTGCGGGTTTTTTCTGCATCTTCTTTGGTTCTACGCATGGCGATCCGGTCAATTGGAGCTAGGCTCAGATTGTGCCAAGTGTAGCGAATTTGCCCCGGCCACTGGTTGAGCTTGCGCTCCAGTAAGGAGGCGATATGGCTGGTGTCACGGGGGCCAAGGAGAGGAGTCCTTCATGCTGCGTGCCCCCCTGTTTTGGACGAGTACTTTTGCCGGACTGGCCCTGGTTATTGCTGTTCAGGCAGCCGATGCGCCGGCTGTGGCGGTGACGATCGAGCAGACAAGGGTTGGCGAGTTGCCGGTGGTGCTGGAGTATCCGGCACGTACTGCTGGCTATCGTGAGGTGCAGGTACGCGCCCAGGTTGGCGGCATTCTGCAGGAGCGCACCTATCAGGAAGGTCGCGGCGTGCAGAAGGATCAGGTGCTTTTTCGCATTGATCCGCGTCCCTATGAGGCAGCCCTAGCCCGTGCCCGGGGAGCGCTGGCGCAGGAACAGGCGCGTTACCGGCAGGCCGAGCGCGACCTGCGACGCATTCGCGAGCTGCAGAAGAAGGGGTTTGCCAGCGAGAGCGAGCTGGACAACGCCATCTCCGCTTTTGAGCAGAGCAAGGCCAACATCGAGGCTGCGCAGGCTGAACTACAGTCGCGGCAGATCGACCTCGACTACACCACGGTGAAGGCGCCGATTACCGGCATCACCAGTAAGGAGAGCGTTTCCGAGGGCAGCCTGATCGTTGCCGGCGACCCCAACGCCAGTCTGCTCACGCAGATCACCCAACTTGATCCGATCTTCATTAATTTTGCCTACCCGGATGCCGAGGCCGAGCGTCTGCGGCGTGATTTGTCGCAAGGTAGCCTGGTGCCGCCGGCTGACGGCAAGTTGAGTGTAGAGGTGCATTTCGCTGATGGAAGCGTGTATCCGCTTGTTGGCGAGGTGGATTTCACCGACAGCCTGATCGACCGTGGCACGGGTACTGTCAGCGCTCGTGGCGTGGTGCCCAACCCCGAGCAGAAACTGCTTCCAGGACAGTTCGTGCGGGTGCAGATCAAGGGGCTGACGCGTCCAAATGCCATTACCGTGCCGGAGCGAGCGGTGGCCCAGGGGCCGAATGGCACCTTTGTCTATGTGGTCGATGACAATGGCGTTGCCCGTATACGGGCCGTCAGTACCGGTGATACGGCCGGCGGGCGCTGGCTGATTACCTCCGGCCTGAGCGATGGCGAGCGGGTGGTGGTCGATGGACTGGCGAAAGTCCGGCCGGACAGCCCGGTTCGGGTGGAGGAGGCTGAAGCCGCCGCATCTGCGACACCTTTCCGGGAGTAACGCTCATGATTTCGCGTTTCTTCATCGACCGGCCGGTGTTCGCCAGCGTGATTTCCATCGTTATCGTACTGGCCGGCCTTGCCGCCATGCGGGCGCTGCCAGTGGCGCAGTATCCGGAAATCCTGCCGCCACAGGTGTCGGTCACCGCCAGCTATCCCGGTGCAAGTTCTCAGGTCATCGCTGAAACCGTGGCGGCGCCGCTTGAGCAGGAGATCAACGGTGTCGAGAACATGATCTATCAGCTCTCCAACTCCTCGAGTAGTGGCACGATGAGTTTGACCATCTACTTCGAGGTTGGCACGGATCCGGATCAGGCCACCATCAACGTCAACAACAAGGTGCAGGCGGCGTTGGCGCGGTTGCCGGAGGAGGTGCGCCGGCAGGGCGTGAAGGTGGAGAAGAAGTCTTCCGACATTCTTCAGGTCGTGACGCTTTACTCGCCGGACAATTCGCGTGACCCGATCTTCATCAGCAACTACGCACTGATCAACGTTATCGACGAGCTCAAACGTATCGAAGGGGTGGGCGATGCCAGTCAGTTTGGCTCCAAGGACTATTCCATGCGCATCTGGTTGCGCCCGGATAAACTGGCGCAGTACAACCTCACGCCCACCGACGTGGTCAACGCCATCCGCGAACAGAACTCGCAGTTCGCCGCCGGCAGCTTCGGCCAGCAGCCGCTCAAGGAACCGCAGGACTTCACCTATACGGTGACCACTCAGGGGCGTTTTACTGACCCCAAGGAGTTCGAGAACGTCATCCTGCGTACCGACGCTACCGGCGCAAGTCTGCTGCTTCGCGATGTGGCGCGGATCGAGCTGGGAGCCCAGGACTATTCGTTGGTGACTACCCTCAACGGCCAGCAGAACGCTGCGTTCGGCATCTACCTGCAGCCTGGCGCCAACGCCCTGGATACCGCAGCAGCGGTGGAACGCACCATGGAGCGGCTGGCGCAGCGCTTCCCCGAGGGTATCGCCTACAAGATTCCCTATGACACTACCAAGTTCGTCAAGGTTTCGATCGAGGAGGTGATCCATACCTTCTTCGAGGCCTTGGTGCTGGTGGTGCTGGTGGTGTTCGTGTTCCTGCAGAACTGGCGTGCCACGCTGATTCCGGTACTGGCGATCCCGGTTTCTCTGGTCGGAACCTTTGCCGGCATGTACCTGCTGGGTTTTTCCATCAACCTGTTGACCTTGTTCGGCATGGTGCTGGCAATCGGCATTGTGGTGGACGACGCCATCGTGGTGATCGAGAACGTCGAGCGGGTGATGCGTACTCAACAGCTCAGTGCGCGCGATGCAGCGATCAAGGCCATGGAGGAGGTGACCGGACCGATCATCGCCATCGTTCTGGTGCTCTGCGCGGTATTTGTCCCGGTGGGCTTTCTTGGCGGTCTGGCCGGGCAGATGTACAAGCAGTTCGCGATCACTATCGCGGTATCGGTAGTGATCTCCGGTATCGTTGCCCTGACCCTCTCGCCGGCGCTCTGTGCTCTGCTGCTCAAGCCGGGGAACCATGAGCCGGCGGCGCCGTTTCGCCTGTTCAATCGCTTTTTCGAGCGGGCCACCGAGGGGTACGGTGTCGGTGTACGCTTTTTCCTCAAGCGCTCGCTGATCGGCCTGCTGCTGTTCGGCGGAATGATCGGGCTGATCATGCTGCTGTTCGAGCGGGTGCCCGGTTCGTTGGTGCCGGACGAGGATCAGGGCTACGTGATCAATGCCTACTACCTGCCGCCGGCTGCGTCGCTCAATCGCACCGATGAACTGACTGCTGCGGTTACCCGGCAGATGATGGAGCACCCGGCGGTGCAGGACGTAGTGACCTTCGCCGGGTTTGACGTGCTGACCTTCGGAGTGCGCAGCAATGCCGGGGTGTCCTTCGTGCCACTCAAGGATTGGAGCGAGCGCAGTACACCGGAGCTGGATGCGCGCCGGTTGATCCACGGGTTCATGGCCATGGGCGCGTCGCAGAAGGATGGTGTGGTGCTGTCGTTCAACCCGCCTCCGATTACCGGCATGAGTACCACTGGCGGCTTCGAGGCCTACATTCAGGATCGCTCCGGCGGCAGCGTCGAGGCGCTTGGCGCCCGTGTCCGGGCCTTTGTCGAGGCCGCCGGCAAGCGACCGGAGCTGGCTGCGGTGCAGAGTACCTTCAGTGCCAACGTGCCGCAGTACTACATCGATCTGGACCGAACCAAAAGCCGGGCGCTGGGCGTCAGTATCAACGACGTGTTCACTGCCATGCAGGCCACCTTTGGCAGCTACTACGTCAATGACTTCACCCTGTACGGGCGTACCTGGCGCGTCAGTCTGCAGTCGGAGTCCGATTTCCGGCGCAAGCCGGAGGATCTCGGCCAGGTCTACGTACGTTCCAGCAGCGGTGACTTGGTGCCGCTGTCGACGCTGTTGCGGGTTAGGCGCATCCTCGGGCCGGATTCCTACGATCGCTTCAACGTCTATCCCTCGGCCAAGGTGCTCGGCGGGCCTGCTCCGGGTTACAGCTCGGGACAGGCGCTGGCGGCCATGCAGGAGGTGGCCGACGAGGTGCTGGGTGAGGACTACAGCCTCGGTTGGATCGGCTCGGCCTATCAGGAGCTGGCGACTCAGGGTTCCGGAGCGCAGGCCTTTGTCTTTGGGCTGATCCTGGTCTTCCTGATTCTCGCCGCACAGTACGAGCGTTGGACGCTGCCGCTGGCGGTAGTTACCGCAGTACCTTTCGCGGTGTTTGGAGCAATCCTGGCAGTATGGCTGCGCGGCATCCAGAATGATGTCTACTTCCAGGTTGGTCTGGTCACGCTGATTGGCCTGGCAGCGAAAAATGCCATCCTTATTGTGGAGTTTGCCGTGCTGCTACGTGCCGAGGGGAGGGGCATCTTCGAGTCGGCGCTGGAAGCGGCGAAACTGCGTTTCCGGCCCATCGTGATGACCTCGCTGGCGTTTATCCTGGGTTGCGTGCCGCTGGCTATCAGTTCGGGCGCTGGCTCGGCCAGCCGACACTCCATCGGCACCGGGGTGATCGGAGGCATGCTTGCAGCCACCTTGCTGGCAACCTTCTTCATTCCCATGTTCTACCTCTGGGTGGAGTCGGCCGGCCAGTGGTTGCAGCAGCGACGCAGGACGGGTTGAGTCTGTCTTCGTCGCACTGCGACCTTTCCTTGTGGCGTCTTTCTGAGGGAGGATTAGCAAGCTAATAATTTCTGGACACCCAATGAGCCTGCGACTTCTCCTGATCCTCGGTGCGCTGACCGCCTTCGGCCCACTGGCCATCGACTTCTACCTGCCGAGCTTTCCTACGCTGGCCGAACAGTTCGCTACTGACGTGGAACACGTGCAGTTGTCGCTGGCCGCCTATTTCGTCGGCATTGCCCTCGGGCAACTATTCTACGGGCCATTGGCCGACCGCTTTGGCCGTCGGGTTCCGCTGCTGCTCGGCGTTACGCTGTTCACCTTGGCATCACTGGCCTGCGCTCTGGCACTCAGCCTGGAATGGCTGGTTACCGCCCGTTTTGTCCAGGCTCTCGGTGGTTGCGCCGGCATGGTGATTACCCGTGCGGTGGTGCGCGATCTGTGTGATCCGCTGGCCTCGGCCAAGGTTTTCTCGCAACTGGTGCTGGTGATGGGGCTGGCACCGATCCTCGCCCCGCTGGGTGGCGGTTTTTTACTCAATACGCTGGGCTGGCCATCGATCTTTTTCAGTCTGGCGCTATTTGCCGGTCTGAATCTGCTGGCCGTGGCTTTCTGGCTGCCCGAGACGCGGCCGCAGCATCTGCCGCCAGCCCCGCTCAGCGGAACGTTCGGCCAGTACCGGGCTTTGCTGTCCAATGCTCCGTTCATGGGCTACAGCCTGGCCGGGGGCGTGGCCATGGCCGGCATGTTTGCCTATATAGCCGGTTCGCCTTTCGTCTTTATCGAACTTTACGGGGTGCCGGCCGAGCACTACGGCTGGCTGTTCGGCAGTAATGCGGCAGGTTTTGTGGTGATGGCGCAGGTCAATGCGCGGCTGGTGCGCTATGGCGGGCCGGCCCGCTGGTTGCGGCGCATGCTGATGCTCTATCTCTTCAGTGCTGCCTGGCTGCTTGGGCTGGCGTTCTGGCAGCCGGCCAGTCTTTGGCCATTACTGATTCCGCTGTTTGTCTGTGTTGCCAGTCTGGGCTGCGTACTGCCCAATGCCACAGCCTGCGCCATGGCCGGGCAGGGACAGCATGCCGGAAGTGCCTCGGGGCTGCTGGGCAGTCTGCAGTTCAGCGTGGCGGCCTGCGCGTCGGCACTGGTGGCCTGGTTGCATGATGGCTCTGCCATACCCATGGCTCTGGTTATTGCTTTGTGTGGCCTTCTGGCCTGCATTCTCGCCTGGTGGAGTCGGCGTTTCCTCTGCTGACTTGTCAGTTCGCTCTGATTGGGGGCGGGAAGCCTTGAGAATCATGCAGATTGCCCGGGAGTTTTCTTGTTGATCCGGCGAAATGCAATTTGGAGCTGTTTTTTGTTTTTATAACCAATTGATTTTAAAGATTATTTTTGTTGATTTAGGCTGGCATGCCCCTTGCGACAGTACTTGCGAGCCTGCAGCCGGGGGTGGCTGCAGATTGTCTGGAATGTACAGGAGTCGAATCATGAAACAGCCAATCAACCGTTTTGCCGCTGCTGCCCTGACTGCCGCTTTCCTGAGCTTGCCGCTGGCTTCTGCCGCGCTGGCCCAGCCGGTTACGCTTGCGGCCAATGACACTATCGACAAGGCTGAGCAGGCGGTGTCCGACACCTGGATCACCAGCAAGGTGAAATCCACCTTCATCGCTGACTCCAGTCTCAGTGCCCTCGACATCAAGGTCGAGACCAATCAGGGAGTGGTATCCCTGTCCGGCGTAGTAGCCTCCGATGCCGAGCGTGACCTGGCCATTGCCAAGACCCGGGAGATTGAAGGTGTGCGCGATGTGTCGGCCGACGCCCTGAAAACTGCTGACTGATCCTGAGCCGGGCGCAAGCCCGGCGTTTCCACTGCCAGAGGAGGCCGCGTCATGAACGAGGACATCATCAAGGGCAAATGGAAGCAACTCGCCGGACGGATGAAGGAACGCTGGGGAAAGCTGACTGATGACGACCTGAGTGTCGCCGAAGGGCACAGTGATTACCTGGCCGGCAAGTTGCAGGAGCGCTATGGCTGGACCAAGGAGAAGGTTCAGGACGAGCTGCGCGATTTCAGCGACAGACTCTAAGTAGCGTGAATTAGCAGGGGCAAAGGCCGCGGTTTTTAACCGCCAGGCCTTTGCCCCTTTGCTGTTTGACCTTCAGTGAGACTCAGTTGCCACGCCTGCTGCTGATCCCTTCCAGACGCCCTGCTTCGAAACGCAGGAAGTGATACATGCCGTTGCGCGGGCCATACACCCATTCCTCGATCGGTACTTCGTTACGCAAGCCGTAGCGGTCGATTACTTCCCGGTAGCCGAGAAAGTCGCGACTCGCAGGTTCGCCGCACTTGGTCAGTACGACGCCGGAATGATCTCCCTTGCTGACCAGCGCGCTGCCGCAGCGGTAGGTGGATGAGGCCTGCGCGGCCAGTGGCAGGCAGGCCACTAGCACGAGCAGAGCGGTGCGGTGTCGAACTTTCATCATTCTCTCCGACGCTCGATGGTGGTCAGCCGGTTGCCCTCGAAGCGCAGAATGCTCAGCATGCCGTTGTTCGGGCCGTAGACCCATTCCTCAATCAGGTATTCGCGCCGATCGTTGGGGCCCAGGGTGTAGCCGACAGGGTCGCGATGCGCGGGAGCACCACACTTGCGCTCGACTTCGAAAGGTCGGTCGCCGAGGCTGACCAGATTATTGCCGCAGCGCAGAGTGTCGGCACCTGCACTGTCTGCGAACAGGGCGGTAAGCAGGGCACTGCAGATCGGAAGAGAAATACGGTACATGTTCATTGGCTATCCAGATGCAGGGCGCTGAGCACGCGTCCATTGGCAGCGGGCTCGGCCAGGTTGACATCAATCAGGTAGACGCGCTCATCGTCCAGACCACCTTGTTCCACCAGGTAGTCCTTGATCGTTGCGGCACGTTGCTGGGCCAACTGGCGCAACAGTAGCTTGCTTCCGGCCCATGAGTCGAGCACGGCCCGGCGCATGTTCTGCGTGCGCTGCTCATCCGGCAGTTCGGCCCACTCTGCCGGTGGCTGCTGCTTCAGACGGCTGCGGTAAATGCCTTCTAGCAGTGCAGCCTGTTCGTCCTCGTCGACGTTCAGCTCGTCGGCGCTGGCCGGAACCTTGTCGCCCCGGCGCTGCAGAACCTTGTACCAGACCTCGCGGAATTCGCGCTGAAGGCGCTGTTCGGCCAGCAGCGGGCCGTCGCTGGCCTCGGCACTCTGACCCTCTACTTCCAGACGCAGGTTGGGGCGTTCCTGCAGTGCCCGGGCCAGGGTGTCCAGCGCTTGGCGGGCGTCCTCGCCAAGTTCGGCCGAGCCGGCCTGGAAGGGCACGGTACTCAGGTCGACGTCGCTGCCGCCGACCAGACCTGCGATGAACTTGAACGGTGCCTGGGCTGCACGCAGCACCAGATTGCGCAAGGTTTGCCAGACGATGGGCATGACACTGAACTGTGGATTGTTCAGGTCGCCCTGAACCGGCAGCTCGATGGAAATGCGTCCCTGGGTGTCCTTGAGCAGGGCGACGGCCAGGCGAATAGGCAGATCCACGGCATCGGGGCTGTCAACCTTCTCGCCGAGTTGCAGGTTCTCTACCAGCACCTTGTTTTGCGCGTTGAGCTGGCCCTGTTCGATGCGGTAGTGCAGGTCTAGGTTGAGGCGCCCTTTGCGGATGCGATAGCCGGCGAACTTGCCGGAGTATGGGGTAATGGTGGTCAGCTCGACGTTGCGGAAGCTGGTGGCGATATCGAGGCTGTTGAGCGGGTCGAAGGGGGTGAGGCGGCCCTTGATGCTCATCGGAGCGTAGCGATCCACCTTGCCCTGGATATCGACACTGGCGGCTTGCGGCCGGCTGTTGTCGAGTACGCCAATTTTTCCGTTCATCTGCTGGATGGCAGTAGCGAAGCTGGGGCGCAGGCTGTAGTCGGCGAAGTTGGCCGAGCCGTCGCTGATGGCGATGCCGCCGATGCGGATCGCCAGTGGCTTGTCGGTGGCCGGCTCGGTCGTAGTGCTTTCGGGCTGAGGTACGATCAGGTCGGAGACGTTGGTGGTCAGATCCTCGTTGATGACGAAGCGCGCGTAGGGCTGCTCCAGCTCCACTCGATCAATGCTCAGGCTCTCACCATGGCGGTATTCCAGGCCATTGACGCGAACCTGCTTCCAGCGAACGAAGTCGCGTTCGCGCAGGGTATCGAGGGTATGCAATTGGTCGATGCGAGCATTGCCTTGGATGCTCAGAGCCAGTGGTTCGGTGCTCGCCAGCTGGACGTCGAGATCACTGCCGAGAAGGCCGCTACGCAGTTCCAGGCGGACGAAGGGGCTCAGATAGGCCTGCGCCAGCCGCAAGTCGATATCCTGGGTGGCAACCTTGAGCTGGGCGCGGGTGGGGCTTAGTTGCACCGTGCCGCTGGTTTGCAGTCGGCCCTGTTTGCCCAGGCCGCTATCGAGTTTCAGGCTGAAGGGTTTGTCGCCGAGGCTGTCGAAGTCCTGCAGGTCGAGGTTCAGCGGGCCGACCTCCAGTGCTACTGGCTCCTTAGGCTGGCGGTCGGCCAGGTACGCCTTGTATTCACGCAGTTGCACATCGCGTAGCAGTACCTGCCAGGGGAGGCTCTCTGCGGCCGGCTGTTCTGGCTCGGCCGTGGTGGGCTTCTGCGCCGACGCAGGGCTGGCGAACAGCTTCTGCCAGTCGATCTGACCGTCAGCCTCGCGGGCGGCCCAGGCTTCCAGGCCCTGACTGCGCACCTGGCCGACCACTACCTGCTGTTTGGCAAGGTCGAGACTGGTATCGCTGATATCGAGCCGCTGTAGGCGCAGCAGCGGCTTGCCGTTTGGATCGTCGATGGCGAAGGGTGCCAGCTGGATGCCTATGTTGCTCAGTGTCAGTTCGGTGCCGGAGGACAGGTCAAGGTGGTAGTCGGCACTAAGATCGACCAGGCCTTCCTTGAGTACCAGTGGCACAGCATCACGGACGTAGGGCCAGAATACATTGAGGCGACCGTCGCGGATGGTCAGGCTGCCGCTGGAGGTAAGCGGGGTAAGGCTGACCTGTCCTTTCCAGTCGATCTGTGCGCCGTTCGGGCCGCTGGCGTTCAGCGTCATCTCGGCATTGTCCTCGGGCAGCGTGCTGAAGTTGTTCAGGTGCAGGTCGAGGGCGTCGTAGGCGAACTCCACTGCTTCACTCGGGCGCTGATCGCGAAAAAGCAGGGCGTTGTTCTGCAGTACGAGGGTGTCGATGCGCAGCGGGAAGGGCTCAGTGTCGGCCTTAGGCTGCTCGGCTGTCGGAGGAAGTTTGAACAGTTGCGTGAGGTTGAGGGTGCCGTCCTGGTCGAACAGCACTTCGGTACGAGCACCCTGCAGCTCCACCTTTGCCAGATGCAGCGCACCACTCCACAGACTGTCGACCTGCAGATCCGCATAAAGATGTTCGAATGCCACGGCCTCCTTGCTAGGTTCGCCCAGACGCAGGCCCCATAGGCGCAACTCCAGGGTGAAGGGGTTGAGCTGCAGGCGCTGTAGCGAGGCCGGTACGTTGGCATATTGCGTCAGCTGCTGGTTAACCACACGCAGGGCGATGCCGGGAAGAATCAGAAAGCCGATAAGGCTGTAGAGGAAAAGGGTGATCAACAGGACGCTTAGCGCGCGCTTCAATCCTTTGGGCATGGCTTGGCAACATCTATCCGGACGAGAAGATGTCTTGGAGTATGGCACGACGGTTCGGTTCCAGTCGTGGGGAGGGCTGAAATTATCCGCTGATGTGGCTCAGAGCTGCAGCACCAGAGTCTTCAGAGGCGGTCTGGCATCGCGGGAGGGGAAGTCGTCGGCCGGAGCTATCACCTGGCAGTCACGTACAGGGCGTCCGAGTTTTTCGGCACAGCGCAGCACCTGTTGGCGCCAGTCGTCCATGTCTACCTTCGCCAGGTTGTTGCAGCACACCAGGGTGCCACCCTCGGCGGTGGCGAGCAGGGCTGGCTTGAGCAGACTCTGGTAGTCGCGCAGCAGATCCACTGTGCCGAAGGGGCTCTTGGCCCAGGCCGGCGGGTCGAGGAACACCAGCTCGAACTGACGTGGCTGCAGGCGGGGGTAGGCTGGCAGTTTGTGGCCGCGGCGGCTGCTGACCGGCAGCCCTGCCAACTGGCGGATGGCCGGGAAGTAGTCGGACTGGATGAACTGCATGGCCGGCAGCTCCGGGTTCAGCTCGGCATTCTCACGGCCAACTGCCAGATTGCCACGGGCAAAGTCCAGGTTGACCACTTCACTGGCTCCGCCGGCGGCCGCGCACAGGCCGACACCGCAGGTGTAGGCAAACAGGTTCAGTACGGATCGGCCGGCAGCGTGCTTACTGATCCAGCCACGAGCGTTGCGCAGATCGAGAAAGAGCAGTGGATCCTGGCCGGAGTGACGGCCGCGCACGCGGTAGCGCAGGCCCCATTCGCGGCCTTCGAGATCCGCCAGGGCTGCCGCCTCGGGGACGAAACCGGCAGTTGCACGATCGATGCGCGAGTTGCGCTGGGAACGGTCGTTGTAAACCAGTAGCAGTGGCTGGCCGAGCTGTGTCTGGACGGTATCGGCCAGGCTGTGCAGTGCTGTTGTATCCAGCGTTTGGTGAAAACTCTGTACCAGCAACTGTGGGCCGTAGCGGTCGACGGTCAGGCCGGGGGCGCCCTCCTGGCTGCCGTGGAACAGGCGGTAGCAGTCGGTTTGCTGGGCATGCAACTGCTCCAGCAGAGGGCGGCGGGCATCGAAGGCGGCGCGCAGCGCCTGGTCAAGAGCGGGCATGCGCGGCAACTCGTCAACGGGGAGGTTGGCAGTCTAGCAGGAAAGTGCCGCCTCCCTCCCGTTTTGTCGGCTCAGGCAGTCAGCAGTTTGCTTGCGGCCTGGCGGTGCAGAGCCTGCAGGCGGGCCACGTCGAGGCCTTCGATCTGCCCGTCGAGCACTCGCCAGCGGCCGCCGACCATCACCCGGTCGGCGCGGTCCGCACCACACAGCAGCAGGGCAGCAAGCGGGTCGTGGCTGCCGGAGAAACGCAGCTCGTCGAGGCGGAACAATGCCAGGTCGGCCTGTTTTCCTGGGGTCAGTTCTCCGATATCGTGGCGCCCCAGCAGGCGTGCCGAGCCCCGAGTGGCCCAGCCCAGAACCCGTTCCGGAGTGATGGCGGCGGCACCGTAGCGCAGGCGTTGCAGAAGCAGGGCCTGACGCGCTTCGAGGATCAGATTGGAAGCGTCGTTGGAGGCTGAACCGTCTACACCCAGTCCGACCGGTGCGCCGGCGGCTTCCAGTGCATCCATCGGGCAGATACCCGAGGCCAGGCGCATGTTGGAGCTGGGGCAGTGACAGATGCCGGTGCCGGCGGCGCCGAGGCGGGCGATTTCCTGTTCGTCGAAGTGAATCCCATGAGCCAGCCAGGTGCGCGGGCCGAGCCAGCCGACGCTGTCCAGATAGTCCACTGTACGCAGTCCGAATTGGCGCAGGCAGAAGGCTTCCTCGTCCAGGGTTTCGGCCAGGTGAGTGTGCAGGCGCACGTCCTCCTGTTCTGCCAGTTCGGCACTGGCTCGCATGATCTCGCGGGTTACCGAGAAGGGAGAGCAGGGCGCCAGGGCGATCTGGATTTGGGCTCCGTCGCCACGTTCGTGGTAGCGCTGGATCAGTCTCTGGCTGTCGCTGAGAATGACTTCGGCGTCCTGCACCGTATGCTGTGGCGGCAGCCCGCCGTCCGCCTCGCCCAGACTCATCGAGCCACGGCTGAGCATTGCCCGCATGCCCAGCTTGCGCACGACTTCTACCTGTACGTCGATAGCCTGCTCCAGGCCGTCCGGGAACAGGTAGTGATGGTCTGCCGCGGTGGTACAGCCCGATAGCAGCAGTTCGGCCAGCGCTACCTGGCTGGCCAGTTCCAGTTGCTCGGCGGTCAGCCGTGCCCACACCGGATAGAGCGCCTGCAGCCAGGGGAACAGGGGCTGGCTGGCCACTGGAGCCCAGGCACGGGTAAGGGTCTGATAGAAATGGTGATGGGTATTGATCAGGCCTGGCAGTACGACGTGTTCGCGGGCGTCGAAGTGCTGTGTACAGGGGTGGGCAGGGCGCTGACCGGCGCCGAGCAGCTCGACGATGCGGTCATTTTCGATCACCAGGCCGCCGCTGGCGTCTTGGTCGTTGGCGGTGAAGATGGCCAGCGGATTGCTGATCCAGATACGGGTAGCTGCCATGAGCAGGCTCCTCTGAGGTTGATGTCAGGTAAGCCAGCTCAGTGTTGACCCTGTCTGCTGATCCAGGTGCGCTCGCTGCGAGGCGCGTGCCACGATAACCGCGCAGGCTCCGCTCGGCAAGCATTGGAGAAGTGGAAGATTGCGTAAGTCGTGCAGAACGTCAGAGTGCCTGCAGTTGCGCGCGACCACGGCTGATGTCGGCCAGCAGCCGTTCCAGGCGTTCACGTTCGGTGGCTACCACGGCCAATTGCAGGTGGGCGCCATTGGCGTCGTAGTCCTCGCTTTCTAGGCGGCTGTCGAACTCGTTCAGACGAGCCTTGAACGGTGCCAGTTCGGCAAACTGCAGGTGGCAGGTGAAGGGCTGGCGCAGCACCAGTTCGCGGCGCTCGCCGGCCTGCAGGCACTTCGCTGCGCTGCCGCCATAGGCGCGGGCCAGACCGCCGGTGCCGAGCTGAATGCCGCCGTACCAGCGGATTACCAGCACCACTACCTGATCGCAGTCCTGCCCCTCGATGGCAGTCAGTATCGGCCGGCCGGCGGTGCCGCCTGGTTCGCCGTCGTCGTTGAAACGGTACTGGTTGCCCACTTTCCAGGCCCAGCAGTTGTGCGAGGCGCTTCGGTCGCCATGGGTTTCGATGAAAGCTTGGGCCTCGGCGGCACTGGCCACTGGAGCTGCGAGGGCGAGAAAGCGGCTTTTGCGGATTTCCTCGCGGTACTGACAGGGGGCGAGCAGGGTGCTGGGCATGGGCGGCTATCGACAGTGAACAACGCCCGTCAGTATATCCGACGGGCGTTACCGTACCGCCCGCTTCATGCGCCGATGATGCCGCCGTCGTCGCGGCGGATGACCACCACCGAGGAGCGTGGACGCATCTCCGGCCGGTGATCCGGGAAGCTGGAGCCGCCGCCTTCACCTGGATGCTGCACGCCGATGAACATGGCGCGCCTGTCCGCCGCGAAGGCCACGCCGGTGATCTCGCAGCCCACCGGACCGACCAGGAAACGACGGATTTCACCACTGAGCGGATCCGCGCAGAGCATCTGGTTGTTACCCATGCCGGCGTAGTCACCGCTGTTGCTGTAGTTGCCGTCAGTCTGGATCCACAACCGGCCGTCCGGGTCGAAGGCCAGCCCGTCCGGGCTGTTGAACATGTTGTCGGCGTCGATGTTGGCCGAACCGGCATTTCTGCTGCCCGGATGTACGACCGGGTTGCCGGCAATCACGAACAGATCCCAGCTGAAGCTTTCGGCGGCGGCATCGTCGCCGTCTTCGCGCCAGCGCAGGATCTGTCCGTAGAGGTTGTTGGCGCGCGGGTTGGCACCGTCCAGTGGCTGGCCTTCGCTGCCGCGCTGGACGTTGTTGGTCAGGGTGCAGTAGACCTGTCCGTCGACGGGACTGACGGCGATCCACTCCGGCCTGTCCATGCGGGTGGCGCTGACCTGGCTGCCGGCGGCACGGGCATGGATGAGCACCTCGCCCTGGTCGGAGAAGCCGTTTTCCGGAGTCAGGCCGTTTTCGCCGAAGCGCAGGCGGATCCAGCGACCCTCTCCGCGAGGCTGCAGGGACTGGCCGTCAAGGCAGGCCACATAGAGGTCGCCGTGATCCAGCAACTGGCGGTTGGCAGCGGCATTGGAAGGCTGGAAGCGGTCACGGCTGACGAATTTGTAGATGAACTCACCGCGCTCGTCGTCGCCCATGTAAACCACCACGCGGCCGTCGCGGCTGAGGGTGATGGCGGCGTTCTCATGTTTGAAACGGCCCAAAGCTGTGCGCTTGACTGGTGTGGACTGCGGATCGAACGGATCGATCTCCACCACCCAGCCATGGCGGTTCAGCTCGTTGGGATGACGGGCGATGTCGAAGCGCTCGTCGTACAGGTGCCAGCGGTTGTCGCTGGCGCCATCTAGTTTGACGCTGTAACGCTTCTGCGCCGGGGTCAGCGCCAGCTGTGGATCGCGGCTGCCGAAGCAATCGCTGAAGTTTTCCTCGCAGGTGAGGTAGGTGCCCCAGGGAGTCATGCCGTTGGCGCAGTTCTGGAAGGTGCCGATCGGCGCCACGCCCTCGGGGTCGGCCTCCGTGCGGAGCAGCTCATGACCGCGCGCCGGGCCGCCGAAGGCCATCGGCAGATTGGCATGGAGGCGCCGGTTGTAGGGTGAACCCTGGACGAAGCGCCAGGCTCCGTTAGAGTCGCGACGCACTTCGATGACGGTAACGCCAACCGCCGCCTGCGCCTTGCGCACATCCTCCAGTGACTGCGGCGACTGGCCGTGCTGCAGCAGATAGGGATAGTTGCAATATTCGTTGTTGATCGCCATCAGCGCCCGGTCAGGATCGTCCGGCCAGGGGAACAGACTCATGCCGTCGTTGTTCTCGCCGAACTGACCCAACTGTTCGGCTGCCGTGTGACTACCGTCGCCACGGTAATTAACCGAGTCGGCATGCAGTGGCTGGCCCCAGCTGATCAGTACGTCGAAGCGATAGCCGGGCGGCAGGGTGATGGTGTCGGCGGTGCTGGCAGCGACATTGGCAAAGCCCAGTAGTGGCGTACTGGTGGCAGTCCTGGCCAGGGCGCTGCGGCCAAGCGGGGTGCCGGCGAGAAACAGAGCGGCGCCAGCCAGGGCGCCACAGCCGATGAAGCGGCGCCGGCTCAGGGCCAGGCGCTGCAGATCCGTGGGTTCGTTATGGTGCATGTGGGCCACTCTCCTCCAAAGGTGGAGAGCAGCTTAGGATGCGCTGATGACGAAGCGGTTACGTCCGGGTGACAGGTTCGAGGCCGCAGCCGCGCAGGATGATTTTGACCAGTTGATCGGCAGCCTGGTCGAAGTCCTCCCGGGTCAGTCGCGAGCACTGCTTGACGCGGCAGATCTGGGTGGCGAAATCGGCGTAGTGCTGGGTGCTGCTCCAGAGCAGGAATATCAGGTGCATAGGGTCGACCGGCGCCATTCTGCCAGCGGCGATCCAGGCATCGAACACTGAGGCGCGGCCACGGAACCACTCCAGGTAGTCCTGATTGAAATATTGCGACAGGTACTGGCCGCCGCTGATCACTTCCATGGCGAAGATGCGCGAGGCCTTGGGGTAGCGGCGGGAGAATTCCATCTTGGCGCGGATATAGCGTTCCAGTGCTTCGGCTGGATCGTCATCGACGCTCAGGTTGTTGAAGGCGCTGTCCCAGAGTTCGAGGATGTTGCGCAATACCGCCAGGTACAGACCCAGTTTGTTGGTGAAGTAGTAATGCAGATTGGCCTTGGGCAGACCGGCATTCTGCGCGATGGTGTTCATGCTGGTGCCCTTGAAACCGTGGCGGGCGAACTCTTCTTCGGCAGCCTTGATGATGGCCTGCTCATTCTTCTGGCGGATTCGTCCGGCGGGCTTGCCGGACGTGTTGTGGTCGTTGGGATTGACGGTCATGGCGGTTCCAGGCTGGGTTGAGCTGTCGCGTCTGCACAGATTACCCGGGGCTGGCGGTGGGGAAAACCTCACCACCCAGCACCGATTCGAGCGAGCCGGTCATGCCTTGAAGTGAGCAATCAGTCCATGCAGGTCACGGGTCATATAGGTTAGTTCGGCGCTGACGTTTACGGTGTTTTGCGCCTCACGGGCGTTGTCATCGCTGAGCTGCTTGAGTTTCAGGATGTTCTGCTCGACGCCCTGTACGACGGCGGTCTGTTGCTCGGCGGCGGAAGCGATTTGCACATTGTGATCGATGATCTGCTCGATCCCGTCGGTGATCTGCTCGAAAATATGCGCGGTTCGGGTGATCTGCTCTACGCTGTCGGCCGCGCTCGTATGACTGTCGCTGATGACTTTGACCGCCTTCTCAATCTGTTGGCGCAGGCGGCTGATGTTCCGCTCGATCTCGCCGGTCAGTTCGTGGGAGCGGATGGCCAGGCTGCGTACCTCGTCGGCGACCACGGCGAAGCCACGACCCTGTTCGCCGGCACGAGCGGCTTCGATGGCGGCATTAAGTGCCAGCAGGTTGGTCTGCGCCGCTACGCTTTTGATCAAATCCACAGCCTGGGTGATGGCTTCGCTTTCCTGTTCCACCGAAGTGATGGCCTCAATGGAGTCATCCATCTCGTTGAACAGGCGGTTGATGCGAGCTACGGCCTCCTCCACCTGGTGACGCCCTTCGTGGCAGCTTTCTCCGGCGTTGCCGGCCCGCGCCGCAGTGTCGTGGGAGTTGCGGCTGACCTCCTGAACGTTGCTGACCAGCTCGCTCATCGAAGTGGCGATCAGCTCCAGTTCGGCGGCCTGGCGTTCGACACTGTGCTGGCTGGTGGTGGCGCTGTCGCTGGCGCTCTGAGCCTTGTTTCGGGTGGTTTCGGAGAAGCGTGCTACTTCTGCGATCAATTCACTCATGCGGCGCTGCATCGCGTTGAAGTCCGCCGCCAGATCACCCAGTTCATCGCGAGCGGCAGTTTCCACCGGCTGACGCAGATCGCCTTCGGCCATGCGTCGGGTCGCACTGCTGAGATCTCGGATGGCGCCGTGCACCGAGAGGTAGAAACCTCCGAACAGGTACACCAGGATGAACACCACCAGAAGCAGGATGCCGGCCCAGGTCAGTAGTGCCCTGTAGTTACTGTCGGTGCGTTCCTGCAGGACGGTGGAGATTTCCTCCAGCAGCAGTTCGCCGGCTTTTTCCAGGTCGGCCACTTCGGATGAGTAGGCATCGAAACGCTGTAACCATTGCTCCATTGCATTCTGGTTGAAGTAGCCGCTGCGCGTGTAGGTGTTGACGATTTCGCTTTGATAGCGCTGTGCTGCGCTTTGGGCTGCGGCTTGCATCAACTGCTGCGCCTGGCCGTCGCCGACGGCGGGCTCATTGGCGAAGCGTTGCAGAGTATCGAGTTGGCTGGCGATGGTGGTTCGGGCCGAGGCTTCGAGGAAGCCGTAGGCGGTGGTGTAGGCGGCATAGGTACGGGTCATGGTTAGCGCGTCGTACAGCGGCAGCCAATGGTTGAATAGCATGTCGACGTTGCGGTAGATGCGTGGGTCGCTGTCCTGGCTGAGCTGTGAGAGGGTGGCGATTTCGCGCAGGTTGCCGGACCAGCCAGTGAGCGTGGCCATATGCCCGATCACCTGGGCGCCGAGTCCCTGCATCGCCAGTTTGCGATCATTGGCCGGTTCCGTTTCGCGCTCGGGCACCTGCATGGCTGCGAAGGTACTGGTTGCCAGCAGAGCGTTGAGTTCATGAATGCGACCGTTGAGCTCCTGGCCTCGTTGTCTGGTGATCTGGATAGCGTCTTCCTTGTTGCGGGCGTAGCCGATCACCTGCATGCCGACATGTTCCTGGGCCAGGCGGTAGACCGGCAGGTAGCGTTCGAGAGCCTGCAACCCTTCCAACTGGTGCTGCGACTGTTCCAGGGTGGCCTTCACTTCCGCCAGCTTGCTCCAGGACAGCCAGCAGTACGGCAGCATGAACAGGGTCAGGATCAGCAGGAACTTGTGTGCGTAGCGTGCGCGATTCATCAACGCCAGAACCGGTTTGAAGAGCGACATCTTTGGCCTCGGTGGTCATGGGCGGCTTGTCTGGTGTTACCGCTCGACAGTGAAAGCTGTGTTAGGTCTCAACACGCTTGATGATTTTTTTCAAGCAAGAAACCTGCCGTTATCTGTCTCGTTCGTCGCTGCCTTTCTCCGGCAAGTGGGGGGATGGGAAGATAATGGTGCCTATGTTTCTGGCGTCAGGCAGGTTTGTGCCCCGATATGGCCGTCCATTCAGGCCTCGGCCAGAGCTTCGAGAAAACTCTCCAGAACCAGGTGTGCCCGGCGGCCCTTGCGGGTCACCGCCGCCAAATTAATGTCGTAGAAGCGGCTTGATGCTTTCAGTGCACGCAGGCGGCCCTGCTGTACCCAAGCCTGGGCGTAGTGGTCCGGCAGGTAGCCGATGTAGCGCCCGGTGAGTATGAGGAAGGCCATGCCTTCACGATCCGAGGCGCTGGCAGTGCAATTGAGTACTTGATAGTGACTCTGGATTTCCGGTGGAACCCTGAAGGTCGGAGCGATGGCTTCCTGGCTATTGAGGCGTTCGTCCTCCAGGGCCTGATCATCGACATAGAACAGCGGGTGGCCGACGGCGCAGTAGAGCAGTGAGCGCTCATCGTAGAGTGGCTGATAGGCCAGGCCGGAGAGGGCGCCTACCTGAGGCACCACGCCAATATGCAGGCGGCCATCGAGCACGCCCTGCTCCACTTCCGAGGGCGGTGTCATGCGGATATGGATGCGTACATCCGGCCCCTGGGCCTTCAGGCGCGCCAGGGCATTGGTGATGCGCATGTGTGGAATGGTCACCAGATTGTCGGTCAGGCCGATGTTCAATTCACCGCGCAGGTGCCGATGCAGGCCGTTTACTTCGGTGCGGAAGCTTTCCAGTGCAGCGAGCAGTTGCAGGGTGCTCTGGTACACCTCGCGGCCTTCCTCTGTCAGCGCGAAACCAGCGCGGCCGCGCTGACACAGACGCAGGCCCAGTCGCTGCTCCAGATCGCTCATCTGCTGACTGATGGCTGAACGGCCGATACCAAGGGCGCTTTCCGCCGCAGAAAAGCCGCCACACTCCACCACGCTGCGAAACAACTTGAGTAGGCGGATTTCAAAATCGCTGACCTGTGCCAGTGGATCGGGGCGGCGACTACTCATTGTTTAGTATTCCTTGAACTGAAGTTAAGAAAAGTTTTGTTTTACTGACTCTATGCCCGTGGCACCTTTACTGGCAACTCTCCTCGCAGGGGCTGTCTCCTGCGATCCATTGTTTGTTTGAGCGAGGCTACCCGATGAACATGCCGCAGACCGAAACGCCTTCCCTGGCCAGCCAGCTCAAGCTGGATGCGCACTGGATGCCATTCTCCGCCAACCGTAATTTCCAGCGCGACCCGCGCCTGATTGTCGGCGCCGAAGGTAGCTGGCTGATCGACGACCAGGGCCGTAAGGTCTATGACAGTCTCTCGGGTCTGTGGACCTGTGGTGCCGGTCACGCCCGTAAGGAAATCCAGGAGGCGGTGGCCAAGCAACTGGGCACCCTGGACTACGCTCCCGGTTTCCAGTTTGGTCACGCGCTGTCGTTCCGCCTGGCTGAACAGGTTGCCGAGCTGATGCCGGGCGAGCTTAACCATGTGTTTTTCACCGGTTCCGGCTCCGAGTGTGCCGATACCGCAGTGAAGATGGCCAAGGCATACTGGCGCCTGAAAGGTCAGCCGTCCAAGACCCGTTTTATCGGCCGCGCCCGTGGCTATCACGGGGTGAACATTGCCGGTACTTCGCTGGGCGGCATCGGCGGCAACCGCAAGATGTACGGCCAGCTGATGGAGGCTGATCACCTGCCTCACACTCTGCAGCCGGGCCTGGCCTTCACTCGTGGTATGGCCGAAACCGGTGGTGTGGAGCTGGCCAATGAGCTGCTCAAGCTGATCGAGCTGCACGACGCCTCCAACATCGCTGCTGTGATCGTCGAGCCGATGTCCGGTTCGGCCGGTGCTATCGTGCCGCCGGTAGGCTATCTGCAGCGCCTGCGCGAGATCTGTACTCAGCACAACATCCTGTTGATCTTCGATGAGGTGATCACCGGCTTCGGTCGCATGGGCAAGTGGAGCGGTGCGGAATACTTCGGCGTGACCCCGGATCTGATGAACGTCGCCAAGCAGATCACCAACGGTGCTGTTCCACTGGGTGCGGTTATCGCCAGTAGCGAGATCTACAACACCTTTATGCAACAGCCGTCGCCCGAGCACATGGTTGAGTTCACTCATGGCTACACCTACTCGGGGCACCCGGTTGCCTGTGCCGCAGGCCTGGCGACTCTGGAGCTGCTCAAGCGCGACAACCTGATCCAGCAGGCTGCCGAGCTGGCTCCGAAGTTTGAAGAAGCCCTGCACGGTCTGAAGGGTGCCAAGCACGTGGTCGACATTCGTAACTGCGGCCTGGCCGGCGCCATCCAGATTGCCCCGCGTGATGGCGATGCGGTGATCCGTCCCTTCGAAGCAGGGGTGGCACTGTGGAAGGCAGGTTTTTACGTACGCTTCGGCGGCGACACCCTGCAGTTCGGTCCGACCTTCAACGCCAAAGTTGAAGACCTGGATCGTCTGTTCAACGCGGTGGGTGAAACCCTGGGACAGATCGACTGATAGCTGCCTGCAGGCACACAGCGATTGAGTTGCAGTCAGTGACTGGCGATGGGGGCGTAAGCGGCCCCGTCGTCGATATCAGCGGTACAACCGATGGCCGGGAGATTTCTGCTTCCGCCAGACCGAATCAATGCCGACGACCAGAAACAGGTCTCGTCGAAACCGAAATCAAATAACAGGCCGCGCAGCCTTGCTGCGTACCCAAACCTACGAGGGCAGCCCATGAGCACCATTGGCCATCTGATCAACGGCGAGCACGTCACCTGCGGCGGACGTACCGCGCCGGTGTACAACCCGTCCACTGGCGAGTCGAACCTGCAGGTCGAGCTGGCCGACCGCGCCACCATGCAAAAGGCCATCGACGTGGCCAAGGCGGCCTTCCCGGCCTGGCGCAACACCCCGCCGGCCAAGCGCGCGCAGATCATGTTCCGCTTCAAGCAGCTGCTGGAGCAGAACGAGCAGAAGATCGCCGAGCTGATCAGCGCCGAGCACGGCAAGACCATCGAGGACGCCGTCGGTGAACTCAAGCGCGGTATCGAGAACGTAGAATTCGCCTGCGCCGCCCCGGAAATTCTCAAGGGTGAATACAGCCGCAATGTCGGCCCGAACATCGATGCCTGGACCGACCTGCAGCCCATCGGCGTGGTAGCCGGCATCACCCCGTTCAACTTCCCCGCCATGGTGCCGCTGTGGATGTATCCGCTGGCCATCGTCTGCGGTAACTGCTTCATCCTCAAACCGTCCGAGCGTGATCCAAGCTCGACCCTGTTTATCGCTGAGCTGCTGCTCGAAGCCGGCCTGCCCAAGGGCGTGATCAGCGTGGTCAACGGTGACAAGGACGCGGTCGATGCGCTGATCGAAGCGCCCGAGGTCAAGGCCCTGAGCTTCGTCGGCTCGACCCCGATCGCCGAGTACATCTACAGCGAAGGCACCAAGCGTGGCAAGCGTGTGCAGGCGCTGGGCGGTGCCAAGAACCACGCCGTGCTGATGCCAGATGCCGATCTGGACAACGCCGTCAGCGCGCTGATGGGTGCGGCCTACGGCTCGTGCGGCGAGCGCTGCATGGCCATCTCGGTAGCCGTGTGCGTGGGCGATCAGATCGCCGATGCGCTGGTGGAGAAGATCGTTCCGCAGATCCAGGCGCTGAAGATCGGTGCCGGCACCTCCTGCGGCCTGGACATGGGCCCGCTGGTTACCGCGCAGGCGCGTGACAAGGTCAAGGGCTACATCGACGCCGGCGTCGAGCAGGGCGCCAAGCTGGTGGTCGACGGTCGCGGCCTGGTGGTCCCGGGCAATGAGAACGGTTTCTTCGTCGGCGGCACGCTGTTCGACAACGTGACCCCGGAGATGACCATCTACACCGACGAAATCTTCGGCCCGGTACTGTGCATCGTCCGTGTCGGCAGCCTGGAAGAAGCCATGCAGCTGATCAACGATCACGAGTACGGCAACGGCACCTGCATCTTCACCCGTGACGGTGAAGCCGCGCGCCTGTTCTGCGACCAGATCGAAGTGGGCATGGTGGGCGTGAACGTACCGTTGCCGGTACCGGTGAGCTACCACAGCTTCGGCGGCTGGAAGCGCTCGCTGTTCGGCGACCTGCACGCCTACGGCCCGGACGGTGTGCGTTTCTACACTCGTAAGAAGGCCATCACCCAGCGCTGGCCGGCGCGCAAGAGCCATGAGGCGGCCCAGTTCGCTTTCCCCAGCAATGGTTGAGGCTGGTTGAAAGGCTGAATGAAAAGGCCGGTCGCAAGACCGGCCTTTTCTCTATTCATCACTACTGCTCGCCCTTCAATGCTCCGCTTAGCCCGAACATCAGCAGCAACAGGTTGCTGTCAGGCTTGGCTGTGCCAGCGGGTTTCCGATGTGGCTGGTTGTCGCTGCATTCAGATGCGGGGGTGCAGTCGTGGGTTTCCAGTATCCGTGGGCCAGGCTGGTGCCACGCCGCGCTGGCAATGGCTGTCACGCCCAGTGCCACGGCGAGGAACAAACCTCTTGCCATTTCTGATTTCATTGCGCTAACCCTTTGAAAGTCAGGCCCGATGTATTGGTTAAAGCTAGTTCAGTCAGGCCGCCAGCGTCTTTTCATGCGACGAATGGTTCGTGGGCTGCCGGCGAGGTGGGAATGAGACCGGCAACCAGAGTGTTGGTTCGATAGCAACCTCGAACTTTCAGCCTGATCGCCGTTGCACCTGCTGCAACGGCTGATCAAGGGTCAGCGTGTGGAGATTTTCAGCCCATCAGCGCCTGCGGCGAACACCTGGCGGTAGCCCTGCAAAACGTTCTGCCAGTCTGCGTCGCTCCAGCACTGGCTGTGGCGGCGCAGCTGCGGCAGGTCATGACGGGCGGCCTGTCGCCGGGTGAGGCGTTGGCGGCTTTTTTCCAGATCCAGCAGGGCGGCTTGGGGGCTTGCTCCGTCTACCCGGACGAACACATGCTTGGTATACAGACAGCCATGCTGCCAGCGGCCCAGGTGCATGCGGGCCAAGACTCGGCCTACCTGCTGTAGCAGTTCGGTGTGCGTCGCTTCGCTGCAGGACTCGCGTCCGCCCTGCGCATACCAGTCTTCGATATTCATGAATCCGGCCAGCTCGGCGGTGACAAGGACGCCTCGCAGGCCCTGTTCGGCGTGGCGCTCGACGCCGCAATAGACCAGCTTGGGAACTGGTACACCGAGTGCATCAAGTGCCAATAAGGCCCGACGTTCACGCAGTATGGTGGGGCGGCCCAGTGGGTGCAGCAGACTGCGGTAGATATGCCCGATCTGGCGTTTGGCGTAGAGCACACCTTCTGGCCTGTTCAGGCGCTGGACGCCGCTTTCGCCGCTGCGGCGGACGTTGGGCTCTTCCACCCAGTCGCCGTGCTGCTGCCACCAGTACTGGAATTCATGTTCAGGTTTGGAAAGGGAGGGGGGCGGATACGGTGTCATATTGTTCTTCTTGTTGAATTCTATGTGCGCCTTTCCGGCGCGTGAGCAATTAAGGGGGCAGGCGCAAGCTAAGGTAAATGCCATTACATCGTCTAGTGGCAAAAGGACTTCATTAGGTGGCTATGGCCTGCATGGAGCAATCAGGCTTGAGTGTTCATGGTATGGGATCAGCGGCTTCGGCGTGGTGAAAAGGCCAGCCAGGTCAGCAGTGGGTAGCAGAGGTAGTGCAGGGTAAACAGCAGTACGCCCATGGGGCTGGGTGTGTCCTGTAGCGTCATCATCAGCAACAGGCCGGCATAGAGCAACCCGAGACCTCCGCCATAAAGGAAGGTCAGGCGCCAGCGCTCACCTTTCTCTGGTGCCCGCCCCTCGCGCCACTTGAAGACCAGCAACAGGCCGATGGCAATCGCACTGGCGATCAGCAGGGTGGTGAACAGGCCGCCGAGGCGCACGAAGGTGCGCAACAGCAGGTTGAGCACGATCGCTGCGGCAATCGCGAACAGGGCGTAGTGGCGCATGCGGACGACGGCTTTCACAGGCGTTCCGTGAGGCCGAAGCGCCTGCTCAGCAATCGCTCCAGCAGGGCTCGTGGCAGCAATGTCGCCAGCAGTGGCAGCGTGCGACTGCCGTTGCCCAGGCGCAGCAGGCGCGGACGTCTATCGCTTTGTACCGCTGTCAGCAGTTGATGGGCCAGATGCCGGGCTGGAGTGGGGTTGTCCTGCGAGGCGCGAGCCCGGGCACGGATGCCCTCGCGCAGGGGCCACCAGGGAGAATCCTCACGGATCAGTTGTTCTGCCTCGCGGCTGGCGTTGGCGCCAAAGCTGGAGGCGATGGCGCCGGGTTGTACCTCCATTACCTCGATGGCGAAGGGGGCCAGCTCCAGACGCAGGGCGTCGGACAGTGCATGCAGAGCCGCCTTGGAAGCGCAGTAGGCACCCGCAAAGGGCGTAACCAGCACTGCCGAGATGCTGCCGATATTGACCACCAGGCCACGTTTGCGTCTCAGCAGAGGGAAGCAGGCGCGGGTCAGGCCGACGACGGCGAATACGTTGGTCTCGAACTGCCGGCGCAGGGCTTCGACACCGCCGTCGAGCAACGGCCCCATGGCACCATAGCCGGCGTTGTTGATCAGCACGTCGAGGCCATCGAGCTGGTCTTCCAGACGGGCTATCAGTGCGGTTATGCCTTCGGCATCGTTAACGTCCAGCTGAGCTGCGTGGAAACCGGCCTGTTGCAGCTGAGCCACATCTTCCGGTCGGCGGGCGGTTGCCCATACCGTGTAGCCGGCGGAGGCAAATGCCTCGGCCAGGGCGCGGCCGATTCCACTGGAGCATCCGGTGATGAGAACGCTGGGCTGGGGCATGGTGACCTTTCCTGTAAACGGGAACTCAGAGTAGCAGGCCGGGTACTGCGGGCGTAGCGCCTGTCAGCGTACGAAACGGCCCTGCAGACGTTCGGCGCGAAACTCCAGGGTGGCCGGTCGGTAGCCGCTGCGCAGATCCGGCAGCGGCATGCATTCGTGCCAGTTGGTGCCCGGCAGCAGCTCGCCCGGGCCGCTGTAGCGCGGTGATTCGTACAGGCGCAGGGCCAGGTTGGCGGATTGGCCCGGAAGGTAGGCAGCCACTTCCCAGCGCAGCTCCTGCAGTGCGGCTCTGCTGCCGTTGCTCAGACTGACTGCCAAGGGCCGGTCAGCAGGACATTGCTGCGGATCGTAGCGCAGACGCAGTTCGAGGTGAGCCAGATCGCGCTCATCACGGCTCTCCTGCCACAGCACCCAGGTAGCTATCAGACCGAGTCCGGCCACGGCTGCCATCGACACTGGCAGGGCCTTGGCCGGGTAGCGGAGCAGCAGGATCAGCCAGGTGAGTACGAGCGCAACGCCGAAGAGCATGAGGTTCCCCCGCTTGGACAGATGCCGTCATCCTACACAAGGCAGCTGTCCGGGGTAACTGCAGCAGGGCTTCGTTCAGTCCTGCGGCTCGTCACGCAGGAATACCAGGCTGTCGGGCCCTGACTGCTCGGCCGAATAGCGGTATCCCTGGTAGTTGAAGTCCTTGAGACCGGCCGGATCGCGCAGGCGTTCCTTGATCACGTAGCGGGCCATCAGGCCGCGGGCCTTTTTGGCGTAGAAGCTGATGATCTTGTACTGGCCGTTTTTCAGGTCACGGAACTCGGTGTCGATCACGCGGGCATTGAGTGCCTTGCGCCGGACTGCACCGAAGTACTCGTTGGAAGCCAGGTTGAGCAGCACGTCATCACCCTGAGCGACCAGCGCCTCGTTGAGCCAGCCGCTGATGCGTTCGCCCCAAAAGGCATAGAGATCCTTGCCACGGGTGTTGGCCAGGCGGGTACCCATTTCCAGGCGGTAGGGCTGCATCAGATCCAGCGGGCGCAGGATGCCATACAGGCCGGAGAGCATGCGCAGGTGCTGCTGGGCGAAGTCGAAGTCATGCTCGGAGAAGTCCTCGGCGTTCAGTCCGGTATAGACGTCGCCCTTAAATGCCAATAGTGCCTGCTTGGCATTGGCGGGAGTGAAGTCCGGATGCCAGCTGCCAAAACGGGCGGCATTGAGTCCGGCAAGTTTGTCCGACAGTTTCATCAGCTCGGCGATCTGCGCCGGTGTCAGTTCGCGCAACTGTTCGATCAACTGCTGGGCATGATCGAGGTACTCGGGAAGCGTAAAGCGCGGCGTGACGGGAGGGGTGTCGTAGTCGAGGGTCTTGGCCGGTGAAATCACCATCAGCATCGGTACAGTCTCCAGAAGGCATGGCGGCGATTCTAGAAGCTGGGGTCGGTTAAGACTACCTATTGGGGCGATTGAGTGGACGGCTGCAGCATTGCCGCGCAGCGTCAGAGGAGATGGGTACGGGGACGCAGAGGCGTAACTTCGGACTTTATCGATGTCATGCGGGCCTGCCAAGGGCAGATCGTCATGCCGCTAAATAAACCGCGGCAATGGGAAAAAAACGTTTGTCTGTCATGGGAAATGGAGTAATAACAGGACAAGACCGCCGAAACCTGCAGACAGGTGGCGGCCACTGGCCACTAACTTGTTTGCAGCTTCTTAAGCTACGGCTCGGGAAATCGGCGGCCTCAGTACGGCGCAGCGGCGCCGCCCGGCTACTACAAGAAGGTGACCGAGTATGGATGACACCGGACGCTCCAAGCCCACCGCTCCAACCCTCTACGCTCTCGACACCAACGTCCTGATCCACGACCCCAACGCCTTGCTCAATTTCGAAGAACACCACGTTGCCATTCCGATGACGGTGCTGGAGGAACTCGACAAGCTGAAAACCGGGAAACACGGTGTTGCCGCCGAATGTCGTCAGGCCATCCGGCTGATCGACCAGATCCTCGCCGGTGCGGCGCCGGAGGAGGTCGAGCGCGGCGTGCCCATTCAGCGTGGCAAGAGCGGGCCGTGCGGGAAACTGTCGATCCTGATGAGCAAGAGCGCCACGCCAGTCACCTGGTTGCCGGAGGACCTCAACGACAACCGCATCATCAACCAGTTGGTGGAGCTCAATACGCGCAATCCGGGGTTGTCGGTGGTGCTGGTGACCAAGGACATCAACATGCGCCTGAAGGCGCGGGCCTGTGGCATAGAGTCCGAGGACTACCACACTGACCAGTTGGTGGACGACGTTTCGCTGCTGTCGAAGGGCTATCACGAGCTGCCCGGCTCGTTCTGGGACCGGGTAAGCAAGGTGGAAACCCGCCAGGATCATGGGCGTACCTGGCATCGCGTGCAGCTTGCCGATGCGTTGCCGGCAGTACACATCAACGAGTTCATCCTCGACGAGCAAGGCTTCGTCGGCTGGATCAAGGCAGTCAAGGGCGATGATCTGGTGATTCTCGACATGCATCAGGAGCCGCTGATGCATCAGGAAGCCTGGGGCCTGAAGCCGCGTGATATTCATCAGGCGCTGGCGCTGTTCGCGTTGCTCGACCCGGACATCCATCTGGTCAACCTGTCCGGTGCGGCCGGTTCCGGCAAGACCATCCTGGCGCTGGCCGCAGCCATCGAGCAGACCATGGTAAGCAAGCGTTACCGGCGCATCATCGCTACCCGCAGCGTGCAGAACCTCGATCAGGAAATCGGCTTTCTACCGGGGACCGAGGCGGAGAAAATGGAGCCCTGGCTCGGCGCCATCACGGATAACCTGGAAGCCCTGCACATGGATGACGAGAGTACCCATGGCAGCGTCGACTACATCCTGCAACGGGTGCCGTTGCAGTTCAAATCACTCAACTACATCCGCGGGCGCAGTTTCCAGCAGAGTCTGATCCTCATTGATGAATGTCAGAACCTTACCCCGCACCAGATGAAGACCATCATCACCCGTGCTGGCGCCGGCTCCAAGGTGGTGTGTCTGGGTAACCTGGCACAGATCGATACGCCCTATCTGTCGGCGCCCAGCTCGGGCCTGACCTACCTGACCGAGCGTTTCAAGGATTTCCCTCACGGGGTGCATGTCACGCTGCAGGGTGTTCCGCGCTCGATTCTTGCCGAGTACGCTGAAACCCACCTGTAATGTTTCCTGCAGATTGCGTCTCCCGGTTTCGTGCCGGGAGGCGTGCTTATGCCTGCCAAAAGTTGACCGGCGGGTTTACAATCGGCCGATTCCCGTCAGGAGTAATCCCGTGCTGACCCATCTCGATTCTCAAGGCCGTGCGCACATGGTTGATGTCACCGACAAGGCTGCCACCTTCCGCGAGGCCGTTGCCGAAGCGCGCGTGCGCATGTTGCCGACCACCCTGCAGATGATCGTGGCTGGCGAGCATCCCAAGGGCGATGTGTTCGCCGTGGCTCGCATCGCCGGCATTCAGGCGGCGAAGAAGACCAGCGAACTGATTCCGCTGTGCCATCCGCTACTGCTGACCGGTGTCAAGGTCGAGCTTAGCGCCGAGGGTGAGGATGCCGTGCGTATCGTCGCGCGTTGCAAACTGTCCGGGCAGACCGGGGTCGAGATGGAAGCGTTGACTGCAGCCAGCGTCGCTGCGCTGACCATCTATGACATGTGCAAGGCGGTTGACCGAGGCATGCTCATCGAGCAGGTGCGTCTGCTGGAAAAGCTCGGTGGCAAGAGCGGCCACTACAAGGTGGAGGAAATGGCATGATTCGTGTGCAGTATTTCGCCCGCTATCGCGAGGTACTTGGGTGTGACGAAGAACAGCTCAGTGGCGATTTCGCTAGCCTTGATGATTTGCGCGTGCATCTGGTTGCCCGTGGCGGTGTCTGGGAGGTGCTTGCCGAGCAGAATCTGATGTGCGCCCGCAACCAGGAGTTGTGCGGCCTCGATGAGCCGCTGGCCGAGGACGACGAGGTGGCCTTTTTTCCCACTGTTACCGGTGGCTGATAGTTGTCGGCGTGTTCCTTCCTTTATCCAGCACAGCGAGCGAGTCATGAACATCCGCGTCCAGATCCAGCCCTTCGACCCCGGTGCCGAGCTTAACGTGCTGCACGCCGCCAACCTTGGCATTGGCGCAGTGGTGAGCTTTGTCGGCTATGTCCGGGACTTCAACGAGGGGCACGAGATCGGCGGGATGTTCCTCGAACATTTTCCCGGCATGACCGAGAAGTCCCTGGCCAGGATCGCAGAGGAGGCGCGCGAACGCTGGCCGCTACTGGGCATCGAGATCATTCACCGCATCGGCCGGCTGGAGCCGGGCGAGCCGATTGTCTTCGTCGGTACCAGCAGTGCGCACCGCCAGGCGGCGTTCGATGCCTGCAACTTCATTATGGATTATCTCAAGACCCGTGCTCCGTTCTGGAAGAAGGAGGACACTCCAGATGGCCCGCGCTGGGTCGAAGGGCGCGACAGCGATCAGAGTGCCGCCCGGCGCTGGCTGCAAGATTGATTCCGGCTTAGTTCAGCGTCAGATGGATGTGCAGGGCGATCGGCACCAGCATCAGTAGTACGCCTAGGCCGAGCAGCCCCACGCCCCATTCGTATCTGCGGTAATTGAAGCCGATACCGAGCATGAGAAAGCCTCCGACCAGTAGCGCCAGCATCAGGTGATAGTGTTCCATTGGGCATCCCCCATCAGTTGTGTCTGCAAGACTAGCCCCTTCGCCTGAAGGCCGTGCTGATCTGGCGCAAGTGTGACCTGATTGGCGAACCATATCGGCTCGATTGGTCGCTGTAAGGCATCGGCAGCTGTCGCATACTGGCCGGCAGTCATCGTCAAGGATCGTCCATGCGCCTGTTCTCCACTTTCTCCCTGCTTGCCAGCCTGTTGATGGCCACCTCGCTGATGGCTGCCGAGCGCAGCTTTACCATTTTGCACACCAATGACTGGCAATCGCGCCTGCTCGGCTTTGGTCCGAACAATGAGTACAGTCCGGCCAGTACCGATGATGACGACACCGTCGGTGGTATCGCCCGTCTGGCCACTCTGTTGGCCGAGCGGCGGACAGCGGCCGGTGAGCAGCCACTGCTGTTGCTCGACGGTGGCGACTTCACCATGGGGACGCTGTTTCATACCGTAGCCCGCGAGATGGGCAGCGAACTGCAACTGATGACCGAGCTGGGCTACGACGCTACGGTGATCGGTAACCATGAGTTCGATTTCCGCCCGGCCGGCCTCGCTGCAATGATCGGCGCTGCGCACCGGGCCAAGGGTGATCTGGTACCACTGCTGTCGAGCAACATGCGCTTTGATGCCGCCAGCAAGGCTGACGACAGTCTGCAGGCACAGTTCGACGCCGGACGTATACAGCCGTACCGCCTGATCGAGCGTGGCGGCATTCGTTTCGGTCTGTTCGGTCTGCTGGGTGAGAACGCTGTGGCGGTCAGCCCGATGATCAAGCCAGTGACCTTCGCCGATCCTGTAGCCAGCGCCCGGGAAATGGTCGCCCGGTTACGTGAGGAGGGCGCCGAGGTGGTGATCCTGCTATCGCACATGGGGGTGACTCAGCAAACCGATGGCAGCTGGCGCGGTGAAGAAGTGGAGTTGGTCGAACAGGTGCCGGGCATCGACATTGTCGTCGGTGGCCACTCCCATGTCGCATTGCCGCAGCCGGTGCTGGTCAACGGTCGAACGCCGGTGGTGCAGGCCGGTTCGGAAATCCAGTATCTGGGCGAGTTGCGCATGATTCTGGGGGAGGATGGAGTGCCACGTGTGCGCGATTACCGTCTGCATCCGATCAACGACAGTATTCGCGGCGATGAGACTGTCACCACGCAGGTCGAGGATTTCAAGCAAGTGGTCAGTGAGCACATGCTGGAGCCCAGGGGCTATCTCTTCGATCAGCCGCTGGCCCGGGTGGATCAGAGTCTGGGGCGAGACTTCAATGAGCACACGCTGGCCAATCTGGTTACCGATGCGCTGCGTCATGCGGTGGATGCTGATCTGGCCTTCACCGGCAATGGCACCATTCGTGATGACCTGCTCAAGGGGCGCCAGGGCATCCAGGACGTTTCGGATCTGTTCCGTATCGCCCCGCTGGGTATCGGCCATTTCGACGACGAGCCGGGTTATCCGCTGATCAAGGCCTATGTTACATCCCGCGAGATCAAGGCCTTGCTGGAGGTTCTGCTGCTGGCCTATCAGGTGCATGACAGCGATAGCTACTACCCGCGGGTTTCCGGTCTGCGCTTTACCTACAACCCCTGGCGCGTGCCGTTCGACCGGGTCAGCCGCATCGAGATCGGTGACGAGCAGCGTGGTTACCGCGAGCTGGATCTGGACGACGGGCGTCTGTACAGCATCGCAGCCACCAGCTATGTCGGCAGCTTCACCTGGCTGGTGCCGGAGCTGACCAAGGGGTTGCTGGACGTGGTACCGAAGGATGCCGAAGGACGGGTGCTGCCGAGCATCGAGGAGGCCATTGTCGATCAGGACCCGCATGCCGACGGCGTGCAGGAACTCAAGGAATGGCAGGCGCTGCTCGATCATATCCGTAGCCTGCCTGATCTTGACGGTGACGGCCTGGCGGATATCCCAACCAGCGGAGCGGCCGCTGAGCCCCGTATGATTCGCGCTCCCAGTCTGCACCCTGGTGAGCTGTTCCGTCTGGCCGGGCCGCTGCAGTGGGGGGGCTGCGTGCTTCTCCTGAGCGCGACTTTGTTGCTGTTGTGGCTGGTGCTGAGGTTAACGCGCCGTCTTCGTTAAGCAGTGCTTGCGTGCCGGAACGGGCCGTGCCGCAGGCCCTGATCCGGCTTGGAACTTGCCAAGGCCTGCCTGCCCCCCGTATGGTGGCTTTGCCACCTGAGCCGTTTTGGCCATGTACGCTCCGCACTCTTCGCGTGCTGTTTGTGTCCGTTCGGCCAGATTTCCGCAAGCCATCCGTTCTGTCCTATGAATCTCTCTCATCACTCGCGCCGTCTGGCGCTATTCGGCCTTATACTGGCCAATCTGTGCTGGTCCGGTAATGCCCTTGTGGCGCGGGCCTTTGCTGGTGAAATCGCGCCTTTCACCCTGTCGTTCTGGCGATGGCTGCTGGCCCTGGTGCTACTGCTGCCATTCGTTGCAAGGCCGCTGTGGCTGCACCGTCAGGCTTTGTGTCATGCCGGCTGGCGTCTGCTACTGCTCGGTGGACTGGGCATCGCCGGCTACAACTCGCTGCTCTACAGTGCGGCGCAGACGACTGCAGCGATCAACATCTCGCTGGTCAATACCTGTCTGCCTCTGGTGACCTTCATTGGCGCCGGATTGCTGCTCAAGGAGTGGCCGGCGCGCCGCGCATGGTGGGGCATGCTGGTGGCGGTGGCCGGTCTTTTGGTGCTTATCAGTTACGGTCAGTGGAGCCGGCTGGCCAGTCTGTCATTCAATCAGGGCGACTTGATCATGCTGCTGGCTGTACTGGTTTGGGCGCTGTACACGGTGCTGCAGCGGCGCTGGGTCAGTTACCTGCAGCCGATTCCAGGCTTGGCGCTGCTCGGGGCCTTCATTCTGCTGGGCGTGCCGTTGATCCTGCCGTTCTACCTGTACGAACTGAGTCAGGGGGAGACGCTGGCAGTCAATGTTGCAAATCTTTCGGCCATTGCCTATACAGCCGTATTTGCCTCGTTGCTGGCCTATCTGGCATGGAATCACGGTATTCGTGTGATCGGCGCCGCTCGTGCCGCGCTGACCAACTACCTGATGCCGGTATTCACTGCCCTGCTGGGGTGGCTGCTGCTGGGCGAAAGTCTGCAGATCTATCACTGGCTGGGCGCAGCCATGATCTTTGGTGGCCTGCTGTTGGCTACTAGGCCGGGGCGTGGAATCTAGCAGTTGTAGGAAAACTTGCCCGGCGACGAGCCAATCAGGCAAAGCGGCGAAGAGGCGGAGTATTAAAGGAGCATTCTGGGCCGGTTTTTAACAACGCCAGCGAACATCGGCATCTTCCTTTCTAAGGCTCCGGTGGTTTACGGCTGACACATATCGTGGCCCAGCACTTGCGAGGCCAGAGCTTTGGCGAGGTAGGTTTCCACGATCCGGCCGTCGGTGCAGGTGGTTTTGTGACCCATGGCTATCCCGGCGGAAAGCAGGACGAACAGAGTCAGGCCCAGATGCTGGATATTGGTCATATCGAATACTCCGTGACTGAACTTCGCGCAGGATGAAGAGCCGCTGCGCAGATGACAAGCATCTACCAACATGCTGGGTATTCCTGCTGAGCTGATGGGGGCGCTCAGCGCTGGCGGTTCCAGAAGGCCGCGATCAGCGGATCCTTCAGGCGTTTTTCCAGAGCGAACAGGCCGATGTCGTAAGGTGCCAGTGGCGGCTGGATGTCGTAGAGGCGGATGCGTGCGGCCAGCGGGCTGTTGTCCAGCACGATCTGCGGCACCACACCGATGCCGAATCCCAGACTGACCATGCTGACGATGGCCTCGTTGCCGCTGACCTGAGCGTAGATGCGCGGCTTGATGTTGTGGCTTTTCAGCCAGCGATCCGTGCGCTGGCGAGCAAGACCTTCCTCAGAGAGAATCATCGGTACGTCCTTCCAGCTTTCCGCCCCCGGATGCCGGAGCTGCTCCTCATGCAGCAGATGCGGTGACTGCGGGCCGATCAGGCGCAGTTCCGAACGGGTGATGGACTGGAATTCGATACCGGCAGGGAGATGGTCGGGGCGCGCGCCGATGGACAGATCCTCCAGACCTTGCTGGACGCGTTCGACTGCCTTGGCCGGATCGCCTGTGTGCAACTTCATCTCGATGCGCGGGTAGTCCTGACGAAAGCTGCTGAGAATGTCGTAGAGGAAGCTGTAGCTGGCGGTCACCGAGCAGTACAGCGAGAGTTCGCCATGCAGGTGTGCCTGATCCTGCATGAAGCTCTGGCGGATGGCCTGCCAGCCGTTCATCACTTCGCTGGCGTACTCGCGAAAGCGCAGGCCTTCTCGGGTCAGTCGCACCGAGCGGTTATCCCGCACAAACAGGGTAACGCCCAGTTCGTCTTCCAGTTGCTTGATGCTGCGGCTCAGGGCCGAGGGGCTGACGTGCTGCTCACGACTGGTGCGGCCGAAGTGCAGGTTGTCCGCAAGGGAAAGGAAAAGACGCAGAGCGTGACTGTTCATTAGGGTTTCGATTATCGGCACGTTGTGTTGCAAATATATCATTTTACGCAACAGGCCGTATCCCTTAAGGTGGCTCTGTCGCGGTGCCAGCACCCACTTCATTCCGATTGAAAGAGTCACGAACATGAAAGTTTATTACGACAAAGATTGCGACCTCTCCATCATCCAGGGCAAGAAAGTCGCCATCATCGGCTATGGCTCCCAGGGCCATGCCCACGCCTGCAACCTGAAGGATTCCGGCGTTGACGTGACCGTTGGTCTGCGTGCCGGTTCGTCCTCCATTGTCAAGGCTGAGAACCATGGCCTGAAGGTTGCTGACGTGGCCACCGCGGTTGCCCAGGCCGACCTGGTCATGGTGCTGACCCCCGACGAGTTCCAAGGCAAGCTGTACCGCGAGGAGCTGGAGCCGAACCTGAAGAAGGGCGCGACCCTGGCCTTTGCTCACGGTTTCTCCATCCATTACAACCAGGTCGTTCCGCGCGCCGACCTCGACGTGATCATGATCGCGCCGAAAGCCCCGGGCCATACCGTACGCTCCGAGTTCGTCAAGGGTGGCGGCATCCCGGATCTGATCGCGGTCTACCAGGATGCTTCCGGCAACGCCAAGAACGTTGCTCTGTCTTACGCTTGCGGCGTCGGTGGCGGCCGTACCGGTATCATCGAGACTACCTTCAAGGATGAGACTGAAACCGACCTGTTCGGTGAGCAGGCTGTTCTCTGCGGTGGTTGCGTGGAACTGGTCAAGGCCGGCTTTGAGACTCTGGTTGAAGCTGGTTACGCTCCGGAAATGGCCTACTTCGAGTGTCTGCACGAGCTGAAGCTGATCGTCGATCTGATGTTCGAAGGCGGCATCGCCAACATGAACTACTCGATCTCCAACAACGCCGAGTACGGTGAGTACGTAACCGGTCCGGAAGTGATCAACGAGCAGTCCCGCGCCGCCATGCGCAATGCTCTGAAGCGCATCCAGAACGGTGAGTACGCCAAGATGTTCATCACTGAAGGCGCTGCCAACTACCCGTCGATGACCGCCTATCGCCGCAACAATGCCGCTCACGGCATCGAGGTGGTTGGTGAGAAGCTGCGCGCCATGATGCCGTGGATCGCCGCCAACAAGATCGTCGACAAGACCAAGAACTAAGGTTCTCAGGTGTGAAAGAACGCGGCTTAAGGCCGCGTTTTTTCATTCTGGGGTTAGGGTTCTGGTATAAAGCCAGCTTGCAAGACGGCGAACCCGTTTCGTCCGGCCTTGTCGAAATTCGTCAAATCCGCAGCAAGGTGTTGTTCATGAGCGAAGGTTCTGAGGGTCAGAAATCAGCAGACGAAACTACGGAGAGTCTACTGCCGATCGATGAGCACATAGAGGAAGGGCAGGACGCCGAGGGGCGCAAGGTTCGTCATCGCGGCATCTACCTGTTGCCCAACCTGTTTACGACCGCCAACCTCTTTGCCGGGTTTTATTCCATCATCAACGCGATGAACGGCAATTTCTATGTGGCCGCCGCTGCAGTGTTTGTGGCCATGGTGCTCGATAGTCTGGATGGTCGCGTGGCACGTCTGACCAACACGCAGAGCGCCTTCGGTGCCGAGTACGACTCGCTCTCGGACATGGTTGCCTTCGGCGTGGCACCAGCGCTGCTGGCCTTTGAGTGGGCGTTGGGCAGCATGGGCAAGGTCGGCTGGATGGTCGCCTTTATCTACGTGGCGGGCGCGGCTCTGCGTCTGGCTCGTTTCAATACGCAGATCGGCAGCGTCGACAAGCGCTACTTCATCGGTCTGGCCAGTCCAGCTGCGGCCGGAGTGGTGGCGGGCACGGTCTGGGCCTTCAGCGATTTCGGCATCAAGGGCTCAAACATGGCCTTTGTCGTAGCCCTGCTGGTTGCCGCCGCCGGCTGCCTGATGGTCAGCAACATCAAGTACTACAGCTTCAAGGATCTTGATCTGAAGGGGCGTGTGCCATTCGTAGCGATTCTCGTGGTGGTGCTGATCTTTGCCGTGGTGTTCAGTGACCCGCCGCGCATCCTGCTGCTGATCTTCCTGGCTTACGCTGTGTCCGGGCCTGTTCAGTACCTGCTGCAATTGCGCCGCCGTAAAACCGTCTGACGTTGTAATTTCTCCTGTACTCCGTGGTCTAGAGTTCGTTCCGCGAACTCTAGACCACGGAGTTGCCATGTTTATTCGAGTTCTTTCTTCTTCTCGGGCCCTGGAGTCCGAAGTCACCCCCGAATCCATTTATTTGTCCCGTCGCAAGCTGATGCAGGGGTCATTGGCGCTGGCGGCCATGATGGCTATGCCTGCCTGGGCTGGTGCCGGGACTCAGGGTGTATACCGTGATGTTGATCCTGCCAGGGCGCCTGACTGGTTTGAGGAGAAGCTGGCGGCCGCGCGTTGGCAGGCGGTTACGGCTGGCGGCGAAAGCATCACCCCATTCAAGGATGCTACGCATTACAACAACTTCTATGAGTTCGGTGCGGGGAAGGGGGAGCCGGCAGCCAATGCCGGCAGGCTACAGATCGAACCCTGGAGCGTCATGATTGATGGCGAGGTGGGTAAGCCGGGGCGCTATTCCATCGAGGATTTGGTCAAACCGCATGCTTTTGAAGAGCGCATCTACCGGCTGCGCTGTGTGGAGGCCTGGTCCATGGTCATACCCTGGTTGGGGTTTCCTTTGGCTAGCTTGCTCAGGCAGGTTGAACCGACCTCTGCCGCTCACTACGTCCGTTTTGAGACCTTGGTCGATCGTGAGCATATGCCGGGACAGCGCTCGGGCTTCTCGCTGATAGATTGGCCTTATGTCGAGGGCTTGCGTCTCGATGAGGCAATGCATCCTCTGGCTTTCATGGCCGTCGGCATGTACGGGCGCGTTCTGCCGAATCAGAACGGCGCGCCATTGCGCCTTGTGGTGCCCTGGAAATATGGCTTCAAGAGCATCAAGTCCATCGTTCGAATCAGTCTGGTAGCCGAAGCGCCCAGAACAACCTGGGAGCGTATTGCGCCTAACGAATATGGCTTCTTTGCCAACGTCAATCCGCAGGTGGACCATCCGCGCTGGTCGCAGGCCACCGAGCGGCGCCTGCCCAGTGGCTTGTTCAGTCCGAATGTGATCGATACCCGGATGTTCAATGGTTATGAGGAGGTTGCCGATCTCTACGCCGGCATGGATCTGGCGAGGTACTACTGATGCGTTACAGGCTCTGGCGCCTCGGCGTGTTTCTGGCGGCATCGGTTCCACCGCTTTACTGGCTGTACCGTGCCGTCTTCAGTCTGCTGGGGCCTGATCCGGGCAAGGTGCTGGTGGACAACCTGGGGCTCGGTGCCCTGATTCTTCTGTTGATCACCTTAGGGATGACGCCGCTGCAGCAACTGACCCGCTGGGGAGGCTGGATCGCCGTGCGGCGTCAGCTGGGGTTGTGGTGCTTCGCCTATGCCGCTCTGCATCTGTCCTGTTATGTGTTGTTTATCGCCGGGCTGCGGCTGGACCTGGTGTTACGCGATCTTTCCGAACGCCCCTACATCATTGTGGGGGCGCTGGCCTTTGTCGGACTACTGGTGCTGGCTGTCACCTCGAACCGCTTCAGTATCAGAAAGCTGGGCTGTAAGTGGAAGGCACTGCATCGCCTGGTTTACGCGATCCTGCTGCTGGCTTTGTTGCATATGCTTTGGGTGGTGCGGGCTGATCTGGGGGGGTGGCTCGCTTATGCGTTGATCGGTGGCGGGTTACTGCTGATGCGTCTCTCCGCTGTCGCGGGCGCATTACAGAGAGTGGGCGTCCTTTTTCGAGAAAATCCAAAGAAAATTGAAATATAAGCTTGACGCGCATTCTGCTGGATGTAGAATGCGCGCCACTTCAGCGATGAAGCGCTTCAAAAACTTCTTGTTAATCAACAAGTTAAGTTGAATGAAGGGTTTGCGGATCTGAAGTTGGCGTGTAGGATGCGCCGGCCGGTGGGTGGTGA
>NZ_BPLZ01000016.1 GCF_019656335.1 Pseudomonas sp. NCCP-436 | reverse complement strand
CCTCTTCCACAGCGATTTCGCAGAAGGGGTTCATGGACATCTTGACGTTGGCGAGGTCGACGCCGCTGTTGTCCGCCTTGACGCGAACCTTGACGTTGTAGTCAACCACTCGTTTGACAGCTACAAGAACCTTCATGGATTCCTCGTTACTCTCCGATGAATAGGAATGTCGCCAAGGCAAGCCTGGCCGGTGATGCAAAACCAGCCAGAACGGACCTTTCAGCCTAGACGGCGAGCGCAAAACCGCCCGTATCTTGACCCCACTGCTTGACTCGGTCAATACAGCGAACCGGCCGGTCATCAGGCGATGTAGTATGATTCTAACAGGCCTACAGAAAATTCAAACAAACGTTTGTATTGGCCCAGCCAAAGCGGGTAGATATAATGCCCAAGCTGCGCTAGCTAAAGGGATCGAGCCGCGCCCTCCAAATAAAATATCGAAGAGCCTTATGTAGGAGATAGCCTGTGGAACGCGAATTTATGGAGTTCGACGTTGTCATCGTCGGCGCTGGCCCGTCCGGTCTTTCCGCCGCCTGTCGACTGAAGCAGAAAGCCGCTGAAGCGGGTCAGGAAATCAGCGTCTGCGTAGTCGAAAAAGGCTCCGAAGTCGGCGCTCACATCCTCTCCGGCGCGGTATTCGAACCCCGTGCGCTGAACGAACTGTTCCCCAACTGGAAAGAGCTTGGCGCGCCACTCAATACTCCGGTCAAGCGCGACGACATCTACCTACTGCGTGATGCCGACAAGGCTACCCGAATTCCGGACTTCTTTGTGCCGAAAACCATGCACAACGAAGGCAATTACATCATTTCCCTCGGCAACCTGTGTCGCTGGCTGGCCCAGCAGGCAGAAAACCTGGGAGTTGAAATCTACCCGGGCTTCGCCGCTCAGGAAGCTCTGATCGATGAAAACGGCGTGGTGCGCGGCATCATTACCGGTGATCTAGGCGTCGACCGCGAAGGCAATCCAAAGGAAGGCTATTATACGCCTGGCATGGAGCTGCGCGCCAAGTACACACTGTTCGCTGAGGGCTGTCGCGGCCATATTGGCAAGCAACTGATCAAAAAATATAAGCTCGACAGCGAAGCCGACGCCCAGCACTACGGTATCGGCATCAAGGAAATCTGGGACATCGATCCGGCCAAGCATGAGCAGGGCCTGGTGGTGCATACCGCCGGCTGGCCGATGGACATCATGGGCACCGACAACACCGGTGGCTCCTTCCTTTATCACCTGGAAAACAACCAGGTAGTGGTCGGCCTGATCGTCGACCTGTCCTACGCCAACCCGCATCTGTCTCCGTTCGACGAATTTCAACGCTACAAGCATCACCCGGTGATCAAGCAGTACCTCGAAGGGGGCAAGCGTGTGGCCTACGGTGCCCGCGCCATCTGCAAGGGCGGCCTCAACTCGCTGCCGAAGATGGTCTTCCCCGGCGGCGCACTGATCGGCTGCGACCTCGGCACCCTGAACTTCGCCAAGATCAAGGGCAGCCACACCGCAATGAAATCCGGCATGCTTGCCGCAGAGGCGATTGCCGAGGCTTTGGCCGCAGGTCGCGAAGGCGGCGACGAGCTGAGCAATTACGTCGATGCGTTCAAGGCCAGCTGGCTGTATGACGAGCTGTTCCGCAGCCGTAACTTTGGCGCTGCGATCCACAAATACGGCGCCATCATCGGCGGAGGCATCAACTGGCTGGATCAGAACATCTTCGGCGGCAAGGCACCCTTCACCCTGCACGACAACAAGCCGGACTACGCCTGCCTGAAACCGGCTGCCGAGTGCGAGAAGATCGTCTACCCGAAACCGGATGGCAAGCTGAGCTTCGACAAGCTCTCCTCTGTTTTCCTATCCAACACCAACCATGAAGAAGAGCAGCCCTGTCACCTCAAGCTCGCCGACCCAAGCATTCCGCTGAGCAAGAACCTGCCACTGTATGACGAACCGGCACAGCGCTACTGCCCAGCCGGTGTCTACGAAGTAGTGACCCAGGAAGACGGCGAAAAACGCTTCCAGATTAACGCTCAGAACTGCGTGCACTGCAAAACCTGCGACATCAAGGATCCCGCGCAGAACATCACCTGGGTGGCGCCGGAAGGTACCGGTGGGCCGAACTACCCCAACATGTAATCGGCTTGCAGCATAAGGGCTCCCTTGGGAGCCCTTTTCATTTTCGGGAGTTTGCAGAAAGCGCCAAGAACGCACCCAGCTTCGGATCAGTCCTGATAGATCATCTTGCGGCTCATGCCACCATCGATCACATACTGCTGCCCAGTGACAAAACCGGCACTGTCGGAGAGCAGCCAGGCGACCAGCGCCGCCACATCCTCCACTGTGCCAACCCGCCCCACCGGGTGCTGCGCATGATCGAACACCGACAACGGCGCCAACCGCTGTTGCGAGGGATCACGCGCATCAATCCAGCCAGGACTGACACAGTTAACGCGTACTTCCGGTCCGAGACTGACAGCAAGAGCATGAGTTAACGCTACCAACCCACCCTTGCTCGCCGCATAGGCCTCACAATCGGCTTCAGACTGGCTGGCTCGGGTCGAAGCAATGTTGACGATAGCCCCACGATGCCCCCGTAGGTAGGGTGCACAATACTTGGCCAGCAGCATAGGGCCGGTCAGGTTGACGTCCAGCATGCGCTTCCAGCGGCGCAAGTCGAGTTCCTCGACGGGCGGCGTGTGAGGATCAGCAATAGCGGCATTGCAGACCAGCGCATCAAGACGGCCGAACTGACCAAGGACCTCGGCTACGCCAAGACTCACCAGCTCCTCTTGAGACACGTCCATGGCGACAAACCAGGCATTGTTGCCCAGCGCCCGCGCTACCTTTGAACCTCGCTCCCGGTCAATGTCGGCCAGCACTACCTGCCAGCCCTCAGCGATCAGCCAGGCGCTGATGCCCAGACCGATACCACGTGCCGCTCCGGTTACCAGCGCCACACGCCCGTTGTTCGGCGCAGCATCAGTCTCCCAGCTCAGCATGCTCAGACTGCGGCCAGGCCGCACGCCAGATCCGCCTTGAGGTCGGCCAAGTCCTCCAGACCTACAGCCACGCGAATAAGACTGTCACTAATACCGGCGTTGGCCCGCTCCTGCGGGCTCAGACGACCGTGCGACGTGGTGGCTGGATGAGCGATAGTGGTCTTGGTATCCCCCAGGTTGGTGGTAATGGATATCACCTGGGTAGCATCGATTACCTTCCAGGCCGCCTCTCGACCGCCCTTGACCTCGAAGCTGAGCACCGCGCCGAACGCACTCTGCTGATGTCTGGCCAGTTCATGCTGCGGATGACTGGGCAGACCTGCGTAATAGACACGCTCCACCTGTGGCTGTTGCTCCAGCCACAGGGCCAGTTGCAGAGCACTGGCACTCTGCGCCTGCATACGGATACGCAAGGTCTCCAGCCCCTTGAGGAACAGCCAGGCGTTGAACGGACTGAGAGTCGGCCCGGCAGTGCGCAGAAATCCGACCACCTGTTCCATTTGTGCCTTGCGCCCGGCCACTACACCGCCAAGTCCCCGCCCCTGACCGTCGATATACTTGGTGGCCGAGTGCATGACGATGTCCGCCCCCAGCCTCAACGGCTGCTGCAATGCCGGGGTGCAGAAACAGTTGTCTACTGCCAGCAGTGCACCATGCTCATGGGCGATGCCTGCCAGGGCGGCAATGTCCACCAGTTCGGCCAACGGATTGGACGGCGACTCGACGAACAGCAACCGGGTATTCGGCCTGAACGCGGAGCGCCAGGCATTCAGATCAGCCAACGGCACATAGTCCACTTCAACACCGAAGCGCTTGAGATACTTCTCGAACAGGCTGATGGTGGAGCCGAACACACTGCGCGAAACCAGCACATGGTCGCCGGCACTGCACAGACTCATGACGATGGAGAGGATCGCCGACATGCCGGAGGACGTAGCCACCGCCTGCTCGGCTCCCTCCAGAGCCGCAATACGCTCTTCAAAGGTGCGCACAGTTGGGTTGGTATAACGCGAATAGACATTGCCGGGCTGCTCGCCGGCAAAACGTGCAGCAGCGTCGGCCGCACTGCGAAATACATAGCTGGAAGTCAGAAACAGCGCCTCACCATGCTCACCCTCCGGCGAACGATGTTGGCCGGCACGCACTGCCAGGGTATCGAAAGCCGCACCATCCAAGTCACTATCGAGCCGACCGGCATCCCAATCCTGTGTCATATCAATTCCTCATGCGGAAAACGGATCGGGCCGCCGGCTTGCATCCAAACGGCCCACGGACAGTGTCGCTCAGTTGTTGTGCAGGTCGATGATTTCGCTGACTGCTTCTATCCGGCTCTTGCTAGCGTCATTTCGTGCCCGCTCAATGCGATCCAGATAGGCCGCATCCACGTCACCGGTTACGTACTTGCCGTCGAACACTGCACAGTCGAAATTGTCAATCTTGATCTTCTTGCTGCCACTGACTGCCTCGATCAGATCCTGCAGATCCTGATACACCAGCCAGTCTGCGCCGATCAGTTCGCAGACCTGCTCGGTGGTACGGCCATGAGCAATCAACTCATGGGCACTGGGCATGTCGATACCGTACACGTTCGGGTAACGCACAGCGGGAGCGGCCGAGCAGAAGTAGACATTTTTCGCACCGGCCTCACGGGCCATCTGGATGATCTGCTTGCAGGTAGTGCCGCGCACGATGGAGTCGTCCACCAGCATCACGTTCTTGCCGCGGAACTCCAGTTCGATGGCATTGAGTTTCTGCCGCACGGATTTCTTGCGTGCCGCCTGACCGGGCATGATGAAGGTACGACCGATATAGCGGTTTTTCACGAAGCCCTCACGGAACTTCACGCCCAACCGGTTGGCCAATTCCAGAGCAGCCGTACGGCTGGTATCCGGAACCGGAATGATCACATCGATATCATGATTCGGGCGCTCGCGCAAAATCTTGTCGGCCAGTTTCTCCCCCATGCGCAGGCGTGCCTTGTACACCGAGATGCCGTCCATGATCGAATCCGGACGCGCCAGATAAACATGCTCAAAGATGCATGGCGCGTATTTCGGATTGGTCGCGCACTGACGCGTGAAAAGCTGACCGTCCTCGGTGATGTACACCGCCTCACCCGGCGCCAGATCACGAATCAAGGTAAAACCCAGTACGTCCAGGGCCACACTCTCAGAAGCGATCATGTACTCCACACCTTCATCGGTGTGACGCTGACCGAATACGATGGGACGAATACCGTTGGGATCACGGAAACCAACGATGCCGTAGCCAGTGATCATCGCCACCACCGCATAACCGCCACGACAGCGCTCATGGACATGGGCAACTGCAGCAAACACGTCTTCTTCGGTCGGTTGCAGCTTGCCGCGCTGCGCCAGCTCATGGGCAAAAACGTTGAGCAGAACTTCCGAGTCGGAGTTGGTGTTTACATGACGCAAATCCGATTCATAGATTTCCTTGGCCAGCTGCTCGACGTTGGTCAGATTGCCATTATGAGCGAGAGTGATGCCATATGGCGAATTGACATAAAACGGTTGCGCCTCGGCAGAACTGGAACTGCCGGCAGTCGGATAGCGCACATGGGCAATGCCCATGTCACCCACCAGCCGCTGCATATGACGTTGCTGGAAAACGTCACGCACCAGACCATTGTCCTTGCGCAGGAACAGGCGGCCTTCATGGCTGGTTACGATGCCGGCAGCGTCCTGGCCGCGATGCTGAAGGACGGTAAGCGCGTCATACAGCGCCTGATTGACGTTCGACTTGCCGACGATACCGACGATGCCACACATGTGCCACGACCCCTGCTAGATAGTTCAGGATGATTCAGTGAGCGACGCAGGCATTATTCCACGCCGCCCATTCAAACTAAGGAAATTCGACCGGATAGGCCGCTCTACTGGAGAACCACTGGTCGGACCAACCAAGAATCAGGTTCTTCGACCAGTCAGCGACCATCAGAAAATCTGGTACCAACTGCGACTGCTGCCACCAGGCATCCTGTTCGACCGGTGCCAAGCTGATCAATCCGACCAGCAACACAACCAGCAGACCGCCACGAGCAGCGCCAAATACCATGCCCAGCAAGCGATCCGTACCAGACAGACCGGTAACCCGAATCAGCTCACCAATAAGAAAATTGACCAAGGCTCCCACCAGTAGGGTAGCCAGAAAGAGAACGGCACAGGCCGCAATGATTCGTGCCGACGGAGTCTCGATAAACCCGGCAAGGTGCTGCGCCAAGGCACCACCAAACATCCAGGCTACAACGCCTGCTAGGATCCAGGTCAACAGCGACAGGGCTTCCTTGATGAAGCCGCGCTTCAGACTGATCAAGCTTGAAATGGCGATGATGGCGATGATCGCCCAATCGACCCAAGTGAATACCACAGTGCGGCCTACCAGCGGAAAAGGCGAAATATTTTAGCAGAGGCCGACGGAGCTGGTAACAGCCTGGTGAAAAACACCAGGCCTGCTCCCCTTTCCCTTAACCTGCTTCCGGCTGAAAGCGCACGACAAAGCCGTTCAGCTTGTGCTGACGGTTCAGTTGATCACGCAAACGCTCAGCCTCCGCCCGCTCGATCAACGGCCCGACAAACACCCGGTTCATGCCGTCAAAGGTTCGGATATAGGCATTGTAGCCCTGGCTGCGCAGGGTCTTCTGCAGATTTTCGGCACCGCTGCGGCTGGCCAGGCTGGCCAACTGAACTGACCAGCTGATGGGCAGGCTGTTGGCATCCAGGCGACTCTCCGGCTTCGCAGGCTTGCTGACCTGAGCCGGTTTGCTTTCCATCTTAGCCGGCTTCTCGACGACCGTGGGTGGTGTAGGCGGCTGTGTCTCGACTACCTGAGGAGGCGTTACCATCTCCTCAGGGACCATCTCCTGCGGCAACTCTTCAGGCTCAATCACCTCTACAGGCTGCACGGCGATCTCAGCACGGGCCGGAGCAGCCGGCATCGGTGGAGCATCCACCTCTATCCAACGCATTTCGTCCTCGCGCGATAGCAACATGGGCAAGAAAATTACCGCCAGCGCAACCAGCACGAGTGCGCCGACCATACGCTGCTTGAGTCCCTTGTCCAACCAGGCCATCCCCTACTCCACCGTCTTAAAGCCAGAGCCCGAGATACTGCCATCGCCGCCACCCGCAACGCCAGCCCAAACGTGCAAGACTCAGCCTTGTCCGGCCAACCACTCCAATGCCTCGGCCACGCAGAAGAAGGAGCCGAACACCAGGATTTCCTCGCCATTGCCGGCTCGCTCGCACTGCTGCTCGATGGCTGCACGCACATTGGGCAAGATCTCGACAACCGCCTGCTGCTGACGCAAATGCTGCGCCAGCTCCTCTGCCGCTCGCGATCGCGGGGTGTTCAACGGTGCCACAACCCACTCACTAACCAGATCGAGCAATGGTGCCACCACCCCGGACAGATCCTTGTCAGCCAACAGAGCGAAAACTGCCCGACGCCGACTGGCAAGAGGACGCTGTTGCAAGCGGCGCGCCAGGTATTCGGCGGCATGGGGGTTGTGACCGACATCCAGCAGCAGCGTTAGCGACTTTCCTTGCCAACTCAATGCGCGTCGATCAAGGCGTCCGGGCACGTGGGTGCTTTCCAGTGCACGGATCAGAGTCGATGCGTCCCACGGCAACCCGAGCAGCGCGTAGGCTTGCAAGGCCAGTGCCGCGCTCTCCAGCGGCAGATCAAGCAGCGGCAATGTCGTTAGCGCTAGCGGTTGGCCAGATTCATCGCACCCGAACCAGCTCCAGTCATCTGACCGAATGTTCAAATCATAGTCCGTACCGCGACGCAGCAAAGGCGCCTGCAATGTCGCCGCCTGCTCAAGCAGCACCGCAGGAGGATTCAGGTCACCGCACAGCGCCGGCCGGCCAGGACGCATAATTCCAGCTTTTTCGTAAGCCACCGAATCACGGCTGTCGCCCAGCCAGTCCACATGATCCAGGCCGATGCTGGTAATCAGCGCCAAATCGGCATCTATCAGGTTGACGGCATCCAGACGCCCACCAAGCCCCACCTCCAGCACCACAGCATCCAGGTTCGACTGTTGGAACAACCAGAAGGCCGCCAGAGTGCCCATTTCGAAATAGGTCAGGGAAATTTCGCCACGCGCCGACTCGACCGCGGCAAAAGCCTGGCATAGCTGAACATCGCTCGCCTCACGACCATCAAGCTCTACTCTTTCGTTGTAACGCAACAGGTGTGGGGAGCTGTAGAGGCCGACACGCAATCCCTGCGCGCGAAGCAGATTAGCCAGGAAAGCACAGGTAGAGCCCTTACCGTTGGTGCCAGTGACCGTAATCACCCTCGGCGCAGGCCGCCCCAGAGTAAGGCGCTGCGCAACCTCGCGCGAGCGCTCCAGCCCCATGTCGATGGCAGTGGGATGCAATCCCTCTAGATAGGCGAGCCACTCGCCCAAGTTGCGCTCACTCATGCCGTTGCAGGCAGAGAAGCTGGCGAAGGACGATTCATCAGTTGTGCCAGCAGTCGCGCCAGGCGCGGACGCAATTCATTGCGCGGAATAATCATATCGATAGCACCATGTTCCAGCAGGAACTCACTGCGCTGGAAACCCTCCGGCAGCTTTTCGCGTACCGTTTGCTCAATCACCCTCGGTCCGGCAAAGCCGATAAGAGCCTTGGGCTCGGCCACGATCACGTCACCGAGCATGGCCAGACTGGCCGAAACGCCACCATAGACCGGGTCTGTCAGGACCGAAATGAACGGCAGCCCCTCTTCACGCAGGCGTGCCAGCGCTGCCGAAGTTTTGGCCATCTGCATCAGCGATATCAGCGCCTCCTGCATGCGCGCGCCCCCGGATGCGGAGAAACAAACCAGCGGGCAGCGTTGCTCGAGAGCGACATTGGCCGCCTGGACAAAACGCTCGCCGACGATGGCGCCCATGGAGCCACCCATAAAGGAAAACTCGAAGGCACAAACGGCCACCGGCATGCCTTCGAGAGTGCCCTTCATGGCCACCAGTGCATCCTTTTCGCCAGTCTGCTTCTGCGCCGCACTCAGGCGATCCTTGTACTTCTTGCTATCCCGAAACTTGAGGCGGTCGACCGGCTCCAGATCAGCGCCGATCTCCTCACGCCCATCAGCATCAAGGAACAGGTTAAGACGCGCCCGCGCACCGATGCGCATGTGATGGTTGCACTTGGGGCAGACATCCAGCGTCTTTTCCAGTTCAGGGCGATACAGTACGGCATCGCAGGAGGGACACTTGTGCCACAGCCCTTCCGGCACCGAGCTTTTCTTCACCTCGGAACGCATTATCGAAGGGATGAGTTTGTCTACCAACCAGTTGCTCATACTGTTATTTCTCCATAACTGTTGGTTCAGGCGGACGGCTTTTCGGCAACCATCCGGCTTCGCAATTCTTCTCCGCCAATCGACAAGACAGCACGCAGCTGTCGCGGACGGCATGACAGGCTAGTTGACGGCCGTACCCGTGTTGCCGTCACATTGAGGCCCTGTTTACCGCATCGATGAAGGCACGGATCTTCGTCGCATCCTTGATACCCTTTGCAGCCTCTACACCGCCACTGACATCCACAGCATAGGGACGCACCTGAGCGATGGCCGCATCAACATTGACTGCATCCAGCCCACCAGCGAGGATGATCGGTACATCACTGCCACGCGGCACCAGCGACCAGTCGAAGGAGGCGCCGGTTCCGCCAGGCACTCCCTCGACATAAGTGTCCAGCAATATGCCGCGCGCGCCGCAATACGGCGCCATGGCCTGTAGCACATCCTGACCGGGACGTACCCGCAAAGCCTTTATATACGGACGGCCATATCCCTCGCACTCTGCCGGTGACTCGTTGCCGTGGAACTGCAGCAGATCCAGCGGCAACTGCAGCAGCAACTGCTGTAGTTCAACACGCGGCATATCCACAAACAGCCCGACCGCCGTCACGAATGGCGGAAGTGCCTGCAGAATCACGCGAGCCTGCTCTAGCTCAACGGCTCGCGGACTTTTTTCGTAGAACACCAACCCGATGGCATCGGCTCCCGCCTCGACCGCGACCAGAGCGTCCTCAACACGGGTAATACCGCAGATTTTGCTACGTACAACCATCAGGCACCTCTGATCACGAAGTTCTCGATGGTAGCAAAGCCTTAGGGCTGTCGCACGTCCGGCAGCCCGGAGAGAAAATGCGGGCCGAGGTAACGCTGCGGCACTCCGAATGCCTCGGGATAATCGACCTGCACCAGATACAAACCGTAGGGATGCGCCGTCACCCCACCACTCTTACGCTCGCCACGCTCCAGCACCTCGCGCGCCCAGCCAACCGGGCGCTCGCCAGAACCAATGCTCATCAGAACACCGGCGATATTGCGCACCATGTGGTGGAGGAAGGCATTGGCGCGGATGTCCAGCACGATGAAGCAGCCATAGGCCATGACCTCCAGATGATGAACCGTCTTGATCGGCGACTTGGCCTGACACTGAGCCGCGCGGAAGGCACTGAAGTCATGAGTACCGACCAGCGCGGCAGCAGCTTCACGCATACGCGCCACATCCAACGGACGATGGTTCCAGGTGACCTCTTCTGCCATGTGTGCCGGACGGATCGGATCGTTGTAGATCACATAACGGTAGCGCCGTGCCACAGCGGAAAACCGCGCATGAAAGTCCGCCGGCATCACCTTGGCCCAAGTCACGCTGATGTCCTTGGGCAGATTCATATTGCCACCCATGACCCAGGCATGCAGTGGACGCTCGACACGGGTATCAAAGTGAACCACCTGGCCACTGGAGTGCACAGCCGCGTCAGTTCGTCCGGCACAGATGATGCCGATCGACTCACCTCCGGCGACCTTGCTCAGCGCCGCCTCGAGCGCACCCTGCACAGATGGCACACCATCACCCTGACGCTGAAAGCCACGATAACGAGCCCCCTTGTACTCAAGGCCCAGGGCGATTCTGTAAAAGCCAGCGGCCGCCATTTCGGCGGCCGCTAAAGGTACTGCATCAGACATCTTTCTATCAGACCAACTTGGCAATCATCTCGCGAGCTTCCTGCTGCTGGGCGTCATTACCTTCCGCAATCACCTCATCAAGAATGTCGCGAGCACCTTCAGTATCACCCATGTCGATATAGGCACGTGCCAAATCCAGCTTGGTCGCAGTTTCATCGGTTCCGGAGAGGAAATCGAAATCCTCATCTCCATCCAGATCAGCCGGAAGAGGATCAAACGACTCGGACGGAGTATGGAGCGGCCCTGTTGCCACATCCAACTGATCCAGCTCGGCCGAGACCTGTTCCAACTGTGCGGCAAAATCATCTGCGGCAGGCTGTGAAGGCGTACCACTGTCCAGAGAGAGATCAAAGTCGGCCGGCAAGTCCAGAGCAGCCGTAAGCTCTTCATCGACCGGCAGATCCAGGCTGAAGTCGCTCAATGGCTCCTGCGGCTGATCTGCAGCAGCCGATTCCTCGTCGAGACTGAGCAGAAAGTCATCGGTTTCATCAGAGACCGAAGCTGAAGCCACATTCACTGGCTCGTCAAGCTCAAGACTGAAATCGGCCAAATCGTCGGCAAGCGGCGACTGCGCAGACTTTTCATCATCCAGAGGCAGGGAGAAATCCAGACCATCCGCAATACCGGCAGCCGGAGCCGGCTCGTCCAGCATGCCGAGATCCAGATCGACCTCATCAGACTGAGGTTCGAGCACCTGCTGAGCCGACTGCACACCAGCATCCAGTTGCGCCTCAAGCCCGTCCAGACCGAGATCGAAGGCATCATCCAGCTCACCAGCCGTCTCTGCGAACTCCTTCGTCGAATCGCCAAGGGACAGATCATCCAGGCTAAATTCAGCCAGATCATCTTCGGTACCTACAGCGGCAGCAACGCCGGTAACTCCGGCAAAAGTCACCATCGACGGGTACTTGGCCTTGAGCTGCTCAACAGCAGACGCAGCTCCGCCAATTTCACGCAGCTCGTTGTCCTGCCGAGCAAAGCCCTCACGATCACCGAGTTCGGCATAGACCTCCATCAGCTTCAGCCGCAGATCCGCACGATGCGGCTCGTCATTGATGGCGTTATGCAGCAGTTCGGCAGCCTGATTGAAACGGCCGTAGGCTATGTAAATATCCGCCTCACCCAGCACATCGGCGGCCTGCGGAGTGACATTCCCATTACTTGCCGAGGTGGATGCTACACGGGCAGCATCGTCCCCCAGACCTGCGAAACTGTCTTCCGGCAAATCGACATTACCTGCAAAAACGTCCTGCTGCGCCGCCTCGTCTGCCAGCTCTTCCTGCAGCTCAGCTTCTTTCATCGCATTACGCCGCGACAGCGCCAACAGACCTACCAGCAACAGCAGCAATACACCGCCCCCGGCAAGCCCCAAGGTCATCGGATTGGCCAGCATCTCATCAACAAAACCCTCCGACTGAGGCTGTGGAGCAGGAGCAGGAGCAGGTTTGGTCTCAGGCTTCGCCACCGGAGCAGCAGGTTTGGCAGCCACAGCCGGCTCTACAGCACGCACCGGAGCCGCAACGACAGGAGCCGGCTCCTCGGCCGGCTGTCCTGTTGCTGCCGCACTGTCTTCGACAGGAGCATCTGGTTCTTCTGAGTAGTTGTAATCAGGGGCCGCCTCGCCTGGCGGCGAAACAGTCGGCGCACCAGCTTCACCAGCTACTGGAGCTTCGCTCGAAGCCGGCCATTCCGCTTTTGGGGGCGCAACTTCTTCCTTGGCGGCTCCGCCCGAGGCTGCCATCTCGGCCTGCAACTTAGCCAACTGGCTGTCCTTGAGCTCTATCAAGCGCTGAAGCTTGTCCAATTGGCTCTGCAAATCACCAATGCGACTCTGCAACTCGGCATTTTCACGACGGGTAGAGTCGAGGCTCTCCTGAGTCACTGCCAGCTTGTCGACCAGCGCCTTACTGTCGGCAGAACCGGTATCACTGCCACGGGTGGAAGCACCAGAGTCTGCAGCAACCAGTTTCAAGCTGTCGCCATTTTCCGCCTTGGCCGGGGCTGCACCTGCACTGGTTCGACGGGTGGCATCCAGTTGGCGCGACGCTACGGCACGCCCTTCACGCCAAGCAGCATTTTGTTCGGCAACCTGAGCCACTGCCTCGGCATTGCTGCGCCGGCGAATCTGCTGCTCATCAGGCAAGCGCAGCACCTGCCCGCTCTTCATACGATTGATATTGCCGTCAATGAAGGCGTTCGGATTCAAATCCTGGATGGCCAGCATCACCTGGTGGACTGAACCACCGCCCACACGCTGCGAAATCTCCCAAAGGGTATCGTTTTTGCTGGTGCGATACTCGCTGCCGGAGATCGCCTGCCGTGCCGGGGCAGAAGCTGGCGCAGTGGAACGTACTGCTGGAACACTGGCAGCCGGGGTGACCGCGCGAGAGACAGGAGCGGCGATCGGCAATTGAGGCGCAGCTGCAACGACAGTTTGCGGGGAGTAAAGAGGCGGATCGAGCAACAGGGTATATTCACGCAGCAGTCGGCCATTGGGCCAGAGCACTTCAACCAGAAAGTTCAGATAAGGCTCTCGAACTACCTTACTGGAGGTAACACGAATCACACTCTTGCCGTTTGGCTTGAGAACCGGGGTAAATTTCAGATCGGTCAGAAAATACTGACGATCAACACCCGCCTTGGCGAATTCTTCAGGGGATGCGAGACTGGGAATGACCTCATTGGAGGCCAGATCGCGAACCTCCAGCAACTCGATTTCCGCTACCAACGGCTGATTCAGCGAGGACTTCAGGGTAACTTCACCCAATCCCAGTGCATGCGCCATACCGGAAGACAGCGCCGAAGCCGCTGCAATTGCCAGCACCAGTTTGCGAACCCGAACCATAGCGTTATCCCTTGTTTTATCTTTTTTCTCGGCATGCGAGAGGGTGTTGATAGTTGCCGCCTGCCTCCACCATGCAAGTGGATCCCCATCCAGCAATCAACTCAATCAGTATTGCCAAGCTAGAAAGATTCTTCAAATTTCTAGGTAAGTATCTTTTACAGATAGTGTTTTATCAATAACTCCGCTATCTGTAGAGCATTCAGGGCAGTGCCTTTTCTTACATTATCAGACACAATCCACAAATTGAGTTGTCGTAAATCACACACTCCCGCCCTTACTCGGCCGACATACACCTGATCCTGACCAACGGCATCACCAACGGCTGTCGGATAGTCTCCCACCTCCACCAACTCGAGACCTGGCGCTGCTTCCAGAAGCCGCTGAACAACCGCAACGCCCACCTCTTCGTCGCACTGTAGGCTGAGCGATAGACTGTCACCAAAAAATACCGGCGCCAAAGCACAAGTGACGGATATAGGCAACTCAGGTAGCTGCAATAACTGACGCAATTCGCTCGTCAGGCGCTGCTCCAGAAGCGTATGCCCCTGCTCGTCGGCCTCTCCGGTTCGGGCCAGCACATTAAATGCCAGTTGCCGATCAACCAGGCGCGGTTCCAGTGGGCGCGCATTCAGCAATTCAGCTGTCTGTCGGGCCAGTTCCTGCACACCTTCGCGCCCCAGCGTGGAGACTGAGAGCATGGCGGTCAGCTGCACTCGCCTCACCTTTAGTTGCGGGCTTAGGGCTGCCATCACCAGCGCACAGGCTACTGCCGAAGGAGTTGGCGTACTCAGCAGGAAAGGTGCACTTTCCCCCGGAGCCACCGTCGTCAGCTCAGGCACAACGCAGGGAGCCTGATCCAGCGGCAGCCCTGCAGTCATGTCGATTAGCGAGCAGCCTGCAGCCAGCGCGCGCGTACGACAGGACTGCGGTAGCTCGTCTGCAACGAAGGCCAACTGCACCTGGGCGAAATCAAAGTTATCGAGGGCCCGGAAGCGCAACTGGCGACCACGAAAGGCAAGACTCTGGCCGAGCGCTTCACCCAGAGCCAGCAAGTACAACTGGTCGATAGGGAAGTTGCGCTCATCGAGCAGTTCGACCAATGTTTCGGTGATTGTATCGGCGGAACCGATCAGGGCGACGTTGAAAGTTCGGGACATGAGCGGATCAGCAATGCCAAGGAGTGCAGCACTGTAACCGCGCCCCGAAGCTCAGGCAACGGAACCGGACACGAAAAGAGCGAAGCCCTCCTGCCGGCGACAGGAGGGCTTCGCTTAGAGAGCTTCAGGCTTTTTCGACTTAGCGCTCCAGCAGGATACGCAGCATTCGCCGCAGCGGCTCGGCCGCTCCCCAAAGCAGCTGATCGCCGACAGTAAAGGCACCGAGGTACTGCGAACCCATATTAAGCTTGCGCAGACGACCGACTGGAACACTCAGCGTGCCGGTGACGGCAGTCGGGGCGAGATCACGGATGGAGTCTTCGCGGTGGTTCGGCACCAGCTTGACCCAGGGGTTGTGCTGGCTGATCAGGCCTTCGATGTCGGCCATCGGCACATCCTTGTTCAACTTGATGGTCAGCGCCTGGCTGTGACAACGCATGGCACCGATGCGCACGCAGATGCCATCGACCGGGATCGGACTCTTGAAACGACCGAGGATCTTGTTGGTTTCGGCCTGAGCCTTCCACTCTTCACGGCTCTGCCCGTTGGGCAGTTCCTTGTCGATGTAGGGAATCAGACTGCCGGCCAGCGGCACGCCGAAGTTGTCCACTGGGAAGACCTCGCCACGCATGGTCTCGGCCACCTTGCGGTCGATTTCGAGGATGGCACTGGCCGGGTCAGCCAGGTCATCGGCCACCGCACCGTGAAGGGTGCCCATCTGCCTGATCAGCTCACGCATGTTCTGCGCGCCGGCACCGGAAGCCGCCTGATAGGTCATGGCACTCATCCATTCGACCAGACCGGCTTCGTAGAGGCCACCCAGGGCCATCAGCATCAGGCTGACGGTGCAGTTGCCGCCGATGTAGTTCTTGGTACCAGCGTCCAACGCCTGATCAATCACCTTGCGGTTGACCGGATCGAGCACGATCACCGAACTGTCGTCCATGCGCAGGCTGGAAGCAGCGTCGATCCAGTAACCCTGCCAGCCGGCTTCACGCAGCTTGGGGAAGACTTCATTGGTGTAGTCGCCGCCCTGGCAGGTCAGGATCACGTCCAGGCCTTTCAGCTCGTCGATACTGTAGGCATCTTTCAGCGGAGCAATGTCCTTGCCAATGGCTGGGCCCTGGCCGCCGACATTGGAGGTGGTGAAGAACACCGGCTCGATCAGGTCGAAGTCCCGCTCTTCCAGCATGCGCTGCATGAGCACGGAACCGACCATGCCACGCCAACCGATCAGACCTACACGTTTCATAACGACTACACCCTTATAAGCAGCCAGCCGGAACCACCCCGGCGAGGCTGGGAAGATTACAGACTACGCAGCGCTTCGACTACTGCATCACCCATCTCGGCGGTACCGACCCTGGCCTTGCCTTCGGACCAGATGTCGCCAGTACGCAGCCCCTGATCCAGCACCAGACTCACCGCCTTCTCGATGGCATCGGCGGCAGCGACCTGGCCGAAGCTGTAGCGCAGCATCATGGACACCGAGAGGATGGTCGCCAGCGGGTTGGCAATACCCTGTCCGGCGATGTCCGGCGCCGAACCGTGGCAGGGTTCGTACATGCCCTTGTTGTTGGCGTCCAGGGAGGCAGACGGCAGCATGCCGATGGAACCGGTGAGCATCGAAGCTTCGTCAGACAAAATGTCACCAAACATGTTGTCCGTAACGATCACGTCAAACTGTTTAGGCGCACGAACCAGCTGCATGGCCGCGTTGTCGACATACATGTGGCTCAGCTCGACCTCCGGATAATCCTTGGCCACCTCTTCTACCACGGCACGCCACAGTTGACTGGAAGCCAGCACATTGGCCTTGTCCACCGAGCACAGTTTCTTGCTGCGCACCATGGCCATGTCGAAGCCGACCTTGGCGATGCGGCGAATCTCGCTCTCGCTGTACGGCAGAGTGTCATAGGCCATGCGCTCGCCGTTTTCCAGCACCTTGCTCTCGCGCGGCTGACCGAAGTAGATGCCGCCGGTCAGCTCACGCACGATGAGAATATCCAGACCCGCGACCACTTCCGGCTTGAGGCTGGAGGCCTCGGCCAGTTGCGGATAGAGGATGGCCGGACGCAGGTTGCCGAACAGCCCCAGTTGCGAGCGAATTTTCAGCAGACCGCGCTCCGGGCGAATGGCCGGATCGATTGCGTCCCACTTCGGACCGCCAACGGCACCCAGCAGCACGGCATCGGCGGCGCGGGCGCGCTCAAGGGTCTCGTCTGCCAGCGGCACACCGTACTTGTCGATGGCCGCGCCGCCCAACTCGTCAAAGGCCAGTTCGAAACCCAGGCCGAACTTGTCGTTGGCCAGGTTCAGTACCTTCACCGCCTCGGCCATGATTTCCGGGCCGATACCGTCACCAGGCAGAACCAGAATCTGCTTGCTCATCACGTTCCTCTATTTCCGTAGGGTGGATGGTGCCCCACGGGCCCATCCACCGAAATCTGTGGTGGAAAACGCTGCGCGCTTTTCCACCCTACCCATCACTTGATCGCGCCGAACAGCCAGGGGCTGGCTTCCCGATGCCTGGCCTCGAAAGCACGAATGGCCTCCTGATCCTGCAGGGTCAGGCCGATGTCGTCCAGGCCGTTGAGCAGGCAGTGCTTGCGGAAGGCATCGACCTCGAAGCTGTACTGCACGCCGTCGGGGCGGGTCACGGTCTGGGCCTCGAGATCGACGGTCAGCTGATAACCCTCGGTGGCCTCGGCCTGCTCGAACAGCGCATCGACCTCTTCATCCTTGAGGATGATCGGCAACAGGCCGTTCTTGAAGCTGTTGTTGTAGAAGATGTCAGCGAAGCTCGGCGCGATCACGGTGCGGAAACCGTACTCGTCCAGCGCCCACGGCGCGTGCTCGCGCGAGGAGCCGCAACCGAAGTTCTCGCGCGCGAGCAGAACGCTGGCGCCCTGATAACGCGGGAAGTTGAGCACGAAATCCGGGTTGATCGGACGCTTGGAGTTGTCCTGATTCGGCTGGCCGACATCCAGGTAACGCCACTCGTCGAACAGGTTGGGGCCGAAGCCGGTGCGCTTGATCGACTTGAGAAACTGCTTGGGAATGATCTGGTCGGTGTCGACGTTGGCGCGGTCGAGCGGGCAGACCAAGCCGGTGTGTTGAGTAAAGGCTTTCATCATCTGACTCCTCAGGCCTGGATCAATTCGCGCACATCGATAAAGCGACCGGTCACCGCCGCGGCGGCGGCCATGGCCGGACTGACCAGGTGGGTACGGCCACCGGCGCCCTGCCGGCCTTCGAAGTTGCGGTTGGAGGTCGAGGCGCAATGTTCGCCACTGCCCAGTTTGTCCGGGTTCATCGCCAGACACATGGAGCAGCCCGGTTCACGCCATTCAAAACCGGCCTCGATAAAGATCTTGTCCAGCCCTTCCGCTTCGGCCTGCGCCTTGACCAGACCGGAGCCCGGCACCACCAGTGCCTGCTTGACGGTGCTAGCGACCTTGCGCCCCTTGGCCACCGCTGCGGCGGCGCGCAGGTCCTCGATACGCGAGTTGGTGCAGGAACCGATGAACACGCGATCAAGCTGGATGTCGGTGATCGGCTGATTGGCACGCAAGCCCATATACTTCAGAGCACGGACGATGGAGTCGCGCTTGACCGGATCGCTCTCGGCCTCCGGATCCGGTACGTTCTGATCGACAGCCAGTACCATTTCCGGCGAAGTACCCCAGCTGACCTGCGGCTTGATGTCCTCGGCACGCAGCTCGACCACGGTATCGAACACCGCGTCGTCGTCGGACACCAGGTTCTGCCACTGCGCCACGGCCTTGTCCCAGTCCTCGCCCTTGGGCGCGAACGGACGATCCTTGACGTAGGCGATGGTCTTCTCGTCCACCGCCACCAGGCCGACGCGGGCACCGGCCTCGATAGCCATGTTGCAGATAGTCATGCGCCCTTCGATGGACAGGTCGCGGATCGCACTACCGGCAAACTCCAGCGCATGGCCATTGCCGCCAGCGGTGCCGATCTTGCCGATCACTGCCAGTACGATGTCCTTGGCGGTAACTCCGAACGGCAGCTTGCCTTCGACGCGAACCTGCATGTTCTTCATCTTCTTGGCCACCAGACACTGGGTGGCGAGCACGTGCTCGACCTCGGAAGTGCCGATGCCGTGGGCCAGCGCACCGAAGGCACCATGGGTGGAGGTGTGCGAGTCGCCACAGACCACGGTCATGCCCGGCAAGGTAGCGCCCTGCTCCGGTCCGACCACATGGACAATGCCCTGGCGCACGTCGTTCATCTTGAACTCGAGGATGCCGAAGTCATCGCAGTTCTCGTCCAGGGTCTGCACCTGGATACGCGATACTTCGTCGGCGATGGCTTCAAGGCCGCCCTGGCGCTCGGCTCTGGTGGTCGGCACGTTGTGATCCGGAGTGGCGATATTGGCATCAATGCGCCAGGGCTTGCGACCAGCCAGGCGCAGCCCCTCGAAGGCCTGCGGCGAGGTCACTTCGTGAAGAATGTGACGATCGATGTAGATCAGCGAGGAACCGTCGTCGCGACGTTTAACCTCGTGCATCTCCCAGAGCTTGTCGTAGAGCGTCTTGCCAGTCATCAGCCTTACCTCGTCAGCGCCTTTTGAGCACATCTGAACCTGCCTGCGCTATCACCGCCCGGCGTCAGAAGTGCCTTTATTCATGCCAGGGCGAAAATGGCCCTTCGGCTTATGGGGAGAATGCTATGGGCGGGCACAAAATAACTCAAATTCATATTTTTTATTCAAAGGATTCCGCAGGGGAATGTATGCTGATGCTACTCAAATGCAGTGGAGCCCCCATGGATCTGGCCAACCTCAATGCCTTCATCGCCATCGCCGAGACCGGCAGTTTTTCCGAGGCTGGCGAGCGCCTGCATCTGACCCAGCCGGCCGTCAGCAAGCGCATCGCCGGCCTGGAACAGCAACTGGGCGTGCGCCTGTTCGACCGCCTGGGGCGCGAAATCGGCCTGACCCAGGCCGGCCGCGCCCTGTTACCACGCGCCTACCAGATACTCAATGTGCTGGACGATACGCGCCGGGCGCTGACCAATCTATCGGGTGAGGTTAGCGGTCGACTGACCTTGGCCACCAGTCACCACATTGGCCTGCACCGCCTACCGGCTTTACTGCGCGCCTTTACCCGGGCCCATCCGCAAGTGGCCCTGGATATCGAGTTCCTCGATTCGGAAGTTGCCTACGAGGAAGTACTGCATGGCCGCGCAGAACTGGCGGTTATCACCCTGGCCCCGGAAACCCGCGAGCCTATCCGTGCCGTTCCCGTTTGGGACGATCCGCTGGATTTCGTCGCAGCTCCGGAGCATCCGCTGGCCCGCAGCCAGGTCATAAGCCTCGCCGATGTGGCACAGCATCCGGCCGTCTTCCCGGGCGGCAACACTTTTACCCACCATATCGTGCAACGTCTGTTCGAGGCTCAGGGACTGACGCCGAACATAGCCATGAGCACCAACTACCTGGAAACCATCAAGATGATGGTTTCCATCGGTCTGGCCTGGAGCGTGCTTCCGCGCACCATGCTGGACGACCAGGTAGTACGCCTGCCATTGCCGCAGATCCAGCTCAGCCGCCAGCTGGGCTATATCCTGCACACCGAGCGCACTCTATCCAACGCGGCCCGGGCGTTCATGGATCTGCTCGATAGTCAGCGTGGTGATCTTGCATAAGTCTGAAGACCAAGGCTAACGTGGCACCATAAATACAAGAAAGACTGCTACATGCCTCTATCAACCGCCACCCGCACCGTACCTTTCAAAGGAAGGTCAGGACATGGCCAGATCGACTGAGCAGACACCGCCGCTACCCCACATACCGGCGATGGATCCGGTCGAATTCGAGCGAACCTGGCAGGATACCCCTCGCCTGCTGGCAGCCCTCAATGGTGCACGCCTAGGCACCTGGTACTGGGACATACGCAGCGGCCAGGTGAACTGGTCGCGCGCTGCTCAGGCATTGTTCGGACTCGACCCTAACCGCCCACTTACCCGCACAGTGAACTACTTCGAGCTAATTCCCGAGGAGGAAAGAGCCGAAGTGCTGGCCAGGTTTCACGCCCTCCTGCGCGGCGAGAAGATCATCGATGCCTTGCGCCACCGCATCCACTGGCCTGATGGCAGCCTGCACTGGCTGGAAATTACCGGCAGCCTGCAGTGCGAAGCGGACGGTAGGCCGCGCATGTTCGGTGTCATCCGCGATATCACTGCCCAGCAGGAACGGGCGCAGGCCCTGCGCGCCTCGGAGCAACGCTTCGCCAGCCTGTTCCATCTGAGCCCGGACATCATGATGCTGCTTCGCTATGCCAGTAGTGAGATTCTTGAGGTTAACCAACATTTCAGCCAAGCCTTCGGCTGGCCCGCCGACGCAGTCCTGGGCCGCAGAGTCGATGAGCTGAACCTCTGGGTGCATGACGAACAGCGTGCCTATCTACGTCGACAGGCGCCAATAAGCCGCGAGCCCCTGATCCAGGAAGTCCAGATGCGCACCCGCAGCGGTACGATTCTCGACGGCGTAATGTCAAGCCAGTACCTCGAACTTCAGGGTGAACAGCTGCTTCTTTGCGCCTTTCTTGACACCAGTGCTCGCAAACAAGCGGAAAACGCTCTGCGGGCCAGTGAAGAAAAGTTCGCCAAAGCCTTCATGCATACGCCCGATGCCGTGGCCATTAGTGAACTGGCCTCAGGTCGCTTCATCGAAGTGAACCACAGTTTCGAAAAGCAGTTCGGCTGGAGCAGTGCCGAAGCGGTAGGCCGCACCTCACTGGAGTTGGGCATATGGGCAGATCCCGGCGACCGCCAGCGTATGCTTAAGGAACTGCACAACGGCAGCCTCAGCAACCTTGAAGTACAACTATTCAGCCGTGATGGCAGCCTCAGCATCAACCAGCTATTTGGCGGCGAAATAGAACTCAATGGTCAGACCTGTCTGGTACTCACGGTACGTAACATCACTGAGCAACGCCGCCAGGAACTGGCCCTGCAGGAAAGCCAGCAGCGCCTGAACCTGGCACTGGAGTCCGCTGCGCTAGGTATCTGGGACTGGCATATCGACGACAACATCATCTTTGCCAGCCCCCGAGCCACAAACCTGCAGGGGCTTGGCGACAAATCATTCGAGGGCGAGCTGACCAGCTTCTTCAACCAGGTGCCAATGGACGATCGCCATCGCCTGCGCCAGCACTATCTGGAACTGGCTCGCAGCGGTAAGAATCGCTATCAGGTCACCTACCAGGTTCGCGAAGACAACGGCGCTATTCGCTATCTGGAAAGCACCGCTCGCCTGCAGTTCGACTCTGCCGGTCAGCCGCAGCGTATGGTCGGCATCCTTGTCGACATCAGTGAGCGGATCCTCCACGAACAACGCCTGAAAAGCTCGGAAGAGAAATTTGCCAAGGCCTTCCACTCCAGTCCAGATGCCATCACCATCACCGAACGCGATACAGGACGCTATATCGAGGTCAACGAAGGCTTCACCCGCATCAGCGGCTATCAGGCCTGGGAAGTAGTCGGCCGCACTGTTCACGAGCTGAACGTCTGGGCTTTTCCCGAGGAGCGCGAGCGGATGATTCTCCATCTGCAGCAGCATGGTCAGGTTCTGCACATGGAGATGCACGGCCGCAACCGCGGCGGCCAAGTGATCCTAATGGATGTTTCGGTGCAGCCCATCGAACTCAACGGCGTGCCTTGCCTCTTGCTCACCGCGCGCGACATCAGTGAACTGAAACAGGCCCAGGCGCAGATCCAGCACCTGGCCTATCACGATGCCCTGACCAATCTGCCCAACCGTGCTCTGTTGATCGACCGCCTGACCCAGCAAGTCTCCCTGCTCCAGCGCCACAAGTTACGTGGTGCCCTGCTCTTCATCGATCTGGACCACTTCAAGCACATCAACGACTCACTCGGCCACCCCGTAGGTGACGCTGTCCTGCGCCTGATTACCGCCCGACTGGAGGCCAGCGTACGCCTAGAAGACACCGTCGCACGGCTCGGTGGTGACGAGTTCGTCGTACTGCTCTCCAGCCTTGCCGGCACCCGTGCGGAGGTCACTCGGCACGTGCGTCGATTGGCGGAGAAGCTACGACGAATACTCGCCGAGCCCATGCTGCTGGACGGTCATCAGTTGCAGGTCACGCCCAGCATTGGCGTGGCACTGATCCCGGATCACGGCAAGACGCCGGCAGACCTGCTCAAGCGTGCCGACATCGCTCTTTACCGAGCCAAAGACTCCGGGCGCAACGCCATCCAGCTGTTTCACAACACCATGCAGACAGCAGCCAGCGCCCGCCTGCGACTGGAAAACGAGTTGCGCCTGGCTCTTGCACGCGGCGAGTTCGAACTGTACTTCCAGCCCCAAGTCGACGCCCGAAATGGCTGCATGGTCGGTGCCGAAGTCCTGTTGCGCTGGCAGCATCCCCAGCAGGGTATGCGCTCCCCAGCCGAGTTCATTCAGGTTCTGGAAGAAAGCGGGCTGATCATCGAGGTGGGCGGATGGGTTTTGACAGAAGCTTGCCATTTCTGCGCACGCCTGATCGCCGAAGGTCTGGCCGACCGAGAGACCTTCAGCCTCTGTGTCAACATCAGCCCACAGCAATTTCGTCAGCACGACTTCGTCGAGCACATACTAGGGAGCCTGCGTAACAGCCAACTGCCCAGCACAATGTTGAAACTGGAGATTACCGAAAGCATTGTCATCCAGAACATTGAGGACATCATCAGCAAAATGCTGCGCCTAAAACGTCACGGCATCAGTTTTGCCATGGACGACTTCGGTACTGGTTACAGTTCGCTGACCTATCTCAAGCGGCTGCCCGTAGACATACTGAAAATCGACCGTTCGTTCGTCCACGATGCAACCTGCGACCCCAATGACGCCGAAATCATCCGCGCCATCGTGGCCATGGCCCGCAGCCTGGGTCTTGAGCTGATCGCCGAAGGAGTTGAGCACCCGGAACAGTTGGCGTTTCTGCAAACAGAGGGCTGCCACCTGTACCAGGGCTACCTGTTCAGCCCGCCACTGACGCAGGATGACTTCCGTCGCCTGCTCTGCGCGTCTGCTCCCTCAAATGCAGAAGGCGCCCGATAAGGCGCCTTCCTTCGCTGACATCGTGCTTTAGTTTTCCAGCGCCGGGCGCTGACTGCCGATGGGAATGCGCTTGGGCTTGGCCTCTTCCGGCACGATACGCTCAAGATCCACATTGAGCAAACCGTTGACCAGATTGGCGCCCTTGACCTCGATATGGTCGGCGAGCCGGAAGGACAGCTTGAAAGCTCGCTGGGCAATGCCCTGATGCAGATAGCTGACGCTTTCATCACGCCGCTCACGCTTGCTGCCGGTCACGGTCAACACACCGCGTTCCACTTGCAGTTCCAGGTCGTCTTCCTGGAATCCGGCGGCGGCCACCACAATGCGGTAGTGATCCTCACCGTGCTTCTCGACGTTGTAGGGTGGATAGGAGCTGCCACCGTCATTGCTGCGCAGGGCAGACTCGAAAAGATCGTTGAACCGGTCAAAACCGACAGACTGACGGAACAGAGGGGCCAGAGACAGTACGTTGCTCATGAGTATTCTCCTGAAGATTCAGCAAGTTTCATGTTGCGGAACCCGACTTCGGCATCCCGCATGCCCTTAACTGAGGGCGCCAGAAAAAATTTCAAGCCCTGGAAAAACCGCTTACATCCAAATCGTCAAAGATGTTCTAGCCAGCGCCCCGTAAACCCTTGCTGCACACAGAGAATCTCTCGACAAACACCTTGCCCTAAAGCACCGCCTCCGCCCAGCCTGCTTTTACAGTCGTAGCCCCCAACAGCCGATCAATACGCTCACAGTCCTGCTCCCGACGAATCTCGGCAAACAGCGCCGATGCCTCGGGGTAGGTACGAGTCAGCATCGCCAGCCATTGTTTCAACCGACCAGGAGCATAGCGCGGCGCCAGCTTGCGTCGTGCCTGCTGCCAGAAATCCAGCAACAGTGGCTGCAACTCGCTCCAACTCATCTCACCCGGCTGCTCGCCGGCGCGAACGGCAGCGATCTGGCGGGCCAGTCCAGGACGCGACACCAAGCCGCGGCCGAGCATGACATCGTCGACACCGCTGATCTGGCGGCAGCGATACCAGTCCTCCAGCGTCCAGATCTCACCATTGGCCAATACCGGCACAGAGACCACTTCCTTGATACGGGCCACCCACTCCCAATGCGCAGGGGGCTTGTAACCCTCAACTTTGGTACGGGCATGCACGACGATCTGCTCGGCACCACCCTCGGCAAGCGCCCGCGCGCAGTCCAGCGCCACACTCTTGTCGTCGAAGCCCAAGCGCATCTTCGCAGTAACCGGAATTTGTGTCGGTACCGTGCGCCGCACTTCGCGCACGATGGTATGCAGCAACTCCGGCTCCCGAAGCAGTACAGCGCCACCACGTGACTTGTTCACCGTCTTGGCCGGGCAGCCGAAATTCAGATCGATCACCGGCGCCCCAAGACTGCAAGCGAAGGCCGCATTATCGGCCAGACACTGCGGATCTGACCCCAGAAACTGCACCCGCATTGGCGTGCCGGCACGGGTTTGCGCACCATCGAACAGCTCCGGGGCAAGCTTGTGGTAGGTGGCTGCTGGCAACAGACGCTCAGTAACGCGAATGAACTCGGTCACGCACCAGTCGATACCGCCGACGCGGGTCAGTACGTCACGTAGAATCTCGTCGACCAACCCCTCCATGGGCGCCAGAGCAATTTGCATGAGGTAGTCCGGGAAAAACGGGGCGCACAGTTTAAGAGCTGGAGCACCATGCGCAAGTGCAGCGCTCCTAGAGCTGCAACAGCGCCCGCCCGTAGCCCTCGACGAATTCGGCCGGCATGCGCTTGGGGCGCCCGCTGGACAGTTCGATGCAGACAAAGGTGGTCTTTGCCCGAAGCAGGGTCACCCCATCTTCGGGCCGTAGCAACTGGAAGCGCCGATCCATCTTTATCCGCTGATCCGACTCAACGATCCAGGTTCCCATTTGCAGTCGCTGCCCCTCGTAGGCACTGGCCAGGTAGTCAATCTCATGTCGTACCACCGCCATGGCCCGATCCAGCCGCCGGTACTCTGCCAGATCCAGTCCGAGAAACTGCGAATGGCGCCAGGCACAACGCTCCAACCAACTGACGTACACCGCGTTGTTGGCATGTCCGAGCCCATCGATATCTTCAGGCTCCACACGCAAATCAATGACAAAGGGGCTTGGCAAATCCCAGTTCATGACTGCAGCTCCAGACTGGCGGCCAAGCTGCAGGCCTCGACAGCCAACTGGGTGATCTGATCCCACGCACGCGCCCGAATCAGGCTGCTTGGCGCCACCCAGGTGCCGCCGACGCAAGCCACATTGGGCAATCGCAGGAAACCCAGCAGATTATCAGCCGTCACCCCGCCAGTTGGGCAGAAGCGAATACCAGTGAATGGTCCCTTGAAGCTCTTGAGCATCTTCACACTGGCCGTCTCGTCGGCCGGAAACAGCTTGAGCGAACGATAGCCGTGTTCTACCGCCAGCAATACCTCCGATGGCGTCATCACACCTGGCAAATAGGGCAGATTCGCATCCACCGCTGCCCGTGCCAGACGCTCGGTAAACCCCGGGCTTACCACAAACTGGGCACCGGCCTGGCGCGCCTCGATGAACTGCTCGGCATGGATCAATGTGCCGGCACCCAGCAAAAGTTCCGGCACTTCGCGACGTATGGCCGCCAGTGCATCCAAAGCCTGCGGCGTGCGCAGGGTAACTTCCAGCACCCGCAGCCCGCCAGCCTGTAGCGCCCGGGCGAGATCAACGGCCAACCCCACCTCTTCGATCACCAGCACCGGCATCACCGGACGCGCCTGGCGCAGTACCTCCTCAATCGTCAGTGTCATCACTCCCCCCCAGATCGACAACCTCTCGACATACCCGCAGCACGTCGCTGGCGCGAATCATACGCTGCCAGCAAATTCTCCGCAGAGCCACTCTTTCGCCACTACGCTTAAAAAGCCCATAATTGCCAGGCGCAAGCCTAACCATCCGAGACCCGAGCAATTGATTGCACTCCTGCGCCTTCTGTTGATCCTGCTGCTGCCCCTGCCAGTTTGGTCCGAAGTGCTGCAGTTGCCGGCCGGTCAAGACAGAATCCTGCCTGCGCCCTTCATGAAGTACTGGGAAGACCCGGACGGCCAGGCAGAATTCTCCACAGTGCAAGCCTTGCCGGACTCAGCCTGGCACACCGTTGAACGACGAGACGCCAGTTTTGGCTACAGTTCCAGCGCCTACTGGCTTCGCCTGGATCTACACAACCCATACGCCAAGACACAGGACTGGATACTGCTGATCGGTAACCCATTGTTGGATCATCTGGATGCCTACGGGCTTGATGGTGAGCGAGTGTACCGCAGCGGCGACCAGCGCCCTTTCGACTGGCGCTGGATCGAACACCGCCAACTGGCACTACCACTGCAGTTGCAGCCGGGCGAAATGCGGCGTATCTGGCTGCGCATGCAAACCGAAGGTTCGGCCAACTTGAGCGCCAGCCTCATGAGCGACAAAACCTTTGTCCACCAGGAGCAGCGCAACCTGCTGTTTCAGGGACTTTTCTTCGGCGCCCTGCTGGCCATGCTGGTGTACAACGCCTCGATCTATGTCATCACTCGCGATCGCAACTACCTCTGGTACAGCCTGTTCATCGCCAGCTTCAGCTTCTATGAGTTCATCCAACTGGGGTTTGCCCTACAGTGGATTTGGCCAAAAGCACAGGCCTGGCACCAACTGAGTTTTCCGCTCAGCTCGGCACTAGCGACTTTCTTCAGTATCCGCTTTACCTACGGCATGCTGGAGCTGGATCAAGCTCCGAAAAGCTACCGACTAACCGCCAACATTCTGTCGGGCTGCGCCTGGCTGGTAATGCTTCTAGCACTGATGGGGCCCTACCGGGTGGCGTTGCTGGCCAGCTTTGTGCTCGTCGTGGCCTGCATCCTGGCCGCCTTTGTCATTACGCTCTTGCGCTGGCGCGCCCGATACACTGCCGCCCGCCTGTTCGCCACTGGCTGGTTTGTACTGATCGTTGCCAGCCTGGCCAGCATCCTTACCGGGACCGGCTTGCTGCCCTATTCGCTGCTGACCCTGCATGCCCAGCAGATAGGAGGCCTGATCGAGATGACCGTGTTCTCCATCGCCCTCGCCGCCCGCATTCGCCAGATGCAGAAGGCCAAGCAGCAGGCTCAGCTTCAGCTTATCGCCCGCGAGCGACAACTGCGCAGCGAGCAGAGCCGACGCCTGGAACTGCAACAGCAGATCAGCGACGAGCTGGAGCAACGCGTCAAGGAGCGCACCGCCACCCTGGAGAACACACTGCAGCAACTATCCGAGGCAAACAGGCAGTTGGCCGAGCTCAACCGACAAGACAGCCTGACAGAACTATACAACCGTCAGGCACTGAGCGAGGAGCTGGCTGCAGCCTGTGCCCGAGCCGAACGCAGCCGCCAGCCGCTGGCGATACTGATGCTTGATCTGGATCACTTCAAGCAGGTCAACGACCACTACGGCCACCTCGTCGGCGACGCCTGCCTGCGCCATGCAGCCCAGCGCATCCGCCAGCGCCTGCGCAGCAGCGACATCCTGGCACGTTTTGGCGGCGAGGAATTCGTCGCCCTGCTGCACGATACCGGCCTGGCCGGAGCGCTGGAGCTGGCTGAACAACTGCGTGATGACCTAGCCCGCCATCCCTGCCCTCACCCACAAGGCCCCATCGCCCTGACCCTGAGCGTCGGCGTGCATGCGGGCATCCCACAGTCCCCGTACTGCGGCGAACAGTGGCTGGATATGGCTGATCGAGCGTTGTATCGAGCCAAGGCGGCCGGGCGCAATCGAGTGGAATACTACGAGGACAGCAACGCCATCGGCGCCTGAAGGACTAGAGCCAAATAGCCATTAACGGGTAGCAGTAACAACAGAAATGAAAAAGCCAGCACGAAGCTGGCCTTGTCTTGAATTGGTGGAGCTAAACGGGATCGAACCGTTGACCTCTTGCATGCCATGCAAGCGCTCTCCCAGCTGAGCTATAGCCCCGAAACCTTGCGGTCGGTTCGCAATGCCTGAACACTGCGACTGGAATTGGCGTCCCCTAGGGGACTCGAACCCCTGTTACCGCCGTGAAAGGGCGGTGTCCTAGGCCACTAGACGAAGGGGACAAGTCCTTCGAGACCACGCCAGCATAACATTTGCCAGCGACTGGTCAGTATTTGGTGGAGCTAAACGGGATCGAACCGTTGACCTCTTGCATGCCATGCAAGCGCTCTCCCAGCTGAGCTATAGCCCCGAAACCTTGCGGTCGGTTCGCAATGCCTGAACACTGCGACTGGAATATGGCGTCCCCTAGGGGACTCGAACCCCTGTTACCGCCGTGAAAGGGCGGTGTCCTAGGCCACTAGACGAAGGGGACGCAAGACCCTGATCGTGAATCAACTCAAGTTGATTCTGGCACTCCCGAAGGAGTCGAGATTGGTGGAGCTAAACGGGATCGAACCGTTGACCTCTTGCATGCCATGCAAGCGCTCTCCCAGCTGAGCTATAGCCCCATCTCGAGGACGGGGCGCATGTTAAGAGCGCCCCGATTGGCTGTCAACAAAATTTTTCCTGCCAGCCAAAAGTTTTTGCCACTAGAACAATTACTTAGACCGCCTCCCGAAACAGGGCGAGCCGCTGCCCTGTCCAGCAAGCCGGACAGGGCGCTTACCCTGGCTACGGCAGCCGGATCAGGCAATGGCCGCCAGTAGCTTTTCCCACTCCTTGGTTTCTTTCTTCGAAGTGCCACCGAGCAACTCAAGAGCCTGACGCAAACGGAAACGGGTCAGATCCGGGCCAAGGATTTCCATCGCGTCCAACACCGAAACCGAACTGGCCTGACCGGTAATCGCAGCGAACATCAATGGCATAGCATCACGCAGCTTCAGTTCCAGGTGCCCCACCACGGACTGAATGCAGGCAGTGATACGCTCCTTGTCCCACTGACGCAGCGCCTCGAGCTTCCACAGGATCAGCTGCATCAACTGACGAACCTGATCCTGCGACAGCTTCTTGTGCTCGAACAGCCGGATATCCGGATTCACACTGCCGAAGAAAAAGAACCCGGCCAACGGCGCTATCTGGCTGAAGGTTTCAACCCGCCCCTGCACATGAGGTGCAATCTTCATCAGATACTCGGGATTGAGCGCCCATTTCTGCACCTCGGCAGCAAAGTGCTCCACCGATAGTTCTCGCAACCACTGACCATTGAGCCAGGACAGCTTCTCCAGGTCGAAGATTGGTCCACCCAAGGACACGCGGTTAATGTCGAAGTGCTCGATCATCTCGGCCAGGGAGAACTTCTCGCGTTCGTCCGGCATTGACCAGCCCATGCGTCCCAGGTAGTTGAGCATGGCCTGTGGCAGGTAACCCATCCGCTCATAGAAGGTAATGCTGGTGGGATTCTTGCGCTTGGACAGTTTGCTCTTGTCCGGATTTCGCAGTAACGGCATGTAACACAGTTTCGGCTGCTCCCAGCCAAAATACTCGTACAGCTTGATCAACTTCGGAGCCGATGGCAGCCACTCCTCACCACGCAGCACGTGAGTGATACCCATCAGATGATCGTCGACCACGTTGGCCAGGAAGTAGGTGGGCAGGCCGTCGGCCTTCATCAGCACCTGCATGTCCATACGATCCCAGGGAATCTCGACGTCACCTCGGAGCATGTCCGGTACTACGCAGACACCTTCGCTTGGCACCTTCATGCGCACCACATGGGACTCGCCGGCAGCTATGCGACGCTGCGCTTCGTCCGGTGCAATATGCATGCAGTGGCCGTCGTAACGCGGAGTTTCCTTGCGCGCCATCTGCTCGGCACGCACTTGGTCGAGACGCTCGGCAGAGCAAAAGCAGGGGAAGGCATGCCCCTTGGCGACCAGTTCGTCCGAGTATTTCTTGTAGATCTCGCCGCGCTCACTTTGCCGGTAAGGGCCGTGCGGGCCGCCGACGTCCGGGCCTTCGTCCCACTCTATGCCCAGCCATCGTAGAGCATCGAAGATCTGCTGCTCGGACTCGCGGGTGGAACGCAACTGATCCGTGTCCTCGATGCGCAGAATGAACTGGCCACCATGCTGACGGGCGAAACACAGATTGAACAGTGCGATGTAGGCGGTGCCGACGTGGGGATCGCCGGTCGGCGAAGGCGCGATGCGGGTACGGACGGTGGTCATGTGGGTTCTCGGAAGGAAGACACGAGGATTGAATCAAGCTGTCGATGTTAGCAGGCTGGCAGCCCCTGGCTCCAGCAGGCCGCCGCTAGTGACAGGCAAGCTGGCGACAAGAAAGTCCAGAAAAGCCTTGACCTTCATCGCCTGGAAGCGCCGCGCCGGGTAGAACCCCGTCATGAGGCATTCCTCGCAAGAGCCGACTCAACAGAGAAACAACTCGCGAAGAAATGATCGCTCCGACGTCAGACCTGCAGTAATCGGTCGCGCAGCCTCTGGATCTCGTCACGCAACTGCGCCGCAGCCTCGAACTCCAAGTCACGGGCCAGTTGGTACATCTTCTCCTCCAACTGACGGATGCGCCTGGTAATCTCACTGGGCGAACGCAGCTCGCGCTCATAGAGCACACCTTCCTCTGCCGCTCTGGCCATGCCCTTACGCTTGCTGCTGCGCGCTCCAGGCACCACGGCACCTTCAAGTATGTCCTTCACGTCCTTCTGCACCCCCCTGGGCACAATGCCGTTACCCTCGTTAAAAGCTATCTGTTTGGCGCGACGCCGTTCGGTCTCGTCGATGGCCCGCTGCATCGATCCGGTGATGTTGTCGGCGTAGAGGATCGCCTTGCCGTTGAGATTGCGTGCGGCTCGGCCGATGGTCTGGATCAGAGAACGCTCGCTGCGCAGGAAGCCTTCCTTGTCCGCATCGAGGATTGCCACCAGCGACACCTCCGGCATATCCAGACCTTCACGCAGCAGGTTGATGCCCACCAGCACGTCAAAGGTGCCCAGACGCAGATCGCGGATGATCTCTACCCGTTCCACCGTATCGATGTCCGAGTGCAGGTAGCGCACTTTGACGTCATGATCGTTCAGATAGTCGGTCAAATCCTCAGCCATGCGTTTAGTCAGGGTAGTCACCAGCACACGCTCACCGGAGGCTACACGCAGACGGATCTCCGATAGCAGATCATCAACCTGGGTACGTGCCGGACGCACCTCCACTTCCGGGTCGACCAGGCCGGTGGGGCGCACCACCTGCTCGATCACCCGACCGGCATGCTCGGCTTCATAGGGGCCAGGCGTAGCGGAAACGAAAATGGTCTGCGGGCTGGCCGCCTCCCACTCCTCAAAGCGCATCGGACGGTTGTCCAGTGCCGACGGCAGGCGGAAGCCATATTCCACCAGGGTTTCCTTGCGCGAGCGGTCGCCCTTGTACATGGCACCGACCTGCGGCACCGAGACGTGGGATTCGTCGATAACCAGCAGCGCATTGTCCGGCAGGTAGTCGTAGAGAGTTGGCGGCGGCGCGCCTGCCGGACGTCCGGACAGGTAGCGCGAGTAGTTCTCGATGCCGTTGCAATAACCCAGCTCAAGAATCATCTCCAGATCGAAACGAGTGCGTTGCTCCAGACGCTGCGCCTCCACCAGCCGGTTGGCGCCGCGCAGGTACTCCAGTCGCTGCTGCAGCTCGACCTTGATCTGCTCCACCGCCTCCAACAGGGTTTCACGCGGAGTCACATAGTGCGTTTTGGGATAAAAGGTGAAACGCGGCAGCTTTTGCAGCACCTCGCCAGTCAGCGGGTCGAAGGCACTGATGTTCTCCACCTCATCGTCGAACAGTTCGACACGGATCGCTTCCAGATCCGATTCCGCCGGAAAGATATCGATCACATCGCCACGCACGCGGAAACTGGCACGTGCAAAATCCATGTCGTTGCGTGTGTACTGTAGTTCTGCGAGGCGGCGCAACAAGGCGCGCTGATCCATTTTGTCCCCACGATCGAGGTGCAGCACCATCTTTAGGTACTCCTCGGGGCTGCCCAGTCCGTAGATCGAGGACACCGTGCACACCACAATGACGTCCTTGCGCTCGATCAGCGCCTTGGTCGCCGACAGCCGCATCTGCTCGATATGGTCGTTGATCGAAGCATCCTTCTCGATGAAGGTGTCAGAGGAAGGTACGTAGGCTTCCGGCTGATAGTAGTCGTAATAGGAAACGAAATACTCCACCGCATTGTGCGGAAAGAACGCCTTGAATTCGCCGTAGAGCTGCGCTGCCAGAGTCTTATTGGGCGCCAATACCAGAGTCGGACGCTGCACCTGAGCAATCACGTTGGCAATGGAAAAAGTCTTGCCGGATCCTGTCACGCCAAGCAGCGTCTGATGTGACAGACCGGCCTCCAGCCCCTCGACCATCTGCCGGATCGCCTCGGGCTGATCACCGGCAGGCTTGAAGCGGGTCACCAATTGAAAATCGGACATGGAGCACCTCGGCAAATCGCTGTGACCAATCCTTTCGGACAGCGTCAGAAGCCATGAATTGCGGGGCGATACGGCAATGCTTCCCTGCAGAGTCGAATTACCTGGCAAAAGGCCCAATTACAGGGCTTTGCGCTGTCGCCCCCGGGAATCGGGGGCGCTATACTAACGCCCCGTTTACGCGCGCCCTAGTGCTTTGTAGCGGGGGCGCTTGGCCACCCACCCTCACTTCGAGTTGCCACACCCATCATGAGTCTCTTCTCTGCCGTCGAAATGGCTCCACGCGACCCCATCCTTGGCCTGAACGAAGCGTTCAACGCCGATACCCGCAACACCAAGGTGAACCTTGGCGTGGGCGTTTACTACAACGAGGAGGGACGAATTCCGCTGATGCGCGCCGTCGCCGCAGCCGAAAAGGCCCGGATCGAGGCACACGCACCGCGTGGTTATCTCCCCATCGAAGGCATCGCAGCCTACGACAAAGCGGTTCAGGAGTTGCTGTTCGGCAAAGGTTCGCCATTGATCGAGGCCGGCCGCGTAATCACCACCCAAGCACTGGGCGGCACTGGCGCTCTGAAAATCGGCGCAGACTTCCTCAAGCGCCTGCTGCCGGGGGCAACAGTGGCCATCAGCGATCCAAGCTGGGAGAACCATCGCGCCCTGTTCGAAACCGCCGGTTTCCCGGTTCGCAACTACCGCTACTATGACCCGGCCAGCCACGGCGTCGATCGCAACGGGCTGCTTGAGGATCTGCGCAATCTGCCGCCCCGTTCCATCGTGGTACTGCACGCCTGCTGCCACAACCCGACCGGTGTCGATCTGCAGACTGGCGACTGGAAGGCAGTACTGGAGGTACTGCGCGATCGCGAACACGTGCCCTTCCTCGATATCGCCTATCAAGGCTTCGGCGACGGTATTGAAGAGGATGCCGAGGCCGTGCGCCTGTTTGCCGATGCCGGTCTGGAGTTCTTTGTTTCCAGCTCGTTCTCCAAGTCCTTCTCGCTGTATGGCGAGCGCGTTGGAGCCCTGTCGCTGGTTACCAGCAGTCGCGAGGAGTCTGCACGTGTGCTGTCGCAGCTCAAGCGCGTGATCCGCACCAACTACTCCAATCCGCCCACTCACGGCGCCAGCGTGGTATCTGCCGTTCTCAACAGCCCGGAACTGCGAGCCATGTGGGAAGCCGAGCTAGGCGAGATGCGCGAGCGCATCCGCGGCATGCGCCTGGCCATGGTGGATCAGTTGGCTGCTCTTGGCGCAAACAGGGACTTCAGCTTCGTCAAGCAGCAGCGCGGTATGTTCTCCTACTCCGGTCTGAGCGCAGAGCAGGTCGAACGCCTGAAAAACGAGTTCGGCATTTACGCCGTCGGCACCGGGCGCATCTGTGTGGCTGCATTGAATAACAGCAATCTGGACAGCATCACACGCGCCATCCACGCCGTACTCTGAGCCCAACCCCTCACCTCTCTGCAATGCCCGCACTCAACGCTGCGGGCATTGTCGTTTAGAGCCCTTGAAGGCCGTCCCTTACCATGGCCAGCGGATGCCCATGCCGCCCAAGGCCAGGACGACATGACAGACTCCCAATAGATACATGCCACACAAGGTATAGAATCGCTTTCGACTTCCTGTCATATATGCACTTTCCTTTTTGAAGAACTGTCACAAAAAGCAGAGGAAAAGTCAAAGTGCCATCACTCACCAATCCGAGAGCAGACCACCTCGGGATGCGCAAAAATTCCCGATAGACAGTTGACTTCTCTTTTTTAATCAGTAACATACGCTTCGTAATTCCGCGATAGCTCAGTCGGTAGAGCAAATGACTGTTAATCATTGGGTCCCTGGTTCGAGTCCAGGTCGCGGAGCCAAATTCAAAGCCCCGGTTCATACCGGGGCTTTTTCATTTTCAGCGAACTATCACCAGGGACTACGCCCCAGGTTATTCGCTTCACTCCCCTCTTCGGGGCCGCGCTAAAGCACGCATCAACTGTGATGCTGGCGGCCAAAATGAAAAAGCCCCGTGAAGACGTCACCTTCACAGGGCTTATCAGTTCTACGTCAGTTTTCAGACTGCGCTCTGCCTACCCTGAGCGACAAAGCGCATCATCCATTCGGCTACCGCCTTGCCTTGATGGGACTGCGCAAGACTGTTTACGCCCTGCTGGTAGATCTCCTCACCCAGATGACGCTGACGCAGATCGAGCAAGGCGCGGGAATATTCGTGAACAAACTCCGGATGCCCCTGGAAGCACAGTACCTGATCGCCGATGTGATAGGCCCCGACAGGGCAGAAATCACTGGAGGCCAGCAGCGTGGCATTCTCCGGCATGCGAGTGACCTGATCTTGATGACTGATCAGCAACTGCAACTCGTCCAGCGCCGGCGTCATCCATTCCGGACGATTTTCCAGGCGATAGCTGTGTACACCGACTCCCCAGCCCTGCTTGGCCCGTTCGGTCTTTCCACCCAGCAGCAACGCCAGCAACTGATGGCCAAAGCAGATGCCGAGCAACTTGTCCCCTCGCTGGTAACGTTCGAGCAAGTAGGTCTTGAGGGTCTGAATCCAGGGATCATCACCGAAGGAATCGGCCTTGCTACCGGTTACCAGGTAGGCATCGAATTTTTCATCATCGGGCGGATAGTGCCCCTCCACCACGTTGTAGACACTGAACTCCGCTTCAATCGGCTGCTGAGCGAACAGTTGTTCGAACATACGACCATAGCCCTGATACTGATCGATCAGTTCGGGGCGAAGAATGTCGGTTTCCAGAATACAAATACGCAGTGACATGAGATTTCCTGTGGTGGCACGGAGGCAGGAGTGAATTGTGCGTTTTTCTTAACATATGCCTACCAACAAAGAAATAGCCGCGCCAGTTTTAGAGCAGATAACCATCCTAAACAAAAGAAAAGAGACTCCTGGGAAGTCGTAAATTAAAATTTACAGCCCCGGAGACAGTCTTGGGTTACAGATCACAATCATCAACCGGGATCAGATCCCGGGCGATGATTATCGTCCATCAATTTCAGAACACCTCGGCACGGGCCGCCTTCTCCAGTAGCAGCGCCGGCGGCAGGAAGCGCTCGCCATACTGCTCGGCCAGGTACTGGGCGCGGTCAACGAAGTCCTTCACCCCGTACTGGTTGATGAACTGCAGCGCCCCGCCGGTCCAGGCGGCGAAGCCGATGCCGAAGATCGAGCCGATATTGGCGTCGGCAACCGACTTCAACACGCCCTCCTCCAGGCAGCGCACGGTCTCGATGGCCTGGATGAACAGTAGGCGGTCGCGCACGTCTTCCTGAGAGATCTGCGCGTCCGCCTTCTCGAAGCGGGTCTTGAGCTCCGGCCACAGGTGCTTCCTGCCACCGGCCGGAGCGCCGGCCGCCGGGTAGTCGTAGAAGCCGCCACCGGCAGCCTTGCCCGGGCGCTTGTACTCCTTGAGCATCAGGTCGATCACGGCAAAGGCGGGGTGCTGCGGTGCCTGCTTGCCCTCGGCGGCCAAGTCCTTGATGGTCTGCTGGCGGATATGCTCCATCAGGCTCATCGACACTTCGTCGCTGATCGCCAGCGGGCCCACCGGCATGCCGGCCTTGCGCGCCTCGGTCTCGATCATCGCCGCGCTGACGCCCTCGCCGAGCATGGCGATGCCTTCGTTGGTGAAGGTGCCGAACACCCGTGAGGTGAAGAAGCCGCGGCTGTCCTCGACCACGATCGGGGTCTTTTTGATCTGCAGCACGTAGTCGAAGCCACGGGCCAGGGTCTCGTCACTGGTCCTGGCGCCGCGAATGATCTCCACCAGCGGCATCTTGTCGACCGGGCTGAAGAAATGCAGACCGATGAACTTGTCCTGCTTCTGCACCGCGGTGGCCAGGCCGGTGATCGGCAGGGTCGAGGTGTTGGACGCGATCACCGCATCGGGCAGCGCAGCGGCTTCGGCGGCCGCGGTGACGCGGCCTTTCAGCTCACGATCCTCGAACACCGCTTCGATGATCAGGTCGCAGCCTTCGAAGTCGGCGTCGCTAACGGTCGGCTTGATCCGGGCGAGGAAGGCATCGCGCTTCTCGGCAGTCATCTGGCCACGGCTGACCTTCTTGTCGAGCAGGCCGGCCGAGTAGGCCTTGCCCTTCTCTGCCGCTTCGATGGACACGTCTTTCAGCACCACCTCGATGCCGGCGGCGGCCGACACGTAGGCGATGCCGGCCCCCATCATGCCGGCGCCGAGTACGCCGACCTTCCTGGTCACGTACTGCGGGAAGCCCTGCGGGCGTGAGCTGCCGGCATTGATCTCGTTGAGCTGGAACCAGAAGGTGCCGATCATGTTCTTCGCCACCTGGCCGCAGGTCAGCTCGGTGAAGTAGCGCGCCTCGATGATCTGCGCGGTGTCGAAGTCGACCTGAGCGCCCTCGACGGCGGCGCACATGATCTTCTCCGGCGCCGGGAAGCAGCCCTTGGTCTTGTCCCGCAGCACGCTCGGCGCGATGGCCAGCATCTGTGCCACGGCCGGGGTGCTCGGGGTGCCGCCGGGGATCTTGTAGCCCTTCACGTCCCATGGCTGCACGGCGTTGGGGTTGGCGAGGATCCAGGCGCGGGCCTTGGCCAGCATCTCCTCGGCAGTATCGGCGAGATCGTGGATCAGCCCGGCCTTGAGCGCGGCGTCCGGGCGCACCTTCTTGCCTTCGGCCAGATACGGCAGGGCCTTCTCCAGGCCGAGCAGGCGCACCATGCGCACCACGCCGCCACCGCCCGGCAGCAGGCCGAGGGTGACCTCCGGCAGGCCCAGCTGCACGCTGGAACTGTTCAGGGCGATGCGGTGGTGGCAGGCCAGGCAGATTTCCCAGCCACCGCCCAGGGCGGCGCCGTTGATCGCGGCGACCACCGGCTTGCCGAGGGTCTCCAGGCGGCGCAGCTGGCCCTTGATGTTGAGGATCATGTCGTAGAACGGCTTGGCGTCGGCCTTGGTGACCTTGATCAGCTCGTTCAGGTCGCCGCCGGCGAAGAAGGTCTTCTTGGCGGAGGTGACGATCACCCCGGCGATGGAATCCTTTTCGGCCTCCAGGCGCGCCACGGTGGCGCCCATGGCCTCGCGGTAGGCCGCGTTCATGGTGTTGGCGCTCTGGCCGGGCATGTCCATGGTCAGGACGACGATATTGTCCTGGCCCTTTTCGTAACGGATGGCGTCAGTCATTTTTCTTATCCCCGCCTCAAACTCTTTCAATAATCGTCGCGATACCCATGCCGCCACCTACACAGAGAGTGGCCAGGCCGTAACGCAGGTCGCGTTTTTCCAATTCGTCGAGCAGGGTGCCGAGGATGGCGCAGCCGGTGGCGCCCAGCGGGTGGCCCATGGCGATGGAGCCGCCGTTGACGTTGACCTTGTCCTCGCTAACGCCCATGTCCTTCATGAACTTCATGACGACGGAGGCAAACGCCTCGTTGACCTCGAACAGGTCGATGTCCTCGACGCTCAGCCCGGCCTTGGCCAGCGCCTTGCGGGTGGCCGGCGCCGGGCCGGTGAGCATGATGGTCGGGTCGGTGCTGGTCACCGCCGTGGCGACCACACGCGCCCGGGGCTTGAGGCCCAGCTCCTTGCCCTTGGCCTCGGAGCCGATCAGCATCAGCGCCGCGCCGTCGACGATGCCCGAGCTGTTGCCCGGGGTGTGCACGTGGTCGATGCGCTCGACGTGGCTGTACACGCGCAAGGCGGTGGCGTCGAAGCCCATCTGCCCCATCATCTCGAAGCTCGGCTTGAGCTTGCCGAGGCCCTCGAAGGTGCTGTCGCCGCGGATGAACTCGTCATGATCGAGGATGACGATGCCGTTCTGGTCGGTCACCGGAATCAGCGATTTGGCGAAGGAGCCATCGGCACTGGCGCGCGCGGCCTTCTGCTGCGAACGCAGGGCGAAAGCATCCACGTCCGCGCGACTGAAGCCCTCGAGGGTGGCGATCAGGTCCGCACCGATGCCCTGCGGCACGAAATTGGAGTGGATATTGGTCTCCGGGTCCATCACCCAGGCGCCGCCGTCCGAGCCCATGGGCACGCGCGACATGGACTCGACGCCGCCGACCACTACCAGGTCCTCGAAGCCGGAGCGCACCTTCATCGCGCCGATGTTCACCGCTTCCAGCCCCGAAGCGCAGAAACGGTTGAGCTGCACGCCGGCCACGCTGACGTCCCAGTCCGCGACCATGGCCGCGGTCTTGGCAATATCGGCGCCCTGGTCGCCCACCGGCGTCACACAGCCGAGAACGATATCGTCGACCTGACGGGTGTCCAGGCCGTTGCGTTCCTGCAGGGCCCTGAGCAGGCCGGCAACCAGTTGAACCGGTTTGACACTGTGCAATGCGCCATCTTTCTTACCCTTGCCACGCGGCGTGCGCAGCGCATCGAAAATATATGCCTCGGTCATGCTGTCCTCGATAGCTCATGCGGCGCCGACCAATCTTGCCCCTGAAGCGCCAGCGGGGGATGGGAACGCCCCTACCTTAACGCCCCAGGCTTAGTGCTCAATGACCGAAGTGCTCAGCCCCATTGACGCCTGCGCTCAGACGAACGGTGGCTTGCCCGATTTGGCAGTTGCCGGCCGTCTAGCGCAAGGCTTACGTCCGACTCACACTTTTTTGCATAGCCGGATGCTTGAAACTGTTTTCTTTTAGGAACCAAGAGGTCTAAGGAGCGACGGCAGCGGCCCTAGAGTTATTTGTACGCCCGTGCTGAACGGAGAGGTGGAACCGTCAGCCAGCGGTGCCGGGACAGCTGGTCAGCCCCTGCACAGAGGGCCAGCAACAGCCAGCCATGCAATGCATTACGGCCGGCATCCGCCATCCCTTACAAGAAGGCATACGGCCATGTTCAAGCAGCCTAAATACCGCCAGGCTGGAGTCATCCTATTCGCCACGACGGTCATTCTCATCCTTCCCAACCTGACCCGCCTGGTCAGCTAAACTGCAGCCGCAACCGCCTGATCCAACCCTGGTAGGGCGGCAAGCGATCCACTGCCGTACGCAGGCCTCTCTGGCATCATGTCCACCACGACGGCTTCCGGCGACAGCCAGAAAGAACGCCGGATGCCTTACCCCCATTCGTCCGGACTGTTGCCCGCAAGGTGGAGCTACTGACGTGAAGCAATTGCTGCTGGTAATCCTGATGGCCCTCGGCAGAACAGCCATGGCCGCCGAATTGATGATCGAACTCGACGAAACGCCGCAGGTCTGGACCACAGAAGCCTTGTTAAGCCATCCTCAGATCCGCGATATCGAGATCGCCGATGATGTTAGCTACAAACGCAGCATGCGCTACCGGGCCGTGCCAGCCCGTACATTGCTCGAGGGCTTGGCCCCCGGCGATCATCTGCAAGTGATCGCGCTGGACGGCTTTGCCGCCGAGCTACCAGCGTCCATCCTGCTCGCCAGTGAAGGCGCTCGCGCCTGGCTGGCGGTGGAGGATACGCAGTACCCCTGGCCGCCCCTGGCACCCGGCAGGCCTAGCGCCGGCCCCTTCTATCTGGTCTGGAGCGATCCGGCAGCCAGCCAGATCAGCCCTGAACAGTGGCCTTATCAGGTCAGCCGAATTCGTCTGCAGGCGCCAGTGGCTCAACGATTTCCCCAGTTGCTTCCGGCGCCAGAAGCCGGCGTCGAAATCCAGGCCGGATACGCCGCCTACCAGAGGCATTGCATGGCCTGTCATCGCCTCAATGCTGCAGGCGACGCCACATTCGGGCCGGACCTGAATATCCCGCACAACCCGACCGAGTACTTCAGCGGCGATTTCCTGGCTCAATACATCCGGAACCCGCAAAGCCTGCGGCGCTGGCCGCAGGGACGAATGCCGGCCTTCACCGAGGCGATCCTGCCAGTTGAAGAACTCAACGCCCTGCTCGCCTACCTGCAGCACATGGCCAGCCACAAGGTACCAGTGCCGCAAGACATGCCACACAACTGAAACAGGCCTTCACTGCCTGTCGTTCAGCGTGCCTGCAGGAAGGCAGCAATTGCATCGGCAGCCCGCTCCAGGTGCTGCTCGTGGCTGATACCCGAGCTTTTCAGCGGCCTCAGGTCGTGATCGGCGGCCTTCAGCCAGTGCAGTTCGATGGCCGGCGATAGAACATAGTCAGCCACCCGCTCGCGACCGCCCAAAGCGTCTCGTTCGCCTTGAACAATCAGCGTCGGAGTAGTCAGTCCGGTCAAGTGGGCAACACGCGGTTTGTCCGGCTTGCCAGCCGGATGGAAGGGATACCCCAGGCAGGTCAGCGCCGATACGCCCAGTTCGTCGGCCAGCAAGCTGGCCATGCGCCCCCCCATGGACTTGCCGCCGATGGCCAGCGGCCCTGCGACCTGTTGGCGCACCTTGGCGTAAACCTCACGCCATTGCTGCAACAACTGCGCCTGCGGATTGGGCGGGCGTTTGCGCCCATCCATGCGCCGCAGAGCCATATAGGTGAATTCGAAACGCACCACCCGTACGCCGCGTACCGCAAGTCCCTGAGCCATCTGCTGCATAAACGAACTGTCCATTGGCGCTCCCGCGCCATGCGCCAGAATCAGCGTAGCAAATACCCCCTGCGGCGCTTCGTCCCACAGCCAGGGCTGTTCCTGCTCACATTGACCCGTGTCAATAAACCCCGATGCCCCTTTGCTCATGCTTGCCTCGCGTCGATATCCGTGGTGTTCGTGGCCTGCTCATGCCTGCGACTGCCACGGTTATCGAACGCACAGCCATTACCGTGTATGGAAGCCCAGACATGAACACAACAACCCGTTCCGCCTACAACTACAGGGTGGTTCGCCAGTTCGCCATTATGACGGTGGTTTGGGGCATCGTCGGCATGGGACTCGGCGTTTTCATCGCCGCCCAGCTGGCCTGGCCCGACCTCAACTTCAACCTGCCGTGGACCAGCTTCGGCCGGCTCCGCCCTCTCCACACCAACGCTGTGATCTTCGCCTTCGGCGGCTGCGCGCTGTTCGCTACCAGCTACTACGCGGTGCAGCGTACCAGCCAGACGACGCTGTTCGCGCCCAAACTGGCCGCTTTCACCTTCTGGGGCTGGCAACTGGTAATCGTACTGGCTGCCATCAGCCTGCCGCTGGGCTGGACCAGTTCCAAGGAGTACGCCGAGCTGGAATGGCCGATCGACATTCTGATCACCATCGTATGGGTGTCCTACGCCATCGTCTTCTTTGGCACGGTGATGCAGCGCAAGGTCAGCCATATCTACGTGGGTAACTGGTTCTTCGGCGGGTTCATTCTCACCGTGGCCATTCTGCACGTGGTCAACAACCTGGAAATCCCGGTCACCCTGACCAAGTCCTACTCGCTGTATGCCGGTGCCACCGACGCCATGATCCAGTGGTGGTACGGCCACAACGCCGTGGGCTTCTTCCTGACCGCCGGTTTCCTGGGGATGATGTACTACTTCGTGCCCAAGCAAGCTGGGCGGCCGGTCTACTCCTACCGTCTGTCCATCGTCCACTTCTGGGCGCTGATCGCGGTGTACATCTGGGCCGGCCCGCACCACCTGCACTACACCGCCCTGCCGGACTGGGCACAGAGCCTGGGCATGGTGATGTCGCTGATTCTACTGGCACCCTCCTGGGGCGGCATGATCAACGGCATGATGACCCTCTCCGGGGCCTGGCATAAGCTGCGCACCGACCCGATCCTGCGCTTTCTGGTGGTGTCCCTGGCCTTCTACGGTATGTCCACCTTCGAAGGCCCGATGATGGCCATCAAGACCGTCAACGCCCTGTCCCACTACACCGACTGGACTATCGGCCACGTGCACGCCGGTGCTCTCGGCTGGGTAGCCATGGTGTCGATCGGCTCGCTGTATCACCTGATTCCCAAGGTATTCGGCCGCGAGCAGATGGCAAGCATTGGCCTGATCAACGCTCACTTCTGGCTCGCCACCATCGGCACCGTGCTGTACATCGCCTCGATGTGGGTCAACGGCATCACGCAAGGCCTGATGTGGCGCGCAGTCAACGAGGACGGCACCCTCACCTACTCCTTCGTCGAAGCGCTGGAAGCCAGCCATGTCGGCTTCGTGGTGCGGGTGATCGGCGGCGCGATCTTCTTCGCCGGCATGCTGCTGATGGCCTGGAACGTCTGGCTGACCGTACGTAGCGCCAAATCGACCGAGATGGAAGCCGCTGCGCAGTTCACGGTAGAAGGAGCCCACTGATGAAACACGAAATTCTCGAGAAGAACATCGGCCTGATGGCCCTGGTGATGATCCTGGCCGTCAGTATCGGCGGCCTGACCCAGATCGTCCCGCTGTTCTTCCAGGACGTCACCAACGAGCCGGTGGAAGGCATGAAGCCCTACACCGCTCTGCAGTTGGAAGGTCGTGACATCTACATCCGCGAAGGCTGTGTCGGCTGTCACTCGCAGATGATCCGTCCGTTCCGCGCCGAAACCGAGCGCTACGGCCACTACTCCGTTGCTGGTGAAAGCGTCTGGGATCATCCCTTCCTCTGGGGTTCCAAGCGTACCGGTCCGGATCTGGCCCGCGTCGGCGGCCGTTACTCCGATGAGTGGCACCGCGCCCACCTGTACAACCCGCGCAACGTGGTGCCGGAGTCGATCATGCCCGCCTATCCCTGGCTGGTCGAGCAGAACCTCGACGGCAAGAACACCGCCGCCAAGATGAACGCCCTGCGTACCCTTGGCGTGCCCTACAGCGACGAGGACATCGTTGCTGCTGCCGAGTCGGTGAAGGGCAAGAGCGAAATGGACGCGCTGGTCGCCTACCTCCAGGTGCTCGGCACCGCAGTGAAGAACAAGAGGTAAGCACTATGTTCGAGCTGATCGATATCGGCACCCTGCGAGGCATCGGCACCCTGCTGGTTCTGATCGCCTTCACTGCCGTCACCCTCTGGGCCTACAACGGCAAGCGCCGCGAGGCCTTCGCCGAAGCGGCCAACCTGCCCTTCGCTGATGAGGCCAAGCCCGACGTTTCGAGGAATTACCAATGACCACCTTCTGGAGCTGGTACATCACTGTGCTGACCGTCGGCTCGCTGGTCGCACTGTTCTGGCTGATTTTCGCCACCCGCAAGAGCGAAGTACACAAGAACCCCACCGATCAAACCATGGGGCACAGCTTCGATGGCATCGAGGAATATGACAACCCACTACCGAAGTGGTGGTTCCTGCTGTTCGTCGGCACCTTGGTATTTTCGGTCGCCTACCTGCTGCTCTACCCGGGCCTGGGCAACTTCAAGGGCCTGCTACCGGGCTATGAGGATGGCTGGACCCAGGTCAACCAGTGGCAGCGCGAAATGGATCGTGCCGATGAGCTTTACGGGCCGATCTTCGCCAAATATGCCGCCATGCCCATCGAAGAAGTCGCCAAGGACGAGCGTGCGTTGAAGATGGGTGGTCGCCTGTTCGCTTCCAACTGTTCGGTATGCCACGGCTCCGATGCCAAAGGCAGCTACGGCTTCCCGAACCTGACAGACAGCGAATGGCGCTGGGGCGGCAAGCCGGAGGAAATCAAGGCTACCATCCTCAACGGTCGGATCGGCGTAATGCCCGCCCAGGGCCCGGTGATCGGCGAAGAAGGCGTCCGCGACGTAGCTGCCTACGTGCTCAGCGAACTGGCAGGCCGTCCACTGCCTGAAGACGCCCGCAGCGCGGATATGGCCAACGGCAAGGCGATTTTCGCCAGCACCTGCTTCGCCTGCCACGGCGCCGATGGTACTGGTATGGCTGCACTGGGCGCGCCGAACCTGACTCAGCCTTCGGCGTTCATCTACGGCAGCAGCTTTGCCCAACTGCAGCAGACCATTCGTTATGGTCGCAGCGGCAACATGCCGCCTCAAGGCGACTTCCTCGGAAACGACAAGGCTCATCTTCTGGCCGCCTATGTCTACAAGCTGAGTCAGGAAAACGCTCGCTGACCCTCCCCCCACCGGCGACCGAAAAGGTCGCCGGCCCTTCCCTATTAATGCGACCGAGTGTCGCACCCACCAATCCGTTGTCCGGCAAAGCCCTCTGAGCTGGTCTATGCTGCTGGACAGTCGTCCCCGGTAACAAGGCCAAGGCGATCCCTTCCTTTCGCGCCATTCTCTCGGGGGCACACAGGTGCCTCATGCACACGCCAAGGCCGTCCAAAGCGGCTTGCTACGGGCCCTGAAACCCTAATCGTATCGGCATGTTGCGTTGCAATGGCTACCTCCTTTCTCCATACTTGCCGCCGATTTTTGCCCCATAAAACTCCATTAACCGTGGAACCCCTAGCATGAGCACAGCAATCAGTCAGACTGCTTATAACTACAAGGTGGTCCGCCAGTTCGCCATTATGACGGTGATCTGGGGGGTCATTGGGATGGGTCTAGGCGTGTTCATCGCCGCACAACTTGTGTGGCCGGAACTCAACCTAAACCTGCCGTGGACCAGCTTCGGCCGTCTGCGCCCACTTCACACCAACGCGGTGATCTTCGCCTTCGGCGGATGCGCGCTGTTCGCCACTTCGTACTACGTGGTTCAGCGCACTTGCCAAACGCGCCTGATCTCCGACGGTCTGGCTGCCTTTACCTTCTGGGGCTGGCAAGCAGTCATCGTGCTCGCGATCATCACCCTGCCGCTGGGCTATACCAGCACCAAGGAATACGCTGAGCTGGAATGGCCGATCGACATTCTGCTGGGTCTGGTATGGGTCACCTATCTGGTGGTCTTCTTCGGCACCGTGATGAAGCGCAAAACCAAGCACATCTATGTGGGCAACTGGTTCTTCGGTGCGTTCATCCTGGTAACCGCCATGCTGCACATCGTCAACAGCGCCGCGGTTCCGGTCAGCCTATTCAAGTCCTATTCGGCCTATGCCGGCGCCACCGACGCCATGATCCAGTGGTGGTACGGCCACAACGCCGTGGGCTTCTTCCTGACCACCGGCTTCCTGGGCATGATGTACTACTTCGTACCCAAACAGGCCGAGCGTCCGATCTACTCGTATCGCCTGTCGATCGTGCACTTCTGGGCCCTGATCACCCTGTACATCTGGGCCGGTCCGCACCACCTGCACTACACCGCTCTGCCAGACTGGGCTCAGTCGCTGGGCATGGCCATGTCGGTCATCCTGCTGGCTCCAAGCTGGGGTGGCATGATCAACGGCATGATGAGCCTGTCCGGTGCCTGGCACAAACTGCGCACCGACCCGATTCTGCGCTTCCTGGTGGTATCCCTGGCCTTCTATGGCATGTCCACCTTCGAAGGCCCGATGATGGCCATCAAGACCGTCAACGCCCTGTCCCACTACACCGACTGGACTATCGGCCACGTGCACGCCGGTGCCCTCGGCTGGGTAGCGATGATCTCCATCGGCTCGCTGTACCACCTGATTCCACGTGTTTTCGGTCGCGAACAGATGCACAGTGTCGGCCTGATCAACGCCCACTTCTGGCTCGCCACCATCGGCACCGTGCTGTACATCGCCTCGATGTGGGTCAACGGCATCACTCAGGGCCTGATGTGGCGTGCAGTCAACGAGGACGGCACCCTCACCTACTCCTTCGTAGAGGCTCTGGAAGCCAGCCATGTAGGCTACATCGTGCGCATGATCGGCGGTGCCTTCTTCGTCACCGGCATGCTGTTGATGGCTTACAACACCTACCGCACCGTGCGTGCCGCCAAGCCGGCTGAATACGAAGCGGCTGCGCAGATTCCCGCCGGAGTAGCTCACTGATGAAACACGAGATTCTCGAGAAAAATATCGGCCTGATGGCGCTGCTGATGGTGATTGCCGTCAGCATTGGCGGCCTGACCCAGATCGTCCCGCTATTCTTCCAGGACGTCACCAACGAGCCGGTGGAGGGCCTCAAGCCCTACACTGCTCTACAACTGGAAGGCCGCGACATCTACATCCGTGAGGGCTGCGTTGGCTGCCACTCGCAGATGATCCGTCCGTTCCGCGCCGAAACCGAGCGCTACGGCCACTACTCCGTTGCTGGTGAAAGCGTCTGGGATCATCCCTTCCTCTGGGGTTCCAAGCGTACCGGTCCGGATCTGGCCCGCGTCGGCGGCCGTTACTCCGATGAGTGGCACCGCGCCCACCTGTACAACCCCCGCAACGTGGTTCCCGAGTCGAAGATGCCAGCCTACCCCTGGTTGGTGGAAAACAAACTCGACGGCCGTGAGACAGCGAAGAAGATGGAAGTCCTGCGTGGCTTCGGCATCCCGTACACCGACGAAGAAATCGCCGGTGCCCGCGACGCGGTGAAAGGCAGCACCGAGATGGACGCGCTGGTCGCGTACCTGCAGGTGCTCGGCACTTCCATCAAGAACAAACGGTAAGACGCTATGGACATCGGGACGATTCGCGGTATCGGTACTGCGGTAGTTTTCATCGCCTTCATCGGCGTGGTGCTCTGGGCTTACAGCAGCAAGCGCAAGTCCAGTTTCGACGAGGCCGCCAATCTGCCTTTCGCGGATGAGCCCGAGTCCAAGCGCGATCAAGACTCTTCCAGGAGCAATAACCAATGACCCCGTTCTGGAGTTGGTACGTAACCATTCTGTCTCTGGGCACCATTTTCGCCCTGACCTGGCTGATCTTCGGCACTCGCAAGGGCCAGCGCCAGGATGTCACCGACGAAACCATGGGCCACAGCTTCGATGGCATCGAGGAATATGACAACCCACTGCCGAAGTGGTGGTTCATGCTGTTCGTCGGCACCATCGTCTTCGCTCTCGGCTACCTTGCTCTGTATCCGGGCCTGGGTAACTTCAAGGGTTTCCTGCCGGGCTACGACTACCTCGACAGCGAGAAGAAGACCCCGTTCGCCGCAGGTGTTCAGATCGCTGGTGGCGAAGTCCGTCACTCCGGCTGGAGTGGCGTACACCAGTGGGAAAAGGAAATGGCCCGTGCCGAAGAGCAATACGGCCCGCTGTTTGCCAAGTACGCCGCCATGCCGATCGAAGAAGTAGCCAAGGACGAGCAAGCCCTGAAAATGGGTGGCCGCCTGTTTGCCTCCAACTGCTCGGTCTGCCACGGCTCCGATGCGAAGGGCAGCTACGGCTTCCCGAACCTGACAGACAGCGAATGGCGCTGGGGTGGCGATGCAGAAACCATCAAGACCACTATTCTCAAGGGTCGCCAAGGCGCCATGCCGGCTCAGGGCCCGATCATTGGTGAAGATGGCGTTCGTAATGTTGCCGCTTATGTTCTGACCGAGCTGGCTGGCCGCAAACTGCCCGAGAGTGTTGAAGCCGACATCGAAGCCGGACAGAAGGTATTTGCAGGCACCTGCTTCGCCTGTCATGGTGCTGACGGCAAGGGCACGGCCGCTCTGGGTGCTCCGAACCTGACCAACCCGGCAGCGTTCATCTACGGCAGCAGCTATTCTCAACTGCAGCAGACCATCCGCTACGGTCGCCACGGCAACATGCCAGCCCAGGAAGAATTCCTCGGCAACGACAAGGTGCATCTGCTGGCCGCCTATGTGTACAGCCTGTCTCACCAGGCAGAAAAGCAGTAACCCTCCCCGCCCTTGTCTGCAAGGGCCAAGCCATCTGGGACGCGACTGCCGGTCGCACCCAGATGGTGCCTCATCAGGCGTACCATAGGGCAACCGTGAAACGACTCTGACCGCACGTACGGTCCGGGCTGCCAATCAACCGCCATGGTAAGCAGTGATGAGCGAACAGATTCCCGTCCAGGACGTTACCCCCTCCTCTCCCAAGAACGCGACAGTCGATCTCTACGCCAGCCGCGAAAAGATCTACACCCGCGCTTTCACCGGGATGTTCCGCAATCTGCGCCGCGTGGGGGGAGCCTTCCTGTTCCTGCTCTACTTCGGTACGGTATGGATCAACTGGAACGGTCAGCAGGCCGTCTGGTGGAACCTGCCGGAGCGTAAGTTCCATATCTTCGGCGCGACCTACTGGCCACAGGACTTCATGCTGCTGTCCTGGCTGCTGATCATCTGCGCCTTCGGCCTATTCTTCATCACCGTGTTCGCTGGGCGGGTATGGTGCGGCTACACCTGTCCGCAAAGCGTGTTTACCTGGGTATTCATGTGGGCTGAAAAGGTAACCGAGGGTGACCGTAACCAGCGCATGAAGCTGGACAAGCAGCCGATGAGCAGCAACAAGCTCGCACGCAAGAGCGCCAAGCACGCCATCTGGATTGCTGTCTCGCTGCTCACCGCCATTACCTTCGTCGGCTACTTCACGCCGATCCGTGATTTGGTCGTCGAGATATTCACGGGCGAAGCCAGCGGCTGGGCCTACTTCTGGATCGGTTTCTTCACTCTGGCCACATACGGCAACGCCGGCTACCTGCGCGAGCAGGTGTGCATCTACATGTGCCCTTATGCACGCTTCCAGAGTGTGATGTTCGACCAGGATACGCTAATCGTCTCCTATGACCCTCGTCGCGGCGAATCACGTGGCCCACGCAAGAAAGACGCCGACTACAAGGCCCAGGGCCTCGGCGACTGCATCGACTGCAAGATGTGCGTGCAGGTCTGCCCTACCGGTATCGACATCCGTGATGGCCTGCAGATCGAGTGCATTGGCTGTGCTGCCTGCATCGATGCCTGCGACGACATCATGGAGAAGATGAACTACCCGAAAGGCCTGATCAGCTATACCACTGAACACAACCTGTCCGGACAGAAAACCCACCTGCTGCGCCCACGTCTGATCGGCTACGCTGTTGCGCTGGTTGCGATGATCGGCCTGTTCGCCTGGGCCGTAACCAACCGGCCTCTGGTGGAGCTGGATGTGCTCAAGGACCGCGTGCTGTTCCGCGAAAACGAGATTGGCAACATCGAGAACGTCTACACCCTGAAGATCATGAACAAGGCACAGCGCGACATGACCTACATCATCAGTGTCAGTGGCCTGGACGGCCTGGTTTACGAAGGCAAGCGTGAGGTACAGGCACTGGCTGGTGAGGTCTACTCCTTCCCGGTGGAACTGTCTCTCTCACCGGAGAAACTGCCTTCCAGCGCCAACAACATCGTCTTCCACGTACAATCCGCGGATGACCCCAGTATCAAGAACGACGCCGACAGCCGCTTCATCGGCCCCAGCGTCCGCTGACAACGGAAAAACTATGTCCGAGCAAACGCCATCGCCAGTGACTCCCTGGTACAAGCAGTTCTGGCCCTGGTTCATCATCGCCCTACTCGGCTACTCGGTAGTACAGGGCGTGGCGCTGCTGACACTGGCCTCGAAGAACCCGCCGGGGCTGATTTCCGACGACTATTACGATGTCGGCAAGGGCATCAACCAGTCACTGGAACGCGAGAAGCTCGCCGAGCGACTGCAACTGCACGGCCAACTGGTGCTCGACGAGGCCACCGGCACCGCCACTCTGCAGTTACAGGGCCACAGCCGGCCGCAACAGCTGGTGCTCAACCTGATCTCGCCCACTCAACCCGAGCGCGACCGCCGCGTCATACTGCAGCCGGGCGCAGACGGCAGCTACCGCGGCCAGATGGTGGACATGGTCAGTGGCCGCCGCTTCGTTGAGCTGCTCGGCGAGGAAGGCGGCCAGCAATGGCGGCTGTTCGAGGAAGAACAGATCGCCGATGGCCAGGTCATCGAACTCGGTGACAATCCTTCCTACTGACCTAGCCGATGCCCGCCCCCACTCCCTGCTACCACTGCGGTCTGCCGGTTCCTGCCGGCAGTGCCTTCCGTGCCGAAGTTCTGGGCGAAACCCGCGAGATGTGTTGTCCTGGCTGTCAGGCGGTGGCCGAGGCCATAGTGGCCGGCGGCCTGGAGCACTATTACCGGCACCGTAGCGAGAGCGCCACCAATCCACAGGCTCTGCCCCAGGCTCTGCCTGACGAGCTGGCGCTGTACGATCGCTGCGAAGTGCAACAACCTTTTGTGCAACACGAAGGCGAACTCAGCGAAACCCAGTTGTTGATCGAGGGCATCAGCTGTGCCGCCTGCGGCTGGCTGATCGAAAAGCACCTGCGCGGCGTACCCGGCGTAGCCGAAGCCCACCTGAACCTGTCCAATCAACGCCTACAGGTGCGTTGGCAGGACAGTCAGCTTCCTCTAAGCAGGCTGCTGGCCGAGCTGCGTCGAATCGGTTACGCCGCTCACCCCTGGCGCGCCGATGAAGCCGCCGAGCGCCTAACCAGAGAGAATCGCCGGCGCATGCGCGAGCTGGGCGTAGCCGGGCTGCTGTGGATGCAGGTGATGATGGCGACCATGGCCACCTGGCCGGAATTCAACATCGACCTGTCCCCCGAACTGGACAAGATCCTGCGCTGGACCAGTCTGTTCCTCACGACCCCCATCGTTTTCTACTGCTGCAGTCAGTTCTTCCGCGGCGCGCTGCGCGACCTGCGCACCCGCCACCTGACCATGGATGTGTCAGTATCGCTGGCCATTGGTGGTGCCTATGTGGCCGGCATCTGGTCGACGATAACCGGCCGGGGCGAACTGTACTTCGATGCGGTCGGCATGTTTGCCCTGTTCCTTCTTGCCGGACGTTACCTGGAGCGCCGGGCGCGCGAAAGGACTGCGGCAGCCACCTCGCAACTGGTGCAGCTGCTGCCGGCTTCCTGCCTGCGCCTCGATGAGGACGGCCATAGTCAACGCATCCTGCTCAGCGAGCTGCGTGTAGGCGACCAGGTGCTGGTGCAGCCTGGCTCACTGGTTCCGGCTGACGGCCAGGTGCTCAGTGGGCAATCGAGTATCGACGAGTCACTGCTGACCGGCGAATACCTGCCACAACCGCGCTGCAGCGGCGACAGCGTCACCGCCGGCACCCTCAACGTCGAAGGCCCACTGACCGTACAGGTGCAGGCACTGGGCGACTCCACCCGCCTGTCCGCCATCGTCCGCCTACTGGAACGTGCACAGAGCGAAAAGCCACGCCTGGCGGAAATCGCTGATCGCGTGGCGCAATGGTTTCTCCTGTTCATCCTCTCAGCGGCGGCCATCGTCGGCCTGATCTGGTGGCAGATCGATAGTGAACGCGCCTTCTGGGTGGTGCTGGCCCTGCTCGTGGCCACCTGCCCCTGTGCACTGGCCCTGGCCACGCCAACCGCACTGACCACCGCCACCGGCAGCCTGCACAAGCTGGGCCTGCTGCTGACCCGAGGCCATGTACTTGAAGGGCTCAACCAGATCGACACTCTGGTGGTGGACAAGACCGGCACCCTGACCGAGGGGCGTCTCACTCTGAGCGCCATCCACTCACTGCGTGAACTGGATGCCGATGCCTGCCTGGCGCTGGCTGCAGCATTGGAAAACCGCTCGGAACACCCCATCGCCCGCGCCTTCGGCCAGGCGCCTCGCGCCGCTGAATCAGTGGACAGCTACCCCGGCCAGGGCTTGCAGGGCAGCGTCGACGGGCGCCTGCTACGCATAGGCGAAGCCAGCTTCGTCTGCGCCCTGAGCGGCCAAGTGGTGCCGACGATTGCCAGCGAGCATGGCCAATGGCTGCTCCTCGGCGATGAACAGGGGCCCCTGGCCTGGTTCGTTCTTGATGACCGGCTGCGCGAAGATGCCCCGCAACTGATTGCCGCTGCCCGAGCACGTGGCTGGCATATCCACCTGCTGTCTGGCGACAGTTCGCCGATGGTTGGCGAAGTAGCCCGTCAGTTAGGCATTGAAGATGCCCGAGGCGGCCTGACACCGGATGCCAAGATGGCAGTGCTCAAGCAGCTTCACGAGCAGGGCCGGCACGTATTGATGCTCGGTGACGGAGTCAACGACGTGCCGGTACTGGCCGCCGCTGACATCAGCGTGGCCATGGGCTCCGCCTCCGATCTGGCCAAGACCAGTGCCGATGCGGTACTGCTGTCCAATCGCCTGAGCAGCCTGGTTCAGGGCCTGGACATGGCCCAACGTACCCGCCGCATCATCATCGAAAACCTGGCCTGGGCAAGTCTGTACAATGGCCTGGTTCTGCCCTTCGCGGCCCTCGGCTGGATCACGCCAATCTGGGCGGCGGCGGGTATGTCGCTCAGTTCGCTGCTGGTGGTGCTCAACGCCTTGCGCCTGAGCCGCACCTAGTCGGCGCGGCGCTGCACGCGAACGGCCACAGACGTGCAACGCTCGCCAACCAGACATCATTCGGAGGCCGCATGCCTGCCCTGTATATTCTGATTCCCGTCGCTATCGCCTTGGTAGGCTTTGCCATCTGGCTGTTCTTCTGGGCGGTGGACAGTGGCCAGTACGACGACCTCGACAGTCCGGCGCACAGCATCCTGTTCGACGACGAGGATCCACTGCACAAGGCTGGCGTCGAACAGGCCAGCGGCGGCAGCGAACAGGACAAGCCACGTGACTGAACTGCTCCCCCTGCTGCTGTCGGCGCTAATCCTCGGCCTGCTCGGCGGTGGGCACTGTCTGGGCATGTGCGGCGGTCTTATGGGTGCTCTGACCCTGGCGATTCCAGCGGAGCAGCGCAGCCGGCGCCTGCAACTGCTGCTGACCTACAATCTCGGGCGCATCCTCAGCTACGCTGGTGCCGGCCAGCTGCTCGGACTGGCGGGCTGGGCCCTGGCCGGTGGCGTAGCGGAAACGCTGCTGCGCACACTGGCCGCCCTGCTACTGATTGCCATGGGTCTGTACCTGGCTGGCTGGTGGAGCGGGCTGACTCGTGTCGAAGCCCTGGGCCGCGGCCTCTGGCGCCACCTCCAGCCACTGACCCGCCGTTTCATGCCGGTGAACAGCCTGCCTCGCGCCCTGATCCTCGGCGCGCTGTGGGGCTGGCTGCCCTGTGGTCTGGTCTACAGCACTCTGCTCTGGGCCTCCAGTCAAGGAAACGCCAGCCACAGCGCGCTGCTGATGCTGACCTTCGGCCTTGGCACCTGGCCGGTGCTACTGGCTACCGGCCTGGCCGCAGAGCGCCTCACCGCCCTGCTGCGCCAGCGTGGCGTACGCATCGCTGGTGGACTGCTGGTAATGCTGTTCGGTCTCTGGACCCTACCCGGCCCACACCAGCACTGGCTGATGGGGCACTAAGGCACGGCAACCCCGCCCTGCGCCAGCCAATAACAGCGTACCAACCACTGCCGGCAAGGCAAGGCACTCCACAGCTATAACCGCCGTTGATTCAGGTCAAGGCCTCCTCCCGTGCAGTTCTCTAGACTACACGCAAAGCCTGTCCAGGATTTTTCCATGCTCGACGCCATCCAGTGGGACACCGACCTGATTCGCCGCTACGATCTCGCCGGTCCGCGTTACACCTCCTACCCAACCGCCGTGCAGTTCCACGACGACATCGGCCCGTTCGACCTGCTGCATGCCCTGCGCGAGAGCCGCAAGGCCCACCGCCCGCTGTCGCTCTACGTGCACATCCCGTTCTGTGCGCACATCTGCTACTACTGCGCCTGCAACAAGGTGATCACCAAGGATCGCGGCCGGGCTCTACCCTATCTGGAGAAGCTTGAACGGGAAATCGAGATCGTCAGCCGCTACGTGGATCGAAGCCAGGTTATCGAGCAACTGCACTTCGGTGGAGGCACCCCCACCTTCCTCAGCCACGACGAATTGCGCCGGCTTATGCAGCACCTGCGCCAGCACTTTGCCCTGCTGGACGACGACAGTGGTGACTACAGCATCGAAATCGATCCACGCGAGGCCGACTGGTCAACCATGGGGCTGCTGCGCGAACTGGGTTTCAACCGCATCAGTCTCGGCGTACAGGATCTCGACCCCGAGGTGCAACGGGCGGTCAACCGTCTGCAAACGCTGGAGGAAACCCGCGCCATCATCGAGGCTGCTCGCACCCTGCAGTTCCGTTCGGTCAACATCGACCTGATCTACGGCCTGCCCAAGCAGACGCCGGAGCGCTTTGCCCGCACCGTGGCCGAAATAATCGCTCTGCAGCCGGATCGCCTGTCGCTGTTCAACTATGCCCACTTGCCCGAGCGCTTCATGCCGCAGCGGCGCATCAGTACCGACGACCTGCCCAGCCCGGCAGACAAACTGGCAATGCTGCAGTCCAGCATCGAACAACTGACCCGTGCCGGCTACCGCTACATCGGTATGGATCACTTCGCCCTGCCCGATGACGAGCTGGCCATCGCTCAGGAAGAAGGCACCCTGCACCGTAACTTCCAGGGCTACACTACCCACGGCCACTGCGATCTGATCGGTCTGGGTGTATCCGCCATCAGCCAGATCGGCGAACTCTACAGTCAGAATGACAGCAACATTGCCAGCTACCAGCAGAGTCTCGGCAACGGCCAACTGGCCACGCATCGCGGTCTGCACTGCAATGCAGACGATCGTCTGCGCCGTGCAGTGATCCAGCAACTGATCTGCCATTTCGAGCTGCAGTTCGCCGATATCGAGCAGACTTATGGCATCGTTTTCCAGGACTACTTCTCGGCCCTCTGGCCGGAGCTGCAGCAACTTGCCCGCGACGGTCTGATCGAACTGCACAGCCAGGGAATCAAGGTGCGCCCCGCCGGTCGCCTGCTGGTTCGCTCGCTGTGCATGCTGTTCGACCGCTACCTCAACGAGCAGGTTCGTCAGCGCTTCTCACGGGTGATCTGAAACGGCAGGCAAAGGCCTCAGCGCAGGGCCAGGGTGGCCGCCGTCATCATCTGACTGTCGGACAACTGGTTGTCCTTCATCAATCGCAGCAGGTTGGCATTGGCGGCCGTCAGTGCACGATTGAGCGCTCCCAGCTCGTCACGCAGCGCCTCCAGTTGGCGCTGGCGACTGTCCGGCTCCAAGTCCAGGCAGCTCATTAGCGCCTCGATCTCGACCTTCACCTCGGCAATCTGCTGACGCAGCTCACGAATCATCTTCAGCAGATCTCTGATCGCCTGCGGCAAGTCGCTGTTGTCGATATCCTCGTTGCTTGCTGCACTGGCCGAGAGCCTCCGGCCAAGCTCGGAGAGCGTCAGGCGCACTCCATCACGCACTTCATGCGGAGCGCTCGGGACTGCGGTATTTTGTCGCTGCAGACTCTGCGCCAGGCTATTCAAAGTCCCACTGAGCTCAATGCGCATCGTGTCCATACCTGCCTTGGACTATGGTTCATCTGTTTCAATCGGCCATCAGCATGCAAACTTGAGCCTTCGATCAGCTTATGCATGCAACTGGCACCCATAAGCCTCACTGGGGTAACCTTGCAGTTACTGCGTGTTTATCCGGGATTTTATCGATGTCCGAGAGCATCAAGCTGCGTGGCCAGCACCAAGCCCATTGCAAGGATTGCAGCCTGGCGGCGCTGTGCCTGCCTATCTCTCTGAACATGGAAGACATGGACGCCCTCGACGAGATCGTCAAGCGCGGCCGCCCCTTGAAGAAGGGCGAATTCCTCTTCCGTCAGGGTGACACCTTCGGTTCGGTCTTCGCCGTGCGCTCCGGAGCACTGAAGACGTTCAGCCTGAGCGATGCCGGTGAAGAACAGATCACGGGGTTCCATCTACCCAGTGAACTGGTAGGCCTCTCCGGCGTCGATGGCGAGCGTTATCCGGTATCAGCCCAGGCCTTGGAAACCACTTCGGTGTGCGAAATTCCCTTCGAGCGGCTCGACGATCTGGCACTACAGTTACCACAGCTTCGTCGCCAACTGATGCGCATCATGAGCCGCGAAATTCGTGACGATCAGCAGATGATGCTGCTGCTGTCGAAGAAGACCGCCGACGAGCGTATCGCCACCTTCCTGGTCAACCTTTCTGCCCGCTTCCGCGCGCGTGGTTTTTCCGCCAACCAGTTCCGTTTAGCCATGTCGCGTAACGAAATTGGTAACTATTTGGGCCTTGCCGTGGAAACCGTATCCCGCGTATTTACCCGTTTCCAGCAGAACAAGCTGCTTGAAGCAGAAGGCAAGGAAGTACGCATTCTCGACCCGATCGAGCTGTGCGCCCTGGCAGGCGGCAGTCTCGATGCCTGAACCGGCTTGGCGCATTTAGGATTCCAGAATGATCTTTGACGAATTCAGCATCAAAACCCTGATTCGCCCGGTGCCGGACTTTCCCAAGCCAGGCGTAATCTTTCGCGACATCACCCCACTGTTCCAATCCCCTCGAGCACTGCGCATGGTCGCCGACAGCTTCATCCAGCGTTACGTCGAGGCCGATTTCAGCCATATCGGCGCCATGGATGCCCGCGGCTTTCTCATCGGCTCGATCATCGCCTATGAACTGAACAAGCCTCTGGTGCTCTTCCGCAAGCAGGGCAAGCTGCCGGCCGACGTTCTCAGTGAGGGTTATCAGACCGAGTACGGAGAGGCCTTCCTCGAAGCCCACTCGGACAGCCTCTGCGAAGGTGACTCAGTGCTGATCTTCGATGATCTGATCGCCACCGGTGGCACCCTGATTGCCGCTGCCAACCTGGTTCGCCGCATGCGGGCTTCGGTGTTCGAAGCTGCAGCGATCATCGACCTGCCAGAACTCGGTGGCTCACAGAAACTGCAGGATGCTGGCATCCCCGTCTTTACTCTCACTGCCTTCGCACTCGACGATCACTGAGCTTTAGCAGAATCTGCCCAATTGCCATCCGGGCAGTCATCCATCGTCATTTGTCCATGCTTGATGAAGCAGAACACCGTCTGCTCGCGCACTGCTACGGCCTTTGCTTGCGCAGAGGATCAAGCAGTGGCTTGAGTCCGTTATGGTCGATTTCCTGCATCAGAGCCAGCAACTGGCCTAGTTCTCCCTTGGGAAAGCCTTGGCGGGCAAACCAGTTTAGATAGTGCCCGGGCAAATCGGCCAGCAACCGATCTTTGTACTTGCCAAATGGCATACGCCGGGTCACCAGCAGTTGCAACATCTCAGGATTCATCGGCTGCTCGTGTAACTGATCGAAAATGCCGCCATTGTCTCAGGTTTCGCTACTGCTACACGCTGAGTGTCAGCCGTTCAGAACGAGCCTGTCGATCCAGCGCGGAAACCGTTAATCTGCAGAGGTTTCCTCTGCCAGGATCGCCTCATGCCTCATACGCACTCTGAACTGCTTGGCGAATCGCCATTGCATGCCATCGAAGTACGAATTCTCGGTTGCCTGATCGAGAAGCAACTGACTACACCGGAAACCTATCCCCTGACGCTCAATGCCGTGCAACTGGCCTGCAATCAGAAAACCAGCCGCGAACCGCTGATGAATCTGGAGCCTGGAGAAATCGGGCGCTACCTGCGTAGTCTGGAAGCCCGCCAGTTGGTACGACTGGTGATGGGTAGCCGCGCTGACCGCTGGGAACAGCGCTGCGACAAGCAACTGGAACTGGTCAAACCGCAGACAGTTCTACTCGGCCTGCTTATGCTGCGCGGTCCGCAGACACTCGGAGAACTGCTCGCGCGCAGCAATCGCATGCACGACTTCGAAGATGTGGAGGAAATCCGTCACCAGCTCGAGCGCCTGATCAGTCGTGGTCTGGCCATGCTGCTGCCACGCCAGACCGGCCAACGCGAAGATCGCTACATGCATTTGCTGGGTGAGCCTGAGGATCTGGAGAAACTGCTGGCCAGCCGTCCGCTCGCCCGGCACGAGGCAGCAGCCGGTCACGAAGAGCGTCTCGCCGCGCTGGAAGCACGGCTGGCCATTCTCGAGGAGCGCCTGGCACGCCTGGAAACAACACAGTAACGTCATTTCACCGAACAGGAGTTCATAGCATTGAATCTCTCAATCCGTCTCAGCTCCCTGCTTGGCTGCCTGCTGCTCGCCGCAGGCTGCAGCAGCACCGCGCAACAAGCCGAACCGGCTGCCACCACCTCGGCAACGACCCCAAGCCATGAAAGCTGCACATCCTCGGCCGTAGAGCACCTGGTCGGCCAGGTCGCCACACCGGAACTGCTGGAGCAGGCCCGTCAGAGCGCGGGGGCCAGTCGCGCCCGTCTGCTTGCCCCCGGCAGTATCGTGACCCTGGAATACGACCGCCAGCGCCTGAACCTCAATGTTGACGATCAGCGCGTGATTACCCGAGTCTCCTGCGGCTGATCCCACTCCGCCGGCCAGACGGTGTTCCCAGACTGGCCGGCGCCCTTATGACCGATCCGGACTCCCCGGCGGATCCAAGACCTTGGTAGCAGTCGGTCGCTACCTTGAGCATATTTCCGCGAGCGACAGTGCTTCCTATGCTGGCGACATCCTGCCGAAGGAGCCGCCCATGCCTCGAAACGGATACCGCCAGACACTGCACCTCTGCCACCACCTGCAGGTTTGCCCATGAACGCCCTGGAAGTGCGTGGAGTAAGCTTCGCCTATGGTCGCCATCAGGCCTTGCAAGCGCTGGATTTCGAACTGGCGGAAGGACATTTCGGCGCTCTGCTCGGCCCCAATGGCGCCGGCAAGTCGACACTCATTGCCTTACTCACGAGGCTGTATGACCTGCAACAAGGCGATATCCGCATTTTCGGCCACAGCCTGCGCCATGCACCTCGCCAGGCACTGAGCCGGTTGGGCGTGGTGTTCCAGCCAAGCACTCTGGATGCGGATCTTTCGGTAGAGCAGAACCTGGCCTACCACGCCGCCCTGCACGGCCTGCCACGCCGCCTGGCCCGGTCACGCATCGATGAGGAGCTGAAGCGACTGGAACTGGCGGAGCGCCGTCATGAACCGGTACGCAAGCTCAATGGAGGCCACCGCCGGCGAGTCGAGATTGCCCGTGCTCTATTACACCAGCCACGTCTGCTATTGCTTGATGAAGCCAGTACCGGGCTGGATCCTGCAGCCCGACAGGCTCTTGGCCGGCACCTGCGCAACCTTTGCCGCGAACAGCGCCTGTGCGTGTTGTGGGCCACACACCTGCTGGACGAGATCGAGCCCAGCGACGACCTGCTGATCCTGCACCACGGCGAGCGAGTGGGCTACGGCAAGGCCCGCGAGTTTGGCGATGACCTGGCTCTGAGCTTTGCCCGTCTGACCGGCGATGTGGCCCTGGGCCGTGGTCATGAGCGTGAGGCAGTCAGGCCGCGCTTGGCCCCAGCCCGTCTGACCGAGAAATCAGCTACGGACGACGCTACGGCTGTTATCGGAGCAAAACGACCATGAGCCTCTATTGGGAATGCCTGAAGGGTATTGTGCTGCGCGAATGGCTGCGCTTCGTACGGCAGCGCTCGCGCTTTCTCAGCGCTCTGGTGCGTCCACTACTCTGGCTACTGGTGTTCGCTGCCGGCATCCGCGCCCTGCCTGGCTTCGAGCCGGGTGGCCTGCACTCGGGCTCCACTGGCTACGAGACCTACATAGTCCCGGGACTGGCCTGCATGACCCTGCTTTTCAGCGGCATGCAGGGTTCCCTGTCTATGGTCTACGACCGGGAAATGGGCAGTATGCGCGTGCTGCTGACCAGCCCGCTGCCACGATCCTTTCTACTGGTGGCCAAGTTGCTGGCAACATCACTGATCTCGCTGCTGCAGGTATGTGCCTTTCTTGCCGTTGCCTGGTGCTACGGCGTACGCCCGCCACTGGGCGGGCTGCTCACTGCGCTGCCGGCGCTGCTGCTGGTAGCCTTGTTACTCGGCGCCCTGGGACTGCTGTTGTCCAACGGCATACGCCAGTTGGAGAACTTCGCCGGGGTGATGAACTTCGTCATATTCCCGCTGTTCTTTCTGTCTCCGGCGCTCTACCCGCTGGAGCCGATGCGCGAGGCCGGTAATTGGCTGTACTGGCTGTGCCTGCTGAATCCCTTCAGCCATGCCGTGGAGCTTGTGCGCCATGCGCTCTATCTGCAACTGAACGCCACGGCCCTGCTGATCTGTGCCGCTCTCACTCTACTGTTCATTCTTCTGGCAGTGGCCAGCTTCAACCCACAGCATGCTGCCCTGCGCAAGACCGGCTAAAGGCGGCAGCACAACGTCCCGCTGCTCTTAATAGCTGCGCCTGCCGCAGGCCTCCAGCAGGCGCATGTCGGCGATGGCCAGTAGCAGACGTTTCTCGTCCTTATCCAGGCGCTTCCAGTCACGAATCTCCTGGCGGCTGCGACCACATCCCAGACAAACACCCTCTTTGAATTCGCAGACCTTGATACAGGGGTTCTTGCCCATGCTTCTCTCCTCGGAGGCGATTGCACATGGCAGCAAGGATAAGCAAGCCTCCTTCGTGGCGGGATTGAACTATTCGATGGCACGCGTTGACTCGCTCAATGAAGCGACTCGCCGACCTCGTTATCGGCTACGGCTGCGCTTTGGTCTCCGTCCTCGACTCCAGGTAGACGCAGATCGTCGAAGTCGGTCTTCAACCCCTGCTCCATATTGTCCAGCTCGGCCAGCAGACTGCGGAAACTGGTTTCCTCGCGCGGCGGCGCCTCGTCATCATCCTGTATGGCCAGGTCGGCGCGCGCCTGCAAGGCCTCAGGCACCTCGGCATCATCCTCCATCGCCACGGGTTCCGGCTCCAACTCGCGCAGGGCGGCCAGCGGCGGCAACTCGTCGAGACTGCGCAGGTTGAAATGGTCGAGGAAGGCCTTGGTAGTGGCGAACATCGCTGGCCGGCCTGGCACGTCGCGATACCCCACCACCCGGATCCATTCACGCTCGAGCAAGGTTTTGGTAATGTTGCTGTTGACCGCTACCCCACGCACATCCTCAATTTCCCCACGGGTAATCGGCTGGCGATAGGCGATCAGCGCCAGGGTTTCCAGTAGCGCACGGGAATAGCGCTGCGGGCGCTCTTCCCAGAGCCTGCCAACCCAGGGAGCAAAGCGCTCACGCACCTGCAAACGGTAGCCGGAAGCCACCTCCTTAAGCTCGAAAGCGCGCCCCTTACAGGAACGACGCAGCAGCTCCAGTGCTTCCTTCAGTTGTGTCGGCTCGGGACGCTCGGTCTCCTCGAAAAGTTCGGCCAGGCGCTCCAGCGACATTGGCTTGCCGGAAGCCAGCAGGAAGGCTTCAAGCAATTGGGCCAGTTCACGGGGATCGTTCAGGTTCATTCGGCACGTGCTCGGACATGAATGGCGGCAAAGGGCTCATTTTGCACCAGCTCAACCAGAGACTCCTTGATCAGTTCGAGCACCGCCATGAAAGTCACCACTACACCTAGGCGCCCTTCCCCAATGCTGAAAAGCTCGACGAAGGGCACAAAACCACCGCCTTTGAGGCGTTCCAGCACTTCGCTCATACGCTCCCGGGTCGACAGTGCCTCACGAGTCACCTGATGGCTCTCAAAGAGGTCGGCACGCCGCAGCACCTCAGCCATGGACAGCAACAGCTCCTCCAGGCTGACCTCCGGCAGCAGCCGGCGGGCCCGAGCCTCGGGAGCCTCCAAGCGAGGAACAACGATCTCCCGGCCAACCCGTGGCAGTTCGTCCAGGCCCTCGGCTGCGGCTTTGAAGCGCTCATACTCCTGCAGTCGCCGGATCAGCTCGGCCCGCGGATCTTCCTCCTCGTCCTCACTCTCAGTGGAGCGCGGCAACAGCATGCGCGACTTGATTTCGGCCAGCATGGCGGCCATCACCAAATACTCGGCAGCCAGTTCCAGACGCACCGAGTGCATCAGTTCGACATAGCCCATGTACTGGTGGGTAATTTCCGCCACGGGGATGTCCAGGATGTCGATGTTCTGCTTGCGGATCAGATACAGCAAAAGATCCAGAGGCCCCTCGAAGGCCTCAAGAAAAACCTCCAGTGCATCCGGCGGAATGTAAAGATCCTGAGGCAGCTCGGTAAGCGCCTCGCCATAAACCAGCGCCAAAGGCAGCTCCTGCTGCGCACCGGCCTGCGGATCGAGAGGCTGCCCACTCATCGCCAGCCGACCCTGGTGGAGCAGACGGCTCTCACGCGCTTTCCCCGAAGGGTAGAGGGTCGCCACAGCCGACCCGGATGATCTCGGCCTTGTCGCCAACCAGACTGATCACCGTAGATGCTTCCAGTCCGCCAAAGCCACCGTCGATAACCAGATCCACCTGATGCTCGAGCATTTGCCGCATCTCGTATGGGTCGGAAAGCGGCAGCTCGTCACCCGGCAGGATCAGGCTGACGCTCATCAGCGGCTCGCCCAGCTGTTCCAGTAACGCCAGAGCAATGGGATGACTCGGCACACGAATGCCGATGGTGCGACGTTTGGGGTGCAGCAGCATGCGCGGCACCTCACGCGTGGCATTAAGGATGAAGGTATAGGGCCCCGGCGTGTGGTTCTTCAGCAAGCGGAAAGCCGCAGTATCAACCTTGGCAAACAGGCCGATCTGCGACAGGTCGCGGCAAACCAGGGTGAAGTTGTGCTTGTCGTCAAGCTGACGCAGGCGGCGGATGCGTTCCACAGCGCCCTTGTCGCCGATCATGCAGCCCAGCGCATAGGACGAGTCGGTGGGATAGACCACCACACCACCGCCACGAATGATCTCCACCGCCTGCTTGATCAGGCGGGCCTGCGGGTTCTCCGGATGTACCTGGAAGAATTGGCTCATGATGGCTCCCTGTTCATGAAGAAATGGTGGATAGCTGTACATGCTCAAAACGCTCCCAGAGTGCCGTCAGACCCTCGGGCAACGGGCGGTACAGGCCCAGTTCGGACCAGTCTCCCGGCGCGTGAAAATCGCTGCCGACGGAAGCCATCAGACCAAACTCACGCGCCAGAATCGCCAGACTACCGACCTGCTCGGCAGGCTGCATGCCATTGACCACTTCCAGCGCATGACCACCTGCCGCAGCAAAGTCAGCCACCAAACGCCGACGCTTACTGCGAGTAAAGTCGTACTGCCACGGATGCGCCAGGCTGATCCAGGCACCGGCGGCCTGTAGAGTCGCAACGGTTTCCTCCAGCGCTGGCCAGTGCTGCTTGACGTCTCCCAGCTTGCCAGCCCCCAGCCACTTGCGAAAGGCCTCGGAACGGTCGCGCACATAGCCGGCACGCACCAGAAACTCGGCAAAGTGAGGTCGCGCCGGAGCGTTGCCACTGTCACCCAGCTCACGCTGGATCTGCCGAGCACCATCCAAAGCACCCGGCATACCCCTGGCTGTCAGCCGCCGGTCGATTTCCTCGGCCCGCTGCCAGCGGCCACGATGCAGGGCTTCGATAGCCTCTCTCAGCGCGGGTGCCTGTGGTTCAAAGGCATATCCAAGCACATGGATGGTGGCGCCGCCCCAGGTGCAGGAAAGTTCGATACCGTTGACCAGTTGCAGGTTCAACCGGGCAGCGGCATTTCGCGCCTCATCCAATCCCTCAAGAGTATCGTGATCGGTCAGTGCGAGCAGACGAATGCCCCTTGCATGAGCCCGGGCCACCAGCGTAGCAGGCGGCAGTGCACCGTCCGAGGCGGTGCTGTGGCAGTGCAGATCGACAGTCATGGCGGCGCTTTCGTTGCGATTGATGTTTGCTATTATGCCCCACATCTGCCTTCCGCCATGCCCTGGCTGGCACCGTTTTCCCTTCTATCTCCAACAAGGACTGAGATGCTCTACGCCATCATTGCCACCGACGTGGAAAACTCCCTGGAAAACCGCCTGGCTGCCCGCCCGGCTCATATTGCCCGAATCGAACAGCTCAAGCAGGAAGGCCGCCTGTTGCTGGCCGGCCCGCACCCGGCCATCGATAGCGAAGATCCGGGTTCGGCCGGTTTCAGCGGCAGCCTGATCGTTGCCGAGTTCGACTCGCTGGAAGCCGCCCAGGCCTGGGCAGCTGCAGATCCCTATCGCAGTGCCGGTGTGTATGCCGACGTAGTGGTCAAACCCTTCAAAAAAGTGTTGCCCTGACCCCACCCGTGAGGCCGCTGCCTCCTAAGGATCCGTCATGCGTTCGATCCCGCCTTCCCTGCTGATCACGCTGCTGATGACCTGCCCCCTGGCACAGGCCGAGGAGCCGGTTCCCCCGGCAGCGCCTACTGCACCGGCAACGATCACCACCGAGGCACTGGAGCAGCGCCTTGCTCGCAGCGAGCAGTTGCGTAGCGAACAGGAAGCGAACAGTGCAGCACAGTTACAACGCCTGCGCCAAGAGAACCAGCGCCTGCGTGCGCAGCTCAGAGAAAGCCAGGCGCAACCTCGGTTGCTCAGCGTCGAGCAAACCTGGTTCTCCCTTGGCGCGGCCCTCTGCCTGTTTTCGGTTCTGCTGGGCGCCCTGCTACGCGGCCGCCGTCGAACCAGCCGGGAATGGATCAACTGAACCCATGAGCCGTTTACTGCTGATTGATGACGACCAGGAGTTGTGCGAACTGCTGAGCAGTTGGCTCACCCAGGAAGGCTTCCAGGTCAGTGCCTGTCACGAGACCAGCAGCGCCCGCCAGGCTCTCGCTGCCCAGGCCCCGGACGCTGTAGTACTCGACGTGATGCTGCCCGACGGCAGCGGTCTTGAACTACTTCGGCAGTTGCGCAGCGAGCACCCGGAACTGCCGGTGCTGATGCTCTCGGCACGAGGCGAGCCGCTCGACCGTATTCTCGGGCTGGAACTGGGAGCCGACGACTACCTGGCCAAACCCTGCGAGCCGCGCGAACTGACGGCTCGCCTGCGGGCCGTGCTGCGCCGCAGCACGCCGGTTGCAGCCAGCAGCCAACTGGAACTGGGCGACCTGCGTTTCAGCCCCAACCGTGGTGTGGCCAGCATCGGTGAACACGACATACCGCTGACAGTATCCGAAAGCCGCCTGCTTGAAGCCCTGCTGAGACAGCCTGGCGAGCCGCTGGAAAAACAGGCACTGGCTCAGCTGGCACTAGGCCGAAAGCTGACCCTTTATGACCGCAGCCTGGATATGCACGTCAGCAACCTGCGCAAAAAACTCGGCCCACACCCCGACGGCCGCCCGCGCATCCTCGCGTTACGCAGCCGTGGTTACTACTACGCCCCCTGAGCCGCGCCCATTGCGCAAATTTTACACTGCCTTTACCCGGCCCTGACCGCCCTTGACCTTGACCGACGCATACTGAACCCATCCGGTAATGACCGGTTCAAGACGAGGAGAACACCCCATGCGCAAAACTCTCACCGCACTACTGCTCGCCGCCGCACTGCCGACCCTGGCTGTCGCCATGCCCATGCACGACGGTGGTTTCCGCCACCATGAGCGCGGTCATGGTAACTTGGCCCAAGGCCTGCAATTGAGCAAGGAACAACGCCAGGAATTCCGCAAACTGATGGCCGAGCAAATGAAAAGCCATCGCGAGATCACCCAGCGTTACCTAGATAAACTGCCGCCAGCCGAGAAGCAGGCCATGCAAAAAGAACTGGACGCAACCCGCGCTGAACAGCAAAAGTCCTTGCGCGAGTTGCTTAGTCCGGAACAGCAGAAGGCCTTCGACGAGCATCAGAAGAAAATGGAGGCGCGACGCGCCGAAATGGCCGAATTCAAGGCCTGGAAAGCCGAGAAGGCTGGTAAGGCCGACTGACTCGCATCACTCAATCATCAACCGCCGCGCTCCAAGCCCGGCGGTTTTTTCATGAGGAACCGCCGTGCGTTCACTGTTCTGGCGCATTCTTGCCACCTTCTGGCTGGCCATTGCCCTGGCCGCCGGACTCGCCATACTGCTAGGCCGCGCTCTGAATCAGGACGCCTGGATCCTCAGCCGACACCCGGCTCTACAGGAATTTCCCCAGCAGTGGGTCGAGCTCTACGAGCAGCAAGGAGCAACGGCAGCCCAGCTGTTGCTGGAGAAGCACAAGCGCAATTATCGCATCGATGTACAGGTACTGGATGAAAACGGCCAAAGACTGGTCAAGGGCACCTTCCCATCCCGTGCAGCAGCCTTTGAAGCCCGTCACGGCACCGAACACCGTCTGCCCTGGCGACGTCTGACCTCCGAATACAACAGCCCGGCGAGCGGCGAGAACTACCTGTTCATCTACCGTATTCCCCACGGAGAACTGACAGCCTGGCATCGCAACAGCCTGCTCTGGCCTCTCAGCGTCCTGGGCATAGCGTTGGTGGTGCTGACCCTGTTCAGCCTGTTGCTGACACTTTCGATTACCCGTCCGCTGAACCGCCTGCGTGGCGCGGTCCACGACCTTGGTCAAACCGCCTACCAGCAGAACAGCCTGGCGCGTCTCTCAGCCAGACAGGATGAACTGGGCCTGCTGGCCAAGGACTTCAACCGTATGGGTGAGCGACTGCAGGGCCTGATCGCCAGCCAACGGCAACTGCTGCGTGACGTGTCCCATGAGCTACGCTCGCCGCTAGCTCGCCTGCGCATCGCCCTGGCCCTGGCTGAACGGGCCGAGCACGACGAGCGGGGAAGGCTCTGGCCACGACTGAAACAGGAATGTGACCGCCTCGAAGAACTAATCAGTGAAATTCTGGCCCTGGCCCGCCTGGATGCGGATCCGGGCGCTCCACAACCGATCGACCTGGCCGGCATGATCGGCAAGCTGCAAGCCGATATGCCACTCACGGCCCCTGAGCAGAAGCTGCAGATTCAGCTCGATCCAGGCCTGCTGGTAAACGGCTGGCCGGAAATGCTTGAGCGGGCAATGGACAACCTGCTACGCAACGCCCTGCGTTTCAACCCGGTCGATCAGCCCATCATCATCAGTGCCCAACGTCAGGGAGAAGGCGTGATACTGAGCGTGCGCGACCATGGGCCTGGCGTTGACTCTGAGCACCTGCCGCAACTGGGTACGCCATTCTTCCGCGCCCCCGGACAAAGCAGTTCGGGGCATGGACTGGGCCTGGCCATCGCCCGCCGTACCGCCCAGCGTCACGGCGGCGAACTGCAGTTGGCCAACCACCCAGACGGTGGCTTCGTTGCCTCGCTCAGCCTGCCACAATGGCAGGCTACCGCCTGAAGCCTGCCGTCATCAGCCATTCCAGGCGCTGACGAAGTCCTCAACCGCCACATCCGGAGCGCGCCGCGCTGGCCGCTCCGGCGTACCGAGGTAAAGATAGGCAACGATCCGTTCGTTCTCCGTCAGACCCAAGCCTCGCGCGACGTGACCGTCGTAGGCCATATCGCCCGTTCGCCATACTGCACCAATCCCCATGGCGTGGGCGGCCAGCAACATGCCATGAGCCGCGCAACCAGCGGCAATCACCTGCTCCTCGTGCGGCACCTTGGGATGTGCCTGCAGCCGCGCGATCACCACCACCAGCAGTGGTGCCCGCAGCGGCATACCACGAGCCTTGTTCAAGGCTTCCTCTGATGCCTGCGGATTGCCAGCACGCACCGCCTCGGCGAAAAGTTCCCCCATCCGTACGCGCGCCTCACCCTCTACAGTCAGGAAGCGCCAGGGACGCAGTTGACCATGGTCAGGCGCCCGCAGCGCCGCCCGGAACAGCTGTTCACGCTGCAGCGTGTCTGGTGCCGGATCCTGCACACGGGGAACGGAAACGCGGTTGAGCAGCGCATCGAGAGCATCCATTTACCTTCTCCAGAATACAGGGAGTCTGCATTCTAGCAGGCTCGCTCTCACCAGCCGGAAATACCCGTGCAGACGGAGCTCAGGCCACTCGATCCGGTGAAATCACCGGCTGGATAGGCGGAGTCAGTGGCGGCAAGCCATGGGCCTTGCGTGCTTCATCGCAGCGCGGGTTGTGCTCTCCGTTCACCCAGGACGCCTCGAACTCGCGACAGCTGCTGGAACGCTGCTCGTACATGGTGCAGCGCACACCACAACCAACGTCGCCAAGTAGCTGCGAACAGCGCGCCGGGCGGCTCTCGGTACCGCGCATGGCAACATAGTGATGGCTGACTTGAACCACCCGGTCATCTGGCACGGTACCGCCGGCAGACTGGCACTCGCCCCAGAAGAAGGACACACGAAAGAACGCGCAACAGGCACCGCACGTGAGGCAGGGATTAGCTTCTGACATATTGGATCAACTCGGAGACCGGCGATCGCCGGCGCGAGCGATATTTTTATGCTCGGCAAAAACCTTGTAAAGCCCGGACTTGCAGGTTTACAGAGGTCCTGTCGGCGGTAGAATGGCGCCTTTACGCCTTTCGCCAGAGTGCTTCGCAGATGGCCTTGCCGACGTTACGCCTTATCGCTTTTATCATCGGCATCCTCCTTCTCGTTCTGGCCGTCGGCATGGCCATTCCCCTGCTGACGCTGCTCCAGTCCCCACAGCCGGAGGTCTTTTCCGCCTTCGCCTGGTCAGCCCTGATCACTCTGGGGGCCGGACTTGCCCTGGTGCTTCCCGGACGTCCCGAACAGACTCACTTTCGCCCACGCGACATGTATCTGCTGACCACCCTCAGTTGGGGTGTCGTCTGCAGCTTCGCCGCCCTGCCGCTGCTGCTGGTCGGTCGCATGAGCTATACCGATGCGTTCTTCGAGACCATGTCCGGCATTACCACCACTGGTGCCACCGTGTTGGTCGGACTGGATGACCTCTCTCCAGGACTGCTGCTCTGGCGCTCGATGCTTCACTGGCTGGGCGGTATCGGCTTTATCGGCATGGCCGTGGCGATTCTTCCGCTGCTGCGCGTGGGCGGCATGCGCCTGTTCCAGACCGAGTCTTCGGACTGGGGCGAGAAGGTAGTACCTCGCTCCCACATGGCGGCCAACTACTTGCTGCTGATCTACACCGGGCTGACCGGGCTGGGCTTTTTCGCCTTCTGGGTTGCCGGCATGTCGCCCTTCGATGCCATCAACCACGCGATGGCCTCGATCTCCACAGGGGGGTTCTCCACCTCGGATCAGTCGCTGGCACACTGGACACAGCCAGCCGTGCACTGGGTCGCTGTGGTCATGATGCTCATCGGTAGCCTGCCCTTCATGCTCTTCGTCGCCACCCTGCGCGGTAACCGCAAGGTACTCTGGCACGACCAGCAGGTTCGCGGTTTTATCGGCTTTCTGCTGCTGAGCTGGCTGGTGCTCAGCACCTGGCTGTGGCTCAACTCGGACTATGACTGGTCAGTGGCGCTGCGTCTGGTGGCGGTCAATGTCACTTCGGTGGTCACCACTACCGGATTTGCCCTGGGCGACTACACCGCCTGGGGCAACTCTGCCATGCTGCTGTTTTTCTACCTGACCTTCGTCGGGGGCTGCTCCGGCTCCACTGCCGGTGGACTGAAGATCTTCCGCTTCCAGGTCGCCTACGTCCTGCTCAAGGCCAACCTGATGCATCTCATCCATCCTCGCGCAGTCATCAGTCAGCAATACAACAACCACCGACTGGACGAAGACATCGTCCGTTCGATGATCACTTTTTCCTTCTTCTTCACCATTACTATCGGTGTTCTGGCTCTGGCACTCTCGCTAATCGGACTGGACTGGGTGACCGCCCTGAGCAGCGCAGCCAGCGCAGTCTGCAACGTCGGCCCCGGGCTTGGCCCGGTGGTCGGACCGGCCGGCAACTTTTCCAGCCTGCCGGATGCGGCCAAATGGCTGCTGACCCTCGGCATGCTGCTGGGTCGCCTGGAAATCCTCACCGTGCTGGTACTGGTCACCCGCACCTTTTGGAAGCACTGAGTCATGCCGCTGTCGAGCCTGCGTATCATTGCCTTCGTCAACGGCATCTTTCTCATCACCCTGGGCGTGGCCATGCTGGTGCCGGTGCTCACTCTGCTGTTTTTCGAACAGCCTCAGGGCATCAATGCTTTCCTTTGGTCGAGCCTGCTCACCATTCTGAGCGGGCTTGGCCTGATCGCCCGCGGCAGACCGCAGCAAACTCGGCTACGTCCGCGAGACATGTACATGCTTACCGTCTCGAGCTGGCTGCTGGTGTCGATGTTCGCTGCCCTGCCGTTTCTGTTCGCCGGAGGAGCCAGTATCACCGATGCCTATTTCGAGAGCATGTCCGGCATTACAACCACCGGTGCCACGGTATTCAATGGCCTAGATGAGATGTCGCCGGGCATCCTGATCTGGCGCTCGCTACTGCACTGGCTCGGTGGTATCGGCTTCATCGGCATGGCCGTGGCGATCCTGCCGATGCTGCGCATCGGTGGCATGCGTCTGTTCCAGAGCGAATCGTCGGATCGCTCGGAAAAGGTCATGCCGCGCTCGCACATGGTCGCCAAATACATGATCCTGGCCTATCTCGGGCTCAGCGGCCTGGCAGTGCTGGCCTTCTGGCTGGCGGGCATGAACCTGTTCGACGCCATCAACCATGCCATGTCGGCCATCTCTACCGGTGGCTTCTCTACCTACGACGCCTCTCTGGGGCACTGGCAGCAGCCAGCGGTGCACTGGGTTGCAGTGTTGGCGATGATTCTTGGCAGTCTGCCCTTTGCGCTCTACGTTTCCACGCTGCGTGGCAACCGCCGGGCCTTGCTGCGTGACCAACAGGTACGGGGCTTTTTGCTGCTACTGATCAGTTGCTGGCTGATACTGACGCTATGGAAGTGGAGCAGCTCCGACTTGCACTGGCTCGACGCCCTGCGCCTGGTGGCCGTGAACATCACCTCGATCATGACCACTACCGGATTTGCTCTGGGCGACTACCAACTCTGGGGACCATTCGCCAGCATGCTGTTCTTCTACCTCGGCTTCGTCGGCGGCTGTTCTGGTTCCACTGCCGGCGGTCTGAAAATCTTCCGTTTTCAGGTAGCCTACATTCTGCTGCGCGCCAACCTCAGCCAGCTCATCCACCCACGAGAGGTGATCAAGCAGCAATACAACCGCCATCGCCTGGATGAGGACATCGTCCGTTCGATTCTCGCCTTTGCCTTCTTCTACAGCATCACCATAGCCGTGCTGGCACTGGCAGTGACCCTGTGTGGCGTGGACTGGATCACCGCCCTGACCGGAGCCGCAGCGATGGTTTCGGGAGTTGGCCCGGGTATGGGCGAGATGGTCGGGCCGGCAGGCAACTATGCTGCCCTGCCGGATCTGGCCAAGTGGCTGCTGACACTGGGCATGCTGCTCGGCCGTCTGGAAATCCTTACCGTACTGGTTCTGCTGTTTCCGGCATTCTGGCGTCACTGAGGCTTCCGGCCTCCAGGCGAGTACGGTACTCGCCTGGGGTTATGCCAAACCAGCGACGGAAGGCACGGAAGAAGTTGCTCGGATCGGCAAACCCCAGTAGGTAGGCGATTTCCAGCAGGGTAAGTCCGGACTGGCCAAGGTACTGTTGGGCCAGATCGCGACGGGTGTCGTCGAGAGTTTGCTGATAGCCGGTGCCCTCCTCCTGCAGACGGCGCTGCAAGGTACGCTGCGAAAGATGCAGCGCATGCGCCACCACCTCCCGTCTGGGCTCACCCTCCGGCAGCAACCGGCACAACACCTGGCGTACCTGATGGGTGACCCGGCTGCCGGAAAAACGCGCCAGATACTGACCGGCAAAACGATCATGCAGTTGCGCCAGAGCCTCGTTGGCACTGGGCAGAGGCATTTCCAGATCGGCCCGTTCGAAAATCAGCCCGTAATACCCGGCATTGAACCTCAGCGGAGCCTGGAAGACCTGCTGGTAAGGCTGCAAGTCCTCCGGCAACGGACTTTGAAAGAAAACCTCACGTGGACGCAACGCCCGACCGATCAGCCAGCGACAGAACGCCAGGCAGTAAGCCAGCGACGCTTCGGCGCTCTGTCGCGTGGGCGGCAGCCGATCGCCATGGATAGTCAGGGTCAACGCGTAACCGTCGGGCTGCGGTATAAAGCTCAGATCCGCGCCTTCACCAATGATGCGTTGATAGCGCACCAGACGAGTGAAGGCGTCTCGCAGATTGCGACTGGACATCAGCGCATAGCCCACCACATGGAAGGATGCCGGACGCACTACCTGCGCCATGTTCAGGCCAATGGCCGGGTCGCCCGACAACTCCACCGCCCGTTGCCACAGACGGGTCATTGCGTCCTGCGCGAAGCGCGCGTCCGGGTCGCTCAGCGCCGCATAATCCATATCTAACTCGGCAAACAGGCGGACACAATCAATACCACCCAGCTCCAGCGCCTGCACGATGGCCAGCGCCCAGCTAGCCGAAGTGGTTCTTTCGCTCATCGTCTTGCTTCTCAGGCTCAATCACACGTCAGGGTTGGCGATGAAGGATACTAAACTGGCACCCAGGGTCAGTGGCCGATCCGGACATCCGGCCTAGACTCGTGCTGACAGTGACAGGAGGCATGCCATGAGCAACCAGCCAAGCAAACGCTACCAGAGCTTCGCCGAGTTCTATCCCTACTATCTGCAGGAACACAGCAACCCGGTGTGCCGACGCCTGCACTACGTTGGCAGTCTGCTGGTTCTGGTAATCCTCGCCTACGCCCTTTACAGCGGGCAATGGTTCTGGCTACTGGCTCTGCCGGTAGTCGGTTATGGCTTCGCCTGGATCGGTCACTTTGTATTCGAGAAGAATCGTCCGGCCACCTTCCAGTATCCGTTGTACAGCCTGATGGGCGACTGGGTCATGCTCAAGGATGCCTTCACCGGACGCATCCGCTTCTAAATCCTCATCTGTTTACCGACACGCCCGCTGCCGGCAAAAGCCACCAGCAGCCATACGATTGCATATTGCCACCGTTCGGCGGGCGTGCTTGGCTGGCCCTGTCTGCTTGGTTATGATCCCCGCCTTATGAGCCACTGGCTCAGGTCTTGAAGACCGTCCAGGCGTCCAGCAAGAGATGCCAGAATCCAGCAGGGGCTATTCCAAGCAGATGAAGCCAGCCATACCCAGCCGCGTCCTCGGGCTGCCGACGCCGCCGTTGCGCGAATACTACTCGCGCGTACTGGCCTACCTTGCCACGGCAGCCTGCATCGCTGCCGGAATCTACGTGGGGCACTTCACCTACGACATCCTCTGGATAGTGCCCTACTCCCTGCTCTACCCACATCTGGTACATAACTTCAGCCGCCGCTTCAAACATGAGCGTCCACAACAGACCGAACTGGTTCTGCTGCTGCTCGACGCCGTGAACTCAGGTGCAGCCTGCGCGCTATTGGGGTTCTCCACGGTGCCAAGTCTGATGTTCATGCTGATACTGTTCTTCAGTTCCCTGGTCATCGGCGGGCTGCGCTACCTGGGTATAGCGATACTGGCCGCCGGCAGCGCGATGGCCCTATGCGCGGCAGTAACCAACGTCCAGCCCACTCCCAATACGCCGACACTGGTCGCTCTGGTGAGCATCCTGTTCACCATGCTGTACATCTGCATCACCGCCTACTTCGTCAATGTTCAGGGCATCCGCCTGGCCCAGGTGCGCACCGACATCAAACGCGAGCAGGAAAAGGCCGCACGACTGGCTCGCAATCTGGCCAAATACCTGTCGCCGCAGGTGTGGGAGTCGATCTTCACCGGCAAGAAGAGCGTGCGTCTGGAGACCCAGCGCAAGAAGCTCACGGTGTTCTTTTCCGACATCAAGGGCTTCACCGAGCTGTCCGAGGAGCTGGAAGCCGAGCAGCTAACGGATCTGCTCAACACCTACCTCAACGAGATGTCGAAGATCGCATTGAAGTACGGCGGCACCATCGACAAGTTCGTCGGTGACTGCGTCATGGTGTTTTTTGGCGATCCAAGCAGCAACGGTGCCAAGAAAGATGCCGTAGCAGCAGTATCCATGGCCATAGCCATGCGCAAGCACATGAAGGTACTGCGCCAACAGTGGCGGGCTCAGGGCATCACCAAGCCCTTGGAAATCCGCATGGGTCTCAACACCGGCTACTGCACCGTCGGCAACTTCGGCGCCGACACGCGCATGGACTACACCATCATCGGTCGTGAAGTGAACCTTGCCAGCCGCCTGGAAAGCGCTGCCGAATCTGGGGAGATCCTCATCTCCCATGAGACCTACTCGCTGGTCAAAGACGTAATCATGTGCCGCGACAAGGGCCAGATTGGCGTCAAGGGCTTCAGCCGACCGGTGCAGATCTATCAGGTGGTGGACTTCCGCCGCGACCTGGGCGCAACCTGCAGCTACATCGAACATGAACTTCCGGGTTTCTCCATGTATCTGGATACCAACGGCATCCAGAACTTCGACAAAGAGCGGGTGATTCAGGCACTCAACCAGGCGGCCGAGAAACTGCGCGACAAGGTCATCCTCTAGAACGGCGCGCTTTCCTCCGAAACCGGAGCGACGCGCTGCAGGCCGGCAATTCCGCCGGCTTCATACTGTGCCTACCGCGCCTCGGGCAAGACGGCGAAAGAAAGATCCAGGTCGCCCTAATTTCCCTGTTTTTTCTACTCAAGGCGGCTACTCGAGTCCCGATCTGCCTCGTAGCACTTCATCTGCGGGAAAGCCGGCAGCCAGGATTCTCGTCGCACAACCCAAAGCTCATAGGTGGGGCGGAACTGATCCGGACGGTCAAGACAGCCCAGGTTTACCTCTACTTCGTCACCACTGCAGGAAAAGACCGAGGAACCACAATCCGGGCAAAAGTGACGCCCGCGGTAGTCACGTGTGTCGCCTTCAACCAACACCTGCTCACGGGCAAAAATCGCTGAAGCGTGAAATAGCGCGCCATGGTGCTTCCGGCAATCCAGACAATGACAGATTCCAACGCGGCTGGGCCTTCCATGGGCGACGAATCTGACTTTTGCGCACAAACAGCCACCCGGAAACTGTGCCATCTAGGTGTACTCCGCTTGAGTTATCGAACCAGGGAAAGCTAGCACAGCCCGAGAAACTGACGATGACGGCAGAAATATAAAAAACGCGGCCGAAGCCGCGTCGCGATAAGGATCTGCCGCCGTCCAGGCCATGCTGCCTGCAGATCCACCCGGGTAGGGTTCTTCGCCTGGGAATGCGCGGCATACCGGAGCAAGCATGCCGCGTGGTGGAGTTTTCAGAAGAATCCCAGCGGATTGATGTCGTAGCTGACCAGCAGGTTCTTGGTCTGCTGGTAGTGGTCGAGCATCATCTTGTGGGTTTCGCGGCCGACGCCGGACTTCTTGTAGCCACCGAATGCGGCATGTG
>NZ_BPLZ01000015.1 GCF_019656335.1 Pseudomonas sp. NCCP-436 | reverse complement strand
TTTTTTTCATTCCGGGCTCAGGGCCAGATCAGTGGCAACACCTGTTCGCGTACCAGTGGGGCGAGGGTTTCAGGCAATGTTTCGCCCGGCGCCAGCCAGTGCAGCTCCTCCAGTTCGGCAGCCGGACTGACGGAGTGGGGCAGGCGGGCACTGAACAGACTGGCCTCCACCCGGCAACCGGGTTCATTGGCAGCCTGGGCTTCGAAACGGCCAAGGGAGCTCAGGGCGCTGGCAGGCAGTTGCAGCTTGAGCTCTTCCTCCAACTCGCGCTGCAGCGCAGTGAGGGTGTCCTCGCCTGGTTCCGGCTTGCCGCCGGGCAGCATCAGGGCAAGGGTATTACGCTTGCGAACGAGCAGGAGCCTGCCTTCGGCATCAAACAGGCAGGCGGCGGAAATGGTGATTTTGCTGGTCATCTGTTGTCTGGTGGAGTGGTTGAAGTCGTGAAGATTGTGGCGCAATAGGCTTCAGTCATCTTGCCTAGGCATCCGGCAGATTCCTTTCTACGCAGCTGGTTCAGCCGAACATGCCGGTGGACAAGCTTCGCGTTGTCCACCCTACGTCCTACTCGCTGCATTCCCGTGCGTAGCGTGGGAACGATCAGGCTGGCAAGCAACTCGGAGCGCAAGTCCCTGTCAGGAGGCTGAGTGCGTAGGGTGGATGGCCGAAGCCATCCACCATCCAGGTTTCGCGTTAGCCAATGGTGGAAAAGCCTTCGGCGTTTTCCACCCTACAGGGCTGTATTCCCGCGCGTGGTGCAAAAAACACCAGGCAACTCGGAGCCTGATTTGTAGTGATCAAGACAGTATGTCGTTGGAGAAACTAGAAGCCCCGCACTAGGCGGGGCTTCTAGTTTTCTCGCTACCCCGAACATCCGTACTCAGGTAAAGCGCTTTCTAATCTGTCCTAACGGTCTAGACTCAGGAGTCAATCCCAGCTCAACGCTCCACCCGTCTGATACTCGATCACGCGGGTCTCGAAGAAGTTCTTCTCCTTTTTCAGGTCCATGATCTCGCTCATCCACGGGAACGGGTTGGTAGTGCCCGGGTATTCTTCCTTCAGACCGATCTGGGTCAGGCGGCGGTTGGCGATGAACTTGAGGTAGTCCTCCATCATCGCGGCGTTCATGCCCAGTACTCCGCGCGGCATGGTGTCACGCGCGTATTCGATCTCCAGCTGGGTGCCCTGCAGGATCATCTGGGTAGCTTCGTCCTTCATCTCGGCATCCCACAGGTGCGGGTTTTCGATCTTGATCTGGTTGATCATGTCGATGCCGAAGTTCAGGTGCATGGACTCGTCACGCAGGATGTACTGGAACTGCTCGGCGGTGCCGGTCATCTTGTTGCGGCGGCCCATGGAGAGAATCTGGGTGAAGCCGCAGTAGAAGAAGATGCCTTCCAGTACGCAGTAGTAGGCGATCAGGTTCTTGAGGAACTGACGATCGGTTTCCGGGGTGCCGGTCTGGAAGGTCGGGTCGGAGATCGAGCGGGTGTACTTCAGGCCCCAGGAGGCTTTCTTCGCCACACTCGGGATCTCGTGGTACATGTTGAAGATCTCGCCTTCATCCATGCCCAGTGACTCGATGCAGTACTGGTAGGCGTGGGTGTGGATCGCTTCCTCGAAAGCCTGACGCAGGATGTACTGGCGGCACTCGGGGTTGGTGATCAGGCGGTAAACGGCCAGCACCAGGTTGTTGGCCACCAGGCTGTCGGCGGTGGAGAAGAAGCCCAGCGAGCGCTTGACGATGCGGCGCTCGTCTTCGGTCAGGCCATCGGTGCTTTTCCACAGCGCGATGTCGGCGTTCATGTTGACCTCTTGCGGCATCCACCGGGCGCCGCTTCTACAAGCGTAACGACATCCATATCAGCGACTTCTACTACTGGAACCAGAGCGCCACCGGCGCCGGTATCGAGGACTTCGAGTACGGTGGGCTGAAGTACAGCTACGCCTTCTCGCGCAAGGACAGCTACTTCCAGGAGCCCTACATCAACCGTCACGACTTTAACGTCGGCGGCTTTCAGGTCAACCCGGGCGGCGAGCTGGAGTTCGGCGTCAGCTACATCGACAAGCCCGACAGCACCGGCGCCCACAGCGGCTGGGCGGTCACCGCGCAGCACAAGCAGAGCGATTTCCTCGGCGGCAAGAACACCTTCGCCCTGCAGTACGGCCGCGGCCCCGGCACCGGCCTGGGCTACACCGGCGACGTCGGCCTCGACCGCGACAACAAGAGCTGGCGCCTGGTCGAATACTTCGACTGGCAGGCCACGCCGCGCCTCGGCGGCCAGGTGCAGTTCGTCTACCAGAAGGACAAGCGTCCGGACGGTGCAGACCAGAACTGGCTGTCCGTCGGTGGCCGCACCAGCTACGCCTTCACCGAGCAGTTCAAGCTGGTCGGCGAGCTGGGCCACGACCAGGTCGATGCCACAGACGGCACGCGCAAGCTGACCAAGTTCACCATCGCCCCGACCTGGTCGCCGTCCGGCCCCGGTTTCTGGGCGCGTCCGGAGTTTCGTCTGTACTACACCTATGCCACCTGGAACCGCGCGGCGCAGCAGGCGGCCAACCAAATGGCGGCCGGCTCGGCGCTGTCCGACAGCGGCGCCTTCGACACCGCGCGCCATGGCTACAACTTCGGCGTGCAGGTGGAGCACTGGTGGTAAGCGCCTCGCGCCCGCTCGGCGCCGCCACAGGCGGCGCCGAACTGCATCCCCTGGCCGAGCTGTTCGCCGAGCCCGGCCAGGCGCGTCAGCGCTGGACGGTGCGCCAGGGGCGCGAGCTGCTGTTGCTCGAACACCGCCTGTTCCAGGCGGCGTTCAGCCGTCAGGGCGCGCGCCGACTGCCGCCGGCACGGCGAGCTGCGCATCGAGGACGGCTGCCACCGCATCTTCCGCCACACCGGCGTGCTGCAGCTGCAGGATCTGCCCTGGCAGCGGCGCCTGGCCATCGACACCCGCGGCGGCGCCAACAGCGTGGTCTGGCACCCGGGCAGTCGCCCGCTGACCGATGTCGGCTGGAACGAGAGCCTGGGCTTTCTCTGCGTCGAGGCCGCCAGCTGCGGGCCAGACAGCCTCTGCCTGCGGCCGGGGGAGGAGGGAGTGTTGAGCTTGCGCGCGGGGTTGGCCGGCTAGCGACCGCCTAGCTGGCTAGCGGCGGTGCGCGCGTATGCAAAAGGTTTATCGCCGAAGCTCGTATAGGTGTCGCGGGGCCGCCTGGGGTGTGCGCACCAGGCACTCGATTATCGGCGCGGCGCCGCGAACCGGTGCGTCATGCGCACCGGCCCATCACTGCCGAATCGTTGGATCGGCTCCTCATCCGCCGGATAGCGGCTGGCGGTCAGGCTTTCCTTGAACTGGCGCAGGCGGGTGCCGCCCGGCGGTCCCACCGTGAGCGGCACATTGTGCGTGTCGCGTCGCTGGTTCGTTCGCGGCAAGGCGTCTGACGACCGCAGCGCCGCCGGCTCTTCGCGCCCCCCGACGCTCGGGTCGATAGCGCCCCCAGAGGACGCCCGCTACCGGCTGACGGCGCCTGTGATCTGCCGTTCGCGGGTTGCCGGCAAAGGCGCGACTGAGGTCATGGCAGCGTCGCGCTCGCGCAGCGCGCGCTGGGGCGCCGCTATTTCACCCTTTGCCGGTGCCGCCGACGATGGGGGCGAGTGGATGTTTATGTTGTTTTTATTACTACATTTTTTCTTGATTGCTCTGAATTTTAGGAGTATCAATTGAAAATATTCTTAAGTTAACCACTTTTCTGTCCGCTGCAGCTTGCCTCGGGTTCGATCTGGCGGGTGGCGCGCGGGCTCGGCGGGTGGTGGTCATGCGGGGCTGGCGGGCACTTGTGTCGGCTGCCGCGTGAACGGCTTGTGCCTAGGCCGATTCCGGTCCCTGTCCTGTATGCAAGCAGGTCTTTATGAGGGTTGAACTGTGCAACGAAGAACGAAAATAGTGGCCACCCTGGGCCCGGCCACCGAGAGCCCCGAGGCGATCGAGGGGCTGGTGCTGGCCGGTGTCGACGTGGTGCGCCTGAACTTCTCCCACGGTAGCGCCGCCGAGCACATCGCCCGGGCCGCCCTGGTGCGCGAGATGGCGCGCAAGCACGGGCGCTTCGTCGCCGTGCTGGGAGATCTGCAAGGGCCGAAGATCCGTATCGCCCGCTTTGCCGCCGGCAAGGTGCGGTTGTCCAAGGGCCAGGTCTTCGCCCTCGATGCAGCACTGGACAAGCAGTCCGGCGACGAGCAGGCGGTGGGGATCGACTACGAGGCGCTGATCGGCGACAGCCGCCCCGGCGACATCCTGCTGCTGGACGACGGCCGCATCGAGCTGGAGGTCAAGCGCGTCGAGGCCAGCCGGCTGCTCTGCGAGGTGCTGGTCGGCGGGCCGCTGTCGAACAACAAGGGCATCAACCGCAAGGGCGGCGGTCTGTCGGCGGCGGCACTGACCGACAAGGACCGCGAGGACATCCTCACCGCCGCCGAGATGCAGGTCGACTACCTGGCGGTGTCCTTCCCGCGAGACGCCGCCGATATCCAGCTGGCGCGCCGGCTGCTGCGCGAGGCGGGCGGCGAGGCCGGGCTGATCGCCAAGATCGAACGCGCCGAGACGGTCGCCGAGCTGCAGGTGCTGGATGCGATCATCGAAGCCTCCGACGGGGTGATGGTGGCGCGCGGCGACCTCGGCGTGGAGATCGGCGATGCCGAGCTGGTAGCGGTGCAGAAGCTGATCATCGAGCGCGCCCGCAGCCTCAATCGAGTGGTGATCACTGCGACGCAGATGATGGAGTCGATGATCAGCCAGCCGCTGCCGACCCGTGCCGAGGTGTTCGACGTCGCCAACGCCGTGCTCGACGGCACCGATGCGGTAATGCTCTCGGCCGAGACCGCGGCCGGTGCCTATCCGATCGAGACGGTCGAGGCCATGCGCCGGGTCATAGTCGGGGCGGAGCGGCACCCGCTGGCGCATCGCTCGCGCCATCGCATGGATGAGGTCTTCCACAAGATCGACGAGTCGATCGCCATGGCGGCCATGTACGCGGCCAACCACCTGCACGGGGTCAAGGCGATCATCTGCATGACCGAGAGCGGCGACACGCCGCGGCTGATGTCGCGGATCCGCTCGCACCTGCCGATCTACGCCTTCTCGCGCAATCCGCGCACCCAGAACCGGGTCGCCTTGTTCCGCGGGGTGCAGACCATCCCGTTCGACAGCGAGCGCCTGCCGCTGGCCGAGATCAACGCCCGCGCGGTCGACGAGCTGCTGCGCCGCGGCGTGGTGGCCGACGGCGATCATGTGCTGATTTCGCGCGGCGACCATGCCAATGCCCAGGGTGGCACCAACTGCCTGCGGGTGATCCGCGTCGGCGACGACGTTTGCTAGGAGTTCCCATGAATACGCCTCTTCAGTCCGGTGGCCCTGTGCCCGCCGGCGAATTCGAGTGGCCGCGCGACTTCGATTTTCGCGAAGCCTATGCCGAGCAGCGCGAGCTGCTCGCCGCTGCGCCCGTCGAGCCAACCCCTGCAACCCTTTCCCCGGAGAGCGAAGGCAATGACTGACACCCGCATCCAGCAAGTGACCGCTCGCGAGATCCTCGACTCGCGCGGCAACCCGACCGTCGAAGCCGTGGTGACCCTGGCCGGCGGCGCGGTCGGCATCGCCAGCGTGCCGTCCGGTGCCTCCACTGGCAGTCGCGAGGCGCTGGAGCTGCGCGACGGCGGCGCGCGCTACCTGGGCAAGGGCGTGCAGCGCGCGGTGGCCAACGTCGACGGCGCGATCCGCGAGTGCGTGCTCGGCCTGGATGCGCTGAACCAGCGCGAGCTGGACGCGGCGATGATCGCCCTGGACGGCAGCGAGAGCAAAAGCGCGCTGGGCGCCAATGCCATCCTCGCGGTGTCGCTGGCCGCTGCCAAGGCCGCTGCCGCGGCGCTCGGCATGTCGCTGTACGAGCACCTGGCGGCGCTGTACGGCCAGCCGGGGCGGTTCAGCCTGCCGGTGCCGATGATGAACATCATCAATGGCGGCGAGCATGCCGACAACAACGTCGACATCCAGGAGTTCATGATCCAGCCGATCGGCGCCGGCTCCTTCGCCGAGGCGCTGCGCATGGGGGCGGAGGTCTTCCATACGCTCAAGCAGGTGCTCGGCGAGCGCGGCCTGAGCACCGCGGTGGGCGACGAAGGCGGCTTCGCGCCCTCGCTGGCGTCCAACGAGGAGGCGCTGGTGGTGATCGCCGAGGCGGTGCGCCGCGCCGGCTATGAACTGGGCAAGGACATCAGTCTGGCGCTGGACTGCGCCGCCTCGGAGTTCTACCGCGACGGTCGCTACGTGCTGGCCGGCGAGGGCAAGAGCTTCGACTCCGCCGGCTTCGCCGACTACCTGGCCGGGCTGTGCCAGCGCTACCCGATCGCCTCGATCGAGGACGGCATGGACGAGAGCGATTGGGATGGCTGGGCCTACCTGACCGAGAAGCTGGGCAAACGCGTGCAACTGGTCGGCGACGACCTGTTCGTCACCAACAGCCGGATTCTCAAGGAGGGCATCGATCGCGGCATCGGCAACTCGATCCTGATCAAGTTCAACCAGATCGGCAGTCTCAGCGAGACCCTCGATGCCATCCGCATGGCCCAGGATGCCGGGTACACCGCGGTGATCTCGCACCGCTCCGGCGAGACCGAGGACACCACCATCGCCGACCTGGCGGTGGCCACCTGCGCCGGGCAGATCAAGACCGGTTCGCTGTGTCGTACCGACCGGGTCGGCAAATACAACCAGCTGCTGCGCATCGAGCAGGCGCTGCAAGGTCGTGCCGCCTATTGCGGCGCTTCGATCTTCCCCCAGAGGAGCTGACGCCATGAGCGCTGCCAACCGTCTCGATCGCCTGTTTCCGGCCCTGGCCGAGATTCCCGAGCAATACCGCCCCGGCGCGCCCATCGAGCAGCGCGACTACCTGGTCGATGGCCAGCTGCGCACCTGGGAGGGGTCGCTGGCACCGGTGCGCAGCCCGGTGTTCCTGGCCACCGCACAGGGCGACGAGCAGGTGATCCTCGGCAGCACGCCGCGGCTCGACGCCGAGGCGGCGCTGGCCGCCCTGGACGCCGCGGTGCGTGCCTACGCCAACGGTCAGGGTGCCTGGCCCAACCTGCGCGTGGCCGAGCGCATCCAGCACGTCGAGGCGTTCCTGGCGCGCATGCGCGAGCAGCGCGAGGCGGTGGTCAAGCTGCTGATGTGGGAAATTGGCAAGAACCTCAAGGACTCGCAGAAGGAGTTCGACCGCACCTGCGACTACATCGTCGACACCATCGAGGCGCTCAAGGCGCTGGACCGTCGCTCCAGCCGCTTCGAGCTGGAGCAGGACACGCTCGGCCAGATCCGCCGGGTGCCGCTGGGCGTGACCCTGTGCATGGGGCCCTACAACTACCCGCTGAACGAGACCTTCACCACCCTGATCCCGGCACTGATCATGGGCAACACCGTGGTGTTCAAGCCGGCCAAGTTCGGCGTGCTGCTGATCCGCCCGCTGCTCGAGGCGTTCCGCGACAGCTTCCCGGCCGGGGTGATCAACGTCATCTACGGCAGCGGCCGCGAGACCGTCAGCGCGCTGATGGCCAGCGGCAAGGTCGACGTGTTCGCCTTCATCGGTACGCACAAGGGCGCCAGCGACCTGAAGAAGCTGCACCCGCGCCCGCACCGCCTGCGCGCGGCGCTGGGCCTGGACGCGAAGAATCCGGGCATCGTGCTGCCCGAGGTCGACCTGGATAACGCCGTGAGCGAGGCGCTGACCGGGGCGCTGTCGTTCAATGGGCAGCGCTGCACGGCGTTGAAGATCCTCTTCGTGCATGAGGATGTGGTCGACAGCTTTCTCGACAAGTTCAGCGCCGGGCTGGCCGCGCTCAAGCCGGGCATGCCCTGGGAACCCGGAGTCGCCCTGACGCCGCTGCCCGAGCCGGGCAAATGCGAGTACCTGCAGACCCTGCTGGCCGATGCCGTGGCCAAGGGTGCGCGGGTGGTCAATGCCGACGGCGGCGAGTCGCGCCAGTCGTTCTTCTACCCGGCCGTGCTCTACCCGGTGAGTCCGGCCATGCGCATCTATCAGGAGGAGCAGTTCGGCCCGCTGGTGCCGGTGGTGCCCTACCGCGACCTGCAGACGGTGATCGACTACGTGCTCGACTCCGACTACGGCCAGCAGCTGAGCATCTTCGGCAGCGACTCGGCCCAGGTCGGCCGGCTGGTCGATGCCTTCGCCAACCAGGTCGGCCGGATCAATATCAATGCCCAGTGCCAGCGCGGCCCGGACAGCTTCCCGTTCAACGGTCGCAAGAACTCGGCCGAAGGCACCCTGTCGGTGCACGACGCGCTGCGCGTGTTCTCCATCCGTACCCTGGTGGCGACCAAGTTCCAGGACGGCAACAAGGCGCTGGTCAGCGAGATCATCCGCAACCGCGAATCGAGCTTCCTGACCACCGATTACATCTTCTGAGAGGCACCGATGACCACCCGAACCCTGATCATTCTCGACGGCATCGGCCTGCGCCGGGAGGTCGAGGGCAATGCCCTGGCCGCGGCGCGTACGCCGACCCTGGACGCACTGTTCGCTCACTATCCGCACGGCCGCATCGCCACCTCGGGCCTGGCGGTCGGTCTGCCCGAGGGGCAGATGGGCAATTCCGAGGTCGGCCATATGAACCTCGGCGCCGGGCGCGTGGTGTACCAGAGCCTCACGCGGATCAACCGGGCCATCGCCGATGGCGAGTTCGCCGCCAATCCGGCGCTGGTCGAGCTGCTCGACGGCGCGCGGCGCCGCGGTGGTGCGGTGCACCTGCTCGGCCTGCTGTCGCCGGGCGGGGTGCACAGCCACACCGAGCAGATCATCGCCGCTTGCCGGGTGCTGGCCGAGCGCGGCATCGAGCGCTTCTACGTGCATGCCTTTCTCGATGGCCGCGACACCCCGCCGCAGAGCGCCGGGCCCTTCATCGCGCGTCTGCAGGCCGAGCTGGATGCGCTGGGCAAGGGGCGCATCGCCTCGTTGATCGGTCGTTACTACGCGATGGATCGCGACAATCGCTGGGAGCGGATCGCGGCGGCCCACCGTCTGATCGTCGAGGGGCGCGGCGAGTTCCGGGCGGCCACGGCCGAGGCCGGGCTGCAGCAGGCCTATGGCCGCGGTGAGTCGGACGAGTTCGTCCAGGCTACCGGCATCGGCGAGGCGGTCGCGCTGGCGGAGGAGGATGCGCTGATCTTCATGAATTTCCGGCCCGACCGGGCGCGGCAGCTGTGCCAGGCGCTGGTCGATCCGGCCTTCGACGGCTTCGCCCGCGCGCGCCTGGTCGACAAGCGCCGGCTGCTGACCCTGACCCGCTATTCGCAGCAGCTGGACGGGCCCTGCGCCTTCCCGCCGCAAAGCCTGCGTAACAGTCTGGGCGAATACCTGGCCGGGCTCGGCAAGACCCAGCTGCGCATCGCCGAGACGGAGAAATACGCCCACGTCACCTTCTTCTTCAACGGCGGGCGCGAGCAGCCATTCGCCGGTGAGGAGCGCATCCTGATCCCGTCGCCGGACGTCGCCTCCTACGACCTGCGGCCGCAGATGAGCGCGCCCGAGTTGACCGCGCGTCTGGTCGAGGCGATCCGGGATCGGCGCTTCGATCTGATCGTATGCAACTACGCCAACGGCGACATGGTCGGCCATACCGGTAGCTTCGATGCGGCGGTGCGCGCCGTGGAGGCGCTGGACGCCTGCCTGGGCGAGGTGGTCGAGGCGACTCTGGCAGCCGGTGGCGAGTGCCTGATCACCGCCGATCACGGCAACGTCGAGCAGATGTGCGACGCCGAGTCGGGTCAGGCGCATACCGCGCATACCCTCAATCCGGTGCCGCTGATCCTGGTCAGCGGACGGGCCGGGCAGTTCGCCCTCGGGGATGGCCGGCTGTGCGACATCGCGCCGACCCTGCTGGACTTGATGGGGTTGGCGCTGCCGGCGGAAATGGAAGGGCGGTCGCTGTTGCTGAAGGATTGATGGTCGCTGGGGCGTGCCTGCCGCCGAAAGGCGGATGATCGCCCTAGATCGGCTCCTCGTCCGCCGGGTAGCGGCTGGCGGTCAGGCTTTCCTTGATCTTGCGCAGGTGTGGCTGGAAATCCACGCCGCGGCGCAGGGTCACCCCGGTGGCGAGCACGTCGAGCACGGTGAGCTGAATGATGCGCGAGGTCATCGGCATGTAGATGTCGGTGTCCTCCGGCAGCGGAATGTCCAGGCTCAGGGTGCTGGCCTTGGCCAGCGGCGAGCCGGCGGCGGTCAGGCCGAGCACCGAGGCGCCGTTCTCCCGCGCCAGGCGTGCCACCTCCACCAGTTCGCGGGTGCGCCCGGTGTAGGAAATGATCACGAACAGATCGCCGGTGTGCGCCACCGAGGCGATCATGCGCTGCATCAGCACGTCGGAATGCGCCGACACCGCCAGGTTGAAGCGGAAGAACTTGTGCTGCGCGTCCAGCGCCACCGAGGCCGAGGCGCCGAGGCCGAAGAAGTGGATCTGCCGCGCCTGGATCAACAGGTCGACGGCGCGGCTGACCAGCTGCGCATCGAGGCTCTGGCAGGCGGTATCTAGCGAGGCGATGGTGCTGCCGAAGATCTTCCGCGTGTAGGCCTCGGGGCCGTCGTCGGCGGCCACCGCGCGGCTGACGTAGGCAGCGCCGCTGGCCAGGCTCTGCGCCAGCTGCATCTTCAGCTCGGGGTAGCCGTTGGCGCCGAACGAGCGGCAGAAACGGTTGACCGTCGGCTCACTGACGGCGGCGGCCTGGGCCAGCGCGGCGATGCTGAAGCGGGTGGCCTGCTGCGGATCGTGCAGGATCACCTCGGCGACCTTGCGCTCGGCCTTGTTCAGGTCGTCGAGGCGGCTCTGGATCTGTTCCAGCAGATTGCGCACGCGGTCCATGGGAAGTCCTCAGATTGGCGGTAAAGAAGGCTGGCCTATCCTACTGGTGACACCCGCTCGTCACCACCTCTGCGTAGGTTTTGGAAAAATGTTGTTGTTATTACAACATTTGTTCTTGATTTAACCGCTGTTACCCGGTATTTCTAGCGCATCTTGATAGAAGAACAAACATCATGGCCGCGATAAAGCTCGAATCCTGTACCTTTGCCCTGTTCGGCGCCCTCGGCGATCTGGCTCTGCGCAAGCTGTTTCCCGCGCTTTACCAGCTCGATCGCGCCGGTTTACTGCACGACGACTCCCGCATCCTCGCCTTGGCCCGCGAAGCCGGCGAGCCACAGCGCCATCTGACCGCCATCGAGCAGGCCCTGCGCCTGTACGTGCCGGCCAAGGAGCTGGAGGAGGGCGCGCTGGCGCGTTTCCAGGCGCGCCTGCACTACCTGACCATGGATTTTCTTCAGGCCGAGGACTACCTGGCCCTGGCCGAGCTGGCCGGCGCACAGGACCAGCTGGTCGCCTACTTCGCCACCCCGGCATCGGTGTATGGCGGCATCTGCGCCAACCTGGCCGCCGCCGGGCTGGCCGAGGGCACGCGGGTGGTGCTGGAGAAACCGATCGGCCACGACCTGGCATCCTCGCGTGCGGTCAACGACGCGGTGGCGCGGGTGTTCCCGGAGAACCGCGTCTATCGCATCGACCATTACCTGGGCAAGGAGACGGTGCAGAACCTGATCGCCCTGCGCTTTGCCAACAGCCTGTTCGAAACCCAGTGGAACCAGAACCACATCTCCCACGTGGAAATCACCGTGGCCGAGAAGGTCGGTATCGAGGGGCGCTGGGGCTACTTCGATCAGGCCGGGCAACTGCGCGACATGATCCAGAACCACCTGCTGCAGCTGCTTTGCCTGATCGCCATGGACCCGCCCAGCGACCTGTCCGCCGACAGCATTCGCGATGAGAAGGTCAAGGTGCTCAAGGCGCTGGAGCCGATCAGCGTCGAGCAGCTCGGCCAGCGCGTGGTGCGTGGCCAGTACGTCGCTGGCAGCAGCGATGGACGGCCGGTACCGGGCTATCTGGAGGAAGAGAATTCCAACACCCAGAGCGACACCGAAACCTTCGTCGCCCTGCGTGCCGACATCCGCAACTGGCGCTGGGCCGGCGTGCCCTTCTATCTGCGCACCGGCAAGCGCATGCCCCAGAAGCTGTCGCAGATCGTCATCCACTTCAAGGCGCCGCCGCACTACATCTTCGCCCCTGAGCAGCGCCAGCTGATCGGCAACAAGCTGATCATCCGCCTGCAGCCGGACGAGGGCATCGCCCTGCAGGTGCTGACCAAGGATCAGGGTCTGGATAAGGGCATGCAGCTGCGCAGCGGTCCGCTGCAACTGAGCTTCTCCGACACCTACCGCAGCGCGCGCATCCCCGATGCCTACGAGCGGCTGCTGCTGGAGGTGATGCGCGGCAACCAGAACCTGTTCGTGCGCAAGGACGAGATCGAGTACGCCTGGCAGTGGTGCGACCAACTGATCGCCGGCTGGAAGCAGCTCGGCGAGGCGCCGAAACCCTATACCGCCGGCAGCTGGGGGCCGATGGCCTCGGTGGCGTTGATCACTCGCGACGGGAGGAGCTGGTATGGCGATCTCTGATCTCGACCTACCGCCGGGCGTCAGCGCCCGCAGCCACGCCGCGGCCGAGCAACTGGCCGACGCCCTGGCCCTGCGCGTGGCCGAGGCGCTGCGCCAGGCCATCGACAGCCGCGGCAGCGCCACCCTGGTGGTGTCCGGCGGGCGCAGCCCGGTGGCCTTCTTCGAGGCCCTGGCGCAGCAGGCGCTGCCCTGGGCGCAGGTGCTGGTGAGCCTGGCCGACGAGCGCTGGGTGCCGGTCAACCACGCCAGCAGCAACGAGGCGCTGGTGCGTCGTCATCTGCTGCGTGGCGCGGCCTCCGAGGCGAAGTTCCTCGGCCTGTACCGGGTTGCCGGCAGCCTGGAGCAGGCGGCGGAGCTGGCCGATGCGGCCTTTGCCGAATTGCCGCCGATCGACGTGCTGGTGCTCGGCATGGGCGACGACGGCCACACCGCCTCGCTGTTCCCGGACAGTCCCAATCTCGACCAGGCGCTGCGCGCCGACTGCCCGCGCCGGGTGCTGCCGATGCAGGCGCCGAGCCAGCCGGCGCAGCGCCTGACCCTGACCCTGCCGCTGCTGGCCGGCGCGCGCCTGCCGCTGCTGGCGATCCAGGGCCAGGCCAAGCTGGCCACCCTGGCCGAGGCGCTGGCGCCCGGCGAGGTGGCGAGCATGCCGATCCGCGCCTTCCTGCATTCCCCTCTCGAAATCTATTGGTGCCCCTGACATGACCAGCCCCAACGAAGGCCAGCGCGCGCGCATGGCCGAACACATCGCCGAGATCGACCGCATCTGCGCTCAGGCGCGGATCATGCCGGTGATCACCATCGCCCGCGAGGCGGATATCCTGCCGCTGGCCGACGCCCTGGCCGCCGGTGGCCTGCGCGTGCTGGAGGTGACCCTGCGCTCCGAGCACGGCCTGGAGGCGATTCGCCGCCTGCGCGCCGAGCGCCCGGAGCTGTGCGTCGGCGCCGGCACCGTGCTCGACGAGCAGATGCTGGCCGCCGCCATCGATGCCGGCGCGCAGTTCATCGTCACCCCGGGCAGCACCCGCGAATTGCTGTTGGCCGCCCTGGACAGCCCGGTGCCGCTGCTGCCGGGGGTGAGCAGCGCCTCCGAACTGATGGTCGGCTACGCCCTCGGCTATCGCCGCTTCAAGCTGTTCCCGGCCGAGGTGTGCGGCGGCGTCGCCGCGCTCAAGGCGCTGGCCGGGCCGTTCGGCGGCGTGCGTTTCTGCCCCACCGGCGGCATCACGCCGGACAACCTGCAGCGCTATATGGCCCAGCCCAACGTGATGTGCGTCGGCGGCACCTGGATGTTCCAGCGTGAGTGGGTCGAGCAGGGCGATTGGTCGCGCATCCAGCAGTGCAGTGCCGAGGCGTTGCAGTTGCTGAATTGATAGGGCGGCGGCGCTGGCTAGATCGGGCCACGGTCAATCGTCACGCGCCGCCACCGACCCGGTTGGTGCGCACGGCGCACCCGCTCCGCCACTATTTCCTGGGGTGCGCCGAGCGCACCACCGATTCCCTGGAATCCCCTTATGACCACATTCGCGCTCCAGCAGCCGCTGCTGCTGGGCATGATGCGCCTGCTCGAGTGTGCCGAACTGGCCACGCCGCAGGCGCTGCTCGGCTTTATCGAGCGTTGCATCGAGCGTGGCCTCAACGGCTTCGACCACGCCGATATCTACGGCCTGGGCGAGTGCGAGGCGCGCTTCGGCGCGGCGCTGCGCCTGCGCCCGCAGCTGCGGGCGCACCTGCAGCTGATCGGCAAGGCCGACATAGTGCCGGCGGCGCAGGACGTTTCGCGCTGGCGGGTCAAGCACTACGACAGCAGCGCCCGCTACCTGACCCGGGCGGTGGAGGCCTCGCTGCAGCGCCTGGGCGTCGAGCAGCTGCACGGCTTCCTGCTGCATCGTCCCGATCCGCTGCTGCAGGTCGAGGAAGTGGCGCGGGCGCTGCAGGCGTTGGTTGAGGCCGGCAAGGTCGGCTGGATCGGCCTGTCCAACGCCGAGCCGCTGCACTGGCAGGTGCTGGGGCGCGAGTTGCCGCTGCGCTGCAACCAGATCGAGCTGTCGCTCGCCGCCCAGCAGGCGGTGTGGGACGGTCGTCTGCAGGCGCTGCAGGCCGACGGTCTGCAGGTGCTGGCCTGGTCGCCGCTGGCCGGAGGCCGTTTCGCCCCGGCGCTGCAGCAGGAATTGGAGGAAGTAGCCGCGGCGCTGCAGGCGACGCCAATGCAGGTCGCCCTGGCCTGGCTGCGCCGCCTGCCGGGGCGGCCGCTGCCGATCCTCGGCAGCCTGCGCGAGTCGCGCATCGAGGAGGCCCTGGCCGGCGCCGAGCTGCAGCTGGATGCGCCGACCTGGTTCTATCTGGCCGAGGCGGCGCGGAGTATGCGCGCGCCCTGACCCGCTAGGCGCGATGGCGCGGCAGGCCCAGCGAGATCAGCGCCGCCAGCAGCACGAAGGCGCTCGACAGCCACAGGCAGGCCGCCAGGCCCCAGCCCTGGAACACCCAGCCCGAGAGCAGGGTGCCGAGCAGCCGGCCCAGCGCGTTGGACATGTAATAGAAGCCTACGTCCAGCAACACGCCGTCTTCTTGGGCGTAGCTGACGATCAGGTAGCTGTGCAGCGAGGAGTGACCGCGAACAGCGCGCCGAACGCCAGCAGGCCGCCGATCAGCACCGTCTGTGCCGGCAGGGGGCTGTCCAGGCCGAGGGCGATGGCCGCCGGCAGGCCGGCCAGCAGCGCGGCCCAGACGCAGGCGGCGCGGCCGTCCGGCACCTGGCCGCTGCGCTTGCCGGTGATCGCCGGGGCCAGGCATCTGGACGATGCCATAGCCGATGATCCAGACGGCGAGGAAGCCGCCGACCCACCAGAAGTCCCAGCCGAACACAGTGGCCAGGTACACCGGCAGGGCCACCACGAACCACAGGTCGCGTGCGCCGAACAGAAACAGGCGGGCGGCCGAGAGGATATTGATCGCCCGGCTCTTGGACAGCAGGTTGCGGAACTTGGGCTTGGCCTTGGCCCTGCCCAGGTCCTGCTTCAGCAGCGCCAGGCTGGCCAGCCAGATGGCGCCGAGCGCCAGGGCCATGGCCAGCACCGCGCCGGCGAAGCCGAGCAGGGCGCCGCCAAGGAAGAAGCCGACGCCCTTGAGCGCGTTCTTCGAGCCGGTCAGCAGCGCCACCCAGCGATACAGCGTGCCTTGCCGGCTGTCCGGCACCAGCAGCTTGATCGCGCTTTTGGCGCTCATCTTGTTGAGATCCTTGGCGATTCCGGACAGTGCCTGCGCGCCCATTACCCAGGGCACCGTGAGCATGGCCGCCGGCACCGTCAGCATCAGCAGGGCGAGCACCTGCAGCGCCAGCCCCAGGTTCATGGTGCGGTTCAGGCCGATGCGTGCACCGAGCCAGCCGCCCAGCAGGTTGGTGACGACGCCGAAGATCTCGTAGAACAGGAACAACGCGGCGATGGCCAGCGGCGTATAGCCCAGGCTGTGGAAGTGCAGCACCACCAGCATGCGCAGCGCGCCGTCGGTGAGGGTGAAGGCCCAGTAGTTGCCGGTGACCAGCAGGTACTGGCGCACTTCGGGGGTGAGCCGGGCGAGGGCGTGCATAAGGTTATCCAGTAGGGTGTCGCGGGGCCGCCTAGGCTGTGCGCAACGTTGAGGAACATGGCCTGTGTGAGCGGCTGGGCGGCATTTCGCGTTAGCCGCGACTTGTGGCGCTCCGGTCGCGGCTAAAGCCCCTCCCACAAGAGCAGAGTCAGCTGGCCTGCCCGACCATGCGCGCCAGCTCCACGGCGCGGTTGGCGTAGCCCCATTCGTTGTCGTACCAGGCGTAGATCTTCACCTGGGTGCCGCCCACCACCAGGGTCGACAGCGCATCGACGATGGACGAGCGCGGGTCGCTGCGGTAGTCGATGGACACCAGCGGCCGCTCCTCGTAACCGAGAATGCCGGCCAGCGGGCCTGCGGCGGCGGCCTTGAGCAGGGCGTTGACCTCCTCGGTCGTGGTCGCGCGCTCGACCTCGAACACGCAGTCGGTCAGCGAGGCATTGGCCAGCGGCACGCGCACCGCGTGGCCGTCGAGCTTGCCGCGCAGTTCGGGAAAGATCTCGGCGATCGCCGTGGCCGAGCCGGTGGTGGTGGGGATCAGGCTCATGCCGCTGGCCCGCGCCCGGCGCAGATCCTTGTGTGGCGTATCGAGGATGCTCTGGGTATTGGTCAGGTCGTGGATGGTGGTGATCGAGCCGTGGCGGATGCGCAGGTTTTCGTGGATCACCTTGACCACCGGGGCCAGGCAGTTGGTGGTGCAGGACGCCGCGGTGACGATGCGGTGCACGGCCGGGTCGAACAGCTGCTGGTTGACCCCCATCACCACGTTCAGCGCGCCGGGCTCCTTGACCGGCGCGCAGACCACCACGCGCTTCACGCCCTGGTCCAGATAGCCCTGCAGCACGGCGACGCTCTTCATCTTGCCGCTGGCTTCGAGCACCAGATCGCAATCGCTCCAGTCGGTATTGGCGATGGCCTTGTTCGCGGTGACGGCGATGCGTTGGCCGCCGACTACCACACAGTCGCCGTCGCTGCCGGCCTCGTGCCGCCAGCGGCCGTGCACCGAGTCGAAGTTGAGCAGGTGGGCGTGGGTGGCGGCGTCGCCGGCCGGGTCGTTGATCCGCACGAACTCGAGTTCCGGCCAGTCCCAGGCGGCGCGCAGGGCCAGGCGGCCGATGCGGCCGAATCCGTTGATACCGACTTTGATGCTCATGGCCTTGGCCTCGTTCAGCAGGTGGGAAATTCAGCAGCAGGCGGCGCTGCGTTGCGGGCGCTCGCCCATGGCGGCCAGGCGCTTGCTGTCCGGGTTCAGCCAGTGGCTGTTGGCCGCCAGCGTGGCGTCGAGCACGGCGATCACCCAGTCCGGCAGGTGCGGGTGCAGGCGGTAGTAGACCCACTGGCCCTGGCGGCGGTCGGCCAGCAGGCCGCCGCTGCGCAGCTGGGCCAGGTGGCGCGAGACCTTGGGCTGGTTCTCGCCTAGGGCGCAGGTCAGTTCGCAGACGCACAGCTCCTCCTCGCGGGCGATCAGCAGCATCAGGCGCACCCGGGTGTCGTCGGCCAGGCACTTGAAGACGGTGGTGGGGGTGAGCAGTTCGGCCATGGCTACCTCAGCGCTTGGTCTTGACCAGCACGAACATCTTGATCCGCTCGTGGATCTCGTGCAGGCAGTGGCGGAATGCCTCGGGCTGGGTGCTGGTCACCGGGTCCTCGCAGTGCCAGGCCAGGCGCTGACCTTCGAAGGGGAGGTGCTGGCATTCCTGGCAGGCTGATGACGTACTCGAAGTCGTTCCAGTGGAAGGCGTCCAGGCCCTTGCTGTGCAGCCCTTCGGTGTTCACGCCGAGGTGCTGCAGGGCGGCGAGGGCGAGCGGGTCGACCTCGCCCGGCTGGCTGCCGGCGCTGTGCGCCTCGAACTTGTCCGAATCGGTGTGGCGCAGCAGGGCCTCGGCCATCTGCGAGCGGGCGGCGTTGGCGGTGCAGACGAACAGCACGCGGGTCTTGTAGGCCATCCCTGACGTCTCGTTTAGATATGGTTTGGTGAATATATGGATTTCCGTATGAAGGGTAAGGGCGTCACTGCCTTATGCACCTGCATAGGATCACCCAGGTTGCTGCTCTACCTGGCGGCAGCGCGTGTGTGATTGCCACGCCGTAATATTCGATTAATCGTATGTTTGTGGCCGTTCACGCATCCGTCATGCCGGCGGCGCTCGGTCCTGCCCAATCCGATTCCCGCGAGGAGCCTTGCTACGAGCAGACAAGGCTTGGTTCCGTTCTCACTGACGAAAGTGCGGGTTATTGCTGGGGGCCTGCCGTGGGGCGAGGAATCGGCGGCCGAGCGGACAAAAAAAGGCGGCCGAGGCCGCCCGAATGTCCCTGGAGGGGATTGGAGAGTGGGACCGCTCAGAGCGGCCCCGCCGTGGAGTCGGCAGTCGGGTAGTGGCGACGGCGCCAGGCCTGCACCTCGCCGGCGGCGCGCAGGCGTTGGGCGATCTGTTCCAGGGTGGCGGCGATCGGCTTCTCGCCCTTTAACATGGCGCCCAGACGAGAGCTGAACAGAGCCCAGAAGCGCTTCATCTCCGGGATGTCCGGCATGATCTCGCCGCTGGCGGCGGACTCGTAGGTGTGTTCGATCAGCGGGTCGTGGCGCAGCTCGGCCATGACCTCGTGGTTGGCCACCGCGCCCAGCGGTTTGTCGGCGTTGAGGCTGTGCAGGCCCTCGGCGCTGCTCAGGTAGTTCTCGACAAAGCGCTGTGCCTGCGTCTTGTGCGGGCTGTTGGCGTTGATCGCGGCGGCGAGGATGCCGACGAAGGGCCTGCCCCGGCGCGCGTCGTCGATGCCCGGTACATAGTCGATGGCGAAGTCGAGTCCGGCGTCGCGCAGCTCGTTCCACACCCAGGGGCCGTTGACGATCATGGCGATGCGGCCCTGCTTGAAGCCGTCCAGGGCGCTGGCGTAATCGTCGCCGGGTTCCAGCACGCCGTCGTCGAGCAGTTGCTTGAGTGCTTGCATGCCGGTGATGGCGCCAGGGGTGGCGACGCCGACATCGGCCAGGTCGTAGATGCCGCTCTGCTTGTGCAGGCTGTAGCCGCCGGCACCGGCGATGATCGGCCAGGAGAAGTACAGGTTTTTGTAGTCCCAGGCGATGGCGCGCTTGCCCTGCGTGCGCAGGCGCCGGTCCAGTGCGGTGACCTCGGCGAGGCTGCGCGGCGCGCTGGCAACCAACTCGCGGTTGTAGAGCAGGCTGACCACCTCGGTGGCCAGGGGATAGCCGAAACGCTGGGTACCCACGGTCAGCGCTTCCCAGGCGAAGCCGGGGGCGCGCTGCAGGGCCTCTGCGCTGGGCTGGAGCGGCTCGAGCAGGCCGTTGTTGATCCACGAGCCGAAGCGATCATGGGCGAAGATGACGATATCCGGGCCCTTGGTGGTGGCGGCGAACTTGTCGTACTGGACGGCGAGGTCGTCCGGGGTGGCGACCCTGACCGGCATGCCGCTGTCGGCGGTGAAGCGCTGGCCGATCTCGGCGAGGCCGTTGAAGCCCTTGTCCTGGCCGATCCAGACGGTCAGCACGTTCTTCTCGAAGGCCAGGGCTGGCCAGGGGGTGGTGCACAGCAGAATCAGTGTCGCGAGCCTTATTGTTGTTCTCATATCGACCTCTGGTTGGGCGGTCAGTCGTCAAGCCTGCCCGCCTCTGTAGGAGCCGCGCCCCGCGGCGAATGCGCGGGACGGCAACCCGGAGCCAGCACAGCTTCGCCCCGGGGCGGGGCTCCTACGGCTGCGGCGGTGGCGCCGGCCAGGTCACCCCGGGGAGATCGTTTCAGCGGATCTGGATACGTTCGAGCAGGTAGGCCTTGGCGCTGTCGTCGCCGACCCGGCCCGCTTCGTCGGCCAGGCGCAGGGCGCGCTCCAGATCTTTGCCGGCGAGGGCGGCGTCGATGCCCTGGCGGTAGTAGGCCTGGGTCTCCGGCAGCACGGCCGGGGCCGGTACGCTGGGCAGCTGGTTGCCCATCTCGCGGCCGATGCTGAACGGCGGCACGTAGCTGTTGGCCTGCTGGCCGGCCACTTGGTCCTCGATCAGCACCATCTTGATCACCCCCACCGGCGCATGCTGGGCCACCGGGTCGGGAATGTTCGGCGCCTCGTTGCCGAGGGCGCGGGCGAAGGCCTTGGCCGGGTGCTCGATGACGGTCTGGCCGCGCATCTGCGCCTCGCTGGTGTAGAGCACCAGGTAGTGTTCGTTGCCGGGGTTGTCCGGGTACAGGCGGTCGACGCGCAGGCGCGCGTCCAGGCTGTCGCCCTTGAAGCCGGAAGCCGGGGCGTAGACGAAATCCTCGGCACCGAGCAGGCGGGTGACGCGGAACCGGCTGTCGAGCAGCATGGCGTTGGGCGCCAGCACCGTGTCGCCGGCCTGGCTGTACAGGCGGATCTCGAACGACTTGCTGGCGGCCGGCAGCTGGAAGGCACGGAAAAAACTCTTGCCGCTGTCGAAGGCGAACGCCGGGGCGCTGGCGTCGATGCGCACCTCGCCGCTGAAGTTCACCGGGATCGGCTGGTAGGGCAGCTCGCGCAGCGAGGCGCAGCAGGATGGGGCGGCGGCGAGGGCCTGTTCGGCGCTACTGGCGGAGGTCTGCAAGGGGGCCGGACTGCTGCTCAGGGCATCGATGCGGCGTAGCGGCTCGCTGGCGCAGCCGGTTAACAGAACGGTGAGCAGCGCGAGGCTGGCGATCTTGAACGGTGGCATGGGTTATTCCTCTTTTTATGTCACGCCTGGTAAAAGGCCCCGGCCTATTGCAGAACCGGGGCAAGGACCACAGGAGCAGCGTTAGGGTATTGCCAGGCATCCGGATGCAACGGATGCCCGACCGCTTACCACCAGGCCTCGGCCTGGACGCCGAAGGTGAGGCCGTCGTCGTCGCCGGCGTCGATGGACTCGCTGGCGGCGTTGTACTTGCCGCCGTCCCACATGGCGTAGGTGGCGAACACACGGATCTGCGGACGTGCCCAGAAGCTGCGGCCGGCCGACCACTGCTGGGCCAGGGTGACTTTCTTCAGGTCACGGGACTTCTCGCCCTTGGCCTGCGGGTCGATATGGTCGTAGCCGAACTCCAGCGCGGTGCTCATGGTGTTGGTCCACTTGTACACCGGGCGCACGCCGAACGAGGTCCAGGTCTGCCCGGAGTCGTTGTCGAAGTCCTTATCCTCGTAGATCTGCACGTACATCATCTCGATGTCGTCGGTCAGGCCGACCACGCCCTGGTTGACCAGACGGAACATCTTGCCGTCGCTGTTGCCGGTGCTGTTGCGCCCGGTGCTGCCGATGATGCCGTCGGTGCCGTACTGCAGGGCGAGCTTGTTGAAGCCGCCGAACCAGTTGCCCTGGATGTGCTGCACGGTGACCAGATGCCCCTTCTGATTGGTGTAGCCGGGGTCGTCCTTCTGCTGTTCGGTGAGGTTGGCCTTGCCGTAGTCGTAGCCGAACTCCAGCTTGCCGTCGGTGTTGAAATCGATGTCGGTCAGGCGCAGGTCGAGGGTGTCGTTGGCCACGTTGGTACCGGTGCCGGTGCCTTCGTAGACGTAGTCGCCATCGTTGTTGCGCATCCAGGCCACGTGCGCCTTGGCGAAGCCCAGGTCGATGTCCTCGATACCGGCGCCGGGGCCGGAGACGTCCCAGTAGTAGTAATCGTTGATGTGCACGTCGTTGCGCTTGTAGTAGCGCTTGCCGGCCCACAGGGTGGCGCCGGGCAGGGCCGGCAGGAAGTTCTTGGCCTGCACGTTGAACTGGCGGATCGAGCTGGTGCCGTTGTTGAAGGCACTTCCGCCTTCGCTGTCGGTGGCTTCCCAGTCGTTAGCCTGGTCCGACTTGTAGGCGATCATGCTGTCGATATAGAAGCTCTGCTCGCCTTCCTTCCATACCTCATGGCCGAGACCGATCTCGGCATAGGTCTCGCATTCGTTGCCGAGGCGGTACTTGGCCGGTGCGCCGGCCGCCTGGAAGCAGGCCTGGTCGCCGCCGCCGGCGGTGGCACCGATGCCGGAACGCATGTAGCCATGGAAGTCCAGTGCCAGGGCCGGGGTGGCCAGCAGCATGGCGGCGAACAGGGCGCTGGGACGCAGCAGCTGGGCGGGTTGCTTGGTATTCATCGTGGGTCCTTCTTTCTTGTTGGATTCGGTGTCGGACTGACTGGGCGCGACAGGGCAGGCAGTCGGCCCGGTGGCGCTGCGGGCAAGAGTCGGGCAAGGCAAGGCGCCACCACATCCTCCCCGGGGCGCTTTTTTCGAGGCGGAGCGGCAGGGCGTAGCGAAGCGGCGGGGGTATGGCTGGCAGGCGGAATTTCTCCGCCTGCGCCCTACGCCTGCAGAAAGTGCGCGGGGGAGGTTTGGCGGCGCGGCCAGGCGCGGCAGGCTGCCGTGATCGGGTCGCCCGCGCGGTGCTCCGATCAGTCCATCCGGGGGCTGCCCCCCGTAGTCGGATGCTCACAACAATGACAAGAACGGAGCTTCAAGATGAACCGATACCTGCGACTGGCCGGCCTGGTGCTGGCCATGGCCCCGCTCGCCTACCCCTGGGGCAACCTGGTCAGGGCGGCCGACGCGCCGGGCAAGACCGCCAGCGGCGTGCGCTATCACGGCGGCGACGAGATCATCCTCCAGGGCTTTCACTGGAACACCGTGCGGACCTCGAGCAACTGGTACGCGACCCTGGCCAGCATGGCGCCGACCCTGGCCGCCGATGGCTTCAGTGCGATCTGGATGCCGGTGCCCTGGCGCGACTTCTCCAGCTGGAGCGACCCCGGCAACGGCACCTCGGGCGGTGGCGAAGGCTACTTCTGGCACGACTTCAACAAGAACGGCCGCTATGGCAGCGACAGCCTGCTCAGACAGGCCGCCGGCGCGCTCAATGCGGCCGGGGTCAAACCCATCTACGACGTGGTGCCCAACCATATGAACCGCGGCTACCCGGACAAGGAGATCAACCTGCCGGCCGGCCAGGGGCTGTGGCGCCACGACTGCAATGACCCGGGCAACCATGCCAACGACTGCGACGACGGCGACCGTTTCATGGGCGGCGACGCCGACCTCAATACTGGCCACCCGCAGAACTACGCGATGTTCCGCGACGAGTTCGCCAGGCTGCGCAGCCAGTATGGCGCCGGGGGCTTTCGCTTCGACTTCGTCCGCGGCTACGCCGGCGAGCGGGTCGCCAGCTGGATGAGCGATGCCCACGACAACGGCTTCTGCCTCGGCGAGCTGTGGAAGGCGCCGGGCGAGTACCCGAGCTGGGACTGGCGCAACGGCGCCAGCTGGCAGCAGATCCTCAAGGACTGGTCCGATCGGGCCAAGTGCACGGTGTTCGACTTCGCCCTCAAGGAGCGCATGCAGAACGGCGGCATCGCCGACTGGCGCCACGGTCTGAACGGCAATCCCGATGCGCGCTGGCGCGAGGTGGCGGTGACCTTCGTCGACAACCACGACACCGGCTACTCGCCCGGCCCCAACGGCGGCCAGCACCACTGGCCGTTGCCGGACGCGCGGCTGAAGCAGGCCTACGCCTACATCCTCAGCAGCCCGGGCACGCCGGTGGTGTACTGGCCGCACATGTACGACTGGGGCCATGGCGACTTCATCCGCCAGCTGATCCAGATCCGCCGCGCCGCCGGGGTCAAGGCCGCCTCGGCGATCCAGTTCCATTCGGGTTATTCCGGCCTGGTGGCGACGGTCGGTGGCAGCCAGCAGCAATTGCTGATCGCCCTGGACTCCAACCTGGACTCGCCCGGCCAGGTGGCCAGCGGCGACTTCACCGAGGCGCTCAACGCCGACAACGGCGCGATCCGTATCTGGCGCAGCGGCCAGGGTGACGATGAAGATCGGGGCGAGCTGGTCAGCGTCAACTTCCGCTGCGACAACGGCGTGACCCAGTGGGGCGACAGCGTCTATGCGGTGGGTAACGTGGCCCAGCTGGGCAACTGGAGCGCGGCCGGCGCCGTGCGCCTGAGCGACACCAGCGCCTACCCGACCTGGAAGGGCAGCATCGCCCTGCCGGCCGGCCAGCAGCTGGAGTGGAAATGCATCATCCGTAACGAGAGCGACCCGGCGCAGGTCAAGACCTGGCAGCCGGGAGGCAACAATAGCCTGACGGTTACGGCCGGGGCCACCACCAGCGGCGGCTTCTGAGTCTGCCGGGCCGCCGCGCCGTTCCCGGCGGCCCGGTCTCTATCGACAGGAGAGATCGATGTTGTCCCCTCTTGTAAACCGGCTGACCGCCTTCAAGGTCGGCTTCCTGCCGCGGCTGTACCTGCTGATCGCGGCGCTGGCCCTGCTGCTGGTGCTGCTCGGCGGCAGCAGCCTGAGCGCCATCGGCGAGCTGCAGGGCTCGGGCGAACGCATCGCCCACAGCGCCGCGCGGCTGCAGGCCAGCCAGAGCTTCTTCAGTGCCCTGCAGGGCCTGACCCAGAACCTGTCCGATGCCCTCGGCGCCGAACGCGCCGAGGAACTCGAGGCCTTCGCCACCGCGCATGGGCAGCATGCCGAACGGGTCGACGCCCGCCTGGACGTCATGCGGACCCTGGGGAACGGCGCCGAACAGGCCGAGCTGGTGCGGCTGGGGCAGTTGCTGCCGCAGCTGGACGCGCAGAGCCGCGAACTGCTGGAGGCGCAGCGCCAGGTGCTGGCGCGGGTCGAGCGCACTGCGGTGACGCTGCGCAACCTGCAGCTGCAACTGTCGCGCTTCAAGCAGGACCTGCTCAGGGTGCAGGCGGTCACCAAGGACGACTACGTCGCCTACTCGCTCAAGCAGTTCATCATTCCGCTGGAGCAGGTCGAGGCACTGGTCTTCGACGCGGTCGGCAGCGCCTCGCCGCAGCGCCTGCAGCAGGCCGAGGCCAAGGTCAGGGAACGCTTGCCCAATCTGCATGACAAGCTGGGGCGGGTGCTGGACGACCTACTGCCCCACCAGGACAGTCGCACCGACTATGTGCATACCTATCGGGGCGAGTTCGCCGAGATCAAGCGCAACCTGCTGCTCGACGGCCAGGGCGCGCTGGCGCAGTACGCCGGCTGGCTCGCCGACAAGCAGGCTAACCAGGAGCGCAAGCGCCAGCTGCAGGCGTTGCAGGCGCAGGTGGGCGAGCAGGTCGGGCAACTGATCGAGGCGAGCGAGCGCGACGCCCGGGCGCAGCTTGAACAGGCGCGCCTGACCTATCGGCGCGGCTTCGATCGCCTGCTGTGGCTGGCCGCGCTGTCGCTCGGCATCGCCCTGAGCATGGGCGTTTGGCTCAGCCGCACCATGCGCCGGGCGCTGGGAGCGGTGTCCGGCGCGCTGAACCGGTTGGCCGAGGGCGATCTGCGCGGCCGCTGCGATTACCAGCGGGCAGACGAGTTCGGCCGGGTCGCGGCGGACGTCAATCGGGTCGCCGGCAACCTGCGCGACGCCCTGGCGCAGCTGGGCCGCGCCGCCGACCAGCAGGACGCCATCGCCCGTGGCAATGCCGATTCCTGCGCCGAGGCGCGCCAGGGCCTGGATCGGCAGCGCTCGAGCATCGGTGCGCTGGCCGCCAGCCTGACCCAGATGGAATCGAGCTTCGCCGAGGTGGCGGTGCATGCCGAGCAGACCGCACGGCGGGTCGACAGCGTCGGCGCCTGCGTCGACAGCGGCAGCCAGATCATGGCCGGCACCATCCGCAGCACCCGGGCGCTGGCGCAGCAGCTGCAGGGCAGCGTGGCCGAGATCGCCGAGGTCGAGGTCGGCGGGCAGCGCATCGGCCAGATCCTCGCGGTGATCCGCAGCATCGCCGAGCAGACCAACCTGCTGGCCCTCAACGCGGCCATCGAGGCGGCGCGTGCCGGCGAGCAGGGCCGCGGCTTCGCCGTGGTCGCCGACGAGGTGCGCAGCCTGGCCTTGCGCACGGCCAGCTCCACCGGCGAGATCCAGTCGCATATCGACGGTCTGCTGCAGGGCATCCAGGCGGCGGTACAGTCGCTGGAGCTGAGCCGCCAGCACATGCAGGCCAACCTGGCCCAGGTCGGCGAGGCCGATCAGGCGATGCAGCGGATCCACGAGCAGGTCGGCGCCATCGCCGGCATGTCGCGGCAGATCAGCCAGGCCACCGCCCAGCAGCGCCTGGCTGCCGAAGACGTGACGCGCAGCATGCACGACATCCACGCGGTGGCCGAGGACAACATGCAGCGCATCGTCGGTATCACCGAGAGCAGCGAGCGCCAGGCGGCCATGGTGGCTGAGCAGCAGGCGCTGTGCGCCCGCTACCTGACCTGAGCGATCGGTGCCTGCTGCGCGAAGGCGTGTATCCGGCGGATTGGGGCGGGGTGGCGGAGGATGAGAGGGCGTTCGGCGAGTGACCGCGCAAGCTCGGTGCGCACGGCGCACCCTACGATGGTGCCGATACGCCGATATGTAAGTCTGCGGATATGGTGCGGCGAGCCCTAGGGTGCGCCGTGCGCACCAGGGATAAACGCCGATCTGCCAGGCCGGCGCCTATTCCCGGTCCGGTCGAGTTGTCGCCGCTGGATGGGGTATGCAGAAAGAGCCACCGAGGCCGCGGTGCTCCGCGGCGCACCCTGAGAACACGGCAGGCCTTTGTAGGGGGCGCGCGGGGCCGCCTAGCTCTGCCTATTCACCAACCTGCCACTCATGCGCCTGCTGCAGCGCCTGTTCCAGCTCGGCGCGCCAGGCGTCCGGGGTGCGGCCTTCGAGCAGTTCCAGGCGCCGCAGCTGGGCGCCGCATTCGTCCAGGCAGCGTTGCAGCCAGGCGATGCGCTGCAGGGTCAGCGGCGTGCAGGTCTGGCCGCCGAGGTCGTCCTCCAGATCGCTCAGGTGCGAGCGCCAGGCCTCGCGCAGGTACAGGCCGTCGAGGCCGCCGCCCAGCGCGTCCTGCCACTGGTCGATGATGCGTTGCAGCCAGGCCAGTACCGTGGCGCTGGCGCCGCGTCCAGCCAGATGGCTGCGCAGGCGCCGGTAGCACTCCAGGGCGATGCGCTTTTCCAGTTCCAGCGCGGCCAGCGCGGCGCTCTGTCCGCGCTCGCGTTCCAGGTGCAGCAGGTGGGCGTAGTAGCAGCGCGTTTCGAAGCGTTCGGCGGCGTGGCACTGCGGGGTCAGCTGGCCGTTGCTGTTGAAGCTGTGCAGCGGCTCGAAGCGGTACATATAGCCGAAGTCGAACAGGCGGATGCGGCCGTCGTCGAGCAGGTTGCCGGGGCACAGGTCCCACTCGAAGAAGCCCAGCTGCAGCAGCGCCAGCAGCGTATCGAACAGCTGCAGCAGGCGCCGCTCGTCCCATTCGCCGATCGCCTCGCCGGCGATCCAGGGCGACAGCAGCAGGCCCTGGCGGTAGCTGGCGTAACGCGTCTCGACGATGCCGGCCAGGGCCTCGCCCCAGGCCGGCTGCTGTTTCAAGGCCTGCAGCTCTGCGCGGCGCTGCACCTCGTTGAGAAAGGAGGTCTGGCCGTCGGGGTTGCGCACCTTGCACGGGTTGCGCGCGCGCTTGAGCGTCCACAGCTGGCCGCCGGCCTCCAGCTGGTAGACCTCGGCGGTCAGGCCACCGGAGAAATGGCGACGTACCCAGGGGCTGCCGGGACGGGTGGCCAGCAGGTGTTCGAGGGGCAGCGGGCAACCGGCGAGCGAGCCCACCTCCAGTTCGGCGCGGCTGGCGGCGAAGGCCAGTTGGCTTTGGCGGCGTTGTTGTTCGGGTGTCATATCGACTCCTGTTGGTGAGCACAGCGCACCCTACGGGTTGGCGTTGGCATATGCGCTTATCGCCCTTGCACTATCACCACCCGGTCTTTGCCCAGGGTGCGAGCGAAGGCGTAGGGCTGGGTGGACAGCTGCTGGTGGCGGCCGGCGCCGATGGCCGGGTGGCGCGCGCGGAACTGGCCGAGCAGGCGCCAGTGCGCCAGCAGTTCGGCGATGGGCGCCTGCTGCTGGGCGTCCCAGTTCATCGACGAGCGCGTGCCCTGGTGCGGGTCCGAACCCGTGGGCCCGAGCGGGCGCGCGCTTTCGTCGCCGTAGTAGATCTGCACCGCGCCGGGTGCCAGCAGCAGGGCTCCGGCCAGGCCGCGCTGGCGCGCCAGTTGATGGCCCTGGTCGGCGAAGAACAGCGAGGTGTCGTGGGACGAGGCGTAGCTCATGAAGTTGTGCCGCGCGTCGTTGGCCAGCAGCTCGGCGTAGTCGCGGTAGCCGTCCTCGATCTGGCGCAGGCACTCGCTGCCCCTGGCGGCCAGCTCGCCCTGGAAGTCGAAGTTGATCAGCGCGTCGAAGCCGTGGTCCTGGTAAACGCTGGCCTGCGGGCCGTGGCCGAACACCTCGCCGACCATCCAGAACGGGCTGCCGCTCATGGGATCATCGGGGTTGGCCGCCGACCACTCGGCGCGCGCCTTGTCGGCTGCCTGGCGCAGCGCCGCCCAGCTCTCCAGTTCGACGTGCTTGACGGTATCGGCACGAAAGCCGTCGACGCCGAATTCGCGCACCCAGAAGCTCAGCCATTCCACCAGATAGTCGCGCACCCGGTAGCCCTCGCGTGGCACGGCGCGGGTGTCGGCCTTGCGCAGCAGGAAGGGCGGCAGGGACACCGGCTGCTGACTCTCGGTCTTGAAGTCGGGGAGGAAGGCCAGCGAGCCTTGGCGCGGGTCGACCAGCACGCTGGGCGGGCTGTCATAGTCGGCGATGTCGGCGCGTACCCAGTCCTTGCCCCACCACTGGCGCCAGGCGTCGTGCTGGTAGTCGATCAGGTTGTGGTAGGCGTGCAGGTTCTCGAAGCTCTCCGGCTGCCAGTCGCTCCAGCGCGGCGGCAGGTACTGCTGCATGCCGCCGCGCAGCGCGCCGAAGCCGAGCGCCTGCATGTCGGCCAGGGTCGAATAGCCGGGGTGGTTGAGCACTACGTCGAACAGCACGCGGATGCCGCGGGCGTGAGCCTGGGCGATCAGCTCGCGCAGCTCGTCTTCCGTCCCCATGTTGGCGTCCAGGCGGGTGAAGTCCAGGGCGTAGTAACCGTGGTAGGCGTAATGGCGGAAATCGCCCTTGTCACCGCCGCCGACCCAGCCATGGATCTGCTCGAAGGGCGCGCTGATCCACAGTGCGTTGACCCCCAGCTGCTGCAGGTAGTCGAGCTTGCCGGTCAGGCCGCGCAGGTCGCCGCCATGGAAGGTACCGATCTCCTGCTCGCCGTCGGGCTGGCGCCCGTAGCTGCGGTCGTTGCCGGTATCGCCATTGGCGAAGCGGTCGGTGATAGCGAAATACACCGTGGCATTGCGCCAGTCGTGGGCGGGCGCTGGCGCCGGCTCGGTTGGCTCGAGCAGGAGCAGGCCGTCGCTATGCGCCGCCGGGGTCAGCTCGATACGGCCGTTTTCCACCGTGGCCAACTGGCCGCTGTAGGCATCGCGCAGCACCTCGCCATCGGCGAATACCTGGCCGACCGCGACGCTCAGCGCCTCGCCCTGCCAGGTGCGGCAGGTGCTGCGCGGCGCCTGCTCGCGCAGCGGCAGCAGGCGCAGATGGGGCTGGGCGTCTTCCTGAAACAGCAGGCGATAGCGGCCGGGCTCGCCGATCTGCAGGCTGAGTGAGCTGCCCGCGTGCCAGTCCTGACGCTGGTACAAGGCCAGCGGCTGGGCGCTGCCGCTGGCATTGGGCGCCTGCAGACGCAACTGGCCGGCGCTCAGGTCCAGCTCGACGCTGTAGCGCTGCGGCGCGGAGTTATTCCATTGCAGCGGCACTGGCCGTTGATCCAGCCAGGCCTGCAGCTGCGGCTCGGCGCTGGCAAACTGGCAGAGCAGGGCGCAGGCCAGGGTGGTGAGCGAAGTCGGCAACGAAGGGCGGCGCATGGGGTTCTCCCGCAACTGGTGAGCCTCCAGTACACCCGCTCCACGCCGCCTGCAACAGGCGCAGAAGGGGCAGGGGTGCATACTTTTTTCAGGGAGGCGCTGGCAGACTACGCCCCCGCTTCTACGCCCTCGAGAGCGCGACCGGGGAGGATGTGGCGCTTGCCCTTTCGGTCGAGGATGACCGGGCTGGCAGAGCGCTCACCGGCTCGCCGCGGTTGTGGATCAAAAACAAGAAGCCACGAGGACAACAAGACATGAACAAGACGCTGCTCAGCGCAGTCGCCATCGGCCTCGCCGCCACCCTGAGCCATTCCCTGCCGGCCCAGGCCGCCATCGAGGAGGGCAAGCTGGTCATCTGGATCAACGGCGACAAGGGTTACAAGGGTCTGGCCAAGGTCGGCGAGCGCTTCACCGCCGACACCGGCATCGCCGTCGAGGTGGCCCATCCGGACAGTGCCACCGACAAGTTCCAGCAGGCCGCCGCCACCGGCAACGGCCCGGACATCTTCATCTGGGCCCACGACCGCCTCGGCGAATGGGCGCAGAGCGGGCTGATCTCGCCGATCACCCCCAGCGCCAAGGTCCAAGGCGAGATCGAGGACTTCGCCTGGGAGGCGGTGACCTACGGCGGCAAGCTGTGGGGCTACCCGATGGCGGTCGAGGCCATCGGCCTGCTCTACAACAAGGCGCTGGTGCCGACCCCGCCGGCCAGCTTCGACGAGGTGCTGGCGCTCAACGCCGAGCTGGCCAAGTCCGGCAAGCGCGCCATCCTCTGGGACTACAACAACACCTACTTCACCTGGCCGCTGCTGGCCGCCAACGGCGGCTATGCCTTCGCCGCCGCCGAGGGCGGCTACGACACCAGTCGCACCGGGGTCAACAACGCCGGCGCCAAGCAGGGCGCGCAGACCCTCAAGGCGCTGATCGACGCCGGGGTGATGCCCAAGGGCGCCGACTACAGCGTCGCCGAGGCCGCCTTCAACAAGGGCGAGTCGGCCATGTTCATCAGCGGCCCCTGGGCCTGGGCCAACGCCAAGAAGAGCGGCATCGATTTCGGCGTGGCGCCGATTCCCGCGGTCGGCGACGCGCCGAGCCGACCCTTCAGCGGGGTGATGGCCGCCGCGCTGAACGCCGCCAGCCCCAACCAGGCGCTGGCCGTGGAGTTCCTCGAGAACTACCTGCTGCAGGTCGAGGGGCTCAAGACCGTGAGCGCCGACGTGCCGCTCGGCGCCGTGCCGAACAAGGCCTATATGGCCGAGCTGGCCAGCGACCCGTTGATCAAGGCCACCTTCGACAACGCCCAGCTCGGCCAGCCGATGCCCAACGTGCCGGAGATGGGCGCCTTCTGGTCGGCCATGGCGCCGGCGCTGAGCAACATCACCTCCGGTCGGCAGACCGTGGACGCCGCGCTGGACGACGCCGCCAAGCGCATCGCCAAGTGAAATCCGGCCGCCGTCGACGCCTGGCGTCGCGGCGGCCCCGCTCCGAGGCTATAAACCTGATGTCCGTCGTCAATCTTTCCGCCGCCGTGGCCAGTACGCCCATGAAACTGTTTTCCCTGCCATCCCTGCGTGCCGGCCTGCGTTGGAGCCTGTGGGGCCTGTTCAACGCCCTGGCGCTGTACCTGGTGCTGGCGCTCTATGCCCAGCAGCAACTGGCCTTCGCCCTGCTCGGCCTGGTGGTCACCGGCATCGCCAGCTACGTGTTCATCAGCCGCCGCACCTACGCCCATCGCTACATCTACCCGGCGTTGGCGGGCATGCTGGTGTTCGTCATCTTTCCGCTGCTGTACACCGTGGGCATCGGCTTCACCAACTACAGCGGCAGCAATCTGCTGAGCTTCGAGCAGGTGCAGCGCTATCACCTGCGCCAGACCTACCTGGCCGGCGAGCGCTACGCCTTCAGCCTGCACCGCGATGAGGCCGGCGAGCTGCGTTTGCGCGTCGACAAGGGCGAGCGCGGCGCGTTCGTCTCGCCGCCTCTCGTTGGGGATGCGACCGGCGACGCGGCCGGCGAGCCGCTGGCGCTCAGGGCCGAACGCGAACCCGGCGAGCTGGGCGAGGCACTGGCGCTGCGCGAGGTGATCCAGCGCCGCGCCGAGCTGGAGCAGTGGGTGCTGCGCGGCAGCGACGGCGAGCTGCTGCGTCTGTACGGCCTGCGCGAGGTGGCGGCGGTCAAGCCGCTGTACCGCCTGCTGGAAAACGGCGACCTGCTCAACACGCGTAGCAACGAGCGCCTGGAGCCCGACCATACCACCGGCTTCTACCTCGACAGCCACGGCAACAAGGTGGCGCCGGGCTTCACCGTGTTCGCCGGCACCAGCAACTTCACCCGGGTACTGACCGACCCGAGCATCCGCGGGCCCTTCCTCGAGATCTTCGTCTGGACCGTGGCCTTCGCCGGCCTCACCGTGCTCTTCACCCTGGCCGTCGGCCTGGTCCTGGCCAGCCTGCTGCAGTGGGATCTGGTGCGCGGCAAGGCGTTCTACCGGCTGATGCTGATCCTGCCCTACGCGGTGCCGGCCTTTATCTCCATCCTGGTGTTCCGCGGCCTGTTCAACCAGAACTTCGGTGAGATCAACCTGTTGCTCAACGGCCTGTTCGGCATCCGCCCGGACTGGTTCAGCGACCCGACCCTGGCCCGCTCGATGATCCTGATGGTCAACACCTGGCTGGGTTACCCCTACATGCTGCTGCTGTGCATGGGCCTGCTGCAGGCCATTCCGCGCGACCTCTACGAGGCCTCGGCGATGGATGGCGCCACGCCCCTGGACAACCTGCTGAAGATCACCCTGCCGCTTCTGATCAAGCCGCTGGCGCCGCTTTTGATCGCCAGCTTCGCCTTCAACTTCAACAACTTCGTGCTGATCACCCTGCTGACCCGCGGCGGCCCGGACATCATCGGCGCCACCACCCCGGCCGGCACCACCGATCTGCTGGTGAGCTACACCTACCGCATCGCCTTCCAGGACTCGGGGCAGAACTTCGCCCTGGCGGCGGCCATCGCCACGCTGATCTTCCTGGTGGTGGGCGCGCTGGCCTGGCTCAACCTGAAACTGTCGAAAGTCAAAGTCTGAGGAACCCGCCATGGCGATGGTGCAACCGAAATCCGTGAAATACCGCCTGTGGCTGACCCATGCAGGTCTGCTCGGCTTCATCGCGCTGATCGTCTTCCCGCTGCTGATGGTGGTGTCGATCAGCTTCCGCGAAGGCAACTTCGCCACCGGCAGCCTGCTGCCGGACAACCCGACCCTGGAGCACTGGTCGCTGGCCCTTGGCATTCCCTACCAGCATGCCGATGGCTCGGTGACCCAGCCGCCGTTCCCGGTGCTGACCTGGCTGTGGAACTCGGTGAAGATCGCCTTCATCAGCTCGGCGCTGATCCTGCTGCTGTCGACCACTAGCGCCTATGCCTTCGCCCGTATGCGCTTCGCCGGCAAGGGGCCGATCCTCAAGGGCATGTTGATCTTCCAGATGTTCCCGCCGGTGCTGTCGCTGGTGGCCATCTACGCCCTGTTCGACCAGCTCGGCAAGCACGCCGGCTGGCTCGGGGTGAACAGCCACGGCGCGGTGATCGTCGCCTCGCTCGGCGGCATGGCCCTGCATATCTGGACCATCAAGGGCTACTTCGAAAGCATCGACGCCTCGCTGGAGGAGGCCGCCATCGTCGACGGCGCCACCACCTGGCAGGCCTTCGTGCACATCCTGCTGCCGATGAGCGTGCCGATCCTCGCCGTGGTGTTCATCCTCGCCTTCATCACCAGCATCACCGAATACCCCATGGCCTCGGTGCTGCTGCTGGACGTGGACAAGCTGACCCTGTCGGTCGGCGCGCAGCAGTACCTGTACGAGCAGAACTACCTGTGGGGCGACTTCGCCGCCGCCGCCGTGCTCTCCGGTCTGCCGATCACCCTGGTATTCCTCTATTGCCAGAAGTGGATAGTCGGTGGGCTGACCGCGGGGGGCGTTAAGGGGTAGCCACGATTTGGTGCGCACGGCCTAGGCGGCCCCGCGACACCCTACGGGTTAGGCGTGATCAGCCGCAGGGCGGTTGAAACCCGCCACCCGATACCGATGTAAGATTCGCCAAAACCCGGACAACGATAAATAACGGGAGAGGATCATGACCACAGCGGCCCGTCCGCCACTGCCTTTGATACCGGCCAAGCTGGCCGCGCCGTCCATTCATCCCGGCCTGCTGCCGCGGCCGCGCTTCGACGAGTGGCTGCAGCGCCTGCCCCAGGTGCGCCTGGCCGTGCTGCAGGCGCCCAGCGGCTTCGGCAAGACCGTGCTGGCCAGCCAGTGGGCCGCAGCCTTTGCCGGCGCCGTGGCCTGGCTCAATCTCGACGGCAACGACAACAGCCCGCGGCAGTTCGGCCGCTACCTGCTCAATGCCCTGCATCGCCAGCTCGAGGGCGGTTGTCCGCAGTGCGTCAATCGCGCCGAGCAGGGCGACGACGGCCTCGACGGTCTGCTCACCCGCCTGCTCGCCGAACTGCCGGCCGAGCATCCGCCGCTGTTGCTGGTGCTCGACGAGTTCGAGGCGCTGCGCAACCGCGAGGTGATCGCCGCGCTGCGCTTCTTCCTGCGCAACACGCCGCCCTGGCTGACCCTGTTGGTGTGCAGCCGCGGCCTGCCGGACCTGGGCGTGGCCGAGCTGCGGGTCAAGCGTCAGCTGCTGGCGCTGGACGCCAGCCACCTGGCCTTCGAGCTGGACGAAGTGCAGGCGCTACTGGATCTGGGCTTGCCGATCGCCATCAACCGCGAGCAGGTCGAGCGCCTCAACCGGCGCATCGGCGGCTGGCCCTGCGCGCTGCAGCTGACCCTGCAGGAGGTGCAGACCGGGCGCGGCATGGACCTGTTTCTCGAGGCGCTGCAACTCGGCCATCCTTACGTGCGCGACTATTTCCGTGAGCAGGTGCTCTACGGCCTGGACGGCGCCACCCAGGATTTTCTGCAGTCCACATGCCTGCTCGAGCGCTTCAGCGCGCCGCTGGCCGACCGCCTGACCGACAGCTGCAACGGCCGCGAGATGCTGGAAAACCTCGAACGCAGCGGCCTGTTTATCCAGGCGGTGGATCCGTTGCGTCAGTGGTTCGCCTACCACCCGCTGTTCGCCAGCTTCCTGCGCAACGAGCTGTCCACCCATCATCCGCAGCGCATGGGCGAACTGCACCTGCGCGCCGCCGAGGCGCTGCTCGAGGAGAAGATGGCCGAGGAGGCCGCCCGCCATGCGCTGCTGGCGCATGATCCGCAGCGAGTGGCGCAGATTCTCGAGACCCACGGCCGTCACTTCTATCGCCAGGGGCGTCTGGAGCTGCTGCAGCGCTGCCTGGCCGTGCTGCCGGAGAGCCGTGTGGCCGAGTCGCCGCTGTTCACCCTGTTGCAGGCCTGGGCCTCGCAGAACCAGTACCAGAGCGATCAGGTCGAACGCTGGCTGCAGGCCGGCGAGGCGGTGCAGCGCGAGCAGTTCAGTGCCGAGCAGTGGCAGCGCATCGAGGCCGAATACCAGGCGGTGCGCGCCCAGGTGGCGATCAACCAGGGCGACCAGCAGCGTGCCATGGCCTTCGCCCGCCAGGCACTGGCGCTCGAGCCGCTGACCATGCGCACCTCCCGCGTCGCGGCGCTGTCGGTGCTGGCCGAGTCGCACTTCGTCCAGGGCGATCTGGCCAAGGCCCAGCATCAGCACGAGGAAAACGTGCGCCGCGCGCAGCAGATCAACGCCTCGCACCCGGTGCTGTGGAGCCTCGGCCAGCTGTCGGAGATCGCCGTCGCCCAGGGCCACCTGCAGAAGGCCTACAACCTGCAGGAGCGGGCGCTGCAGTACATCGAGCAGGAAAAGCTGCCGGTCACCCCGATCATGGAATTCATCCACCGCGTGCGCGGCCAGGTGCTGCTGGAGTGGCACCACCTCGATGCCGCCGAACAGTGCGCCCTGCAGGGGCTGGAGATACTCGATACGGTGGGCGACCACTGGTTCCTGCAGTGCTACGTGCTGCTCGCCCGCGTTGCCCATGCGCGCGGCCAGCAGAACCAGTGTGCCGACTACATCGGCCGGCTCAAGACGCTGCTGGCCGGCGACGACTACCACATCGACTGGCAGGCCAACGCCCACGCGGTGATGCTCACCTACTGGGACTCGACCCAGGACAAGGACAGCATCCGCCAGTGGCTTGCCACCGCGCCGCCGCTCAAGCCGGGGGCCAACCACTTCGCCCAGGGCAACGCGCGCAACCATGTGCGCGCCTACCTGGCGCTGAACCAGGGCGACCGCGCGCTACCGATCCTGCGTCAGCTACAGCTCGATGCCGAGCGCCACCAGCTGGTGATGGACCAGAACCGCAACCATATCCTCCAGGCGCTGGCCTACTGGCAGCGCGAGGAACGCCAGAGCAGCCTCGACCATCTGCACCAGGCGCTGACCCTGGCCAGCGGTACCGGCGCCATCGGCAGCTTCCTGCGCCTGGGCAAGCCGCTGATCGCCATGCTCAAGGCACTGCAGCACGAGCGTCGCCTCGACGAGCTGGAACACCAGCGCGCCGAGCGCCTGATCCAGCTGGCCCAGCAGCAGCGCGACTTCAGCCGGGCGATCCGCATCACCCTGGACGAGGCGGTGATTCAGGACATCATCAACCGCCCCGACGTGCCCGAGCTGATCCGCCATTCGCCGTTGACCCGGCGCGAATGGCAGGTGCTCAGCCTGATTCACGCCGGGCTGTCCAACGAGCAGATCTCCGAACACCTCAACGTCGCCCCGACCACCATCAAGACGCATATCCGCAGCATCTACCAGAAGCTCGCCATCACCCAGCGCAGCGAAGCGGTGCAGCTGGCGCGCAGCCTGTTGAGCAAGATCCAGGGGGAGTAGGGGGATACCCAACCGTAGGGTGCGCCGTGCGCACCGCTGCGGGGTCGGGTGTCTGACGAATATGTTGATGCCTCGATAGGCGCGGGTTGGTGCGCACAGCGCACCCTACGGCCCGGCTTCGCGCGCACGATCCCCACCCCCAAAACTCCTCCCCCTTGCCCGCCACCAGCTACGCCGTCGAAAACCCCGGCGGGGAGGATGTGACGCCTTGCCCTCTTGCCTAGAGTGGAGCTGTCATCACGAACAACAAAAGGCTTGCTGTATGGCTGTTATTCGCAAGGACTGGTGGCGCGGCGGCGTCATCTACCAGGTCTACCCACGCAGTTTTCTCGACAGCAACGACGACGGCGTCGGCGACCTGCCCGGCGTAATCGCCAAGCTCGACTACATCGCCAGCCTCAACGTCGACGCCATCTGGCTGTCGCCGTTCTTCACCTCGCCGATGAAGGATTTCGGTTACGACGTCTCCGACTACCGTGGCGTCGATCCGCTGTTCGGCACCCTCGACGACTTCCGTGCCCTGGTGGCGGCCGCCCACGAGCGCGGCCTGCGCATCATCATCGACCAGGTGCTCAACCACTGCTCCGACCAGCATCCCTGGTTCGCCGAGAGCCGTTCGAGCCGCAGCAACGACAAGGCCGACTGGTTCGTCTGGGCCGACCCCAACCCGGACGGCACGCCGCCGAACAACTGGCTGTCGGTATTCGGCGGTTCGGCCTGGACCTGGGAGGGCCGGCGCAAGCAGTACTACCTGCACAACTTCCTGGCCAGCCAGCCGGACCTCAACTTCCACTGCGAGGCGGTGCAGCAGCAGTTGCTCGACGACATGGAGTTCTGGCTGCAGCTGGGCGTCGATGGCTTCCGCCTGGACGCTGCCAACTTCTACTTTCACGACCAGGCGCTGCGCAACAACCCGCCGAACCTGGACATCCGCGAGGGCGGCATCGGTGTGCGCGTCGACAACCCCTACGCCTACCAGCGCCACCTCTACGACAAGACCCAGCCGCAGAACCTCGACTTCCTGCGCCGCCTGCGTGCGCTCCTGGAGCGCTACCCCGGCACCGCCACGGTGGCGGAGATCGGCTGCGACGATTCGCTCCGTACCATGGCCGCCTACACCAGTGGCGGCGATACCCTGCACATGGCCTATTCCTTCGACCTGCTCACCGCGCAGTGCAGCCCGGCGTTCATCCGCCACACCATCGAGAGCATCGAGCGCGAACTCAGCGACGGCTGGCCCTGCTGGTCGGTGGGCAACCACGATGTGGTGCGGGTGATGAGCCGCTGGGCCCTGGCCGGCGAAGAGAGCCCGGCGCGCGGTCGCCTGCTGATGGCGCTGCTGCTGTCGCTGCGCGGCAGCGTGTGTCTGTACCAGGGCGAGGAGCTGGGCCTGCCGGAGGCCGAGCTGGCTTACGAGGATCTGGTCGACCCCTACGGCATCACCTTTTGGCCCGAGTTCAAGGGGCGCGACGGCTGCCGCACGCCGATGCCCTGGGTACGCGACGGCGTCCATGCCGGCTTCTCCAGTGAGCGGCCCTGGCTGCCGCTGGACGAACGCCACCGCGCCCTGGCGGTGGACGTGCAGGAGGCCGACGCGGCCTCGATGCTCAACAGCTACCGGCGCTTTCTCGCCTGGCGCCAGGAGCAGCCGCTGCTGATCGACGGCGATATCCAGGTGCGCTACCACGACGACGACCTGCTGGTGTTCGAACGGCGTCTGGGCGAGCAGGCCTGGCTGTGCCTGTTCAATCTGGGCGACCGCGAGCGCCGCTACGACCTGCCGCTGATGGTCGAGCCGCTGGAGGGCGTGCCGTCCAGCACGGCCGAGTTCCTCGGTAGTTGGGTACACTTGCCGGCCCATGGGTTCGGCTTCGCCCGGCTGCTGGGCTAGTGCCGCGACATGCATGAAGTGTTGGTTGATCGCGGTCTTACCCAGCTACTGCGATCCCCCGTAGGGTGGGTTAGCCGCATACCGCCATTAACCGGCATCAGCGCATAAGTGACGCGGCGTAACCCACCATTGGCGCAACGCGGTCAATCGCTTGGTGGGTTACGCGGCGCGCCACCCTGGGAGTGTCCGGGCGTTCGGCGGTTGGCGCCGCTAACCCACCCTACAGCGATCGACATCTCATGGTTGTCGCGACACTAGGCCCCTTGCGTTTGCAGGAGCCTGTCCGGCTCCTGCAGGTTCTTAAGCTTTCCGGCCGGGCCCAATCCATAGGTTCCCGGCCCCGTTCGAGAGGTATCCCATGGCCAGCGTTACCCTGCGCAACATCTGCAAGCACTACGACGGCACCGCCATCACCCGCAACATCGACCTGGACATCGAGGACGGCGAATTCGTGGTTTTCGTCGGGCCGTCCGGCTGCGGCAAGTCCACCCTGTTGCGGCTGATCGCCGGGCTGGAGGAGATCAGCTCCGGCGAGCTGCTGATCGACGGTCAGCGGGTCAACGACCTGCCGCCCAAGGATCGCTCGGTGGGCATGGTGTTCCAGTCCTACGCCCTCTACCCGCACATGACGGTGGCGGAGAACATGGCCTTCGGCCTCAAGCTGGCGAAGATTGGCAAGGCGCAGGTCCGCAGCAAGGTGGAGGAGGTTTCGCGCATCCTGCAACTCGATGCGCTGCTCGAACGCAAGCCCAAGGACCTTTCCGGCGGCCAGCGTCAGCGTGTGGCCATCGGCCGTACCCTGGTGCGCGAGCCCAAGGTGTTCCTGTTCGACGAGCCGCTGTCGAACCTCGATGCCTTCCTGCGCGTGCAGATGCGCATCGAGATCTCGCGCCTGCACCAGCGCCTGAAGTCCACCATGATCTACGTCACCCACGACCAGGTCGAAGCCATGACCATGGCCGACAAGATCGTCGTGCTCGAGGCCGGGCGCATCGCCCAGGTCGGTGCGCCGCTGGAGCTCTACCACTACCCGCGCAACCGCTTCGTCGCCGGCTTCCTCGGCTCGCCGCAGATGAACTTCCTCCAGGTGCGCGCGCTCAGCGCCAGCAGCGAGGCGGTGGAGATCGAGATGCCCGGCGGCTACCGCATGCAAGTGCTGGTCGACGGCACCGGCGTCGAGCCCGGCGAGGAGTTGACCCTGGGCGTGCGCCCGGAGCACTTCGTCGCCGCCGAGCAGGCCGACTTCGCCTTCTACGGGCAGATCAGCGTGGCCGAGCGCCTGGGCGACCACAACCTGATCTACCTGAGCCTGGAAGGGGTGGAGGACATCATCACCCTGCGCGCGGATGGCGACCGCCGCGTGGCGGTGGGCGAGACCTTCGCCGCCGGGCTGATGGCCAACAAATGCCACCTGTTCCGCGCCGACGGCCAGGCCTGCCCGCGGCATTACCGCGAGCCGGCGATCTACGGCTGATCACGGCGTGTGGCGTACCGAGCCGGCGCTGGCGGCTGCCTCTACGCTGCCGAGCCCAAAAAGGTGGGCTTCGCGGGTTCAGGGGAAAGTGCGGGTTGACCCCGGACTGGCAAGTTTGTGTGCGTATCGCTTACTGGCTTAGCACCCTACACTACCGCGTCGGTTGAACGTTTTGGGTTGCGCCCCTTACAGGCGCCACACCTTGATTCGCTGCGCTCACCCTTCGGGCCTGCCTGCGGCTGTCACTCCGCTGCGCTACGTTTCGGCCTCCTGACGGGACCGAGGCGCGAGCTTGCATAATCTTTGCGAAGTTGAAATTGGCGGTGTCTGGCTTTTGCCTTTGCTCTTCAACTGCGATGGAACAGACGACGCCCAAGTCCCCTTCAGGAGGCCGAGTGGAATCACCGTGGAAGGGGTTGAGCGACATGGATGTCGCGAGAGCTGCGATGGGCCAGGGATGGCCCTTCGTCAGTGGGCCGCATCCGGTCGTGCCCCTGGAGCGGTGATGGAGCGAGGGAACCCCGGCGCAGCAGGGCGGGGGCGCCTAGCTCGGATGCAGGGGTGTGTTTCTTTGCTTACTTTCTTTGCACAAGCAAAGAAAGTGAGTCGCCCGTAAGGGGCGAAACCCAGCAGATCAGACGACACGCTAAGGGATAGTGCCAAGTCATCGACAGCTAACACGTAATTGCCAGTCCGGTATCAAGCGTGTCCTCCCCGCGAGAATACGAAGAACCAAAATAGGTGGCACTTCGACGATACGCCGGACCTCGAAAGAGACAGGTTCGTCGTCATCGGATTCCTTATGCCTCATCAGCCATCACGCACCTGGATCCGCGCCCTGGTCGGTATCGCCGTCGCGCTCGGCACCTTCGAAGCCACGCGTCGCTATCGGCAACTGGCGAGCGCGCCGGCGCTGAGCGACACCAGTCGCGCCCTGGGCATCGACGGTCATCATGTTCAGGCCGGCCCCTGGGGGCTGTTCACCCGCAGTGTCGGCGCTGCCGATGCACCGGTGGTGGTGCTGGTGCACGGGCTGGTCATCTCCAGTCGCTACATGGAGCCGCTGGCCGACAACGGCTACCGCGTGCTGGCGCCGGACCTGCCGGGCTACGGCGAGAGCGCGACGGGCACGCCACGGCGCGTGCTGAGCGTCGAGCAACTGGCCGATGTGCTCGACCTCTGGCTCAGCGCCTGCGCCATCGACAAGGCCACCTTCATCGGCAATTCCTACGGCTGCCAGATCCTCACGGCCCTGGCCGTGCGCCACCCCGAGCGGGTGGAGCGCCTGGTGCTGCAGGGGCCGACTGTCGACCCGGCAGCGCGCAGCCTGCTGCCCCAGCTCTGGCGTGCCGTGCGCAATGGCCGTCGCGAACGCCAGCGCTCCAGTGCCGCCATCGGCCGCATCGATTACGCCAAGGCCGGCGTCTGACGGGTGCTGGGCCGGTGTGCCGTTCTACCTGCGCACCGGCAAGCGCATGCCACAGAAGCTTTCGCAGATCGTCATCCACTTCAAGGCGCCGCCGCATTACATCTTCGCTCCGGAGCAACGCCAGCTGATCGGTAACAAGCTGATCATCCGCCTGCAGCCGGACGAGGGCATCGCCCTGCAGGTGCTGACCAAGGATCAGGGGCTGGACAAGGGCATGCAGTTGCGCAGCGGCCCGCTGCAGCTGAGTTTCTCCGATACCTACCGCAGTGCGCGCATCCCCGATGCCTACGAACGTCTGCTGCTGGAGGTGCTCCGGTCCGGCGGGTTTTTTTTCATTCCGGGCTCAGGGCCAGATCAGTGGCAACACCTGTTCGCGTACCAGTGGGGCGAGGGTTTCAGGCAATGTTTCGCCCGGCGCCAGCCAGTGCAGCTCCTCCAGTTCGGCAGCCGGACTGACGGAGTGGGGCAGGCGGGCACTGAACAGACTGGCCTCCACCCGGCAACCGGGTTCATTGGCAGCCTGGGCTTCGAAACGGCCAAGGGAGCTCAGGGCGCTGGCAGGCAGTTGCAGCTTGAGCTCTTCCTCCAACTCGCGCTGCAGCGCAGTGAGGGTGTCCTCGCCTGGTTCCGGCTTGCCGCCGGGCAGCATCAGGGCAAGGGTATTACGCTTGCGAACGAGCAGGAGCCTGCCTTCGGCATCAAACAGGCAGGCGGCGGAAATGGTGATTTTGCTGGTCATCTGTTGTCTGGTGGAGTGGTTGAAGTCGTGAAGATTGTGGCGCAATAGGCTTCAGTCATCTTGCCTAGGCATCCGGCAGATTCCTTTCTACGCAGCTGGTTCAGCCGAACATGCCGGTGGACAAGCTTCGCGTTGTCCACCCTACGTCCTACTCGCTGCATTCCCGTGCGTAGCGTGGGAACGATCAGGCTGGCAAGCAACTCGGAGCGCAAGTCCCTGTCAGGAGGCTGAGTGCGTAGGGTGGATGGCCGAAGCCATCCACCATCCAGGTTTCGCGTTAGCCAATGGTGGAAAAGCCTTCGGCGTTTTCCACCCTACAGGGCTGTATTCCCGCGCGTGGTGCAAAAAACACCAGGCAACTCGGAGCCTGATTTGTAGTGATCAAGACAGTATGTCGTTGGAGAAACTAGAAGCCCCGCACTAGGCGGGGCTTCTAGTTTTCTCGCTACCCCGAACATCCGTACTCAGGTAAAGCGCTTTCTAATCTGTCCTAACGGTCTAGACTCAGGAGTCAATCCCAGCTCAACGCTCCACCCGTCTGATACTCGATCACGCGGGTCTCGAAGAAGTTCTTCTCCTTTTTCAGGTCCATGATCTCGCTCATCCACGGGAACGGGTTGGTAGTGCCCGGGTATTCTTCCTTCAGACCGATCTGGGTCAGGCGGCGGTTGGCGATGAACTTGAGGTAGTCCTCCATCATCGCGGCGTTCATGCCCAGTACTCCGCGCGGCATGGTGTCACGCGCGTATTCGATCTCCAGCTGGGTGCCCTGCAGGATCATCTGGGTAGCTTCGTCCTTCATCTCGGCATCCCACAGGTGCGGGTTTTCGATCTTGATCTGGTTGATCATGTCGATGCCGAAGTTCAGGTGCATGGACTCGTCACGCAGGATGTACTGGAACTGCTCGGCGGTGCCGGTCATCTTGTTGCGGCGGCCCATGGAGAGAATCTGGGTGAAGCCGCAGTAGAAGAAGATGCCTTCCAGTACGCAGTAGTAGGCGATCAGGTTCTTGAGGAACTGACGATCGGTTTCCGGGGTGCCGGTCTGGAAGGTCGGGTCGGAGATCGAGCGGGTGTACTTCAGGCCCCAGGAGGCTTTCTTCGCCACACTCGGGATCTCGTGGTACATGTTGAAGATCTCGCCTTCATCCATGCCCAGTGACTCGATGCAGTACTGGTAGGCGTGGGTGTGGATCGCTTCCTCGAAAGCCTGACGCAGGATGTACTGGCGGCACTCGGGGTTGGTGATCAGGCGGTAAACGGCCAGCACCAGGTTGTTGGCCACCAGGCTGTCGGCGGTGGAGAAGAAGCCCAGCGAGCGCTTGACGATGCGGCGCTCGTCTTCGGTCAGGCCATCGGTGCTTTTCCACAGCGCGATGTCCGCGTTCATGTTGACCTCTTGCGGCATCCAGTGGTTGGCGCAGCCGTCGAGGTACTTCTGCCAGGCCCAGTCGTACTTGAAGGGCACCAGTTGGTTGAGGTCGGCGCGGGCGTTGATCATTTGCTTGTCGCTGACCTGTACGCGGGCGGCTTCACCTTCCAGCTCGTCCAGGCCCTCCTGGATGTCGAGGTCGTTCAGTGCCTTCTTGGCGCGGGCTACGGCGTCGGAGTCGCTGGCGTCGACGGCGCGTGCCTGTTCGACCGAGCCGGCGGCCTCGTTGTCGAGGTGGTCGGCCTGAGGTGCGGCATTGTGTACGGGGGCTTTGCTTGCAGTGACGGCTTCAGCGCCGTCTTCCTTGTCGAATTCATCCCAGCTCAGCATGGCTTGGCTCCTGCGTGAGGGCCGGCGGGAAAAGCCGGCCTGTATGGATATACAGATTTTTGAATTATGTTCCGTTGCGTGATGCGCGCAAGGGCTAAACGGTTACTACTGCTCAGCAGGCGATCAATTGCCGGCTGATCCTTGCCTCTCGACCCGGAGGAAGAGGGCGGGAATTCGTTGGCTGGAGGGCAGCTTCTGACAGAAATGGCTGGTCCGCGAGCTTTGCGGCGGGAACCGTATCGTCAGAAGAGCCTTGCCCTCTGCCGATCCCACTCCCGCAAGCAGGAGTGGGCGGAGCTGCATCAGGCTTTCGGGCGGGCAACTGAGCGAGCAGTCGCCTGGTAACGCCGCGAATGCCGCTCAGATCCCTGTCTCGCCTTACTGGCAGGCTTCGCAGTCCGGATCATCGATGGAGCAGGCCTTCGGAACCGGAGCCGGGGCCGGTGCGGCAGCCGGAGCGGCCTTGGCGGAAAAGCCTTCGTCACCACCAGCGGACACGGCGTTGAGCTTGCCGGTGTTGATGGTGGACTTCTCGGTGCTGGTGGCGGCCAGGGCACGGAGGTAGTAGGTGGTTTTCAGACCACGGTACCAGGCCATGCGGTAAGTCACGTCCAGCTTCTTGCCCGAGGCGCCGGAGATGTAGAGGTTCAGCGACTGGGCCTGGTCGATCCACTTCTGGCGGCGGCTGGCAGCATCGACGATCCAGCGGGTTTCCACTTCGAAGGCGGTGGCGTAGAGGTCTTTCAGATCCTGCGGGATGCGCTCGATCTGCTGTACGGAGCCGTCGTAGTACTTCAGGTCGTTGACCATGACCGGATCCCACAGGCCGCGGTTCTTCAGGTCGCGCACCAGGTAGGGGTTGATCACGGTGAACTCGCCGGAGAGGTTCGATTTCACGTACAGGTTCTGGTAAGTCGGCTCGATGGACTGCGACACGCCGATGATGTTGGAGATGGTCGCGGTCGGGGCGATGGCCATGATGTTCGAGTTGCGGATGCCTTTCTTCACGCGCTCGCGCACCGGAGCCCAGTCCAGGGTGCTGCTGCGGTCGACTTCGATGTACTTGGCGCCGCGCTGCTCGATCAGGATCTCCATGGAGTCCAGCGGCAGGATGCCCTGGCTCCACAGCGAACCTTCGAAGGTGCTGTAGGCGCCGCGCTCTTCGGCCAGGTCACAGGATGCCTGGATAGCGTAGTAGCTGATCGCTTCCATGGAGCGGTCGGCGAATTCCACGGCGGCATCGGAGCCGTAGGGAATGTGCTGCAGGTACAGGGCGTCCTGGAAGCCCATCAGGCCCAGGCCGACCGGACGGTGTTTGAGGTTGGAGTTACGCGCCTGCGGCACGCTGTAGTAGTTGATGTCGATAACGTTATCGAGCATGCGTACAGCGGTTTTCACGGTGCGGCCGAGTTTCTCGACGTCCAGCTTGCCGTCGACGATGTGGTTGACCAGGTTGATCGAACCCAGGTTGCACACGGCGATCTCGTCGGCATTGGTGTTCAGGGTGATCTCGGTGCACAGGTTGGAGCTGTGCACCACGCCCACGTGCTGTTGCGGGCTGCGCAGGTTGCACGGGTCCTTGAAGGTCAGCCATGGGTGGCCGGTCTCGAACAGCATCGAGAGCATCTTGCGCCATAGGTCCTTGGCCTGGACGGTTTTGTACAGCTTGATCTTGCCGTACTCGATCAGCGCCTCGTAGTACTCGTAGCGTTCCTCGAAGGCCTTGCCGGTGAGGTCGTGCAGGTCTGGCACTTCGGACGGCGAGAACAGGGTCCACTTGCCGTCCTCGAAGACGCGCTTCATGAACAGATCCGGGATCCAGTTGGCGGTATTCATGTCGTGGGTACGACGACGGTCGTCACCGGTGTTTTTGCGCAGCTCGAGGAATTCCTCGATATCCAGGTGCCAGGTTTCCAGGTAGGCGCACACGGCGCCCTTGCGCTTGCCGCCCTGGTTCACCGCCACGGCGGTGTCGTTGACCACTTTCAGGAAGGGCACGACGCCCTGGGACTTGCCGTTGGTGCCTTTGATGTAGGAGCCCAGCGCGCGCACCGGGGTCCAGTCGTTGCCCAGACCGCCGGCAAACTTAGAGAGCATGGCGTTGTCGTGGATGGCGTTGTAGATGCCCGACAGGTCGTCCGGCACGGTGGTCAGGTAGCAGGACGAAAGCTGCGGACGCAGGGTGCCGGCGTTGAACAGGGTCGGGGTCGAGGCCATGTAATCGAACGACGACAGCAGATTGTAGAACTCGATGGCGCGTTCGTTCTTCTGCGGCTCCTCGATGGCCAGGCCCATGGCCACGCGCATGAAGAATACCTGCGGCAGTTCGAAGCGGATGCCGTCCTTGTGGATGAAGTAGCGGTCGTACAGTGTCTGCAGGCCGAGATAGGTGAACTGCTGGTCACGCTCGTGGTTGATGGCGCGGCCCAGTTGCTCCAGATCGAATTCCTTGAGCTTGGGGTCGAGCAGTTCGAATTCCACGCCTTTTTCCACATAGGCCGGCAGGGCCTTGGCGTAGAGATCGGCCATTTCGTGGTGGGTGGCGCTGGTGCCGATGCCGAGGAAGCCCAGGGCTTCGGCGCGGATGTTGTCCATCAACAGACGGGCGGTGACGTAGGAGTAGTTCGGCTCGCGCTCGACCAGGGTGCGGGCGGTCATTACCAGAGCGGTATTGACGTCCTTCTCGGCCACGCCGTCGTAGAGGTTCTTCAGGGTTTCACGCTCGATCAGCGAGCCGTCCACCTCGGCCAGACCTTCGCAGGCCTCGCGGATGATGGTCTGCAGGCGGCCCATGTCCAGTGGCTGCAGGCTGCCGTCGGCGGCAGTGACGCGGATGCTCGGGTGCGGCTGGGCGATCTCGCTGGCGGCGGCGCTCTTGCGCTTGGCGGCCTGGGCCTCGCGGTAGATCACGTAGTCGCGGGCGACCTTGTGCTCGCCGGCGCGCATCAGGGCCAGTTCGACCTGATCCTGAATTTCCTCGATATGGATGGTGCCGCCGGAGGGCATGCGCCGGCGGAAAGTGGCGGTGACCTGCTCGGTCAGCCGCGCCACGGTGTCATGAATGCGCGACGAGGCGGCGGCGGTGCCACCTTCCACTGCAAGAAACGCCTTGGTGATGGCGACGGTGATCTTGTCGTCGGTATAGGGGACGACAGTGCCGTTACGCTTGATCACTCGCAGTTGGCCGGGAGCGGTGGCAGCCAGATCCTGAACGGCGTCGGCGGCCTGCGGCGCAGTGGCCTGCGGGTTCTCGCGAGTGGTGTCGGTATGCATGGGGATCTCCGTGTTCTGTAATTCTCTGGTTGGACAGTCCGGGAGAGCCCGTGGTCTGTCCGTCGTACAACGGTGCTGCTACAACTGAACCGTATGAGGCACATGGCCGTTACGGGCGTCGCAAAGGCGGGCGGGGCATCGTTCCTGCGGCCGCAAGGGCCGAAGTGAACGCGGGGCGCTGGCGCCACGCCTACTATATATAGTGGTCGGTCGGTGATTGGATTCACCGCCGAGCCTGCCACGTAACCATTCAGAATGGTGCTCAGTGGCGGTAGCCCAGGCCGGGCCTGAGCTTGGCTAAATCAACTGCAATAACGGCCGGAAAAACCTTGCGCAAGAGACTTGCGCAAAGCGAGATTCTCGTATCCAGTTTTTTGCGTTAACCCTATATCTGGTGGGTGGCTGCTAATGGGGATACAAGATAGTGCGCCTGCAAGGTCAATGCAAGGTGTGAGAAAGGAACAACCTGTGGATAAGATGTGATTGTTTTGTGAGTGATGCCGGGTGTGGCCAGGGTGGCGACGGCAAGCCCGCGTAATATCTGGCTCTGCCCGCAGATGACCGTTTGTCGCCGATTCCTAGTGGCTTTGGCGAGGTCGGTCCGGCTTCGTGGCAGCGCCAAGCCTACCACTATATGTAGTGTCTTTCGGCCACTTTCTAGTCGAACGGCGAGAGACGGTGGGGCTGGTAGAATGCCGGGTGTTTTCCGGCCATGGTTCGGATGCAGGGAGAGACGAATTGGAACAACAACAAGAAGCCTGGCAGATTCTCATCGTTGAGGACGACCAGCGACTGGCACAACTGACGCGCGATTACCTGGAGGGTAACGGGCTGCGGGTGGCAATCGAGGCCAACGGCGCCAAAGCGGCAGCGCGGATTCTTGCCGAGCAGCCGGATCTGGTGATGCTCGACCTGATGCTGCCGGGCGAGGACGGCCTGAGCATCTGCCGCAAGATACGCAACGGCTACAAGGGGCCGGTGCTGATGCTGACCGCCCGCACCGACGATATGGATCAGGTGCTGGGACTGGAGATGGGCGCCGACGACTATGTGTGCAAACCGGTGCGTCCGCGCGTGCTGCTGGCGCGCATTCGCGCGCTGCTGCGGCGCCAGGGTAGCGAGGCCGAGCGGGATGACGGCGAGCCGCGGCGCTTGCAGTTCGGCCTGCTGGTGGTCGACAAGGCCATGCGCGAGGCCTGGCTGGGTGAGCAGAGCATCGAACTGACCAGCGCCGAATTCGACTTGCTCTGGCTGCTGGCGGTCAATGCCGGGCGCATCCTCTCGCGAGAGGAAATTTTTGCAGCGCTGCGCGGCATCGAGTATGACGGTCAGGATCGCTCCATCGACGTACGGATTTCCCGCATCCGGCCGAAAATCGGCGATGACCCGATGCATCCACGGCTGATCAAGACGGTTCGCAGCAAGGGTTACCTGTTCGTGGCCGAGGCTGCCGAGGCTCTGTCGGCCCGCGATGCCGCCCCGACTGCCGGCTGAACTGCACATGAATTCGATCTTCCTGCGAATCTATGGCGGCATGCTGGCCGCACTGGTGCTGGTGGCGTTGCTCGGTGTCGGCACCCTGCAACTGGTCAACGAGGTGCGCAGTGATCAGTATCGCGAAGGGCTGGCGCGCGGCACCTTTCGCCTGATGGCGGACAATCTGCTGGGCATGAGCGAGGTGGAGCGGCGTCGAGCTCTGGCGGTCTGGTCGCGTCTGCTGGGCATTCCGCTGCGTCTGCAGGAGCTGGATGAAGTGCAACTGGAGGCGGGCGAGCGCAAGCGTTTGCAGCGCGGTCATGTACTGGTGCAGCAGACCGGCCCGCACTCGGCTTGGGTCTACGGTCTGCTGAACGAGCAGCAGCCGCTATTGCTGACCGGCGAAATTCGTCAGGTCAGCGAGCAACTGGCGCGAGCCACCAACTACCTGCTGATCGACGAGCTGGTGCGCTACCCGGCGGATGAGCAGCCGCAACGTCTGGCCGAGCTGAAGGAGGCCAAGCAGTTTGGTTTCGACCTGCGCCTGGTACGTCTGGAGGAAGCCGAGCTGGATGTGGATCAGCGCCGCCGTATCGACGAAGGCGATACGGTGATGGCGCTGGGCCGTGGTGGTGATTCGATCCATGTGCTGTCCGGAGTGGTGGATACGCCATGGGTGCTGGAGATCGGCCCGCTGTACCAGATGAATCCCTATCCGCCGCAGTTGCTGGTACTGATTTGCGCTCTCGGTCTGAGTCTGATCGGTCTGATCGTCTACCTGCTGGTGCGTTCGCTGGAGCAGCGACTGCGAGCGCTGGAGGGCGCCGCTACGCGAATTGCCAGTGGCCGCCTGGATGCGCGGGTGCCGGCCACCGGCAATGACTCGGTCGGACGTCTGGCCAATAGCTTCAACGCCATGGCCGAGCACCTGCAGACTTCCCTGAGCACCCAGCGCGAGCTGGTGCGGGCAGTGTCGCACGAGCTGCGCACGCCGGTGGCGCGGCTGCGTTTCGGCCTGGAGATGATTGCCGATGCCGAGGACGAGGTTTCCCGGCGCAAGTACATGGACGGCATGGACAGTGATATCCAGGATCTCGACAAGCTGGTGGACGAGATGCTCACCTACGCCCGTCTGGAACAGGGGTCGCCGGCGTTGAACTTCCAGCCGGTGGAGCTGCGGTCGCTGATCGATCAGGTGATCGAGGAACTGGCGCCCTTGAGCAGCAGCGTGCGCATCGAGCGTGGTGCAGTGCTCAGTGTGCAGGCCGACACCAGTTGCTGGGTCGAGGCCGAACCGCGCTATCTGCATCGGGCACTGCAGAACCTGGTCAGCAATGCCATGCGCTATGCCGAGAAGCGTGTGCTGATCAGTTGCCAGGTGGGCTACAAACGTTGCCGGATCGATGTCGAGGATGACGGGCCGGGCGTGCCGGAAGAAGCCTGGGAGCGTCTGTTCAGCCCCTTTTTACGTCTTGACGACAGCCGAACGCGGGCTTCGGGTGGGCATGGGCTGGGTTTGTCCATCGTTCGGCGGATCATCTACTGGCACGGTGGACGGGCACAGATCAATCGTAGCGAAAGCCTGGGCGGCGCACGCTTCAGCCTGGTGTGGCCGCGCTGTCAGGGCGAAGAGGAAGGTTCAGGCGGCGACCGCGACCAGACTTAGCACGCGCCCGTCGAACAGGCTGTACTGCCCGTCCAGCTCGCGGCCGGCGCGCCACTGCGGGCTCAGATCCGTCAGCAGGCGCAGGCGCGCGCTGCCGTTGTTGCATTCCAGCAGTTCGGCATCGTGGAAGTAGAAGCGTGTCAGCGTCAGCGGATAGAGCGCCTTGAACAGGCTCTCCTTGAGCGAGAAGGTCTGGCTGATGCGCAGGGCGCGGGCTGCTTCGTCCAGCTCCAGCAGGCGCCGACACTCTTCGCTGGTGAGAATCTCCTGCTGCAGGCGCTCGGCCCGTTCGGGGCCCATAAGTCGCTCAACGTCCAGACCAATGGCTTGCCAATGCCTGGTTTCGGCCACCAGCGCCGCCGCCCAGTTGTCGCCGTGGGTAATCGAGCCGCTGATGCCGGGCGGCCACTGTGGGGCACGGTCGGCGCCGACCGCCGGCACAAAATCGTAACCCTTGAGCCGGCGCAGCGCTTCTCTGGCGCAGAGCCGTCCGGCCAGATATTCGCACTGGCGCTTGGCTACTCCAGGCACCGGCGATATGTCGCAGTGGGCGAAGTCTTCGGGGGTAAAGCGCAGCGGGTCGAAGTGCAGGCCGATCAGATGGCTGCCGGCCAGCGGCTTCGGCAGCCGGTCATGGTCATCGAAGGCGCTGCAGCAGGGCGGAGGAGAGAAGGGTGTGGGCTCGGTCATGGGCGAACCGGTCGGTCAGTGGCTGGTTACATTTCTTTGCAGGGCAATAACAAAGATCAACGGACGGTGCTCCCCGCATTGGGCAGACTATACGGGCATTCCTTCGGGACTGCAGGTGAGGTTGTAGTCAGTGCGAGGGTACTGACGTTTTCTCTGAGTTCGAGGACGGTAGCCCAGTGGGCTGCCGTTTTTTTTGCCTGCAAGTTATGTGGACGTCCTCCCGGCGCTGGAAAGCGCTGAGCCCGATAGTGTGGCTTTTGCAGGGCCAGTTGCAGTCAAATGCCTTGTGCGGGCCTTTCGACTCCCGCGAGGACCAAGGACGATGACTCAACAATCGCAATTCGCCCTGCTTGGCAAGAGGCGTTTCCTGCCATTTTTCGTGACGCAATTGCTTGGCGCCTTCAACGACAACGTCTTCAAGCAGTCGCTGATACTGGTCATCCTGTTCAGGCTCAATATCGATGCAGACCGGGATCTGCTGGTCAACCTTTGCGCCTTGCTGTTCATCCTGCCGTTCTTCCTGTTCTCCGCGCTGGGCGGGCAGTTTGGCGAGAAGTTCGCCAAGGATGCGCTGATCCGCAGGCTCAAGCTGGCCGAGGTGTTGATCCTGTTCGTCGGCGCGGCCGGGGTGTTGCTGAACAACCTGACGCTGATGCTTGCGGTATTGTTCGCCATGGGCACCCAGTCGGCGCTGTTCGGCCCGGTGAAGTACTCGATCCTGCCGCAGCACCTGCGCGAGAACGAACTGGTGGGCGGTAATGCGCTGGTGGAGATGGGAACCTTCCTCGCCATTCTCGCCGGCACCATCGGCGCTGGCGTGATCATGGCCAGCGACAACTATGCGGCGATCGTTGCCGGCTCGGTGGTGGCGGTGGCGCTGTTCGGCTATCTGGCAAGCCTCAACATCCCAAGGGCACAGCCGGCAATGCCTCAGTTGCGGCTGGACTGGAACATCCTGCGTCAGACTTGGGTAACGCTGAAGCTGGGGCTCGGCCAGCGTCCGGCGGTGTCGCGCTCGCTGGTGGGCAACTCCTGGTTCTGGTTCCTCGGTGCGGTGTACCTGACGCAGATTCCGGCCTATGCCAAGGAGTGGCTGCACGGTGACGAGAGCGTGGTGACGCTGATCCTTACCGTGTTTTCGCTGGGTATCGGCCTGGGCTCGATGCTCTGCGAGCGAATGAGTGGGCACAAGGTGGAAATTGGTCTGGTGCCGTTCGGCTCCATCGGCCTGACGCTGTTCGGCATGCTGCTGTGGTGGCTCTCCGGCGGCTTTCCCATGGGTGCGATACCGCACGACTGGCAGGCTCTGCTGGGCCATACTCAGGCCTGGTGGATCCTTGGCTGCATTCTCGGCATCGGTCTGTTCGGCGGCTTCTACATCGTGCCGCTGTATGCGCTGATCCAGTCGCGCACCGCCGAGCACGAGCGGGCCCGGGTGATCGCCGCCAACAATATCCTCAATGCGCTGTTTATGGTGGTTTCAGCCGTTGTTGCGATCCTCTTTCTCAGCGTTGCCGAGCTGTCGATCCCGCAGCTGTTTCTGGTGGTGTCGCTGATGAACGTGGCGGTCAACAGCTATATCTTCAAGATCGTCCCCGAATTCAGCATGCGCTTTCTTATCTGGCTGCTGGGACATTCGCTGTATCGCGTCGAGCACAGGGGGTTGCAGGCCATTCCCGAAGAGGGCCCAGCGGTGCTGGTGTGCAACCACGTGTCGTTCGTCGATGCGCTGCTGATCGGCGGTGCGGTGCGCCGGCCGGTGCGCTTCGTCATGTACTACAAGATCTACGACCTGCCGCTGCTCAACTTCGTCTTCCGCACGGCTGGCACCGTGCCGATTGCCGGGCGTCATGAGGATCTGCTGATCTACGATGCGGCGTTCAGAAAGGTCGCCGAGTATCTGCGCAACGGCGAGCTGGTGTGCATTTTCCCCGAGGGCAAGCTGACCGGCGATGGCGAGATCAACGAGTTCAAGGGCGGAGTCGAGCGCATTCTCGCGGAGAATCCGGTGCCGGTAATTCCCATGGCGCTGCAAGGGTTGTGGGGCAGCTTCTTCAGTCGTGATCCGAACAAGGGCTTTTTCCGTCGGCTGTGGTCGCGGGTGTGCCTGGTGGCGGGCGAGCCCATTGCGGCCGAGCAGGCCAGGCGCGAGGAGCTGCAGGCGCGGGTGGCGGAGTTGCGCGGCGACTGGCGCTGAGTTTTCTGGGAGGAGCGCTGCCGGTCTTTTGCCGGCAGCCAGTACGTAGTGCCGTCAGTGACTGAGCTTCAGTCCGACCAGCCCGGTGATAATCAGTGCGACACTGGCCAGACGCATCAGCGCCATGGACTCGCCGAACAGGATAATGCCGGCAATCACTGTGCCCACAGCGCCTACGCCCGTCCACACCGCATAAGCGGTGCCCAGCGGCAACTCCTTCATGGCCAGTCCAAGCAGGCCGATGCTGACCGCCATCGCCGCCAATGTCAGAAAAGTGGGCAGGGGGCGGCTAAAACCGTCGGTGTACTTCAGGCCGATGGCCCAGCCGACTTCAAACAGACCGGCCAGAAGCAGAATGATCCAGGACATGGTGAACTCCTTCTTTTGCTGAAGGGGCCGTCCCCGGGTGGTTCACCGCCTGGCTGGCGGTGCGGAGGTCGTCCTCGCGAAGGCGGAATTTTGCACATCCTGAACCGCCAGGCAAGCTGGCGAGAACACCCGGTTACAGCGGTTCCTCATCTGCCGGATAGCGGCTGGCGCTGAGGCTTTCCTTGATCTTGCGCAGGTGTGGCTGGAAGTCCACGCCGCGGCGCAGGGTAACACCGGTGGCGAGCACGTCGAGCACGGTGAGCTGGATGATGCGCGAGGTCATCGGCATGTAGATGTCGGTGTCCTCTGGCAGCGGGATGTCCAGACTCAGGGTGCTGACCCGGGCCAGTGGTGAATCGGCGGCGGTCAGGCCGAGCACCGAGGCGCCGTTTTCCCGGGCCAGGCGTGCCACCTCCACCAGTTCACGGGTGCGCCCCGTATAGGAAATGATCACGAACAGGTCGCCGGTGTGTGCCACCGAGGCGATCATGCGCTGCATCAGTACATCGGAGTGGGCTGAAACGGCCAGGTTGAAGCGGAAGAACTTGTGCTGCGCGTCCAGCGCCACCGAGGCTGAGGCGCCAAGCCCGAAGAAGTGTATTTGTCGTGCCTGGATCAGCAGGTCGACAGCGCGGCTGATGTGCTGCGGGTCGAGACTCTGGCAGGCGGCGTCGAGTGAGGCGATGGTACTGCCGAAAATCTTCCGGGTATAGGCATCGGGACCGTCGTCAGCCGACACCGCACGGCTGACATAGGCGGCGCCGCTGGCCAGGCTTTGGGCCAGTTGCATCTTCAGCTCGGGGTAGCCGTTGGCACCGAAGGAGCGGCAGAAGCGGTTGACCGTCGGCTCGCTGACGCCTGCTGCCTGCGCCAGGGCCGCGATGCTCAGGCGGGTGGCCTGCTGGGGATCGTGCAGGATCACTTCAGCCACCTTGCGTTCGGCCTTGTTCAGATCGTTCAGGCGGCTTTGGATCTGTTCCAGTAGGTTGCGCATGCGGTCCATGGGGGCTCCTGACAGGACGTTGGAGAGGTCGGCGGGCGCCGCTGGCAGGGGCCGGGCACCCCTTCCGGGCTGGCTTATCCTACTGATCGGAATCGATGCTCACCACTGCTTCTCCTGTCTCTCTGAGAAATGTTGTTGCTATTACAATATTTTTGCTTGATCAAACCGAATTTAAGCGGTATTTCTAGTGTATCTTGGTAAAATAATAAAAAATCATGACTGCACTGAAGCTTGAACCCTGTACGCTGGCGCTGTTCGGCGCGCTCGGCGATCTGGCCCTGCGCAAGTTGTTCCCGGCGCTGTACCAACTCGATTGTGCCGGCCTGCTGCATGAGAACACTCGCATCCTGGCGCTGGCGCGTGATGACGGTGAGCCGCAGCGCCACCTGACCACCATCGCTCGGGCGCTGTGCCTGCATGTGCCACCGGCGGAGCAGGATACCGCCCGACTGGAGCGCTTTATGGCGCGCCTGAGCTACCTGCGCATGGATTTTCTCGATGCCGAGGCCTATCCGGCTCTGGCCGAGCAGGTGGACGGCCACACACCACTGATTGCCTACTTCGCCACGCCGGCTGCGGTCTATGGCGGTATCTGCGCCAACCTGGCGGCGGTCGGCCTGGCCGAACGCACACGGGTGGTGCTGGAAAAGCCCATCGGTCATGACCTGGCCTCATCCCGAGCGGTCAACGACGCCGTGGCTCAGGTGTTTCCGGAAAACCGCGTCTACCGCATCGATCACTACCTGGGCAAGGAGACGGTGCAGAACCTGATTGCTCTGCGCTTTGCCAACAGCCTGTTCGAAACGCAGTGGAACCAGAACCACATCTCCCACGTAGAAATCACCGTGGCCGAGAAAGTCGGTATCGAAGGCCGCTGGGGGTATTTCGATCAGGCCGGGCAACTGCGCGACATGATCCAGAATCACCTGCTGCAGTTGCTCTGCCTGATCGCCATGGATCCGCCCAGCGATCTCTCGGCTGACAGCATCCGCGACGAGAAGGTCAAGGTGCTCAAGGCATTGCAGCCGATCAGCGCCGAGCAGCTCGGACAGCGCCTGGTGCGTGGCCAGTACGTGGCCGGCGTTTGTGACGGCAAGCCGGTGCCGGGCTATCTGGAGGAGGAAAACTCCAATACCCGCAGTGATACCGAGACTTTCGTCGCGCTGCGGGTAGACATCGGCAACTGGCGCTGGGCCGGCGTGCCGTTCTACCTGCGTACCGGCAAGCGCATGCCGCAGAAGCTGTCGCAGATCGTCATTCACTTCAAGGCACCGCCACACTACATCTTCGCCCCCGAGCAGCGTCAGTTGATCGGCAACAAGCTGGTCATCCGCCTGCAGCCGGACGAGGGTATCAGCCTGCAGGTGCTGACCAAGGATCAGGGCCTGGACAAAGGCATGCAGTTGCGCAGCGGGCCGCTGCAACTGAGCTTTTCCGATACCTACCGCAGTGAACGGATTCCCGATGCCTACGAACGTCTGTTGCTGGAAGTGATGCGCGGCAATCAGAACCTGTTTGTGCGCAAGGACGAAATCGAGCATGCCTGGCAGTGGTGCGACCAACTGATTGCCGGCTGGCAGCGTCTCGGTGAGGCGCCGAAACCCTATACAGCCGGAAGCTGGGGGCCGATGGCCGCCGTGGCCCTGATTACCCGTGACGGGAGGAACTGGTATGGGGATCTCTGAACTGGAACTGCCGCAGGGCGTCATCGCTTGCAGCCATGCTGACGCCGGGCAAATGGCCGAGGCATTGGCTCTGCGAGTAGCCGGGGCATTGCGCCAGGCCATCGAGGCGCGCGGCAGTGCGACCCTGGTGGTGTCTGGTGGACGCAGCCCGGTAGCCTTTTTCGAGGCCCTGGCACAGCAGTCGCTGCCCTGGGCGCAAGTATTGGTCAGCCTGGCCGACGAGCGCTGGGTGCCGGTCAACCATGCCTCCAGCAATGAAGCGCTGGTTCGCCGGCATCTGCTGCGCGGCGCGGCCGCCGAAGCGCGGCTGTTCAGCCTCTATCAGGTAGCCGGCTGCCTGGAGCAGGCCGCTGAACTGGCCGATGCGGCCTTTGCCGATTTGCCGCAGATCGACGTGCTGGTGCTGGGGATGGGAGACGACGGCCATACCGCCTCGCTATTTCCGCACAGCCCGCTGCTGGAGCAGGCGTTGCAGACGGAAGGCAGCCGCCGTGTATTGCCGATGCTGGCACCGGTTGAACCGCGTCAGCGCCTGACGCTGACCCTGTCCGTGCTGGGCCGCGCCCGTCTGCCGCTGCTGGCAATCCAGGGACCGGCCAAGCTGGCGACCCTGGCTGAGGCTCTTGAGCCTGGTGAGGTGGCCAGTTTGCCGATCCGTGCCTTCCTTCATTCCCCCCTTGAAATCTACTGGTGCCACTGAAATGACCAGCCCTGACCTGAGCCTGCCTGCGCGCATGGCCGAAAAAATCGCCGAAATCGACCGTATCTGCGCCCAGGCCCGGATTATGCCGGTCATTACCATCGCCCGTGAGGAAGACATTCTGCCGTTGGCCGACGCATTGACTGCTGGTGGCCTGACGGTTCTGGAAGTAACCCTTCGCTCCAAGTTTGGCCTGGAAGCGATCCGCCGCCTGCGAGCCGAGCGCCCCGAGCTGTGCATCGGCGCCGGCACCGTGCTGGATGAGGGGATGCTGGCGGCCGCCACCGAGGCCGGCGCGCAATTCATCGTTACCCCGGGCAGCACCCGCGAGCTGCTGCTAGCGGCGCTGGACAACCCGCTACCGCTGCTGCCCGGCATTAGCAGCGCTTCGGAACTGATGGTCGGCTACGCCCTGGGCTATCGCCGCTTCAAACTGTTCCCGGCAGAAATCTGCGGTGGCGTGGCGGCGCTCAAGGCTTTCTCCGGACCATTCGGCGGAGTGCGCTTCTGCCCTACTGGTGGTATCTCTACCGACAACCTGCAGCACTATATGGCCGAGCCCAATGTCATGTGCGTGGGCGGCACCTGGATGTTCCGCCGGGAATGGGTCGAGCAGGGCGACTGGACGCGCATCGCCCAGTGCAGCAGCGAAGCACTGCAACTGCTGGCCTGAACCAGCCGCTGGCGGCCCTACTGCACTACGCGGCGGGGCCGGGGCGACGTCCGAGTTTCTTCCCGCCAGGCTGTGTACGAAAAGTGCCAGCGCGTGGTGATGCGGCATTAAAAACAGTCCGCAATGCCAATCACAACACCTATACCGCGTTGTTTCGCCTGCCTGACCTTTCTCGGCGAAGTCTTGAGGGGGGCGGTTATCGCCACGGGGAATTTTCGCATACTACCGGCCCTGCGCTGGGGGGTGTGTAGTGGCCTACTTCAGGAGTGCAGGCCGTTCCCGAACAGCCCTTCTTATTTCAGCTGGCTGCCGCCAATAACGCTCGATCAGCGTTTGATTTTTCCGGCACATCTCCACCGCTGGCTGCGTTGTCGTACTACGGTATGACCCCCATCTTCTGCAAACCAATAGTCTGCAATAAAACCCTTTTAAAACATTGGCTTAATGTCTCGTTGAATCGCCCCGGGGTTTCGTGGAGGCCTCAACTCTTGAGAAGATGAGGCCATGAGAAAGACCGCGACCTACTCCCCTGAAGTCCGTGAACGTGCCGTGCGCATGGTTCTGGAACACCTGAACGACTACCATCCGAGTGGGCGGCCATCGAGGCGATAGCACCGAAGATCGGCTGCGCAGCGCAAACCCTGCATGGCTGGATTCGTCGCCATCCACCCTGCGCCTATGCGAACCTGCCTACAGATCACCTGCAGAACGTGGTGCGGCTGAATCCCATCTTCGACACTTTATCGACACTTCCAAAACCCGGAAACGAAAAAGCCCTGTAAAAACAGGGCCTTAACTTTGCGATTCTGGAGCGGGTGATGGGAATCGAACCCACGGCTCTAGCTTGGGAAGCTAGGGTATTACCATTATACGACACCCGCAGCGGGTGCCTTTATACCGGAACTCGGCGCGGAAATGAAGCGCGAAGCGATGCTCTGCTGCACTCGCTTCGCGTTGCTGTGGCGGTTATACGGCGAATCTCTGGAGGTTGTGCAGGCTGCTTCTGGCGGGTTGCCATAGACGTTTCCCGGGGTTGTTGAAGAATTCCAGCAGGGTTCGCCGGGTTTGCAGCCAGGCAGACTTGTGTTCCATGTCGAGGAAGTGGCCGGCGTTGTCGATTACGGCGAACTGGCAGCGTTCGATATGCCGGGCGAACAGGTAGGCGTCCTCCACCGAGGTGTATTCGTCGCGCTCGCCATTGACGAACAGTAGCGGGATGTCGATGGCCTGCAGGCAATCCAGACGGCAGTGCGCCTCCATGCTCAGTACCTGTTTGATATGGGCGTACATCTGCCGGTATTCATGTTCGTCCAGGCTGCTGACGTGCTTGTGGTTGAAGCGTTTGAACAACGAGGGCAGGTGCTTGCCGATGGTGCTGTTGACCAACAGGGCGATGTTGTCGCGATCAAGTGCGTTGAGAAAGCGCAGGCCCTGGTGCAGATAGTCGAGCATCGGCACGTTGAGAGTCGGTGAGAAGGAGCAGATCGCGGCCTTTTCCAGGCTGACGGGGCGCTGCGCCAGAGCGAGCATTGCGGCGACGCCACCCCAGGAGAACGACAGTAGATAGTGCGCCCGGTAGTGTTCGATCAGACGCAGCAGGATTTCCGCTTCGTCCTCCTTGCTGAGTAACGGCAGACGGAGGTTGTAGGGTTTCGACTGGCCGGCATAGGGCTGGTCGAAGGCCAGTACGTTGAACTGTGGCTGCAGGTATTTGATCGTCTGTGCGAACGAGGCGGTGGTCGCCAGGGAGCCGTTGACCAGAATGATGGTCTTGGCGGCGGACGGGCTACGGTAGAACTCAGTGTGTACCTGATACTTCCCTAAAATCTCGACAACTCCGGTTTCTGGCCTCATGTCGTTTCCTCCTGGCGCCAATGGAGCGGGCGCGCGTGTTATGGCGCGTGTGGCTAGGCAGTAGGAAAACGCCTGGACGTGACAGGCTGATGTCAGGAAAGAAATTGTTATTTTTCAATAATTTATTGATTGAAAAGGGCGTGCGCGCCGTCTTCGGGGAGCAGCGGGCAGGGCAGCGTTATCAGGCAGGAATCCCGTTTGCGCGGGAACTAAACAACCGACTCTTGGAGGTGACCAGCGATTTTGACCCATTGGTCATTTCGAGGCCTTGCGCTGGATTTAAGCAGTGGCTGGCGGGGCGTGCAAGCGCGGTTCGGATGGCGGAAGGGTTTTCGTCTGCCGCTGGTCGGTTTTCTAGACGCTGGCGATTTCGGTCGGGTTGAGCGGGCGGTATTCGCCGGGTGCCAGAGCCGGGTCGAGAGCGATCTCGCCCATACGTTCGCGGTGCAGGGCCAGGACGCGGTTGCGGAAGTGGCCAAACATGCGCTTGACCTGATGGTAGCGGCCTTCGTACAGGGTCAGGCGGGCGTTATGGCTGTCGAGCAACTGCAGTTCGGCGGGCAGGGTGGTGAGGTTTTCATAGGCGAAGTACAGGCCGCGAGCGAAAACTTCGACATATTCCGCGGTAATGGGGCGTTCGGTGCGCACCCGGTAGACCTTGGGTTTGCGTTGCTGCGGCTGGGTGATCCGGCGCGACCACTGACCATCGTTGGTGAGCAGCAGCAGGCCGCTGGTATTCAGGTCGAGCCGGCCAGCTAGGTGCAGGTCGTGCCTGTGGTTTTCGTCGAGCAGGTCGAGCACGGTGCGATGGCTGTCGTGCTCGGTGGCACTGACTACCCCTACCGGCTTGTGCAGCATCCAATAACGGGCGGTGCGGCCGGCCTGGAGCAGTTCACCGTCCAGTTCGACACGCTGGAAGGTGCGGATTTCACAGCGTGGGTCGCAGGTAATGAGGCCGTCGACCCGGACGCGACCGGCGGCGATCAGCAGGCGACTGTCCTGACGACTGAAGCGGGGCAGGTTGCTGAGAAAGCGATCCAGGCGCATGACGGATCCGAGGTGCTCCCGGGGGGATTCGGCGGGGCAGTTTACGCGGATTGACGGGCTTGTCGATGGCGTCGGGGGCTATTTCGCTGGCTCCGTGCCGGCTGGGCGTGCAGCACTGGCGCAGTCCGGGCACAGGCAGGCCCGGTTGCGTTGGGCTTCACTGAGTTGCGCCAGGGCGTCGGGACTGACCTGAACCTCGAAGCACCAGCAGGGCAGGTCTTCGCGTCCGGCGGCCAGGCTGCACTGGTTGCTGCGTTGGCACAGGGGGCAGCGCTGGTGATCGGTCATATGGGGCTCCGGTAAGAGGGCGGCAGATTGTAAGGCCTGTGAGGAGACTAGCGCGTAGGCGTCGATCAGCACCAATCGTTCCGAATGCTGTCTGATGGCCATGGAATCGCTTTCCGCTAGCCGGTACTCGCCGGCACTCTCGCTGCGGTCAAAAGGAGGCCGCCATGACTGGCAAACTGTTGTTTTCTGCATTCGCGCTGTTACTGCTGTCCGGTTGCGCCGTTCAGGGTGGCGGTTATAACCACGGCTATTACTACGGCCACGGTTACTCCTATCCGTCCAGTTACCGGCGCGACTACCCTGCACCGAGAGTGTACGTGGTGCCGCGCCATTACGAGGAGCATCGCAAGAAGCGGCCGTCTGCACCGCGTTATGTGCCGGCGCCGCCGCCCGGGCATCACTACGGCAAGGCGCCGCACAAGCCGCTCGTGGTGCCGGGCCGGCCGGTTCAGCGCAGCCCGGCGCATCAGCCGATTCGCAGGGCATGGAGTCAGCCAGACAACGCGCGTTATCGTGATGCCGGCAAGCGTTGGCAGGGTGAGGTACGCCGGCGTTGATATCCCTCGTTGTTTATATGAACAGTTGTTGTACTACGGAGAAGTCCTGACGTTGAGTAGCAGGCGGTAGAGCTGCAGCGCCAGTGCTCCATGGGGCACTGTTGCGGTTCCCTGCCTGAGATTTAAAAGGTGCCTGCGCTCGACGACTGCCCGAGTCCCGGATCATCTGGCCGGCCCCAGCCTGGCCCGCAGGGAAGGCGTCCTTGCCCGTAGTGCTGAACAATCGCGTTTTCCGGCGAAGGGCGCCGTCTTCAATGCAGAGCCCGTGCAGAGAGCTACAGATCGGCCAGCGGGTGTTCACCCGCCCAGGCTGGAGTGAAGTGGGCTTCGACCACGGCTCTGGGAATGGTTGCGACATCCGGCCAGTGCCAGTGCGGTTTCTGATCCTTGTCGATCAGACGGGCACGCACGCCTTCCGGGAATTCCGGGTGGCGGCAGCAGTTCAGGCTCATGGCGTATTCCATGCGGAATACTTCGGTCAGTGACAGGTTCCGGGCGCGTCGGATTTGCTCCCAGACCAGGTGTGCCGTCAGCGGGCAGCCGCCAGCCAGGGTTTTGGCTGCGCGTGCCAGCAATGTGTCGTTATCTTCCTGCAGGGCACTGAGTGTCTGCACGGCCGCAGGCAGGTCGGCGACATCGAGCAGTGTGTCGATGCGTTCGCGGCGTGGCAGCCACTGGGCAGCGGGCAGTTCTGCTAGGGCCTGCTGTTCCAGCGCCCGCAGCAGGCTGTGTAGCTGGGCGGTCGCTTGTTCGCGCCAGTTCAGCTGTATCAGCCCGACCAGCAGGGCTTCTTGCTGATCATCGCGCAGGAAGCGGTCGGCCAGGTTCAGATCAAGGGCATCGCGGGCGTTGATGCCGGCGGCAGTAAGGCCAAGGAACAGGCCCAGGCGTCCTGGCAGGCGGGCAAGGAACCAGCTGCCGCCGACATCCGGGTACAGTCCGATGTTGATTTCCGGCATGCCCAGGCGACTGCTGGGGGTGACGATGCGGATGGCTGCGCCCTGCATCAGGCACATGCCGCCGCCGAGTACGTGGCCGTGGCCCCAGCAGATAAAGGGCTTGGGATAGGTGTGAATGCGATAGTCCAGGCGATACTCCTCGGCGAAGAAACGCCGCGCCAGAGACGGCACCTCACCAGGGTGCTCGCGGCACTGGTTCACCAGCTGTACCACGTCACCGCCAGCGCAGAAGGCTTTCTGACCGTTGCCGCGCAGCAGTACGCAGGCAATTTCAGGATCTTCGGCCCAGGCTTGCAGGCGCTCGTCGAGGGCCAGAATCATCGGCAACGACAGAGTATTGAGGCTCTTCTCGGCGTCCAGGCTGGCGATGCCGATGCGGTAGCCATGTAGGCTGGGACGTTCTTCGAATTGCAGATTCATGCGTGTTTCCCGCGTAGGGTGGATGGCGCTTTTTCCATCCACCGCGTGTGTTGTGGTGGGCGTGACAGGCGACGTCCCCCATACGAGCGTGCAACTGTTGGGCTTACTTGTTGCGCCACTGCGGCTCGCGTTTCTCCAGGAAGGCGTTGACGCCCTCGCGGGTGTCGTCAGCGTCGAACAGGTCGACGAAGCGTTCGCGTTCCTCCGGCAGCCAGGTGTTCGGCCCGCGCTCGCGCGCGCCCTGGATCAATGGTTTGATGGTGCGCACTGCTACCGGGCTTTGCCGCGCCACCTTGGCCGCCAGCAGCAGCGCCGTGCCACGGGCTTCGCCAGTGTCCACCACTTGCTCTACCAGGCCTATGCGTAAGGCGGTTTCGGCGTCAACGCGTTCGCCGCAGAGGATCATGCGCTTGGCCCAGCCTTCGCCAACCAGCCAGGGCAGCGCCTGGGTGCCGCCGGCACAAGGCAGCAGGCCGACCGCCGCTTCCGGCAGAGCCATCTGCGCGTGACGTTCGGCGATGCGGATGTCGCAGGCCAGTGCGAACTCCAGACCGCCACCCATGGCGTAGCCGTTGATCGCGGCAATGGATACCCCGCGAAAGTCGCGCAGGCTTTCGAAGGCTTCGCCGAAGCGCCTGGCCATCTCGCGGGCGCGGGCCTTGTCGCCGTCGGCGAACATGTTCAGGTCGGCGCCGGCGGAGAAGAACTTCGGCCCCTGACCGGTCACCACCAGGGCGTAAATGTCGTCGTCGCGGTTGAGGTGCTCGATTACCTGCTTCAGGCCGATCAGTGAATCGCGGTCCCAGGTATTGGCTGGCGGGTGGTTGATGGTGAGCAGAGCGGTATGGCCGTGCTTTTCCACGGTAAGTTTGTGAGTCAGGTCGAAGAGGCCGGGCTTGTAGGTTTCGATGGCAGTGCTCATGGCTGTCCTCGTGTCGGTGTTTCCCTTCCCCGCAGGAGAGGGCTCAAGGCTTGGTATGGAAAGTAGCCTGCTTGTGTAGAGGCTCAGATTACAACAGGCGATCGGGCAGGCCACCCCGCTGCTGCAGACGACGATGTTGCTGGCTTCCGTATCTGGAGGACACGGGCGCCGGGGGCGGCGCTTGAGCGGATGATTATTCGGAGTGCCGTAGCTGGCGTCGTTCTAGATCCGGAAGCAGGTGGCCGGCAGTTCGCTGCAGGTCGATCCGGTTGTTCAAGGCTGCAGCGAGCAGGAGGAAGGCTGCAGGCCCGGAGCGTTGTTCTTTTCGAGCGGGAACAGGGCTAGCCCTGTTCCGCTGCGTTACCTCCAGGGATGATCTGCTTGTGCTACGTAAGGAGCCGACTTGCGGCTGGCGAAGAAGCCGAAGTCCATGGCATTTCATTGCAAGGTCAGGGGTTGGCCACCAGCCCTGCGCTCGGCCTGCCAGGCTGCGAGGCTGGGCAGTGCGCTGCCGGCATCGAGGCGGTCGACAATTTCGAAGAAATCCTGCTTGAGCGGATCCTTGAGCACCTGGTCACGCGGTTTGACCCGTACGGCATAGACCGTCTGCAGGTTCTGGTGATCGAAGGCGCGCCACTGCTGTTCGTCCTTCAGCAGGGTGTAGCGATGCCCCTCCAGTGCCTTGATTAGTGCCTCACTGTCCAGGCTGCCGGCGCGGCGGGCGGCATCGGCCCACTGATGGACGATGCTGTAGGCCGAGGCGGCGGAACTGGAAGGGTAGATTTCGTAGCGGCTGGTGAAAGCCTTGACGAAGGTTTCGCCGCGAGCGGATTTCTCCAGGGCCGGAACCCGCCAGGTCCAGGGTTCGGTGCCGAGAACGCCCTGCATCAGGCTGGGCCCGGCCTGTTCCACCATGCTCTGGGTCAGGTTGGGAACCACGATCTGCATGCGTTCGGTCAGCCCGAGATCCTTGGCGATGCGCATGGCGCGCACCAGGTCTTCACCGAACAGGACCAGGGCAAGCACCTCGGCGTTGCTTGAAGCAGCCTGGGCCAGGGCGTCCTGATAGTCGGCCAGGCGGGCACCCGGGAAGGGGATGCGCACGCCGGCATGGTGGCTGGCGTCCTGGGTGGAGGTTTCCTGGCGCAGAGATCGTTCGCTGGTGTGACCCCAGGTGTAATCGGCCGTGACGTAGAAATAGCGCTTGTTCGGCAATGTCTTGTTCAGGTACTGACCCAGCACCCGTGCGCTCATCCAGGCGTTGTTGCACTCGCGGAACATGTAGCGGTGGCCATCCTTGCCGGTGGTGTCGTTGGAATAGGTGAGCGTGCCGAAATACAAAAGCCCGTGCTGCCGGGCACGTTTGCCGGCGGCGATGGCGACGGCACTGGAGACACCACCGAAAAGCATTGCCACCCCTTCGGCGGCCAGCTTGTCGACGTTTTTCTCGGCCTTGGCCGGGCGTGAGGCAGTGTCCTTGCTCGACAGGCGCAGGGGTCTTCCGAGCACGCCGCCCTGTGCATTGAGTTCGTCGATGGCCAGCAGGGCCCCACGCATTTGCGCCAATCCCTCTTCCTTGTAGGGGCCGGTGCGCGGGTAGTTGAGGCCGAGGGTGATGGGGTCAGCAGCCTGCGTACAGGCAGTAAGTCCGGCCCAGAGGGCCAGGATGGCAGGCAGTCGGCGCATGATGGCAGTGCTCCTTGCTGTTTTTGTTGTGGATAGGAGACTTTTTACGCTGCTCGTCCGGCCCTGATGATCATCTATTGGTCTAAGAGCCGAGCCGCACATGACTGTGCATTGGCAGTTGCATGGGGATATGACTGGTGATCTTTATTTCAGTTGAATGGCCATTACCGACCGAGGGGTATTGAGGCGTGTCGGATGGCAAGGCGGATGAGTAGGTGGAGCCGTGCGGCGATGACGCCCTGACCTGATCAGGCCAGCAGGCGCAGCCATAGCTGCTGTTCGCCATGCAGTTCCTCGCGCAGACTGGCCAGCGGTTGTTCCAGCCCCAGGCGGATCTGTGCCGGCAGCGGTTCGGCAATCGCCACGGATTGCGCCTGCAGCGCGCTGGCCAGCAGTACCAGATCCGTCAGGTTGCCCGGGCCATCGTGCTGGTGCTGCCACTGGTTGCGGTGCCGGGTGCATTCGATCAGTGAGGTCGGCACCTGCCAGCGGGTCAGCACCAGGGCGCCGATGTCTCCGGAAAGGTGGTCGCACAGACTATCCAGCGACTGAGCATCGCGCGGAAAATCCGGCCAGTGCTCCAGTTCGGCCAGCAGAGGCAGGCTGCCGATATCCTGCAGTAGGCCGGCAAGCATGGACTCGTCCAGTGGCTGGCGACAGCGCTGGGCGAGTGCGGCGCTATAGGCTGCCCGTTCGCGGGCTTTGCTCCAGCGCTGGCGAAAAGCTTGTTGCAGGGGCTTTTCCTTGCTGATGAAAAGGTTGCGCACGGTGAAACCCAGCACCAGTGCGCCAAGCTGGCGGGTGCCGAGCCGGGCGAGCAGGTCGCGCATTGATACACAGGGACGGGTGCCGCGGATCAGTGGGCTCTCGGCAAACTGCATGAGGTAGGCTGACAGCGGCGGGTCGCTGTTGATCACGCGTGCCAGATGTTCCAGAGAGGTACGCGGGTCGCTCAGTAGCTGGCGGATGCGTACGGCGGCCTCCGGCATCTGCGGTACCTTGGCCTGTCCTTTGAGAAAACGGGTGAGCAGGGCGAAGCGGACGGCTTCCAGGGACAGCGACATGATGGCGGAATTTACCGTATGCAGCGGATCAGAATGCACTGATGCTAGCAGAGCATTCGGCAAAAGCCGATGCCGTGCGGCTTGCCTTGACTTGCCAGGAGCCCTTCTCTAGCTTGCCTGCTTCGTGTTTCAGGTCTTGCAGGACACCCGGATGAGCGATGATCGCATCAAACTTGAGGCAAGTTGGAAGCAGGCGCTGCGTGAGGAATTCGACAAGCCCTACATGAAGGAGCTGGGCGAGTTTCTGCGGGCGGAGAAGTCTGCCGGCAAGGAGATCTATCCGCCGGGGCCGCTGATCTTCAATGCCCTCAATTCCACCCCGCTTGATCAGGTCAAGGTGGTAATTCTCGGTCAGGATCCCTACCACGGCCCGGGGCAGGCACATGGTCTGTGCTTTTCCGTACAGCCTGGCGTGCAGACTCCGCCATCGCTGGTGAACATCTACAAGGAACTCAAACGCGACCTGAACATCGAGATCCCGGCACACGGTTGTCTGCAAAGCTGGGCCGAGCAGGGCGTGCTGTTGCTCAACACATCGCTGACCGTCGAGCGTGGCAATGCCGGTTCGCATGCCAATCGTGGCTGGCAGTTCTTTACCGACCGGGTGATCGAAGTGGTCAGTGAGCAGCGCCCGCATCTGGCCTTTCTGCTCTGGGGCAGTCATGCCCAGAGCAAGCAGCGGCTGATCGACCCGACCAAGCATCTGGTCTTGCGTTCGCCGCACCCGTCGCCGCTGTCGGCGCATCGCGGTTTCATTGGCAACGGCCACTTCAGCCGCTGCAACCAGTTCCTTGAGCAGCATGGCATGAGCTCCATCGATTGGCGCATCCCGCCGCTCCAGAAGCTTTAGGCTGATGTAGTACCGGGCTGTTACCCCGTGGTGACAAACCCGGCCAATAATGATTTCGCTCCACTCACCTCAAGGAGAAGATCATGGTTGCCAAAAAGATTCTCATGCTGGTCGGCGATTACGCCGAAGACTACGAAACCATGGTGCCGTTCCAGGCGCTGCAGATGGTGGGCCATACCGTGCATGCGGTGTGCCCCGGCAAGCAGACTGGGCAGACGGTGCGCACGGCCATCCACGATTTTGAGGGTGACCAGACCTATAGCGAGAAGCCGGGGCACAACTTTGCCCTGAATTTCGACTTCGACAAGGTGCGCGCGGAGGATTACGACGCGCTGCTGGTGCCGGGCGGGCGTGCTCCGGAGTACCTGCGTCTGAACGACGAGGTGGTGGCGCTGGTCAAGGCTTTTGCTGCTGCCGACAAGCCCATCGCTGCCGTTTGCCACGGCCCGCAACTGCTGGCTGCGGCTGGTGTGCTGCAGGGTCGTGAGTGCAGTGCCTACCCGGCCTGTGCTCCGGAGGTCGGTCTGGCCGGCGGCCGTTATGTGGAAATCCCGGTGGATCAGGCACACGTGCAGGGCAATCTGGTCACTGCCCCCGCCTGGCCGGCGCATCCGGCCTGGCTGGCTGCTTTCCTGCGCGTGCTGGGAACCGAAATCCGGCTGTAGTCATCTGGCGTCCGGCCATCGGCAGGAGGGCGATTGCATGTGCGAGCTGTATGTGAAGGCCGATCCCATCCTCTACGAGTCGCGCTCGCGTTCGCTGCGCATTCGTGGTGTGGTCACCACTTTGCGGCTGGAGAACCAGTTCTGGGACATTCTAAGCGAGATCGCCGAAGAGGACGGCATGACCACCAATCAGCTGATCGCCAAGCTGTATGAGGAAATCCTCGAGTTGCGCGGCGAGGTGGTCAACTTCGCTTCCTTCCTGCGCGTCAGCTGCACGCGCTACCTGGCGCAGAAAGCGGGACGCTCAGTGCCGTTGCGGCTGGTCGGGCGTGCGGTGTAGGGCGCCGGAAGAGCCGGCGGCCCTACCTTGACCATGCCGCGACGCCGGAAGAACGGCGCCGCGGCAGGTGTTTCAGCGCTTCAGGCCGCCGAGGGTCAGCGGCATGTGGCGGTTCACATCCTTGTACAGCAGGTAGCGGAAGCGGCCAGGTCCGCCGGCATAGCAGGCCTGCGGGCAGAAGGCGCGCAGCCACATGAAGTCGCCGGCCTCGACCTCCACCCAGTCCTGGTTCAGGCGGTACACGGCTTTGCCTTCCAGTACGTACAGACCGTGCTCCATGACGTGAGTTTCAGCGAAGGGAATCACGCCGCCCGGCTCGAAGTTGACGATATTGACGTGCATGTCATGGCGCATGTCACTGATGTCGACAAAGCGGGTGGTGCTCCAGCGGCCTTCGGTACCCGGCATGACGATAGGTTCGATGTCCTGCTCGTTGACCACGAAGGCCTCCGGGTAGGGCACACCCTCGACGGCCTGGTAGGCCTTGCGCAGCCAGTGGAAACGTACCGCTTCGCTGCCGTTGTTGCGCAGCGACCAGTCGCTCTGTGGCGGGATGAAAGCGTAGCTGCCCGGGCGCATGGCATGCTCGGTGCCGTTGAGGGTCAGGCTGAACTGACCTTCGACGACGAAGATCACGCCTTCGGCGGTGGGATCCAGTTCCGGCTTGTTGCTGCCGCCGTTGGGGCCGACTTCGACTATGTACTGCGAGAAGGTCTCGGCGAAGCCGGTCAGCGGCCGCGCGATGACCCACATGCGCATGTTGTCCCAGAACGGCAGGTGGCTGGTGACGATGTCGCGCATCACGCCTTTGGGAATCACGGCGTAGGCGTCGGTGAACATGGCGCGGTCGGTCAGCAACTGCTCCTGACCGGGATGGCCGCCATGGGGGGCGTAGTAGTAGGGCGTTTTGCTCATCGAGTGATGCCTCGGTGGATGGGGGCGCAGGGGAGCTGCGCGGGAAATGGCTCATCTGCACTATAGGAACTTCCAGGTGGATTCTGAAATTAAATAGTAGAATATCATTCAGTGGATTTTGTAATGGGTGGCATTCATGCTCGATCCAGTGCTGTTGCGTAGCTTCCTGGCTGTGGTTCAGACCGGCGGTTTTACCCGGGCAGCGGCCAGTCTGCACCTTACCCAGTCCACCGTCAGCCAGCAGGTACGCCGGCTGGAGGAGCAGTTGGGAGCCGAGTTGCTCGATCGCAGTGGGCGCTACGTGGTGCCCACCACCGAAGGCGAGCGCCTGCTGGGCTATGCCGGACGGATCATCGCCCTGATGGACGAGGCCATGCTGGCGCTGGGCCAGAGCGCGGTGGAGGGGGAGGTGCGTCTAGGCGTGCCGGATGACTTCGCGGCCAACAGCCTGACTCCCTACCTGGCCGATTTCGCCGATGCCCACCCGGGTGTCCGCCTGGAAATCACCAGTGGCCTCAGCCATGACGTCTGGCGTGCCTTCAGCGCTGGCGAGCTGGATTTGGCGCTGATCAAGCAGCGGGCTGGCAGTGCCAAGGGGCTGGCCAGCTGGGCCGAACCCTTGGCCTGGCTGGACAGTCGGGAAAGACCGGTGCTCGGGCGCAATCCGGTGCCGCTGGCGGTGTTTCCTCCCAACGGCCTGTATCGCCTGGAAATGACCCACACCCTGGATGCCATGGGCAAGCCCTGGCGTATCGCTTATGTCAGCAGCAGTCTGCCGGGTGTCAGCGCTGCAGCCGAGGGGGGGTTGGGGTTGACCTTGTTGCCGCGCCGGCTGATTTCTCCCGGTCACCGTGAACTGGGCGAGGCCGAGGGGTTTGCCGCGGTTGCGCCGGTGGAAGTGGCGCTGCATGCGCGCCCGCAACTGCCGAGCTATGCGCGAGAGCTGGCGGCGGCGCTGATCGCTGCGTGCGACGGCATCATGGAGATGTTCTGAAGACCGTGCCGGTTCGGCTATCCCGACTAATGTCGTAGTTCGCCTCTTAACGTCCCTTTGTAGGATGGAGTCCTCTAGACCCAATAACAACAATGAAAGAGGCAATACTCATGGTTGATAAAAGCAACGCGGAAGCCTACTGGAAGGCGAATCTTCGCCTGATCTTCTGGAGTCTGGTGATCTGGGCGGTCTGTTCCTACGGTTTCGGCATCGTCCTCAGACCCTTGCTGGCAGGCATCTCCGTAGGTGGTGCGGATCTCGGATTCTGGTTCGCACAACAGGGCTCGATCCTTACCTTCGTCGTGTTGATTTTCCACTACAGCTGGAGAATGAACAAACTCGACAAAGAATACGGCCTCGAGGAGTAAGCCCGCATGAGCCAGTTCACGATCAATATTCTGTTCGTAGCGGCATCTTTTGCTGTCTACATCGGGATCGCCCTGTGGGCGCGCGCGGGCTCCACCAAGGAGTTCTACGTGGCGGGTGGGGGCGTCGGTCCCATCCCCAATGGTATGGCCACTGCGGCGGACTGGATGTCCGCAGCTTCCTTCATTTCCATGGCGGGCCTGATTTCGGTCGGTTACGTCAACTCCTCTTTCCTTATGGGCTGGACCGGTGGCTACGTGCTGCTGGCCATGCTGCTGGCCCCCTACCTGCGCAAGTTCGGCAAGTTCACCGTACCGGACTTCGTTGGTGACCGCTTCTACAGCAAGGGCGCACGGCTGACTGCGGTCATTGCCCTGTTGCTCACCTCCATCACTTATGTGATCGGTCAGATGAGCGGTGCCGGTGTGGCCTTCGCCCGCTTCCTGGAAGTGAGCAACTCCACCGGTATCTGGATTGCCTCGGCGGTGGTATTCGTCTACGCCGTGATCGGCGGGATGAAGGGCATCACCTACACCCAGGTAGCTCAGTACGTGGTGCTGATTGTGGCCTACACCATCCCGGCGGTGTTCATCTCCCTGCAACTGACCGGCAACCCGATCCCGCAACTGGGCATGTTCGGTACCCATAGCGAATCCGGTATTCCGCTGCTGGCCAAGCTCAATGAAGTGGTGCGCGATCTGGGCTTCCAGGACTACACCGCCGATGTGTCGAACAAGCTGAACATGGTGCTGTTCACCCTGTCGCTGATGATCGGCACCGCCGGCCTGCCGCACGTAATCATCCGCTTCTTCACCGTGCCGAAGGTTTCCGATGCACGTTCCTCGGCAGGCTGGGCCCTGGTGTTCATTGCCCTGCTGTACACCACTGCACCGGCCGTTGCCTCCATGGCGCGTCTGAACCTGATCACCACTGTGTATCCGCAGGGTGTCGAGCAGCCGTCGCTGGAATATGCCGAGCGTCCGGAATGGGTGAAGAACTGGGAAAACACCGGCCTGATCAAGTTCGAGGACAAGAACAACGATGGTCGTATCCAGATGTACAACCCCACCGCCGACTTCTCCGAGCGCGGCTGGAACGGCAACGAACTGGAAGTGAACTCCGACATCCTCGTGCTGGCTAACCCGGAAATCGCCAACCTGCCGAGCTGGGTCATCGGCCTGATTGCCGCCGGTGCCATCGCAGCGGCACTTTCAACCGCTGCCGGTCTGCTGCTGGCAATCTCGTCGGCGGTCAGTCATGACCTGATCAAGACGATCATCAATCCGAAGATCAGTGAAAAGTCGGAAATGCTCGCGGCGCGTATCTCCATGGCCGTGGCGATTCTGGTGGCGACCTACCTTGGGCTCAATCCACCGGGCTTCGCCGCGCAGGTGGTGGCGCTGGCCTTCGGTATTGCCGCGTCGTCGATCTTCCCGGTGTTGATGATGGGGATTTTCTCCAAGCGTATTAACAGCACAGGTGCCGTTTCCGGCATGGTGGCCGGTCTACTGTTCACCGTGATCTACATCTTCATTTACCTGGGCTGGTTCTTCATTCCGGGCACCAACAACCTGCCGAACACACCGGACAACTGGCTGCTGGGTATCTCCCCGCTGTCCATCGGTAGCGTCGGTGCACTGATCAACTTCGCTGTGGCCTTCGCCGTCTCGCGGGTTACTGCAGCGCCGCCGAAGGAGGTTCAGGAACTGGTGGAAAGCGTCCGCTACCCGAAAGGTGCCGGTGCTGCCATCAGCCACTGATTGACCTCTCTGGACGAGCCGGGACAGGATGCCGGTTCTCTCTGAGCCAGCGGGCTTCCCCTGAAAAGGAAGCCCGCCTTACTTTCGGGAAACACTATGATCTGGCACTTGGTCGCTTTGCTGTCCGCAGGCCTGGGGGCGGCGGGCTTCGGTTTCTTGCTGCGTGCGCTAAGCCGCAGGCGCCTGCCGGGCTGGATTATCCCGGCCTGCGCCGGTGTGGGCATGCTGAGTTATCAGATCTACTACGAATATTCCTGGTTCGGGCACAAGCAGGCGCAACTGCCAGCGGGCTCGGCGGTGGTGGCCCTGGAGCACGAGCAGCAGATCCTGCGGCCTTGGACTTACCTGTTTCCCCTGACCGTTGGCTTCAGCGTGGTGGATACCGGCAATGTCCAGCATCTTGAGCAGAATGGTGAGCGTATCGGGCAGTTCATCCTCTACCGCTTCGAGCGCGAGTACATCGACCGTTTGACTCACCAGGCCTATCTGCTCAACTGTGCGCGGGCCGAGTTGGTGGCAGTGGATTCTGCGCAGGCAGCGCTGCGCAGCCTGGCACGTGACGACGAGCTGTTCCGGGTGATCTGCCGCTGAGCGGAACCGGCTTGCTGCCGGCCGCTCAACGTCGACTGAAAGTCGGACCGGACGCTGCTTGCCTGTCGCCGGCCTGTCTGGGGAGTGCTCAACGCCAGTGCAGAATCGGCCAGCCGGCCTGTTCGGCATGGGCGCGCAGGGTCGGATCCGGGTTGACGGTGTGCGGCTTGTCCACCTGTTGCAGCAGTGGCAGGTCGTTGCGTGAGTCGGAGTAGAAGCTGGCACCGGCCAGGTTTTCACCCTGCTCGGCCAGCCACTGCTGCAGGCGGGTCACCTTGCCTTCGCGGTAGGTCAGTACGCCTTGGGTTCGGCCGGTGTAGAGGCCGTCACGCAGCTCAAGATCGATGGCCAGTACTTCTTCGATACCGAGACGGGCGGCGATGGCGCTGACCAGAAAGTGCGCAGAGGCGGAGATAACCAGCAGACGGTTGCCTGCCTCGCGGTGGCTGGCCAGGCAGCGGCAGGCATCACTGTAGAACAGTGGTTCGATCACTTCCTCGACAAAAGGCTCGACGACGAAGGCGACCTCTTCCGGCGTGCGGCCGACCAGCGGCGACAGGGTAAAGGCCATATAGTCTTCCATGGACAGGGTGCCGGCCGCGTATTGACGCATCAGTTCCTGTTCGTGGACGATGAAGGATTCGCCGTCGGCCCATCCTTGCCTGACCATTTCCTCCGTCCACAAGCTGGCGCAGTCGCCGTGGATCAGGGTGTCGTCGAGATCGAAAATTGCCAGAGCCATTAAGCTACCTCCCGTATCGCATTGGCACTGATAGCCAGGCAAACGCGCTGGCCGTTGTTGTGTAAGTCGTCGGCGCAGCGGTTCAGAACATCGACCAGCAGCTCCACGCCATGGGCTTCTACCCTATATCGAACCACGTTGCCTAGCAGGCTGCGTCCAAGGATGGTGCCTTCGATGCCGTCGCTGGTGAAGTGGATGGCTTCCGGGCGAATCGCCACGCGCTGGCTGACCGGACGTTGCAGCAGGCGGCTGGCGGTTTCTGCATCGAGCAGGTTGTAGTTGCCGATGAAACCGGCGGCGAAGGCATCGGCTGGCGCGGTATAGAGGGTTTCTGCATCGCCGCTCTGGACGATCCGTCCGGAGTTCATCAGCACGATGCGATCCGACAGCACCAGTGCTTCTTCCTGATCGTGGGTGACGAAGATGGTGGTCAGGCCAAGTTCCTGCTGGATGGCGCGGATCTGTTCGCGCAGGTGCTTGCGGATACGAGCATCCAGTGCCGACAGCGGTTCGTCGAGCAGCAGCAGGCGTGGTCGGGTAACCAGTGAACGGGCCAGAGCCACACGCTGGCATTGGCCCCCGGAAAGCTGGTGCGGATAGCGCGCGGCGTAGTCGTTCAGCTCCACCAGTTCCAGTGCTTCGGCGACCCGCTTGCTAGCCTCGGCGCCAGGCACCTTCTGCATGCGCAGGCCGAATGCGACGTTCTGCGCCACGGTCATGTTGGGAAACAGTGCATAGCTCTGGAACACCATGCCGACGCCGCGCTTCTGCGGCGGCATGGGCACCAGATCCTGGCCGTCGAGCAGGATCTGTCCGCCATCGACCTCGGTCAGACCGGCGATGCAGCGCAGTAGAGTGGACTTGCCGCAGCCGGACGGGCCGAGCAGGGTGATGAATTGCCCCCGGCTGATTTCGATGTCGATGTCGCTGAAGATTTGCGTTGAGCCGTAGCTTTTATGCAGGTTGCGGATATGCAGGAAACTCATGACTTTTCCTTGTTCAGACGATTGGCCGCCCAGGTCATCAGCAGCACGAACATGAAGTAGGAGATCACCAGGGCGCTGGTGAAGTGGCCGCTGTCGTTGCGCATGTTGTACAGGTACACCTGCAGCGTTTCGTAGCGGCTGCCCACCAGCAGGTTGGCGAAGACGAACTCGCCGAACAGAAAGCTGAAGGACAGGAACACCGAAACCATGAGGCCCTTGCGCAGATTCGGCAGCACCACCATGAACGCCGCGCGCCAGGTGCTGGCACCAAGCAGGTGGGCGGCATCCATCAGATCGCGCAGGTTGATCGCCTGCAGGTTGTTGGTGATCGCCCGGTACATGAAGGGCAGTGCGATGGTGAAGTAGCAGCCGATGAGGATCCACGGCGTGCCGAGGATCGGCAGTGGACCGGCGGCGAACAGCTGCATCAGACCCACCGAGGACACCACTGGCGGAATGGCGAACGGCAGCAGGATCAGCACGTTCATCACGCCATCGAGCTTGGGGAAGTGGTAGTTGACCACGAACAGCAGCGGCAGGATCAGCAGCAGCGCCAGGGCCAGGGCGCCGAAGCACACCAGCAGCGAGCGGCCGAAGGCGGCGAGAAAGCGCGCATCGCTCCACAGCGCCACGTACCACTTGAAGGTGAATCCGCTGGGCAGGATGGTTGCCGACCAGCTGGTGGACAGCGAATACACCAGGGTGCCGAGCAGCGGCAGCAGCAGGATCAGAAACAGCAGGTAGACCACCAGCTGGTGGAACAGCGGCGAGCGTTTTTCAGCGGGCGACATGGTAGCTCCGGCGCAGCAGCCATTGGTGGACGATGGTGATCAGGGTCATCAGGCCGACCAGCACCATCGCCAGTGCGCTGGCCATGTTCGGGTCGAGGAAGATGTCGCCGGAGACCATCGCAGCGATACGGATCGGCAGGATGTTGAAGTTGCCGGTAGTCAGCGCATACACCGTGGCGTAGGCGCCGAGTGCATTGGCCAGCAGGATGACGAAGGTGCCGAGCAGCGCCGGGGTCAGCACCGGCAGGCCGATGTGGCGCCAGAACTGCCAGTTGCTGGCGCCGAGCAGCTCGGCCGACTCGCGCCAGTCTTCGCGCAGGGCGTCGAAGGCCGGGTAGAGCAGCAGCACGCCCAGCGGAATCTGGAAGTAGGTGTAGAGAACGATCAGACCGGTCTTGGAATAGAGGTTGAAGTCCTCGATCACGCCCATCTGCTTGAGCAGGATGGTCAGCGCACCATTGAAGCCGAGCAGGATGATGAAGGCGAAGGCCAGCGGCACGCCGGAGAAGTTGCTGGTCATGTTGGAGAAGGCCATGACGAAATCGCGCAGGCGGCTGCTGACCTGACGCAGCGAATAGCTGCCGATGATGGCGATGACGATGCCGAACAGGCTCGACCAGAAGGCAACTTCCAGGCTGTGGCGCATGGCCTGGCGGTAGAAGGGCGAGGAAAAGGCCTGCTGGAAGTTGCCCAGGCCCCAGCCGGCGCTGGTGTTCAGGCTGTTGCTCGCCACCCAGGCCAGCGGCGCGATCTGGAAGGCGAAGAAGAACACGGCGAAGGGCACCAGGCACAGCAGTGCCCAGCCCTTGCTGGAGATGGACGACTTCATGCGAGCAGCTCCCTGCACCAGGGTTTGTCGTGGGCCACGCCGAGCAGTTGGCAGATGGTGCCGCACAGTTCGGTCTGTTGCGGACGGGCCGCCGGATCGAGGCTGAAGGCGCTGCCGATGACGATCAGCGGCACTTCGCGCTCTTCCGGTAGCAGGCCGTTGTGGCTGCGGTCGGCATTCATGCCATGGTCGGCCGTCACCAGGATCTGGTAGCCGGCGTCGAGCCAGGTCTGGATGTATTCGGCCAGCAGCACGTCGGCCATGCGTGCCGAGTTGCGGTACTGCGGACTGTCGAGGCCATGCTTATGGCCGGCGTCGTCGATGTTCATCGGGTGCACCAGCAGAAAGTCCGGGCTGTGGCGCTGGCGCAGGCTTTCGGCGTCGGCCAGCAGGTGTGAGTCCGGATAGTGGTCGGCGTAATAGAAGTGGCCGTGCTGGATTGGCAGCGTCTCGTCACTGGTGTGGCGGTCGCGTGCGGCCTGGAAGGGCGCTCGGTTGTACAGTTCGCTGACCCAGTGATAGGCCGCGGCGGCGGTCGTCAGACCGGCATCACGGGCGTAATGGAAGACGCTGCGCTGATTCGACAGGCGCACCACATCGTTGTGCACGATGCCGCTGTCGATGGGCGGCACGCCGGTGAGGATGCATTCATAGAGCGGGCGGGACAGTGCCGGCAGTGCGCAGTCGAGCTTGTACAGCGCGGCGCGTCCGGCCTGGCAGTAAGCCAACAGGTGGCCCAGCGCGTGCTGGGCCACCTGATAGCTCAGGCCATCCAGTACCACCAGGATGACGTTGTGCTTCATTGGGTTCTCTCGTTCGGTCGTAGCCCCGATCCAATCCGGGGATCCGTTCAGATCTGGCAGGGTGTGGTGCCCATGCCTCTCTCCCCCGGCCCCTCTCCCGTAAACGGGAGAGGGGAGGCGGACATCAGTTCATGTTGATGATCACGTGCTCCTGCCAAAGGCGCGGCAGGGCTTTGGAGGTGGCTTCCCAGGCAGCGGCGTCCTTGACCGGCTGAACCTTGGCGTACTGCTCCTGCGGCAGCAGCTTGGCCTGTACCTCGGCCGGCATGTCGATATGCTCGGCGCGGATCGGACGGGCGTGACCCTTGGCCAGGTTGATCTGGCCGGCGTCGCTGAGGATGTACTCGCGGGCCAGTTTGGCCGCATTGGGGTTCTTCGCCCATTTGTTGATGATGGTGCTGTAGCCGGAGATCACCGAGCCATCGGACGGGATCAGCACCTCGAAGCGCTCGGGGTCGATCTGGTCGCGGTAGGACAGGCCGTTGAAGTCCCACACCACGCCGACTTCCACCTCGCCTTTCTCCAGGGTCTGGATGGTCGGGTTGGCCAGCGACAGGCGGCGCTGTTTGGCCAGGTCCGCGTACAGATCCAGAGCAGGCTGGATGTTGCTTTCGTTACCGCCCAGAGCAATGGCCGCAGCCAGTACACCGTTGGTGGCCTGTGCGGCGGTGCTGACGTCACCGGCGGCGACTTTGTAGGTGCCGGTCTTGAGGTCGGCCCAGGAGCGTGGCACGTCCTTGACCAGTTGCTTGTTGACGATGAAGGCGATCGAGCCGGTGTAGGCGAGCAACCAGTGGCCGTCCTGATCCTTGGCCCAGTCCGGAATCTGATCCCAGGTGCTCGGCTTGTACGGCTGAGTCACGCCCTGCTGCACGGCGATGGGGCCGAAGGCGGCGCCGACATCGCCGATATCGGCGGTGGCGTTATCCTTCTCGGCGGCGAACTTGGCGATTTCCTGCGCCGAACTCATGTCGGTGTCCTGATGCTTGAGGCCGTAGAGCCTGGCCAGGTCGGCCCAGGTGTCTTTCCAGTTGGCCCAGCTGTCGGGCATACCCACGCTATTCACCGCGCCTTCGGCGCGTGCGGCCTTTTCCAGTGCCTGCAAGTCGGTGCCTTCGGCCATGGCGGAGGTCGCCAGGGCGATGGCCGAGCCCATCAGTGAAGCCAGCAGCAGTTGTTTCATTGGAAACTCCTTTGCAGTGAGAGTGTTGGTCTAGATCAGCAATACCCGAGCCAATCTAGGCATTTTCTGTGACGTTTTTATGTCCGGCCTCGGGTGGCAAGGCCTCAGCCGTATCTGGCTGGTGTGCTCATCAAGCGTAGACCATGGATAAATGGCTGATTTTCTGAGCGACAGCTTTGACAAAACGTGGCATGTGGCGTGCTTGCTACCGTTCTGTCACTGCCTCGTCATCTAAACTGCCTAAACTTGTCACCTTTCTGCACAATAAAGTCGTGCTCTGAATTGGGGCTGGACTAGTCCAAGGGAAACAAATTGATGCGCGAAGAACTGCCGCGAGCTGCCAGCCTCATATGCCGCGCCTTGCAGGAGCAGATCGACCAGGGCCTGTTGCCGCCCGGTAGCAAGCTGCCGGCCGAACGCAGGCTCAGCGAATTGTTCGACACCACGCGCATTACCCTGCGTGAGGCACTTGGCCAGTTGGAGGCTCAGGGGCTGGTCTATCGTGAGGAGCGGCGCGGCTGGTTCGTCTCACCGGCGCGGCTGGCCTACAACCCGCTGGTGCGCAGCCACTTCCACGCCATGGTCGCTGGGCAGGGGCGGCAGCCGGCTACCGAGGTGCTTGGTGCACGGTTGGTGCCGGCCAGTGCGCAGATCTGCCAAGTGCTGCAATTGCCGGCGTTGTCCGGTGTCTACCAGATCTGTCGGGCTCGGCGGATCGATGGGCGTCTGGTGCTGTACGTCGAGCATTACCTCAATCCGGCCTATTTCCCGGGCATTCTCGATTTTGATCTGACCCGTTCGCTGACGGATCTGTATGCCAGTCAGTACGGCATTCACTACGGCAGGGTTCGCTTTGACATGGTGCCTACCGCTCTGCACGCAGAGGCCGCTGCCAGCCTGAGGGTGGCAGCGGGCAGCCCGGCGTTGCGTATCACCCGGGTCAACCGTGACCAGCACGGGCGGGTTATCGATTGCGATGTGGAGTTCTGGCGTCACGATGCCATTCACGTCAGCGTCGAGGTGCCGGATCTGTAAGTGGTTCCTTTCGCTGCGCCATGCGGTGCAGCTCTGTTCGCCGCGAGGTTGTGGCTTTTACAGAGGCGCCGCCCCCGGGGCGAGGGGGCGCGATCTACGGCGTTGCCGGTTCGGGGGAGTAGTTCCTAGAGCTGTTTGAGCGTTGTACAGGACGGTTCGTAATCCTGGAGACAGGCGCTCTGGTACAGGCGCCGGGCCTGATCCGGGTCGCGTGGCACGCCGCCTTCGCCGCGCCGGTAGAGGTTGCCGAGAATGTGCTGGGCCATGGCATTGCCTGCTGCTGCCGACTGGTTCAGGTAGCGCAGCATGTCGCGCTGGTTGGCCAGCTCCGGAGCGTCCCGCCCGGTATAGAGGTAGGCCAGGCTCACAGCGGCCATCGAGTGGCCCTTGTCGGCAGCCTGCTTCCACCAGTATTCGGCCTGGTGCAGGTCACGTTGCGGTTGTCCGACGAAATATTGGCTGCCCAGCTGGAACTGGCTTTCCAGGTCGCCACGACGGGCCTGCTGTTGTAGTTGATCCGTCTCGTTCTGTGGTGCTGTTTGTACTTCGGGCACGCTGGTTGCCGATTCGTCAGACGTCGGCGCTCGTCCGCTGCAGCCGGCCAGAACGGCCAGGGCGAGCAGGACGCCGGCAAGATGAAGTGCGTGGGTCGGACTGGGCATGGCAAGGCCTCCGTGGCAAAAGTATGTTGGGGCTGGGCATTAGGCCGGCTGCAACGCGTATAGTTCGCTTTGCATGTCGTCCTGTCGCACGCGACTTCACACTGCGGCGAGTAGCTGCAATCCTGAAGGTCGTTTTGATTTACGAGGCAGTCATGAAGATCAGTGCGGACTTCGATAGTGGCAACATCCAGGTCATCGATGCCGGCAACCCGCAGCAGGTGCTGCTGGCCATTCGGCCGGATCTCAACAGTGGGCATTTCCAGTGGTTTCATTTCCGGGTACAGGGGCTGCAGCCGGGGCAGAGCCATGGTTTCGTCCTGACCAATGCTGGTCAGTCGGCCTATAACCATGCTTGGGACGGCTATCAGGCTGTAGCCAGCTACGACCAGCAGAACTGGTTCCGGGTGCCGACTCGGTTCGAGGACGGGCAGCTGCATTTTCACTTGCAGGCCGAGCAGGAGCAGGCCTGGTTCGCTTACTTCGAGCCTTATCCCCGGTTGCGCCACGAACACCTGGTTGCCACGGCACTGGCACAGGGGGCCGAGTTGGTGGCCTGCGGTCGCAGCCTGGAAGGGCGCGATATCCCGCTGCTGCGTATCGGCGCTGCGGCTCCGGGGTCACGCAAGCTGTGGATCATTGCTCAGCAGCATCCGGGCGAGCATATGGCCGAATGGTTTATGGAAGGGTTGATCGAGCGTCTGCAGGATCCGCAGGATACCGAGGTCGTGCAACTGCTGGCTCAGGCCGAGCTGTACCTGGTGCCGAACATGAACCCGGACGGTGCCTGGCGTGGCCATCTGCGCACCAATTACGCCGGGCAGGATCTTAACCGCGCCTGGCAGTCGGCCAGTACCGAGTGCAGCCCCGAAGTGCTGTTCGTCCAGCAGCACATGCGGCGGATCGGCGTGGATCTGTTTCTGGATATCCACGGCGACGAAGAAATTCCCCACGTATTTGCTGCCGGCTGTGAAGGCAACCCGGGCTACACCCCGCGTCTGGCTGCATTGGAGGACGAGTTCCGCACGCGGCTGATCGACAACGGCGCGGAGTTCCAGAAGCGTTATGGCTATCCACGTGACGAGCAGGGACAGGCCAATCTGACCCTGGCTTGCAATGCCGTAGGACAGGCCTTCGATTGTCTATCGCTGACGCTGGAGATGCCGTTCAAGGATCACGACGACAATCCACAGCCGAGTACCGGCTGGAATGGCGCCCGCTCCGCCAAGCTGGCGCGAGACGTTATCCGGGTGATGGCGCAAATGGTCGGAAAACTGCGCTAGGTTTTTGTACGGAAAGTGTCCGCCTGCCGTCATCGGCTGGCCTCCCATGACTGATGCTGCAGGCGCATGGGGCAGATGAGATACGGCCTCAGTCGTTCTCCAGCAGGTGGGCGCCGGGGCCGCGGCAGGCCAGAGTGTCGGCAGGGTTGCGCAGCGGGCACAGCTCGGTCGACAGGCAGCCGCAGCCGATGCAGCCGGTAAGTTGGTCGCGCAGGCGGACCAGTTTTTCGATCCGCTCATTCAGATCCTGCTGCCACTTGGCCGACAGGCGCTGCCAGTCTTGCGCGCATGGGGTTTGCCCGTCGGGCAGGCTGCTCAGGGCCGCACCTATCTCGGCCAGGGGAATGCCCAGGCGCTGTGCCACCTTGATGATTGCTACTCGGCGCAGAACCTCACGCCGGTAGCGCCGCTGGTTGCCGGCGTTGCGTTGGCTGTGGATCAGCCCCCGGGCTTCGTAGAAGTGCAGGGTGGAGACAGGCAGGCCGCTGCGCCGGGCGACCTGGCCGACAGTCAGGGGCTGTTCCGGGCCGCCACAGGTTGGGTTTTTCATGACAAATGTCTCTTGACCTCAAGTTAAGTTGAGGTTTTACCCTTGCTGGCCTCGATAGACAACCATAGGGACGAGGTCATGCAGGAGTCGATTCGGCTGGTGATGATTTACGGTAGTGTGCGCGAGAAACGCTTTTGCGATCAGGTGGTGGCCTGGGCGGCTGAGCAGATCGCTCAGCGCAACGAATTCGAGCTGGCAACAGTCGATCCGGCGCTGATGTTTCGTGAGCCAGACGAAGGGCCGGACATCACCCAACTGCGCCATCAGGCACAGCAGCAACTGCTGCATGCCGAAGCCTTTGTGATTGTTACGCCAGAGTACAACCATGGCTACCCGGCGGCGCTCAAGCGTTTCATCGATGAGGTGCCAGCCTCCTGGGAGGCGCGTCCGGTGGGCTTCGTCAGCTATGGCGGGGTCTCCGGCGGGCTGCGTGCGGTAGAACAGTTGCGTCTGGTGCTGGCGGAGCTGCACGCGATGACGGTGCGCAGTTCGGTAAGTTTTACCAATGCCTGGGAACAGTTCGACGAGCAGGGCAAATTGGTCGACCCGCGACGGGCCAACTCGGCCATGGCGCATATGCTGGTGCAGTTGAACTGGTGGGCACGTACCTTGCGCGAGGGGCGCAGGCAGGTGCCTTATGAGCGGATCCGTGGCTAAGTTGCTTGCATCCGGTTGTCGTCAGGTGGAAGCTGGCATCTTTGCCAAAGGAGGGCACATGCGACTGGCAGCCGCGATTCCTGTGCTACGCAGCTTCGATGAAGGGTGCGCGCGTGCGTTTTATATTGACTATCTCGGATTTGTCGAGGATTGGGCGCATCGCTTCGAGCCCGCGTTGCCCCTGTACCTGCAGGTTTCCCGTGGTGACTGTGTGCTGCATCTGTCCGAGCATCACGGCGACTGCTGCCCGGGGGCGGCGTTGCGCATTTTCTGTGCTGATCTGGACGCTCTGCTGGCAGAGCTGACTGGCCGGGACTACGGATTCGCCCGCCCGGCGATAGTAAGCCAGCCCTGGGGGCGTGACCTGACGTTGACTGATCCGTCCGGCAACCGCCTGATCTTTACCGACACCCAGTAACGACAAAGCCCGGAGGATATCCGGGCTCTGTCGTCAGGCTCGACCTGCGGCGGGGTTAGCCGCGGTAGTAGCGCTGCGCTACAAAAGGGGTCTTTGCGACTTTCATGGCCACGCGCTTGCCGCGCACCACGGCCCAGACCTCGCTGTCGATGGCGCTGTGGGTAAGTGCCACGTAGCCCATGGCCACCGGTGCACCCAGGGTCGGGCCGAAGCCGCCACTGGTCACCTGGCCGATTGCATTGCCATCGGCGTCGACGATTTCCGCACCTTCACGTACCGGTACGCGCTCCTGCGGCAGCAAACCAACGCGCTTGCTGGCCACACCGTCACGTTGCTGGGCGAAGATGCGCTCGGCACCCGGGAAGTTGCCGGCACGCTCACCACCGGCACGACGTACCTTGGAAATGGCCCAGAGCAGGCTGGCCTCGACCGGGGTGGTAGTGCTGCTCATGTCGTGGCCGTACAGGCACAGGCCGGCTTCCAGACGCAGCGAGTCACGTGCGCCCAGGCCAATGGCCTCGACTTCTGTTTCGGCCAGCAGGCTGCGGGCCAGGACTTCGGCCTGATCGGCCGGCACAGAAATCTCGAAGCCGTCCTCGCCGGTGTAGCCGCTGCGGCTGACGATGCAGTCATTGCCCAGCAGGCGTACGCGGGCGACCTGCATGAAAGTCATCTTGCTTACTTCCGGAGCCAGACGGGCCAGTACCTCGGCGGCCTTGGGGCCTTGCAGGGCAAGCAGGGCGCGCTCCTCGAACAGCGCCTGGATCTCGCACTGGTTGCCGATGTGCTGTTGCAGGTGGGCCAGATCCTGATGCTTGCAGGCGGCGTTGACCACTAGGTACAGGGTGTTGTCACCCAGGTTGGCCACCATCAGGTCATCGAGGATGTTGCCGTTTTCATCAGTGAACATGGCATAGCGCTGCATGCCTTGCGGCAGGTCGATGATGTCCACCGGCACCAGGGTTTCCAGTGCGCGGGCGGCGTTCTCGCCACGCAGCAGGATCTGCCCCATGTGTGAGACATCGAACAGGCCGGCTGCATTGCGGGTGTGCTGATGTTCCTTCATCACGCCCAGCGGGTACTGCACGGGCATGTCGTAGCCGGCGAAAGGCACCATGCGTGCACCGAGTTCCAGGTGCAGGGCATGGAGCGGAGTCTTGGCGAGGTTTTCAGTGCTCATGGACGGTTCCTGTAAATGCGCGCTGCGCATCGGTTGGGAGCCGCAGCGGCCGCGGCTCGTTGTACGGTTGCGGCGGCGCTGCAGCGCCGCCCGTGACTCAGTCAGCGTAGACCGGGAAGCGGCTGCAAAGCTCGGCGACCTGACCACGCACTTGCTCGATCAGCGCCGGGTTCTCCAGGTCATCGAGGATGTCGCAGATCCATCCGGCCAGTTGCCGGCACTGCTCGACACCGAAACCACGGGTAGTCACCGCCGGGGTGCCGATGCGGATGCCGGAAGTCACGAACGGCGACTGCGGATCGTTCGGC
>NZ_BPLZ01000014.1 GCF_019656335.1 Pseudomonas sp. NCCP-436 | reverse complement strand
CCGCTGCTCCGGCCCACCGAGATTGTCGAAGGCCGCGCTCCGGTGGTGCATTACATGGCACCGGGGCCGGATCGCTGGAAGAACCGTTCCCGCACCTATCAGGGCATTGCCGATGCCATCGCCGATCAATGGGGCCGTCATGTCATCGACGTGCTGAACGGCAAGGTGCGGGAGGCGGTGCCATGTCAGGCCAGCCTGGATCTGCTGGAGGTGCGGGCATGATCGTTCTCGACCTGCCTTCGCTGCTGATCCTTGGCCTGCTGCTGATCAACTGTCTGGTGGTCGGCTACTGGTTTGGCCGTATGGACGGCTCCCGCGTCGGCAGCAACCAGCAAACCTCGTCGCCTCCGGCGTCCGTGACTGGCCCGCGCGGTCTGCCTGACCGAACCGCGCAATCCCCGCCAGTCGCGGTCGGCGGTGGCGAAACGGGATGACAAGGGCCGCGGCCCTTGGTGTTGAACCAAACCCGCTGCACCAGCGGCGCTAACTGAAAACCTCGGCAAGTCGAGAAAACCACCTCGGGCAAAAAACGAAAGTTTGCCCGTGTGGACTCGCTCGGCCTGCTGAAAGGCAAACCCGCGCAATAAGGCGCAACCAAGCGAGGAAACACAACATGGCACGCACCACTATGGAACTGGCATTCATCAGCGCTGAGCGCGTGAAGTTCGACAACGTGGACCTGGTCAAGCTGTACCTGGGCGACGAACCGGACGGCGAAAAGGACGTGGGTATTTCGCTGCTCTCGATGCAAGTCTCCGAAGACGTCCGCGAAGAAGTGTGGAACGCCTGCAAAGGCCTCGACGTGCTGGAAACCGCCCGCGTAACCGTCGAGATCGAACGTGGCTCCAAGAACGCTGGCAAGTTCATCGTCCTGCACGTCGAGTCGGCCAAGCCCGCTCAGGCCAGCAAACCGGCCCCGCAAGCCGCCCAACAGCAGCAACAGGTGAAGGCCAACTAATCGGGAGGGGCGGCCATGCTGATCGAAGATCGGGTTTTCTGCGACTGCTGCGGAAACGATATGGGCAAGCTTATGGCGCTGCCTGCGCCGCAAAGCGACCTGCTGCCTGATCTTCGTCTGCCGCCTCATTTCGCAGTCTGTCCTGACTGCGAGCCCTTCGAATCTGACATTGAGTTTTCTGGCGAATGATTTACGCGCTCACCTGTGACGGTGCTTTATCGGTCGATGCAGGCGGTGCGCCCCTGTGTTCTGGCGGTTGGGTGCTGATCCAGCTGCCTGAACAGTTCGACCCGAGCCAATTAGACCCAGCCGTGCTGGCCCAATTGTTCGGGATCGGATTTTCCCTCGTAACCACCGTGCTCCTGATCGGGATCGGCTGCAAAGCCATTCTCGACTTCATCCGGCACGGCTGAACCTTCTGGAGAGCATCACCATGCAAAAAATCAAACGCGTTTCCCGTGATCTGGCACTGGCTCTGCCTTTCGCCGCCGTTTCCACCCTCACCTTTGCCGACGGCTGGGACTACAGCGCCGTCATGAGCGATGTGGACTTCGGCACTATCGCCACCGGCGTTCTGGCCGTCGCTGCGCTGCTGGCGGTGGTCTACGCCGGCATCAAGGGCGCCCGCATCGTCCTCGGCTTCCTGCGCGGCTAAAGCGCTCCACCACCCAGGCCGGCCCAGCGCCGGCCTTTCTCATTGCGAGGTCGTCATGCAAGCGCTGTGGGAATTCGCCTTCTTCTGCATCGGCTGTGCCTGCGCTTACGCCATTTTTTCGAGGTGGTGAGTGATGATGCCGGTCTTGCCGCTTCATGTGGCTGCTGCTCTGCTGTTGTTCTGGATGCTCCTTCTTCCGGTTTATGGTGATGAACTGGTTACTTACACTGCAAGTGGCCAGTCTCCGTATACGGCGCAAACTGAAACTGTTGGGCCGTTTTCCACTTATCAGGCCGCCTGCCAGGCACTTGCGAGCAAGTTTGGTTACAAGCTGACCCAGGTCACCAGCGCCGATGCATCGGGAGACTGTAAAGGTACGCGAGGCCCGGATGGGCAGATTTGGCATATCGGGACATGGGTTCGGCATGTCGAGCAATGTCCTGGTGGCGTGGCTGAATCAGGCTTGTCTTGCATGCCTCGTGATTGCTCAAATCTGTCACCAGGCATCTTCAAATCCCCCAGCGGCCCCATCATCAACTACGGTGGCCGCAACTACGTTTCCACCAGCTTCCCTCTGGGGTCGTCGGTGTGCTTCGGCGGCTGCTCCTACAGCATCGATAACACTGCTTCTAGTTGTTATAAAGATATCGGTTCAGCCGATACGGGTTATTGCAACCATATCGGCACTGGCACGGGTGATTCGTGTAATGAGCCGGATGCGCCTTTAGGTGCGCCGGGCGATGTGCTTAATCCCCCTGATACTCCGGATGTTCCTCCGTCTGACCCTAATGATCCTGGCTGTCCTCCTGGCTACGGATGGTCTGGTACTACCTGCGCAAAGAACCCTGACGACAATGGAAACCCGCCCGGGGGTGACACGGGAGGCGGTGATAACGGTGGCGATGATGGTGGTAACTCTGGAGGTGGTAACTCCGGGGGCGGTGACTCCGGGGGCGGTGACTCGGGAGGCGGCAATAACGGGGATGGTGACGGCTCCGGTAATGGCGACGGGGACGGCAATGGCTCCGGTAGCGGCAACACTGGCGGCGGCTCTGGTAATGGAAACGGTAACGGCGACGGGGACGGTGAAGGCGAAGGCGAAGGCTCCGGCCCTGGTTTCTGCGACGGCGACGACTGTGCTTTTGTAGCTCCTAGTTATTTTGGCGGTGCTGAAAAGATTCCCGGCTTTGACGAGTCATTCCAGCGCGTCTATGACGGGGTGCTCAACTCACCGATAGGCAGCGCGGTGACCGGTATTGCTTTCCCCTCGGGTGACGGCGTGTGCCCGTCCGGCTCCGTCAAGCTGTTCGGCCAAAATGTTGTCTTTGATGGTCACTGCACTCTGTGGCCGCAGATATCCGGCATTTTCACCGCTCTCATGATCGCAGTCTGGTCACTGCTAGCGGTGCGTATTGTCCTGTCCTCGTAGTGCCGAAAGAGGTGACTCATGCTTGAGAAACTAGGTCGTTTCGCTGATTGGCTGTGGTCGTTCCCAAGTAAGTTGCTGGACTGGCTGCAGGATGTCTATGACTCATTTGTTGAGTTCTTGGAGAGCTTCCCTCAGTGGGTGTTCAGCGGCATCTGTGAAGCGGTCGTGAAGTTTTTCGAGGCCATCCCGGTGCCTCAGTTCTTTCATGATGCTGCTAACGCCATGCAGAGCATCCCGCCCGAGGTGATCTTCTTCACTTCTATGTTCAAGCTCGATTTCGGCGTCACGGTAGTCTTGCTTGCCTACCTGGTTCGCTTCGTGATTCGCCGTATTCCGCTCATCGGGTGACCCATGGCCATTGATGCTTACACCGGCATGCCCGGCCACGGGAAAAGTTATGGCGTTGTCGAACACGTCATTATCCCGAGCCTTAAGCAAGGGCGGCATGTTGTGACAAATATCCCGCTTGAGGTAGATGCGCTGCTGGCCGATTTCGGCGGCACTATCGATCAACTGCCAGCGGACTGGTATGAGCGCCGTGACCTGGCCGAACTGGCTCCCAATGGCTGCGTGCTGGTGCTCGATGAACTCTGGCGCCGCTGGCCAAAGGGGCAAAAGACCAACGCCGCACCACTGGAAGATAAGGCCCTGCTGGCTGAGCACCGCCATCGTGTCGACGACAAAGGCCAGTCCATGCGGGTCATTCTGGTAACTCAGGATCTTGAGCAAATCGCCTCCTGGGTCACGCTGTTGGTCGAAACCACCTACCGTATCGTCAAGAAGTCCAAGAAGTTCTACCGCGTCGATATCTACCGGGGTGCCGCCAAAGGTCAGCGGCCGCCGAAATCGGCCTTGCTGCGGCAAACCGCTGGCACCTTCAAGCCCACCGTGTGGTGCTACTACAAGTCCGCCACGCAATCGGCCACGGGCGAGGTGGGCGACGAATCCAAGGCCGATGGCCGCGCTTCTATCCTGCGCTCCTGGGGCTTGTGGGGGTTGTTGGCGATCATCGTCGGCGGTGCCTCCTTCGGCGTATACGGCATCAACCGGTTCTTCTCGCCAGAGCCACCGCCCTCCCAGGCAAGGCACGCCCAATCAACACAGGCCAAGGCCGAGCCAGAGGCGCAGAACCGAACCCATCGGGCAGCCGCTGCGGTGTACAGCACCAGACCGGATGGCCCCGTCATGTCCCTGACATGGCGCGTGGGCGGCTACGTCCATTCGCCCACTGGCACGTGGTCACCACCCAGGCCAGAGCCTGAACCAACCGAGGCCACCTACTGGCAGGACTACGACAAGCCCCGACACGTCAGCAAGACCGCCCGCGTGGTGCTGATATCCAACGGCGGATTGACGCGGATTCTCCCTATCAGCGAATGCCGATTCTTCCCAGGGCAGCTGGACATGTACTGCGACGTAGACGGTGAACGGGTCACGCCCTGGACGGGCCGTGGAGCGGTAACCAGCGTGATAGATCCGGTGGCGTCGGTAAGTCCGGCGCGCCGCGAACCTGACACCGGCGCTGGTCAGCGTAGCGCAACCGGCGCCGGTGCCAGCGCGGCGCAGCCGGCTCCCTGACGTCCCTGTAGCACGTCAGATAAACAGATTTTAGTAACCACGTTACACCAGAGAGATACAGAGAATGAGCGCACCAAAGGACTACTACCGCATTGATATCGAAACGGGGAAAGAGAACCCGAAAAGTCGTCTGTTCTGTGATCCTCGGGCGGGCGGTTTCGTGGATCTATCCGGCGTTCGAATCCTGGCCTGCAGCGTCGATACCGTCCGCCAGTTGTATCGCGGTCTGATCCGTCCTGAAATCATGTGCCTGTTCGATAAGCCCGGCACCATCGTAGATTTCGCTGGCCAGCGTTGGCACTCCGGGCGTGTTAGCAAGGACTCTGGCTACCAGTACAAGCTCCAGAACGCTGACCTAGGCATCATCCTGCTGATCAAGAACTTCAACGCTAAGATCGAAAACATCGGCCCACACCTGAAAATCGAGGTGTCACCGCATGCCATCGACCAGTTCTGCCCCGAGCGCCTGCAGGAACGCCTGGACTACTACGCCGGCCATGTGCTGACCAACGTCGAGCGCAACCAATGCGCGGTCCACCTCGCGCTAGACCTGCAGGGCTGGCAACCGCCCGCTGATCTGGTCGCCCGGATGCACTGCCGCGCACGCGCAGCCCGTGATATCTCCGGCATCAAGGAAATCCAGTGGACGCTGGAGTCTGCCACCTACGGCAAAGGCCAGTCCTACCTGTTCGGCTCTGCTGGTGGCGTCCAGCTCGGTATCTACAACAAGACAGAACAGGCCCGCTCCATCGACAAGCTCGACTACTGGGAAGGCGTCTGGAGGCGTCGCGATAGCTTCGACGAAGCCGATCCGGACAACTACGACCCAGAGCAAGACGTCTGGCGTGTCGAACTGCGTTACCACCACTCTGTCATCCAACAGTTCGCCTCCGGCTCGTTCGATCTGCAGACCGGCCAGACCATCGAAACCAACAGCTACGCTGCCTTCGCTCCACACCTCGACGGCTTGTGGCGCTATGGCCTGCGCCAGTTCAAGCTGCTTGCCCGTCCTGGCTACTTCGAACCGATCTGGACGTTGATCCGTGACGACGTGCGCGTGGATCTGCCGGTGGATTCCCTGGTGGATGAAACCGAGTACAAGCGCCAATACAAGACTTCGCGGGGCTTCTCCGGCAAGAACGTGGAGCTGTTCCTGGGAAACTTCGTCAGTCTGCTGGCACGGGAGCGAGTGGGCGCTAGGCGAGCATTTCACCGGCTCAAGGATTGGGAGTGCTGGCCGGTGATCCGCGACCACTATGCCGCCAAAGGCATGGATGAAGACGGGCTGTATAAGCACATCAAAGGCATCCTTGAAGAACGCCATGTTCGTTGGGGGCGTGCTGTATGACGGCCAGGAAAGACGGCAACACCTGGACCGCCGACTTCTACGAAAACGGCCGCTCGGGTCGTCGTATTCGCAAGAAGGGTTTCAAGACCAAGGCCGCAGCCCAGCGCTATGAATCGGAGTTCTTCGCCAGCCTCAACACTACCGGCCGGCCGCTCGATGATCGCCTGTCGGATCTGGTGACGCTCTGGCATGACCTGCACGGCTGCTCGCTCAAGGATGCCAAGCACCGCCTTGCACGCACCCTGGCCACGGTCGAACGTCTCGGCAACCCGATGGTCTCCGACTTTGATGCCCTCGCCTGGGCACGCTATCGCCAGACCCGTCTCAAGGACGTCAGCCCGCACACCGTCAACCATGAACAGCGCTACCTGTCGGCTGTCTTCTCCGAACTGATCCGCCTGGGTGCCTGGGTCGGCAACAACCCGTTGGCCAAGGTTCGCCAGATCAAGACCGACCAGACCGAGCTGACGTTTCTGACCTTGCAACAGGTCGAGCAACTGCTGGAAGAGTGCAAACGCTCGACCAACAACCATACCTATCCGGTTGCGTTGATCTGCTTGGCCACGGGTGCTCGATGGGATGAAGCCGAGTCCCTGCAACGCGGTGCCATCTTCGGCGGCAAGGCCCACTTTCACCGGACCAAAAACCGTCAGTCCCGGTCGGTGCCGATCCCCAAAGAAGTCGAAGAGATTGCATTAAAGGTGGGTATGCCCGGCAATGGCCGGCTGTTCATGCCCTGCCGGTCGGCATTTCGATCTGCTTACCAGCGTTGCGGCTTCCACACACCTGGCCAGATGACCCACATCCTTCGGCATACCTTCGCCAGCCATTACATGATGGGCGGTGGTGACATCCTGGGCCTGCAACGGATCCTCGGTCACTCGTCCATCACCATGACCATGCGCTATGCACATCTGTCGCCTGATCATCTGGAGTCGGCGCTTAGGCTCTCCCCTCTCAATCAGAGCGGTCATGCCGTGGTATGCGTGTAACTTGCGTGCATGTATGCTATCAATGATTGCACTGAATCCATGGGAGGTAACTATGGCCGCCATCACTATTCGAAACCTCGACGACGATCTGAAAGCTCAGCTCCGCATTGTCGCGGCTAGCCACGGTCGCTCGATGGAAGAAGAAGTCCGGTTCATCATTCGGCAGGCTTTGTCACGTCAAGAAAAGCGTGGGGGCTTAGGCAGTCGTATTCACTCCCGCTTTGCCGCTGTCGGTGGAGCTGACCTTGAATTGCCCGAGCGCAAAACCAAAGCCCGTGCAGCGAGCTTCGATTAATGATCCTGCTTGATACCAACGTGCTGTCGGAACTCATGCGTGCTAAGCCTGCCCCTCAAGTTCTGGAATGGGTTGACGCTCAGCCTGCCGGGGATCTGGTAATTACCTCGATCACCGTTGCGGAAATTCTCTATGGCATTGCCCGGATGCCTGACGGGAAGCGCAAGCAAGGATTACTCGATGTAGCCTCGATCATGTTCGATGAAGACTTCGCGGGCAACATCCTGCCGTTCGATGCAGATGCCGCTGTGCACTACGCAGAGATAGCCGCAGAAACCGAGGCGAAAGGGAGAGTGGTTGATATGGCCGACGCGCAGATCGCTGCAATTGGTCGGCTACATGATGCCGTGATCGCAACTCGCAATATTCGCCACTTCGAAACGCTGGGCGTTGCCTTGGTAGATCCCTGGAACGTCTAGTCCGGGTAAGGAATGTGCTATGAAAAAATGGATTGTGTTGCTAGCTGTCGGCTTTGGGATCTGGCATTTCTATTTCAACCAACCTGCAAGCCCAGTGATTACCAATATTTCTAACGATGGCACATTGCTGAACGAGCCGATAATCAAGCAGCCATCGGAAGGCTTCTCGCTCAATAGCTTTTTGCCGTCTTTCAGTTCAGGCAGCTCTATATCTTCGTCTCCTGTATCCGCTGCTAGAGATTCACAGCAGGCGGCGAAGTATCGCTGCGATGGTCGCACTCATTGTTCGCAGATGAGATCTTGTGAAGAAGCTACCTTCTTTTTGAACAATTGCCCTGGCACGAAGATGGATGGCAACCAGGACGGCGTTCCGTGCGAGCAGCAGTGGTGCCGCTGAAGCGTAGACAGGGTGTAGTCACTTCGTAGTCACTACCCCAGAAACGACAAAGGGCTAGCCGAAGCTAACCCTTTGAAAAATATGGTGGCTACACCGGGACTTGAACCTGGGACATCAGCATTATGAATGCTGCGCTCTAACCGACTGAGCTATGTAGCCGACGGCGCGCATTATTCTATTAGCTACACGCACTGTCAACTAGGCGATGCATATTTTTTTGCATTTTCAATCGCTTAGCAGGTGACCCGGGCTTTTTCGGGCAGTCAGCGCGCCTCCAGTCACGATTAGTCCGGTGAAGGCCCGATGGGAAAGAATTGTCCCGAACTCCATACGCCGAGCCACATCTGCCCATTGAGCGGCTGCTGCACCGCCAGCCCCACCAATTGGTAGAACACGTTGCGGTGAATCAACGCTTCGAGGTTGCGCCGTACGTGGATATACGGCGCAGGCTCCTGAGTAAGCGGATCGAGTACCACGCGAATGGGATGTTCCGGCCCGGCCACCACCTCGTCCTCAACATTGGTAGTGAAGCGCAATAACTGGCTCTCACCCTCACCGTCGACCTGCAGGGTAACGGCGACAAAGGGCGAGTCCTCTACCTGGATACCTACCTTTTCCACCGGGGTGACCAGGAAATAGTCATTACCATCACGACGGATGATGGTGGAAAACAGTCGCACCATAGGCTTGCGACCGATGGGCGTACCCATGTAGTACCAGGTACCGTCACGGGCAATGCGCATGTCGATATCGCCGCAGAAATCCGGATTCCACTTCTCTACTGGAGGCAGCCCCTTGCTCTGGGGAATCTGCGTCAGCAGATCGCCGGCCTTGCCTGGATCGCTCATGGGATACCTCGCTCCTCTGCGAATCGTTCAACGGTCATGAGGATACACTCGGCAAGTGCACGTGTGCATGGACACGCCAAAATCCAGCCATAAACAACAGCTGGCTCGACTACCCAGGCGCCACCTACTTAGCGCCCGACTCCCAGCAGACTGCGCGCGTAGTCGCGCAACGGCGGGCCGATCAGATCCTGCGGCTGGGCATCGTAAAAGGTCAGAAAACCGCCACGACTGCGGATGCGTACAGTGTCCACCAGGTAGCGGGTATTAGTCTCGATCAGCATCAGCTGAATCACAGCTCGATCCGTGCCAAGGCGATCCAGCGCTTCCTGATCCTCCCACTCCTCCAGCGTGCCAATACGATCGTCGCTATAGGCGAAACGGCCATATAACAGGTAGTGGGCACCGGCAGCTCGCGCCTCGCTCATGGCTTCCTCCATACCCAGCGGCGCCTTGGCCCGGCGCACCAGCGGGAAATACTCGACAAAACCCTTGAACGCTTCCTCGGCTACCACATTGGGGCGTGGGTAGCCGTGGCCCGGCGGTACAAAGTGGCCCTGGGCGATGTAGATGAAGGAGTCCTGCTGCAGGCGTCGTGAGGCCATGCGCTCAGTGCGGCCGTGGTCGAGAAAGCCGGCGTCGCGCAGGTGGTACTCGGCACCGTCGGCCAGGTCGCTGACCTTCATGCAGCCCCCCAAACCCAGCAGGGCGAGCAGCAAAAACAGGTTACGCATGAAAAGCTCCTCCTCGTGCCGGCGTCGGAAAACCGGCGGACAAAGGACAGATGCAGATTCTGCGCCAGAGATTCACATCAGCCATGGCAAGGCTACAGGCCGCGCTGCCACTCCTGACGCAGATTGGCCTGCTGCGGCCGCTCAATGGCGTTGCGCACCTCGGTCAGCAGCCTTTCTTTGTCCCGTCCCAGCGCACCCTTGAGCACCAGATAGTTGGATGCATGGTCGCTGCGAAATACCGTCTGCTCCAGTTCGAGCCCTTGCAAAAGGCGTTCTAGCTCCCGGAACAACTGCTGCTGGCTCAGAGGCCGGTAGGCCGGAAAACGCTCGCGAAATCGCGCCTCACCATAAGGAAAACTGACCACCAGAGTGGACAGGTATTCCGGCTGCGCCGCATTCATCAGTCGCGCCGAGCTGTCGGCGTGCTGCTCGCTCAGGAGCTGGCCACCGAGGCCATTGAGAATCATCACCGAGCGGCTGATGCCGGCCTGCCCGAGCTTGTCCAAGGCGCTCAGGCTGGAGTCGAAGGTCTCGCCTTTGCTGGCCCGCATCAGTACCTCATCATCGCCGGACTCGCAACCAACATAGGCCATCTTCAGACCGGCGTCGGCCAGCTCACGAAGCTCTTGCACCGACTTCTTGCGCAGATTGCGCGGCAAGCAGTAGCTGGATACCCGGCGCACCTGCGGCATGTGCTCGCGGATCGCCTCAAGGATGTTCAGAAGCCGTCGCGTCGGCAGCACCAAGGCGTCGCCGTCGGCCAAAAATACCCGCTGGACGATCAATTGCTGACCGGCGCAACGAATCTCCTCCAATACCTGATCTTCGTCACGGGCACGAAACTTCTTCTGCGGCGCGGTGTACATCTCACAGAACGTGCAGCGGTTCCACGAACAGCCATTGGTCACGGGCAGGATCAGCGAATGCGCCTCACTTGGCGGACGAAACACCGGCTCGATGTAATGAATGGGAAATGCCAGGGACATGGACAACTCTCACACCAAGAAAGGCCCGCACAGTCTATCCCCACAGCTGCTGACTGCCGAGCCACACCCTGCTCAGCCACCGATGATCTTCATCACCGTAACACCACCGGCAAAGGCCAAATCCTGCTTGTCGGCCAGGGCCCGTACCAGCAGCCGCTGCAGCGCCGGCAGCGCCTGGTGATGGGGTTTATCCAGCAGATCACCGATGAAATGCCGGTTGCTTGAGGACAGGCAGCCATGCAACCAACCGGTAGAAGACAGGCGCAGGCGCGAACAGGTACGGCAGAACGGCACGCTCTCGTTGGCGATCACGCCAAAATGCCCCAGCCCGGGGATGCTGTAGCGCATGGCCGTGGCATCGACCGGTGCATCAGTCTGGACGTACTGGTAACGCTCGGCGATCAGCGCCAGCAGGTCGTTGAGGCCAACGAACTGCTGATTGAAGGCATTGGCATCGCGCGCCAGATGGCCCATACGCATCAGCTCGATGAAACGCAGCTCGAAGCCTCGCTCCAGGCAATAATCAAGCAGCGGCAGCACCTGGTCGAGGTTCTGTCCGCGTAGCGGCACCATATTGACCTTGACCTTCAAGCCGGCATCACGCGCCGCCTCCAGGCCGGCAAGCACCGTGGCCAGGTCACCGCCCCGGGCAATGCGGCGAAAGGCGTCGCTATCGAGTGTGTCGAGCGAGACATTGAGACGGCGGATACCCGCCCCCAGCAACAGTGCAAGGCGCCGCTCAAGCAGTTGACCATTGGTCGTCAGGCTGATGTCGTCGAGATCAAAGCGACCGATCTCACGCAGAAAGGGTTCCAGACGGGGGCTGACCAGTGGCTCGCCGCCAGTGATACGCAAGCGCTCGATACCGGCGGCTTCAATCAGGTAAGCCACTCCTCGGGCCAGCGCCTCTGCCGACAGCTCGTCCTGAGAGGCGACCAAACGCTTGCCGTTGGGCACGCAGTACGTACAAGCGTAGTTGCAGGCAGCCGTCAGACTGACGCGAAGATTGCGAAAACGTCTGCCCTGGCGGTCGACGATCATGGTTCACTCCGATCCGGTAAGGCCCGGAGTATATCGCCCTACCGGTGGCGAAACAGTCCAGCCACCGACAAGGCAGCACTCAGGCATCGCGGCGGCGGCGATTGCCCATGCGTACACCAATATCCATGAGGAACTGGAAGAAACCTTCCTGATCTTCCAGCACATTGCTCCAGAATGGCGAGTGGTACAACGCCACGGCACCATGCACCAGAGCCCAGGCTGCGCAGTAATGGAAGTACGGAGGCACGTCCTCCAGCTTGCCCTCAGCGATGCGCCCCTTGATCAGTTGGGTCAGCCGATCAAAATTGGAGGCGCGAATACGGTGCAGCTGCTCGACCATCTCCGGCACCTGATTGCCCTTGACCACCTTCTCCTCCAGACGGTCGAACAGCCGATAGCGCTGCGGGTCACGCATACGGAACTCGAAGTAAGCACGCGACAGTGCTTCCTTGTCCCGGTCGACATCAGAGGAATGCAGCAGCTCGTTCAGGTCACGCTCGTAGTCGAGCATCAAGCGCAGGTAGATCTCCGCCTTGGACTTGAAGTGCTTGTAGATTGTGCCTTTGCCGATACCAACCGCATCGGCGATCATCTCGACGGTGACGCTGTCTTCCCCTTGTTCGAGGAAGAGTTTCAGCGCAGTGTCGAGAATTTCTTGCTCACGGCGACGGAATTCGCGGACCTTACGGGGTTCTTTCTGCATAAAGGGACTAGAGAGTCAAAAATCGAAGCTGTCTATTATGCCCAAATGCATTCAAATTGCACGGATCATCCGACCATGTACGCATTTCATGATGAGTTTCCCCAGGAAAGCGGCCTGCGTTACCTGAACCACGCGGCGGTCGCCCCTTGGCCGAAACGCAGTGCTGAAGCGGTTCAGCGGTTCTCAGAGGTGAACGTAAGACAAGGTGCATGCGACTATCCTGACTGACTGAAAGTCGAGCGAAGCCTACGCGAACGCCTTATGCGCCTGTTGAACGCAACATGCACGGGTGATATCGCACTGGTCAAGAACACCTCAGAAGCACTGTCCTTCGTGGCGTTCAGTCTGGATTGGCGGCCTGGTGACCAGGTGATCATCAGCAACGAGGAATTTCCCTCCAATCGCATCGCCTGGCTTGCCCTAGCCGACCGTGGGGTCGAAGTGATTGAAGTGAGTCTGCAGGGGCGCGATCTGGAAGCGAACCTGCTGGCAGCCATCACCCCCGCGCACACGGCTGATGTCGGTCAGCGCAGTGCAGTTCGCCAGCGGCCTGCGTCTGGATCTGCCCCGCCTCGGTCAGAGCTGTCGCCGGCATGGTGTATTGTTCTGCATCGATGCTATCCAGCAACTCGGCGCTGTTCCCTTCGACGTGCAGGCCTATGATTGCGATTTCGCCATGGCCGATGGTCACAAGTGGATGCTCGGCCCGGAAGGCCTCGGGGTGTTCTACTGCCGTAGCGAAGCTCGCAACCACCTCAGACTGCATGAGTACGGCTGGCACATGCTCGAACATGCCGGCGACTACACCCGCCTGGACTGGCAACCGGCCCGCAGCGCACGACGATTCGAATGCGGCAGCCCGAACATGCTCGCTGCCTTTGCCCTGGAGGCCAGACTGTCATTGCTGGAGCAAGTGGGCATGGATCAGGTTGCCAAACTTCTGGAAGAACGAGTGCAGCATCTGAGCGATGGGTATCCGGGCTCTGCCCGCTGCCACACTACAAAGCCCGACCGAAGCACAGCGGCGCGCCGGCATCGTCAACTTCAGTCTGGCCGGCTGGGACAGCACCACGCTATGTCAGCGTCTACGCCAGGAGCGAGTGATCGGTATACTGCGCGGCCCCGGCATGCGTCTATCGCCGCACTTCTACACCTCTGTGTCGGTAATCGACGAGACTATCGACGTACTGACCAACCTGGCTGGACGCTGAAAGGCGCAAGCGACGTACAGCCCTTCGGTCGTGCCGCCAGGCGACAAAGGCTGCGTCGGACTCAGCAGCTTCCCGGGTATTCCAAATCTGTTTAAAAAATGCACGATCTGCTCTGGACGCCCAGAGCATATGACCAATACTGAAGCTTACTGGTGCACGGCATCCCCCCAAGTGCCCCGCCAGCCAAGGTAGCGTGGATCGCGTACCTTGATTTACTCCTAATGATCTTGACCCGGATTCGCCCCCCCAGAATCCGGGTTTTTTTTGCCGTCACCCGGCAGACTCAGGCCACTCGGGCTAGTGGGAACAACCGCTTGAAGTTGCAGCTGCTCTGCTCGGCCAGGGTCTCGAAGTCCACACCGCGCAGATCGGCAAGGAATTGCGCCACCTCACGCACGTATTGCGGCAGGTTGGGCTTGCCACGATGTGGAACCGGCGCCAGATAGGGCGAATCGGTTTCCACCAGCAGACGATCCGCCGGCACCTGTCGCGCCACCTCACGTAGCGCATCGGCATTACGGAAGGTGACGATGCCCGATAGCGAGATATAGAAACCCAGATCCAGTGCTGCGCGGGCCATTTCCCAATCCTCGGTGAAGCAGTGCAATACGCCAGCCTGCGGTAGCGCTGCCTCACGCAACAGTGTCAGAGTGTCGGCGCGGGCTTCGCGGGTATGCACAACTACCGGTTTGCCAGTGATGCGAGCGGCCTCCAGATGCAACCGGAAGGATGTCTGCTGCAGGGCGGCCGACTCGGGTTCATAGTGGTAATCCAGCCCCGTCTCACCAATGGCTACCACCTCTGGATGCGCCAGCTCGCCCAGCAACCAGTCCAGCGCCGGCTCGGCGCCAGGCTGCAGATCCAGCGGGTGAATCCCCACAGAGCAGTCGACATCCGCATAACGCGCCGCCAGGCTGCGTACTATCGCGGCATTTTCGGCGCTGACGCCAATGCACAGGAAATGCCCGACACCGACGGCACGCGCAGCATCCAGAGCTGCATCCAGCGAACCGCCATGGGCAGCAAGGTCAAGACGATCAAGGTGACAGTGGGAGTCAATCAGCACAGCAGAAAACCCGGCACAGGAAAAACACCGGATTGTAATCGAAAGCATTCACGGGCTGGAGGCCAGCCGGCGAACAGACGACCCGATGGTTACATGGTATGGGTCGGTCGATCCGATTTCAACGCACCGGCAAGGTAGGTCTCGATCTTGTTGCGGGCGGTGTTGTCGCCATCGTTGAACTGCACCCCGACCCCCGCGGCGCGGCTACCCTGAGCGCCCTTGGGGGTGATCCACACCACCTTGCCGGCCACGGGAATCTTTTCCGGTTCGTCCATCAGGTTGAGCAGCATGAACACTTCGTCACCAAGCTTGTAGTTCTTGTTGGTGGGAATGAAGAGGCCGCCGTTCTTGATGAAGGGCATATAGGCCGCATACAACACGGATTTGTCCTTGATGGTCAGGGACAAAATGCCGTTACGGGGCCCCAGATTGGGTGGCAGACTCATCGACACATTCCTGACGTCTATTGCATGAACACCGATTCTAGCCCGGCCCGGGCAGGCTTGCCCACTGCACCAGCAAGGCTTCGAGAAGCAGTACACGGTTCAGGTTAGCCTTGCCCAGCACCTTTTGCCGCTGCCCCAGCAGCCACTCCTGGATGGCCAACACCCGAGGCTGTGGTGTCTTGTCGGCCAGGTACTGTACCACCTTGCGCATGTCGGTCAGCCCCAGCCCGCTTTCGTCATGGGTCAGTTGGTAACGCAGGATCAGCTGCGCCCACTCACAGAACCAGTCGAACAACAGATTCAGCGGCAAGGCGTTCCAGCTCTCGGCCAGTTGGCTGGGGGCAACCTGCTGTTTGAGCAGCTTCTTGACCCCGTCCACCACCTGCGCTCGCTGTTCCCGCACACCCTGCTCATGCAAGCGCTGGGCGGCCAGCGGAGAGCCGGAGGCCAGTGTCAGCAGCTCGGTCCGCCCCTCTTCGCTCAACTCCGGCAGAGTCTGCGCCAGCCAGGACAGACTCTGCTCCTCCCCCGGCAGCGGACAGGACTGCTGCACGCAGCGACTCCGGATGGTTGGCAACAACCGGCTCGGCTGGTGACTGATCAACAGCAGCACGGTATCGCCGGAAGGCTCCTCGAGACTCTTGAGCAGTGCATTGGCAGCATTAAGATTCATCGCCTCGGCCGGCTCCAGCAGCACGACCTTGCGACCACCGAGCTGTGCGGTCTGCACCACGAAGTCCACCAGTTCACGTACCTGATCGATCTTGATCGGCTTGTCCGCCTCCTCAGGTTCAAGCACAAAGCTGTCCGGGTGAGTGCCTGCAGCCAGCAACTGGCACGACTTGCACTGACCGCAGGCATCCAGGCCGCTACGGGCGGAACAAAGCAGATGGGCCATCAGGCTCTCGGCCAGAATCCGCTTACCAATGCCCGCCGGCCCTTGCAGCAGGTAGGCATGGGCATGCTGACGGCGCCCCGCCAGTTGCTGCCAGAGCGGCACCTGCCATGGATAAAGCTCAGCCACGACAGGCCTCCAGCAGCTCCGGCAACAGTGCATCGATATCAGCCTGCACCTGCGCCAGGGACTGGCCTGCATCCATCACCCGGTAACGCTGCGGCGCCTGTGCAGCACGCTGAAGGTAGGTTTGGCGCACTGCCTCGAAGAAGCTGCGCTGCTCCTGCTCGAAACGATCCAGACGACCACGGGCTGCGGCACGGGCCAGGCCGATTTCCACCGGCAGGTCAAAGACCAGCGTCAGATCCGGGCGCAGCTCGCCCTGGACGAAATGCTCCAGCTCGGCGATACGCTCGCCGGACAGGCCGCGACCACCGCCCTGGTAGGCATAGGTGGCATCGGTGAAGCGGTCGCAGATCACCACGCAGCCGCGCGCCAGAGCCGGACGTATCACCTGCTGCAAATGCTGGGCACGTGCGGCAAATACCAGCAGCAGCTCGGTATCGGCTGCCATGGGTTCGTCACTCGGTGCTAGCAGCAGTTCGCGAATCCGCTCAGCCAGTGGCGTACCGCCCGGCTCGCGGGTAAGCAGAACCTCTACGCCGCGACCGCGAAGACGTTCGGCCAGATAGTCGCGATTGGTGCTTTTGCCGGCACCTTCCGGGCCTTCCAGGGTAATAAACAGACCAGTCACGAAGAGCCCTTATTCAGTTTCGTCCGCCACACGCGGTGCCGGGCTGGAACGGTAGTCGGCACGCCGCTTGAGCTGATACTGGCGTACAGCACGGTTGTGCTCGGCCAGAGTATTGGAAAATACGTGGCTACCGTCGCCGCGGGCGACGAAATACAGCGCACGACCGTCGGCCGGGTTGAGCGCGGCGCGAATCGCCTCGCGCCCCACCATGGCAATCGGCGTCGGCGGCATGCCGTCGATGGTGTATGTGTTGTAAGGCGTCGGCCGACGCAGATCAGCCCGAGTGATACGGCCGTTGTAGCGTTCACCCATGCCATAAATGACCGTCGGGTCGGTCTGCAGGCGCATGCCCAGGCGCAGCCGGCGGACAAAGACTCCGGCAATCGCTTCCCGCTCCTCCGGCACACCGGTTTCCTTCTCGATCATCGAGGCCATGATCAGAGCATCGTAAGGCTCGCGATAGGGCAAGTTGTCGGCACGCTTCTGCCACTCCTCGGCCAGCACCGACTCCAGTCGCGCATTGGCCTGGCGCAGCAAATCCTCGTCGCTCATGCCACGCACATAGCGGTAGGTGTCCGGGAAGAAGCGCCCTTCCGGATTCTGCCCTGCCAGGCCTAATCGCTTCATCAGCTCGGCATCGCTGAGGTTGGCCAGACGCTGCTCCAGGCGCTCCTGGCGCCCCAGCGCAGCGCGTACCTGGCGGAAATTCCAGCCTTCCACCAGCGTGAGGCTGTACTGCACCACCTCGCCGCGCTGCCACAGAGCAAGCATTTCCCGGGCATTCTGGGTTGGCTGCAAGCGGTATTCGCCACTGTGCAGAGCAGCCCCCCCAAGATTGAAGCGCCAGTACAGACGCAGCCAGAGTGCTCCATCTATCACGCCCTGCGCCTGTAAGCGGTTGAGCAGGCCACCGGGAGTAGAGCCGGCTGGTACTTCCAGGAGCATTTCCTCGCTCAGTTGCAGGGGCTGCTGCAGTGCCCGGTTCTGTTGCCAGGCCGCGCCGATCACCAGCACCGCTGCCAACAGCACGCCACATTCGAGCAGCAGCAGAATCTTGCGTAGCACCAGTCAGTTACTCATCAAATCGTCAAGAATGCCCTGCAGTTTACGGGTGAGCTGCCCGACCGGCCAGTGCCGTGCCTGCAGCGTCCGCACCGGCCAGATGCCGTAAAGGCTGTTGCAGAGAAACACCTCGTCGGCTGCCAGCAGCTCGTCGTAGGCAATATCGCGAATTGCCACTGGCCAACCCAGGCCATGCGCCCGTTCAAGGATCTCTGCACGCATAACTCCGGCAACGCCGCAGCGCGACAGCTCGGCGGTAAGCAGCGCCCCGTCGCGTACCAGAAACAGGTTGCTGAAGATCCCTTCGATCACTCGACCGTGAGCATCGCGCATCAACCCTTCGGCGTATTCGCCCCCCTGCCATTCCGCTCGGGCCAGCACCTGTTCCAGACGGTTGAGATGCTTGAGCCCGGCCAATAGCGGTTGCTCGGACAGTCGGGTGGCACAGGGAAACAGACACACACCCTGCTCGGCGTGGGCCGCCGGATATTGCGGCAGCGGCCCGGCCTGGAGAATCCGTAGCGGCTGGCAGGGATCGGGCAGCGTATAGCCGCGCTGCCCTTCACCACGAGTTACCAGCAGTTTGACCACACCTTCACCTGTCTGTGCAGCGAAGGCCGTCAACTCGGCTTCTACCAGTGCCAGATCCAGCGGTAACGACAATCTCCGGCAACCTTCGGCAAGGCGCGCCAGATGTCGCGACAACAAGCGAATTCGCCCACCACGTACGGCGAGCGTCTCAAACAGGCCGTCGCCGTAAGCCAGGCCACGATCGCGAACCGACAGCAGATCGCCAGGCGCGCCGTTGACCCAGCTCTGCATCATCCCTGGAACCGACGGAACAACAGCGAACCGTTAGTACCGCCGAAACCGAAGGAGTTCGACAGCGCCACCTCGATCGGCCTTGCCTTGGCCTGATGTGCGACAAAGTCGAGGTCGCAACCTTCGTCCGGTTCGTCCAAGTTGATGGTCGGCGGCGCCACTTGGTCGCGAATTGCCAACACGCTGAAGATGGCTTCCACCGCTCCGGCCGCACCGAGCAGATGACCGGTCATCGACTTGGTCGAACTGACCGAAAGCCTGTAGGCATGCTCGCCAAATACCTTCTTCACCGCCGCGACTTCAGCCAGATCGCCGGCCGGAGTGGAAGTCCCGTGCGCGTTGACGTACTGCACCTGATCCGGGTTGAGACCGGCATCACGCAGCGCCGAAGCCATGCAACGTGCCGCGCCGGCACCGTCCTCGGGAGGCGAGGTCATGTGGAAGGCGTCGCCGCTCATGCCGAAACCGATCAGTTCGGCGTAAATGGTGGCGCCACGCGCCTTGGCGTGATCCAGCTCTTCCAGCACCAGTGCGCCGGCACCATCAGACAGCACGAAGCCATCACGGTTCTTGTCCCACGGACGACTGGCCTTGGTCGGCTCGTCGTTGCGGGTCGACAATGCACGCGCCGCGCCGAAACCGCCCATGCCCAGTCCGCAGGCGGCCATCTCGGCGCCGCCGGCGACCATCACATCGGCCTCGCCGTAGGCAATATTGCGCGCAGCCATGCCAATGCAGTGAGTACCGGTGGTACAGGCTGTGGCGATGGCATAGTTCGGCCCCTGCAGTCCCAGGTGGATCGACAGGAAGCCGGAAATCATATTGATGATCGAGCCGGGCACGAAGAAAGGCGAAATGCGCCGCGGCCCCTGATCGAACAGCGACTTGCAGTTGTTCTCGATATTAGTCAGCCCGCCAATACCGGAACCCATGACCACACCGATACGCTCCCGGTTGGCATCGGTGACTTCCAGTCCGGAATCACGCATGGCCTGGAAACAGGCAGCCAGACCATATTGAATGAACAGGTCGAGCTTGCGCGCCTCCTTGGCGGAAAGATACTCCTCAACGTTGAATCCCTTGACCGATCCGCCGAAACGGGTGGAGTAGGCGGACAGGTCCATATGCTCGATCAGACCGATGCCACTGCGCCCGGCCAAAATGCCCTGCCAGCTGCTCGGCACATCGTTACCCAGTGGCGACAACATGCCCATACCGGTAACCACGACGCGTCTACGCGACACAGCAATCTCCTCTTGTTCTAGGCGACACGGCGCCTTGCACGTAAAGAAAAGCCGCACGCCTGATTAGGGCAGTGCGGCTTTTCTCAGTCAGGCAGTTGACTGTGACTTATTGCGCGTGGGCAGTCACGTAATCAATGGCTTCCTGAACGGTGGTGATCTTCTCTGCTTGCTCATCCGGGATCTCGGTCTCGAATTCTTCTTCGAGAGCCATCACCAGCTCCACGGTGTCAAGAGAGTCGGCACCCAGATCTTCAACGAAGGAAGCACCGTTGGTTACTTCCTCTTCCTTGACGCCAAGTTGCTCGGCAACGATTTTCTTGACGCGTTCTTCGATGGTGCTCATACCTTGTTTTCACTCCTAATTGGACAAATCCAGGCAGCTGGTAGCGGCCAAGTGTATAGAAAGGGTTTTTAGCATTTCAAGCTGAATGCGGGGATCCCTTAGGAACACTTCAACGATCTGTCTATAAACCTGTTGCAGCTTTATAACGGATTTTAGACAGGCACTATGACAGTTTTCCGGTGATCCGCGTCACATTCGCACGCCTCCGGCAAACCGGAGGCAGCATTTTCAGCTCATGTACATACCGCCATTGACCGGGATGGTAGCCCCGGTGACATAGCCTGCGCCATCGGAAGCGAGGAAACCTACCACCTTGGCGATCTCTTCGGCCTGCCCCAGACGCCCCAGTGGAATCTGGGTCAGCAGCGCCTCGCGCTGCGCTTCCGGCAGTTCGCGAGTCATGTCGGTATCGATGAAGCCCGGTGCCACGGAGTTTACCGTGATACCGCGCGAACCTACCTCACGAGCCAGCGCCCGGCTGAAGCCCTCCAGGCCGGCCTTGGCCGCCGCATAGTTGACCTGACCGGCATTGCCCATCGCCCCGACTACCGAACCGATGTTGATAATGCGCCCGAAGCGGGCCTTGGTCATGCCACGCAGCACCGCCTTGGACAAACGGTACAGACTGTTGAGGTTGGTGTTGATGACGTCATGCCACTCGTCATCCTTCATCCGCAGCATCAGGTTGTCACGGGTAATGCCGGCGTTGTTCACCAGAATCAGCGGCTGACCAAGATGTTGCTGAATGTGTTCGAGGGTGCTGGCCACCGATTCGTCGCTGCCCACGTCGAGCACCAGTCCGGCGCCTTCGACGCCATTGGCCCTCAGGGTTTCGGCAATGCGCTCGGCACCTGAAGCAGTAGTGGCGGTACCAATGACAATGGCACCCTGGCGCCCCAACTCGAGGGCAATAGCCTGGCCGATGCCACGGCTGGCGCCGGTTACCAGAGCGACTTTACCTTGCAGACTCATGATTCGTTCTCCTTGCTTAGGCCAGGGCTGCACGTGCGGCAGCGAAGGCATCCGGGGTATCCAGGTTGTGAGTATTGATGCCTTTGACACAGCGCTTGTTGAGTCCACTCAACACCTTGCCAGGGCCACACTCGACCAGATCGGTGACCCCCTGCTCGGACAACCGCACCATGGACTCGACCCAACGCACCGGACTGTAAAGCTGCGCCAGCAAATCCGCCTTCAGCTCAGCCAAATCCGATACCACCGCAGCACTGACGTTCTGTACCAGCGGAATCTGCGGCGCCTGCCAAGACAACGACTCGATCGACTCGGCGAAACGCTCAGCCGCCGGTTTCATCAGCGCACAATGCGAGGGGACGCTCACCGGCAATGCCATGGCGCGTTTGGCGCCCTTCGCCTTGCATGCCTCGATGGCACGCGCAACGGCCGCCGCGCTGCCGGCAATCACCACCTGACCCGGCGCGTTGAAGTTCACCGCACTGACCACTTCGCCCTGCGCGGCTTCGGCACAGGCAGCCAGTACATCAGCGTCCTCCAGACCAAGGATCGCCGCCATACCGCCCTGCCCGGCCGGCACGGCCTGCTGCATCAGTTGACCACGACGCTCCACCAGCTTCACCGCATCGGCAAAGTCGATGCAACCGGAAGCAACCAGCGCCGAGTACTCACCCAGGCTGTGACCGGCAACGAATGCCGGAGCTGCACCACCATCGGCCTGCCACAAACGCCACAGAGCGATGGAAGCGGTAAGAATGGCCGGCTGGGTCTTGTCGGTCTGGTTCAGTTGTTCTTCCGGGCCCTGCTGGGTCAGAGCCCAAAGATCGTAACCAAGAGCTTCGGAAGCCTCGCCAAAGGTGTCACGCACCAGTTGCTGGCTGGCGCCATGCTCGGCGAGCATGGCCAGGGCCTGGGAACCCTGACCGGGAAAGACGAATGCGAGGGATGCTGACATGAATAAGTCCCTTGTGTCTAAAGATCACGCCGGCAATGAAACCGACGTCGAAACAGTCAGTTGGATGGCATCTCAACTACCCCGGTCACATTCACGACAGAGCAGCCGAAGCATCGAACGCGACGAGTCTACAGCAACAAGTCCTCAAGTCGACCATGCAGTCGCTGCGGCAGATTCTCCTCAATTTCGCGCAACGCGCAGCGAATCGCACTCTGAAAGCTCTCCTGCCCCGCTGCCCCATGACTCTTGACCACAATTCCCTGCAGACCGAGAAAACTCGCCCCATTGTGCCGTGATGGCGCCAGATCAGCCTTCAGACGGCGCAGCAGCGGCATAGCCAGAGTTCCTATAGCCTGAGCGAACAGACCATCATTGAACAGCGCCTCAAGCCGTCCGGTGACCATACGCACCAGCCCTTCACTGGACTTGAGCAGAATGTTGCCGACGAAACCGTCACACACCACCACATCAGCCTCACCACGATAGACACCATCGCCTTCTATGTAGCCGACGAAGTTCAATCCACGGGCCTGCCGCAACAGACTCGCCGCCAGCTTGACCTGCTGATTACCCTTGATTTCCTCGGTACCGACGTTCAGTAACGCCACTCGCGGTCGCTTCACGCCCAATGCTTCGGCAGCCACGGCGCCCATAATGGCGAACTGATAGAGGTGCTCGGCGCTGCAGTCGACATTGGCGCCGAGATCCAGCAGGTAACAGGCGCCCCGTTCGGTAGGAATCGGGCTAACCATGGCCGGCCGATCGATCCCGGGCAGAGTCTTGAGCAGATAGCGCGACAGCGCCATTAGCGCACCAGTATTGCCGGCACTGACGCAGGCCGCAGCCTGCCTCTGACGCACCAGATCCAGCGCCACACGCATGGAGGCATCAGGCTTGCCACGCAGCACCTGGGCCGGACGCTCATCCATGGCGATCACCTCACCGGCATGCTTCACGCGCAGGCGGTTGCGGTCGACACCGAAGTGACGAGCGAGCTGTTCTTCAATCAGGGAGTCTTGACCGACGAGGGTCAGATGCAGCGAGGGGAACTCGGCCAGCGCAGCAAGGCAGGCCGGAACAATGCAGTGGGGACCGAAGTCCCCACCCATTGCATCAATCGCGATGATCGGAGCGGACAAGGATTACTCGTCAGCGCCCTTATCGATCACTTTGCGACCACGGTAAACGCCTTCCGGAGATACGTGGTGGCGCAGGTGAACCTCACCGGTGCTTTTCTCCACGGACAGAGCGTTAGCCTCGAGTGCGTCGTGCGAACGGCGCATGTCGCGGGCGGAACGGGATTTTTTGTTCTGCTGAACAGCCATAACTCATTAACTCCTAAACGTTTGGGTCACGCTTTAACTGCGCCAATACACTGAACGGGTTGGACCGCGATACCTCGTCCTCGCCCGGCTCGTACTCGTCGAGACCGCCCGGCGGCTGGCAATCACCTGGGGCATGAGCAGGAACGATCGGCAGGGCAAGGAGCAGTTCGTCCTCGACCAGCCCCAGCAATTCCAGCGGCTCGTCACCCACTTCCAGCACGTCGTAGCCCTTGGGCAAGGACTGAGTGTTCGCTCCAACCCGAACCACCGCGTATTCACACTCGCTGCGGATGGGTAGCGCGACCAGCTCCAGACAACGCTGGCAGACCATCTTGACCTCAACCTCGAGCTCACTGCGGATCACCACAGTTTTCTGCTCGTCACGCCCGAAATGAAATTTCGCCTGCACCATGCCCGCCGTATCGGCGAGCGGGTCGCAGAGACGCTGCAGGCTGGCCAGTTCGAGCTGCCCTTCGAGGGTGGCTTCGCGGTCGGCGAGCTTGCGCGGATCAACGTGAGGTGGAATCGGCCCATTCAACATAGGCGCCGCATTCTAGGGATGCACCCTGCCCGTGTCAAAGGAAATTCGGCTGTTACCGCCAGGCGGGGATCAGTAGAATCGCCCGCGCTGCCCCTATATAAAGGAAGAGACCATGCTGCCACTGCTGCTTGCCTCCAGCTCCCCCTACCGCCGCACCCTGCTCGAACGCCTGCAACTCCCCTTCACCTGGCAGTCGCCCAGCATTGACGAGAGCCGAAGGGAAGACGAAAGCGCCATCGATCTGGTGCGCCGTCTGGCCGAAGAAAAGGCGCGAGCACTAACGGATCAGCACCCTGCACACCTAATCATTGGCTCGGATCAGGTCGCCGTCCTGGCCGACGGGCGAATTCTGGGCAAACCCCACGACCTGCCCCGCGCCCAGGCCCAACTGCGCGCTGCCAGCGGCAGCAGCGTAACCTTTCTCACCGGCCTGGCCCTGCTCAACAGCGTAAGCGGACGCTGTCAGGTTGACTGCATCCCTTTCAGCGTGCATTTCCGCCCTCTCGACGACACGCAAATCCTGCGCTATCTCCAGCGCGAGCAGCCATTCGACTGCGCCGGCAGCTTCAAGTCCGAAGGACTCGGCATCAGCCTGTTCAGTCGCACCGAAGGCGACGACAGCACCAGCCTGATCGGCCTACCACTGATACGCCTGGTGGACATGCTGCAAGCCGAAGGTATCGAGATTCCGTAAACCGGTGCCGCGCCTCAGCGCAACACCGCCCCCTGAACCCCCATCCACAGCGCGATACGGTCAGCCACACTGCTACCCAGCCGCCTGGCAAAACGATCGAAGGCCGTATCCCGCACGGTGAAATCCACCAGATTCTTCTCACCGACCACTTCGCGCGCAACAAAACTGGAGCTGCCCAGCCCGTCCACCAGCCCCAACTCCAGCGCCTGCTCGCCCGACCAAACCAGACCGGAGAACAGTTCGGGATGCTCGTCGGCCTTAAGACGCTCACCCCGTCCCGCCTTCACACTATCGATAAACTGACGATGGGTAGTGTCCAGAACACCTTGCCAGAAGCGGGTTTCCTCGTCCTTCTGCGGTTGAAAGGGGTCGAGAAAGGCCTTGTGCTCGCCAGCGGTATAGACACGCCGCTCCACCCCCAGCTTCTCCATTGCCTCGACAAAGCCGAAACTGGCTGCTGTAACCCCAATGGAGCCAACCAGACTGGCCTTGTCGGCATAGATTTGATCGGCAGCACTGGCAATGTAGTAGGCTCCAGAGGCCCCAAGATCAGTAATCACCGCATATAGCGGGATATCCGGATGCTCGGCACGCAGACGACGGATCTCGTCATAGATGTAGCCGGACTGCACCGGACTGCCTCCTGGGCTATTGATGCGCAGAATCACACCTCGCGTTCCGGCATCCTCAAAGGCCGCACGCAGACTGCCGATTACATTGTCGGCACTGGCCTCCTCACGATCGGCAATCATGCCGCGAATTTCGATCAGCGCCGTATGCCCATCAGCCGACGACGAGCCCTTCAAATCCAGCAACGGCATGAACAGCGCCAGTGCACCAAACAGGTAGACAAAGGTCAGAAGCTTGAAAAAAATCCCCCAACGCCGCGAGCGCCGCTGCTCCGCCACACTAGCCAGCAACGCCTTTTCCAGCAGTTTCCAGCTTTTGTCATCCCCATTCACGGAGGGGGGCGATGACTTCCACTCACCCGACATTTTCGCTCGCCTCTGTCTCACATTGCAGCGGACGGCCTTCCAACCAAGCCCGCAGTTCATTGAAATGATTGATCGCCAGACGCGGGCCGTGCTGTCGCAACACCGAAAGCGGCTGCGCTCCGTAGCCGACAGCCACACTATCCATTCCGGCATTCCGCGCCATCTGCAGATCGAACGTCGAATCCCCCACCATCAACGCCTGCTCCGGCTCCACCGCGCAATGCGCAAGTATCTCATGAAGCATACGCGGATCCGGCTTACCGGCAGTCTCGTCGGCACAGCGCGTGACATCAAAATAATCCAGCCAGCCTCTACCAGCCAGAACACGCTGCAGACCGCTACGCCCCTTGCCGGTTGCTACCGCCAGCCGATATCCCTGCCGGCGAAACGCCGCAAGCGATTCCACCACCCCGTCGTAAAGCGGTGAAGGCTCACGCTCCAGCAACAGGTAGTGCTCGCTGTAAGCACGCCGCACACCATCGATGGCAAGCACCGAATCAAGTTCGGGATAAAGCACGCCAATAGCGCGCCCCAGCTCCAGACCGATGATGCCGCGCACCCTGTCATCACTACAACGCGGCAAACCGCAGCTGTCCGCAGCAAGATGCATGACCTCGACGATACGCGCGATGGAGTTCGCCAGCGTCCCGTCCCAATCAAAGATCAGCAGACGATAGTCAGGCACCCAGTCGCTCCAGCGTGCTTGCCCACATATCATCCACCGGCGCCTCCAGACGCAGCTCACCACCTTCAGGCAGCGGCACAATCAATTGGTAGGCATGCAGGAACAGGCGCTTGCCGCCAAGCTCGCGGATTTCTCGAGTAAAATCGTCATCACCGTATTTGGGATCGCCGGCAATGCTGTGCCCGGCATGCTTGGCGTGTACGCGAATCTGATGAGTGCGGCCAGTCACTGGACGCGCCTCCACCAGCGTGGCGAAATCACCAAAACGGCGCAACACACGAAACAGCGTCAGCGCATCCTTACCTTCGGCGTCGACCTCGACCATCCGCTCACCGGAACGCAGGTTGCTCTTCTGCAGTGGCGCACTGACCTGCTTCTTGGTTGTCGCCCAGTGGCCACGCACCAGCGCCATATAGCGCTTGTCGACACCGTCACCCCGCAGTTGCTCATGCAGATGACGCAGCATGCTGCGCTTCTTGGCGATCATCAGAAGACCGGAAGTATCACGATCCAGGCGATGCACCAGCTCCAGATCCTTGGCGTCGGGGCGCAACTGACGAAAGGCCTCGATCACGCCGTAATTCAGACCACTACCACCATGCACTGCAATGCCAGCCGGCTTGTTCAGCACGATCAGCGCCTTGTCCTCGTAAACGATGGCCGCTTCCAGACGCTCCAGCAGGCCCTGGGCCAGCGGTTCGGGCTCGTTGCGCTCGGCCAGCCGTAACGGCGGCACACGCACAATGTCGCCGGCCCGCAGCTTGTATTCGGGCTTTATCCGCCCCTTGTTCACACGCACCTCACCCTTGCGCAGGATGCGGTAAATCAGGGTTTTCGGCACACCTTTGAGCTGCGTGCGAAGGAAATTGTCGATGCGTTGGCCGGCGAATTCCGGTGCAACCTCGAGCAACTGAACGCCAGAGGTTGGAGAGGCGGGAGTAGTCATCGCGCAATCATAACAATTTTTTATGGAATTGAAGCACTTAATCATTACTGATATAGTCGCGAACGCCGCCAAAAGCGGCCAGGCCTGCGGATGTATGCCCGAATTTGCCATCCCCTGCCCGTGCAACCCTTTCTGGACGAGAGGCCGTCCGACGGGAATTTCGCCGCAAATGGCCGCGAAAGGCTCGGAAATAACGCCTTGAGTATGATGCGTGATTCGCCCTGACAAGGCGCTCACGGTAAAAACAACCGCTGCGGATTTTGCGCGCGGCACCCGATTTTCAGTGATACGTGTAGGGTGGAGATGTACAACTGTCGGCCTGCGTAGCCTCCGGCTCGATTCAAAGACGCTTCATCTCGTCCGCGGCCTTCAGCTGATTCCTCCTCCTGACTTGAGCGCTTTCTGTTACGACAGCAAGCAGGAGACGTCCGTCGCGACCGCCCGAGGCCGTCGCTTGACAGTGGAACGATTTACGACCGTTTCTGACACGCCAGACACAGCCCTGAGAGTCGTGCGTGCCTAACGTGGCTTCCGCCAGCCCGAAGCCCATTGGTACCACATGAAAAGAATGCTGATTAACGCAACTCAACCCGAAGAGTTGCGTGTAGCGCTGGTAGACGGCCAGAAGCTCTACGACCTGGACATCGAGTCCGGCGCCCGCGAACAAAAGAAGGCCAACATCTACAAAGGCCGCATCACCCGCATCGAACCCAGCCTGGAAGCCGCCTTCGTCGATTTCGGCTCCGAGCGCCACGGTTTTCTCCCCCTCAAGGAAATCTCCCGCGAGTACTTCTCCAAGACCCCTGAAGGCGGCCGCATCAATATCAAGGACGTACTCAAGGAAGGCCAGGAAGTTATCGTCCAGGTCGAGAAAGAAGAACGCGGCAACAAGGGTGCGGCTCTGACCACCTTTATCAGCCTGGCTGGCCGCTATCTGGTACTGATGCCCAACAACCCGCGTGCCGGCGGCATTTCCCGTCGCATTGAGGGCGAGGAACGCAACGAGCTGCGCGAGGCACTCAACGGGCTCAACGCTCCGGCCGACATGGGGCTGATCGTGCGTACCGCCGGCCTGGGTCGCTCCAGCGAGGAAATGCAGTGGGATCTGGACTACCTGCTGCAACTGTGGACCGCCATCAAGGAAGCTTCCACCAGCCGTCCAGCCCCCTTCCTGATCTATCAGGAATCCAACGTCATCATCCGCGCCATCCGCGACTACCTGCGCCAGGACATCGGCGAAGTACTGATCGACAGCGTTGAAGCTCAGGAAGAAGCCCTGGCCTTCATTCAGCAGGTGATGCCGCAGTACGCCAGCAAGATCAAGCTGTACGATGACAGCGTCCCGCTGTTCAACCGCTTCCAGATCGAAAGCCAGATCGAGACCGCCTTCCAGCGTGAAGTAAAACTGCCCTCCGGTGGCTCCATCGTCATCGATCCGACAGAAGCTCTGGTTTCCATCGACATCAACTCGGCCCGCGCCACCAAAGGTAGCGATATCGAGGAAACCGCACTGCAGACCAACCTGGAAGCTGCCGAGGAAATCGCTCGCCAGTTGCGCCTGCGCGACATTGGCGGGCTGATCGTCATCGATTTCATCGACATGACGCCGGCCAAGAACCAACGCGCCGTGGAAGACAAGGTACGTGAAGCGCTGGCAGCGGATCGCGCCCGCGTGCAGGTTGGACGCATCTCGCGCTTCGGCCTGCTGGAAATGTCTCGCCAGCGCCTGCGCCCGTCGCTGCGCGAAACCAGCGGCATCGTCTGCCCACGCTGCAATGGTCAGGGCACCATCCGTGACGTCGAGTCACTGTCGCTGGCCATCCTGCGCCTGATCGAAGAAGAGGCACTGAAAGACCGTACCGCCGAGGTACGTGCACAGGTACCAATCCCGGTTGCCGCCTTCCTGCTCAACGAGAAACGCAATTCGATCACCAAAATCGAGCTGCGCACCCGTGCGCGCATCGTGATCATCCCCAACGATCATCTGGAAACCCCGCATTTCGAAGTACAGCGCCTGCGCGACGACAGTCCGGAAGCCCTCAGCGGTCAGTCCAGCTACGAGATTGCCGCCTCGGTAGAAACCGAGGAGGCTCCGGCCGCCGCCTCCGCCACCCGCACCCTGGTTCGCCAGGAGGCTGCCATCAAGGCCGCACCGCGCAGCAGCGCGCCGGTAACTGCCGAGCAGGCACCGCTGGCACCGGCCAAGACTCCGGAGCCAAGCCTGTTCAAAGGCTTGGTGAAATCGCTGGTAAGCCTGTTTGCCAGCAAGGAAGAAGAGCCGAGCAAACCGGCCGCCAGCGAAAGCGAGAAGAAGAGCTACGAGCGTCCTGCGCGTGAAGAGCGCCGCAACGGCCGTCAGCAAAGCCGTAACCGCGGTGGCCGCCGTGAAGAGGAGCGCAAGTCGAACGAACGCCCGCCGCGCGAGCAGCAAAATAACCGTCGCGAGCAGCAAAAGCCACGTGAGGAGCGCGTTCGCGAGCTGCGCGAGCCGCTGGACAATACTGCCCAGCAGCCTCAGCGTGAAGAACGCAATGAGCGCCAACAGCAACGCCAGCGCCCGCAACGCGAGGAGCGCCAACCGCGCGAAGAGCGCCAACTGCGTCCCGAGCCAGTCGAGGAACTACAGGAAGAGCTGCTGCCGAACGATGAACTGCGTCAGGATGATGAGCAAGACACAGCCGAGAACGAGCGCCCGCGTCGCCGCTCCCGTGGCCAGCGCCGTCGCAGCAACCGCCGCGAACGCCAACGTGAGCACGACGGCCTGCAGACGGAAGACGGTGAAGCCCAGGTAGCTCCTGCCGTTGCCGCGCAAGTGGCAGTTGCCGAGACCGTTACCGAAACCAGCCATGCTGCCGAGCCGCACACAGAAACTGTAGAAGCCAGCCAGACCGAGTCCTTCGAGCCTGCGGCAGCGCCGGTTCAAGAGGAGACAGCGGTCGCCGCCGAAACTCCTGTCAGCGCCAGCGAACAACTGGCTCAGGAACCGGCTCCGACGGTTCAGAGCGAGGAAACTGTAGCCGAGCAGCCACCAGAGCAGGAAGCTTCGGCCATCGAATCTGCCCAAGTGCAAGTCGAGACCGTGATTGTCGAGCCAGCGCCTGCTGCACAACCAGCAGTAGCGGAAACTGCCCTAATAGTGACCACGCCGACCGGCCGCGCACCGAACGATCCACGCGAAGTACGCCGGCGCAAGCGTGAAGCTGAGCGCCTTGCGCGCGAGGCCGCCGAGGCTGCCGCCGCGGCCCAGGCACAAACAGCCGAGGTAGCGGTTGAAGAATCGCCGGTTGCCGAAGCCCCTGCTACAGAAACCGTACAATCTGGCGAAGTCGTTTCGCCCGCCATTGTGGAAGAGACACCGGCCAGCGAAGCTGTTCCGGCCCCGATCGAGCAGCTTTCCGACGAGACGCAGCAAGCTCCTGGCACGGACGAAGCAGTGCAGGACGCCACTGGCGAAGAATCGATCAAGCCTCTGGCCTGATCCAGCACAACAAAAGGGGGATGCCGCGGCATCCCCCTTTTGTTTCCGTTCAAGAGCACTTAAATGCGACAAAAAAGAGGATGCACTGGCATCCTCTTTTCATTTGACCCGGCTATTTCAGAACACGTTGGGCTCAATCTCCAGCGATACACCGAAGCGCTCATGGATGTCTGCCTGGATTCGTCGCGCCAGATTCAGCAACTCTTCGCCACTGGCCCTGCCGTAATTGACCAGCACCAACGCCTGCAGTCGGTGTACGCCGGCATCACCATCGCGATAGCCCTTCCAGCCGGCACGCTCGATCAACCAGCCAGCCGCCAGCTTCACCTGCCCATCAGCAGCCGGATAACTGACCAGATCCGGATATTCGGCACGAATCCCTTCAGCCTGTGTCGCCGCTATCAACGGATTCTTGAAAAAGCTTCCGGCGTTGCCCAGCTTGGCCGGATCCGGCAGCTTCTCACTGCGGATGGCGCAAATAGCCTGGCTGACATCCTGCGGGGTCGGCACTTCGATGCCCTGCTCATGCAGACGCTGGCGCACCGGCCCGTAGTCCAGAAGCAGAGAGGCTGTGCGACTGAGGGCAAAGCGTACCCGCAGGATCAGCCAACGATCCGGCTGCTGCTTGAACAAGCTGTCGCGGTAGGCAAAGGAGCAGTCATCCAGGCAGAAGTCGCGCAGCTCGCCACTTTGCCGATCCAAAGCCGTGAGTCCGGCAAACAGATCCTTGAGCTCAACGCCGTAGGCACCGATGTTCTGGATCGGCGCCGCCCCCACAGTCCCCGGAATCAGGCTGAGATTTTCCAGCCCCACCAGCCCCTGAGCCAGACTCCACTGCACGAAGGGGTGCCAGGGCTCGCCGGCCTCCGCCTCGACCAGCACCCTGTCACCATCATCTTCGAGAATACGGATGCCGCGACTGGCCATACGCACCACCAGCGCCTCCACATTCCGGGTCAGCAGCAGATTGCTGCCACCACCGATTACTCGCAGCGGCACACCGTGTTGCAGAGCAAGACGCAAGGCTTCGCGCACCTCGCTCTCGTCATGGGCTTCGGCGAACAGTCGGGCCCGTACATCAACGCCAAAGGTGTTGTAGGGGCGCAGCGATACATCGGACTGAAGATTCAGGCTCACAGTCGTTTCCGAACCTCGCTGAGCAGTGCCTCACTGGCCTGTTCGATCAGATCCAGCACCTGCTCGAAGCCATCTTCCCCTCCATAGTAGGGATCCGGCACCTCATCAAGAGCCAGACTGTAGCGGCGCAGGTACAGATCAAGGTCGGCGCTGGCATCGTCCGGGCGCATAGCCTGCAGATTGCGCAAATTGCTTTCGTCCATCGCCAAGATCAGATCGAAGCGATGGAAGTCCTCCACCTCAACCTGACGGGCACGCAGAGCCGAGAGGTCATAGCCTCGGCGCAACGCCGCCTGCCGGGTACGGGCATCGGCAGGCTTGCCGCTGTGCCAGTCGGCCGTACCGGCCGAATCCACCTGCACCCGCGAGTCCAGCCCGGCTGCGCGCAGCTTGTGGCGAAACACGCCCTCGGCCGTGGGAGAACGACAGATATTGCCGAGACAGACGAACAGAACCTTCATTCTGCCCCCAGCAGCTTGCGTACGCGCTGCAGATCTTCAGCCGTGTCGACACCGGCAGGCGGCGCCTCGAGCGCATCGGCAACATGAATACGGACACCGTTGTATAGCGCTCGCAGCTGCTCCAGACACTCGGTATCTTCCAGCCAGCACGGCCCCCAGGCCACGAAATCATGAAGAAAGCCGGCACGATAGGCATAGATACCGATATGACGACGGTACGGTACCCCCTGCGGTAGCACCTCGCGACTGACGGCAAAGGCGTCGCGAGCCCAGGTCAGCGGTGCTCGACTGAAAGTCAGGGCCAGGCCATTCTTGTCTGAAACCACCTTGACCACATTGGGATTGAACAGTGTCGCCGCATCTTCGATGGGCTCGGCCAGCGTGGCGATACCGGCCTGCGGATTGGCTGCCAGATTGGCCGCCACCTGATCGATGATAGTCGGCGGGATCAGGGGCTCGTCACCCTGCACGTTAACCACTATGGCTTCGCTCGGCAGGCCCAATTGGCTCGCTACCTCGGCCAACCGGTCGGTGCCGGAGTTGTGATCAGCCCTTGTCAGCAGCACCTCGGCGCCAAAGGCCTGACAGGCCTCTACGATGCGAACGTCGTCGGTTGCCACTACCACGCGGCTGGCAGAACTCTTCTGCGCCTGCTCCCAGACGTACTGCACCATAGGCTTGCCGGCGATGACCTGCAACGGCTTGCCCGGCAGACGAGTGGAAGCGTAGCGGGCGGGTATTACGACGATGAAAGCGGTACTCATCTATTTATCCAGGCGCTCTTCGGTGGTGAGGGTACGGGCTTCGCTCTCCAGCATCACCGGGATGCCATCGCGGATCGGGTAAGCTACCCCAGCCCCTTTGCTGATCAGTTCGGTCTTGTCTTCGGAAAGCTGTAACGGTCCCTTGCAGATCGGGCAGGCAAGAATATCGAGGAGTTTCAGATCCATGTCGGAATCCCTTGGGGGTTACACATACCCCGGAATGAGGCGGGCCAGCTCGGCATCCAGCCATGCGATGAACGCTGGCGTCGGCACGGCGTCGACGGTCAGGTACCACCAGTCGGCGGCAGCAAAGGCCCGGCATTTAACCGCATCCTTTTCAGTCATCAGCACCGGCAGCGCCGGCTCGAAGCTCAGTTGTGCCACATCGTAGCTGGCGTGATCGGCAAAGGGATGCGGAACCGGGCGCCAGTTTAGCGCTTCGAGGGTATTGAAGAAACGCTGCGGATTGCCAATGCCGGCCACAGCATGCAGGCACTGCCCAGGCGGGAAGTGATCCAGTCCGACCCGTTCACCATTGAGCAGGTTCACCAGCGCTCCGGGCTGCAGGGTAAAACCAAACCCGTCCGCCTGATCAGCACAGACACCATTGAACAGCACGGCATCGACCTCGGTCAGTCGCTCGGCCGGTTCACGCAAGGGGCCTGCGGGCAGGCAGCGGCCATTACCCAGCCCGCGTGCTGCGTCAATCAACACCAGCTCAAGATCACGTTGCAGGCGGTAGTGCTGCAGGCCATCGTCACACAAAATCAGATCCAACTGCTCTTGCGCCAGCAGTGCCTGCACCGCTCTCGCACGATCCGGGTCGATCATCAGCGGCACCCCGGTGCGCTGGACGATCAGCAGCGGCTCGTCACCAGCCTGCTCTGCCGGATCCTCCGCTCGGACACGCCAAGGCAAGTGGGCAGGCCGGGCCTCATAACCACGACTGACCACTCCAACCTTGAGCCCGTGCGCACGGCAGTACTCGATCAGAAACAGAATCAGTGGAGTCTTGCCGGTACCCCCCACGGTGATATTGCCCACCACCACTACAGGTACCGGCGCCCGATAGCTGTCGCTGCGTCCGAGCAGAAAGCGCTGACGCCGACGCTGCACCACACGGCGGTATAGCCACTCCAGCGGGCGCAGCAGCGCCAGCGCCGGATGTCCGCGATACCAAGCCTCAAGCAGACGATCCGACACGCTCACTCAGGGGCTTTCCTGTGCTTCCACCGTGGTAATACGCAGGTGTGTGAAACCCAGCTTGCCGGCCGCGTCCATGGCGGTGACCACCGACTGATGCGGGGACTTGCCATCGGCACTGATGATCAGCGGCAGACTGTTGTCACCCTCCGACTCTTTCTGCAGTGCCGCCATCAGGTTGCTCAGGTTGCTTTCCAGCAGCGCCTGGCCATTGACCGAGAAGGCACCATCGGCACCGACCAGGATCTCCAGTTGCTTGAGCTGAGTCTGCTCCGGCGGCGTGCCGCTGGCTGCCTCCGGCAGATCCACCTTCAACTGGGTCTCACGGGTAAAGGTGGTGCTTACCACGAAGAACAGCAGCAGGATGAACACCACGTCGATCAGTGGAGCCAGATTGATCTCGACGTTCTCGCGCCGACTACGCCGGAACTTCACGCTTTGCGTCCTTCCTTGCGGCTCGGCCTTGCAGCGGATGCAGCAGCCTGTGCATCGACCAGATCGACCTCACGGTCGCCCTGCAGCATTTCCACCAGTTTGATAGCCTCCTGCTCCATGCCCACCACCAGTTCGTCGACACGACGGGTAAGGAAGCGGTGAAAGAACAACGCAGGAATCGCCACGATCAGACCCGCTGCGGTAGTGATCAGAGCCTTGGCAATACCGCCGGCAAGCATCTGGGTATTGGCGCCACTGGTCGAACCCATGAAGGCGCCGAAGATATCGATCATCGCCAGTACGGTACCGAGCAGGCCGAGCAACGGAGCGACGCCTGCAATAGTGCCGAGAGCGTTGAGATAACGCTCCAGCTCATGAATCACACGGGCGGCTGCCTCCTCGATGCACTCCTTCATGACCTCGCGACCATGCTTGGAGTTGGCCAGACCGGCCGCCAATACCTGCCCCAGTGGTGAATGGGCACGTAGCTCCTTAAGACTCTGATTGTTGAGCTTCTTGTCCTTGAGCCACTGCCAGACCTGGGCCAGCAGATTGGCCGGAGCGACGCGGGAAGGACGCAGCGTCCACAGGCGCTCGATAACGATGCCGGCAGCGGCGATGGAACAGAGAATGATCGGCAGCATCACCCAGCCACCGGACTTGACCAGTTCCCACACGGTATTGGTTCCCCCTCGTATAAGTGGCGCAACTCTAGCATAGAGGTGCCTTGCCACACCGCTGCGTGTTCTCATTTTTCCCGCCAGAATCGCCTTTCCTCACGCAACCCGCGAGCCTCCCCGAAAGCACCCAGCCGCAGACTCAGCGCGCCCTGTTGCGCCGTGTCATACCAAGCCACGCCGCGCTCTGCATAACGCGCCCGAACCTGCGGATGAGGATGGCCGAAACTGTTGTGACGCCCTCGCGACAGCAGTGCAGCGCGTGGCGCAACGGCATTGAGGAAAGCCGGCGAGGACGAGCTGCGGCTGCCATGGTGCGGCACCAGCAACCAGTCTGCGCGCAACGGTAGACCACTGCGTTGCAAGGCCAGCTCGGCGGCGCTGTTGATGTCACCGGTCAGCAGCAGGCTCTCCCCGCCGGCAGTTACCCGCAGTACGCAGGATGAAGCGTTCCCCGAGCTGGCTGCCTGCCAGCGCCAGAGCTGAAAATCCACGCCATCCCAGCGCCACTGCTGAGATTGGCAGGGTTGCCCTGGCAATCCTGGAGCCAGACGCGCGACCTCGCCACTAAGCACCTGAGCTACCGGCAGCCCGCTGACAATGGCGGCCGCCCCACCCGCATGGTCGTTGTCGGCATGACTAAGCAGCAAGAGATCCAGCCGCCGTACATCGAGGGCCCGCAGTGAAGTCAGAACCACTCGTTCACCTGTGTCGAAATCGCTGAAGTTCGGCCCGGCGTCATACAGCAATGCATGTTCACGGGTGCGAATCAGCACTGACAACCCTTGCCCGACGTCGAACAGCCAGACCTCTGCCTGTCCGTCTGGGAATGCCCTGCTAGGCCCCCAGAGCGCTGGCAGCAGTAACAGCAAGCCGGGCAGTCGCAACGGGACTCCGCTCGGCAACAACAGCAACACGCATCCCAATACTGCCAGTAGCTGCGCCCATACAGGCACCAGCGCAGGCAACCAGGCCGGCAGCCAGAGAGCGATCCCCTCAAGCACCATGAACAGCAACACCAGCAGACCGCCAGCCAGCCATAGCACAGCCTCCCCCAGCCAGGGGAATGGCAGCAACACGGTGCCTAGCAACGCCAGTGGCACCACCAGTATCCCGACAACAGGCACCGCAATCAGATTGGCCAGCGGCCCACTGAAGCTGACCGGCAAGCCCAGTGCCAGCATCGCCGGCAGTAGACCGATGGCCATTGTCCACTGCGCACGCCCGAGACTTCGCCAACTGCCCCAGCGTCCCAGTCGCCCGGCAAAAACCAGAATCAGCACGGCAACCGCGACAAACGAAAGCCAGAATCCGGGCTGCAATACGGCCAGCGGCTCGCCCAGCAACACCACCAGCAATGCCAACAGTAACGGCCACCAGGCGCCCAGATGACGAAAGCGCAACCTCCATAGCAATACCAGAGCGGTCATCACGCAGGCTCGCTGAACCGGTACTTCGAAGCCTGCCAGCAAGCCATAGAGCAGTGCACCAGCCAATGCCAGAAAGCAGGCGCTGGGTAGCCATGGCCAGCGTACGGGCCAACAGCCCAGACGTACCAGGCCAGCCACCAAGGCGTAAAGCACCCCGGCCAGCAGGGTAATGTGCTGGCCGGAAATAACCATCAGATGCACAGTGCCGGTGTGCTGCAGCAGTCGCCAGTCCTCGCGACTGAGCCCAGAGCCATCCCCCAGTATCAGTGCAGTGATAGCCCCGGCTCGTCCGAAAGCCTCTACCTCCAGCAGCTTCTGACGCAGGCTGTCACGCCAGGCGGAAAAACCGCCGGCCTCCGACAGTCGCTGCCCGGCCTTTACCGAGCCGGTTGCGCCGATACGCTGCGCCAGTAGCCAGGCTTCGTAATCAAAGGTCTGCGGATTGACTAACCCGTTTGGCTGACGCAAGGTCACGGCCAGCCGCCAATGCTCGCCGCTGCGCAGCTCCGGGCCGTTGCGCCAGGACAGCCGGATACGCTGCGGCAATGCGGCCCGGCGCGATTGGGCGTCGACCAGTTGAAAGCGCACAACGCCATCCTTCACAGCCGGCAGCCCGCTCACCTGCCCCTCCAGCCACAGAGTACGCCCATCGAGTGATGGCGCCAGACGATCATCCAGAGCCCACTGCGCCGAAGTGCAGGCCCAGGCCAGGCCGAGCAGGAAAAAACCAACGGGATAAAGCCTGGACAGCAGCAATCCCAGGCCCACGACAGCACTCAGGATCAGCAGCCAGCCCGGCGGCAAGGTCGGAAGAAAGCGAAGCGACAGTAGTCCCAAGGCCAGCGCCAGCATCCCTGCACGCATCGATGTGCTCCCTGTACCCGGACCATCATGGCCCGACAGAGCGCAAGTTTAGCCCGGCCGGAGCCGGACCGGACGCTACTCGTAGCGCAGAGCTTCAGCCGGCTGCACCTGAGCGGCGCGCCAGGAAGGATAGAGGGTGGCGAGGAAGCTGAGGATCAGGGCTGCCGAACAGATCAGCACCACATCCAGCCACTGCAGATCCGAAGGCAGGCTGTTGATGAAGTAGACCTCGGAGCTAAGCACCCGCTGTCCGGCCAGGGACTCCATCCAGGCCACCAGCGAGGAAATGTTGAGCGCCGCCAGAACACCTAGTACCGCTCCGAGCACCGTGCCGACCATACCGATGACCGTGCCCTGCACCATGAAGATCGCCATGATCTGCCGTGGCGTGGCGCCCAAAGTACGCAAGATGGCGATATCGCCTCCCTTGTCGGCCACCACCATGATCAGTGTGGCGATGATATTGAAGGCCGCTACCGCAACGATCAGCAGCAGCAGCAGGCCGATCATGGTCTTCTCCATCTTCATCGCACTGAACAGGCTACCCTGGGTGTGCGTCCAGTCGTCGGCACGATAACCACTGCCCAGCTCGCCAGCCAGCGTCGCAGACACCTGCGGCGCCTGGTAAAGATCCTTCAGCGCCAGACGAATCCCGGGCACCGTGCCTTCCGGCAGACGCAGCATGGCAGCGGCATCGGCGACATGTATCAGCGCCAGCGAGCCGTCCAGCTCGGCTCCGACCTGAAACACTGCCGTCACATTGAGTCGATGCATGCGCGGCGTAACGCCACCCGGCGCACTGCTCGGCTCGGGAATGATCAGGGTCAGCTTGTCGCCCACCTGCAAGCCGAAACGTCGTGCGGTAATAGCGCCGATTACCACACCGAATTCGCCCGGTTTCAGATTGGCCAGACTCCCCTGGCGGATATGTTCCGGCAGGATGGAAACCTTTGCCTCCTCGTCCGGATCGACGCCCTGGATCTGCACCGGCTGCATCTGCCCGCGATGTGACAGCATACCTTCCAGCTCGGCATAGGGTGCCGCCGCCAGCACCTGCGGATTGGCCTGCACCCGCCCAGCCAGAGCCTGCCAGTCACCGACCGGCTCACTGCCGTAGAGCATGGCGTGCGGCACCATACCGAGAATGCGCGTACTCATTTCCTTCTGGAAACCGTTCATCACCGACAAAACCACGATCATTGCCAGCACGCCCAGGCCAAGACCGATCATCGAGGTCAGCGAAATGAAGGAAATGAAGTGGTTACGGCGCTTGGCCCGCGTGTAGCGGGTACCAATGAACAGACTCAGCGGACGGAACATCAGAGAGCCACCAGCTTGCCATCCTGCAGGCTGAGCACGTGATCCATCTTGCGTGCCAGTTGCATATCGTGAGTGACCACCAGAAACGCGGTGCAGGAGTCCTCGCTCAGCTCGCGCATCAGTTCCTGGATGCCTTCGGCCGTGTGCTGGTCAAGGTTGCCAGTGGGCTCGTCGAGCAGCACCAGCCCGGGGCGATTGACCAGTGCCCGGGCGATCGCCACGCGCTGGCGTTCACCACCTGACAGCTCGGCCGGCTTGTGGTGCAGGCGATGTCCCAGACCTACCCGTTGCAACAGCGCCGTGGCACGTTCGCGTGCCTCATTGATCGGCGTCTTGCCAATCAGCAGCGGCATGCAGGCGTTTTCCAGCGCGGTAAACTCCGCCAGCAAGTGATGAAACTGGTAAACAAAGCCCAGCGCGCGGTTACGTAACAGGCCGCGGGCCGTCTCACTCAGTGCCGAGAGTTGTTCTCCGGCTAGCCAGACACTGCCTTCGCTGGGGGTATCCAGCCCGCCGAGCATGTTCAGCAAAGTACTCTTGCCCGAACCGGAACTACCGACGATTGCTACGCGCTCTCCCGGAAACAGCTCCAGATCGAGCCCCTGAAGCACCACCACCGACTCAGGCCCCTCTTCATAACGCTTGCCCAGGTTACGGCAACTCAGGACGGCATTGCACGGATGCTTGACTGGCTCGTTCATCGGATCACTCATAACGCAGGGCCTCGGCCGGCTGGGTACGTGCAGCACGCCAGGCAGGATACAGGGTGGCAAGGAAACTCAGCAGCAGCGCTGCGCTACAGACCGTGACCACGTCGGCCAGTTGCAGCTGCGACGGCAGGTAGTCGATGAAATACACATCGGAATTGAGGAACTGGATATCCAGCAACTGCTCGATGCTGGCGATCACGGCGCTGACGTTAAGCGCGGCGAGAATGCCGAGCACGCCGCCGATCAGCGTGCCAACGACACCAATGATGCTGCCCTGCACCATGAAGATGGCCATGATCTGCCGTGGCGTGGCGCCCAGGGTACGCAGGATGGCGATGTCGGCCTTCTTGTCGGCCACCACCATCACCAGCGTGGAAATGATATTGAAGGCTGCTACCGCAACGATCAGCAGCAGCAGCAAGCCAATCATGGTTTTTTCCATACGGATGGCCTGATACAGATTGCCATGGCTGCGCGTCCAGTCGCGGGCATAGAAGTCGCCGTCAAGAGTCTGGGCGATTTCCCAGGCTGCACGCGGGGCCTGGAAAAGGTCGTCGAACTTCAAGCGCAGGCCCTGTACCTGATCCGGCTGCCAGCGCTGCAAACGTGCCAGATCACCGATGTTGGCCAGCGCCAAGGCACCATCGATCTCGCCCGCACCGACATGGAAGATGCCGGCCACAGTGAAGCGTTTCAGACGCGGAAACATCCCGGCCGGGGTTACGCTCACCTCGGGAGCGACGAAGGTGACCTTGTCACCCAGCTTCAAGCCCAGCTTGGCCGCAGCCTTGTCACCAATGATCATGGCAAATTCACCCGGCTGCAGGCTGTCCAGGCTGCCCTCGCGAAAAAAACCGTCAATTATCGAGACCTTGCGCTCCAGCAGCGGATCAACCGCATTGATCAGTACCTTCTGCACCTTGCCCTCATGGGTCAGCAAGCCCTGCATCTGGGTAAAGGGAGCCACCGCCTCCACCTGCGGGTGCCGCGCCACCTGATCGGCCAGAGCCTGCCAGCTGGAAACCGGAGTCGGTGATTCCACCGTCGCGTGGGGAATCATGCCCAGCACTCGGGTGCGCATCTCATGGTCGAAGCCATTCATTACCGACAGCACCAGAATCATCACCGCCACCCCGAGGGTGAGGCCGAGCATGGAAGTCAGCGAAATGAAGGAAACGAAGTGGCTGCGCCGCTTGGCGCGCGTGTAGCGCGTACCGATGTATACGTACAGAGGTCTGAACATGTCGGGGAAGGATCAGGGGAAAAAGGAACGTCCTTGTGGCAGGCCCTGGCGCACGGCCTTACACTCAGTACCAGACCGAGCCCGCTGCGTGCGGGATCGTCAACCAGTTCTCTGACCACCACCGCTGTCATGGGTTCGCCATGTCGACACACGATGTAGATGATCGCCGCGAATACTATCGCATCGAAGACACGATCGCACTGGAATTCACCCAGCTCGAAGGCGCATCTGCCCACTCGGCAGATGCGCTTCAGGATGCCTCGCCGCTGTTCAATCTGCTCAGCGAGCTGCACCTGATGGATTTCGAGTCGCAGCACCTGCTACGCCATATCAGCGAACGCGACCGCACCCTGGCCAGCTACCTGAAAGTGATCAACAAGCGCATCGATCTGCTCGGCCAGGCTCTGGCCCAAAGTCTGCTGCAGGGCGTCGGCTCGCCGCGCAGGGTATCGCTGTCCGAAGGAGGCATCAGTTTCGAGAGCGAACAGCCCGTCAGCCGGGACAGCCATCTGGCACTAAAGATGGTGCTCATGCCGCAAGCACTCGGTCTGCTGCTACGCGCTCGGGTAGTACATTGCAGCCAGCGCCCCGACGGCCGCTACCGCATCGGTGCCGAGTTTGAAGCGCTGACCGACTCACAGCGTCAGCTGCTGGCCCGTTATATCCTGCAGAAACAGGCCCTGGAGCGTCGCCAGGCCCGTGTATGACCCCTGTTTCAGGAGATCTCATGCGTCGTTTCGTTTTCTTGCTTGCCCTGCTCGCCCCTTCTCTGCTGCTGGCCGACACCCTGACCATTCCCCTCGGTGCCCAGGGAGCGGACCTTGACGAGCGCAACCTGCCCCAACGTGGCCAGTCTAAAAGCTCGGTACTTGAGCGTTTCGGACTGGCCGATCGGGAGCACGCCGCGGTAGGCCAGCCGCCCATCAGCCGCTGGGACTACCGCAATTTCAGTGTCTATTTCGAATATGACCACGTGATCAACAGCGTGCGTCATCACCACGCCCGCCACCTGTCCCCCGCCAAGGAGCAACAGTGACTCTCATCTACGGCCATCGCGGCGCCAAGGGCGAAGCCCCGGAAAATACCCTGGCCAGTTTCCAGCGTTGCCTGGAACACGGCGTCGACCGTTGTGAACTCGACCTGCACCTGTCTCGCGACGGTGAGCTGATGGTGATCCACGACCCGACTCTGCGTCGCACCACCGGACTGCGCGGCAAGGTGGCCGAACATGACGCAGCCGATCTGGTAGGCCGCGACGCACGCAAGGGTGGCCCCGGCTGGATCCAGCCCTGCCCGATCCCCCGACTGGCCGAACTGTTCGAGAAATGCCGTTTCGAGCATTGGCAACTGGAGGTCAAGAGCGCCTCGAAGAACCGTGCCGCACGTACCGTGCAGGCCATTGCCGCACTGGCACAGCAGTATGGATTGGAGAAGCACATTACCATCACCTCCAGCTCGCGCACCGTGCTCTCTGCCGCCCGCGAGCTGACTCCGCACCTGCAGCGCGGGCTGGTAGCCGAGTATGCCTGGCTCGACCCGCTGAAGGTTGCTGCCCACTACGGTTGCCATCTGCTGGCACTGAACTGGACGCTGTGTACTCCGGAGCGTCTGATCAAGGCCCAGAAGCAAGGTCTGCACGTGTCGGTATGGACGGTCAACGAACCAGCGCTGATGCGCCGTCTGGCCGATTTCGGAGCCGACAGCATCATCACTGACTTTCCGGGTCTGGCAGTACGCACGCTGCGTGGCTGAACATCCTTCCTACCAGATACGAAAAAACCGGCAAACCGCCGGTTTTTTCATTGCCTGCACCTGAAGAAGCTAGAAGCTCTCCCGATTCGGCCAGCGCCACTCGGAAACTGCTATCCAGCCTGTCTCCCCGACCGGCTCAGGCCGCCGGCCGGAGCCGGTCAAAAAAGCCGGTTGAGGCCGTCGAACGCCGCCACCCGGTAGGCCTCGGCCATGGTCGGGTAGTTGAAGGTGGTGTTGATGAAGTACTTGATGCTGTTGGCTTCACCCTTCTGGTTCATTATCGCCTGGCCAATGTGCACGATCTCCGACGCCTGATAGCCGAAGCAGTGCACACCGAGAACCTCCAAGGTTTCGCGGTGGAACAGGATCTTCAGCATGCCCACCGGCTCGACCGAGATTTGCGCACGCGCCATACCCTTGAAGAACGCCTTACCTACTTCATAGGGAACCTTGGCCTGGGTCAGCTCTCGCTCAGTCTTGCCGATGGAACTGATCTCCGGAATGGTATAGATGCCGGTAGGCACGTCATCGACGAAACGCCAGCTACCGTTGTCAACGATACTGCCGGCAGCGGAACGGCCCTGGTCGGAGGCGGCACTGGCCAGGCTCGGCCAGCCGATGACGTCGCCAGCGGCGTAGATATTGCTGACATCAGTCCGGTAATGCTCGTCGACCTGAATCTGGCCGCGGCTGTTAACCTTGATACCAATATTTTCCAGCCCAAGCTGATCGGTATTGCCAGTACGGCCGTTGCACCACAGCAGCGCGTCGGCCTTGATCTTCTTGCCCGACTTCAGGTGCAGGATCACGCCGTTCTCCAACCCCTCGATACGCTCGTACTCTTCATTGTGACGAATCAGTACGTTGTTGTTGCGCAGGTGGTAGCTCAGCGCATCGGAAATTTCGTCATCGAGGAAGCTCAGCAGCTGGTCACGGTTGTCGATCAGGTCAACCAGTACCCCCAGACCACTGAAGATCGAGGCGTACTCGCAGCCGATTACCCCGGCACCATAGATGATCAGCCGGCGCGGTGTATGGCCGAGGCTGAGGATGGTGTCGCTGTCGTAGATACGCGGATGGCGGAAGTCGATATCGGCCGGACGGTAGGGGCGCGAGCCGGTGGCGATGACCACATCCTTGGCCACGAGTTTTTCCACCGCACCATTGAGGCAGACCACCTCGACTGTATGCTCGTCGGCAAAACTGGCCGTGCCGAAGTAGGTATCGATGCGATTGCGCGCGTAGTAGCCGGTGCGTGAAGTAACCTGCTTGGCGATTACCTTCTCTGCGCTCTTGAGTACGTCCGGGAAGGAAAACCAGCGCGGCTCGCCGATCTGACGAAACATCGGGTTGGTGTTGAACTGCATGATCTGCCGCACCGAGTGACGCAGCGCCTTGGACGGAATGGTGCCCAGGTGAGTGCAGTTGCCGCCTACTAACGGACGGTTATCCACCACCGCGACCTTGCGCCCGGCCTTGGCTGCGTTCATCGCTGCGCCTTCACCAGCCGGGCCGGAGCCCAGAATCACGACATCATAGTTGTAGACCGCCATTTTCACTCCTTCAGATCACGCCGGAGCGCTTATGGCGCACCTCCGGCAGGGCCGGTGCCGTGTGAGCACCGGCGGTCAATCTCAATCGTCACGCTCAGCGTCTGGTCGCGTCGTAGGCCAGATCCGTGCGCGGCGCCTCGCTCTTGTCACGATTAACCTCTTCACACTTCTCGCGGCTGCCGCCACAGATCGAGCATTCCTTCTCGATCCCCAGATTGGCGATACCACCACAGGAACCGGCGATCGGCTTGCGGCCCATGATCACGCCGATGGCCATCATGCCAACGATCAGCAGCATGGCCAGAAATACCACCAGGAAAGTCATTGCGCTTCTCCTGCAGCAAAAAGCTGCTCAAATGCGGTCGTCCCGTGCGTGCGGAAACTCTCGCCCTCACGCGTGACGAAAAACGCCGCGATTGCGTAACGTTCGGCAAAGGCCAGACCGGCCTCCGGTCCCAGCGCCATCAACAGAGTAGACACCCCATCCGCACGCAAGGTCGACGGATCAACCACGGTCACCGCCGCCAGCTTGTGATTGACCGGCCGGCCGGTCAAGGCATCAAGTGTATGCGAGTAGCGCTGCCCGTCCTGCTCGAAGTAGTTGCGGTAGTCGCCCGATGTGGAAACACCATAGCCATCGAGTGCCAGAATGCGCTGCGCCACACGCTGGTCATCACGCGGCGCCTCCAAACCGATGCGCCAGTGACTGCCATCCGGCTTGAGTCCGGCTGCCTTGAGTTCTCCGGTGGCTTCAACCAGGTAGCTGCTTACTCCCAGCTCGCCAAGCCGGGCAACGATACGGTCCACCGCATAACCTGCTGCAATGCTGTTGAAGTCCACCTCAATCGCAGCGTCCTTGCACAGCTGCTGACCGTCGATACGCAGATACCGCTGGCCAACACGCTGACGCACTTCAGCCAACTGTTCCTCACTGGGCACCGCCGTACCCTGCCCCCTGGGACCAAACCCCCATAGGTTGAGCAATGGTTCGAGGGTCAGATCAAAGGCCCCGCCACTCTCCCGATGCAGACGCTCGCCGGCACGCACCAGTTCCAGCACCCCCTCAGGCATGGACTGACAGGTTCCTGCCGGCGCCCGGTTGAACTGCTCGATCAGCGAGTCGCTGCGATAGGTGGACACCTGCAAGTCGATCTCGGCAAGAATGGCTTCGGTCGCTGCCTTGAGTTCAGCCTGCGGGGCAACGCCCTCGGCACGGACGTATTTCACCGAATAGGTGCTGCCCATGGTCGGGCCGCCAAACTCTTCGATGCGCTCAGAATGAAAGCAGCCCGTTAGGGCTGCCGCCAGGGCGACAGCGATAACGGGCTGAAATACGGCAGACGCCATGCTTAACCGCCGAAATCGTCGAGCAGGATGTTCTCGGGCTCGACCCCCAGATCGGTCAGCATCTTGATCACCGCCGCGTTCATCATGGGCGGACCACACATGTAGAACTCGCAATCCTCCGGAGCCTTGTGGGTCTTGAGGTAGTTCTCATACAGCACGTTATGGATGAAGCCGGTGTAACCGGTCCAGTTGTCCTCGGGCTGCGGATCAGACAGCGCAAGGTGCCAGGTAAAGTTTTCGTTCTCGGCAGCCAGCTTGTCGAACTCCTCGACATAGAAGGCCTCGCGCAGCGAGCGCGCACCGTACCAGAAGCTGATCTTGCGCTTGGACTTCAGGCGCTTGAGCTGATCGAAGATATGCGAACGCATCGGAGCCATGCCGGCACCACCGCCGATAAACACCATCTCGGCATCGGTATCCTTGGCAAAGAACTCACCGAACGGACCGTACACCGTGACCTTGTCACCCTCCTTGAGGTTGAACACCCAGGACGACATCTTGCCGGGCGGCAGATGATCCTTGCCGGGAGGCGGCGAGGCGATCCGGATGTTGAACTTGACGATCCCCTTCTCTTCCGGGTAGTTGGCCATGGAGTAGGCACGAATCACGGTCTCATCGACCCTGGATACATACTTCCACTGGTCGAACTTGTCCCAGTCGCCACGGTACTCGGGCTGTATGTCGAAATCCTTGTAGTGCACCGTGTGCGGCGGGCACTCCAGCTGCACATAGCCGCCAGCGCGGAAATCGACATTCTCGCCCTCAGGCAGACGCAGGGTCAGCTCCTTGATGAAAGTGGCCACGTTCGGGTTGGACTCGACCGTGCATTCCCACTTCTTCACACCAAAGACTTCTTCCGGCACCTTGATCTTCATGTCCTGCTTGACCGGGGTCTGGCAGGACAGACGCCAACCCTCACGGGCTTCGCGCCTGGTGAAATGCGACTCTTCGGTGGACAGCATCTCGCCGCCACCGCTTTCCACGATGCATTTGCACTGGGCACAGGTACCGCCGCCGCCGCATGCGGAAGACAAGAAGATGTTGTTGTTGGCCAGGGTCTGCAGCAGCTTGCCGCCAGCCGGTACCACGATGGTTTTTTCGCCGTTGATCTCGATGCTCACATCACCGCTGGAAACCAGCTTGGCTCGAGCAGCGAGGATGATCAGCACCAGCGCAAGAACGATGGCGGTGAACATGCCGATCGCGAGGAAGATTTCGTAATTCATCTGTTCATCCTTTCCTTACAGCTGCACGCCGGAGAAGGACATGAAGCCCAGCGACATCAGACCGATGGTGATGAAGGTGATGCCCAGTCCCTGAAGGCCAGCCGGTACATCGCTGTACTTGAGCTTTTCGCGGATGCCGGCCAGCGCGGCAATAGCCAGAGCCCAGGACAAACCCGAACCAAAGCCGTACACGGTACTTTCGGCCAGGTTGTAGTCGCGCTCGACCATGAACAGGGTGCCGCCCATGATGGCGCAGTTCACGGTGATCAACGGCAGGAAGATACCTAGCGCGTTGTACAGCGCTGGCACGTACTTATCCAGCAGCATCTCGAGAATCTGCACGATGGCCGCGATCACGCCAATGTAGCTGAGCAGACCGAGGAAGCTAAGGTCTACTTCGGGCAGGCCGGCCCAGGCCAGCGCGCCATCCTTGAGCAGGTAGGTGTAGATCAGGTTGTTCGCCGGTACGGTGATGACCTGCACCACGATCACCGCGATACCCAGACCGATTGCGGTCTCGACCTTCTTGGAGATGGCGATGAAGGTACACATGCCGAGGAAGAAGGCCAGCGCCATATTCTCGACGAACACGGCCTTGGCCAGCAGGCTGAGATAGTGCTCCATTAGTAGGCCTCCTTGTTCGATACCTGAGGCGCCATCTTGAAGCTCGGCTGCTCAATCTGATCTTTCTTCCAGCTACGGATGCCCCAGATGAACAGGCCAATCAGGAAGAACGCCGAAGGCGGCAACAGCAGCATGCCGTTGGGCTGGTACCAACCGCCATCATTGATCACCGGGATGATCTCGTAACCCATCAATTTGCCGGCACCGAACAGCTCGCGGATCACACCCAGAGCGATCAACATGGCGCTATAGCCCAGACCGTTGCCGATACCGTCGAAGAACGACACCACAGGTGGATTCTGCATGGCGAACGCTTCGGCACGGCCCATCACGATGCAGTTGGTGATGATCAGGCCGACGAACACCGACAGCTGCTTGGACAGGCTGAAGGCATAGGCCTTGAGCACCTGATCGACCACGATTACCAACGAGGCGATGATCACCATCTGCACGATCATGCGGATCGAGCCTGGGATCTGGCTACGGATCATGGAAATGAACAGGTTGGAGAAGCCGGTCACCAGTGTCAGGGCGATCGACATCACCAGCGCGGTCTTCAGGTTCGAGGTCACCGCCAAGGCCGAGCAGATTCCCAGGATCTGCAGGCCGATGGGGTTGTTGTTGAAGATCGGGTTGAGCAGGACTTCTTTAATGGTTGGCTGCGACATGATCAGGCCTCCCCTTTCTGCAAGTTGGCGAGGAACTGCGCGAAGCCGTTCTCACCGAGCCAGAAATGCAACAGATTATTCACGCCATTCTGGGTCAGGGTCGCACCCGCCAGGCCATCGACCTGGTGCTTAGCCTGCGAACTCTGCGCGTCGACGTTGCCCTTGATGATCTGAATGACCAGATCGCCCTGTTCGTTGAACAGGGCCTTGCCCGGCCAGAGGCCTCGCCATTTCGGGTTGTCCACCTCGCCTCCCAGACCGGGGGTCTCGGCATGCTGGTAGAAGCCCAGCCCCTGAACGGTGTTGAGGTCGCCCTTGAGCGCCATGAAACCGTGCAAAGTCGACCATAGACCGTAACCGCGCACCGGCAGGATCAGGGTCTCCAGTTCGCCGTCGCGTTCGACCAGGTACACCGTGGTGTAGCGCTCGCGGCGCTTGATCGAGGCGATGTCTTCGGAGCCGCGCAGGGCTTTGGAAAGTTGCGGGTCCTTGGAGGCCACCAGCGGGTCGAAGGTAATGGGATCCTGAGCGTCGCTGAAGGTGCCGCTTTCCAGATCGACGATACGCGCACTGATGCGCTCATCGAACAGCGCCTTGACCTGCGCCGTACTCATGCCCGCGTCGCCCAGCCCGGCAATCGCCAGAATGCTGCGCTGCTTGTCGAGCAGGCGGTTTTCCACCTGGGTCGGCTTCAGTGCCACAGCAGCGCCGGCTACGAACACCGAGCACACCAGGCACACCAACAGGGCCACCGCCAGAGTGCGGGCAGTGGATTCTTTTTGACTAGACATTGCGTGCCAGCCTCCGCTTGATATTGGCTTGAACGACGAAGTGGTCGATCAGCGGTGCAAACAGGTTGGCGAACAGGATCGCCAGCATCATGCCCTCGGGGAAGGCCGGGTTGACCACACGAATCAGTACGACCATCACGCCGATCAGAACGCCGAAGATCCATTTGCCAGTGTTGGTCATGGAGGCCGACACCGGGTCGGTCGCCATGAAGATCATGCCAAACGCAAAGCCGCCCACCACCATGTGCCAATACCACGGCATCGCGAACAGCGGGTTGGTATCGGAGCCGATCAGATTGAACAGGCTGCTCAGGCCAATCATGCCCAGCATGACGCCTGCGACGATGCGCCAGGAAGCGATCTTGGTCATCAACAGCACCGCGCCACCGATGAAGATGGCCAGCGTACTGGTTTCGCCGATCGAGCCGTGCATGGTGCCGATGAAGGCGTCCATCCAAGTGATGCCGCTGTTGATCACGCTCTCGATGCCGCCGGAAGCCACCAGGCTCAGCGAAGTGGCGCCAGCGAAGCCGTCCACGGCAGTCCATACCGCATCGCCCGACATCTGCGCCGGGTAAGCGAAGAACAGGAAGGCACGGCCAGTGAGCGCCGGGTTGAGGAAGTTCTTGCCGGTGCCGCCGAACACTTCCTTGCCGATTACCACACCGAAGCTGATGCCCAGTGCCACCTGCCACAGTGGAATGCTCGGCGGCAGGATCAGGGCGAACAACACGGAGGTGACGAAGAAGCCTTCGTTGACCTCGTGCCTACGGATCGAGGCGAACAGCACTTCCCAGAAACCGCCAACGATGAAGGTCACAGCGTAGATAGGCAGGAAGTACGCCGCGCCTTGGACGAAGTTGTCCCACAGGCTGTTCGGATCAAAGCCGGCCAGCGCGCCGATCAGGCCGAAGCGCCAGCCTTCCTGGCTAGCCAGCAGCTCGGGGTTGTTGGCGAAGATCAGGTTGGCCTGGTAGCCGGTGTTCCACATGCCGAAGAACATGGCCGGGAAGGTGCACAGCCAGACGGTGATCATCATGCGCTTGAGATCGATGCCGTCTCGCACATGCGCCGTGGTCTTGGTAACACTGCCCGGGCGATAGAAGAAAGTGTCGATCGCTTCGTAAAGCGCATACCACTTCTCGTACTTGCCACCCTTCTCGAAGTTGTGCTCGATCTTATCGAGGAATGCACGAATGCCCACGGATTAACCCTCCTTCTCGATGCGGGTGAGGTTGTCCCGCAGGATCGGGCCATATTCATACTTGCCGGCGCACACATAGGTACATAGCGCCAGGTCTTCTTCGTCGAGCTCCAGGCAACCCAGTTTCTGAGCCATCTCAGTGTCACCGACAATCAGGTAGCGCAGCAGCTGGGTCGGCAGGATGTCTAGCGGCATGACGGCCTCGTAGTTGCCGACCGGCACCATGGCGCGAGGGCTGCCATTGGTGGTGGTAGTGAAATCGAACAACTTTCCGCCCATCAGCTTGGAGACGAATACGTTGAGCACCGAATGCTTGTTCACCCCAGCACGCAGATAATGCAGCATCTCGCGCTCACTACCCTCACTCAGACAGGAAACCTGATTGTGATAACGGCCGAGGAAAGCGAACGGACCACGTGCGGTACGGCCACCGAACACGGAGCCGGAGATAACGCGGTTCTGGCCCGACTTGAGTTCGCCGGCAACCAGCTCCTCCAGGTTGGCACCCAGACGGGTACGCACCAGACGTGGCCTCTCCACCACGGGGCCGGCCAAAGCCACGACGCGCTCAACCCACAGTTGCCCGGTCGTGAACAGCTTGCCGATGGCAATTACGTCCTGATAACCGATATGCCAGACAGTCTTGGTCTCGCTCACCGGATCAAGGAAATGGATATGGGTGCCCGGCAGACCAGCCGGATGCGGGCCACTGAAGCTCTCACTGTGGACATCGGCGAGCCCTTCACCGGGGAGACTGACTCCCTCGGCCTTACATAGGAAGATCCGCGCCAGGCGCGAGAGCACCTTCAAACCGCTTTCGAAGTCGGCAGGATGCTCGGCGATGATGACTTTCGGATCGGCAGCCAGAGGGTGGGTATCGATGGCGGTGACGAAGATAGAGCTGGGCTGGGCGTCCGGAGCCGGCACCTTGCTGAAAGGACGAGTGCGCAGCGCTGTCCACAGTCCGGATTGCTGCAGATTCTCGCGCACCTGCTCCTGGCTCAGAAGCGACAGTTGCTCGGCGGAATATTGGTTGAAGCTGACCTGTTCGTCACCTTCAACATCGATCACCACCGACTGCAATACACGGCGCTCGCCACGATGAATGGCACTGATCACACCAGCAGCCGGAGCCGTGAAGTAGACTCCTGGAGTCTTCTTGTCACTGAACAGCACCTGCCCCAACTTAACCCGGTCGCCGACCTCCACCTCCATGGTTGGCTTCATTCCGTGGTAGTCGGGGCCAAGTACGGCCACGCTCCGGACAGGCCTGGCTGCATCTATGTGCTGTGCCGGCCCTCCCGTTATGGGCAAATCGAGCCCAAGCTTTATCTTGATCATAGGGTTGCCTAACCACTTGATTTATAAAAATTTTAAGTAGGTGACGGAGGATCCGAGATCCAAAGCTCGACACCACGACATCCATTGCTGGAGACGTGGAAAGCGAAACCGAAACCGGGCATGAAATCTGCCCGATTATAAATACCCCCCCCCTGCCTGACCACCCAAGCGATTGTTTTTTTGAGTTATTTGGTAACAGTTGGCAATAGTCTTGCTTCCGAAAAAACAGTCCAAGCGATCACCTTCCAAAACCGGAAAATTCCCGCAAGAACAGCGCAATAGCGCGATCCACAAGGGATGCGGCAATTTGACGCACAACCCTAAAGACAGGTCACGACACTCCGCAAAGCCACCCCTGCAAAGGTATCTCTACGACCAAAGGCTAATCTCTCCAGAATGAAAAACGGGAGCCGAAGCTCCCGTTTCCCTAGCGACAGAGGCGATTAGCGCGGAAAAGCCGGCGGGTTGACCCCGGCCATTTCCTCCATGACGCGAACAACCTGGCAGCTGTAACCGAATTCGTTGTCGTACCAGACGTACAGAACTACACGGTTGTCGTTGCAGATGGTCGCCTCGGCATCCACCACACCGGCGTGGCGCGAACCGACAAAGTCGGTGGAGACCACTTCCTGCGAGCTGACGAAATCGATTTGCTTCTGCAGATCCGAGTGCATGGCCATCTGGCGCAGGTACTCATTGATCTCGTCACGGTTGGTGGCCTTCTCCAGGTTCAGATTGAGGATGGCCATGGAGACGTTCGGGGTCGGCACGCGAATGGCATTGCCTGTCAGCTTGCCCTTGAGCACCGGCAACGCCTTGGCAGCGGCAGTGGCAGCACCGGTCTCGGTGATCACCATGTTCAGCGCGGCACTGCGACCACGGCGACTGCCCTTGTGGAAGTTGTCGATCAGGTTCTGGTCGTTGGTGTACGAGTGAACGGTCTCGACGTGGCCGTTGACAATGCCGAACTTGTCATTGACTGCCTTGAGCACCGGCACGATGGCATTGGTGGTACAGGAAGCAGCGGAGATGATCTTGTCGTCGGCGGTGATGTCGCCATGGTTAATACCATGCACGATATTCTTCAGCTCGCCCTTGCCAGGCGCAGTGAGGATCACTCGGTCGATGCCCGGGCACTTGAGGTGCTGCCCCAGACCATCGGCATCACGCCACTTGCCAGTATTGTCCACCAGCAGGGCGTTCTTGATGCCGTACTGGGTGTAGTCCACCGAAGCCGGATCGTTGGAGTAGATCACCTGAATCAGATTGCCATTGGCGATCAGGGTGTTGTTGGCCTCATCGATGGTAATGGTGCCGTTGAACTTGCCGTGCACCGAGTCGCGACGCAGCAGACTGGCACGTTTGATCAGGTCGTTCTCGGCACCCTTGCGCACAACAATGGCACGCAGGCGCAGACCATCGCCACCGCCGGTACGCTCAATCAGAATACGTGCCAGCAGACGACCGATACGACCGAAACCGTACAGCACGACATCAGTGCCTTCACGGGCAGCGCCGTTCTGCTTGCCTACCACCACCTCCAGCTCGTCCCTGACGAACTGCTCGACACTGCGACCGGCGCCTTCGGCCTTGAACTTGGCAACCAGTTTGCCCAGGTCAACGGAAGCGGCACCCAGCTTCAGCTCGCTCATGGCCTTGAGCATGGGGAAGGTGTCGTGCACCGACAGTTCGGTTTCATCTGCCAGGCGGTGACGAGCAAAGCGGTGAGCCTTGAGGATGTCGATGACCGAACGATTGATCAGACCACGACCATAGATCGAGGTCACGACATTGTTGTTGCGATAGAGCTGACCAATCAGCGGAATCATCGCTTCCGCGAGGGCTTCACGATCAATCCATTCACCGAGACACTGGTCGGGCTTCTGAGTCACGGGCAGTACCTTCCACATGTAGGGGCTGAAAAAAGGGGCTACATTATGACGGCGCTTGCAGGCCGGAGCAATGCACAGCTGACGGCACTGACACCTTCGCTCCGCCTCGCTACAATCGGCACCTTGTCCGAACTACCCTGAGCCCCCCGTGTCCACCACGTCCCAGACCGTACTCAAACTCCCGCCCCTGCCGGCCAGTGCCGGCAAGCAGCAGTGGGGCAATCTACCGGGCGCGGCTCTGGCCCTTGCCATCGCCGAGGCCGCCAGCAATGCCGAACGCTTTACCCTGGTACTTACCGAAAGCAGCCAAAGCGCCGAGCGTCTGCAGGAGGAGCTGGCATTTTTTGCTCCCAGCCTGCCGGTACTGCACTTTCCAGACTGGGAAACACTGCCCTACGATCTGTTCTCCCCTCACCAGGACATCATTTCCCAGCGTGTGGCCACGCTCTACCGGCTACCCGAACTGACCAGCGGTATTCTCGTGGTTCCTATCACCACCGCGCTGCACCGCCTGGCGCCCAAGCGCTTCCTGTTGGGCAGCAGCCTGGTACTGGACGTTGGCCAGAAGCTCGATGTCGAGGAAACCCGTGGCCGGCTCGAGGCCGCCGGCTATCGCTATGTCGACACAGTTAGCGAGCACGGCGAATTCACTGTGCGCGGTGCCCTGATCGATCTGTTTCCCATGGGCAGCGACACGCCCTACCGTATCGACCTGTTCGACGACGAGATCGAAACTCTGCGCACCTTCGACCCGGAGACCCAGCGTTCTGTAGACAAAGTGGAGTCGATCCGCCTGCTGCCGGCCCGCGAGTTCCCTCTGGAGAAGAAGGCCGTCAGCAACTTCCGCAACCGCTTCCGCGAGCGCTTCGACGTCGACTTCCGCCGCTGCCCGATTTATCAGGATCTGACCAGCGGCATCACCCCTGCGGGCATCGAATACTACCTGCCGCTGTTCTTCGAGCAGACCGACACACTGTTCGACTACCTGCCGGGCAATACCCAGGTGTTTTCCCTGGCCGGCATCGAGAAGGCCGCCGAGCAGTTCTGGCAGGATGCACGCAGTCGCTACGAAGATCGCCGAGTGGATCCGGAGCGACCGATCCTGCCACCTGCGGAAATTTTCCTACCGGTGGAGGATTGCTTCGCCCGCCTGAAGGACTGGCCACGGGTAGTAGTCAACCCGCAGGATATCGAGCCAGGCGTCGGCCAAGCGCGCTTCGAGGCCCGTCCACTGCCGGATCTGGCGATCCAGGCTAAGGCCGGCGAACCAATGGCGGCACTGCGCCGTTTCCTTGAGCAGCACAGCGGGCGTGTACTGTTCTGCGCGGAATCGGCCGGTCGCCGCGAAGTGCTGCTGGAGCTGCTCGCCCGACTCAAGCTCAAGCCCCGGGAGGTGGACGGCTGGCCGGCTTTCGTGGCCAGCGCCGAGCGTCTGTGCATCTGCATCGCGCCGCTGGATGAAGGCCTGCTGCTTGAGGAACTGGCTCTGATCGCGGAAAGCCCGCTGTTCGGCCAGCGCGTCATGCAGCGTCGACGCCGCGAGAAATCGCGCGACGGCGGCGACAATGTCATCAAGAACCTTACCGAACTGCGCGAAGGCGCACCGGTAGTACACATCGACCATGGCGTCGGCCGCTATCTCGGCCTGGTCACCATGGAGTTCGACGGCCAGGCGACCGAGTTTCTTGCCCTGCAGTACGCCGACGAAGCCAAGCTCTACGTACCCGTTGCCAGCCTGCACCTGATCGCCCGCTACACGGGCAGCGACGATGCCCTGGCACCACTGCACCGACTGGGTTCGGAGGCTTGGCAAAAGGCCAAGCGCAAGGCCGCCGAACAGGTGCGCGACGTCGCTGCCGAGCTGCTCGACATCTACGCACGCCGCGCGGCCCGGGAAGGCTTCGCCTTCCGCGACCCGGCCGCCGACTACGCCACCTTCAGTGCCGGTTTCCCCTTCGAGGAGACCCCGGATCAGCAGGCGGCCATCGACGCGGTACGCGCCGACATGCTGTCGGGCAAACCCATGGATCGCCTGGTCTGCGGTGATGTAGGTTTCGGCAAGACCGAGGTGGCCATGCGCGCGGCCTTCATCGCTGTCCACAGCGGCAAGCAGGTGGCGGTTCTGGTGCCCACCACCCTGCTCGCCCAACAGCACTACAACAGCTTCCGCGACCGCTTCGCCGACTGGCCGGTAAAGGTCGAGGTAATGAGCCGCTTCAAGAGCGCCAGGGAAGTCGAAGGCGCGATACAGCAGTTGGCCGAAGGCAAGGTGGACATCGTCATCGGCACCCACAAGCTGCTGCAGGACGACGTCAAGTTTCACAACCTGGGGCTGGTGATCATCGACGAGGAACACCGCTTCGGCGTGCGTCAGAAAGAGCAGCTCAAGGCGCTGCGCAGCGAGGTGGACATCCTCACACTGACAGCTACGCCGATTCCCAGAACGTTGAACATGGCCGTGGCCGGCATGCGCGACCTGTCAATCATCGCCACGCCACCGGCGCGCCGACTGTCGGTACGCACATTCGTCATGGAGGCCAACAAGCCGACCATCAAGGAGGCCCTGCTGCGCGAGCTGCTGCGCGGCGGCCAGGTCTACTACCTGCACAACGATGTGAAGACCATCGAAAAGTGCGCCGCCGAGCTGGCCGAGCTGGTTCCGGAGGCACGCATCGGCATCGGCCACGGGCAAATGCGCGAACGCGAGCTGGAACAGGTAATGAGCGACTTCTACCACAAGCGCTTCAACGTGCTGGTGGCCTCCACCATCATCGAAACCGGCATCGATGTACCGAGCGCCAACACCATCATCATCGAACGCGCCGACAAGTTCGGCCTGGCCCAACTGCATCAGTTGCGCGGCCGGGTCGGCCGCAGTCACCACCAGGCCTACGCCTACCTGCTCACGCCGCCACGCAAGCAGATGACCCCTGACGCGGAAAAGCGCCTGGAAGCCATCGCCAATGCCCAGGATCTGGGCGCCGGCTTCGTCCTGGCTACCCACGACCTGGAAATCCGCGGTGCCGGCGAACTGCTCGGCGACGGCCAGAGCGGCCAGATCCAGGCCGTCGGCTTCACGCTTTACATGGAAATGCTCGAACGGGCGGTCAAGGCCATCCAGAAGGGCGAGCAGCCCAACCTCGACCAACCGCTGGGCGGTGGCCCCGAGATCAACCTGCGGGTGCCGGCGCTAATTCCCGAGGACTACCTGCCGGACGTGCACAGCCGCCTGATCCTCTACAAGCGCATCGCCAATGCAGCCAACGAGGAAGAACTGAAGGAGCTGCAGGTGGAGATGATCGACCGCTTCGGCCTACTGCCGGAGCCGACCAAGAACCTGATACGCCTGACCCTGCTCAAGCTGCAGGCCGACAGGCTCGGCATCACCAAGGTCGACGCCGGCCCTCAGGGCGGCCGTATCGAATTTGCCGCGGAAACCTGCGTAGATCCCTTGACCCTGATCAAACTGATTCAGGCTCAGCCCAAACGTTACAAGTTCGAAGGTGCCACCGTATTCAAGCTTCAACTGCCAATGGAACGCAGCGAAGAACGCTTCAATACCCTTGAAGCACTATTCGAACGCCTCGCGCCCACAACCTGAAGGACTGCCATATGCGCGCCCTGCATCTGACCGCCCTACTGCTCTTTCTGCTCGCACCGAATGCTTTCGCCGAACGCCTGTACCAAGTGGAATTGCTGGTATTTCGCCAGGCCGGCGAACCGATCATCACTCCCCGCCCGTCCCCCGACGACTGGGCTGGAAACGCCCTGCCCATCGGCGCCAGCGAACGATCCACCAGCCTGAATGCCGAAGCAGCCCGCTTGACCCCGGAAAACGGCTACCAGTTGCTACTGCACAAGGCCTGGAGCCAAAGCGTCGGCAACGCCCCCAGCAGCGTGGCGGTGAGCAGCGGCGAAGCGCATTTCGGCCATCACCCGGTCGAAGGCCTGATAAAACTGACTGAGGATCGCTTCACTGCCCTGGAGATGGAGTTGTGGATCAACCACTTCAGCAATGACGGCCTGCTTGAAGCCAGCGAGTACCTGCAACTCACCCAACGGCTGAAGGACAATGTCCTGACCTACCTCGACCGCGGCAGCCTCGGCGCATTGATTCGCCTCTCACCACTTTGAGACGGAAATCTACGGGGCCGCATTTTGCGGCTCTCGCGCCGTAACGCAGCCCTATCGATCCAGCAGCCCGGCGCCACGCAATGCAGCGACCGCCTGCTGCCAACGCGCCACCTCACGGTAGTTGGTACAGGCATGACCGCGCCCACGCATGCACAGCAGTCTCTCCGGCGCCTTCACCTTCAGCCGCTGCAGGGTAATCAGTGCTTGCTCGGCAGCAGCCCGGTCATTGCACACCAATCCCATATCGCAGCCTGCCCCCAACGCAGCCTCGATACGCTGACCGGCATCACCGGCCACATGAGCCCCGGCCATGGACAGGTCGTCACTGAAGATCACCCCATCGAAACCCAGCTCACCCCGCAGAATGTCCTGCAACCAGCGCCGTGAAAAGCCGGCCGGTTGTTCGTCCACCTGCGGATAAATGACATGTGCCGGCATTACCGCATCCAGCTCACTCGCCAGCAGGCGGAACGGCTGCAGGTCACAGGCACGGATTTCCTCCAGGCTGCGCTCGTCGCGCGGGATTGCCACATGCGAATCGGCCTCAGCCCAGCCGTGGCCAGGAAAATGCTTACCCGTCGCGGCCATTCCGGCCTGATGCATGCCGCGGATGAAGGCACCTGCCAGCACCGCCGCCCGCTGTGGATTACCCTCGAAGGCGCGACTACCAACCACTGCACTGCGCTGGTGATCGAGATCCAGCACAGGGGCGAAACTCAAATCCAGGCCAACGGCCAGTACCTCGGTAGCCATCAGCCAGCCACAATGCTCAGCCAGAAGTTCTGCATCGTCACAGGCCGCCAACTCACGCATTGCCGGCAGTCGCAGAAAATCCTGGCGCAGGCGCTGTACCCGCCCACCCTCCTGATCCACTGCCAGAAGCAGATCCGGACGCAACGCACGTATCGACTGGCACAATTCACGCACCTGGCGCGGCGATTCAATGTTGCGGGCAAAAATGATCAAGCCGCCCACTTCGGGCTGACGCAACAGGTGGCGATCCTCGGCAGTAAGCCAGGTACCGCCGACATCCATCATCAGAGAGCCTTGCATTTGGGGGTATCCTTCGAAAGGTCAGGCAGCCCACTGCGGGCAGGGCGCCTCGTCGATGCGCACCCTGCAATAGGCCGGGACACGCTCGAACAGGGTCAGCATATCGGTATTGCGCAGGCGGACACAGCCATGGGACAGCGGCTGCCCCATCGGTTCAGTATCCGGCGTACCGTGCAGATAAATGTAACGACGAAAGGTGTCGACCGAACCGAGCCGATTGCGCCCAGGCTCCAGGCCGCTCAACCAGAGAATGCGAGTCAGGATCCAATCCCGACCTGGAAACCGGTCGTGCAGGTCGGGCGACCAAACCTCACCCGTCCAGCGTCTTCCACGCAGCACTGCCCCCAAGGGCAAGCCCGCACCGATACGCGCACGTACCTGATGCAGGCCGCGCGGCGTGCAACCACTGCCATTGAGTTCACCGACGCCGTTAAGTGCAGTGGACACCGGCAGACGCAGGAGCAACCGCCCTTCACGAAAGGCGTAGAGCATCTGATCGGCAATGGATATATGCAACAGGTCAAGATCCGGCATGGCGCCTAGCTTAGCCGATGCCCGACGACAAGCCCACTGCCGCCTGGTGGATGTGTCAGGCCTTGCCAGAGGCTCCGGCAGATTTACTGCGCGACCTGAGCTGAGCATCAGCCAGCGCAGGATCGACCACCCCGGACTCGGCACGCATGCCAGCGGCGAGGAAAGGCACCATCATTCGCATCACCTGTTCAATTGAGGTATTCACCCCGAAGTCATTCTCAGCCATGGCCCGCAGCGCCTTGATCCCGGACATACTGAAGGCCGCTGCGCCGAGCATGAAGTGCACGCGCCAGAAAAGCTCCAACGGCGGAATGCGCGGCGCGGCATCATGCACCAGCAGCATATAGCGACGAAAAACCTTGCCGTATACCTCTTCGAGATACTTGCGCAGGTGCCCCTGACTCTGGCTGAAAGCAAGCCCGAGCAGACGCATGAAAATCGACAGGTCATTGCCGCTGCGCGGTTTGACTGCCAGTGCCTGCTCTACCAGCAGCTCGAGCAACTCCTCCAGCGAGGCCTGAGCTTCGGCCTTGGCCTGACGGCGGTCGAGCTCCTTCTCCAAACTAGCGCAGAAAGGCCCGAGAAAACGCGAGAATACTGCCTGAATGAGCGCCTTCTTCGAGCCAAAGTGATAGTTGACAGCAGCCAGGTTAACCCCGGCCTTGCTGGTGATCAGCCGCAATGAGGTTTCGGCGAAACCTTTCTCCGCAAACAACTGCTCTGCAGCATCGAGAATGCGCTCAACGGTTTCCGACTGGGCCATAACTGATCACCTGACAAACACTCGTTTGAAACATACGTTTCACACCATCGAATTGTCAAGTCGCAGCGGCCGCCTTTTGGCCAGCCGCTCACAGCTTACAACAGGGGGGACGTCCGATCATCTTCCCTGACCACACAGGGCACTCACCCCCTCATGAAATAGATCATTGCCAATGACAGATGACTGTATATAATCCCAGCACCTGTATAAAAAAACAGAGCACGCCATGCTGAAACTGACGCCCCGCCAAGCCGAGATCCTCGCATTCATCAAGCGTTGCCTGGAGGACAACGGCTATCCGCCCACCCGGGCCGAAATTGCCCAGGAGCTCGGCTTCAAGTCCCCCAATGCCGCCGAAGAGCACCTGCGCGCTCTGGCCCGCAAGGGCGCCATCGAAATGACGCCCGGCGCATCGCGCGGCATCCGCATTCCAGGCTTTGAACCGGGACCTACCGAGGAGGAGCAGGGTCTGCCGGTGATAGGCCGCGTTGCTGCTGGTGAACCCATCCTTGCACAGCAGCATATCGAGGAATCCTGCCAGATCAATCCGACCTTCTTTCATCCCAGGGCCGACTATCTCCTACGCGTACGCGGCATGAGCATGAAGGACATCGGCATCCTCGACGGCGATCTGCTGGCCGTGCATACCACCCGAGAGGCCCGCAACGGCCAGATCGTCGTTGCCCGCATCGATGACGAGGTGACGGTCAAGCGCTTCAAACGCGAGGGCAACAAGGTCTGGCTGCTGGCTGAAAACCCGGAGTTCTCTCCAATAGAAGTGGATCTCGAGCACCAGGATTTGGTGATCGAAGGTCTCAGCGTTGGCGTCATCCGCCGATAACCCCCCGCAGGAGGCTTGTATGCAGCTGCAGTCGTTCGAACGCCCCCAACTCCCCTTGTTCGATGCCTTTCTCGCCGCAACGGCTTCACAAGAGCTACTGGATAAGCAGAGCCACGTCGACGCATTTGACGAACAAGGTTTCAGCGAGCTGGTTCTGCGTGGCGCCACCGGCCACTGCCTGCACCTGCTGGCCCCGATCCTCCGCGAACTAAGCCAGAATCAGGACGCCCGCTGGCTGACCCTGGTAGCACCGCCAGCCAGCCTGACCCAAGCCTGGCTGCGCGACGCCGGACTCAACCGCGAACGCATCCTGCTTCTGCATCCACGCCGAGGTCAGAGTCCGCTGGAACTGGCGGAAGAAGCCCTCCGACTCGGCCGCAGCCACACGGTAATCAGCTGGCTCCACCCGATGCCCGGAAGCAGCCGTCTTCGCCTGGCCCGGGCAGCCCGGGACGGTCAGGCTCAAAGCCTCAATATCAGCCTGGGCTGAGCTTATCCGCCTTGCTCGCGAAGCGATAAGCTTCGTAAAAATCGGTACAGATGTGTCACCACGACAAATCGAGCCAGACACGCACTACCAACTCCGCAGTAAATCGCAACAGCGCTCATACCCCGCCCCGCTCACTCCGAAGGCGAAGTTCCTAGCAGGCGGGATGTGAACGCCACCCGAGTTCGGGCAAGCGGTATCGACGGAAAATGAAACGGGCTCCCGCAGGAGCCCGTAGACAGGACTGTAACACCACCATCAGTGCAGCACGCGTGGCCCTTCGTCCTCTGTGCTGAAATCACCCTCGGCCATACGCCCAGCCATTTGCACGCCGACATTGAGCATGGCCTTGGCCACCTCCACATGCTGCCCCTGCAGGAACTCCTTGGCATCAGCGGAAAAGTCCAGCGTCACCAGCGCCTCCTCATCTTCTGCGCGACGCAGCGCAATGCGCCCATCGGGCAGTTCGACGATTTCCAGAAAGGATGTGGGCATGAGGTCTGTCTCGATGAGAAAACGCGCCATTATAGCAGCTGGACAACATCATCCCCAGCCACCCGTCCAGATAAGTACACTCAACACTCGCTCAGACCTTCACGGAAGTGCAGTACCAACGCCTTCAGTTGCAGACGCCAGGCATCCAGCTCGTCGAGATCCGGCTCCGTCCGTTCGTTACCGATACCTACCGCAGTGATCAGAGGCATGGCCGGATCGACCTGGCTCTTAGGCATCTCACGTGGCGGCTGAAACAAGGCGGCATAGGCTGCCAGCAGTTGCGCCAGCCAGGTCTCGCGATGCTGTGTCAACTCCAGCAGCTCGGCCAGCTCCGGACAGGGCGAGCGCTCGAGTACGATCGGCTGGACAAAGTCCTCAACACGCTCCGGAGCCGCATCGGCCATGCGGTAGTAACCGGCAATCTCATGGCACAACCCCAAAAGTCCGCCATAGAGATGAAACAGTGCCGCCTCGCGCTCGGCCTGAACCAACGCCGCAGTATTGAACGCATGGGAAACAGCTGCCCGACGCCAGTTGTCGAGGGCAATGCCGGCAAAGAATATTTTCTGATTGGTCCGGGTATAGCGTTCGTTGGCCATGCTGGCGCTCTCCACTGCTGATGCTTCATACCCGCGCCACAGGCAGCCAGTGCGCACAAGCCTGCTGCCGCAACAAGGGGGCACAGCCGGGGAAGCCCGAACTGTGCCAGAATTTTTCAGCGCTTGTCTTCCACCTTCCACTTGCCGCCATCGTAGAACGCGCGCCAACCGGTTGGCTTGCCGTCAACTTCGGACTGCACGTACTGTTCCTTGGTCTTGCGGCTATAGCGAATTACTGTCGGACGTCCCTCCGGGTCGAGCACCGGCGCGTCCAGCAGGAAGTGGTACTTAGGATCGATCTCGTGGCGATGCGGCAACAGCTCCTGCACCAGCGGCGCGCGGGTTTCACGGTTCTTCGGAAAACCACTGGCAGCAAGGAACAGACCAGAGGCGCCGTCACGCAACACATAGGTATCGTCGACCTTCTCGCACTTCAGTTCCGGCATCTTCACCGGATCCATCTTCGGCGGCGCCGCTTCGCCATTCTTCAGCAATTTGCGAGTGTTCTTGCAACTGCTGTTGGTACAGCCGAAAAACTTGCCGAAGCGCCCGGTCTTGAGCTGCATCTGGCTGCCACACTTGTCGCACTCCAGGCTCGGCCCTTCGTAACCCTTGATGCGGTACTGCCCCTGCTCGATCTCGTAACCGTGACAGTCCGGGTTGTTGCCACAGATGTGCAACTTGCGGGTCTCGTCCAGCAGGTAGGCATCCATGGCCGTCGAACAGATTGGACAGCGGTGCTTGCCCAGCAGTACCAGCGACTCCGACTCGCCCTCGTCGTCCGCGGCAATCTCGTCGCCAGGCACCAGGTTGATAGTCGACTTGCAGCGCTCCTTGGGCGGCAGACTGTAGCCTGAGCAACCGAGAAAGACCCCGGTGGACGCAGTCCGAATCATCATCGGACGACCGCACTCGCGACAGGGAATATCAGTCGGCGTCGGCTGGTTGGCGCGCATACCACCCTCACCCGCCTCGGCGGCTTCCAGTTTCTTGCGGAAGTCTGCGTAGAACTCGTCAAGCAGGTGCTTCCATTCGCGCTCACCCTGAGCCACATCGTCAAGATGTTCTTCCATAGTGGCAGTAAAGCTGTAGTCCATCAGGTTGGCGAAACTCTCGTCGAGACGCTCGGTGACGATGTCGCCCATCTTCTCGGCATAGAAACGGCGGTTGTGTACCGTCACATAGCCGCGCTCCTGAATGGTGGAAATGATCGCCGCATAGGTGGACGGACGGCCGATGCCACGCTTTTCCAGCTCCTTGACCAGACTGGCCTCGGAGTAACGCGCCGGCGGCTTGGTGAAATGCTGGCTGGGGTCGAGCTGCAGCAGTTTGAGAGCCTCGCCCTCACTCATGTCAGGCAGCACATCATCCTCGCCCGGCTTGCTTTGCTGCGGCAGTACGCGGGTATAGCCGTCGAACTTGAGGATACGGCCCTTGGCACGCAGCTCGAAGTCGCCGGCGGCCACGGTGACGCTGGTAGACAGGTATTCGGCCGGCGGCATCTGGCAGGCCACGAACTGACGCCAGATCAGGTCGTACAGTCGCTCGGCATCGCGCTCCATACCCGACAACTGGTTCGGCCGCAGGTTGACGTCGGACGGCCGGATCGCCTCGTGCGCCTCCTGGGCGCCTTCCTTGCTCGAATAGACATTCGGCTTGGCCGGCAGGTATTTCTTGCCGAACTCGTCGTCGATAAAGCCGCGCACCATGTCGATGGCATCGGCCGACAGGTTGGTCGAGTCGGTACGCATATAGGTGATATAGCCCGCCTCATAGAGACGCTGGGCCATCATCATGGTCTTCTTCACGCCGAAGCCCAGACGGTTGCTCGCCGCCTGCTGCAGGGTGGAGGTGATGAAGGGAGCCGAGGGCTTGCTGCTGGTCGGACGGTCCTCGCGCTTGACCACGCTGTAGCTGGAAGCCTTGAGCCTCTCCAGCGCGGCCATGGCCTGTGCTTCATTGACCGGCTTGAAGGCAGCACCGCCTTCGCGCACCACCTCGAAGCGCACCCTGGCGTTCTTCGCAGTGCCGAGGTCGGCATGCACCTCCCAGTATTCCTGCGGTACAAAGGCACGGATTTCCTTCTCTCGCTCGACCACCAGTTTTACTGCTACCGACTGCACGCGACCGGCCGACAGGCCGCGGGCGATCTTCGACCACAGCAACGGCGAAACCATGTAGCCCACCACACGGTCGAGGAAGCGTCGGGCCTGCTGCGCATTGACCCGGTTGATGTCCAGTTCGCCCGGATTGGCGAAAGCCTCCTGAATCGCCTTCTTGGTGATCTCGTTGAACACTACGCGCTTGTAGCGACTGTCATCACCACCGATAGACTCACGTAGATGCCAGGCAATGGCTTCCCCCTCACGGTCCAAGTCGGTTGCGAGATAGATGGTGTCGGCATCCTTGGCCAGCCGACGCAATTCTTCGATCACCTTTTCCTTGCCGGGCAGGATCTCGTACTTGGCCTTCCAGCCGTGCTCGGGATCGACGCCCATGCGGGCGAACAACTGACGCTTGGCCTTTTCCTTCGGCGACAGTGCAGGCGCCTCGGCGGCAGCCTTGCCACGCTTGGCCGGTTCCTTGCCGACACTGGCCGAACCACTGGTAGGCAGGTCACGGATATGGCCGATGCTCGACTTCACCACGTACTGGCTGCCCAGGTACTTGTTGATGGTCTTGGCCTTGGCCGGGGATTCCACGATGACCAGCGATTTGCCCATGGATCAGAAAATTCCTGAATTGCGAAATATAGAGGACTGGAAGTCCTATGAGCCTGCTCACGAGATCGTGAGCCAGAGTGATACAAATCCGGTGGCAGTCCCGCAAAAACAAGCGAGGAAGTGGAGTTTACGAGTGGTAAATGAGCATTACTCGTTTCACTCGCCCTTCGGGCCGTCCTCCTGACATTCAGTGACAAGTCACTGTCCAAGCTTGCTCTTAACGCAGTAGCGCCGACGCGCAACAGATCGTGAACAGCTTCTAAGGCCCCGCTATATATAGTGGCGACCAAGCGAAGGTCAAGCGCAGGGGCTGCGCAATCAGCCTCCCAAACTGCCGATGGGACTGACGTCGGCCTGAATCAAAGCAAAGCGTGGAACACGCTTGCCGTCCACTTCAATTTCTTCGCAGAACATGCTCAGCGGCCTTACCCACAGCCCAAACTCGCCGTACAACGCCTGGTAGACCACCAGCTCCTCCTCGTTCTCGGAATGCCGTGCCACCCCGAATACACGATACTGCGGGCCTTTGTAATGGCGATAGAGTCCTGGCTGCAACTGCATGAGAGGTTCCCGAAATAAAAAGCCGTAAAAAGCAAAACCGGGGCACGGGGCCCCGGTTTCTGTCCGCTTGCGTTTAAACGGGGTCGCTTAGACGCGCTCGAAGACGGTGGTGATGCCTTGGCCAAGGCCCACGCACATGGTGGACACGCCGAGCGTGCCGCCATTCTGCTTCATGACGTTGAGCAGGGTACCGGAGATACGGGCACCGGAACAACCGAAGGGGTGGCCCAGAGCGATTGCGCCGCCGTTCAGGTTGACCTTCTCGTCCATCTTGTCGAGCAGCTTCAGATCCTTCAGCACCGGCAGAGCCTGGGCAGCGAAGGCTTCGTTGAGCTCAACAAAGTCGATGTCGTCCATGGTCAGGCCGGCACGCTTGAGCGCTTTCTGAGTGGACGGGACCGGGCCGTAGCCCATGATCGCCGGATCCACGCCGGCTACAGCCATGGCGCGAACAACGGCCATCGGCTCGATGCCCAGATCCTTGGCGCGCTGGGCGCTCATGACGATCATGCAGGAAGCACCATCAGTGATCTGCGAGGAAGTGCCAGCAGTCACGGTACCGCCTTTCGGGTTGAAGGCCGGCTTCAGGGCAGCCAGGCTCTCCAGGGTAGTGTCCGGACGAATGGTTTCGTCGTAGTCAAAGACCTTGAGGAAGCCGTTCTCGTCATAACCCTGCATCGGGATGATCTCGTCCTTGAACTTGCCTTCAACGGTAGCCTTGTGTGCCAGACGGTGCGAACGCTCACCAAAGGCATCCTGCTGCTCACGGGTGATGCCGTGCATCTTGCCCAGCATTTCGGCAGTCAGGCCCATCATGCCGGACGCCTTGGCAGCGTACAGCGACAAATGCGGGTTCGGATCGACGCCGTGCATCATGCCGACGTGGCCCATGTGCTCCACACCACCGACAACGAATACATCGCCATTGCCGGTCTGGATTGCCTGCACGGCAGTGTGCAGCGCGCTCATGGAGGAACCGCACAGACGGCTGACGGTCTGGCCGGCACTGGTGTGCGGGATCTGGGTCATCAGCGAAGCCATGCGGGCGATGTTCCAGCCCTGCTCCAGGGTCTGGTTGACACAACCCCAGATCACGTCCTCGACCTCTTTCGGGTCGACTTTGCTGTTGCGTTCCAGCAGCTTGCTGATCAGGTGCGCCGACATGGTTTCGGCGCGGGTGTTGCGGTGCATGCCGCCCTTGGAACGACCCATCGGGGTACGACCGAAGTCGACGATCACTGCATCTCTAGGATTCAGGCTCATAAATTCACTCTCGCTCTAGTCGTGGCACGCTTAACCGAAGAACTTCTGGCCGTTGGCGGCCATTTCGCGAAGCTTGGCGGTCGGGGTGTACAGCGGGCCCAGGTCAGCGTATTTGTCGGCCAGTGCAACGAACTCGGCCACACCAATCGAATCGATGTAGCGCAGCGCACCACCACGGAAGGGAGGGAAGCCAATACCGTAGATCAGGCCCATGTCTGCTTCGGACGGTGAATCGACGATACCGTCTTCCAGGCAGCGAACAGTCTCCAGGCACAACGGGATCATCAGCGCGTTGATGATGTCCTCGTCACTGAACTCGCGCTGCTCGTAGACGATCGGCGCCAGAATCGCGGCGATGTCTGCATCGGCCACTTTCTTCGGCTTGCCGCGCTTGTCGGTTTCATAGGCATAGAAGCCCTTGCCGTTCTTCTGGCCAAGGCGGTTGGCCTCGTACAGTACGTCGACGGCGGTCTTGCGTTCTTCCTTCATGCGCTCCGGGAAGCCTTCGGCCATTACGTCACGAGCATGGTGCGCGGTATCGATTCCGACCACGTCCATCAGGTAGGCAGGGCCCATGGGCCAGCCGAACTTCTCCATCAGCTTGTCAATGCGGGTGAAGTCGACCCCCAGGCTGACCAGCTTGGCGAAGCCGCCGAAGTACGGGAACAGCACACGGTTGACCAGGAAGCCAGGGCAGTCGTTGACCACGATCGGGTTCTTGCCCATCTTTTTGGCGTAGGCCACGGTGGTGGCAACAGCCACGTCACTGGACTTCTCGCCACGGATCACCTCGACCAGCGGCATCATGTGCACCGGGTTGAAGAAGTGCATGCCAACGAAGTTTTCCGGACGCTTGAGCGCCTGGGCCAGGTAGGTAATGGAGATGGTCGAGGTGTTGGAGGCGATGATGGCGTCCTCACGCACATGACCTTCCACCTCGGCCAGCACGGCGTGCTTGACCTTCGGGTTCTCGACCACCGCCTCGACCACGATGTCGACGTTGCCGAAATCGCCGTAGCTCATGGTCGGACGGATCGCGTTCAGCGCCTCGGCCATCTTGGCCGGGGTCATGCGGCCCTTCTCGACGCGCTTGCCGAGCAGCTTGGAGGCCTCATTCAGACCCATCTGGATACCCTCTTCACGGATATCCTTCATCAAGATCGGAGTGCCCTTGGAAGCGGACTGGTAGGCGATACCGCCACCCATGATACCGGCGCCCAGCACGGCAGCCAGCTTCACGTCGCGGGCGATTTCATCGTGCTTCTTGGCCTTTTTCTTCAGTTCCTGATCGTTGAGGAACAGGCCGATCAGGCTTTCGGCAACCGAAGTCTTGGCCAGTTTGACGAAGCCGGCGGCCTCGATCTCCAGCGCCTTGTCACGCCCCTGGCTGGCGGCCTTCTGGATGGTCTTGATGGCCTCGACCGGAGCCGGGTAGTTCGGGCCGGCCTGACCGGCGACAAAACCCTTGGCGGTCTCGAAGCACATCATCTGCTCAATGGCGTTGAGCTTGAGTTTCTCCAGCTTGGGCTGACGCTTGGCCTTGTAATCCAGCTCGCCGGCAATGGCGCGCTTGACCAGATCCAGTGCGGCTTCCTGCAGTTTGGCCGGCGCTACGACAGCATCCACGGCACCCACTTTCAGGGCGTCCTCGGCCTTGTTTTCCTTGCCGGAGGCAATCCACTCGACAGCGTTGTCGGCGCCGATCACGCGCGGCAGGCGCACGGTACCGCCAAAGCCCGGGTAAATGCCCAGCTTGACCTCCGGCAGGCCGATCCTGGCGCTCTCGCTGGCCACACGGTAGTCGGCGGCCAGACACATTTCCAGACCGCCGCCCAGGGCGATACCGTTGATGGCGACCACGGTCGGTACCGGCAGGTCTTCGAAGTCGTTGAAGATCTTATTGGCTTCCAGGTTGGCAGCGACCAGCTCTTCGTCGGGCAGCTTGAAGTTGTCGACGAACTCGGTGATATCGGCACCGACGATGAACACGTCCTTGCCACTGGTGACAATCACGCCCTTGATGGAACCGTCGGCCTTGATTGCATCGACAGCAGCACGCAGCTCATTGAGGGTAAGACGGTTGAACTTGTTGACGGACTCACCCTTGAGGTCGAAATTCAATTCGACGATGCCGCTCTCAAGAGCCTTAACCGTGATGGCTTTACCTTCGTAAATCATCAACTGATCTCCACGGTATGGAAGCTGAACAGTACACATCGGAGCCAACCGCAAGGCCAGCTCATGGCGCTGCCGACGAGCATAGCCCCTATCGGTACGACACACCCGCCGACGCGATGTTCGGGCTGTAATAGCGTGCCTGACCAGGCAAACGCTCAATTCATACGCCCGTTTGATTTGGGTGTGCACACCATCAATCAAAAGCCGGCACTTGTCAATTAGCCTTGCGTAACCTGTCAGCCAACTTCACAGCTGCTCAAGCACGGACGAAATCTCAAGAAACTGTGCCGATTGTCAGACAAAAAGCAGATTTTGGCGGCGATAATTGCAATAACACGAAATCTAGCCAAAACGCAAAACGGCGGGTACAGTCGGAGCAATTTCGGCTGGATCAATGCCAACCGAGATCAATACAACAACAATTCGAGCCCCTCGATGGGCCATACGGAGTCGCCCATGTCGAACCGCCGTTCGCTTGTCCTTCCCCTGAGCGCTCTGCTCGTTTTCCTTTTCGCTTTCTTCTACCCGACCCTGCCCCAGGCCTCCCCGGCCGACGACCTGCTGCACCTGCACCAAATGCGCCTGGCGCTGCAGAGAAGCCTGGGTGATTTCTACATGTACAACAGTATGGAAGGCGACCAGCGCTATGCCCGCCAGATTAGTGATGCCCTGCAGGAAGGCCAGAACAACCTTGAGCGCCTGGGGCAGATGCCCGGTCATGCCAGTACCGAGCTGCAGACCCAACTGCTAGCTGGCTGGCAGCGCTACCGGCAGGGCCTGCTGAAATTGATGGAGGCAATGCGCAACCAGGGCTACACGGAACTGCAGCCGGTGGCGGATCTGGCCGAGACCAACCAGAAATTGATGCAGCTCAGCCAACAGCTCTATCAACAGATCCAGCAGGACAGCGGCGAGGCTGTTCCTCCCCTGACTCAGGTAAGCCGGGAACAGAGCCTGCTGATGCAGGGTATGGCCGCCGATTACGCTTCGCGCAGCGCCTCGATTGGCAACAGCTTCTTCGGTGGTGGCGAAGAGCGCGCGCTCGACGAACTGGCCGGCCAGTTCGCCAGCCGTCTCGACAAACTGGCCAACGCTCCGCAGAACACGCCACAGATCAGCTCGGCACTGCAGAACATCACCACCAAGTGGCGCTACATCGAAAAATCACTGCGCAATTACAACGAAAACAGCGTGCCCTTTCTGATCAGCAAGTATTCCGACAGCATCATTGAGGGGCTTGAAGACGTATCCGCCCAGTATGCTGCCCGGCAGTTGTGACACTCCTGCTACGGTGTTTTGCGACAAACGCCCCCCCGTAACCGGTGCCACGGATCCATACTTGCCTACAGACGCCTTACCAACCGAGGAGAATCCAACCATGCCCTATCAGCACATTCTGGTCGCCGTCGACCTGACCGAGGAGTGCGACCCCGTAGTGGTTCGCGCACACACGCTGGCCCTGGCCAGTGGTGCGAAACTGTCTCTGGTGCACATCGTCGAGCCGATGGCCATGGCGTTCGGCGGCGACGTTCCGATGGACCTGTCAATGCTTCAGCAGCAGCAGTTCGAGCAAGCCCGCGAGCGTCTGAACAACTTTACCGGCAAGTACCCGGAACTGAGTGCCGATCAGCTTCATCTGGCCTACGGCCAGCCGCGCCAGGAAATCCACCGCCTGGCCGCAGAGCAGGACTGCGATCTGATCGTGGTCGGCAGCCACGGCCGCCACGGCCTCGCCCTGCTGCTCGGCTCCACCGCCAACGACGTGCTGCACGGCGCACCCTGCGATGTACTGGCAGTGCGCCTGAAGAAAACCGAGAAGGCTTAAGACCTTTTCAGACCGTCTCCGTGCGCACCTTCCGGCGACGCTTCACTCGAAAGCGTCACCGGAGCTCATCACCAGAGGACGGATCTTCTGCAACTGCGTCTCCAGCGATACCGTCATGCTTGAGGACAGAGAGAAGAAGGTCAGGAATGCCTTGAGATTGGAGTCGCCTTCACAGGTATCGTGAATGCGCTGCCAGAAGGCCTGGTTGACCAGCTTGAGCTGCAGGAACAGACGCACCAGTCCCTTCAGCTCCCAGTCGGCCCAGCGCCCTTCACGCATGTTGAAATACTGCCGGGCGAGGTACAACGACACTGCTCGCAGGATGAACTCCTGAGTATTGGCAAACGGCAGATGATGCTGAGCCATCGGTCGCAGGCGCCCCAGCAGAGGGCAGGCGCTGGTGGCCATGATAACCCCGAGCAGCGCCCGCAGCCCCTCTTCCACGCCCAGGATCTTGGTGTATTCACGTTCGGGCGTGCGCACCCAGACACTGGCCTTCTTGAAAGCCGGCAGGCCACGAAAATCCTCGACCACCCTATGCAGGTCGACCGCTGCCGGACAATGGCTGAACTGCTCGCGATTGAGCGGACAGTTGCTGCATTGCTGATGCCCTAGCCGGGTCCATGCCGGCGCCTGTTCCGCCAATTGCGGATCGTACTCGCGGTTGAGTTCGATCCGGTAACTGAACTGATGGTTGTCGTCGAGAGTAATGCGGTACTCGATGCTCATGCGGTTCTCCGCCCGTCAGGGCCTTCCCCGTTGACACACCGTCACGGCATGCATCGATCCAGGGTGGCCCTGCTCAGGCTTCCAGTTCTGCCCAACGCTCGAGCAGCCGATCCAGTTCCGCCTGGAGACTCTCGAAACGCGCCAATACCTGCGAGGTTACCTGCACCGCCTGCTGATAGAAGGCCGGATCGGCGATCTGCGCCTGCAGCCCGGCCAGTTCCTGCTCCAGAGCATCGATCTGCTCTGGAATGGCTTCCAGTTCACGCTGCAGCTTGTAGCTCAGCTTCTTCTTCGCCGGCTCGGCCGCTGCAGGCGCCGCCACGGCGACTGCCACCGGCTGCGGCGCGACAACAGCCGCCTCGGCCTTGACCGAACGACTTTCGCCAACGCCCAAAAGACGCGGCGAACCACCTTGACGCAGCCAGTCCTGATAGCCGCCGACATACTCGCGCACCCGCCCTTCACCCTCGAATACCAGGGTGCTGGTAACCACGTTGTCGAGGAACGCCCGATCGTGGCTGACCATCAGCACGGTTCCCGGGAAGCCCAACATCACTTCCTCAAGCAGCTCCAGAGTTTCCACGTCCAGATCGTTGGTCGGCTCATCCAGCACCAGCAGGTTGGCTGGCTTGCTGAACAGTTTGGCCAGCAACAGACGCGCCCGCTCCCCCCCGGACAGCGCCTTGACCGGCGTTCGCGCCCGCTGCGGACTGAACAGGAAATCTCCCAGGTAGCTGAGCACATGCCGACTCTGGCCATTGATCAGGATGAAATCGCGGCCTTCGGCAAGATTGTCGATAACGGTCTTTTCCGGCTCCAGTTGGTGACGCAACTGGTCGAAGTAGGCAACCTCCAGCTTCGTCCCTGCCACTATCGTGCCAGCAGAAGGTTGCAGCTCGCCCAGCAGCAGCTTGAGCAGCGTGGTCTTGCCGCTGCCATTGGCGCCGAGCAGGCCGATGCGGTCACCACGCTGCAGCACCAGGGAGAAGTCGCGCACCAGTGGAACTCCCCCAGCGTGCGCAAAACTGACATTTTCTGCCACTATCACCTGCTTGCCGGACTTGTCCGCCGCCTCGATCTGCAGGTTCGTCTTGCCCTGTCGCTCACGCCTCTCGGCACGCTCAGCACGCATTGCCTTGAGCGCCCTCACGCGCCCTTCGTTACGGGTACGGCGCGCCTTGATACCCTGGCGAATCCATACCTCCTCCTGAGCCAGCCGCTTGTCGAACAGGGCATTGGCGCTTTCTTCCGCTGCCAGTTGTTGCTCCTTGTGCACCAGGAAACTGGCATAGTCGCCACTCCAGTCGATCAGCCCACCGCGATCCAGCTCAAGGATGCGCGTGGCCAGCCCCTGCAGAAAGGCACGGTCGTGGGTGATGAACAGTACCGCACCGGTGAAGTCGCGCAGCGCTTCCTCCAGCCAAGCGATGGCACCAATATCCAGATGGTTGGTTGGCTCATCAAGCAGCAGCAGATCCGGCTCGCTGACCAGCGCCTGGGCCAGCAGCACCCGACGACGCCAGCCGCCGGAAAGTTCGGCCAGGGTCTTGTCGGCCGGCAGCTGCAGGCGGCTCAGAGTGCTTTCCACCAGCTGCTGCAGGCGCCAACCGTCCTTCGCCTCCAGCTCCTGCTGCACGCGGGTAAGCTGTTCCAGATCGTCGTCACCCCGGATGTGCTGCGCCAGGTGGTGATAGCGCGCCAGCAGCTCGCCGACCCCGGCCAGCCCCTCGGCCACCACATCGAACACCGTGCGATCATCAGCACGCGGCAGTTCCTGCGGCAGCTCGCCGATCTTCAGCCCCGGGGCCCGCCAGATTTCGCCGTCATCGGGCATCTGGTCTCCCTTGACCAGGCGCAACATGCTCGATTTGCCTGTACCGTTGCGACCGATGATGCATACCCGCTCGCCCCGAGCGATCTGCCAGGAGACACCATCGAGCAAGGGCATGGCGCCATAGGCGAGGGATACGTCGGCAAACTTCAGCAGTGTCATGGGGCACCTCCGGAAACAGGGGGCGCATTCTACCCGAGTTGCGCGCAGCCCGCGCCGCCTCCAGCGAATGCCGCTCCGCTTGTTTGCCATATGTGTCCACCCCGCCCGGCGGCATTCACCGCACCCCGTCGAAACGCTAAGCTAGGGACATGTCGCAGGACGGAACCTGCGGCCCCACTCTCAGCATCCTGGAAATGCCATGCGCGGTCGTCTTTTTTCTGTTCTCTCCTGCCTGATATTCACCACCAGCGCCGGCCTGGCCAGCGCTGAAGCCGCCAGCCTGGCACAACAGCGCCTGTATTACGACGAGGCCAAACGTGCCCTGGCCAAAGGCGACAGTGCCCCTTACCAGCGCTATGCCAACGCTCTGCGCGACTACCCGCTGACGCCCTACCTCGCCTACGACGAGCTGACCAATCGCCTGAAGACGGCCAGCAATGCCGAGGTCGAGAAATTCCTCGCCGAACATGGCGACCTGCCGCAGATCGGCTGGATGAAGCTGCGCTGGCTGCGCATGCTGGCCGAACGCGGCGACTGGAAGCCGTTTCTCGATCACTACGACCCAGCTCTGAATTTCACCGAACTGGACTGCCTTTACGGCCAGTATCAGATGAACCAGCGGCCCGCCGCCGAGGCTCACGCCACCGCCAAGAAGCTCTGGCTGGTGGGCAAGTCTCAGCCCAATGCCTGTGATCCGCTGTTCGAGCGCTGGGCCGCCGAAGGCGGGCTCACCGAGCAGTTGCGCTGGCAACGCACCAGACTGGCGGTGGAAAGCGGCAACTACGGCCTGGCCAACTTCCTGATCAAGGGCATGCCGACCCTGGGCGAGCGCGGCCGCCTGCTGGTCGAAGTGGCGCAGAAGCCGCTGCTTCTGAAGGACACGGCACGCTTCGCTCCTGCCGATGCGGCCATGGCCGATGTGGTCGGTCTCGGCCTGCGTCGTCTGGCGCGGCAGAATCCCGAGGACGCACTGGCTCTGCTTGAGGGCTATGCCAAGCGCCTGCAGTTCTCCGAAGAAGAAAAGCTGGCCATAGCCCGGCAGATCGGCCTGCGCCTAGCACAACGCTTTGACCTGCGCGGCCTGCAGGTAATGACTCAGTACGATCCGCAGCTGCGTGACAACACCGTCAGTGAATGGCGCGCCCGCCTGCTGCTACGCCACGGCCGCTGGGACGAAGCCTACCAGCTGACCCAGCGCATGCCGGCCGAACTGGCCAGCACCAGCCGCTGGCGCTACTGGAACGCACGCAGCCTGCAGTTGGCCCAGCCCAACAGCCAGCAGCCACTCGCTCTTTACCAGGCCCTGGCCAATGAACGTGATTTCTACGGCTTTATGGCGGCCGACCAGGTCAAGGCACCCTACCAGCTCAACCACAAGCCACTGGCACTCGACCCGAAGGTCGTGCAGAAAGTGCGCAACACCGCCGGCATCAAGCGGGCCATGGAGTTTCATGCTCGCGGCCAGATCGTCGACGGTCGTCGCGAGTGGTATCACGTCAGCCGTCTGTTCAGCCGTGACGAACTAGTGGCACAGGCGCGCCTGGCCTACGAAATGGAATGGTATTTCCCGGCCATCCGCACCATCAGCCAGGCCCAGTACTGGGACGATCTGGACGTGCGCTTCCCCATGGCCCATCGCGACGAACTGGTCCGCGAAGCCAGACGCCGCGACCTGCACTCGAGCTGGGTGTTCGCCATCACCCGCCAGGAAAGCGCCTTCATGGCCGACGCCCGCTCTCACGTCGGCGCCATGGGCCTGATGCAACTGATGCCGGCAACGGCCAAGGAAACCGCGCGCAAGTTCGGCATACCCCTGACCTCACCGCAGCAGGCACTGAATCCGGACATCAACATCCAGCTTGGCGCAGCCTACCTGAGCCAGGTCTATGGCCAGTTCAACGGCAACCGGGTACTCGCCTCGGCCGCCTACAACGCCGGCCCCGGGCGGGTACGCCAGTGGCTGCGCGGGGCCAATCACCTGAGCTATGACGTGTGGGTGGAAAACATTCCCTTCGATGAAACCCGCCAATACGTGCAGAACGTGCTGTCCTACTCGGTGATCTATGGTCAGAAACTGGGCGCACCGCACCCGCTGGTGGCCTGGAACGAACGTTACTTCGACGACCAGTAGTACACCAGCGGCCCGCTTGCGCGGCCTGACGCAGGCGGGCTACTCCAGCACCTCAACCGGCATGCCCAGACGCAGCTCACCAATGCCGCGCGGCAGCAGGTTTTGCCCGAACAGCACTTCACCTTCGCGCTCGCGATACTGCCGCAGCGTACTCAGCGGCTCACGCTCGGGGTCACGCTCGCCGCGCTCCGGATCCACCGTGGTAAGGATGCAGCGAGAACAGGGCTTGGCCACCTCGAACTCCAGCTCACCGATACGAATGCGTTTCCAACGATCCTCGGCATAGGGCTCGCAACCGCTGACCACCAGATTGGGGCGAAAGCGCAGCATCGACAGTGGCCGGCCGACTCGCTGCACCAGATCATCCAGCGAGGCCTGACCGATCAGCAGCAGTGGAAAACCGTCGGCAAAGGCTACCCGGTCACCTGGCCGGGCATAGACAGTATCCACCTGGCGGGCCCGCTCCTCGGGCATCTGCACCAGACGGCAGGGCTTGCCCAACACCTGCTCCAGCCAGGCAGCAGCCACATCGCCGGCATCCGGAACCTGCAACCCGTCACGCCAGATGATCACCCCGCGCAGGTTATCCCCGGGAGCCGGCAGCGTTACGCTCAACGCTTCGTGCCCGGGAGCACTGAGCTGCAACCCGCCACGCTCGTCGTACAACGCGCTCAGTTGGCTCATCTGAGGCAACAGGCGTTGGGTGAGAAAACGTCCATTGGCGGCATCGACCAGCATCCAGCGGCGATCGCCATGCAGACCAAGGGCATCGACGGCGCTACGCTGCAGCACTTCGCCACGTGCGGATTTGAGCGGATAGCGGTACAGGCCCGAGAGACTCGGCATGAATCAGGCTTCCTCTGGCAAAAGGCCGTTATACGGCCTGGCGACCGGCCCCACAACCCATGCCGGAGACGCCTAACAAGACTCGTCCAGCTCAAGACGCTGGCGGATCACATCGACCAGCTTGTCCGGCTGAAACTTGGAGAGAAAATTGTCGCAGCCCACCTTGCGCACCATCGCCTCGTTGAAGCTGCCGGACAGCGAGGTGTGCAGCACCACGTAAAGGTCGCGCAGGCGGGCATCGTTGCGAATCTCGCTGGTCAGGCGATAGCCGTCCATCTCCGGCATTTCGGCGTCGGTGAACACCATCAGCAACTTGTCGGTCATCACCGTGCCGCTGTCGGCCCACTTCTTCAGTAGCCGGAGCGCCTTCAGGCCGTCGCTGGCCATGTGCATGCGGATATCCAATTGCGAAAGGGTCTCGCGCAACTGGTTGAGGGCCACACTGGAGTCGTCCACCAGCAGCACTTCCCGCCCCCGGGCCTTCTGCAGCAGTGGATCACTGAGCCTTTCCTCGGAAACCCGGGTGCTCATCGGTACGATCTCGGCCAGCACCTTCTCCACATCGATGATCTCGACGATCTGCTCATCCACCCGGGTGATGGCGGTCAGATAGTGCTGACGCCCCGCGCCACCCGGTGGCGGCTGGATCGATTCCCAATTGAGGTTGAGGATGCGGTCGACGCTACCGACCAGAAAGGCCTGCACCGAACGGTTGTACTCGGTAACGATGATGGTGCTGTTCTCATCCGGCACCAGCGGGCGCATGCCGATGGCCTGGGACAGGTCGATCACCGGCAGGGTCTGGCCACGCAGATTGACCACGCCGCATACATGTCGGTGGCGCTGGGGAATCAGCGTCAGCTTGGGCATCTGCAGCACTTCCTGCACCTTGAACACGTTGATGGCGAACAACTGCCGACCAGCCAGGCGGAACATGAGAATCTCCAGACGATTCTCGCCGACCAGTTGCGTGCGTTGATCCACCGAGTCAAGAATGCTGGCCATCATCTACTCCAAGGTCTGTGTTCTGAGCATAGGCGTCTGTCACCGCCCGGACTCACCGGGTCATGCCATGGGGCCTGCGTCGGAGTTATCGGCCGGTTTGCGGCGAACTGAAGCCGACCTTGCGCGCGAAAATCGCCGCGTGCGAACTCAAACCGAACTCACGCGCTGCAAGTGAGCATTGCTCTCTCACTTCTGTCAGGGCTTGCCGGCACTTCCCCACCCAAAAATAGCACTAGGCCATCATGCCTTAGCCCCGTGCCACTTGCCAGCGACCGATCAGTGGAGAATGCGCCGGCAAATGCATGCGCAGAGCCGCAGGCTCGACACTAAAGCGTACGCGCCGACTGCTCAGAGGTTCACCGTCCAGGTTCAGATCCAGCGCCTCATGGGCTTCAACCTGCAGCCACGGCAAACGGGCGCTGATCGCCACGCTCTGCAGGCCAAGTATTCCGCCGCTAATCAGCGTCCCCAGGGCTCCCACTACATCCTGCGCGGCCGGCACGATGCACACATCCAGCAGTCCATCATCGATGCTGGCCTCCGGACAGAGTTGGTGCCCGCCACCAGCCTGCCGGCCATTGCCGATACCCAGCGCAAGAAACTCTCCCTGCCACTCGAAGTCCGGCCCGACGAAACGCCCGGTCGCTGCACGCACCTCGGAGAAGCGGCCAAGGCCGGTAAGCAGGTAGGCGGCGCCACCGAGAACCTTTTTCAACTCTTCCGAGGTGCTGGCGGTAACGCTGGAGCCAAAGCCACCGGTGGCCATATTGAGGAACACCCGCTCATCTGCCCGCCCGACATCCACCGCCACAGGCTCGTGCTCAAGCAACGCCAGCGCATCGGACGGCACCAGCGAAATAGCAGCGGCATGGGCAAAATCATTGGCCGTGCCCAGCGGCAATAGTGCCAGGCTGGCCGCGCTGCCTGCCTGTAACAGCGCCTCGGTCACTTCTCGCAGCGTCCCGTCACCACCGCCGGCGACCAGAGTCCGATAACCGGCCGCCAGTCCCTCCTGCACCAGTCTTTCGGCATCACCACCCTCCCAGGTCGGACGTACTGCCATCTCCCAGCCACGCTCGCGCATAGCGCTTACGGCCACCCTCACGTCCTCGTTCAGTGCCTGCTTGCCATGCAGGATCAGCCAGGCCTTGCGCTCGCCCATCACACACCTCCCTGAGGATGCGTCTCGACCGGTTACGGCACCTAACGCATCTAAAAAATCGATGATTTTATCGGATAAATTGCACTATTAAATCGATAAAATAAAAAAGATCATGCGCCCATCAACGCCGTGCGCGATAGCGCCGCACCCACAGGAGATTGACCATGATCGAAGTACGTCCGTTCGCCGGGCTTGGTGCCGCCAACCACGGCTGGCTCAGCGCCCGTCACCACTTTTCCTTTGCTCAGTACCATGATCCCGAGCGGATGAACTGGGGCCGCCTGCGGGTCTGGAACGACGACGAAATCGCCCCGCAATCCGGTTTTGCCCCGCATCCACACCACAACATGGAGATCATCACCTACGTACGCGAAGGGGCCATCAGCCACCGCGACAGCCTGGGCAACGAAAGCCGCACCGAGGCAGGCGACATCCAGGTAATGAGCGCCGGCAGCGGAATCGTCCACAGTGAATACAACCTTGAGGACAACACCACCCGGATCTTTCAGATCTGGATCGAACCGAACCGCCTCGGCCTGCCGCCACGCTGGGGCACTCGTCCGTTTCCGCGCGACGAACGTGCCGGACAGTTCATCGTGCTGGCCAGCGGTCATGACAAAGATGGCGAGGCCCTGCCGCTACGTGCCGATGCGCGCCTTGCCGCCGCCACCCTCAGGGCCGGCAGCGCTGCCGACTATCCCCTGGCGGAAGGTGCACGCGCCTACCTGGTCGCGGCCAGCGGCGCCTTCACGGTCAACGGCATAGCTGCCCAGGCCCGTGACGGCGTGGCTATCGAGGGGGAAACGCTGCTGCACATCGAAGCCCGGGAAGACAGCGAAATTGTCCTGGTGGAACTGGCCTGAGACAGCTCAGGCCGGGTATCCGGTAATCCGGCGGATACGCTGGTAGAGCGGCTTGAGCTGGCGGTACATGCGCAGATAGACCTGTCCGTAAAGCTGCTCGTAGGTGGGCTGCGCCACAGGATCGGGCTCGAATATGCGGCCCACGCGAGTCATCGCGGCAATGGCCGTCGGGTAGTCGGCATGCAGTCCCAGACCTACCGCGCAGTTGATCGCCGCGCCCAGCCCGCTGGTTTCGTATAGATGCGGACGCTCGGCAGGCAGGCCGAAGATATCGGCAGTCAGTTGCATGGCCGCATCGCTCTGCGAGCCACCGCCAGACACCCGCAGACGGCGGATGCGGGTTCCGGAGCGTTTCTCGATGCGCTCCTTGCCCTGCCGCAGGGCATAGGCCAGCCCCTCCAGAATCGCCCGGTACAGGTGCGCCCGGGTGTGCACGTCGCCAAAGCCGATGATCGAACCCTTGGCTTCCAGGCCCGGCTCACGGACGCCAGGCGACCAATAGGGCTGCAGCATCAACCCCATTGAGCCGGGTGGCACGGCGTTGACCAACTCATCGAACAGCGCCTCGGGCGATACCCCCAGGGCTTCGGCGCGCTGCATCTCGCACAGACCGAACTCACGCTTGAACCAACTGACCATCCAGAAGCCGCGGAAGATCATCACCTCGGTGTTGAAATGATCCGGCAGTGCCGCCGGATAGGGAGGAATCAGCCGGATGGTTTCCAGATAGCGGCGCCGGGTGGTGTTGATGGTGGCCGTGGTGCCATAGGAGAGACAGGCGGTGGCCGGATCCAGGACACCGGCGCCGAGTACTTCACAGGCTTTGTCGGCACCAGCGGCGATCAGCGGCAGCCCTTCGGGAATCCCGGTATGGCGACTGGCCTCGGCAGTGATACGACCCAACTCCTGGCCCGGCTTGTACAGCGCCGGCAACTGCTCGGGGCGAACCGCCAGCGCCTGCCACTTCCAGTCCCCGGGCTCAGCCCAGCGCAGACGCTTGTAATCGAACGGCAGATAAGCCACGCAACTGCTGGCGGAGTCGACGAAACGACCGCACAGGCGATGACTGAGAAAGCCCGAAAGCAACAGCACCTTGTGCGTGCGCGCGGCGATTTCCGGCTGGTGCCGGGCAACCCAGTTGACCTCGGCCTGACCACGGAAGTGATTCACAGCATCCTCGGCCCGCGCCAGCTTGAACAGCCATCCCCACAGGCCCTTGATGCGCCCCTTTATCTCGGCACGACGCTGGTCGAGCCAGAGAATCGCCGGACGCAACGGCGCGCCCTGTTCGTCAACATGGATGATGCTGCCGCGCTGGGTGGTCACGGCGACGCCCTTGATCTGGCTGCGATCGATGCCCACCTGCTGCCACAGTTGCCGGCAGGCCTCGCCGAGACAGGCCCAGTAGTATTCCGGGTCCTGCTCGGCCCAGCCGGGCTCGCGGGAATAGTACGGTTCAAGCTCCACCTTGCCCTTGCCCAGCAGGTTGCCGGCGGTGTCGAACAACAGCGCACGCACGCTCTGGGTGCCATTGTCGATGCTCAGCAGATAGCTAGGCTCGCTCACGGCGACCTGCCCGCAGGGGCGCGAAAGGCCCATCATGCGTCATCCTCCGGCAGGCCATAGCAGCGCTGCCACAATGCCAGATAGTCGGTTTCTTCCTGCTGCCAGCGTGCATCACTCCAGCCCAGCCGGGCCTGGCACAGGGCGCGGATGCGCGGCAGTTCGTCACGCCCGCCGCCGGCCAGCAGCAGCCCGAGACGGGTACGCCGCAGCAGCAGATCGTCCAGATGCAATACCAGCTCGCTCTCGGCAGCCCAGGCCAGCTCGGCCCAGAGAATGTCGCTGGCGTCGACCCGCTCTTCACCAAGTTCATCAATCAGACGCCGTACGCCGCTCAACTGGCGGCCATGCCGCCCAGCCAGACGCCGCCCAAGAGACGGGCTCAGGCCGGCCAACGGCTCATTCGGGCGGTTGAACACGGCACCGCCACTGTCCGCCAGCGACCGGCCGGTGAAGCCGGCGCAGGCCCGCAGCACCTCCAGTGCCAGCAAGCGGAAGGTGGTCAGCTTGCCGCCGGCCAGAGTCACGCACCCCGGCTCCAGCCACAGAGCGTGCTCGCGCTTTTCGTCCGAGGGTTTCAGTCCGGCCTGGCCATCGCTGACCACTGGTCGCACACCGGCCCAGCAAGACAATACGTCGCGCCGCGTGATCCGTGCCGTCGGAAACGACTGGGCGCAAGCCTGCAGCAGATAGCGCACCTCGGCCGGACTGATGGCGGCCTCGCGATCCAGATCGTCGGCATGATCCTGATCCGTAGTGCCGATCACCGTCGCCCCCTCCCAGGGAAAGACGAATACCGGCCGGCCATCCTGCTCATGCATGAAGCTGAAGGCATGGGCCACTGGCAGCCGCCAGCCCGGCAACAGCAGATGGCTGCCGCGCAGCGGACGAATCCGGACACTGTCCGGCTGGCGCAAGCGCTCGGCCCAGGCACCGATGGCCTGCGCCACGGCACGGCTGCGCAGCGAGTAGCGCTTACCCGTCTCGCTATCCTCGGCCAGTACCCCGACCACCCGACCGTCCTCCCGCAACAACTCGATCACGCGCATGCCGTTAAGCGCCTCACCGCCATCGGCACGCGCCTCGCCCAGCACTCGCAGCACCAAGCGGGCATCATCGGTCACCGCATCGAAAAACTGCGTGGCGCCGAGCAAACCTGCCTCGCTCAGCCCCGGTGCCTGATAGCGCAGCAGTTGCGGCGGGTAGAAACGATGGTTGCGCCGGCCGGCCAGCGCGTCGTACAGGTTCAGCAGAGCGCCAAACAGCCGAGGCCCGGGAAAACCTCCACGATAGTGCGGCAGCATGAAACTCAGCGGCTCCACCAGCCCAGGTGCCTCACCGAGCAGGCGCTGGCGCTCACGCACCGAGTCCCGGGTCAGGCGCAACTGGCCCTTGGCGATGTAGCGCAGCCCGCCGTGCACCATCTTCGAAGAGCGGCTGGAGGTGCCCCAGGCAAAATCGCGCTGCTCCAGCAACAGACAGCGCCAGCCGCGTCTGGCCGCCTCGCGCAGGATGCCGGCACCGCAGATGCCACCCCCTATCACCAGCAGATCCCACTCCTGCGCGGCCAGCTGCGGCAGCGCCTGCTCACGCCAGGCAGCGTTCCAGCGCCTTTCACTCATGCCTGCCTCCCGCCCCTAGTCATGATCTTGCAGCAGCACGCCAGGGGCGAGACGACGTTCGGGGTCGAAATGCCGGGCCAGGCTGTGCAGCGTAGCCATGCCCAACTCGCCCTTCTCCACGGCAAGGTACGGCGCATGATCGCGGCCAACGCCATGTTGATGACTGATGGTGCCCCGGTTGGCGGCAATCACCCGGCTGGCGGCGCCCTTCAGCCGCTGCCAGCGCGCCAGCGCCTCGGTGTAGTCGCCCCCCGGACGGAACACATAGGTGGTATAGATGCTCGAACCTTCGCCATAGACGTGCGACAGATGGGTGAATACGTGCACCCGCTCGCCGTCGCCGGCCAGTTCCTCGCGCAGGGCTGCCTCGATGCGGTTCAGCAGGTTGTCGACATTGGCCCAGTCGGTGGCGGTCTCCAGGGTGTCCACCAGATAGCCGCACTCCCACAGCCCGTGACGCAAATAAGGAAAACGGAAGCGATTCTGCTCCCACTTCCTGCCCAGCAGAGTGCCGGTGAACACCCCGCCGAAGCCCTTCAGCAGCCTTCTCGCCTGCTTCAGCGAAGCAGCGTTCTGCACACGGCTGCCGGTCACGCCGAAGGTCAGCATGCACTTGCCCTCGCCCGCCCCGCGCAGAGCCAGATACTTCTCCAGCAGAGCGATCTGCTGCGGATGGCCGGCCAGCGCCAGTTGCGTGCGGGTTTCCACGGCATTGGACAGCCGCAGCATGGAAAGCGGCACCCGCGCCTGCGCCAGACGGCGAATCGCGCTCAATGCTCGCGGCCAGTCCGGCAGAAATACCGCGTAGAAGCGCTCCTGTTCAGGCAGCGGACTGATGCGCACACGCACCTCGGAAATCACCCCGAAGCGCCCTTCCGAGCCCAGCACCAGTTCACGCAGATCCGGCCCGGCAGCCGAAGCCGGAAAGGTGGGACTCTCCAGAGTGCCGGCGAAGGTCTCCAGCTTGCCGCCGGCAAACAGTTGCTCGATGCGCCCGTAACGCAGCGACTGCTGGCCACTGGAACGGCTGGCAACCCAGCCACCGAGAGTCGACAGCTCCCAGGACTGAGGAAAATGCCCCAGGGTGTAACCACGGGCGCGCAACTGGCTTTCAACCTGCGGGCCATTGGCACCAGGGCCGAAAGTGGCGATCAGGCTCTCCTCGTCGATCTCCAGCAGGCGCGTCATGCGCTCCAGTGAAAGCGTCAGTACCGGCCGGCTGCCCGGTAGCGGGTTGATATGCCCGGCCACCGAGGTGCCCCCCCCATAGGGAATCAGCGTCACGTCATGCTGCTGCGCCCAGGCCAACAGCTCGCGGATCTGCGCGGCCGTTTCCGGGAAGGCGACCCCATCGGGAAACACGCCAAAGTCGCCGGAACGCATCGCCAGCCAGTCCGGCAGACTCTGCCCACGGGCATGGCGCACGCGCACCTCGGCATCAAGACTGATTAGCGGATGCGCCGTCAGGCGCGAAGCCGGCACGCGGGCCATTACCTGTTCCAGGCTGGCATCGGTCAGACGCTGGCCCACACCGACCAACTCAGCGAGAAAGGCCTCGCCATGGGCCGGCAGCTCAACCTGAGTCGCCTCGTCACCCCATCCGTTCCAGCGTCGCATCACATCCCCCATTCCGGTCAGCATTCATGGCTGCCTATACTAGCCAGCCGCCGATTTGCGTCACTGTCGAATCGGGACAGGCGCTATCGCCAATCAAGACAGGCACCCAGAACAAGAAGAATCCATGGAAAACCTCGGTTACACCTCGGTTCCGGCCCTGCTCAAATACCTGCGCCAGGCCGAACAGCTCGGTCTGGACATCGATCGTGCGCTGAGCGCCGCCGGCATCCAGGCGCAGGATCTGGCCGATAACGGCAGGCGCATGCCCAGCGAGGTGCATGAGCGCCTGCTGGCGCATCTGATCGAGGTGTCGGGCGACCCCTTGTTCGGCCTGCACTCGGCGCGTTTCGTCCAGCCCGGTTCGTGGAGCGTGCTGGGCTACATCGCCATGAACTGCGCCACCCTGGGCGAAGCCATGAGCCGCATCGTGCCCTACGAGAAACTGGTGGGCGACATGGGCACCAGCCGTATCGAGGCGGCGGAGGATCACGTGCGGCTGATCTGGAACTGTCGCCATCAGGCGCCGGAGGTGCACCGGCACATGGTGGAGAACGTGCTCGCGTCCTGGCTGCTGTACGCCCGCTGGATCGCCGACTCCGAGCATTCACCGCGCGAAGTGTGGTTCGAGCACGCGCAACCGGCCGACACCGAACTGGAGGAATACCAGGCTCTGTTCGGCTGCCCGGTGCGCTTTGAACAAAGCTGCAACGCCCTGCTGGTGCCGCTGGACTACCTCGGCGTGCCGTTGCGCCAGGCCGACGCCAACCTGCTGCGCACACTGGAAGAACATGCCCTGGCCCTGATGGCCGGACTGGACGATGACGAGCCGCTGCCACACCGGGTGAAGAACGCTCTGCGCCTGCTGCTCAAGGACGGCCTGCCGCGCAAGGAGCGGGTGGCGGAGAAGTTCGACATGACCGTGCGCACCCTGCAGCGCCACCTGCAGCAGGCCGGCACCAGCTACCAGCAGATACTCGACGAACTGCGCCAGGAACTGGCCAAGCACTACCTGCTGCGCAGCGACCTGGCGATCCAGGACATCGCCTGCTATCTGGGCTTCACCGAACCCCGCTCCTTTCACCGCAGCTTCAAGAACTGGACCGGGCAGACGCCGGGCGAATTCCGCGAAAGCCGGCGCCGGGACAATCCGCTGGGCTAGGGTCTGTTGACGTTTCGTCACGGGCCACACAGGTGATGCCTGGGCAAATGCCGGAGGCTCCTCGTAGGGCGGGTTAGCGGCGCTGAACACTCATCTGGCAGGCACCGATGAGAGCGGCGTGCCGCGTAACCCGCCAGACGATGCCTCGCGTTGTGCCGATGGTGGGTTACTCCACGCCAGGCACGGCGAATCGTCCGGTAGATGTGATAAGCGGCTAACCCACACTACGCGTCGCTGGAATTTATCGATGGCGCGTTGCGGTCGATTACGCCGCTGCTCGTGCCGGTGTTCCAACCCATGACCAGCCTGCGAGGCTCGCTCAAGGCACAGGCCGACGCTATCGCCGATGTAGCGGTTCAGGGCACGCCCGAGCGGCCCGTGTGGCGGAAGTACAGGTCAACATCGATGACTACCTGAGTGACCTGCAGAGCCGCATCAATACACTCTGTGAAGGGCTTCCAGTGGAAGTACTGCGCATCCACCGTGAGCGTGGTAACACCGCAGCCAGCGTAGCCAGCGACGTGCGTGAAACACTCGACGAACTGAGCGTTGAGGACGTATTCGCCCGCCATCTGTAGCAAGAAGCATTGGATAAAGAGGACGCCCAGCGTTTGCAAGATCTGTATCTACAGATAATGGAAGCGCTGCCCAAGCCCTCGCTTTGCCGATCTCTGTAACCCGGATGCAACCCGAGAATACCGCCATGACGATCTCGCTCAACCCAGCGGGCTGACCACACCAGCAAACCCCTGGCCCAGCACATGTGTATAAATCTGCGTCGTACGTATATCCGCGTGCCCCAGTAGCGTCTGCACTGTACGTATATCGCTACCCCGACGCAGTAGCTCGGTGGCGAAACTGTGGCGAAAGGTATGGCAACTTGCAGACTTGCGCAGGTTGGATTGCCGTACTGCATGTCTGACTGCCTTTTGAATGGCACTGACGTGAAGGTGATGACGAACAATCTGCCCGTCCTCATCCGTACAAAGCCCCGTCGATGGAAATAGCCACTGCCACTCGAATGAACGCCCAGCATTTGGGTATTTGCGACGTAAGGCAAATGGCAGGCTGACGGGAGCGTGATAAAACCGATCCTGTTGCTTCCAAGCGCGAAACATACGCTCTCTGCGCTCCAGCAGAGGTGTGATCAAGGGCGCCGGCAGAAGTGTTGTTCGATCCTTGGCGCCTTTGCCATCATGGATGGTGATGACCTGCCTATCGAAATCCATATCCTTGATACGCAAACGTGCGGCCTCCACCACTCGCAAGCCGGCGCCGTACATTAGCGAAGCCAGTAGCTGATGCGGTTGGCGAAGTCTGGAAATGAGCGCCGTGGCTTCTTCATGCGTGAGTACGCAGGGAATACGCGCCGAGCGTTTTGCGCGTACGACCTCTCCAACTTGTCCGAGGGGTTGTTGCAACACCTTGGCGTAAAGGAAAACCAGTGCATTAAGTGCCAGATTCTGGGTCGCGGCTGCCACCTGGCGCTCAACTGCTAGCCAGGTGAGAAAGGCGTTGACCTCGGCAGCACCAAGCTCCAATGGATGGCGCAGTTGATGGAAACGGATGAAATAGCGAATCCAGTACCAGTAGGATTTTTCTGTGCGAATACTGTAATGATGTAAGCGCATCACCGTCCTGAACTGCTCTTGTAGGCGAGGTTTGGTGGAGGTTTCCATGGCCGACTCCATAGCTGTATTTTTGTACAGTAGTAATGGTAGAGCAAAAATAGGAAGTCAAGCGAATACGCCCAGACATAGAAAGATGGCCGGTAAGACCATGATTTGAAAGGAATTTTTCCAGGGCAGCTACGAGGATGATGCGGAGTTATATGGAAGGCTCTACTATCGGATTAGCACCGCCATCCATCTAATCACTGTTAGGCACTGGAGGAAACATGGAAAATTTCAGATATAGCGTAATTATCAATGGAACAATTCTATATTTCGATGGATGCGAACTCGTAGACATCGAGTATGAAGAGAGCCTTGACGAACCAGAATTTGAATACAACTGGTTTATTGATGCCTATGGAGATCGTATCGAAATAGACGTTTATGAAGAAGAGAGACATCCGTACGACAATAGTGATAAACCACTTCACGCCCATATAAAAATCGACGGCCGCACGGTACAAACTTTAGAAATATTCGAATACGCCAACGGCACGGTATATCTAAAACCAGAAAGTGAATTCTAACTCCAATAACGTGCAAGAGCAGATAGCCCTTTCCAGGCAGCACATACAGAAACGGCCTAACAAATGGTTCAAACCGTTCGCTGCGCTCACTGGGACGGGCTAAAGCCCGCCCCTTAACCAAACGTTAGAGCAATAGAGTATGAGTGAACAAATACCTCCTTCCCGACAAGCCATGCGAGAAGCGCTGGCATTATCGGAAGACATACTAAAGAATATTGAGCTAAGCGAAATGCCTTTAGCAAATATTTTGCTGAAAGCATCTAGGCTGGCTCGACTGTTAAATGATTTTGATAGTCAAAAAATAATGGAGTTAGAGGCTAGCGGGTATCCTTCCTCTCCTAATGGTGTGAATCCTGATATTTATCGTCTTGCCGTTATTGCGGGTCGTGAGTACCAGCAGAAAGATGCAAAAACAGAAAAAATAAATAATTACATATATACAACTTCGATCGAGGAGCTGGAGCAGGAAGTAAAGTCTGCTGACTCGGCGTTAGTCGCCGCCCGTGATCCTGATGTCTCAGTATCATCAGCTAATCCAAACCAAATGGTCTGGAATCCCGTTGGGAATAAATTCGAGAGGGATACTATTCGGACGAATGCAGCCCGCGCTCAGCGCCGACTATCATCACGGCGGTCGTTCATATATTCATATGCATTAAAGCGGCATCATGAACTCAAATTCTCCGGAATAGCAGACGATATATTTTCGCGAGTACGTGAAGGCGTGGATAACGCCATTGGTGAGAGAGTTCCAGATGCGGCCCAGAAGCTTGCGGCTGTTTATGAGAACTTGCAATCCGAGAACCCAGAGGACTGGGCCAATGCCGTCCATAGTTGTCGTCGAATTCTCCAGGATCTGGCAGATTCGTTGTATCCACCAAGACATGATATTGAAAAAGAAATAGGCGGAAAAAAACGAATAATAAAACTTGGTCCGGATAACTACATAAACAGATTGATAGCTTTTCTAGAGGAAAATGCAGGATCAGAAAGGTTTGAAGAAATTGTTGGAAGTCATCTCGGGTTTGTAGGTGATAGGCTTGATAGCGTATTTAAAGCAGCCCAAAAAGGCTCCCACGCTGCTGTTTCCAAAGAAGAAGCAGACCGCTATGTTGTTTATACATACTTGGTCGTTGGAGATATATTGAGCCTGTTGTGAGCAAAGCTCTAACAAATCAATCAACTTCGCGCCTTCGGCGCCGGACGCAGCAAAGCTGCGCCGGTTATTGAGGCGTTAGGCCTACCAGAACAGGAAACCACATGACCCTAACTGAGTTATTCGACCCAAGATCAGTTATTGCGTTACTGGCGCTATTTGTTGCTGTCTGGTCAATCATTAGCAGTAGAAGGCATAACAGACTAACGGTTAGCCCGCATTTGTATGACGCAATAGATAGAGACTCGATCAACTTCAAGTGTGGCTTTTACTTAATCAATAAAGGCTTAGGCCCAGCAATCATAAAATCCACCTCGTATCATTTAGACGGGGCGAAAGTGGAATTTAAAGAACTCCTCAATATCGTTGAGAATCTACCTTCAGAATTCGGTATATCTATAAATAAACTTAAGCCAGGAAGCGCCATATCCAAAGACGAGGTGTGCTCAATTATTGAGATAAAGTGGGACACCCTCAAATACGATTTGCCAGCAGACAAAGAAACAAGAAAACGAATTGCAAACGACGTCAAAGGTTTTGCTAGCCAGATAGCGAAAAGATTTGGGGTGGTAGTAGAGTGGGAATCTGCCTATGGTGAGAAAGGTAAAATTGTCAGTCACCCAGCCAAAGCCTAACAACTGGTTCAAACCGTTCGCTTCGCTCACTGGGACGGGCTAAAGCCCGCCCCTTAACCAAACGTTATAACGGGGAATCCTGATGTCGAGTTGGGATGAAGACATTATTAAAGCATTTAAAAATCTTGGTGGAAGTGCGAGCTACGATTCGCTATACGCCGAGATTGAGCGAATTCGCACTGGGCTCCCGAGCACATGGAAATCGGTTGTAAGACGGCGCATTCAAGATCTTTCGTCTGATTCTGCCGGTTTTAAAGAGGGGCGAGACCTGTTCTTTTCCGTGGAAGGGTTGGGTGCTGGCGTTTGGGGCCTACGTTCATATCTGGAAGAAACGCCAAAAGCTTCGGATTTGCCGGACGGTGTTGAGGAGCCCGGTCGAGCTTATTCGCTGACATATCGGGTTCTGCGGGACACGGTTCTGGCCAGGAAGATAAAAGTCCTGCATCAGGATCACTGTCAGATCTGTGGCATGGTGGTTAGTCTATCTGACGGGAAAACCTATTCTGAAGCTCACCACATCATACCTTTGGGCGCGCCTCACAACGGATCTGATGTTCCAGATAATGTGATAGTCCTATGCCCAAATCACCACGTTCTATGTGATTATGGCGCTATTAAATTAACTCTCTCAGATTTGAGGACTACAGAGGACCACAGGATATCTGAGCGTAGCATTTCATATCACAATGAAGTCATATTTGGGCGCAAGTTATAACAAATCGCAGCAGTTCGCGACCGATGGCCGCCGGACGCCCTTTACGTGGCTCCTTCGTCGCCACTCCAAGGTCGCCGCTGTGCTCGGCGTTATATTGCACTTGCCGAGGAGGCGCTGTGATAGTCAATTTAGAAAATCGTCTAATAGCCTTTCTAGACGTCCTAGGCTTTTCAGCACGCCTCGAAAGTGAAGAAATTGAATCCTTACACAAGCAGTACTCTTCGTTTATCGATGAGGCAAAAAACGCCACATTCTTTGCCGCGCAAGGTGACAACACTGGAAGGAAAAACTTTGATTTCTCTCAGTTCTTGTTCGACTCAATCGTTTTAGTTTCATGCCCTATTGATGATGTTTACAATGTAAACAACTTCATAAGCGCGGTGTCGTTGCTTCTTGAGCTTGGCTTTAAAAATAAGCTTCCACTTCGAGGCGCAATAAGCCAAGGAAACTTTTTGCACGACGAAGAGCGAAATATTTTCCTAAGTGAGCGTTTTCCAGAGCTTGCTAAATTTGAACTTAGGCAAGAATGGGCAGGATGCACCGTCCTAAGGCATGCTGAAGAAACAATAGCCAAATCAGCTCTAGGTATATCCAACATCTCTGCAATCCCCACAGAGCAAACTAGAAACCAGCTATTCCACCGATACAAAGCCCCATTGAAAAATGGAGAGACTTTCGACTCCATCGTACTGAACTACATGTTTTTCTTGTCTGAGGAGGAAATTCTTGAGGGTATTGAATACCTCATTCCCGGCAAAAAAGAACATAATATTGCATATTTCGAATTTCTTAAAAGCCTCCCACTTCCTCTCCAGAAGCTGCAGCCTGAATTTTTTCCAGCAGAGTATTTCACTTACATAGCGACCAGAAGTGGCATGAGAGCTAAGTTTATTAACTCCGAAGGGAAGCCCTGTGTTCCTGGGGTAAAAGAAATCACGTGGATGGCCATTGGTCATTAACGTGCAATATAACAACTGGTTCAAACCGTTCGCTTCGCTCACTGGGACGGGCTAAAGCCCGCCCCTTAACCAAACGTTAGATTTTTCAATTCGGAGAAATACATATGTCCAACCCTCTTCCAGATCAAGCAGCTCAAACAATCGCAGTTTTGACAGCCTGTCTCGTGCAAACCATAGGAAAGACAAACCCAGAGTTTATTCCCGCATTTGAGCAGAGCCTCCAGGAAATGTACGCAAACATCCGAGAGAATAGTTATTTTCCACCTGAAACCTTGCAGGCGGTGAAACTGGTAGGAGGTCTATTGAAGAACTCATAATGCGTCAACTTTCCCTCGCTTCCTTTGCTGGTCAGTAATAGCTGCGTTTTTGACCGCCAGCTATCTCAATCGTTGGGTATTCCATATGATTAAAGAGCAGAAAATACATTTCCTTCACAAAGGCTCAAAGCGAAAGGAAAACGGGGAAATTGAAGTTTACGAGATAGAGGTTACTGGTGAGTCAATTGAAAAAGCTATTACACTTCAGGTGAAACCCGGTCACTTGATTTCAAACATCTCAATGAAACGCATTCTTTTGGACAGAAAAATATTTTATTCAGCCAGCAAAAATGAGCACACTCAAACAATTCAAAGAATGTTTAAAAATTCACCATGCAAGATCTAACAATTGGTTCAAACCGTTCGCTTCGCTCACTGGGACGGGCTAAAGCCCGCCTCTTAACCAAACGTTAGGCTCATAAATGTGCTACTCAAAAATATTCAACACCGCAGGCGATCGCAGCGAAGACGAAAGCACATTATTTTCTCTCGCAACAGAGTTTCTTGAGGCGGCAATAACATTACAGGCCACGCCGCCCACCAAAATAAATTACCGCTCTGTATCCTATTACTTACTAGGTCACGCAGCTGAGCTAACCCTAAAGTCCTATCTATTTCACCAAGGCCTAAGCTCTGACGAACTAAAAACAATTGGCCATGATCTGAAAAGACTCATCAAAAAATCAAAAGAAAAAGGCATATCAAAAAGCGCCTCTTTCGAGCAGCTAAATAAGCTTGCGAACTTGTACAAGAGAAAAGAGCTTGAGTACCGCACAAAATCGCTAAAAACATTTCCTAATATCGAAGACCTTACCGTAGAAATCCAAAAATTAGGTGCAATAGTTTTCGAGGCCGCATGCCCGTGTTAAAGCCTAACAATAGGTTCAAACCGTTCGCTGCGCTCACTGGGACGGGCTAACGCCCGCCCCTTAACCAAACGTTATACCGAGGAAGGAACAGCGCGGTGAGAACGATACTTCTTGGAAATGCCGGTGCTGGTAAAAGCACTCTCTCAAAGAGATTAATTGCCAAACATCCAGCCGCTCGCCTTTCTCTTGATGAAGTGGCATTTCACAATGGGGCGCAGCGGCGCCCGATCCAAGATAGCATCGCGGATGTAAGGCTTTTTATTGCCCATAATGAGAGCTGGATAATTGAAGGCTGTTACGCAGACATCATCGAGCCGATTATGTGCGAGTGTGACGAACTCATTTTTCTGAACCCCGGAGTTGAGATTTGTATCGCTCATTGTCGCGCGCGCCCCTGGGAGCCAGAGAAATTCAGCTCGAAAGAAGAGCAGGATGAAAACTTGGAAAATCTAATCGAATGGGTAGCTGCCTACGACACCCGTTCAGACGAATACGGTCTCCGTCGCCATCGGGCGCTTTACGAGGCGTTCAAGGGGAAAAAGCGTGAGCTCAATCATCCGAGTGAGTATGAATCGGTATAACCATCGCAGGCACGGCGACGTCTTTTCCATGGCGGCTTCGCCCCCATTCCAAAGCCGCGCATGCTGCGGGCGTTAGCCTTCAGAAGGAAAATTCGTGAAAATTTTCAGCACATTTAAAGGCAAATTGACTTTAGCAACCTGCGGAACACTTCTTATTGGGGTTACAGGTTTTCTTGCCGACATCCAGTCCATAATCATGGACAAACCAGAAACCAGCATTGTAATAAAAACAACGCCAGTAGAGCTTTCTATACCATATCAAGAACTTTCAAATTCAAAACTAGCCAAAAAACATATAAATACTGAAATTGAGATTCAGGCAACATATCTTGGCCCCTGGAACCTTGAGCAAGTATACGGAATTAAATTTCCAGACAATGTCATAACCTTAAACCATAGAGATAGCTCTTATACTAGTCAAAGCACCCCTCTCGGAAGCAACGACTTAGCGATTCCAGATTTTGCGCTAACCGTACCAACGGAGTTAACAGGCGAGGTTTTGAAATTAAAGTCGCATTCTAAGATCAGAGTAAAAGGAACAGTGCACGCCTTCAAAAATAGTTTTGGTCAAGACGTTGTGGTTTTAGCAGCAAATCAAGTGTTACCTGAAGGCTAACAAATGCTTCAAACCGCTCGCTACGCTCACTGGGACGGGCTAAAGCCCGCCCCTTAACCAAACGTTATAAGTAGGGACACCATTGATAAATAGTCTGCTATCACGATCTGCTGAACTCGAAAGCAGACTCTTGGAGTTTTTAGCGCTCGCTCCTTTTGATGATTCGGAGAGAGTCATGGCTAGTAGAGTCATGTGTAGTATTGCATTCGAGCATGCTGAAAGCGCGAAGATGCTGATTTCGGGTGGCAATCTCACCTCCGCGACGGGACTTGTTCGTCTTCAGTATGAGGCTCTGGTCAGGGCAATGTGGCTTCTCTACGCGGCTTCCGACACCGCCGTTTCTAAGTTGACCAGTGAGCTGACACAAGAGGCAGCTAATAAAGCGAATAGGCTTCCGATGCTCAGCGAAATGCTTGAGAAATTACAGGGTAAAGCACCCCAGGAACCGGTGAATATGCTGCTGGAATTTAAAGAGTACTCTTGGAAGCCTCTAAGTTCGTTCATCCACGGCGGTATTCATGCAATCCACCGCCACAGCAAAGGCTATCCACTTCCTTTACTCGAGCAGATGGTCCGAATATCCAATGGTGTGTCAGTAATGGTAGGAATGCTATTGGTCATATTGCATGGTGGTGGTGCGCAGCGTGGCAAAATGCCACTTATTCAAATAGAATTTGCTGACTGTCTACCTGACACCAAGTCGCAAATCTCATAACAAGGTGGTCAACGGGACGCCAACTACGCTGCGCTCCGTCGTCGCCCATTACCACTGGCGTTAGGCGTCTTAAAGGCAGCAAGGCCGTTACATACAAGAAGCAGGGGAGCTATGGGTTACTACGTCAACAGTCATGAGAGCAACGCCTAACAATTCCTATATGGACTCTCCCCACAAGCAGTGAGCAATAGCTTTTCGAGCACGTCATCGGCCAAACGCTCGTCACCCACCGTACCGTGGGGCGCGGCCAGGTCGTCGAGCAGCACTTCGCGACGGTTGTGCTTGAGACGGGTCTTGGCGGTAATGGTCAGTAACCAGGTCTTCAGGCTGGAGCGCCCCAGGAAACCATTGAGGCTACGCACCACGGCAAGCCAGGCATCCTGCACTACCTCGTCGGCATGACGGCTGCCGACAATGGCATAGGCCACCGCGCGCATTGCCCCCTGATAGCGAGCAACCAGCTCGCAGTAGGCCTTCTGCTCACCGGCGAGCAGACGACCCAGCAATTCAGAATCGGACATGAGACTCCTGTAGGTAAAGCCTGTGCACGGAGCTCGAACACCCCGCGCACATCAGGCATTCCTATAAAGAGTTCAACGCTTGCGCAAAATTACACTGCCGATCGAATAACCTGCGCCGAAGGAGCTGAGCACACCCAGGCTGCCGGCCGGCAGGTCGTCCTGATGCTTGTGCAGGGCAATCACCGATCCGGCCGAGCTGGTGTTGGCGTAGGTGTCGAGAATCACCGGCGCCTCGTGCGGCTCGGCATCACGCCCCAGAAGCTTGCGAGTGATCAGCAGGTTCATGTTGAGGTTGGCCTGGTGCAGCCAGAAACGCTGTACCTGGGTCGGCTCCAGCTGGTTTTCCGCCAGGTGGGCGGCGATCAGCTCGGCCACCATCGGGCAGACTTCCTTGAACACCTTGCGTCCTTCCTGCACGAACAGCTTGTCGCGGGCGCCGATGCCTTCCTCGGCCGCCCGGTTGAGGAAACCGAAGTTGTTGCGGATATTGTTGGAGAACTGCGTCAGCAGCTTGGTGCTGACCACTTCGAACTGGTGAGCGGAGGTCGCCAGGTCGGCACGTTCAAGAATCACCGCAGTGGCAGCGTCACCAAAGATGAAGTGGCTGTCGCGGTCACGGAAGTTCAGGTGGCCGGTGCAGATTTCCGGGTTGACCATCAGGATGGCGCGCGCCTGTCCGCCCTGGATCGCGGTGGTGGCAGCCTGGATGCCGAAAGTGGCCGAGGAACAGGCCACGTTCATGTCATAGCCCCACCCCTTGATGCCCAGCGCAGCCTGCACTTCGATGGCCACGGCAGGATAGGGACGCTGCAGATTGGAACAGGCGACTATTACTCCATCGATATCCTCAACACTGCGCCCGGCACGTTGCAAAGCTTCCTGGGCAGCGGCCACGGACATCTCGCAAAGAATGCCCCACTCGTCGTTGGAGCGCTCCGGAATGCGCGGCACCATGCGCTGCGGATCGAGGATCCCGTCCTTGTCGATGACGAAACGGCTCTTGATGCCGGAAGCCTTTTCGATAAAAGCGCTGCTGGATTCGCTCAGTGGCTCCAGCTCGCCCCGGGCGATGGCCTCGGCGTTGTCTACGTTGTACTGCTGCACGTAGGCATTGAAGGATGCCACCAGCTCGTCGTTGGAAATGCTGTTAGCCGGGGTATACAGGCCGGTACCACTGATCACGACGTTATGCACGGTCTTTCCTCTTTCTTGGCCGCTGGCGGCCTCGGGCAGTAGGCCGGCAACCAAGACGCCGGCCGAGAAACGGGAATCCCGAACCAGACTTTGACGACGGCTGGCTTCGGGCCACTGAGTGTGCCACAGGCCGGCGTCATTCGTCCTCAACCCCCGATGCTGTCCCGATGGACAGAACATGACTAAATGAATGGTTCTGGTCTAAAGTTCCTGCTTAATCCATGTAACCGGAGCCTGCATGAACCTTTCTCTGCTCAGCCGTTACGCCTTCTTCGCTTTCTGCGCCCTGTTCACCCTTGTCAGCCTGCCCTTCATCTCCCACGAGTGGATATGGCCTTTCACCCTGACAACCGCAGTTCTGAGCCTGATCGGCATCGCTGACCTGCTGCAGACCCGACACGCGGTTCGCCGCAACTACCCGATCCTGGGCAACATCCGCTACCTGGTCGAGGGCATCCGCCCTGAAATCCGCCAGTACCTGCTTGAAGGCGACGCCGAGCAATTGCCGTTCTCCCGCGCCCAGCGCTCGCTGGTCTACGCCCGCGCCAAGAACGAAGGCGCCGACAAGGCCTTCGGCACCCTGAGCGACGTGTACCGGAACGACTTCGAATTCATCAGCCACTCCATGCGCCCGGCACCACTGTCCGATCCGGCCGGTTTCCGGGTGGACATTGGCGGGCCACAGTGCAGCCAGCCCTACTCCGCTTCGCTGTTCAACATCTCGGCCATGAGCTTCGGCTCACTCAGCGCCAATGCCATCCGGGCTCTGAACCAGGGCGCCAAACTCGGCAACTTCTACCATGACACCGGTGAAGGCAGCATCAGCCCCTATCACCGCGAGCATGGTGGCGACCTGGTCTGGGAACTGGGCAGTGGCTACTTCGGTTGCCGCACCGAGGAGGGTCTCTTCGACCCCGAGCGTTTCGCTGCTCAGGCGGCAAGCCCGCAGGTGAAGATGATCGAAATCAAGCTCAGCCAGGGTGCCAAGCCGGGCCATGGCGGCATCCTGCCGAAACATAAGATCACCAAGGAAATCGCCAGCACCCGTGGCGTGCCCATGGGTCAGGACTGCATCTCGCCATCGTGCCACAGTGCCTTCTCCACACCCATCGAGCTGCTGCAGTTCATCGCCCGTCTGCGCGAGCTGTCCGGCGGCAAACCGGTGGGCTTCAAGCTCTGCCTGGGGCATCCTTGGGAATTCATGGGCATCGTCAAGGCCATGCTGGAAACCGCCATCCTGCCCGACTTCATTGTGGTCGACGGCAAGGAAGGCGGCACCGGAGCCGCACCGCTGGAATTTACCGATCACCTCGGTGTGCCGCTGCGCGAGGGGCTGCTGTTCGTGCATAACACCCTGGTTGGCAGCAACCTGCGCGACAAGATCAAACTCGGCGCCAGCGGCAAGATCGTCAGCGCCTTCGACATCGCCCGGGTACTGGCCATCGGTGCCGACTGGGCCAACTCGGCGCGCGGCTTCATGTTCGCCATCGGCTGCATCCAGTCGCAGTCCTGCCACACCAACAAGTGCCCCACCGGGGTCGCCACCCAGGATCCGCTGCGCCAGCGCGCTCTGGTGGTCGAAGACAAGGCCCAGCGCGTCTACAACTTCCACCGCAACACGCTCAAGGCCCTGGCCGAAATGCTCGCTGCCGCCGGCCTCGAACACCCGTCGCAGATCGACGCCAAACACCTAGTGCAACGTCTGTCGGCCACCGAGATCAAGCTGTTCTCGCAACAGCACTTATTCCTCGCCCCAGGCGAACTGCTCAGTGGGCAGATCAAGGGCGAATTCTACGAACGCATGTGGCACATGGCCCGCGCCGACAGTTTCGAACCGGCAGAGCTAGCGTCCTGACCCTTCCGCAGGGCCATCAGATATGGCCCTGCCTGATAAGCCATCGTGATGGTGAAAGCCTGCTGGGTTCTACCCCGGGGGTCTACCCCATTTCCACGGACGGTTTGAAAAGGGCTGAAAACTTCAGATCTTGCCGGGCGACTCTACAACGCATTCGTGGGTTATGAAACCGCTCGATGTAGTCGAATAGATCCGCCCGTGCTTCATCACGAGTTCGATACGACTGATGGACAACGCGCTCCCGTTTGAGCTGACCGAAGAAGCCTTCACAGGCAGCGTTGTCGCCGCAATGCCCGACGGCACTCATGCTGCAAACCAGCGTGTTGCGATTCAGAAAGCGCTGGTAGTCGGCGCTGGTGAATTGGCTACCGCGATCCGAATA
>NZ_BPLZ01000013.1 GCF_019656335.1 Pseudomonas sp. NCCP-436 | reverse complement strand
AGCGGCAACATCAGGAACTGGGTGCTGGCACCAATCGTGTGCCTGAACCCGGAGCGGGAAGCGGTACTGCAGCAAACATCAAAGGCAGCGTGATACGCTCACGCGACAACTACCTTGAAAATCGCCGGATTTGGCTGTCCGAAAAACGCGATGTCTTCACGCAAAACTTCCTCGATCTGAGTAGGAGAAAATTCTACTTCTGACCGGTACTGATTTCCGGGGGGATTACCGGACAGCGTGGGCTTGATCCGGTTTGGGTATTTCCTTACGGACAACCCGATCGAAACGGCAAGGCCACCCCGGTTCACCGGATGAACGACTCGGCATGGAAGAAAGCCAGGGTCAGAGCAGCGAAGAAGTTCCAGGAGCGTTTTATGCGCCCTGCCCCAGCTGGATTTGCTTCGATCCGCGTTCACGATCTGAAGCACACTTTCGGCCGAAGACTTCGGGCAGCCGGGGTAACGGAGGAAGACAGGAAGGCTCTGCTGGGGCACAAGAACGGTAGCATCACCAGTCACTACTCAGCCGCCGAGTTGGGCAAACTGATCGATGAAGCCAACAGGATTTCGGCCACCGACTCGCGCGGTCCGGCCCTGACAATTTTGAGGAGAATGGCAGGATGAAAAAAAGTCCCGCAAAAGTCCCTACGCTTCTACGTGTGAAGCGCCCATAAAAAAATCCAGCCACCGCTAAGTGACTGGATTTTCTAGGGTTTTTTGGTCGGGACGGAGTGATTCGAACACTCGACCCCTTGCACCCCATGCAAGTGCGCTACCGGGCTGCGCTACGCCCCGACGATGCTTCCGGATCACCGAAAGCGCTGAAACTATACATTAAGCATTTGATATAAGGCAACTTTTTCTTCGTCTTACTTCTTCAGCACCAACAGTACTTCCTCAAGCTCGACGATCATCTGGCGGATCAGTTGGCGATACTGGGTCGTGTCGTCCCTGGCTTCGTCACCAGACAAACGCAGACGCGCCCCACCGATGGTGAAACCCTGATCGTAAAGCAGCGCGCGAATCTGCCGGATCATCAGCACGTCCTGACGCTGGTAATAGCGGCGATTGCCTCGCCGCTTTACCGGATTGAGCTGCGGAAACTCCTGCTCCCAGTAACGCAGAACGTGAGGCTTGACCGCGCAGAGCTCGCTAACTTCGCCGATAGTGAAATAGCGCTTGCCGGGAATTGCCGGTAGTTCGTCGTTATGACTTGGTTCCAGCATAGGCCTCGACCCTGGCTTTCAGTTTTTGCCCTGGACGAAAGGTGACCACGCGCCGCGCCGTGATCGGAATCTCCTCCCCCGTCTTAGGGTTGCGACCCGGTCGCTGGCGCTTGTCGCGCAAATCAAAATTACCGAACCCCGAAAGCTTGACCTGTTCGTTCAGCTCAAGAGCCTGGCGGATCTCTTCGAAAAACAGTTCCACCAGTTCCTTGGCTTCGCGCTTGTTCAGGCCCAGCTCTTCGTACAGACGTTCTGCCATTTCTGCTTTCGTCAGAGCCCCCATACGCTACTTCCTTAACGTGGCGTTGAACCTTTGTTCGAGGCAGGTGAGGATATTCTGCGTAGATGTGCTCACCTCATCGTCGTTAAGAGTGCGCGATGGATGTTGCCAGGTCAAGCCAACGGCAAGGCTTTTTCTATGCGGATCAATACCTTTACCCTGATAGACATCAAATAGCCTGAGGTCTGTCAGCCATTCCCCGGCCGCTTCGCGAATCGCTTCCAACACGGCTTCTGCCGGCTGCTCACGATCCACCAGCAGCGCCAGGTCGCGGCGCACTTCGGGGAAGCGCGACAGCTCGCGGAAGGCGGGCATGCGGCCGGCAGCGACTTCGGCCAGCACTAGTTCGAAGACGAATACCGGCTGATCCAGATCCAGCGCTTTGGCCATCTCAGGATGCAAAGCTCCCATGTAACCGACCAGACGCCCCTCCCGCTCGATCCGGGCGGTCTGCCCCGGATGCAGGGCTGGGTGTTCGCCTGGCACGAAGCGGAATGCATCCGCTGCGCCCGCATAACCGAGCAGCGCTTCAACATCGGCCTTCAGATCATAGAAGTCCACACTCTCGCGGGCGTTGGCCCAGCCCTCGGGCAGGCGACTGCCAGTGATGACACCAGCCAGCATGGCTTCCTGCTTCAGGCCATCAAGCTGGCCGACAAAACGCAAACCGCTCTCAAACAGACGCACACGGCTCTGCTGACGATTTAGGTTGTGCTGCAGCGCCTTGATCAGCCCCGGCCATAGAGATGAACGCATGGCGGCCATATCGGCAGAAATCGGATTGGCCAGTTGCAGCGGCTCGACGCCAGGGGCGAACAACTCGAACAGTTTCGGATCAATAAAACTATAGGTGATCGCTTCCTGATAGCCACGGGCAACCAGCAGACGACGCAATGCCGGCAGCTCGGCTCGCGCTTCAGCCCGCGCCTGCGGTGCCAGGCGGGCCTGCGGATAACGCACCGGCAGGCGATTGTAACCATAGAGGCGCCCCAGCTCCTCGATCAGATCCACTTCGAGGCTGATATCGAAGCGATGACTCGGCACGCTGACCAGCCACTGGCCTTCGGCAGAGGCAGTTACCCCGAGCCCCAGTGCGCTCAGCAGTCGTTCGACTTCGGCGCCATCCATTTCCATGCCCAGCATCTGGCGGATACGCTCGGCACGCAGGGTAATCGGCGCAACCTGGGGAAGATCGGCTTCACTGCTGACCTCAACGACCGGTCCCGGCTCGCCACCAACGATTTCCAGCAGCAGCGCCGTGGCGCGCTCCATGGCCTGGCGTGCCAGTTGCGAATCGACACCCCGCTCGTAGCGATGCGAAGCGTCGGTGTGCAGCCCGTAGGAGCGGGCCTTGCCGGCGATGGCAATATTGTCGAAGAAGGCGCTTTCCAAGAACAGGTCACGGGTCTGGCTACCAACACCACTGTGCTCTCCCCCCATCACACCGGCGATGGCCAGGGCGCGGTTGTGGTCAGCAATAACCAGGGTATCGCCGCGCAGGCTGACCTCCTGCCCATCGAGCAGAACGAGTTTTTCGCCCTCCTCGGCCATGCGCACGCGGATACCCCCGTTGATTTCGGCGAGGTCGAAGGCGTGCATCGGCTGGCCCAGTTCCATCATCACATAGTTGGTGATGTCTACCGCCGCATCGATGCTGCGGATATCGGAACGACGCAGGCGCTCGACCATCCACAACGGTGTCGGGCGCGACAAGTCGACGTTGCGGATGACACGGCCCAAGTAGCGCGGACAGGCTTGGGGCGCCAGTACCTCGATTGGACGAACCTCATCATGTACCGGAGGCACTGGTTCGACAGCCACCGGCGAAACCTTGGCGTTGTACATGGCGCCGACTTCGCGGGCCAGCCCCGCCAGCGACAGGCAGTCGCCGCGATTCGGCGTCAGGCCCAGTTCGATACTGGCATCGTCCAGTTGCAGGTAGCTGCGGATATCGCTGCCCACCGGAGCATCGGCGGCCAGCTCCATCAGGCCGCTGTGATTATCGCTGACCTGCAACTCGGAGGCAGAGCAGAGCATGCCCTGGGACTCCACGCCACGCAGCTTGGCCTTCTTGATCTTGAAATTGCCCGGCAGCTCGGCACCAATCATGGCGAAAGGCACTTTGATACCGGCGCGCGCATTGGGCGCACCACAGACCACCTGGAAGGTCTCGCGGCCATTGCTAACCTGACAGACGCGCAGTTTGTCCGCGTCCGGATGCTGTTCGGCACTGAGAATCTCGCCCACTACCACGCCACTGAAGGCACCAGCTACCGGCTGCACGGCATCGACCTCAAGGCCAACCATGGATAGGCGGGCGACCAGATCCTCATGGGATACGTCGGGATTCACCCAGCTGCGCAGCCACTGTTCACTGAATTTCATGTTGTCTGCTCTCCTTAAACGAATTCGATTACGAGAGGCGGCTAGCGAAATTGCGCCAGGAACCGCAGGTCGTTATCGAAGAACAGGCGCAAGTCATTGACGCCATAACGCAGCATGGCCAGGCGCTCGACGCCCATACCGAAGGCGAAACCGGAATACTTCTCCGGGTCGATACCGCTCATGCGCAGCACATTCGGGTGCACCATGCCGCAGCCCATCACTTCCAGCCAGCCGGTCTGCTTGCACACACGACAGCCCTTGCCGGAACACATGACGCACTGCATGTCGACTTCAGCCGAAGGCTCGGTGAAGGGGAAGAAGGACGGGCGGAAACGCACGCCCAATGGTTTTTCGAAGAACACCCGGAGGAATTCCTCGATGGTGCCCTTGAGGTCGGCGAAGCTGATGTCCTCGTCGACCAACAGCCCTTCGACCTGATGGAACATCGGCGAGTGAGTGATATCCGAGTCGCAGCGATAGACACGGCCAGGGCAGACAATGCGGATCGGCGGCTGCTGCGATTCCATGGTGCGTACCTGCACCGGCGAGGTATGGGTGCGCAGCAACATGTTCGCATTGAAATAGAAAGTGTCATGCATCGCCCGCGCCGGATGGTGGCCGGGAATATTGAGGGCTTCGAAGTTGTGATAATCGTCTTCGACTTCCGGCCCTTCGGCCACGCTGTAACCGATACGAGTGAAGAACTGCTCGACCCGCTCGAGAGTACGGGTGACCGGATGCAGGCCACCAGTGGCCTGGCCACGGCCCGGCAGGGTTACATCGATACGCTCGGATGCCAGTCTTTCGGCGAGCAGAGCCTGCTCAAGCACGGTTTTACGGGCATTCAGGGCATCCTGAACCTGGCTTTTGGCGGCATTGATCAGCGCACCGGCTTTCGGCCGCTCCTCGGGCGACAGCTTGCCCAGAGTCTGCATCAGAGTGGTCAGCTCACCTTTCTTGCCAAGGTAATGAACCCGGAGCTGCTCCAGGGCGTTGACATCTTCGCTTTGTTGCACGGCCTCCAGCGCCTGGGCGACCAATGCATCCAGATTTTCCATTTACAGACTCCAGATACGAAATAGGGGAAGAGCTGTTAAGGCTCTTCCCCTATCGATGACGTTGCCACCGGGCAAGCCCGGTGATTGTCGGGGGGGACTTAAGCCAGAACGGCCTTGGCCTTCTCGACAATCGCAGCAAACGCCGCTTTTTCGTTCACTGCCAGATCAGCCAGAACCTTGCGGTCGATTTCGATCGACGCCTTCTTCAGGCCAGCGATCAGACGGCTGTAGGACAGACCGTTGACGCGGGCACCGGCGTTGATACGCGCGATCCACAGAGCACGGAACTGACGCTTGCGCTGACGACGGTCACGGTAGGCATATTGGCCAGCCTTGATGACCGCTTGCTTGGCAACACGGAATACGCGCGAACGCGCACCGTAGTAGCCCTTGGCGAGCTTCAGAATTTTCTTGTGACGAGCACGAGCGATAACGCCACGCTTAACACGAGCCATGAGTAATAACCTCTAGATATCTTGACCGATTAACGAACGCGCAGCATGCGCTCGACTTTTGCCTTGTCCGACGGATGCATCAGCTCGCTACCGCGCAGTTGACGCTTACGCTTGGTGGACATCTTGGTCAGGATGTGGCTCTTGAAAGCGTGCTTGTGCTTGTAACCCGAAGCAGTCTTCAGGAAGCGCTTTGCAGCACCGCTCTTGGTTTTCATCTTTGGCATGTTTGGTACTCCGCATTCATTAACAACTGATAACCATCAGGCCTGCCAGTGCCCGGGAGGTTATTTACGCTTCTTGGGAGCGATGACCATCATCAGCTGGCGTCCTTCCAGCTTAGGATGCTGTTCGACGGTACCAAGCTCGGCGAGATCAGCTTCGACTCGCTTGAGCAGTTCCATACCCAGCTCCTGGTGGGCCATCTCACGACCACGGAATCGAAGCGACACCTTGGCCTTGTCCCCATCTTCAAGGAAACGTACCAGGTTGCGTAGTTTTACCTGGTAATCCCCTTCTTCCGTCCCTGGACGAAACTTCACTTCTTTGATCTGCTGCTGGTGCTGGTTCTTCTTCGCCAGAGCAGCCTGCTTTTTCTTCTCGAACAGGTGCTTGCCGTAATCCATGATGCGGCAAACCGGCGGCACTGCATCTGCAGAAATTTCCACCAGATCCAGCTTGGCTTCTTCGGCAGCGTTCAACGCTTCATCGATGGAAACCACACCAATCTGCTGGCCGTCCGGGCCAATCAGGCGAACCTCACGGGCAGTGATGTTCTCATTGATCGGCGGCCTGGGGGCGGCCCGCTTGTCCTGTCTCATATCTCGCTTAATAGCTCTTACTCCAAATCTTGGCGACCACGCCGGGAAACCGCTTGCTGCAACTGCGAGGCGAACTGCTCGAGGGGCATGGAGCCCAGGTCGACGCCTTCACGGGTACGAACAGCAACGGAACGAGTCTCGACTTCCCGATCTCCGACAACCAAGAGATAGGGAACCTTGAGCAAAGTATGCTCGCGAATTTTAAAGCCGATCTTCTCGTTTCTCAAGTCAACCTTGGCACGAAAGCCGCTTTGATTGAGAATTTTCTCCGCCTCACGGGCAAAGTCGGCTTGCTTGTCGGTGATATTCATGATCACCGCCTGGGTAGGAGCCAGCCAAGCCGGGAAGGCTCCGGCGTAATGCTCGATCAGCATGCCGATGAAACGCTCGAAGGAACCAAGGATCGCGCGATGCAGCATCACGGGGCGCTTGCGACTGTTGTCCTCGGCGATATAACTGGCATCCAGTCGCTCCGGCAGGTTCGGGTCGTACTGCAGGGTTCCACACTGCCAGCTACGCCCCAGGCAGTCACGCAGGGTGAATTCGATCTTCGGGCCATAGAAGGCGCCCTCACCCGGCTGGTATTCCCAAGCCAGGCCGGATTCGTTCAACGCATCAGCCAGCGCACTCTCGGCGCGATCCCACAACTCCTCCGAACCTACGCGCTTGGCCGGGCGAGTCGACAACTTCATGGCAATGTCGCTGAAGCCGAAGTCAGCGTATACCTGCAAGGTCAGCTTGATGAAGTCGGCCGCCTCCTTCTTCACCTGATCCTCGGTACAGAAGATGTGTGCATCGTCCTGAGTAAAGCCGCGCACACGCATGATCCCGTGCAACGCACCCGACGGCTCGTTGCGATGACAGGCACCGAACTCGGCCAGGCGCAGCGGCAGGTCGCGGTAGGACTTCAGCCCCTGATTGAAAATCTGCACATGACACGGGCAGTTCATCGGTTTGACCGCGTAGTCGCGGTTTTCCGAAGCCGTGGTAAACATGTTCTCGGCATAGTTGGACCAGTGCCCGGAACGCTCCCAGAGAATGCGGTCGACCACCTGCGGTGTACGCACCTCCACGTAGCCGTGATCACGCTGCACCTGACGCATGTACTGTTCCAGCACCTGATAGACAGTCCAGCCGTTGGGATGCCAAAAGACCATGCCCGGTGCTTCTTCCTGCACATGGAAAAGATCCAGCTGCTTGCCAATACGCCGATGATCGCGCTTCTCGGCTTCCTCGATGCGCTGGATATAGGCCGCCAGCTGTTTCTTGTCCGCCCAGGCAGTGCCATAAATACGCTGCAACTGCTCGTTCTTGGAATCACCACGCCAGTAGGCACCGGAAATACGAGTCAGCTTGAACGCCTTGAGGAAGCGGGTATTGGGCACGTGCGGGCCGCGGCACATATCCACGTACTCCTCGTGGTAGTACAACCCCATGGCCTTTTCATCAGGCATATCGTCGATCAGACGCAGCTTGTAATCCTCGCCACGCGCCTTGAACACCTCGATGACTTCCTCTCGCGGCGTCATCTTCTTGATGACGTCATAATCCTTGGCGATCAACTCAGCCATACGCTTCTCGATGGCAGCCAGATCCTCAGGAGTAAAGGGACGATCAATGGCGATGTCGTAGTAGAACCCCTCGTCAATCACCGGCCCGATCACCATCTTGGCATTCGGGTACAGCTGCTTGACCGCATGCCCCACCAGATGCGCACAGGAGTGACGGATGATTTCCAGCCCCTCTTCATCCTTCGGTGTGATGATCTGCAGAGTGGCATCGGTATCGATTACGTCACAGGCATCGACCTGCCTGCCGTTTACCCTGCCAGCAAGCGTGGCCTTGGCCAGGCCCGCACCAATGGACTGAGCGACCTCCAGTACGGATACCGGATGATCGAACGAACGCTGACTGCCGTCGGGAAGAGTAATGGTGGGCATGGCGCCTCCTCTCCTAGTGGTGACCCCTACCAAAGGTCACGTGGGTTGGGATGAGCCAGGAAGCGATCCGGCGGTATACCCGCCCAACAATGGCAGGAGCCCTAGGGCCAACCGAACCGAACCAGAGTCACTGGAAGTAAAGATGTGGATGCTTTCAGAAAGCTTCAGCCCTGACAAGCAGCCGCTGCAATATTGCCCGGAGCGCCGCCTGGCAACCCTGAAAGCCGGACAATAAAAAAGGGGTCGCATTGACGACCCCTTTTTTATCGATCTGGTAGGCACAATTGGACTCGAACCAACGACCCCCACCATGTCAAGGTGGTGCTCTAACCAACTGAGCTATGTGCCTTCGATGGGTGCGCATTCTACGCAGAAGTTTTTCCCCGTCAACAACTTTTTCGCTAAGCCACTGAAATAGGCGAGATTTTTTACTCATGCCGGCAACGTTGAATATTTTGCACAACCACTAGCCGGGCATTTTCAACTCGGGTAGGATCGAGCTACTCGTAAAAAATAAAGAACAGAGGTTCAAGATGGCGCACACGGCATACCCTCAATCCTATTACGCCGCCTCAGCCAACCCTGCCCCGCAACGCCCAGCTCTGCAGGGCGAGGTGGAAACCGATGTCTGTATCGTTGGCGCAGGCTATACAGGCCTGTCCACTGCTCTGTTTCTGCTGGAGAACGGCTTCCGGGTCAGCATCGTCGAAGCGGCCAAGGTTGGCTTCGGTGCTTCCGGGCGCAATGGCGGGCAAATCGTCAACAGCTATAGCCGCGATATCGATGTGATCGAGCGTACCGTCGGCCCGAAGCAGGCGCAACTGCTTGGCCAGATGGCCTTCGAGGGTGGTCGGATCATTCGTGATCGCATCGCCAAGTACAACATCCAGTGCGACCTGAAGGACGGCGGCGTATTCGCCGCCTTCACCGCCAAGCAAATGGGCCACCTGGAGTCGCAGAAGAAACTCTGGGAGCGTTTCGGCCACACCCAGCTTGAACTGCTCGATGCCAAACGCATCCGCGAAGTGGTGGCCACCGAGAACTATGTCGGCGGCATGCTGGACATGAGTGGCGGACACATCCATCCGCTGAACCTGGCATTGGGCGAAGCAGCTGCGGTGGAGTCACTGGGCGGGGTGATCTATGAACAGTCGCCCGCTATCCGCGTGGAGCGTGGCGCCAATCCGGTGGTACACACCCCCGAAGGCCGGGTCAAAGCCAAGTTCGTGGTGGTGGCTGGCAACGCCTACCTGGGCAACCTGATTCCGGAGCTGGCCGCCAAATCGATGCCCTGCGGTACCCAGGTAATAACCACCGAGCCGTTGTCGGACGAAGTGGCCGCCAGTCTGCTGCCGCAGGATTACTGCGTCGAGGACTGCAACTACCTGCTCGACTATTACCGCCTCTCCGGCGACAAGCGCCTGATCTACGGCGGCGGCGTGGTCTATGGCGCCCGCGACCCAGCCAATATCGAAGCGATCATCCGGCCGAAGATGCTCAAGACCTTCCCGCAATTGAAGAACGTCAGGATCGACTACGCCTGGACCGGCAACTTCCTACTGACGCTGTCGCGTCTGCCGCAGGTTGGTCGCCTCGGCGACAACATCTACTACTCGCAGGGCTGCAGCGGCCACGGCGTGACCTATACACACCTGGCGGGCAAGGTGCTGGCTGAGGCGCTACGCGGCCAGGCCGAGCGCTTCGATGCCTTCGCCGAGCTGCCGCACTATCCCTTCCCGGGCGGGCGCCTGTTCCAGGTGCCGTTCAGCGCCATCGGCGCCTGGTACTACACCCTGCGCGACAAACTCGGTATCTAAGCCGGAGCTGCAGCCAAGAACGGCGCCTTCGGGCGCCGTTTTCATTGAGCATCATGGACAGACCGGCAAGGCCTGACATTGCCCATCGCCGCGATCCGCTGGCGGCATGGCAAAACGTGTATCATCCGGCGCCAACTTTTGGGCGCAAGCCTGGGCTTGCCGAGCCTCCCTCGCACATCCGCGCTCACCCAGCAGTTGAGACAGGTTGTACCAGCCGGCGGCAAAGTCCGGCTCCTTCTCGACAGAGGCACGCAAGGCCTGCTCTGCCCCCTGCTGATCTCCGGCCACATAGCGCCTGTTACCCAGGGCAAACCAGGGCAGCGCCTGCTCCGGCCAGGCCTCGCTGGCACGCCGGTAGGCGCGCTGCGCCGCCTGCACCCGACCGGTCTGCTCCAGGTCACTCGCGGCAGCGAGCCAGCGGTGCATGTCGGCCTGAGCCGGCAACTGCTCCGGTGGTAGCGTCAGCACCGCCCAACGCTGCCCGCGCGCCCAGCTCCGCTCAAAACTGGCGAAGTCGTCCACCAGCCGCCGCGTAGTTCCGGAGCGCAGGGTTAACGTACGCGCCCGTCGGTCATAGCCGACTACCACAGCAAAATGCCATTGCGGATACCAGTCGAAGGCAAGGTTCTGCAGTACCAGTACCGGATTACCAGCGGCAACCTCGATCAGCAGCGTCTCAAGCTTCGGCTGCAGTGGATAAACAAGCATGTCGTGACTGCGCGCCGCTGCAACCATCTCCACCTGCAAGCTGCCTTCCCGACCCGGAAGGTAAACCTTGTCTCTGAGCGCACCCGGTGTTGTCGCCACGTCGCGCTGGGTAAGCATGGTGGCCAGGGCTGCCGGACCACACTGATAGGCCTGCTGGGGAAAGAAGGGTACATCGCTCAGTTCAACTCGCTCAGGCAGACGCTCGGCCTCCGGCGACAGCACCGGAGACCTTGCGCATGCGGTGAGCAGAACAAGTGAGACGAGACAGCAGAGACGAATCAGCGATTGATGCATTTGACGAAGCTGAAGATGTTGGTGGCGCACAGCATATCAGTGATGATGAAGATCACCAGAAACAACACGATGATGCCAACCACCCCGGCCCCTGCAGGAGCCTGCTCCAGTTCCTGATTGAACTGCGCCAGCTCGGCCGGAGTCAGGCTGGCGATGCGCGCCTCCACCTGCTCGCGCTCGACTCCCATGGACATCAGCTTTTCCTTGACCGACTGATCGTCGAGCATGGCCAACAGTTGCTCTTGATCTACCTTGTGCTGCTGCTCGGCGATCACCTCGTGGGTACCGATCATCGCCGCATTCGCGACAGGAACCTGCACTACCAACAGCAGATGAAACAGTGCGGTGACGGATGCCAGGCGGCGCATGAAGGGATTCATGGACATTGTCATTGTGATTATCTCCTAGGGCTTGAGGTCGCCTGTAGACAGCACCCCGATCCCCCAGGTTCAGTGAGGGACTACCGTTTAGCAGTCCTGCAGCAGCTGACTGAGCACAGCGCGCAACTTGCCCGGCTTGACCGGCTTATTCAGCAGCGGCACACCCAGCGCCTGCAGTTCCCGTCGACACTCGTCGCTGCGATCGGCACTGATGATCAGCGCTGGGATCGGCCTGTCAAAAACACTGCGCAGTTGCCGGATGACCTGATGCCCGAGCACCGCATGATCGAGGTGATAGTCAGCCAGAATCACGTCTGGCGCCTGTCCCTGCAGACGTTGCAGTGCTTCGGCAAGATCCAGAGCGGTGACCACCTCGCAGCCCCACTGCCCGAGCAGGGCCGCCATGCTGTGGAGGATGTCTGTCTCGTTGTCGATCACCAGCAGGCGGCGCCCAGGCAACGGATTACCGAGCCCGGCCTGGGGAGGCGGCTGAGTCTGGTGTCGCGGACGCTCGGCAGCCAGTGGCACGCTGATGCCGAATAGCGAGCCACGGCCCGGCTGGGAGCGCACCTGCAGGGGATAGCCGAGCATTCGCGCGATGCGTTCGACAATGGCCAGCCCCAGCCCGACGCCCTTACGTTCGGCTGCACGAGGTACGTCGAGCTGATTGAATTCGAGGAATATCTTGTCCATCTGATTGGCAGCGATGCCACGGCCGGTATCCCAAACCTGCAACTCGACGAAATCGCCACGGCGCCGACAGCCGAGCAGTACCCTGCCCTGCTCGGTATAGCGGCAGGCATTGCTGAGAAAGTTGCGCAATATGCGCGTGAGCAGACGGAAGTCGGTACGCACCGCACAATCGGCGATACGCACACGCAGCTCCAGGCCACTGGCCGCCGCTACGCCCTCGAACTCCGAAGCCAGCGGTCTCAGCAGTTCCTCCAGGCGATAGACATCAATGTCCGGCTTGATCGCTGCCTGATCCAACTTGGAAATATCCAGCAGATCCGTCAGTAAATCCTCGGCGCCTTCCAGCGCCAGATGGCTGCGCTCGACCAGGTTGTGTTCGGCCTCCGGCAACTCGCGCTCGCGCAAGGTGGAAATCAGCAGGCGGGCAGCGTTGAGCGGTTGCAACAGATCGTGACTGGCCGCTGCCAGGTACTTATCCTTGCTGCGGTTGGCGGCCTCGGCGGCGTCGCGTGCCTCACGCAAGGCCAGTTCAATGCGCTCACGTTCCTCGATCTGCCGCTGCAGATTGCGGTTGGATTCGAGCAACTCGAAGGTGCGTGCCGCAACTCGTCGCTCCAGTTCATCGTTGAGTTGCTGCAGTCGCTGCTGGGCCTGCTTGCGTTCGGTGATATCGGCGACGAAACCCTCGAAGACCCCTTCGCTCTCCGGCTTGAGCAGCAGATTCATCAGCACGTCGATGGTAGTGCCGTCGCGCCGGCGCAAACGCGTCTCATAGCCGAGCAGGGCCTGCCCCTGATTCAACTGATCGCGGATCAACATCAATTCATCGAAACCACCGACGAACAGATGCCGAGCCAGATCGCCAAGCGACCAGAGCACTTCCTGTGGATTTTCATAGCCGAGCATCCGCGCCATCGCCGGATTAGCCGCCAGCACACCATCCTGCAGACTGGCCTGGATGATGCCGTGTACCGCGTGCTCGAACAGCCACTTGTAGCGATTGCGCTCGGCCTCCAGCTCCTCCAGGCGTGCCAGCAGTTCAGGGTAGTGACTCTTGCGCGCCGACTGGCTGCTCAGCCCCAGCAGCCCGACCAGAGCCTCGTCAGAGCGCCTCGCCATAGACTACCTCGACATCACGCTGAGTCGACTGACGCGGGTTGGTAAGGATGCACGGGTCGTCCATGGCATGACTGGAGAGGAATGGAATATCGGAAATGCCGACCCCATGCAGGCCCAATGTTTCGCGAAAACCGACAGCATGCTTGAAAGCAATCAGGTGCTCGACCAGGCGCTGGCGAATCTGTCCGTGAGTCAACCCTCGGCAATCGATACCAAGCGTTTCAGCGATCACCTTGAAACGCTCCGGCGCCGCGCTGTAGTTGAAGGCCACCACGTGTTCGACCAGTACTGCATTGCACAACCCATGCGGCAGGTCGAGGAACCCCCCTAGACTGTGGCTCATGGCGTGCACCGCGCCGAGAATCGCGTTGGAAAAGGCCAGGCCGGCCTGCATGCTGCCGAGCATGATCTTCTCGCGCAGGGCGATGTCGCCGGGGTTGGCGATCATCTGCACCAGGTTGCCGTTGATCAGACGCATGGCCTCCAACGCGTGTGGGTCGGTCAGCGGGCCGTGGCCGGTGGAGACGAAGGCCTCGATGGCGTGAACCAGCGCGTCGATACCGGTACAGGCCGAGAGGAACGGATCCATGCTTAAGGTGGTTTCCGGGTCTATCAGCGATACATCCGGCACCACCGCCTTGCTGACGATGGAAAACTTCATCCGCTCCTGCTGGTTGGAGATGATCACGAACTGTGAAACGTCGGCCGAAGTGCCGGCAGTGGTAGGTATCAGGATAAGCGGCGGACTGGGCACGTGAATGGTATCCACACCCTCGAACTCAAGAATGTTGCGTCCGTGTGCGACCACGATGCCGATGCCCTTGGCGCAGTCCATCGGGCTACCACCGCCAACCGCGACGATCACGTTGCAACCTTCGCTGCGATACAGCTCGGCGCCTTCCATGACCTCCTCCACCCGAGGATTGGGCGATACGCCGGTATACAAGCAGTGCTCGATGCCCAGCCTCTGCAGACTGGCCTCCACGTCCCCGGTCCAGCCGGCGGCCACCACTCCGGGATCGGACACTACCAGTACCTTGCGGGCACCAAAGGTCTTAGCGTAGTTGCCAACATTGTGCCGAGAGCCGGCACCAAAGATGATTTCGGGTGTAACGAACTTACGCAACTGACTCAAATCGTGGCTCATTACTGTGATCTGGTAGTTATTGTTATCGAATGGCGCCCAGCCTACTGCATTGCAAAGTTAATGCAATGCGCTCGTTGCTCAGTCCTGCTTACGGTAGAAGGTGTACTCAGCCTGTAGCGCCCGGGCAATATTGCCGGCCTGACGGAAACCGTGCCGCTCTCCGGCGAACAGATGGTACTCGACCCGCACGCCATGTTGCTGCATGGCCTTGACCATTTGTTCGGTCTGACTGGCTACCACCACTGCATCCAGCTCACCCTGGAAGAAGATCACCGGCGCCCGGATACGCTCAGCCTGCCATAGCGGCGTGCGACTGAGATAGCGGCGTGCATGCTGATCCGGATCGCCGATCAGCCAGTCCAGGTAATCGGCTTCGAACTTGTGCGTCAGCCGGCGCAGTGCCAGCGGGTCACTCACCCCGTACAGGCTGGCGCCCCCACAGAGCTGGGGCAATTCGGCAAGCGCCCGCAATGCACTGAAACCGCCAGCACTCCCTCCACGCACGAACACCCGCTGCGGATCGATACGCCCCTCCTCAACCAGCGCCTTGATAGCGGCGCCAACATCCTCCACCTCCAGCTCCCCCCAATTGCCCGCCAGGCGCAGTCGATAGGCTCGCCCATAGCCACTGCTACCGCGATAGTTGAGATCCAGCACGGCAAAGCCGCGCAGCGTCCAGAAGGCGATGCGCGGATCGAATACCGGATAGCAGGCCGAAGTCGGGCCGCCGTGGAGGAAAATCACCAGCGGCGGAGTCTCCCCACCCGCAACCGGCGGGTAGAAAAAACCATGACAATGCTCGGCATCGGCTACTGCACAGCAAAATGGCCGGGGGCGAGACAAGTGTTGCTCCGCCAGCGGCTGCTCACCGCCAGACAGCGTCTGCACAACACCGTCATCTCGATTGATCGCCAGCACCGCCGGCAAGCGCTCCGGCGCAGCAGCGATGCTGTAGAAATGCTTGTCATCGGCGGCCAGGGAGCGGAAACGGGTGAAACCTTCGGCTAGACGCTGTCCTGTGGATTTGGCGCTATGCTCGGTGCTCGACTCACTGGTGCGAGCTGTACAGAGAAGGCCAACCCCCTCTTCGAAGCGCGTCAGTAACAGCCCATCCTGCCCAAACGGCAAGTAGGTGCGACCACCCAACTGCCAGGGGGCCGGCGCGTGATCGCAGGGCGCGGCCTGCCACAGGACTTCCTGGGCATCGATACACTCGGGCTGCCACCAGCCGGATCGGTCGCTCAATACCCAAAGTCGGCCCTGCGCATCGAAACGAGGCTGCTGCAGGGCCTGATCATTCGCCTCACCTGCCAGCACGCGAATGCGTTCGCCAGCCGTGCTCTGACAAAGACGCGTGGCAACCCAGGGCAGGTTCGGGCGATCCCACTCGATCCAGGCCAGTCGCAGACCGCCAGGATCGACTACCGGCGCCGCATAGAAATCGGCGCCCTCAACCAGTACATCGCGCCTGCCGTTGAGGTCGATACGCACCAGCCGATGCACCACCCTGCCACTTTCATGACTTTCCTCGACCGCCAGCAGCGCCTGCCAGGCTGGAACAAAGGACAGGTCACCATAACGGCAGTTGGGCTGACTGGTGATCCCCACGGGAGAGCCCTGAACACTGCCATCGGGGCCTATATGGAGGCAATAGACCTGCTGATCGCACTCGTTGACAAACGCCACGCCCTGTTCCGTGGCACAGCAGGCACCACCACCATACTCGTAAACCCGGCTGCGCACGGAAACCCCCTCAGGGGTCAACTCGCGCACAACACCGTCACGCCAGAAAAACAGCCCGCAGCGCGCCCTTAGCGGATCATAGGCCACCCACAGCACACCGCCATGAGCCGCGTGCAGCTCGGCAAAATCAACACTGGCGGCTGCGGCCTGTTCAGCGCTCCAGATTACCTCGGGGTCGTTCACACCCTGCATATGATCCGCGACGCTTTCTCGTTGCGGTATTGCAGCGCGTCCAGCCCCAGCGGCGCCTGATCGGCCTGCTGCCGCGCAGCTAGAATCACACCATGGTGCGCCGACTTGCTGCACACCGGGTCGGCGTTGCCGGCATCACCAGTGAGCATGAACGCCTGGCAGCGACAGCCGCCGAAGTCCTTGTCCTTCTCATCACAGGAGCGACACGGCTCAGGCATCCAGTCATCACCACGGAAGCGGTTGAAGCCGAACGACTCGCGCCATATGTGCTCGATACTGTGCTCGCGCACGTTGGGAAACTGCACCGGCAACTGCCGCGCACTGTGGCAGGGCAGCGCTGTGCCGTCCGGAGTGATGTCGAGGAACAGATTGCCCCAACCGTTCATGCAGGCCTTGGGGCGCTCCTCGTAGTAATCCGGGGTGACGAAGATCAGTTTGCACGGATGATTCTCGGCCGCCAGCTTGGCGCGCCATTGATTGGTGATGCGCTCGGCACGTTCGAGCTGCGCCCTGGTAGGCAACAACCCCGCCCGATTAAGCTCGGCCCAACCATAAAACTGGCAGGTGGCGAGTTCGACGAAGTCCGCCTCCAGCTCCAGGCACAGCTCGATGATGCGCTCGATATTGTCGATGTTGTGCCGGTGGGTGACGAAGTTGAGCACCATCGGATAGCCATGGGCCTTGACTGCCCGGGCCATGGCCAGTTTCTGCGCAAAGGCCTTCTTCGAACCTGCCAACAGGTTGTTCACCTCTTCGTCAGCGGCCTGGAAGCTGATCTGGATGTGATCCAGACCGGCCTCGGAGAATTCGGCGATACGCGCTTCGGTCAGGCCAATGCCGGAGGTAATCAGATTGGTGTAATAGCCCAGCTCACGCGCTCCCCGGATCAGCTCGGCCAGATCCTGACGTACCAACGGCTCCCCACCGGAAAAGCCCAGCTGCGCCGCTCCCAGCTCGCGCGCCTGGCGGAATACCTCAACCCATTCAGCGGTCGACAGTTCGCCGCCCTGCTGGGCGAAATCCAGCGGGTTGGAACAGTACGGACACTGCAACGGACAGCGATAGGTTAGTTCCGCCAACAACCAAAGCGGTGGCCCGACTTCTACAGATCGCTGCAAGGCTGCCTCTCTTACGCCTTGCGGCGATCCTCTCTCAACGGAGTTCGATCCAGAACTGTGCATGAGCTACCTCCATAAAGGCGAGGATGTCTTCGTCGATGCCGGGCACATCCGGGAAGCGCCTCTGCAGCTCTTCGACGATCCGTGCAACCGAACGCTTGCCATCGACCAGTTGGAGGATTTCGCTGGCACTCTCGTTGAGTTTGATCATGCCCTCTGGATAAAGCAGCACATGGCAGCCCTGCGCCGGCTCAAACTGCAGGCGAAAGCCGCGACGAATGGTGGGAATGCGCGACAGCAGATCCGCCGGCGCATCGATATCGACCCGGGCATTCATAGCGTGATCCCCCTGTGCCAGACACGCTCTGCCGTCACCGTGTGATAAGGCGGACGCTGCAGTTCATAGGCCATGCTCATGGCGTCGAGCATGCTCCACAACACATCCAGCTTGAACTGCAGGATCTGCAGCATGCGCTCCTGTGATTCACGGGTGCGGTAATGCTCAAGGGTGATACGCAGGCCATGCTCGACATCACGACGTGCTTCCTTCAGACGTTTGCGGAAGTAGTCGTAGCCGGCCGGGTCAATCCAAGGGTAATGCTGTGGCCAGGCCTCCAGACGCGACTGGTGGATCTGCGGGGCGAACAGTTCGGTGAGCGAACTGCTGGCCGCCTCCTGCCAATTGGCACGGCGGGCGAAGTTGACGTACGCATCAACGGCAAAACGCACACCCGGCAGCACCAACTCCTGCGAACGCAGCTGCTCACGCTCAAGACCAACCGCCTCGGCCAGGCGCAGCCAGGCCTCGATACCGCCCTCCTCACCAGGTGCACCATCGTGATCGAGAATACGCTGGATCCACTCGCGCCGCGTTTCGCGATCCGGGCAGTTGGCGAGAATCGCCGCATCCTTCAGCGGGATGTTGACCTGATAGTAGAAACGGTTGGCCACCCAACCCTGAATCTGCTCACGGGTGGCGCGACCTTCGTACATGGCCTGATGGAACGGGTGATGGATATGGTAGAGCGCGCCTTTGGCACGCAGAGCCTGCTCGAATTCGGCAGGACTCATGGCAGTCTGGCTCATCGGTTCTCCGTTTCTGCTGAAGGCCCGCTACAGGCGAATACTCATGCCGTCGTAGGCGACCTCGATGCCACGCTGATCCAGTTCAGCCCGTTCGGGAGAATCCAGATCAAGAATCGGGTTGGTGTTGTTGATGTGGATAAGAATCCTGCGTGACGCCGGCAGGCCTTCCAGTACCTCGATCATGCCGCCCGGACCGCTCTGGCACAGGTGGCCCATCTCGCTACCGAGCTTGTCGCCCACTTCACACACGCGCATCTCGTCGTCACGCCACAGTGTTCCGTCTACCAGCAGGCAGTCGGCGCGGCGCATCCAGCCGAGCAAGTGTTCGTCCACCTGCCCCAACCCCGGTGCGTAGAACAGACTACTGCCACTGCGCCGATCCTCGATAAACAGACCTATGTTGTCGCCCGGATGCGGATTGCCTCGGTGCGGAGAGTACGGCGGCGCACTGCTGCGCAAGGCCACCGCGATGATGCTCAGCGCCGGGCAGGCAGGAATTGCGAAGGGCTCTTCATCCAGCCCGATCAACCGGTGATGCAGACCTCCGTTCCAGTGCTGAAGCATGTTGAACAGCGGAAAACCCGTGGTCAGGTCCTGATGCACCATCTCGGTACACCAGACCTCGTGTGGACAACCCTCGCGCAGGGTCAAAAGGCCGGTGCAGTGGTCAATCTGGCTGTCCAGCAGAATGATCCCGGCAATCGCCGTATCACGTAGCTGGCGCGCAGGCTGTAACGCAGGAAAGGCTTCGATCTGACTACGGATATCCGGAGAGGCGTTGCACAGAATCCACTGCACACCGTCATCGGAAATGGCAATCGACGACTGGGTGCGCGGCTGCGCCCGCAGGGTGCCGGCACGCACACCGCGACAGTTACGGCAGTTGCAGTTCCATTGGGGAAAGCCGCCGCCCGCGGCAGAGCCGAGAATCTGGATATGCATGACAGGTCACCGGAGGGATGCCCCGGACGAACCGGGGCCGGAACGATCAGCGGTTAGCGAAGTACAGGGTAACTTCGAAGCCGATGCGCAGGTCGGTAAAGGCGGGTTTAGTCCACATGGAGCGATCCTCTTGTTATTGGACCGGAACATTCCGGCCGCTCCATTAAGCCCCCGCCCGCAACAGCACCAAATGGTACTTTGGGAGGAAATTTCGCTGGCATTGGTAGGTAAGTCACACCTTAGCCGGCTAGAAGCAGGCGCAGTAAACGCCTGATGCAAGAAAACGACTGGTCAGTCGCCCAGTCGCGGGAAGCGCCCGGCAATGTCGTCACCGCTGGGCGTAGGCGCCTGCTCCCCTGCACTCAGCCGCAGCACCAACGCATGGGGTTCTTCACCGAGATCGAACCAATGACGAGTGCCGGCAGGCAGGCTCAGCAGATCGCCGCGCTCGCCCAGCAGCAGAAAGACCTGCTCGCCCACATGCAGGCCGAGCTGGGCAAAACCGCCAACGAACAGCCAGGCACTGGCTGCCTCCTGCAGTTGCTCGTCCAGGTAGCGCGCACGCAGTTCTAGCCGCTGCGGATCGCGCCGCTGCAGGTTGAACAGTTCCTGCCGTACATAGCCTTCGCGCGCCATCAGCGCCTGCAGCCAGGGGCCGCAGGCGGCGTCGAACGCCTCCTGCGCGCAACCCGGATGCAGGGTAGCGGGCAGCTCCAGGCGTTGATAGCCGATGCCGGCTGCGGCCAGTGTGCTGGTGATGTCCTCGGCATGGTTGAGCACCTTGTGGGGCAGTTCGGAGACGGTGTGCGAATAGACGCTGAGGCTACTCATGAAAAATCACTCGGTTCGGTGCCGCTCGGGCGGCAGGCGGGTGGCGATGACCAGGGCAGCCAGCAAGGCTACCAGACTGGCCAGGGCAAAAGTCCAGGCCGGCCCCAGGCCCTTCCAACTGTAGCCGGCGTAAAGCGCGCCGAGCGCGCCGCCGATTCCGGACAAACTGGCATACAACGCCTGTCCCTGCCCCTGCTGGCGGTCACCGAAGCTGCGCTGGACAAAATGGATACTGGCGGCATGAAATGCGCCGAAAGTCGCAGCATGCATGCACTGCGCCAGCAGCAGAACCGGCAGATAAGCTGCGAGGCTGCCCAGCAGCAGCCAGCGCAACGCCGTAATCAGGAAGCTGGCCAGCAGCACCGTGCGCAGCGTATGGCGCTGCAACAGGCGCGCCATACACATGAACAACAGAATTTCCGCGACCACTCCCAGCGCCCAGAGCATGCCGATGGCCCCACGGCTATAACCGACACTCTCCAGGTGCAAAGTCAGAAAGGTGTAGTACGGGCCATTACTCAGCTGCATCAGGCCGACGCAGACATAGAAGGCCAACATGCCGGGGCGCCGCAGCTGGCGCAGAAAGCCCCCCTGCCCCGCTAGCTCCGGGCGCTGCTGCGGCTGGGCATTGGGCACCCAGAAACTACCGGCGACAATGCCGGTCATGATCAGCACCAGCGCCACCGGATAAACATCCAGGCTCAGTTGCTCGAACAGCAGACCAAGGCCGATCACCGCGAAGATGAAACCAATGCTGCCCCACAAGCGAATCTGGCTGTAGCGGGCCGCCTGCTCACGCAGATGGGCCAGGGTGATGACCTCGAACTGCGGCAATACCGCGTGCCAGAAGAAAGCATGGGCAGCCATAACCAGCGCCAGCCAGGCATAACTCTGGTCGAGGAAGATGCCGGCGAAGCAGGCCAGTGTGCACAGCGCGCCGAGACGTACGATCAACAAACGCTGACCGCTACGGTCACCCAGCCAGCCCCACAGGTTCGGCGCCATGCAGCGCATCAGCATGGGGATGGCCACCAGTTCGCCGATGCGTGCGGGAGAAAAGCCCAGATAATCGAAGTACAACGCCAGAAACGGCGCCGTACCTCCAAGCAGGGCAAAGTAGAAAAAGTAGAAGCCGGACAGCCGCCAGTACGGCAGGTTGGCCGTCACAGCTGCGGCAGTACCGGCGTGGATACGCGTACATCGGCGTTCTGCGCGCGATGACGCAGCAGATGATCCATCAGCACGATGGCCATCATCGCCTCGGCGATCGGCGTGGCGCGGATGCCCACACAGGGATCGTGACGCCCCTTGGTAATCACTTCCACCGGATTGCCATGGGTGTCGATGGAGCGTCCAGGCGTGGTGATACTGGAAGTGGGCTTGAGGGCCAGGTGGGCGACAATTGGCTGGCCGCTGGAAATACCGCCGAGAATGCCACCGGCATTGTTCGACAGGAAACCTTCCGGGGTCAGCTCATCGCGGTGTTCGGTGCCGCGCTGAGCCACGCAGGCGAAGCCGGCGCCGATTTCCACCCCCTTGACTGCATTGATGCTCATCAGTGCATGGGCCAGATCGGCATCCAGGCGATCAAAGATCGGCTCACCCAGGCCCGGCATGACGCCTTCGGCAACCACGGTGATCTTCGCGCCGACCGAGTCCTGGTCACGGCGCAGTTGATCCATGTAGGCCTCCAGCTCCGCCACCTTGTCCGGGTCGGGGCTAAAGAAGGCGTTTTGCTCGACGCTGTCCCAGTTCTTGAAGGGAATCTCGATGGGACCGAGCTGGCTCATGTAGCCGCGCACGACGACCCCCTGGCTGGCCAGGTACTTCTTGGCGATGGCTCCGGCGGCTACGCGCATGGCGGTCTCGCGGGCCGAGCTGCGGCCGCCGCCGCGGTAGTCGCGCAGACCGTACTTGTGGTGGTAGGTGTAGTCGGCGTGGGCCGGGCGGAACAGATCCTTGATCGCCGAATAGTCCTTGGATTTCTGATCGGTGTTGCGGATCAACAGGCCGATCGGACATCCGGTGGTACGCCCCTCGAAAACGCCGGAGAGGATTTCCACTTCGTCCGCCTCCTGACGCTGAGTGGTGTGGCGGCTGGTGCCTGGCTTACGGCGATCCAGATCACGCTGCAGATCCTCGGTGGCAATCTCCAGGCCGGGCGGGCAACCGTCGACGATGGCAACCAGTGCCGGGCCATGGCTTTCGCCTGCGGTGGTGACGGTGAACAGCTTGCCGTAGGTATTGCCGGACATGGAAAGACGCTCCGCGAGATTCAGCCCTAGCCTGACACATGCAGGCCCGTTTACGAGGTGGGCGAGTATACCTGCGCCCCTTCTGCAGTTCACCCCGAACCTTGCGCGCCCGGCAACGTCCAATACCGGTGTGCCACTATTCTGCCCCCATCATGCTGCGAGTCCTGCTTTTGTCTCTTCTCCTGATCACCGGCCTGGCTCAGGCCGCCCCAAGCAGCAGCCGGCAATTTCCGGTACAGCTCGATACGGATCAGGGCACGCTATACGGCAGTCTGCTGCTGCCACAAAGCGAGCATCCGATACCACTGGCACTGCTGATTGCCGGCTCGGGCCCCACGGATCGCGACGGTAACAACCCGGAAGGCGGCCATAACGACGCGCTTAGGAAACTGGCACAACTGCTGGCCCGCCACGGCATCGCCAGCCTGCGCTACGACAAACGCGGCGTGGCCGCCAGCCGAGCCGCTGCGGCAGACGAGCGCCAGCTCAGCGTCGAGCGCTACGTAGCCGACGTTGAAGCCTGGGCGGCCTGGCTGCGGGACGACCCTCGCTTCGACCAGTTGATTCTCATCGGCCACAGCGAAGGGGCCCTGATTGCCAACCTGGCCGCAGCTGGCAGTCAGGCCGACGCCCTGGTCTCAATCGCCGGCCCTGGCTATCCCATCGGCCAGGTGCTAGATATGCAACTGGCCATGCGCCTGCCACCAGCACTGCTGGCCGAGAGCCGGCGGATCCTTGCGGGACTGATTCACGGCCAGTTGCAGCCGCAAGTGCCTGAGCCCCTGCAGGTGATCTATCGGCCCAGCGTACAGCCCTACCTGATCAGCCTGCTACGCCAGGATCCGGCACAGGCCTTCGCCGCACTGCGCATCCCCGCACTTATCATCCAGGGCAGCCATGACGCCCAGGTCAGCCAGGAAAATGCCAGACGCCTGCAACAGGCCCGCCCGGACGCCGAACTGGTCCTGATCCCGGGCATGAACCACGTCCTGCGTATCACGCCAGCCGACTGGAATGCACAGCGAGGCTCCTACGATGATCCCCAGCTACCCTTGGCACGCGCACTGGGCGAGCATATCGTTGACTTCATCCGCTCCAGTTCGGAGCGCAATGGCCGATAACCTGCCAAATCCACGGATCACGCGCATAGGACGCTCATGAGCGAACAATCCATCCCGGAGCCGCAAGCCCCCGAGAAAGACGCTGCCACTGGCGAGGCTCCGGCCGCCTCTCACCCCTGGTCCGATCTCCCCCCGGAGCAATTTCGCCTGCTGCGCCTGACGCCACTTCCAGTTGACCGGGAAACCGGCCCCAGGCCGCTGCGCTTCGTCCTGCTCGGCCAAACCGAACGCCACAGCAAGGATTTGAGCCTGCTGCGCCTGAATATCCAACTGCCGGGCCAGCAACTGCACCGCCAACAGAATCAGTTGGAGGTCTGGGCCGATCACCGGCGCAAGGAAGTACGCTTCGGCCCCGACAAGGGCCTGAACGTGGAGCCGCCCAACCGCGGCCTAGGTCGTTTTCTGATGGCTCAGGGCATTGCCTGGGCGCGCCGGCAGTACGCCCACTACCAGGTAGAGGGCGCAGCCCTGCCGGCCAAGGACAGTTTCAACGAGCTTTCCCGCGCACGCCGCGACCATGCGCTGAGGGCGCAAGGCTTCACCATCGAGTACAGCGACCCGCTGCAGCTCAAGCCGGCCTACAGCGCACCACGAGTCAACGCGCTGCTGCCGGACTGGAATAGCGAAAAAGTACAGTTCATCGAACTACTGGATGCTGCCGCCATGCTGCAGCAGGCCGATCAAACTCTGCAGGAGCAAAGCACCCAGTTGAGCAAACTGGAAGAACGGCTTGAGCGCCTCAAGCGCGAGGACAGCGGCCTGCGCTTTACCATCGCCTGCCTGGTGGCTTTCTGCCTGTTCCAGGCCGGCCTGTTGATCTGGATCGCCACCCGCTGAAAAGGCTGCCTGGCCTCAGACGCTGCAACGCGAGCGGAATAGTGCCTGGTGCTCGCGACACTGGCTGGCTGCCAGCAGGAATACGCCGTGGCCGCCTCGCTCGAACTCCAGCCAGGTGAAATCCACCTCCGGATACAGCTCCTGTACATGCACCTGGCTATTGCCTACCTCAACGATCAGCAGCCCGTGATCGGTCAGGTGATCGGCAGCCTCGGCAAGCATCCGTCGCACCAGATCCAAGCCATCCTCACCGCAGGCCAGGCCAATTTCCGGCTCGTGTCGGTACTCGGCAGGCATGTCGGCGAAGTCCTCGGCATCCACGTACGGCGGATTGGAGACAATCAGGTCGAAACGCTGCCCCGGCAACCCGCCGAAGGTATCACCCTGAACGCAGTAGACGCGATCCTCCAACCCGTGTCGTTCGATATTGCGATTCGCCACTTCCAGTGCGTCAAAGGAAAGGTCCGACAGCACCACCTCCGCCTCAGGGAACTCATAGGCACAGGCAATGCCGATACAACCGGAGCCACTGCACAGATCAAGAATCCGCGCCGGCGCGGCCGGCAGCCAGGGGGCGAACTGCCGTTCGATCAGTTCGGCGATTGGCGAACGCGGCACCAGCACCCGCTCGTCGACCCAGAAAGGCAGACCGCAGAACCAGGCTTCGCCCAACAGGTAGGCGACCGGCACCCGCTCTTCGATGCGGCGCTGCAGCAGAGCATGAAGCAGCACATGCTCATCATCCTCCAGACGGCAGTCGAGGTAGGCATCGGCCATTTCCCAAGGCAGGTGCAACGCGCCAAGCACCAGTTGCCGAGCCTCATCCCACGCGTTGTCGGTGCCGTGACCGAAAAACAGCTGCTCGGACTGAAAACGGCTGACTGCCCAGCGGATATAGTCGCGCAGGGTGCGTAAACGGGTGATGGGAGCAGTCACGGGAAGTCTCCGGATGAAAAGTGGTCAGTCTATCCCAGTGCGGCCTGCAGCGCATGAGCAAGCAGGGCGACACCGGCCACTCCCAGGAAAACAACAGCCAAAACCCAAAGAGAACTCCTTGCGCACAACAACATCGGGCGTTCTCATTTGAGCATGTGCACTACGCTCGCAACCGGCCACGAGCAAGATGTGGCGCAATAGAGGTTCACAGACTGCCCCGACCAGCGGACAATGGCAAATTATCACCATCAGCCAGGAGCCCGAGATGTCCCTTCCGCAAACCATGTTCCAGCTCACCGGTCGTGGTCACGCACCGGCCAGCCTGAGCAATGCGACCCTGCTGATCATCGACGCCCAGGAAGAATATCGCAGCGGTGTGCTAGCCCTCCCGGGGCTGGATGCGGCGCTGCAGCAGATCGCCAGTCTGCTTGACGCCGCCCGCAGCGCCGGCAGCTCAATCGTCCACGTCAAGCACCTGGGAATTCCCGGTGGCCTTCTCGACCCCAGCGGTCCGCGTGGCCAGCATCTGCCGGAAGTTGCCCCACTGCCCGGCGAAGTGGTGGTGGAGAAGCGTCTGCCCAACGCCTTCGCCGGCACAGAACTGCATGATCGCCTACAGGCACTTGGCCACCTCGACCTGATCGTCTGCGGCTTTATGACCCACTCCAGCATCAGCACCACCGTGCGCGCCGCCAAGGACTACGGTTACCGCTGCACCCTGGTGGCAGGCGCCTGCGCCACACGCGACCTGCCAGCTCCGGACGGCAGCGTCATCAGCGCGGCGGACATGCACCGTATCGAGATGATTGCCCTGGCAGACAACTTCGCTACTCTGGTGCCAGACGCCAGCTCGCTGAGCTGAGCCAATCTCACGGCGGCCGTCGACACCAGGGGAACCCAACCGGGCTCCCCCGGTCATAGCGCCGATAGCCACAAAGGAAATCGACATGAAGCTTTCGGACGATTTCGATGCCCGCCGCCTGCGGCCACGCCAGCCCGGCAACTGGCGCCTGCGTCTGGGGGTGGTGCTTGGCGCACTGCTGACCGCCCTGGGCATTCTGTTGCTGATGGCCGGTGTCGCCACATTGGCCGGTCGTGCGCCACGCCTGACGCCCCTGAATAGCAATGCAGAAGCCATTGCCGTTTTCGGCCTAAGCCTGGTGCTGCTCTGGCTCGGCATTGCTGTCTGGCGACGCTGCCGCCGCCGGCTGCGTCGCCCAAGCGATCTGAGCATGGCACCACACCTGCTGAAAAAGCGCGACTGATTCAGCTCCAGCAGAGGTAAAATGCCCGCCTGTTTCGCGGAGCGACCGATGCAAGACGACGACTTTTCCCTGTTCCGGGCTGAACTGCGTGGCGTCAAGCCACTCAGAGACGACCGTGCCGACACCGGCAAACCTAAAACCGACCGCCTGCGGTTCAGCACGCTGCGCCAGGCAGCGACCGTTCGTCAGGACGAAATCAAGGTAGACGGACTGTCGGATCAGTTCGTCATCGACGTCGGTGCCGAAGATGCCCTGTACTGGGCAGGCAACGGCGTTCAGGAAGGCCAGATGCGCAAGCTAAAGCTCGGCCAGATTCCCTTCGAGGGCAGCCTCGACCTGCACGGCATGAAGGTGGACGTGGCGCGCGACACACTCTGGGACTTCCTCGCCGAGGCTATCCGTCGGGAGATCCGCTGCGTACGCGTGACTCACGGCAAGGCGGCACGCATGGACGGACGCAAGCCGATGATCAAGAGCCATGTTAACACCTGGCTGCGCCAGCATCCTCAGGTGCTCGGTTTCACCTCCTGCCTGCCCAAGCACGGTGGTACCGGCGCGGTTTACATCATCCTCAAGCGCACCATGATGGACGGCCGCGACGACTAGCTCGCCGGCTCATGCTTGCCAGCCCTATACCGACGCCCTACTCTGCGCCCTTCGATATCCCAACAGGATTTTCCATGTCCCTGGAACAACATTACACCGCAATCCTTGGCCAGCTTGGCGAGGACGTTTCCCGCGAAGGCCTGCTCGACACGCCCAAGCGCGCCGCCAAGGCCATGCAGTACCTCTGCCGCGGCTACCAGCAGACGCTGGAGGAAGTCACCAATGGTGCACTGTTCAGCTCCGACAACAGCGAGATGGTACTGGTGAAGAACATCGAACTGTACTCTCTGTGTGAACACCACCTGCTGCCCTTTATCGGCAAGGCCCATGTCGCCTACATCCCCAGCGGCAAGGTACTCGGCCTGTCGAAGGTGGCACGCATTGTCGACATGTATGCCCGCCGCCTGCAGATCCAGGAAAACCTCACCCGCCAGATCGCCGAAGCAGTCGAGCAGGTCACCGGCGCACTGGGCGTGGCCGTGGTGATCGAAGCGCAGCACATGTGCATGATGATGCGCGGTGTGGAAAAGCAGAACTCGTCCATGGTCACCTCGGTAATGCTCGGCGAATTCCGCAACAATCCGGCAACCCGCGGCGAATTCCTTAACCTGGTGCGCTAAGCCCTGCCATGCTCGCCCGGCCACCGGACGAGGCATCAACCAAGAAAGGCCACCACCTGCTCGGCATCGAATGGCCAGTTCAGTTCCTGGCCATTGTCACAGCGACGCAGCACGGGAATGCACAGGCCGTAACGCTCGACTAGGCCCTCATGCTCGGCAATGTCGATCAGCTCGACCAGCAGACCATTCTCGACAAAGGGCATCAGCAATGCCTCGGCCAGCTCGCACAGGTGGCAGCCGAGGGTTCCGAAAAGTTGGCATTCAGGCGTCATGAGCGCACCTCACTATCGGCAGGGCGCGCAGTTTAGCACCGCACTACGCTTCAGACTGCGCAGCGTCTCTGGCAAGCAGTGTCTGCAGACCGTCGAGCAAACTGCGGCTGAGCTGCTCGGCCTTGTCCAGACGCTGCTGGTCGTAGCGCTCGTCCAGCGACATGCCGCCACGCAGCAGCTGACCGAGCAGGTTACCGGCATCCTCGCTCATTTCGCTGGCGCTGCGCAGCGCCTCGAGCAGGCCGCGCGCGTATTCCTGCAGACTGGTATTGATCGCGCTGGCACCCTGCCCGGCCAACGCGCCATAGCTGTCGCTGACCTGACGCACGCTGCTCTGGGTCAGCCGCAGCGACAGCGAGGCTAGCTGCTCACCATCCATCTCCAGCGCCATGGCGCGGTCGAAGGCACCTACTGAGTCCCCAGCGTAGAAGCGGTCGGAGAGTGCCTGCACCTGACTGAAGAGCTTCTCCAGCGCCTTCACCTCGCCGTCGTCCAGCTCGCCCTCGATTTCCACCTGCCAGGCGCCGATACGCAAGCTGCCGGACTGACTGCTCGCACTCGCCTGGATGGAATTGCCGTCCGCCCCCGCATCCATCCGGCTCTGCGACCAACTGGCCGATGCCTGCGCCACGGAAATGCGCAGGCGGTCGCCGTCACGGGTAGTAACCGACAGTTCAAAGGACTCGGCCAGTGCACTGACCTGTTCACGCTGCGCGCTGAGCGACACCTGCCGAGCCTCGTCGGCAGCACCGGCAAAACGCCGATCCAGAGCATTCAGGCCATCCTGGATACGCGAATAGGTGTCATCAATGTCAGTGGCTATCTGCCCGCTCAGTACTCCCATGCCGTCGAGAATCTTGCGCGCTTCGGCAAAGCCCTTTTCAACTCCGTCGCGGGCCTGGGCCATGAGCGCTTCCAGACGTTTCGGGTCGGCCCCGGCGGCGGCCTCGCTCTGCAGGCGCTGCTCAATAAAGCCCAGCACCCGTTCGGCCACCTTCTCCGGAGTGTAGTCATCGCGCTTGCCGCTCAGTGCCCCCGGCTGCAGCCCGAGTCGCTTGGCCAGGCGGTTGGCCAGAATCTCATGAGGATCGACCACCTCTTGGCGGGCGGCACCGGCAGTACCGGCCTGGACGGTACGGGCAGCAGCAGGGAGGGAATTGAGCGGGTTCATGACAAGGCCTCGGGTGGATGGTCATCTGCAACCTTAGCGGCCACCGGCAGGAGGACTTTAACCTCGCCCGACCAACGGTCATCACATGTCCATTGCTGCCAAGCGCGCCCCGCACCGGCAGGGTTCCCGCTTTCGCCAGACTAAAGTCTTACAGTCTCTCTGCGACCAAAGTGGTTATTTTCTCCGCGCCGCAACCGGCCGGTCACGCCGTGGTTCGGCCGTAAACCACACGAGGAGACAACAATAATGAGCAAGACTCCCCTCGCCCGAGCCGTGGCCTGCGCCACCCTCGGCACTTGCCTCACCTTGCCGGGCCTGGCACAGGCCAATCTGATCGACGACAGCAAGGCCACCCTGGAACTGCGCAATTTCTACATGAACCGCGACCTGCGAGATCCGGGCGTCGCCCAGTCCAAGCGGGAGGAATGGGCTCAGGGCTTCATCTTCAAGCTGGAGTCGGGTTTTACCGAAGGTACCGTGGGCTTCGGTCTGGATGCCTACGCCGGGCTCGGGCTGAAGCTGGACTCCTCGGATCAGCGTGCCGGCACCGGCCTGCTGCCCAATGCCTTCGGCGACGAGGGACCGGATAAATACTCCGAGTTCAGCGGCGCGGCCAAGGCACGCCTGTCGAAGACCACCCTGCGCGTCGGCGGGCTGATGCCGAAGCTGCCGATCGTCTCCGCTGGCGACTCGCGCCTGCTACCACAGGTGTTCAGTGGTGCGCAGATCACCTCTCAGGAAATCGACGGCCTGACCCTTAACGGCGGCCAGTTGCGCGAGGTGAACCACCGCGCCTCCACCGATCGAGTCGACCTCACAGCCAGCAACGTCGGCGGCAAGAGCGACCGCTACAACTTCGCCGGCGGCGACTACAAGTTCAACGGTGGCAACACCACCGTAGGGCTGTGGTATGGCGAGCTGGAAGACATCTACGACCAGAAGCTGTACAACCTGATCCATGTTCAGCCAGTCGGTGACTGGAAGCTGGGCGCCAACCTCGCCTATTTCGATTCCGCAGATAACGGCCGCCGGCTGGGCGGAAAACTGGACAACGAGCTGACCTCGCTCAACCTCTGGGCCGGCATCGGTGCGCATACCTTCCGCCTCGGCTATCAGAAGGTCGACGGCGACAATGCCTTCCCCTTCCTCAGCGAGACCGATCCGTACATCGTCAACTACCTACAGATTCTCGACTTCACCCGCAAGGACGAGAAATCCTGGCAGGCCCGCTACGACATCAACTTCGCCAGCTATGGCATCCCTGGACTGAGCGCTTTTGTCCGCTACGTCAAGGGTGATGGCTTCGACGGCGTCGGCGGCGTCAACGGCCGGGAGTGGGAACGCGATATCGACATCAGCTACGTGGTGCAGGAAGGCCCGCTGAAGAACCTCGGCGTGCGCTGGCGCAATGCCATGGTGCGCTCCAACGCCAGCACCGGCGATCTGGACGAGAACCGCCTGATCGTCAGCTATACCATCCCGCTGCTATAGCCGTTCAGGCAACTGCCGCGGGATTGCCCCACGGCAGACCTGCCCGGTGAGCCTGCCACCAGTCATTCATGAGCTTGCGGCAGGTGCCGGACTACCACATCAGATCGTCCGGAATCTTGTAGGCGGCGTAGGGGTCGTCGGCGTCCGGTTCCTCGACATGGGTGTTGAGCAGGACGATACGGGAAGGATCACGTTCCTGGATCTTCAACGCTGCCTCACGCGGGATGACCTCGTAGCCACCGCCATGGCGGACGATGGCCAGCCAGCCGTTGGACAGCTTGTTGCGCATCATGGCATTGACCGCCAGACGCTTGACCTTCTTGTCATCGACGAAGTTGTAGTAGTCGTCGCCCTCCAGCTTGGGCAGGCGGGAACGTTCTATCAGTTGCTTGATCTGCGCAGCACGTGCCTTACGCTCGGCCTTTTCCTGCTGCTGACGATTGAGCTCCTGATCCCGGGCCGCCTTCTCGGCCTGAGCCTGCAGCGCTGCCTGACGGGCGCTGTCATCCAGCTGGGCCTGGCCCTTGTGGGCCAGACGCTTCTGCTTCTGCTGCTGCTTGCCAACCTGTTTGGCCTGTTTCTCGTTGACCAGGCCGGCTTTGAGCAGCTGGTCGCGCAGGGAAAGACCCATAATCTCACGATCCCGAAGATGATTCCGTTGCGGCGGCGGCAGACTCTGCCAGCGCCCGTTTCAAGTTGCCCAGCATAAGGGCTCTGCCAGTCTCGCTCCAGCCTCTCAGCAGCCCGGCGACTGTTTCTCCAACTTCTTGGCCTCGCCCCAGAGAGCGTCCAGTTCTTCCAGGGTGCAGCCGTCAAGGCGGCGGCCGGTGGCTCGCACACGCTGCTCGATAAAGCGAAAACGCCGCTCGAACTTGCCATTGGCCGCCCGCAGTGCCGCCTCCGGATCTACCTTGAGATGGCGGGCCAGATTGGTCACGACGAACAGCAGGTCACCGATTTCCTCGGCCACGGCCTCGGCGTCATTTTCACTCATGGCCTCAAGAACTTCGTCCAGCTCCTCGCGCACCTTGTCCACCACCGGCAGCGCTTCGGGCCAGTCGAACCCCACCTGCGCGGCACGCTTCTGCAGCTTGGCAGCTCGTGACAATGCCGGCAGCGCGACCGGCACATCGTCAAGCAGCGAGAGCTGCTCAGGCTCGGCGGCTTTCTCGGCGCGTTCCTCGGCCTTGAGTTCCTCCCAGCGCTGTTTCACCGCAGCTTCCTCCAGCCGCGTCGCATCCGGAGCGCCGTACAGATCGCCGTCCGGGAATACATGTGGATGGCGGCGGATCAGCTTGCGGGTGATGCCATCGACCACCCGGGCAAAGTCGAAACGCCCCTCCTCCCTTGCCAGCTGGCTGTAGTAGACCACCTGAAACAGCAGGTCGCCCAACTCACCCGGAAGGTGGTCGAAATCGCCACGCTCGATGGCATCTGCCACCTCATAGGCCTCTTCGAGGGTATAGGGCACGATGCTGGCGTAATCCTGCTTGAGATCCCAGGGGCAGCCGTGTTGCGGATCACGCAGGCGAGCCATCAGGTGCAGCAAGTCGTCTAATTGGTACATGTCGGATCAACAACCTCGGACTTTGGGCGTCACTCAGTTGGCACGCTGGCGACGTGCCTCGATGATGTTGGGCAACTGGCTGATACGGGCCAGCAGACGCCCCAGCGCATCCAGTCCGGGAATCTCCACGGTGATCGACATGGAGGCGGTGTTGTCCTCCTTGTTGGAGCGGGTATTGACCGCCAGCACGTTGAGTTTCTCGTTGAGCAGTACCTGGGTCACGTCGCGCAGCAGACCGGAGCGGTCGTAGGCCTTGATGGCGATTTCCACCGGGTAGGTCTGCACCGGCACCGGCCCCCAACTGACCTGGATCATTCGCTCCGGCTCGCGGCCAGACTGCTGCAGCGCAGTCGGACAGTCCTGGCGATGGATGGTGACGCCACGGCCAAGGGTGATGTAACCGACGATCGGGTCGCCCGGCAGTGGCTGGCAGCAGCCGGCCATCTGCGTCAGCAGGTTGCCGACCCCCTGAATCTGGATGTCACCACGCTTGCCCGGTCTGAATCCCTGAGCCTTGCGCGGGATCAGTTCAAGCTGCTCGTTGCCACGCTCCGGCTCCACCAGTTGCTGGGCTAGGCCGACAACATGAGCCAGGCGCAGATCGCCAGCCCCCAAGGCGGCGTACATATCCTCAGAGCTCTTGAGGTTGGCCTTTTCCGCCAGTTTGTCGAAATCCACGCCGCTGAGTGCCAGACGCGCCAGCTCACGTTCAAGCAACTGACGGCCGGCAGCAACGTTCTGGTCGCGATCCTGCAGCTTGAACCAGTGCACGATCTTCGCCCGGGCACGACTGGTGGTGACATAGCCCAGGTTTGGGTTGAGCCAGTCGCGGCTCGGCGCCCCTTGCTTGCTGGTGATGATTTCCACCTGTTCACCGGTTTGCAGGCTATAGGTCAGCGGCACGATGCGCCCGTTGATCTTGGCGCCCCGGCAGGCATGACCGATTTCGGTGTGCACGCGATAGGCGAAATCCAGCGGTGTGGCCCCCTTGGGCAGGTCGATGGCATGACCGTCCGGGGTAAATACGTAGACCCGGTCCGGCTCGATGTCGACACGCAACTGCTCGGCCAGGCCGCCGATGTCGCCCAGCTCCTCGTGCCACTCGATCACCTGACGCAGCCAGGAGATTTTCTCTTCATAGTGATTGGAGCCGGACTTGACGTCGGTACCCTTGTAGCGCCAGTGCGCGCAAACACCCAGTTCGGCCTCCTCATGCATGGCATGAGTACGGATCTGCACCTCCAGCACCTTGCCCTCGGGACCGAGCACGGCCGTGTGCAGCGAGCGGTAGCCATTTTCCTTGGGGTTGGCGATGTAGTCGTCGAACTCCTTGGGGATATGCCGCCACAGGGTATGCACTATGCCCAGGGTGGTGTAACAGTCGCGCACCTCCGGCACCAGCACGCGCACTGCGCGCACGTCGTAGATCTGGCTGAACTGCAGGCCCTTGCGCTGCATCTTCCGCCAGATCGAATAGATGTGCTTGGCCCGGCCACTGATGTCGGCCTTGATCCCGGCACTCTCAAGCTCCAGGCGCAGGTGGGCCATGGCATCGTTGATATATTGCTCACGATCGAGTCGCCGCTCATGCAGCAGCCTTGCGATCTGCTTGTACTGCTCAGGCTCCAGATAGCGGAACGACAGGTCTTCCAGCTCCCACTTGATATGGCCAATGCCAAGACGGTGAGCCAGCGGGGCATAGATGTCGAACACCTCGCGCGCTACGCGCTGGCGCTTTTCCTCGTCGGCTTCCTTGACCGCGCGGATAGCGCAGGTACGCTCGGCCAGCTTGATCAACGCCACGCGAACGTCGTCGACCATGGCCACCAGCATCTTGCGCAGGTTTTCCACCTGAGTCTGAGAGCCGACCACCACCGATTCGCGCGGGTTGATACTGGCGCTGATCGCCGCCATGCGCAGCACACCCTCGATCAGCTTGGCCACCACCGCACCGAAGCGCTGATGAACCGTTGCCAGACTCACCTGCCCTTCACGCACGCCGCGGTAGATGACCGCTGCCACCAGTGAATCCTGATCAAGCTTGAGATCTGCGAGAATCTCGGCGATATCGAGGCCGGCACGAAAAGTCGAGGCCCCCTCGCTCCAGTGGTTCTTCGTGGAGTGAGCCTGCTGCTCAACCTCCCGGGCAAACTCGCAGGCTTCCTGCAGTCCCTGGCGATCCAGCGCCGGGACAACGCTGGCGACATGATCCAGCCAGGCCTCGAGATTAATGCTGCCATCGTCGTTGACTGGCTGATGCGCTCTAACCTGAACCATTGTCTTACCTTCCCTACGGTGCGGATACAGCACACCGAAAAGTCGCCGGCCTTCTATGAGCCGGTCGGATTAACATGACGGACGCTTCCTGCTCGTCCGTGCGGTACTCAGCGTACCGCCCTTGTTTCGCGGGCTAGGCCCCGGATCGTTCAAACAGTGCCATGGCCTCGACATGCGCAGTCTGCGGAAACATATCCAGGATTCCGGCGCGGCGCAGGCGGTAGCCCTGACGAATCAGCTCGGCGGCATCACGCGCCAAAGTCGTCGGATTGCAGGATACATAGACCAGACGCTTGGCGCCCAACCCGCTCATCCCGCGCACCACCTCCAGCGCTCCATCACGCGGCGGATCGAGCAGCACGGCGGCAAAGCCTCCCTGCGCCCAGTTCTGACCAGCCAGCGGCTTGGACAGATCGGCCCGGAAAAAGTGCGCATTCTCCAGTCCATTGTCTCGGGCATTGGCAGCGGCGCGTCTGACCATGCCTTCGACGCCTTCGACAGCCACCACCTCGGCCCGCTGCCGAGCCAGCGGCAGAGCGAAATTGCCCAGCCCACAAAACAGATCGAGCACCCGCTCGCCCGGTTCTACGCCGAGCCAGTCTAGAGCCTGGGCAATCATCGACTCGTTGACCGATTCGTTAACCTGGACAAAGTCTCCGGGCCGACAGGCCAGTTGCAAATCCCAAGAGGGCAAGCGGAAGGCCAACTCGGCCTGCGCATCATCGGCTTGTGCCTGGCCTTCTCCCTGCAGCCACAGCTGTACGTCGTACTGCGAACAGAATGCCCTGAGAAGGTTCAGATCGCCCTGACTCAGCGCTGCAGTATGGCGCAGCAACATGGCCTCGGCGCTACCGCTGAACAGCTCGACATGACCCAGCGCCTGAGGTTTCTCGAGTTTGCGCAGCAAGGCTGGCAATGCCTGGAAAATCGGCTGCAAGGGCTGTACCAGCACCGGGCACCGGTCAATGGCAACGATCGCCTGACTGGCTTCGGCGCGAAAGCCCACCTGCAGCTGTCGACTCCTGGCATCCCAGCGCACGGCGATGCGCGCACGACGCCGGTAACCGAACTCGGCTCCGCTCAGCGGCACAGCCCATTCGTCCGGCTGAATGCCGCCCAGCCGGCTCAGTTGCTCCGCCAGAGTGCGCTGTTTCAGGGCAAGCTGGTCAGCATGCTGCATATGTTGCAGGTTGCAGCCACCGCACTGGCCGGCATGTATGCAGGATGCGGTACGTCGTCCAGAGCTGGCCACGATAATGCGTTCGGTGCGCGCATCGACGGTCTGGCTACGAGCGCCAAGCACCCTTGCCTCGACCTGCTCGCCGGCCAGCGCACCACTGACGAACCAGGTGCGCCCTCCCTCGAAGGCGATACCACGGCCATCACCGGCCTGCCGCTCGATTGTCAGGCGCTGCTTCTTGCCAACTGGAAGCTGCGCGGCACGACTGCCACCACCAGCCTGAAAACGCAGGCCGGAACTACGCCTGCTCATTCCTGCGCCGGTTCTTCATAGATGCCGGTGGACAGGTAGCGGTCGCCACGGTCGCAGATGATCGCCACCATCACGGCGTTCTCTACCTCTTGAGAAAGACGCAGCATGCCTGCCACCGCGCCACCGGAGGAGACCCCGCAGAAGATGCCCTCCTCACGCGCAAGGCGGCGCATGACATGCTCGGCCTCGGCCTGACTCATATCCATGACCTGATCGACCTGCTCGGGTCGGTAGATCTTCGGCAGGTACTCCTGTGGCCAGCGACGGATGCCGGGAATGGCAGAGCCGTCCTGAGGCTGCAGGCCGACGATGCGGATGTCCGGGTTCTGCTCCTTGAGGTAGCGCGAGGTACCCATGATGGTGCCAGTGGTTCCCATTGAGCTGATGAAGTGGGTGATACGGCCACCGGTCTGCTGCCAGATTTCCGGCCCGGTGCCAACATAATGAGCTTGCGGGTTGTCGCCATTGGCGAACTGATCGAGCACCTTGCCGCGCCCTTCGGCCTGCAGCTTCTCTGCCAGATCGCGCGCTCCCTCCATCCCCTCTTCCTTGCTGACCAGAATCAGCTCGGCGCCATAGGCAGTCATGGCCCACTTGCGCTCATCGGTGGAATTGTCCGGCATGATCAGGATCATCTTGTAACCCTTGATCGCAGCGGCCATGGCCAGAGCGATGCCGGTATTGCCGCTGGTCGCTTCAATCAGAGTATCGCCCGGGCGAATATCGCCACGCAGCTCAGCCCGGTTGATCATCGACAACGCCGGCCGATCCTTGACCGAACCGGCCGGGTTGTTGCCCTCAAGCTTTACCAGGAGAGTATTGCTGGTGTCGCCGCCCAAGCGTTGCAGACGTACCAGAGGGGTATTGCCGATGCTGTCGGCGATGGTAGGAAATTGCAGGGTCATGGGGCGCTCGAATCCAGACTGACGCGAAGGAGCGACATAATACGCCGAACCTGCGACGGCATCACGCCATGATCGACGCCCCACTCACAACGACTCAGAACCGGGCAGCGAATGCCTGCAGCGTGCTCATCAAGCCCTGATAACCACCAGTGGCGATATACCAGGTAGCCGGCTCCAGATAGAACACTCGCTCCGCCTGCCAGGCGGCGCCGGCAGAGACAAGCGGATGAGCGCCCAGGGTTTCCTCACCCTTGCCTTCGCCGCCAGTGGCCGCACCACGATCGAGCACGATCAACCAGTCCGGCTGCCGCTCAAGCGCTCCCTGCAGAAGCGCCTGTTGCTGCTCGCGCATTTCCTGCGCCTCCTTGGAGTCCGGCGCAGGACGCGGTTTCTCCTCTGCCTCCGGTTTTACCGACGCCACCACTGGCTCCAGTCCGAGCACCTGGTAAAGCATGCCGTGGCGATCTCCCGGTGCCTGTACGATCAGGTGCTGGTTGATGGTGAACAAGGTCAGCGCGCTGGCGCCGGCAGTCTTGCCGTGCACCTCGGCAACAGCCTGCTTAAGCTCACGCTCAAGACGCGCCGCCTGCTCCTGGCGGTCGAACAGCTTGCCCAGCAGTTGCAGATGCTCGTAGGTCTGCTCCAGGAAACGATCCGGCGCAGCGTACAGATTCAAGGTCGGAGCCAGTTCCGACAGTTTCTCCTGCGCGGGGGCCGAGCGCCGCCCCACGATGATCAGATCCGGCTGTAGCGCCTCAAGCGCGGCATAGTCGGGCTCGAACAGAGTGCCGACTACCACACCTTCACGCCCCCTATAGGCCTGTTTCAGGTAATGCGGGCCGGTAATTTGCGGCATGCCGACCACCTCAACACCCAGCGCATCGAGCGTATCCAGCACTCCCAGATCGAGCACTGCCACACGCTTGGGCGTTTCGGTGAAGGTCAACCGGTTGTTACCCTGCTGCACCTCAAGGGGGAAGGCCGCATAGGCCAGGGATGCGCCCAGCCAGGCAGCGCCCAGAAGCGCCATTCGACCGAGCCAGATTCTTAGCACTCTCATCAGCATCTCCAGTTTGCATGCACAGGTTCGATTGATTGCGCTCGGCCAGCCTTTAGCGGTGAGTCCGCCCTCAGCATGCGCTGAGAACTGCGCAAGACCATCCCGAAGCCAAGTGCTCAGTGAAAGGAGCAATTCATCGGAAGAAGCGTTGGCAAACCTTCAGCCTGCAACAGGCCCGACAAAATGCTGGCGCAATATAAGCAAAACGCCAATGAGAGGAAATTTCATTTACAACCTATACACTTTTCAGCCGCATCTGCAGCCGTAGCCCCGGTTTCAGGGCTTCAGCCCAGAGCGCCCCCCCCTGCAGGCTAATCATGCTGCGTGCGATCGCCAGTCCCAGGCCAAAGCCATCACCACCGGGACGGGCAGCGCTAAGCCGGGTAAAGGGCAGGAAGATCCGCTCCAGCTCCTGCTCGGCAACACCTGGCCCCTGGTCATCAATGCAAAGCAGCCAATATCCGTCCTCATAACGCCCGGACAGACGCACGATACCGCCTTCCGGCGAGTGCCGAATGGCATTGCGCAGGATGTTCTCCAGCGCACGGGCCAGACCATTGAGATGCCCCAACACCCGGCAGTCTGGCGGCAGCTCACAAGGCATGCGTTCAAGCGTCCAGCCGGTTTCGAATCCGGCGTTTTCACGCAGTACATCCCAAAGCCGGACAATGTCCACCTCTTCCAAGGGAAGACTGGGCCGTTCCGTATCAAGCCAGACCAGCTCCAGGGCATCGGCCACCAGCTTTTCCATCTCTTCCACTTCGCGGACCAGGCGCTGACGCAAGGCATCGGCATCCTGCTCTCCCTCGCCTGCCACTCGCAGACGACCCAATGGCGTGCGCAACTCATGGGAAAGATCACGCAGCAACTGCCGCTGAAAGCCCACCGTGCCCTCCAAACGCTCGGCCATGTTATTGAAAGTGCGAGCCAAATGCCCCAATTCATCCTTGCGCCTGGTCACTGTCGTTCCCAGACGCACGGACAGATCACCGGCACTCAACGCAGCCGCTTGGCGTCTGAGCTGGGCCAGCGGCACAATCAGCAAGCGGTACAGCAAAAATGCAACGACAATCGCCAGCACCGCAGGCAGCACAAACTGCAGCAGTATCTCCCAGAATTCGTTGTAACGCCGTGGATCCAGGCGCTCGGGCAACTCCATGACCAGGCGCCGAGGACCATCCTCGAAAGGCACATAAAAGGTGGGCGTACTGCCACGCCGCCCTACCGGAAATTCCAGCTTGCGCAGAAAGTCCAGCCGAGCAACCTCCCCAGCCGTCAACGATCGCGTTGAAAGCGACTGCTTATGCTCATCTACTACTACCGCCCAGACCTGCTCCCGCTCCTGCAGTTGCCGCAGGAAGGCATCCACCCCAATTGCACCGTTCTCCTGCCATGCTGTTTCAGCCTCGCGGGCGTAATCACGCAGCAACTTGCGGGTCGACTCCGGCAAATAGGAGGTCGCATCGGTCAGCAGGCGCCCCATGTCCACATGCAGACTCACCAGCAGCAGGCAGAACAGCGCCATAGCGCCGGACAGAGGCCAGAGCAGCGAATGCCGGCTTGGCAGACTCATGCGCCAGCCTGAGCCATGATGTAGCCCTTGCCCCAGACCGTGTCGACCCGCATCGCCTCGTAACCGACGGCCTGCAGCTTGCGGCGGATATGGCTGACGTGCATGTCCAGGCTACGATCGTGCGGCGCATAGGCACGGCGCAAGGCCTGTTGATAGAGAAACGGCTTGCTCAGCGCCTCATCCTGATGTCGCCAGAGCAATTCCAGTACACGGAATTCACTCGGGGTCAGTCCCAGCCATTGCCCGGCAAAGGCCACGTCGTTACGTCCCTCGTCAAAGCGCAAGTCACTGTTGCCACTGGGCTGATGAGCCCGACGCTCGTAAGCAACACGTCGCAGAATCGCTTCCACCCGCACACTCAGTTCATTCAGGCTGAAGGGCTTGGGTAGGTAGTCATCGGCCCCACCGCTGAAACCGGCGATACGGTTCTGCTCGTCTCCCAGCGCCGACATCAGCAGCACTGGCACACTGCGCTGTCGCCGCAGGCGCTGCAAGGCCTCAAGACCGCTGATTCCGGGCAGCAGGATATCCATCAGAATCAGGTCAAAATTTTCACTCTCGGCCAGCTGCAGGCCCTCACTGCCATCCTGACTGAGGGTCACGTCAAAACCGCAGCTGTTCAAGTGAGCCTGTAAATGGCTGGCCAATAGGGGATCATCCTCTACGGCGAGGATGCGGGGCTGAGTGGAAACACGGGGCGTCATGGTGCTTAACTCAAAAACCAGAATGAGAACAATTCTAACGATTAACTCGAAGGCTCTCACCTACAGATTCCGCACCCTCAAAACGCTAAACTGCGCTAACGCCCTGCACGGATAGGGGCATTCGCTGCATCGCCTTGAGGAGAAACTGCGTGTTCAAGAGCCTTGGCATCAAGGGCCGCGTGCTATTGCTGAGCCTGCTGCCCACCAGCTTGCTGGCCCTGGTGCTGGGCAGCTATTTCACCTGTCTGCAACTTTCCGAGCTACAAACGCAGCTATTGCAGCGCGGCGAGTTGCTGGTTGAACACCTCGCACCACTGTCAGCACCAGCCCTTTTGCAAGCGGATCGCCAGGTACTCGAACGCATTGCTCGGCAGGCTCTGGAACACCCGGATGTACGCGCGGTGAGCTTTCTCGACCAGCAACAGCGGCCACTTGCCTACGCCGGACCACGCATGCACAACCCCGCACCTGCCAGCCAGACCGGTCTCAGCCGCCATAGCGGCCAGGACGCAACGCGTTTTCTGCTACCCGTGCACAACCTGCACCTGATGTTCGAGGAGAGCACTCCGCAATCCGGCGACGACAATCCGCTCGGCTGGATCGAACTGGAACTTTCGCATCAGGGAACCCTGCTGAGCGGATACCGCAGCCTGTTTACCAGCTTGCTGCTGATCGCTGGCGGGCTGATCGTCACCGCCCTGCTGGCCCTGCGTATGAGCCGCAGCATCAACGCCCCCCTGGACAAGATCAAGGCCAGTGTCAGCCAGCTCAAGGACGGACACCTGGAGACCCGCCTGCCATCACTGGGCAGCCATGAACTGGATGAACTGGCCGCTGGTATCAACCGTATGGCCGAAGCCCTGCAAAACGCCCAGGAGGAGCTGCAGCACAGCATCGAGCAGGCCACCGAAGACGTCCGCCAGAATCTCGAAACCATCGAAATCCAGAACATCGAACTGGACTTCGCACGCAAGGAGGCACTGGAGGCCAGCCGCATCAAGTCCGAGTTCCTGGCCAACATGAGCCACGAGATCCGCACCCCGCTCAACGGCATTCTCGGCTTCACCAACCTGCTGCAGAAGAGCGAGCTCAGCCCGCGCCAGCGCGACTATCTGGCCACTATCGAAAAATCCGCCGACAGCCTGCTCGGAATCATCAATGAGGTACTGGACTTTTCCAAGATCGAAGCCGGCAAGCTTGTACTCGAATCGATTCCCTTCAACCTGCGTGACCTGCTGCAGGACACCCTCACCATCCTTGCGCCAACCGCCCACGAAAAGCAACTGGAGCTGATCAGCCTGGTCTACCGCGACACACCGCTAGCCCTGCGCGGCGACCCACAGCGCCTGAAGCAGGTACTGACCAACCTGGTGAGCAACGCCATCAAGTTCACTCGCGAAGGCACCATCGTCATGCGCGCAATGGTCGAGGACGAAACCGCCGACAGCGCACAACTGCGCATCAGCGTGGAGGACACCGGCATCGGCCTGTCCGACGAAGATCTGCGCGCGCTGTTCCAGACCTTCAGTCAGGTGGATAACTCTCTCAGCCGACAGGCCGGCGGTACCGGCCTTGGTCTGGTGATTTCCAAACGTCTGATCGAGCAGATGGGCGGCGAGATTGGCGTTGAAAGCACTCCAGGTGAAGGCTCCGAGTTCTGGATCAGTCTGACCCTTCCCAAGGCCCGCGATGATGCTGAGGATCTACCCCGCACACTGCTGCAGGGACGCCGCGTCGCCGTTCTGGAAAAGCACGAACTGGCCCGCCAGGCGCTGACCCACCAACTGGAGGACTGCGGCCTGCAGGTACAGGCCTTTGCCGAGCCGGAGCAACTGCTTGAGGGCGTTGCCCGCCAGCAGAACACCGAGCAGGCCCTGAGCCTGGCCGTACTCGGCATAAACGCCACCCAACTGACGCCAGAGGCACTTGGACAACACACCTGGGAGCTGGATCGCCTGGGCTGCAAGGCCCTGGTGCTCTGCCCCACCACTGAGCTTGGACTGTTCCACGAATCACTGCCCGATGCCCACACTCAACTGCTGGCGAAACCCCCTTGTACACGCAAGCTGCACAAAGCGCTGGTCGACCTGGTCTGCCCACCACGCAACCTTGTCGAGACGCCCACTCTTGGCGATATACACAGGCCAAAGATCCTTTGTGTCGACGACAATCCGGCCAACCTGCTGCTGGTGCAGACCCTGCTCGACGACATGGGAGCCCAGGTCAAGGCTGTCGATAGTGGCTACGCGGCGCTCGAAGCGATCCATCAGGACAATTTCGACCTGATATTCATGGATGTGCAAATGCCCGGCATGGACGGCCGCGAGGCCACTGAGGCGATCCGTCAGTGGGAAGACGAGCAGGCCCGCAGCGCCACCCCCATCATCGCCCTGACCGCTCACGCGCTGGCCAACGAAAAACGTGCTTTGCTGCAGAGCGGCATGGACGATTACCTGACCAAACCAATCAGCGAACGTCAGTTGGCTCAAGTCATCCTCAAATGGACGGGCCTGAACCTGCGCCAGCAGCCTGCCCACGGACTGAGCGCTTCAGCAACGCCTCCTCCGCAGTCACAGATCCTGGATCCGGAAGAAGGTCTGCGACTGGCCGCCGGCAAGGCTGATCTGGCCAAGGACATGCTGAGCATGCTGCTGGACGGTCTACCCGGCGACCGTCAGGCCATCCGCCAGGCCCGCGACACCGGCGAGCGTACGACTCTGATCGAGCGTGTACACCGCCTGCACGGTGCGACTCGCTACTGCGGTGTACCGCAGTTGCGTGCAGCCTGCCAGCGCAGTGAAACCCTGCTTAAACAGGAAGATCCGGAGGCCCTGCGGGCCCTTGATGAGCTGGACGCGGCCATTGAACGCCTGCTCGAGGCCACTGCCCGCAATGCCTGAAACGCTCTGCCGGCTCAGCGCAGAGCACCTGCAGCGTGCTAGCATGCCGGCGTATCCGGAGGACACATGGCCGAACACGATTTTCGCTACACCCTGCTCAACCCCCAACACACCCTCACCGAATGCAGGGCCCTGGCTCCCGGGCGCTATCAGGTTACGGGCAATGGCGGCTCCATCCAGAGTGGCGACACCCTACTAGTCACCCTCAAGGGCAGTCGCGACCTGCACATGCGCCTGCTGGTGGAAAAGGTACGCCACCTGATCAATCCACCGGGTCAGTGGCTGGCCGTCTGCAAGGGGCCGCAGTTCCGCGAGCTGGCCATCCACAACTGGCAGGTGCACTGCGACGACTGCGGACGCCAACTGGATTTCGAATTTGCCGTCGACGCGAGCCTGGGCAACACTGCACACGAGCCGGCCGCCGAAGCCCGCATTGCCGAACTTGGCTGGCGCAAGGACGCCGGCCACCATCTCTGCGATCACTGCCAGGAGGCCTGAACATGTCCCGTAACCTGCCCTTAGTCCTGCTTGCCAGCGCCCTGACCGGCTGTGCCGGCACTGCACCGCAACTGCAGACGGAACACGCCTATCGTGTCGAGTGGATCGGCGAACGCCCGCTGATTGACCGTAGCCACCTGAGCATCACCTTCGCCGCCGACGGTCGAGCCCACGGCAATGCCGGCTGCAACCATTGGTTCGCCAGCTACCAGCTCGACGGCGAACGTCTGCGCTTTGAATCCCCTGGCAGCACCCGCCGGATGTGCGCTCCCGCACTCATGGAGCAGGAACAGCGTTTCCTGGCGGCTCTGGAGAAAGTCGAGCGCTGGGACTTCAACTCCATCGGCCAGTTGCAACTGTGGCCGGTCAGCGGCAAACCGATTCGACTGTGGGCCGATTGAGCCTGCACCGGTTCAGTCAAACAAGCGCAACTGTTCTCGGGTAGCCCGCAGATCCTGTAGGCGCACCCCGACGCCCAGTAAGCGCACAGGCTTGTTGCCACGTGCAAAGGCGGTGCTCAGCAGCAATCGGTAACTTTCCAGATCGCGACTGGCACCAGCCTGCTCTAGGGTAGTCTGGGTAAAGTCGTGAAACTTCACCTTGACGAAGGGCTTGTCCGGCCGATAGCTGGCGTCCAGCCGCTGCAGGCGCCCGCTCATCTCTTCCAGCAGCTTCGGCAGCTTTTCCAGACAACTGGAAAGATCCGGCAGATCCTGTTCGTAAGTATGTTCAACGCTCAGTGACTGGCGTCGAGTCTCCACCTGAATCCTGCGCTCGTCGATGCCGTGAGCCAGTTGCCACAGCCGCTCGCCGAAGCTGCCGAAATCGCGGATCAGCGCCAGCTTGTTGTACTCACGCAAATCCCGGCAAGTGCGAATGCCCAGGCGCGTCAGCTTGTCGGCGGTGACCTTGCCCACCCCATGCAACTTACTCACCGGTAACTCGGCAACGAAATCATCGACCTGATCCGGTGTGATAATGAACAGCCCGTCAGGCTTGCGCCAGTCACTGGCGATCTTGGCCAGGAATTTATTGGGCGCAACTCCTGCTGATACGGTGATGTGCAGCTCTTGTGCCACACGGCGGCGAATTTCCTGAGCAATGCGCGTGGCGCTGCCGGAAAAATGGGGCGATTCGCTGACATCCAGATAGGCCTCGTCCAGCGACAGCGGCTCGATCAGATCCGTGAACTGGCGGAAAATGCTGTGGATTTCCCGCGACACACTGCGGTACACCTCGAAACGTGGTTTGACGATCAGCAAATTCGGACACAGTTTCAGCGCATGCCGCGAGGACATTGCCGAACGTACGCCATAGGCGCGCGCCTCATAGTTACAGGTAGCAATCACTCCGCGGCGATCGGCCGAACCGCCAACGGCCAACGGACGGCTGGCCAGGCTCGGGTCGTCACGCATCTCGATGGCGGCGTAAAAGCAGTCACAGTCGACATGAATTATCTTGCGCACAACATCCTCGGAAGCCTTGCCCTGCCTGGCCTGGAGCGCTTCAGTCTAACACTTGTTTACCTCTAAGCATCTGAGTTGAAAACACTTTTCTTTCAAACAACGGTTGACAATCACTTATCTGACTGTAGAATTCCGCCCACAGACGCGGGATGGAGCAGTCTGGTAGCTCGTCGGGCTCATAACCCGAAGGTCGTAGGTTCAAATCCTGCTCCCGCAACCAGTTTTACGAAGAGGCCACTCGATTGAGTGGCCTTTTTCGTTTCCGGACAATTAAAGTTTTAGATCAAATCCAACAATTTGATTGACAACATTTAATTTCAGCGTAGAATCCACGCCCTCAGACGCGGGATGGAGCAGTCTGGTAGCTCGTCGGGCTCATAACCCGAAGGTCGTAGGTTCAAATCCTGCTCCCGCAACCAGCTTTACGAAAAGGTCACTCAATCGAGTGGCCTTTTTTTGTTTCTGGGCATTGATCTTCCTCAGCTTTGTTTAAGCCGGCCACGCCTATGCTGAAATACCCGCCGCAGATGCGGGGCACCACCGAGGAAGCCCGTATGAATCACATTCCCACCTCAACGCGCTATGCAAGCCTGTCCATCAGCCTGCACTGGCTGATGCTGCTCCTGATTGCAGCTGTCTATGCCTGCATCGAACTCAAGGGCAACTTTCCCAAGGGTAGTGATACCCGCGAGTTGCTCAAGCAATGGCACTTCATGCTGGGACTGACTGTTTTCGCACTGGCCTGGCTGCGCCTGCTGGTTCGTATAGTGAAGCCTGCCCCCGCCATCGAACCGGCACCACCAACCTGGCAAAATCTCCTAGCCAAACTTATGCACCTGGCACTCTACGCCCTGATGATCGGCACCCCTCTGGCCGGCTGGCTGATCCTTAGCGCTGTAGGCAAGCCCATACCGTTCTTTGGCCTTGAACTGCCTGCCCTAATCGCCCCGGATAAACAACTGGCCGGGCAGATCAAAGAGTTGCACGAGTTGGCCGGCACCGCGGGCTATTGGCTGATCGGTCTGCATGCGCTGGCCGCCCTGTACCATCACCACGTCGCACGCGACAACACACTCACACGCATGCTGCCGTAGCGCAACTGAGACAAAGGCACTTTGGTCAGGGCGCTGTCAGGCGCCCTTGGGCATGACTCGACCAACGGCGCTCGTAAAGCCGACCGCCAACCGCCATATAGCGGTTATGGCTATCCTCCGCCCCGTCCGGCCCAAGGCGCTTTATCAATACCCCGAGCATCTACGCGAGCAGGTGGCCGCGGCCCCTCGCTCACCCGGCGTTTACCTGTTTTACGGCGAAAACGAGCAATGGCCGCTTTACATCGGCAAAAGCGTCAATATCCGCGCCCGCCTGCTCGCGCATCTGCGCACAGAGGATGAGGCCAGACTGCTGCAACAAACCCGGCGCATCGACTGTCGCCTCACCGCTGGGGAAATTGGCGCGCTGCAGCTTGAATCTCAACTGATCAAAACCCTGCAGCCGCTGACCAACAAGCGTCTGCGCCGCGCCAAACGCTTGTGCTCGCTGCATCTCGCCGGCAACCAGCTGGAGTGGGTCGATACCACTGGAGCACCATCAGACGGCACGCTCTATGGCCTGTTTCGCAGCCGCCGCGCGGGACTCGCTGCCATCCAGAAACTGGCCGACGAACATCGCCTATGCCTAAGCGTACTTGGACTGGAAACACCTCACAGCCAGCGCTGCTTTCGCCAGCAAATCGGCAAGTGCGCCGGCGCCTGCTGCGGCCTGGAATCTCTTGAGTCGCACCGTCAACGCACGCAACAGGCACTGGCCCAATGGACGGTGCATGGCTGGCCGTACACCGGCCCCGTGGCGCTATTTGAACAGTTCGGCGAGCTTGCCGATTACCACGTGCTGGACCAATGGCACTACCTGGGCACCTATCCGACCTTGACCGAAGCAAAACAAGCGAAAAAACGCCCACCGGCAGGGTTTGATATCGACACCTACCACATCCTGCTGCGCCCACTTGTAATCGGCCCGGCACAGATCATCGAGCTGTAGACCGAAGGCCATGGCAAACGTCGAAGCGGCACGCAGATGCCTGTATAATCGTGCGCTTATTTTGCTCCCGCCCCGTGATCAGCGATGACTACTACTGAAACCAAAAAGGCCCCAAGCGTCGGGTTTATTTCCTTGGGCTGCCCGAAAGCCACAGTCGACTCCGAGCGCATCCTCACTCAACTGCGCATGGAGGGTTACGAAATTGTGCCGACCTATCACGACGCCGACGTGGTAGTGGTCAACACCTGCGGCTTTATCGATAGCGCCAAGGCCGAGTCACTGGACGCCATCGGTGAAGCCATTGCGGAAAACGGCAAAGTCATCGTTACCGGCTGCATGGGCGTGGCCGAAGACAGCATCCGTGACGTGCATCCCAGCGTATTGGCGGTAACCGGCCCACAGCAGTATGAGCAGGTAGTCAGCGCCGTACACGAGGTGATTCCGCCAAAGGTCGAGCACAACCCCCTGATCGACCTGGTGCCTCCACAAGGCATCAAACTGACCCCCCGTCACTATGCGTATCTGAAGATTTCCGAAGGCTGCAACCACAGCTGCTCCTTCTGCATCATCCCGTCAATGCGCGGCAAACTGGTCAGCCGTCCGGTGGGCGACGTACTCTCCGAAGCCGAGCGCCTGGTCAAGGCCGGCGTCAAGGAACTGCTGGTAATCAGCCAGGATACCAGCGCCTATGGCGTGGATCTGAAGTACAAGCTGGATTTCTGGAACGGCCAGCCAGTTAAAACCCGCATGCTGGAACTGTGCGAAGCGTTGTCGAGCATGGGCGTGTGGGTGCGCCTGCATTACGTCTATCCGTATCCGAACGTGGATGACGTGATTCCGCTGATGGCCGCCGGCAAACTGCTGCCCTACCTGGACATCCCCTTCCAGCACGCCAGCCCGAGGGTTCTCAAGGCCATGAAACGCCCGGCCTTCGAGGACAAGACTCTGGCGCGCATCAAGAAATGGCGCGAGATCTGCCCCGAACTGACCATCCGCTCGACCTTTATCGTCGGCTTCCCGGGCGAAACCGAAGAAGACTTCCAGTACCTGCTCGACTGGCTGACCGAAGCCCAGCTCGACCGCGTCGGCTGCTTCCAGTACTCGCCGGTAGAAGGTGCACCTGCCAATGACCTGGGCCTGGAGCCGGTGCCAGACGAGATCAGGCAAGAACGCTGGGAGCGTTTCATGGCTCACCAGCAGGCCATCAGCGCCGCCCGTCTGCAGCGCAAGATCGGCCAGGTACTGGAAGTACTGGTCGACGAGGTGGACAGTGAAGGCGCGGTGGCCCGCTCCTGGGCCGACGCTCCGGAAATCGACGGCAGCGTGTTTATCGACTCCACTGCAGTCAAGCCGGGCGACAAGGTACGCGTGCGCATCGTCGATGCCGACGAATACGACCTGTGGGGCGAACTGGCCTGAGCCACCGATACCCGTTCAAGCCCCGCCCCGTGCGGGGCTTTTTCTTTGCCAGTCGCCACCGACACGGCGCTACAATGCCTCTTTTGCTGCGAGCGTTCTTATGAGCGAGCCTGTCCGTCTGTCCAAACGCGTGATCGAACTATTCGGCTGCTCTCGTCGCGAGGCCGAGCTGTACATCACCGGCGGCTGGGTGCGGGTCGCTGGTCAGGTGATCGAAGCGCCGCAGTACAAGGTCCGTGACGAATCTATCGAACTCGACCCAAATGCCAGACTCGAACCGCAGGAGCCGGTCACCCTGCTGCTCCATGCAGTAGCCGGCGAAACACGGCGCAGTCTTGGCCCCGACAGCCACTGGAGTGAGGATCCGCACACCCGACGCATCCTCTACAGTCACTTCCAGCGCCAGCAGGAAAGCCTGCCTCTGCAACAGGGTGCCAGTGGTCTGCTGATCCTAAGTCAGGACTGGCGCACCCAGCGCAAGCTACGTGAAGACGCCACTCGCCTGGAGCAGGAATATCTGATGGAAGTACGCGGAGAACTGCCACCCGCCATGCTTGAGCGGGTGAAAAAGGGCCTGCTGCACAAAGGTCGGCAGTTTCCGCCCTGCAAGCTCAGCTGGCAGAGCGAACAGCGTTTGCGCGTAGCCGTAAAAAATCCGCCGCCCACCCTGTTGCACGAGATGAGCACAGCCCTCGGCCTGGAGCTGCTGGGCATGCGCCGCATCCGCGTTGGTGGTGTGCCGATGGCCAAGTTGCCAGCCGGACAATGGCGCTACCTTGGCGACAAGGAGCGCTTCTGAGGACTGCCCCCGCACGCCCGTGTTAGGGTTTACCTCTCACGCACAGGAGATCGTCACCATGCGTACCCTGCTTCTGACCACTCTGCTGACCCTTAGTCTGCCCGCCCTCGCCGCACCTGCGCCATTCTTCCTCTGGCAGAGCACGATCGACGGCCATCTGACCTGCGCCCAGGTCAGCCCCGGCGAAGGCTGGATTCGCTTCACCGGGCCGTTCCGTGACGCCGGCTGCCGGGTGGCGCTCGACACACCTGTGCGCAGCCGCTAAGTAGGACAGCATGCAGCATCTGGTTTCCCCAGTTGGTATTATCCGCTCCTGTTTCAAGGAAAAATTCGCCATTCCCCGCCAACCGCACCTGGCTCCAGCCGCACGCGGTGTACTGGAGTTGCTGCCGCCCTTCGACCAGGGCGAGGCTGTACAGGGCCTGGAGCAGGTCAGCCATGTCTGGCTTCTGTTTCTCTTTCACCAGGCACTGGAGGATAAACCCCGCTTGAAGGTGCGCCCGCCGAGACTGGGCGGCAACCGCTTCATCGGTGTATTCAGCACCCGCGCCACCCATCGCCCCAACGGCATCGGCCAGTCAGTGGTACGCCTGGAGCGCGTGGAGCCTGGTCGCCTGCATCTATCGGGCATTGATCTGCTCGACGGCACGCCAGTACTCGATATCAAACCCTATGTGCCTTATGCCGATGCCGTTAGCGACGCACGCAACAACATGGCCGAGGCTCCGCCGCCCCTGATTGCCGTGGACTGGCAGGAAGATGCGCTGATGCAGGCCCGTCAGCACGCCTTGCGTCTGGCCGAGCCGCTGGTGGAGCTGATCGAGCAGTGCCTTGCCCAGGATCCGCGCCCGGCCTATCAGCAGCCGGCCCCTGAGCGACGCTACGGCGTGTGCCTGTGGGATCTGGAGGTGCACTGGCATTACCCGGAGCCTGGACATATCCGCGTGCTGGACGTGCAGCCAGCAGCCACACCTCCAGATGTCTGAAGCGTGATTCCGTCGGGCATGATGCCGCCCCCGCTGCCATCATCCTTCAACGTGCCGGGTTGAGCGCCAGCATGTCGGCTTCGATAGCGTCCTGACGTTCTATCAGCGGTTCCACCAGCGGCCGGCTGGCAAGGAAATGCGGCGTCTGCATATGCGCCTCGAAAGCTGCCTCATCGAGATATACCTCATACAGCCAGACCAGATCGGGATCACTGCGATCGCGCATTACATCGAAGGTCAGGCAGCCGGGCTCATCCTGCACCGAAGCGGCGGCGTTGACCCGCATGGCTTGCATAAAGGCACCGAAACTGCCGGGTTTAAGCCGGGTCTTGAGCAATAGAACGTACACAGCAGGCTCCATTATGTTTTATATTTAAAAAATAATTGTATACATAATGGAGTACAAAAACATGCTCGAACGTCCATCACGCCTTAACGGCCTGCGACACCTGGCCCTGCTGGTAGACAATCTGGAAGAGTGCGAACGCTTCTACGTGGATGTTCTGGGTATGCAGGTACTACATCGCGCCAATGAGGATCTGGTCTACCTGACCTGCGGCAACGACAACCTTTCGCTTGGCCGCGCCTATGCCAAAAGCCACGGTGTCCCCCTGGTCGATCATTACGGCTTCATCGTCGATAGTGTTGAGGAGCTCGATGCCTGGTATGAGTACCTGAAGGCATGCGGGGCAACCCTGCTGGATCGCCCCTTCGATCATGGTGATGGTGCCCGCAGTTTTCACCTGCTGGATCCAGCCGGCAACAAGATCCAGCCGCTGTATCACCCGGCCATTTCCGGACAGCGCTTCACGCCGCCGTGGGCCGGGTAAGCCACCAGTCAGATACGGAACTGCAGCACCAGTCCTTGCAGCTCCTGGCCAAGTCGGGCCAGTTCGGCGCTCGAAGCTGCTGTCTGCTCACAGGCAGTAGCGCTCTGCTCACCAATATCACGTACGCGGGTGACGCTCTCGCTGATCGCTTCAGCCGCCGCGCTTTGCTGCTCGGCGGCAGCGGCGATCTGCTGGTTCATCTGCTCGATGGTACTGACCACCTGGGTGATCCGGCCAAGGGCATCGCCAGCCTCACCGGCCAGACCGACGGTCCGCTGCGACAGTTCGCGGTTACTGTCCATTTGCTGTACAGCCGCCCGGGCCATTTGCTGCAGACCGGCAATCAGCCCCTCGATCTCCTCGGTGCTGTCTTGCGTCCGCTTGGCCAGCGCCCGCACTTCATCAGCAACCACGGCAAATCCGCGCCCCTGTTCACCCGCACGCGCCGCTTCGATGGCAGCATTCAAGGCCAGCAGATTAGTTTGCTCGGCCACATTGCGAATCACTTCCAATACATTGCCAATGCGCGCACTTTCCTGATTCAAAGCAGCTATCGCCTCGACCGACTGCTCCACCTCCTGGGCCAAGCTGTCGATTTGCTCGACCGCTTTCTGCACCACCCGGTTGCCCTGCTGGGCCTCCTGGTCAGCATCGCGCGCTGCCTGCGAAGCACGCTCGGCACTCTGCGCCACCTCTTGTACAGTGGCAGCCATCTGGTGCATGGCCGTCGCCGAGTGGTCAACTTCCATCTTCACCATCAATGATGAATAGACTTTCATGGCTGCGCAGATCGAGCATGTGCTTACTGAGCCCGGAAGTTGCTTCGGCCAGAGTCAAAGGGTCATTGCCACGCAGGTAGTCCGCCTGCAGGCGCAGCGCACGCACTGCATCGTACATACCCAGCTCAATGACTTCGAAACGCTCCAGAGCTGACCCTGCCGCCTCCCGCATCTGCTGGCGAGCCTGTCGTGCGCGGGTCTGCAACTCGACATAGCTATTGAACTGCAGCTGATACTGTTTGACCCCCTGCTGCAGTGTCTGAATTGGCGCGCCCTCGCGCTCTTCAGCGATATTCGCCAGCTCCTCCAGTCGCTCCTGCACAAGACGCAGACTGTCTTGCATACGCTGGGCGTTCTCCTGGGTCTGCTCCACGGCAAAAGTGCGCTCCTGGGCGCGCGCCATGAGAATTTCCTGATTAACCCGCCCTAGTTGGCTGACCTGCTCATGCCCAACAAGTACCGCCTGAACAGCCATATAGCCTGTAACCGTCATGGCTACCGTGAGAAGCAGCACCAGACCAAAGCCAATAAACAGCTTTTTCCCAACACCGAGGTTAACGAAAAGATGCGCAACAGCCCCGAACATAAGAGGTACTCCAAAATCTTCTTATTGTTTCATTGCCTTAACGAGCACACCTCCGCAATCAAACCCAGGCAGGCAATATGACCAAACCCAGTGAATGGGTAACGTTATAAGCTAGGTGACAGGGCATTCAGGCCGAAGATGCTTGCGAAGCGAAAACGGGCACAGGCTTTGTGCAGGCAAAAGTTGCGCCTGATCGCCACGGCCACCACTCCTCAGAGGTGAACTGGCGCACAATATACTCAGCTCAGTGCAAGGGCAATGCACTCATTGCGCGTCGGCCTGAGCCTCTGGACTGGCCTGTTGGAAGGCTTGCAGCGCCTGGCAGCGCGCAACCAAATCAAGAATGCGTGGAAATCCGGAAAGATCGCAGGCAAAACGCTGCGCATTGTAGATTTGCGGTATCAGACAAGCCTCCAGGTATCCGGGCCGTCCCTCCAGCGAAAAGCGCCCCTGCAAAGGAGCCAGACCGGCCTCGACAGCTGCCAGGCCCAAACCTACCCAGTGTCGGTACCAGTCTGTACGGGCGGTTTCGTCCACGCTCAGTTGGGTGGAAAGATACTGCAGTACTCGCAGATTGTTCAGTGGGTGCACATCGCAGGCGATATGCAGCGCCAGACTGCGAACCTGTGCCCGCGCCCATGGGGCGGCCGGCAACAGCGCCGGTTCTGGATAAGCCTCATCGAGATACTCGAGAATTGCCAGCGACTGGGCGACATGCCTGTCACCATCAACCAGTAACGGCAGCAACCCCTGCGGATTGAGTGCCCGGTAAGCGGCCGAATGTTGCTCGCCGCCGTCGCGCAATAGGTGCACCGGTACCTGCTCGTAGGCCAGCCCCTTGAGGTTCAGAGCGATGCGTACACGGTAGGCAGCGCTGGAGCGCCAGTAGCTGTAGAGTCTCAACATGACAATGGTTCCCTTGCTCGTACCAGGTCGCAGCCAGACAGAATGACGTTGAAACACCTCAGCCTCAGCCGTCGTAGCGCTCTACCAACTGGTCAATGGCGCCAAAGATACTCTGCCCGGCGGCATCGAACATCTCTATACGTACCCGGTCACCAAAACGCAGGAAGGGCGTCTTCGCCTCACCCTGTTCGATCAGCTCCAGCATGCGCTTTTCGGCTAGGCAGGATGAACCGGCGCTGCGATCGTAGTTGGATACGGTGCCCGAGCCAATGATGCTGCCGGCGCACAGTGGCCGGGTTTTGGCAGCATGGGCCACCAGCGTGGGGAAGTTGAAGGTCATGTCGACACCGGCATCCGGTTGGCCGAACAGCTCGCCGTTGATGTGCGATACCAGCGGCCGGTGCACCTTGCCGTCCTTCCAGGCCTCGCCCAGCTCGTCCGGCGTGACCGCTACCGGCGAGAAGCTCGACGACGGCTTGCTCTGGTAGAAACCGAACCCCTTGGCCAGTTCACCCGGAATCAGGTTGCGTAGTGACACGTCGTTGACCAGCATCAGCAGACGAATGCGCTCACCGGCCTCGGCAGCGCTCACCCCCATCGGCACATCGTCGGTAATTACCGCCAGCTCGGCCTCCAGATCGATGCCCCAGGCTTCATCAGCCAGGCGAATCGGCCCATGCGGCGGAATAAAGGCATCAGAGCCGCCCTGGTACATCAGCGGATCGTGCCAGAAGGATTCCGGCATCTCCGCACCGCGGGCCTTGCGAACCAGCTCCACATGGTTGACGTAGGCACTGCCGTCAGCCCAGTGAAAGGCACGCGGCAGCGGACTGTGGCAGGCGCTTTGCTCGAAGGCAAAGGCACCGGCTTCCAGGCCGTCATTGAGGCGCTGGTAGACCGCTTCCAGCTTCGGCCGGGCCTGCGCCCAGTCATCCAGCGCCGCCTGCAGAGTGGCGGCGATCTGCGGCACCTTGACGGCACACGAGAGATCGCGGGAAACGACAACCAGTACGCCGTCGCGGCTCTGATTCAATGATGCGAGTTTCATCGGGTAGATCCTGTTCGTTGAGCAGCGCTCCCTCCTCCCGGTGAGAAGTAAGGAGGCTTGTCGTACCTGTTTAACCTTGCTTCCCCGGCGCTCGCCAGGAGTTCACGTATTCCGGGACATCCACCGCAACAGCAGCCTCGGCTACCTCCAGAGCACGTCGGCTATCGATCATCACCGCCACTTCATCGATGAAAGTGGCCGGATCGGTCTGGCTTTTCTTCAGAGCCTTGGGATGCGGCCCATGCGGAAAACCACACGGATGCAGGGTAACCATGCCCTGCTCGATGTTGTCGCGGCTGAAGAAGTTGCCACGGTGGTAGAACAGCACTTCATCGTAGTCGTCATTGTTGTGATAGAAGGGCACCTTGAGCGCCCCCGGATCAGACTCCACCGGCCGCGGAGTGAAGGTGCAGACCACAAAGCCGCTGGCGACGAAGGTGGTATGTGCCGACGGCGGCAGATGGTAGCGATGGCTGAGCAGCGGGCGGATGTCACGCCAGTTCAGCCGAACCACGGTGTTGTCGCCGTGCCAGCCGACCACATCGAGCGGGTTGTAGGGATAGGTGACGGTGCTGATCTGGTTGCCCCGCTTGATGCGGATCTGCCAGCTGTTCTCGTCTTGCTGCGCACGGAAGGCCTCGTCGAGGCGCGGATGGTCGAGCACTGCCGGGTCGAAGATCGCCTGCGGGCCGAGCAGGCCCTTGTCCGGCAAGTGATAGGCGCCGTCCGTGCTTTCGATCATCAGGAAGTAGCTCGGCTCGGCAGCCTCGATGCGCCAGGCGGTGCCGCGCGGAATCAGCAGGTAGTCGCCGTCGCGATACTCCAGGTGGCCGAAGTCGCAGTAGAAATGCCCGCTGCCTTCATGCACGAACAGCAGTTCGTCGCCGTCGGCATTGCGCACCAGATGACGCATGGCGCCATGGGCGCGCCAGACCCGCAGCTTGACATCGGCGTTGTGCAGACACAGCGGCGCCGCCAGCGGACAATCGCGCTCGCTCGGGATGTGGTTGAAGTTGAAGGCATGCGGGCGCAGCGGGCCCTCCCAGTCGATCCAGCCAGTGGGCGGATGTCGGTGATGCAGGTGCGCAGTCGGCCCGAAGAACCCTTCGCGGCCCATCTCGCGTTCATAAGTGCCCTGCGGCAGATCGCAGTGCGCCTGACGTGAACACTCACCTTCACGCAGGGGAAAGCGGATCCATTGGCGGCTCATGGCATCACTCCTCGGAGATCACGCCGCGACGCAGCTGGTCTTCCTCGATGGATTCGAACAGGGCCTTGAAGTTGCCCTCGCCGAAGCCCTGGTTGCCCTTGCGCTGGATGATCTCGAAGAAGATCGGGCCGATCACCGTATTGGTGAAGATCTGCAGCAGGATACCGTCGTCCCCCGGTGCACCATCGATCAGGATGCTCAGTTCGCGCAGCTCGTCCAGCGGCTCACCGTGGCCGGGCACGCGGGCATCGACCTTCTCGTAATAGGTGTCCGGGGTAGTCATGAAATCCACGCCATTGGCGCGCAGCTGGCGCACGGTGGCGTAGATGTCGTCGGTCGACAGGGCGATATGCTGGATGCCTTCACCGTGGTACTCGCGGATGAATTCCTCGATCTGCGACTTGTCGTCGGCCGACTCGTTGATCGGGATGCGGATCTTGCCGCACGGCGCGGTCATGGCGCGGGAGAACAGACCGGTGAGCTTGCCTTCGATATCGAAGTAGCGGATCTCGCGGAAGTTGGCGATACGTTCGTAGAAGCCGGACCACACGTCCATCTGCCCGCGGCGCACGTTGTGGGTCAGGTGGTCGATGCACTGCAGACCGACAGCATTGTCGTTGGGGCCGCGGCCTTCGATGTACTCGAAGTCGACGTCATAGATGCTCTTGTCGCCATAGCGGTCGACCAGATACAGCAGAGAGCCGCCGATGCCTTCGACGCATGGAATGTTCAGCTCGCCGAAGTTGGCGTGGCTGCCCACCAGTTTGGCCCCTTGCTGCTCGACGTAGGCCGCAGCCTGGGCGGCGTTCTTGACCCGGAAGGCCATGGCGCAGGCACTGGGGCCGTGCTTTTCGCCAAACTCGCGGACATGCCCGCTCGGGCTGCCGTTGAGGACGAGATTGATGTCGTTTTGCTGGAACAGCCAGACCTGCTTGGAGCGGTGTTTGGCGGTTTCGGTGAAACCCATGGCGGTGAACAACTGACGCAGTTGCTCGATACCTTCGGCAGTCGGTGCGGTGAATTCAACGAACTCGAAACCGTCGGTTCCGATGGGATTGTGCTGCTCGATCTTGGCCACGGCGTTCATCTTGCCTCCTGATTGTCATTGTTATGGCAGTGCACGAATGCGCTGCGGACAACCCCATGACAACCGAGTGCAGACGCGCTCTCAAGATGGCTTGCGACACTTCGACACAGCAGTCGAGCGCAGCAGTGGCAAACTTTCGTTACGCCAGGTGCGTAAGGCAGGCAACGCCCCGCCTATCGTAAGAAAAACCTTACACTCCGGTCTGCCGACTTGCCGCTGTCGCTCAAGCAGAACGCGAGAAGCTGTAGGCGCGCTCGACCTTGGCCACCCGCGTAGCAAAGGCGGCGTACCAGTCGGCTCGTCCCTGTTCACGCACGACGCTGTGCTCGGCATGCTCGCGCCAGGCACGGATGGCCTCCTCGCTCTGCCAGTAGGACAGTGTGATACCCAGGCCATCACTGCGCGCCGACTCCACACCGAGAAAGCCGGGCTGCTGCGCGGCCAGTTCCAGCATGCGCTGCGCCGCCTCGGCATAACCGGCGTCCACCTCGGTGCGCTGCGAGGTGAAGATCACCACGTAATAGGGTGGCTGCGGTGTAGCGGCGATCATGAGGCCATGGCCAGGTGCGCCTCATGCACCGACTGCACCGCACAGGCACCGACAAGACCGGCGACCAGTGGCGGCAGACGCCCCTCCAGCGCCGCACGCTCGGGCTGGAACAAAGTGGCAATGAAGAACGGATGATCTTCCAGCTCGATGGCACGCACCGCCCCGGACTCGTCATGCCCGGAGGCCTTCAGCGCCTGTGCCATCAATGGCTCGACGAAGGCGTCAGCAAGGCCATAACGGCACAGGTACTGCTCGCTGATCTCGCGCACCCCGTACAGCTCGGCGATACGTGAACCGGACACCAGGTGCACATGTTCGCTGACATCCAGCAAGGCACAGGCCAGCGGCGCGATCAGCTGTGTCTGCGCCTGCGGCGACAGTTCGGCGTGCTCGGCATCGATCCAGCCCAGGCGATTGCGCGCGTATTCAAGCAGCGCATGCTGGAAGCCGCCACAGGTACCCAGAAACGGCACACCCTGTTCGCGGGCAAAACGAATGGCGCGTAGCGCGCCCTCGGTGGCCACATAAGGGCTGCCCGGTACGCACCAGATACCGTCATAAGCCATCAGGCCCGCATCATCGAGAATGCTGTCGGTCGCCAACCAATCGTGCTCGACTGCCACACCCAGGGCCTCGCTGGCAAGGCGCAACGCCTCGGGAATGGCCTGATGGGCGGTAATCACCGGGTTGTAATCCCCGACAAGGGCAATCTTGACTCGACACTTGCTGTACATGCGCGCTCCCCTATTGCTTGGCGGTCTGTACACCACTATAAGATGGCGCTCGCGCAATAATAATTGGCAAATAGACAAGCAGAGATTGCACGCATGCAATATAGAATCGAGCACGCCGACCTCTCCCTGGTGCTCGCCCTGGTGCGTGGTCGTTCCCTGGCGCGGGCCGCAGACCTGCTGCAGGTGGACGTCTCCACCGTGTTCCGCGCCGTGCGCCGGCTGGAGGCTGCTTTGGGAGTGGCGCTGTTCGAGAAAAGCCGTCGCGGCTACGAACCCAGCGAAACCGCACGCGCCCTGGCCGAACAGGCCGAACGCGCCGAGCAGGCGCTGGATGCCGCGCGCGTGGCCCTGGAACTGGGCAAGCAGGTGGTCAGCGGTACGGTGCGCCTGACCTGCACCGATGCGGTACTGAGCAGCCTGCTGCTACCGGCCATGGCGCGCTTTATGCCCAATTACCCGGCTCTGGCGCTGGAGTTGGTAACCTCCAATGACTTCGCCAATCTCAGCCGGCGCGACGCGGACCTGGCCCTACGCCTGACCAATGAGCCACCGGAACATCTGGTGGGCCGGCGCCTGGCCAGGGTGAGTTACCGGATCTGCGCCCGTGACGACGATCAGGACCGCAGCGACCTGACACGTCAGAGCTGGATCGCCCCGGACGAGGCGATGCCGGATCACAGCACGGTGCTCTGGCGCCTGCGCGAACTGCCGGGCGTCACGCCCAACTATCGCTGCAGCAGCATGTACGCCGTGGCCCAACTGACCCGCGCCGGACTGGGCGTTGCCGCCCTGCCCGACTTCGTGCTGCGCGCCCATCCCGACCTCAAGGCACTCGGCCCGCCCCTGGCCGGCTGCGACACCGAACTTTGGCTGCTGACCCGGCCCGACTGCCGCGCCTTGCGCTCGGTGCAGACGCTGTTCGAGGAATTAAGTGAAGCCTTGGCCAGCCATGGCTGAGGAAGAACCTCGCCGCTGAAACGCCTCCCACAGAGCCTCGGCAGCCCAACATAACGCAACCAGTTGAGAGGGGCTTTAATCGCGACTGTAGAAGAAGCGGTGTTGACCGGATGCAATCCGGGAACATGAGTTACGCAAAAGAGCATCGCGGCTGAAGCCGTTCCTAGCTATTCCGTAGCAGCGGTTTCAGATGCCCGACTATTGCCGAACGCGGTTGAGGGACATTCCGATTCAGCCGTCAAGAATGGACACTTCAACCCTGCTGAAGATGCCCATACAGCTTGGCGTACAGCCCGCCGTCGGCGATCAGTTGCTGATGGTCGCCATCCTCGGCAACGCTGCCGCCATCGAACACCAGCACCCGGTCGGCCTGCTTAACAGCCGAGAGGCGATGAGCAATGATCAGTGTGGTGCGCCCTTGAAGAAACTGCGCAAGTGCTTCGTGCAAGGCATATTCGGTAGCAGCGTCAAGCGCCGAGGTGGCTTCATCGAGAATCACTACCTGCGGACGAGCCAGCACCATGCGGGCGATCGCCAGACGCTGACGCTGGCCGCCAGACAGGCGCACACCGGAGCGCCCCACCACACTGTCGAGACCCTGCGGTAGCTGCCTGATGGTCTCGGCCAATTGGGCAATGCGCAGTGCCTCCCAGCATTCCTCATCACTGCGTTCACGCCCCATGGTGAGGTTGGCCCGTACGCTGTCGTTGAACAGTGCCGGATGCTGCAATACCACAGCGACGTTATCGCGAACGCAGTCCAGGCCGATTTGCTCCTGACTGCAACCGCCGAAGCAGATAGTGCCGGCCTGCGGCGTATAAAGACCGAGCAGCAATTGCACCAGCGTGCTCTTGCCACCGCCGGAGGCACCGACGATGGCCACTTTCTCTCCCGGCGCGATAGACAGGTTGAGGCCGCTCAGCACCGGCTCCTCGCCATAGCCAAAGGTCAGCCCGCGCACCTCGATGCCTACCGTCTCGCGCCCGGCGAAAGGGTCAACCCGGGCTGGATACCGTGGCTCGTCACGACGCGCCAGCAACTCGTTGATGCGTGTCAGCGCACCGCTGGCAGCATAGAAGGCGTACTGCAGGTTAAGCAGTTGCTCCACTGGCCCGATCATGAACCACAGATAGCTGAATACCGCGAGCATCTGGCCGATGGACAGATCCGAGAACAGCACCGTGAGCATGGCCGCAGCACGGAACACGTCGATTCCAAACTGGAACAGCAAGCCACTGGCGCGGTTGGAGGCATCGCTTTTCCACTGCGAGGCCACGGCATGATCGCGCACGTCGCGGGCACGATTGCCGAGCCTTCCCAGGAAGTAGCCCTGACGGTTGCCGGCACGTACCTCCTGAATCGCCTCCAGGGTTTCGGTCAACGCCTGAGTAAAGCGCGCGGTACTGTCGTTCTCCAGTTTCTTCAGGTGCTTGACGCGCTTGCCCAGCTGCACCGTGGCATAGATCACCAGCGGATTGAACAGCAGGATCAAGAGCGCCAGCTGCCAGTGCATCCAGATAAGAATTGCCGAGGTGCCCAAGAGCGTCAGCACCGCCACCAGGAAGCGACTGAGTGTCTCGCCAACGAACTTGTCCAGAGTGTCCAGGTCCGTGACCAGGTGAGTGGTTACCGTACCGCCGCCAAGGCTTTCGTACTCACCGAGGGAAATGCGTTTGAGTCGCTCGATCAGACGGATGCGGATGCGGTAGACGATGTCCTTCGACAAACGTGCAAACAACCGCGCCTGCAGCACGTTGAACACTAAGGCGGCGCAGCGCAACAGCAGGGTCAGTAGCAGCATCAGGCCGATATAGCCGGCGGCCTGCTGCCAGCCAGAGGGCAGGAAATGGTTCATCACCTGCAGGGCCGCATCCCCCTCACCCAACAAAACCTCGTCCACCAGCAACGGCAACAGCAGCGGAATCGGAACACTGCACAAAGTGGCCAGCACGGCCAGCAGATTGGCGAAGATCAGCGATTTTCTGTGACGCAGCGCCAGCCGGCGAATCTCTGTCCAGCTCAGGCGATCAGACATGGGCGGCACGCTCCAGCCAGCGGCCGAGCAAGGGGGCCAGCCGCTCCAGCGGCTGATAGCCATTGGTCAGCAGCGCCAGTTGTCCATCGCGCTCAGCCAACAGGGTGGGGAAACCGGCAATCCCAAGATCCTGCACCCAGCCAAACTCGTCCAGAGTCGCCTGATAAACCGCCGGACTGTCGAAAGCCTCGGCGAAAGCAGCACGCTTAATTCCGGCTCGCTCGGCCAGTTGCACCAGTACGCTGGCGCGGCTTACGTCGGCTCCGCGAGTGTAGAAAGCGGTCTGGATCTCCCGGAGCAGGCCCCAGGCTGCACCGTCATCAACTCGCCGCGCCGCAACAAGCGCCCTACAGGCCGGCTCAGTGTCATAGACCATGCCGTCCGGCAAGCCCAGCTGGTAGTCGAAGTGTTGCCCCGTGGCAGCATTGACCGCCTGCCAGTAGCCCAGGTAACGCGCCCGCGCGGCGTCATCCACCGGCTGCCGGTCGCGGCGCAGGCCGCCGACCACCAGTTCGGTGGCCACGCCGGCCCCGGCTGCCTGCTCGGCGAGAGCCTCGGCCACAGGAGCGAAGCCCCAGCACCAAGAGCACATCGGATCCATCACGTAGAGCAGGCGGCTTGCCATGATCAATCCTCTTTCAGTTGACGCGGATCACGTCCGATGGGATGCGGCAGGTTGCGCGCCTTGGCCAGTTCAATCTGCTTCTGCCGCTCACGGGCACTGGCCCGGGTCTTCTCCGGCAGCGAGTCCCAGCAGTGCGGGCAACTTACTCCCGGGCTGTAGAACTCGGATTGACGGTCTTCCACGGAGATCGGGTTGCGGCAGGCGTGGCACTGGTCATAGTCGCCCACGGAAAGGTCATGACGTACGGTCACGCGGTTGTCGAAGACGAAACACTCGCCCTGCCACTTGCTCTGCTCCTGCGGCACTTCCTCCAAGTATTTGAGGATACCGCCCTTGAGGTGATAAACCTCCTCAAACCCCTCGCCGAGCATGTAGCTGGAGGCCTTTTCGCAGCGGATTCCGCCGGTGCAGAACATCGCTACCTTCTTGTGCCGGGCAGGATCGAAATGCTGGCGGACGTAATCCGGAAACTCGCGGAATGACTTGGTCTTCGGGTCGATGGCCCTCTCAAAGGTGCCGATGGCCACCTCATAGTCGTTGCGGGTGTCGATCAGCAGCACCTCAGGATCAGAGATCAGGTCATTCCAGTCCTTCGGTTCGACGTAAGTACCGACCCGCTGGTTGGGATCCACACCCGGCACGCCGAGAGTGACTATCTCCTTCTTCAGCTTGACCTTGGTTCGGTAGAACGGCTGCTCGTCGCAGTAGGACTCCTTGTGATCGATGTCGGCCAGACGCTCGTCGCAGCGGAACCAGGCCATCAGCGCGTCGATGGCGGCACGGCTGCCGGAGACCGTACCATTGATACCTTCCTCGGCAAGCAGCAGAGTGCCTTTGATGCCGTTATCCAGCAGAGTGTTGAGCAATGGTTCGCGCAGCGCCTGGTAATCCGGCAGGGAAACGAATTTATACAGCGCCGCGACGACGATCTTGTCGGTCATGATGGTTTTCTCTCAGTAGTCGCCCACGCAAAGGGCGGACCGAGGCCAAACAGACGGCAGCAGCCCGAACCTGTCGGCCGTTAAAACGAAAGCGCCGGCGGTGGCCGGCGCAGCAGCGATTCTACCTCAGTGACTGCCCTCCCGCACCCGTGCAGGCGCCGGCTCAATGGTCGAACTTGCTGCCACCATGACAGGTCGGCGAGGCCGGTGCAGCACCCTGCCCGGCCCACTCCTGCGGTGTATAGGTGTGCAGGGCCAGCGCATGGATCTGCTCCATCAGCGCGCCGACGGCGGCATAAGCCTTCTGGTGCCGGCGCACCGGACTGAGCCCGCTGAACTGCTCGCTGACGATCACCGCCTTGTAGTGGGTTTCCGTGCCCCGGCTGTGCATGTGGCTCTCGTCCTGTACCTCCAGGTGCTGCGGCTGCAGGGTGGTCAGGGCGGCGATAAGAAGGTCTTGCTTGGACATCATGGGCTCCGTCAGGGTTGTTTCACGCCGATCTCGTCGCTCATCTCGGCCAGCAGCCGGTTCACCTCGGGCACGGCGGCTTCCAGCTTGCTCTGGGTGATTTGCGCGGACTGCGCGGTAAGCGTCGGCATCTTCAGCAGCACCTTTTGGCCGAGCGGCGACTCGTAAAAGGCGATCAGATCCTTAAGCTCCTGCTCGTTGAAATGGCTGGTATACAACCGCACCATATCGGGACGGAGCCGATCCCAGCCCACCGCCCGATCCAGCGCTGTATCAGCCTTGGCCTGATAACGCTCCAGCACGGCCCGATTGCCATCAGGTGCCTGGGCAAAACGCTGAGCGAACATCTGCTGCACCTGAGCATACACTGGCACAGTCAGCTTGTCGGCATGGGCCAGCTTGAGAAAACGCTCGGCATCGGCGGCATGGCTGGCAGCATCGGCCAGTGCCAGTGAGCTGGAGGCGCCAAGCAAAACAGCGCAGCACAGTCGGGAGATACGGGACATGGACGGGATTCCGGAAGTGAGGAAAGGACAGGAGACTCGCTGCAATGTGTGCAACACGGGAGCGGGTCACTGCAAATAGACCACGACAGGTGCATTTTGTGCGCTGAATCGCCCGCTGCTCAAGCATAGGCTCACAGGCTGCGTGTATTACCGGCATTTGCTCTGCCGAAAATCTCGAAGCGGTTGTCAAATCATGGGCGCTTGGCCATGCTAACGCAGGCCGGCATTCTGCCGCCCGCCGGAAGTGCGGACCAACCGGATTTCCATTCAGGCAATCGACTGCCCGCCGGCGCAGCACACATGGACGTGCCCGATGACGAGCCTCCCCCGCTACGCCACCGCCCTGCTACAGCCGCTCTGCGACAGCAAAGGTCGACTATTGCCCGAATCAGTCGGCTGGTCCGACCAGCTACAAGTGGACTGCACCCTGCACGGCCATCAGGGCCGGCGCAAGCGCTGGAACCACTGGTGTATCACCACGCCGCGCTGGATACTTACATTGACCCTGGCCGACCTCGACTACCTGGGCTACGGCGCTACCTACTTTCTCGACCTTGACAGCGGTCAGGCCTCCTCTCACTCGCGCTTCAGCCTTTTTGCCAGCGGCTGCCAATTGCCCGGCCGGCCACTGCAAAGTCACGCCTTCAACCACCCGCGACTGCAGCTCAAGGCAGAGGAGCATCCGGGACGACTGCGCCTGACCGTCAGCATCCCGGATATCGGCGGCCAGCCGCTACTCGCTGCCCTGGATATACTGCGCCCCGCCCACCTGCAGTCAGCCAACCTGGTCGCCCCCCTGCCTGACGGTGGTTTCCATGCCACCAGCCGCTGGCTCGGCCTGACCGCCAGCGGCACGCTGCAACTGGGTCGCCGCAACTACCATTGCCCCCCCGGACAAAGTTTCGCCTCACTGGATTTCGGCCGTGGCGTATGGCCACTCCGCAGTCACTGGCGACGCGCCGTCTTCACTGGTTGCGGAGGAGTCGCTGGCAACTTCAGCACTGGCTGGCTGGATTACAGCGGCCTGTCCGACAATGCCCTCTGGTTCGGTGGCCAAGTACACCAACTGCAAAGCCCCCTGCAACTTCAGCGCAGCTCCCACGCACCACTCGCCCCGTGGTGCCTGGAAAGTGAGGACGGCAGCGTAACCTTACGTTTTACCCCGCGCAGAATCCATCGCACCTGTCCTCGCCTCGGCCCTCTGTATGCCGACACCCTGCAATGGCTCGGCTATTACAGTGGCGTGCTGCGCGGCCCGAACGGAGAGCGTGTGCCGCTGGAAAACACCCTCGGCTGGCTCGGAGAAACTCACGCGCGCTGGTAATCGGTGCGATAGAAAACACGTGGAACCCCTCAGTGACAGGACGGCCTAAACTGCCAAGCAATCCATCCCGTGGAGTACCTTATGAGCCGCACCGAAACCGACAGTCTTGGCCCGATCGAAGTCCCCGGCAATGCCTACTGGGGCGCCCAGACGCAGCGCTCGCTGATCAACTTTGCCATCGGCAGCGAACGCATGCCACTACCAGTGCTGCATGCCCTGACCCTGATCAAGAAAGCCGCCGCCCGGGTCAATAGTCGCAACGGAGAGCTACCGATCGAAATAGCCCGACTGATCGAGCAAGCCGCCGATGAGGTGCTGGAAGGCCGTCATGACGAGCAATTCCCCCTGATGGTTTGGCAGACCGGCAGCGGCACCCAGAGCAACATGAACGTCAATGAGGTGATCGCCGGCCGCGCCAATGAACTGGTCAGTGGTCAGCGCGGGGGCAAGAGCCCGGTACACCCCAACGATCACGTCAACCGTGCGCAAAGCTCCAATGACTGCTTCCCCACCGCCATGCACATCGCCGCTGCGCAGGCGGTACAGCTCAACCTGCTGCAGGCCATCGCCGAATTACGCGATGGCCTGCAGGAACAAGCCGAGCGACATGCCAGCCTGATCAAGACCGGACGTACTCATATGATGGACGCCACACCGATCACCTTCGGTCAGGAGCTGTCCGCCTTCGTCAGCCAACTGAACCATGCCGAGGCTGCCATACGCGCCGCCCTGCCTGGCGTCTGCGAACTGGCCCAGGGAGGTACCGCAGTGGGTACCGGGCTCAATGCGCCAGCCGGCTTCGCCGAAGCCATCGCTGCCGAACTTGCCGCACTGACTGGCCTACCGCTGACCAGCGCACCGAACAAGTTTGCTGCTCTGGCCGGCCACGAGCCGTTGGTGCAGTTGTCGGGAGCCTTAAAAACCCTGGCAGTGGCCCTGATGAAACTGGCCAACGATTTGCGCCTGCTCGGCTCCGGCCCGAGAGCCGGCTTTGCCGAAGTGCGCCTGCCTGCCAACGAACCGGGCAGCTCGATTATGCCGGGCAAGGTCAATCCAACCCAATGCGAAGCATTGTCGATGCTCGCCTGCCAGGTACTGGGTAACGACGCCACCATCGGCTTCGCTGCCAGTCAGGGCCATCTGCAGCTGAACGTGTTCAAGCCGGTGATCATCCATAACCTGCTGCAGTCAATCCGACTGCTCAGCGACGGCTGCCGCAATTTCCAGACACACTGCATAGCCGACCTGCAGCCGGATGCCGCGAGAATGGCCGAGCATCTGGAACGAGGGCTGATGCTGGTGACCGCCCTGAACCCGCACATCGGCTATGACAAGGCAGCCGAAATCGCCAAAAAAGCCTACACCGAGGGCAGTACCCTGCGTCAGGCAGCTTTGCAACTCGGCTACCTAAACGAAGAACAATTCGAAGACTGGGTTCAACCCGGAACCATGCTGGGAATCGATCATCATGAATGAGGGTAAAAGTGGGGCAACACCGCTGGAGGGTGATGGCAAGCGCATTCTGCTGATCCTCGGCACACCGAAACGTCACAGCCTCTGTCATGCCCTGGCCGAAGCTTACAGCCAGGGTGCCCGCAACCGCGGTCATGTAGTTCGCCAGTTGAGGCTGGGCGAGATGCAGTTCGATCCTGTACTGCGCAACGGCTACGAACACAGTCAGAGCCTAGAGCCGGATCTGCTCGAAGCCCAGCGCCTGATCCACTGGGCCGAACACCTGGTACTGGTCTACCCGGTCTGGTGGGGTGGTGTCCCTGCCCTGCTGAAGGGTTTTTTCGACCGGATATTCCTACCCGGCTTCGCCTTTAAATACCGCAGCGGCTCCCAGCTGTGGGACAAGCTGCTTAGCGGTCGCAGCGCCGACCTGCTGGTAACCATGGACACCCCGCCCTGGTACTTCCGCTGGATCTATGGTGCTCCAGCACACCGCCAGGTGGTGCGCACCGTACTTGGCTTCTGCGGCATCCGCACCCGCCGCCTCCAGGAATTCGCCCCTGTGCGCCAGTCCAGCGAACAAAAACGCCAGAACTGGCTACGCAAGGCCGAGCATCTCGGAGCCACTGCTTAGCAGACGCGAGCCCTCTTCTGCCGCCACGCCTCCAGCAGCGATGGCCCCAGCGCAGTCAGTGCAGAGCCCAGCACGACAATAACGGCACCGGCGTAGGCTATCGCATTGACCTGCTCCGGCTGCACGTACTCCGGCCACCAGCTAGCTGCCAGTGCCACCGAAACGAAAGTCACCAGCGGTGTCAGAGCCAGAGTGGCACTGACCCGTGAAGCCTCCCAGTGCGCTAGCGCCTCAGCAAAGGCGCCGTAGGCCACCAGCGTATTCAGGCAACAGGCCAGCAGCAGCCATCCCTGTAATGGATTAAGCCGCAGCACCTGCAGCGGCTGAGCCCAGGGCGTCAGCAACAGGGCGCAGGCCAAATAGATCACCATCATCACCTGCACCGAATTCCAGACCACCAGCAACTGTTTCTGCGCCAAACCATAGAAAGTCCAGACAAAGGCCGCTGCCAGAACAGTCAGCACTCCGACGGTGTAATTGCTCAGCGAAGTCAGCAGCTCGCCCAGCCGCTGATTGAAGAAGAACGCGAAGCCCAGCAGCATCAGCAACAGCCCCACACCCTGCCCCAGGCTGAAACGCTCGCGAAAGATGAATACGCTGCCAAGCAGGAGCAGGATGGGCGCCACCTGAATCACCAGCTGCGTTGTTCCCGAGCTAAGCAGTTCGAGCCCCATCAGATACAGCACATAGTTGGCCGTCAGTCCGACGACCGCTAGAACCAACAGGCCCCACCCCCTGCGCCCCAGCGCCGCAAAGCTTGGCAGCCGCCGCGCCGCGGCCAGGTAGGCCAGCAGCAACGAACCGGCCAGAGCCAGGCGATACCAAGTGACCGTGACCGGGTCCATCACCTGCAGCACTTCCTTCAACTGAATCGGCAGGACACCCCACAACAGCGAGGTACTCAGAGCAAGGAACAGACCATACAACCAGCGGCCGGAAGAGATGTGCATGATGACCTCGCGCAGGAAGCCGGCCAGGCGAGTCAGCGACAGTCCGCTCTGGCCGCTTTGGGCCGGCGGCACAAATGAAAAAAGGGCCTGCATGAATGCAGGCCCTTTGGGTGTGGCGGACTCAGGAGGATTCGAACCTCCGACCGCTCGGTTCGTAGCCGAGTACTCTATCCAGCTGAGCTATGAGTCCGTTGCAGATCATCCGGAAATCCGTCTGACCCTTACGGTGCTTTTAGACCAGATCACCACTGGTTGAAACACAATAGCGTGAAAACTATTGAAGATGGCGGACTCAGGAGGATTCGAACCTCCGACCGCTCGGTTCGTAGCCGAGTACTCTATCCAGCTGAGCTATGAGTCCGTTGCAGGCCATTCGGAAAATCCGTTCGACCCTTACGGTGCTTTTAGACCAGGTCACCACTGGTTTGAAACAAAATAGCTTGCAGTACTGCAAGCCATTTAAATATGGCGGACTCAGGAGGATTCGAACCTCCGACCGCTCGGTTCGTAGCCGAGTACTCTATCCAGCTGAGCTATGAGTCCGTTACAGACCACTCGAAAGCTACTGCGATTGGCAATGCGTTGAAAGTGAACTCAGAATGCCCGTTTAGAAAACCAAACTGCGTTTCTTCGCTCGCTTTGCCTCATTTACCCTTCGCTCGCTACGCTTTCGCGAGATTCTTGGTGCTTTTATACCAGATCACCTCTGGTTGATCTGCCTGCCCGGCTTACACCCGACTGGCTGAAAATGGCGGAGAAGGGGGGATTCGAACCCCCGACACCCTTTTGAGGTGTACTCCCTTAGCAGGGGAGCGCCTTCGGCCACTCGGCCACCTCTCCGCAACACGGGGCGCATGATAAACATGTTTTCCCCGTTTGCAAACAAAAATTTGTAGAAAAATTAGTGGCTTGGTTCGTCATCCTTTTCTTTCTGGATGCGCTGGTAGATTTCCTCACGGTGTACGGCTACCTCTTTGGGCGCATTGACACCAATACGCACCTGGTTTCCCTTTACACCCAACACGGTGACAGTCACATCATCACCGACCATCAGGGTCTCTCCGACCCGGCGAGTCAGAATCAACATTCCTTTCTCCTCACGGATTACATTTCAGGACAACAGTCTGCAAAAAATAAAATGGTGATGGTTCCGGCCATACTAGGCCCGACACCCCACCCAAGTATTGACCAGCCAATGCGTAAAGAAAGTCCCCGCACTCTGGTCAAAAAGACGAAAGGCGCGGAACCTGCCGCGCCTTTCGGAAAGGCATCACTCACCCTGTCGTGCAGGCGCATCGAGTTCGAAGGCAGTGTGCAGGGCACGCACAGCCAGCTCGAGGTACTTCTCTTCAATCACCACAGACACCTTGATTTCCGAAGTGGAGATCATCTGGATGTTGATGGTTTCCTTGGCCAGGGCCTCGAACATGCGGCTGGCAACACCGGCATGCGAACGCATGCCGACACCGACGATAGATACCTTGGCGATCTCGGTGTCACCCACCACCTCGCGGGCACCCAGTTCGTCGGCCGTTTTCTGCAGCACAGCCAGAGCATTGCTGTAGTCGTTGCGATGCACCGTGAAGGTAAAGTCGGTGGTGTTATCATGCGCCACGTTCTGCACGATCATATCCACTTCGACATTAGCGGCACTGATCGGACCGAGAATCTTGAAAGCAACGCCGGGGATATCCGGTACCCCACGGATGGTCAGCTTGGCTTCGTCGCGATTGAAGGCGATGCCGGAAATGATCGGCTGTTCCATGGATTCCTCTTCATCAAGGGTAATGAGGGTGCCCGGCCCCTCCTGGAAGCTGTGCAGCACGCGCAGCGGGACGTTGTACTTGCCGGCGAACTCCACCGAGCGAATCTGCAGCACCTTGGAGCCAAGGCTGGCCATTTCCAGCATTTCCTCGAAGGTGATTTTCTCCAGACGCTGGGCACGCGGCACCACACGCGGATCAGTGGTATAGACGCCATCGACGTCGGTGTAGATCTGACACTCATCGGCTTTCAGTGCCGCAGCCAGGGCCACCGCCGTGGTATCCGAGCCGCCGCGACCGAGGGTGGTTATATTGCCCTGCTCGTCCACGCCCTGGAAGCCAGCCACCACCACCACACGCCCGGCCTGCAGATGGGAGCGGATCTTCTGATCATCGATGTGCAGAATGCGCGCCTTGTTATGCGCGCTGTCAGTAAGAATCCGCACCTGACTGCCAGTGAAGGACACTGCCTCCACTCCACGGCGAATCAACGCCATGGCCAGCAGGCCGATGGTCACCTGCTCGCCAGTCGAAACCATTACGTCCAGCTCGCGCGCAACCGGTTCACCGTCGGTGATCTGTTTAGCCAGATCGATCAGGCGGTTGGTTTCGCCGCTCATGGCGGAAACCACGACGACGACGTCGTCACCTTTCTCGCGGAACGTCTTCACCTTCTCGGCCACCTGCGCGATGCGCTCGATGCTGCCGACGGAGGTGCCCCCAAACTTCTGTACGATCAAAGCCATTTCAAAAAGCCGCCTGATTCCTCGAAGGGCGCCCATTAAACCCGCATCGGGTTATGCTGCCAAGGCCCGCCGGGCGCAACGCCGGCCCTGTCTTTTCCAGCCGTTACAAACCCTGTTCGACGAAGCCCGACGTCAGCCCCAGAGCCTCGTCGAGCTTACCGGCATCGACACCGCCACCCTGAGCCATATCCGGGCGACCACCGCCTTTGCCGCCAACCGCTGCGGCGGCCTGACGCATCAGCTCGCCAGCCTTGAGCTTACCGGTCAGATCCTGAGTCACACCGGCTACCAGCACGACCTTGTCGTCGAGTACGCCGCCGAGCAGGATTACTGCACTGCCCAACTTGTTCTTCAGTTGATCGACCAGTGCCAACAGGCCCTTGCCATCCAGGCCATCGACTCGCGCCGCCAGTACCTTGACGCCCTTGACCTCAATGGCCGAAGCGACCAGGTCGTTGCCCGCAGCGCTGGCTGCCTTGGCCTTGAGCTGCTCCAGCTCCTTCTCCAGCTGACGATTGCGCTCAACCAGCGCACTCAGCTTGTCCAGCACGTTGTCGCGGCTGCCTTTGACCAGACTGGCCGCCTCCTTGAGCTGCTCCTCGGCAACATTGAGCCAGGCCAGTGCAGCCGCGCCGGTAACTGCTTCAATGCGACGTACGCCAGCAGCCACGCCGCCTTCGCTGGTGATCTTGAACAGGCCGATATCGCCGGTACGCGAAACATGGGTGCCGCCGCACAGCTCAACGGAGAAGTCACCGCCCATGCTCAGCACGCGCACCTGGTCACCGTACTTCTCACCAAACAGTGCCATGGCGCCTTTGGCCTTGGCCGTCTCGATGTCGGTTTCTTCGGTCTCGACAGCGGTGTTACGGCGGATCTCGGAGTTGACCAGATCCTCCAGCTGACGGATCTGCTCAGGTTTGATCGCTTCAAAGTGACTGAAGTCGAAACGCAGACGCTGACTATCGACCAGCGATCCCTTCTGCTGTACGTGCTCGCCAAGCACCTGACGCAGCGCAGCATGCAGCAGGTGAGTTGCCGAGTGGTTCAGGGCAGTGGCCTGACGCACACTGGCGTCAGCCTCGGCCTTGACGCTGGTGCCGACGACAAGGCCGCCCTGAGCGACCACACCGTGGTGCAGGAAGGCACCGCCGGCCTTGGTGGTGTCGCGCACATCGAAGCGCACGCCGGCGCCCTCCAGATAGCCGCAGTCACCCACTTGACCACCAGACTCGGCGTAGAACGGCGTCTGATCCAGTACCACTACGCCCTCCTCGCCCTCGGCGAGACTGTCGACGGCAGCACCGGCCTTGAACAGAGCAATGATGGTTCCGCTGCCGCTGGTGCCTTCGTAACCGATGAAGCGGGTGTCGGCGTCAACCTTGACCAGACTGTTGTAATCCATGCCAAAGGCGCTGGACGCCCGAGCACGTTCGCGCTGGGCCTCCATCTCGCGCTCAAAGCCTTCCTCGTCGACACTCAGTTCGCGCTCACGGGCAATGTCGGCAGTCAGGTCGACCGGGAAGCCGTAGGTGTCGTACAGCTTGAACACGATATCACCGGGAATCACGCTGCCCTTGAGTTCGGCCAGATCCTGCTCAAGGATCTTCAGGCCCTGCTCCAGGGTCTTGGCGAACTGCTCTTCCTCGTTTTTCAGCACACGCTCGATGTGTGCCTGCTGCTGCTTGAGTTCAGGGAAGGCACCGCCCATCTCGGCCACCAGCGCAGCGACGATCCTGTGGAAGAAGGTACCCTTGGCGCCCAGTTTGTTGCCATGCCGGCAGGCGCGGCGAATGATGCGACGCAGCACATAACCGCGCCCTTCATTGGACGGAGTGACGCCGTCGGCGATTAGGAAACCGCAGGAACGGATGTGATCGGCCACCACCTTCAGCGAGGCCTGACCATCGTTGGCGCAGCCAATGGCCTGCGCCGAAGCGGCCAGCAGGTTCTGGAACAGGTCGATTTCGTAGTTCGAATTGACGTGCTGCAGCACGGCGCTGATGCGCTCCAGGCCCATGCCGGTGTCCACGCTCGGCGCCGGCAGCGGGTGCAGCACACCATCGGCAGTTCTATTGAACTGCATGAACACGTTGTTCCAGATCTCGATGTAGCGGTCACCGTCTTCTTCCGGGGAGCCGGGCGGGCCGCCCCAGATGTGCTCGCCGTGATCGTAGAAAATTTCGGTGCAGGGGCCGCATGGTCCGGTGTCGCCCATCGCCCAGAAGTTATCGGAGGCGTAAGGAGCGCCCTTGTTATCGCCAATACGGATCATCCGCTCGGCCGGGACGCCGATCTCTTTGTTCCAGATGTCATAGGCCTCGTCATCAGTGGCGTAGACGGTGACCCAGAGCTTCTCCTTGGGCAGGTTCAGCCACTTCTCGCTGGTCAGAAACTCCCAGGCGTAATGGATGGCATCACGCTTGAAATAGTCGCCGAAGCTAAAGTTGCCCAGCATCTCGAAGAAGGTGTGGTGACGCGCGGTATAGCCGACGTTCTCCAGGTCGTTGTGCTTGCCGCCGGCACGCACGCACTTCTGGCTGGTAGTGGCACGGGTATAGGCGCGCTTCTCCAGGCCAAGGAAACAGTCCTTGAACTGGTTCATCCCGGCGTTGGTGAACAGCAGGGTCGGGTCATTCGCCGGGATCAGCGAGCTGGAAGCGACACGGGTGTGTCCTTTTTCTTCGAAGAAGCTCAGGAAGGCTTCACGGATTTCTGCGCTTTTCATAGAGATATCCAAGGAATCAGGCGACCACGACAAGGCCGGCGAAGCAGACAAGGTGAAAACGTGGCGAGCAAGGAAACACACACGGCACTAGCCGCTGCAGCCCCCAGGCACGAACGTAACGGCACACGCCGCCCTGCGGCGGCATGACCGAGCACGGTCGCTTACACACGGTCTGAAAGGCACGCATTATATAGGCCCCGGCGGCGGCGGCTAGTGCCTTGTTGATAGCGGGCCGCTATGAGGCAGCCAACTGTCGCTCAATGGTCGCGAAAAGCGGCGAAAGCGGCGATCACCCGCTCGATGTCTACCGGGCTCACGCCCAGGTGGGTGACCAGACGCAGACGCGGCGCGGCGCTGACGGCGATAGCACGCTCGGCCATGAAAGCCTTGAGCCGCGCAGCACGTTCACCTAGCTGGACGTAGACCATGTTGGTCTGCACAGGCTCGACGGCATAGCCCAGCCCTGCCAGCGCCTCTCCCAGCCGGGCGGCATTGGCATGATCTTCGGCCAGCCTGGCAACCTGGTGCTGCAGGGCATAAAGTCCGGCTGCCGCCAGCACACCGGCCTGGCGCATGCCTCCACCAACCATCTTGCGCAAACGCCTAGCGCGAGCAATCAGCGCAGAGCTGCCGCAAAGCACCGAGCCAACTGGCGCACCAAGCCCCTTGGACAGGCAGACCGAGGCCGAGTCGAAATAACGAGTGATCTCGCGCGCCGGCACACCCAGTCGAATCGCGGCATTGTACAGTCGCGCCCCGTCCAGGTGCAGGTTCAGGCCGCGGCGCTGTGTCAGCTCACGCGCAGCAGCCAGATAGTCGAGCGGCAGCACCTTGCCCTGCATGGTGTTTTCCAGAGCCAGTAGCCGGGTACGGGCAAAATGAAAATCGTCCGGCTTGATAGCCGCCTCGACCCGGGCCAGATCCAGCGAGCCGTCGGCTTCGTTATCCAGTGGCTGCGGCTGGATCGAGCCTAGTACCGCCGCCCCGCCACCTTCGTATTTGTAGGTGTGCGCCTGCTGACCGACGATGTATTCCTCACCACGCTCGCAGTGCGCCATCAGCGCGAGCAGATTGCTCATGGTGCCGCTGGGTACGAACAAAGCTGCGTCAAAGCCCAGCTCGTCAGCCAGCCAGGCCTCCAGACGATTCACCGAAGGATCTTCGGCATAGACGTCATCGCCCAGCTCGGCCGCCATCATGGCCTCGCGCATGCCGGGAGTGGGTTGAGTGACAGTGTCGCTGCGCAGATCGATCAGAGCCATAACATAGCTTCCGGTTGAGGGTGAAGCCAGCATGCTACGGAGAGCGTGACTACAGCCACAAGGTACAGTTGAACGCCAAAGGCGCCGTTCAGCTAGACCAGTCCGGCACCGTCGTGAGGAACCACGAGCAGCCCGGCACGCAGACCGTTCTTCACCCGCGGATTGGGGAAGATGATGCGCGCCCCCTGCTCCTCGACCACCCAGCGGCTGCCGGCAATATCCTCGGCCAGCAGGTAACCGGGAAGCAGCTCGCTGAAGTTCTCGATATCGGCCGGCAAGTGCAGACGGAACTCGTCACTGTGCTTGATGATCTCGCGAGATACCGAGAACAGCTGCAGACCGTCGAGACTGCCCTCAGCCTCGTCGACAGGCTCACGCCCCTCAATCAACTCGCACAGCAATTGCTCCAGACGATCGAGATTGACCATCTGGTTCTGCCCGAAAGCCCGGGCCTTGCCCAGCTCAAGGGTAAAGGCCTCAGCCCCGAGTTCGGCGTATGTGTATGCGCTAAAGGTAGTCGACGGCCGATTCTGCAGCAGTACCGCCTCAATGCCGGCACGCTGCAGGCGCTGCAGCTCGCGGCGCGAGTGACGGCGCCCCTCCTGCCAGGGATAGAGCGCAAACTGCTCGATCCGCGAACCACGGATTGCCGTATGCAGATCGTAGTGCAGTCTAATGCGTTCACTGGACTTGCCGAAGAAGGTGGCGCACAGGTGCTCCAGATCACAGGCACGAATCGCTTCGAAACCACTGGTTTGCGCATGACAGCCACTGAACAGGCGGTTCAGATCCTGCTCGACATAGCGCTCACCACGACGGATAGCCTCGGGATTGCCGAACAGGAAAAGCAGACGCGCCGCCGGATGCAGCTCGTTGCGGGCAATCGCACGCAACAGGCGATCGAGCAGTTCGATCGGCGCCGTCTCGTTGCCATGGATACCCGCCGACAGCAACAGATCAAGGCCACTGTCACGGTCCGCCGGCGGCGTCACCTCCAGCGCCCCTTCATCCAGCCAGCGCAGACGCGTGCCATCGGGAGTCAGTTGAATCTTCGCCGCAGGCTCGTGGCCGGCCAGGGTCAGCTCAAGCAGTTTGCCGAGGGCAAGCATCGGGTACTCCTCAGGACTTAATGATTGCAGTCCGGACCATGGACATGATCATCGTCATCAGCCAGTGCCGGCTCCATCTCCAACTGCAGACTGACCAGATTGGTGGCCTGTGGGCGCAGCAGCAGGTTGGCATACTCGGTATCGCCCTCCTCCACGTCGACACCAATCAGCAACTGGTCGCCAACTGCCTGAACCCACACCTCCTTGCCCTGCCAGACCACGGCAAAGCGGCTGCATGAGGTTTCCAGTTGGGTGCCGTCGCTATCTTCAAGAATCAGTTGCAGGGCGTCGCTCATAAAGTCTCCGGAGACAGGTGCAGGGAAGGCTAATCAAGGGTTGCAGCCAGCCACAGCACGTGGCGGCCGGTCATTTCAGTTCATCTGGAAAGGATAGACCGAGCCCAGTTTAAGGATCTGCGTCAGTTCATCCAATGCCGTACGACATTCAATCAACAGCTGCGGATCGGCCAGGTCGGCCTCGCTGAGGCGGTCGCGGTAATGCTTCTCGACCCATGCCAGCAGCGTGGCGTGCAATTCAGCAGTCAGTATCACGCCCGGGTTGACCGCCGCCAGCTCCCGCTCATTCAGGGCCACACGCAGGCGTAAACAAGCAGGCCCGCCGCCGTTCTGCATGCTCTGCTTGAGATCGAACACCAGCACCTCGCAAATCGGCCCTCTGCCGCTGATGAGCTGTTGCAGGTAATTCCAGACACTGGCGTTGTTGCGACACTCCTCCGGCACCACCAACAGCATGCTGCCATCGGCACGACTAAGCAGCTGGCTGTTGAACAGGTAGGAACTGACGGCGTCCTGCACACTCACCGCTGCCCGCGGCACGCATACAGACTGCAGCCGACCGCCGCAGCGCGTCAGCTTGTCGGCCAGTTCGGCCAGTACCCTGTCGCTATCGAGGAAGGCATCTTGGTGATAAAACAGCACCTCAGCGTTGCCCACTGCAATAACGTCGTTGTGGAACACCCCCTGGTCGATCACTGCCGGGTTTTGCTGGGCATAGACCACGCCCTGCTCACTCAGTCCGTGCAGCCGCGCCACGGCCTGACTGGCCTCCAGCGTCTGCCGGGCCGGGTAACGGGACGGCGCCGGGTAACGGCTGTCGAAGGCGCTGCGACCATAAACGAAGAATTCCACGCCGGCATCGCCATAGCTGCGGCAGAAGCGCGTGTGGTTGGCGGCACCTTCGTCGCCAAACTGGGTCACTGCCGGCAACGCCGGGTGATGGGCGAAGTGCGCCTCACTGGCGAACATGGCCTGCAGGATACGACTGGTGGTCGGATGCTCAATGCTGCGATGGAACTTGCAGTTGAGGTTGGCCGCAGTGAAATGCACGCGACCATCGGCAGTATCGGCGCTGGGACTGACGGTGCAGGCGTTGGCCGTCCACATGCTCGAAGCCGAGCAACTGGCTACCAGCAGCGGCATCGCCTCGCGCGCTGCACGACTGATTACTTCGGTGTCGCTGCCGCTGAAACCCAGGCTGCGCAGCACGTTCACCGCCGGACGCTCCTGCGGAGCCAGCACGCCCTGCTTGAAGCCCATATCCATTAGCGCCTTCATCTTCGCCAGCCCCTGCCGCGCCGCCTCACGCGGGTTGGACAGAGCCTGACTGTTGCTCTGCGAGGCGACATTGCCGTAGGACAATCCGCCATAGTTGTGAGTCGGCCCGACCAGGCCGTCGAAATTCATTTCATAAGCGGACATCAGAGGGTCACTCCCGGAGTAAGGGTCGCAGGTAGCACCAGTTGCTCGCACTCCAGCGAGGCCACCGGATAGGCGCAGTAATCGGCCGCGTAGTAGGCGCTGGGGCGATGGTTCCCGGATGCACCGATGCCACCGAACGGTGCGCTGCTGGCGGCGCCGGTCAGTTGCTTGTTCCAGTTGACGATACCGGCCCGGCTGTGCAGCCAGAACTGCTCGTAGCGTGCGCGCGAATCGGACAAAAGGCCTGCCGCCAGACCGAAGGCCGTAGCGTTGGCCTCATCAATGGCGGCCTCGAAGCTGCCATAGCGAATGACCTGCAACAGCGGACCGAAGAACTCCTCGTCGCCCCGCTCAGCCACGCCAGTAACATCGAGAATGCCCGGAGTCAGCAGGGCTGCACCAGGCTGAGGCTGAGTCATCGGCAGCAGCGCTGTGGCACCGCGAGCAAGCAGATCCTCCTGCGCCTTAAGCAACTGCTGCGCAGCCTGCAGGGAAATTACCGCGCCCATGAACGGCGCCGGCTGAGCATCGAAGCGCCCCACCTGCACCTGCCCAGCCACCTGAGCCAGGCGCGCTAGCAGCGCATCTCCCCAGTCGCCCTGCGGTACCAACAGGCGGCGCGCACAGGTACAACGCTGACCGGCGCTGATGAAGGCGGACTGAATGATGGTGTAGACCGCCGCATCGACATCAGCCACCTGATCCACGATCAGCGGGTTATTGCCGCCCATTTCCAGCGCCAGGATCTTTTCCGGGCGTCCGCCGAACTGTGCATGCAGCAGGTTGCCAGTGCGGCTCGAGCCGGTGAAGAACAGCCCGTCTATGCCCGCATGGGCGGCCAGGGCCACGCCGGTTTCGCGAGCGCCCTGCGCCAGATTGAGCACTCCTGCCGGCAGCCCGGCGTCGATCCAGCACTGCACTGTAAGCTGGGCAACCTTCGGGGTCAGCTCGCTGGGCTTGAACACCACGGTATTGCCGGCCAGCAGCGCCGGCACGATATGCCCGTTGGGCAAATGGCCAGGGAAGTTGTACGGGCCAAAGACTGCTACCACCCCATGCGGTTTGTGCCGCAACACGGCCATGGCATCGGCTAGCACGCCACTTTTTTCACCAGTACGCTCGCGGTAGCTCTGGATGGAGATGGCTACCTTGCCGATCATGCTATTGACTTCGGTGAATGCCTCCCACAACGGCTTGCCGGTTTCCTCGCCAATGGCGCAGGCCAGCACCTCGGTCTGCTCCTTCAGACGCACGGCAAAACGCTCCAGCAGTGCGATGCGGCTGTCGAGCGACTGCGCGGCCCAGGCAGAGAGCGCCGTGCGGGCGGCGGACACGGCCGCATCGACCTGCGCTACGCTGGCACCTCGCCCGTGCCAGAGCACGGCCTGGGTAACCGGATCGAGGGATTCCAGCGGCTCGCCCTGACCATCCAGCCAGTGACCGGCAATGTAGTGGGTGCTCATCTTGTTATCAGTCTCCAGCATTAATTCACAGGCACACGGCCTGTCACACAAGCAGGACTCAAGTCCGTGCCGAAAGCGCCACGGCACGAACCAGATCGCCGGCCGACAGCCGCAGGCGCCTGGCCGTCAGCGGATCGACCACCAGAGTGCCGGCGGCCAGGCGCGCCGGCGCAGCGGTAATACGACAATCCTCGCGCTTGCGGTTGTAAACCAGATACGGCTCCGCATCGTCGCCCGGTGTACCTATGGCCAGCACCAGCACCTGGCTGTTCTGCACCGCACGGATCTTCCCGGTCTCCGCTTCAATGGCCGGCCCGGCGTCGAAAATGTCGACATACCCCTGGTAGCTGAACCCTTCGGCCTTGAGCATGGCCAGTGCCGGCTCGGTATCCGGGTGCACGCGACCGATCACGGCTCGCGCATCCTCGGAGAGAAAACAGGTATAGAGTGGGAATTTGGGCATCAGCTCGGCGATAAAGGCCTTGTTGCCCACCCCGGTAAGGTAGTCCGCCTGGGAGAACTCCATTTTGAAGAAATGACGCCCAAGGCTTTCCCAGAACGGCGAGCGACCACGCTCGTCGGACACACCACGCATCTCAGCGATAATTTTGTCACTGAACAACTCGCGGAACTCTGCGACGAACAGGAAGCGTGCCTTCGACAGCAGCCGGCCGTTGAGCCCATTGCGGCAGGATGCATGCAGAAACAGTGAGCACAGCTCGGAGTTGCCGGTTAGGTCATTGGCCATGAACAGCGTCGGGATCTGCCGGTGGATGTTCAGCTCCTGAGATGCACTGACCGTCAGGCCAACCCGATAGTTGTACCAGGGCTCGCGCAGACCGACGGCGCCGGCCACGGCGGAAATCCCCACCACTCGGCCGTCGTCGTTCTCAAGCACGAACAGGTAGTCGGCATCGGCACGCTCGGCCTCGCCACGAAAGGCCTTTTCTGCCCAACCGACCCGGTGCGCCAGTCGTTCCTCATTGGCCGGCAGCGTTGTCAGCCCGGCACCGGTACTGCGGGCCAGGTCGATCAGCGCCGGCAAGTCGGCACTGCGCACAGGACGAACGATCATGGGATCCTCCGGATCAACTATTAACTTCAAGCAACAGGCAGGCACTCAGCGGGACAAGCCGGCCTGCAGCACATGACTAGCCCGGCGACTCAGACCGCAACCAGCCGCACCGTACTGCCCTCGCCCACATCCAGCGCATCAGCAGCTTCCTGACTGAGCACCACGGGCTTGCCCGGCACCCAGTCCAACTCCGCGACGATGGCGCGGAAATCCTGCAGCTGGCCGTTGCTGACCAGGTACTGCCGACCGCTGGGCGCAGGCTCGCCGGCCGCCGCCACATGCACCGGCACCACCCGGCTCTGGGCAATGCTGCGGATGCTTGAGGTGCGCGCATGCAGGGTCGGCCCGCCGTCGAAGATGTCGATGTAGTGGTCGGTCTCGAAGCCCTCACGCATAAGAATGTCGAAAGTGATCTGGGCTCGCGGATGTACCTGGCCCATGGCTTCCTGCGCCGCATCCGACAGCAGTGGCACATAGATGGGGTAATGGGGCATCAACTCGGCCAGGAAGGTTCGGCTCTTCAGACCGCACAGGCGCTCAGCCTCGGCGTAGGACATGTCGAAGAAATTGCGACCCACGGCATCCCAGAACGGCGAGTCGCCCTGCTCGTCACTGTGGCCGACGATTTCCACCACCACGGCATCGGCGAAACGCTCCGGATGCGTCGCCATAAACAGCAGGCGACCGCGCGAATTGAGCTCGGCGTATGGGGTTCCCACCAGTGGCCGTTCCACATAGAAACTGGTCAACAGACTGTTTCCAGTCAGATCATGGCACAGTGACAGCACATGAATCTTGTTGTGGATCTTCAGCTCGCGGGAGTTGTGAACAAAGGTTTCATTGCGGAAGCTGTAGAAGGGTTCGGAATAACCGGCCGAGGCAACGATGCCGGAACAACCGACCAGCCGCCCACTCTCGCTGTCCTCAAGGACGAAGAAATAGCTTTCCTCGCCATTGAAGCTGACTTCAGCCGAGAAGGAAGCCTCCGATGCGGCAATCTTGTCGCCCAGGCGACCGGCATCATCCGGCAGCGAGGTCACGCCTACCGGACTGTCCGCCGCCAGACGCTGCACTTCGGCCAGATCCGCCATTTGCGCGGGGCGCATCACCAGCATGGATAACTCCTTCTCGTTTCTCTGTCGGAGAATGGCCGGTCAGGCCGCCGTAAGCTTGTTCAGAGCCCGCTCAAAGCGCGCCAGACCCTCCTCAATGTCTGCCGGCTCGACTACCAGGCTCGGCGCAAAGCGCACAACGTCTGGGCCGGCCTGCAGCACCATCACCCCCTCCGCAGCTGCAGCGTCGAGTACCTGCTTGGCCTTACCCTTCCAGGCATCGTTCAGCACACAGCCGAGCAGCAGACCGAGGCCGCGTACCTGATCGAACAGTCCGTACTGCTGGCCCAGGGCCTCAAGACGGGTACGAAACGCCTGGTGACGCGCCTTTACCCCGGACAGCAGCTCGGGAGTGTTGACGATGTCCAGCACTGCCTCGCCCACCGCACAGGCCAGCGGATTGCCGCCATAGGTAGTGCCATGGGTTCCCGGCGTGAAGTGGCTGGCCAGCGCAGCGGTGGTCAGCATGGCGGCAATGGGGAAACCTCCGCCCAGGCTCTTGGCGCTGGACAGCACATCTGGCACCACACCGTAGTGCATGTAGGCGAACAGCTCGCCGGTACGTCCCATGCCGGTCTGCACCTCGTCGAACACCAGCAGCGCATTGTGCGCATCGCACAGCTCGCGAACGCCCTGCAGGTAGGTCTGATCGGCAGGCAGCACGCCACCCTCACCCTGAATCGGCTCCAGCACCACGGCGCAGGTCTTGTCGGAAATGGCGGCCTTCAGCGCTTCCAGATCATTGTAGGGAACGTGGGTAATGCCTTCGATCTTCGGCCCGAAACCGTCGGAATACTTCGGCTGACCACCGACGTTGACGGTAAACAGCGTACGCCCGTGAAAGCTGTTGGTGGCGGCAATGATCTCGTACTTCTGCGGCCCGAAACGGTCATGGGCGACACGGCGAGCCAGCTTGAAGCAGGCCTCGTTGGCCTCGGCACCGGAGTTGCAGAAGAACACGCGCTCGGCAAAGGTTGCCTCGACCAGTTTGCGTCCCAGGCGCAGCGCAGGTTCGTTGGTAAAGACGTTGGAGATGTGCCACAACCTGCCGGCCTGCTCGGTCAGCGCCGACACCAGGGCCGGATGGCAGTGCCCCAGCACGTTGACGGCAATGCCGCCGGCAAAATCGATCAGCTCTCGACCGCTCTGATCCCACACGCGCGAACCCTGACCGCGTACCGGAACGAAGGCAGCGGGGGCATAGTTGGGAACCATGAACTGGTCGAAATCGGCGCGTTGCACCGCATCGTGCTGAACGGACATCGAAGCTCTCCTGATGGGCAATGCCGGCTGCGAACAGGCGAAAGGACACCAGCAGCAGCACAGAATGCAAGGATTGTAGGGACTGATTCGGGGCTGGCATTGTCGCCATGCGACAACTTCTTATAGCGCCACCCCAGGTTCTCCGCAGGTTTTCGTCCAAGCGACAGAAAGCGTCGGAAAGGCGCAGTTTAAACGCAGATCGTTACCTGCAACACGCTTGCGGAAAATTCTCCACGGACTGACCAGGCAGTTCTACCCGATCCGCCCCGCCTGGACACGAAACGCCGCGTCTATTGCCTGCATAAATTCGCCGACCCCAGCATTCAACCACGCTCAAGCGGAGGCGAACTCAATTCGAAGGGACTATTGCTGCGTCTCTGGTTGCGGTCATCACGCGGAGTGGCACCAAAGAAGTTGCGGTAGGCGCTGGAAAAATGCGGACCTGAGGAGAAACCGCAGGACAAGCCAATCTGGATGATCGACTTGCTGGTCTGCATCAAGAGCTGGCGAGCCTTGTTCAAGCGCAGTTCCAGATAGTACTGACTCGGCACACGATTGAGGTACTGCTTGAAAATCCGTTCCAACTGGCGGCGCGAGACGCAGACGTGCTGAGCGATTTCGTCGGTGGTCAGCGGTTCTTCAATGTTGGCCTCCATCAGCAGCACCGCCTGGGTAAGCTTGGGATGACTGGAGCCCAGTCGGTTCTGCAGCGGAATACGCTGGCGTTCACCGCCCTCGCGGATACGCTCGACCACCAGCTCCTCGCTCACCGCCCCGGCCAGCTCGGCACCATGGTCGCGCGCCAGTACCGCCAGCAGCAGATCCAGCACCGCCAGTCCACCGCAGGCCGTCAGCCGGTCACGATCCCAATCGAACAAATGGCTGGTGACGATGACCTTGGGAAAACGCTCGGCAAAATCGTCTTGCCAGCGCCAGTGCACCGCTGCCCGGTACCCGTCAAGCAGGCCAAGCTGCGCCAGCAGATAAACCCCGGCCGACAATCCGCCAACCTGGCAACCAGCGCGCACCAGTTGCTTGAGGGCCGCCGCCAGCGAGGCGGATACCTGCATAGAAGGCTCGTCTGCCAGCAAAAACAGCTTGCCCAGTCCGTCCATCTGCCCAACCCAGGACTGCCCGGGCAGGCGCCAGTCATCTCCAGCAGAGTCCTCTGCCTGAAGAAACACCAGTTCGTACACCACCTCCGGGTGCACGCGTTGTGCCACACGCAGCGCTTCCTCGGCCAGGGAAAGGGTCAGCGCCCTGGTTCCGGGCCAGTAGAGAAAGCCGATTCGATGAGGGGTCATGAGTACCTGCTCACAGTCTGCTATGCACCAACTCAGGGCGGAGTCTACCCACTTCCCGCGGTCGACACACAGCCCGACTCTCCATCGCGTTATTTGAGACTGCCAGCCAGAAACTGGCGCAGTCGCTCCGACTGCGGATTGGCCAGCACCTCGCGCGGGCAGCCACTCTCCTCCACCAACCCCTTGTGCAGGAACAGCAACTGGTTCGACACCTCGCGAGCAAAACCCATCTCGTGAGTCACCACCACCATGGTGCGACCTTCAGTAGCCAGATCCTGCATCACCTTGAGCACCTCGCCGACCAGCTCCGGATCCAGCGCAGAGGTCGGCTCGTCAAACAACATCACCTCCGGCTCCATCGCCAGAGCACGGGCGATGGCCACGCGCTGCTGCTCGCCACCGGACATATGCGCCGGATAGGCCTCCTTGCGATGCATCACACCAACCTTAGCCAGATAGTGCTCGGCCCTGTCACGGGCTTCGGCCTTGCTCACACCCAGCACATGCACCGGCGCCTCCATGACGTTTTCCAGCACCGTCATATGCGACCACAGGTTGAAATGCTGGAACACCATGGTCAGACGCGAGCGCATGCGCTGCAGCTGCCGGGCATCGGCGGCACGTAGCGAACCATCCTTGGTCGGCACCAGCTTCAGCTCCTCGCCGTTAAGCAGGATGCGCCCGGCATGAGGCTGCTCCAGCAGATTCAGACAGCGCAGGAAAGTGCTTTTGCCCGAGCCACTGGAGCCGATGATACTGATCACGTCGCCAGCCTTAGCGGCCATCGATACGCCCTTGATCACCTCATTGGCGCCATAGCGTTTGTGCAAATCCTGCACTTCGAGTTTGTACATGTTCGGACTCTCTTGAATCGTCATGGCATCAGGCCTTGCGCGGCGCCAGGTAAGCCAACCAGCGGCATTCAGCCAGCTTGAACAGGCGCACCAGAATGAAGGTCAGTGTCAGGTAAAACAGACCAGCGGTAACGTAGGCCTCAAACGGCAGGTAGTACTGGGAACTGACGGTTTTGGCAGCACCGGTGATGTCGATAAGGGTCACCACCGAGGCCAGGCTGGTGGTGTGTAGCATCATGATCACTTCGTTGCTGTATTGCGGCAACGCCCGGCGCAGCGCCGACGGCAGCAGGATTCGCCGGTAGAGCTTGGCGCGCGACATGCCCATGGCCTTGGCGGCCTCGATCTCACCTGGCGGAGTAGCCCTGAGGCTACCTGCAAGGATCTCGGCCGTATAGGCGCTGGTATTGATGGCAAAAGCCAGACAGGCGCAAAAGGTGGCACTGGACAAATAAGGCCAAAGAAAACTCTCACGCACCACTTCGAACTGGGCCAGCCCGTAGTACAGCAGATACAGTTGCACCAGCATTGGCGTGCCACGAATCACGTAGGTATAGAGCCAGGCCGGGAAATTGATCGACTTCTGCCTGGAGACCCGCATCACCGCTAGCGGCACTGCGAGCAACAACCCCACGGCCAGGGCAACCAACAACAGCTTGAGGGTCACCAGCACACCGCTGAAATACAGCGGCAGACTGTCAAGCACCACGTTGTAATCGAAAAGCATGGCGACTCCCTCAAATATCGGCGGCTTTCACGCCAATCGAATAGCGGCGCTCGAGATAGCGCAGCACCAGTAGCGACACACTGGTGATTGCCAGATAAATCGCCGCAGCCAGAAGGATGTAGGTGAAGGGCTCGCGGGTCGCATCACCGGCACTCTTGGCGCGAGCCATCATGTCCTGCAGACCGACCAGGGAAATCAGCGCAGTAGCCTTGACCAGTACCAGCCAGTTATTGGTCAGACCGGGAATTGCCAGACGAATCATCTGCGGCACGAGAATGCGAAAGAAAACCCGCAACGGACTCATGCCATAGGCCATACCCGCTTCGCTTTGCCCCCTGGGAATGGCCATAAAGGCGCCACGAAAGGTTTCCGAAAGATAGGCACCATAGATAAAGCCCAGAGTGCCGACACCCGCCACGAACGGATTGATGTCGATGTAATCCTCGTAACCCAGCAGCGGAGCAATACGGTTCACCAGATCCTGACCGCCGAAGAAAATCAGCAGGATCAATACCAACTCGGGAATGCCACGAATCACCGTGGCATAGGTTTCGCCCAGCAAGGCCAGCCACTTCACCGGCGACAAACGAAAAGCTGCGCCAAGCAGGCCAAGCGCGACAGCCACCGCCATCGACAGCAATGCCAACTGCACGGTAAGCCAGGCGCCATCGAGTATGGTCGAGCCGTAGCCTTGAAGCATGCGCTAATACCCCTCAGGCACCCTGTGGCGCCGCATAGCACAAAGGAAATGGATATGACCCAAACGGCGAACAAAGCATGAACGCCAGTACGGGCGAACAGAGACCGATTCCCACAGAATGAGCCAAGAAAAAAGTGGCACAACCTCAGTAAAGGTTAGTGCCACTTCATCTGTTCTGGAGCGCTTACTCGCCGTAAACGTCGAAATCGAAGTACTTGTCCTGTACTTCCTTGTATTTGCCGTTAGCGCGGATGGCCAGAATGGCAGCGCTGATGCGGTCGGCCAGCGCCTTGTCGCCCTTGCGCACAGCGATGCCCTGACCTTCACCAAAGTACTTCACATCGGTGAAGTCCGGACCGGCAAAAGCAAAGCCCTTGCCTGCTTCGGTCTTAAGGAAGCCGTCATCAATGTTCACCGAATCGGCCAGGGTGGCGTCCAGGCGACCGGACTGCATGTCGAGGAAGATTTCGTTCTGCGAGCTGTAGCGCACGATCTCGGCGCCAGCGGGAGCAAAGATATCGGTGGCGTAACGGTCATACACGGAGGAACGCTGCACACCAACCTTCTTGCCTTTGAGATCAACCAGCAGATCCTTGATCTCGGTACCGGCCTTCATCGCCAGTTTGGCCGGCGTGGCGTAGTACTTGCCGGTAAAGTCAACGGACTTCTTGCGATCCTCAGTAATCGACATGGACGACAGCACGGCGTCGAACTTGCGCACCTTCAGCGCCGGAATCAGGCCGTCGAACTCCTGCTCGATCCACTTGCACTCAACCTTCATCTCTTCGCACAGGGCATTGCCGATGTCATAGTCAAAACCGGCGATCTGGCCATCCGGAGTCTTGAAGGCAAAGGGTGGGTAAGCGGCCTCGATGCCGATGCGCAGCGGTTTCTCGGCCATCGCCAGGGGCGACATCAAGGACAGCGCCAGGGCGCCAAGCAGTGCGATCTTGTTCATTCTTTGCTCCTTCGAATTGGGTATGACATCGATGGCAGTGAAGGCCCAGGCCTTTTAGGGGTCATGAAAGGCGGCACAGCACTCTCCGGTAGGACGAGCGACAGGGGCTCTGGGTAAGTGTGCGGCATTCTAGCGACAGGCAGTGAGGTGATATTTCCTCAATGCGACAAGTAATTACAGAAGCACAGGATGCGCCGGGCGCAGATATTGACAGCCCCGAAAACAAATGATCAAGAGAAAAAGACTAAAACAGATAACAAAAGCAATATACAGGCCACAGAATACAAACCACCGGTATTTCAAGGCCTGCAGCCGGATTTCAAAGCTGCCTAGCAGCCTCGGATCGTGCGCCCGTGTTTCCAAATCGCCCATGCTGACGGGCAGTGTTACCTATTTCAGCGCATAAGCGTGCCGGGTTACTGCCCAGCACGCAGTCCAGACTGGACTTGAGCATGAAGCCCGCCCGGAGGGCAGGGCCTGAACGGTCAGCTCAGCGGCGGCGTGCGCGGCGGGATCGTGCGGCGATTGCCGGTGGACTCGAAGGCTGCAGCCATTTGCAGCAGAGCCGAGTCGTCGTATGCCCGGCCGGCAAAGGTCAGGCCTACCGGCATGCCGATATCGGCCATCACCCCCATCGGCACCGTGACGGTGGGCACGCCCAGATGGCGAATCGCCAGGTTGCCGTTGGCCACCCACACACCATTACTCCAGGCGATATCGTTGGATACCGGGTTGACGTCGGAATCGGCTGGAGCCACATCAGCTACCGCTGGGAACAGCACAGCGTCAAGGCCAAGCTTGTCCATCCAGTCCTCGAGGTCGAGCTTGCGGGTCTTCTCCAGGCCACGCAGACCATCCGGCACCGTGGGAATCTGATCCCAGGGTTTGATGCCGCGCTTGGCCATATTGACGTACTCGTCCATGCCGGCGGCCAGATCCCCCTCACGGTTGGGCAGAGTGCCCGGTTCATGAGGAAAAATCTGCGACCCGTCGACATCGGCCAGGCGATTGAGATTCGGATCACCATTGGCCCGCAGGAAGTCGTCAAAAGCCCAGCCGCTGAGTTCCCACAGCTCGTCATGCAGGAACTCGGGGCTGACAATGCCACGGTTGTAGACAGTCGGCGCGCCGGGACGATCACCCTCGCAATTCGACACCAGCGGGAAGTCCACCTCCACCACCTCTGCACCAGCGGCCTCCAGAGCCTGCCGCGCTGCCGCCCACAGCTCGATCACTGTAGGCCGGGTATGGATGCGCTGACCGGTCGGACCACCGATCCCCGGATTTTCGCTGGTACCGGCCTGCTCATCCTTGTTGATGAACATTTTCGGCACACCCAGACGCTTGCCGCGAAGCGCTTCAGCAGAAGCCTGCAACTGCAAGTAGGACTCGGGCCGCACTTCCGAGGCTTTGGGAATCGGCACCCAAGGCTGCATGCGCCAGAGGTCGCCACGGCTATCCGGGTCGTCGGCGACTATCACCTCCAGCACCTCCAGCAGGTCGGCCATGGTTCTGGCATAGGGAACTACCACGTCCATGGTCGGCGTCAGCGGCCAATTACCACGGATGGATATCACCCCACGTGACGGAGTGTAAGCACACAGTCCGTTGTTCGAGGCCGGCCCACGGCCGCTCGACCAGGTTTCCTCGGCCAGACCGAAAGCGGCGAAGCTGGCAGCCGTGGCAGTACCCGCGCCATTGGAGGAGCCGGAAGCAAACGGCGCGGTCAGATAGTCTGCGTTATATGGACTCTCGGCACGACCATAGACGCCACGCTGCATGCCGCCATTGGCCATCGGTGGCATGTTGGTCTTGCCCAGGCAGATGGCGCCGACGGCGCGCAGCCGCTCGATAGTGAAGGCGTCGCGCTGCGCTACCAGATCCTTGAAAGCCGGGCTGCCGGAAGCCGCCGTGAGCCCCTTGACCAGGTAACTGTCCTTGGCGGTGTAGGGAATGCCGTCGAGCGGCCCCAGAGTCTCGCCACGGGCACGCCGCGCATCGGAAGCCTCGGCCTCCTTCAGCGCATCGGGGTTGCGCACCACCACGGCATTGAGCCGGGTCGGCGTGTCCGGTCCGTCGTAGGCATCGATACGGGCCAGATAGGCCTTGACCAGCTCGACCGCCGTGGTACGTCCGGACTCTAGCGCGGCACGCAACTCGGCAATGGAAACTTCGGTTACCTCGATCATGGTGTCATCACTCGCAGGTGGCGGACCGCTAATCTCGCGGCCCGGATACGAAAACGGCGCCTTCTTGCCCTGCACCAGGCGCAAGCGGCTGAGTCGGATGATACATCCCGCTGCAGCCTTTCAGCAGCCTGCCGGTGAGGGGTCAACACTCATCCTTCGATCCTGGCTGCAGTCTGCTTGTACCGGTTGACTCTGGCCCTGTCGCGCAGCGACTGAAGCCTGCAGGAGCAAACGGCTTGCGGCATAATCGGTTAGTCATCAACCAGTGCCTGCCCATGCCTGAACTGCTCCATGCCCGCGTCGAGGCCTGCTATCAGTTGGCCGAAAAATTCTTCCAGCAGCCTTTTCCCCGCCCGCAAGTGAGCTTCCGGCTGCGTGGGCAGAAGGCCGGAGTGGCACACCTGACGGAAAATCTGCTGCGTTTCAACCTGCAGCTTTACCGCGAGAACCGTGAGGACTTCCTGCGTCAGACAGTGGCCCATGAAGTGGCGCATATGGTTGCCCATCAGTTGTTCGGCCCGCGCATCCGCCCCCATGGTGAGGAATGGCAACTGATCATGCTCGGGGTCTTTGAGCTACCAGCACAGCGCTGCCACAACTACGAAGTAGCACGCCGTCAGGCGAACCGCTTCATCTATCGCTGCGCCTGCCCCGACGGCGAGTTCCCCTTCTCCGCTCAGCGTCACCGGCTGGTTGCCGAGGGACGGCGCTACTACTGCCGGCGCTGCCGGACAACGCTGCAGTTCACCGGTCAGCAGCGCCTGGACTGAGCCCTAGCCAAACACCCGTGCCGCCCGCAACGCTGCGATCCGCTCGGCATCGTAGCCCAGCTCCGCCAACACCTGCTCAGTATGCACCCCTACTGCCGTGCCAGTATGCCGAGGCGGCGGCAGACCTTCAGAGAACTTCAGCGGGCAAGCCAGTTGGGGTTGCGCCTGCCCCCCCTCGCGCGGCACCTGTACCACCAGCTGACGCGCCCGGATCTGCGGATGCTCGACAGCCTCGGACAGCGGCAACATGGGTTCGACACAGGCATCAAGACCAGCAAAACACTGCTGCCAGTCAACAAAGTCGCGCTTCTCAAATTCTATGGCGATCTCATACTTGAGTGCCCGTTGATCCTCAGGCTTGGGCGACAGGCCACGGGCGACCAGCTCCGGTCGGCCGATGGCAGCGCAGAACGCCTGCATAAACTGGGGCTCCAGACTACCGACGGAAAACCAGCGGCCATCGCGAGTCCGGTAGTAGTCGTAGAAACTGCCGCCATTGAGCACCTGATTTTCCATCTCCGGCTCCACACCGGCGGCCAGATAGCCGGCACCGGCCATTCCATGCAGGCTGAAGGCGCAGTCTGTCATGCTTACGTCGACCTGCTGCCCGCGACCGCTGACCTGACGCTGCACTACTGCAGCCAGCAGACCGATCACCCCGTGTAGCGAGCCGCCGGCCAGGTCGGCCAGCTGTACGCCCAGCGGCAGCGGTCCGCTATCGCGACGGCCGGTATAACTGGCAATACCGGACAGCGCCAGGTAGTTGATGTCATGGCCGGCGCGTTCCCGATAGGGCCCGCTCTGCCCGTAGCCAGTGATCGAGACATAAATCAGCCGCGGATTGATCTCCTTGAGCGCCTCGTAGCCCAGGCCCAACCTGTCCATCACACCCGGGCGAAACTGCTCCAGCACGATGTCGTAGTCGAGTATCAGTTGCCTGACGATCTCAACCGCCTCGGGACGCTTCAGGTCGAGGGCGATACTACGCTTGTTCCGGTTGAGGTAGGCATGGCTGGTGGAAGTGCCGCCCTCGTGTGGAGGTAACACACGAACCAGATCCATACGGGTGGGGGATTCCACCCGCAGCACCTCGGCCCCCATATCGGCCAGCAACAATGAGGCAAACGGCCCGGGCAGCAGGGTGGAGAAGTCAAGTATCTTCAAAGAGGACAGCGGTCCGGACATGATGACTCCTGTGGCACAGATGGGAAGCAGGCCGCCTGGACGACGGTTCAACATGCAGGGTAGGTGCGCCAGTGCAGATGCCTCAATGACCCATGCGCTCACACCAGGTTGACCCTTTCGCCCAGGTCTGGCCTGATCTTGTTGTCCAGGGCAGGCACTGGCTACCATCGCCCTTCTCCCTCGACGAGTCTGGCCATGCGCGAACGCACCATCTCCAGCCATTTCGTCCGCGCCGCGTTGCGTGGTGCACAACGCCGCAACCTGCCCTGTGAAACCATCCTGCGCGCAGCCGGCATCCAGGCGGCAATACTCGACGAACCCAGGGCCCGCATTGCCCCCGAACAGTTCGCCCGGCTAATCCAGCTGCTCTGGGAGGCGCTGGACGACGAATACCTGGGTTTCGGTCGCCAGCCCAGCAAGCGCGGCACCTTTGCCATGATGGGACACGCCATCATCCACTGCCACAACCTGGAGAAGGCGCTCGCCCGCGGCGCCCTGTTCTATGGACTGTTTCCGGATGCCCCAGGCATCCGCCTGCAGCACGAGGGCGACTGGGCACGTCTGAGCGTGGACGGCAGTGCCCTTTGGGATCCGGATCATTTCCTCCAGGAAAGCCTGCTAGTGATATGGCACCGTCTCGGCAGCTGGCTGATCGGCCAACGCATCCACCTTGAGGAAGCCACCTTCACCTATCCCGAGCCGGCTCATGCCCGCGAATACGAACTGCTGTTCCCCTGTGTCCGACGCTTTTCCGCCGGCAGCACCAGCCTACTGTTCCACGGTCGCTACCTGTCCATGCCGCTGCTGCAGGACGAACGCACGCTCAAGCAGTTTCTCCAGCACTCGCCGGCGGATCTGTTGGCTCGACCGGACGGTGGCAACAGTCTTACCAGCCAAATCCGCCGTCTGCTCGGGCGCGACTGCCGTACCTGGCCGGATCTGGAGCGGGTTGCCCAGCAACTGCATATGAGCCCACAAACACTGCGCCGGCACCTGCGCGAGGAAGGCACCAGCTTCCAGGAACTGAAGGATCACCTACGCCGTGACCTGGCCATCTATCACCTGGGACGTGACGAGTTGGCAATCCAGGTCATCGCCGAACAGCTAGGCTTCTCCGAACCGTCGGCCTTTCACCGGGCTTTCAAGAAATGGACCGGGCTGACGCCTGGCACCTACCGGGCACAGGAAGGCTGAACGGAACCAGCACGCCATACTCGCAACAGCCTACGCTCAGGCTCCGCGATTCTGGAGCCATGGCATCAGTCATACAGCCGTAGACGGAAGCAGGCGCCTCCCAGTTCGGAGTCACCCAGGCTCAGCTCACCGTCGTAACTGTCGACAATGTCTTCCACCACGGCCAGGCCGATTCCCTGGCCGGGGTTCTGTTCATCAAGCCGCTCGCCACGCTTCAACACCCGTGCGCGCTGATCAACTGGAACCCCCGGGCCATCATCCTCGATGGTGAGCAGGCAGCCACCTGCCAATGGTTGCAGGCGCACGCGCACCTGCCGTAGACACAGGCGGTAGGCATTTTCCAGCAAGTTGCCGAGCAGCTCCATCAGCGCACCACGCTCCATACTGACCTGGCTATGCTCTGGCACTTCCAGCGTCGCCACCACGCGCTTGTCGCGATATACCTTGTCCAGCGAGCGACACAGACCATCAAGCAACGGCAGTACCTGCTCACGATGACGTACCAGTCCGCTGCGGCGCAGACTGGCTCGCTGCAACTGATAACCGACCTGCTGACTCATGCGCTCGATCTGTGACTGCATCAACTGGGCCTGCTCGCGGGTCTCCGGCTGTAGCGTCAGGGTCTCGCCCACCCCCTGCAACACACTAAGCGGGGTCTTGAGGCTGTGAGCCAGGTCTTCCAGGGAGTCGCGATAGCGCTCGCGCTGGCGGCGCTCGCTGTCCAGCAGACGGTTGAGCGAATTGGTCAGACGCAGCAGCTCACGCGGGTGGTCGTCACTCAACCTTTGACGGGTGCCGGCCTCTATCCCGTCCAGTTCATCACTGAGACCGCGCAGGCTGCGAAATCCCCAGGTCAGGCCGAACCACAGCAATCCCAGCAGCACCAGCAAGGCGATACCCAGCCAGAAACGCAGTTTCCAGGCGAAGTCGTCGAAAAGCTCCTGGTACTCCCGCGTCGGCTGCATGGTGACGATGCTCAGTGCCGTCGCATCGCCGCGCAGCAGATCCACCTCGATGTCGTAGACGAAGTATTCCTGCCCGTCAGCATTGCGAAAACGTATAAACAGGTGGCCGCGACCGTCATAACGCGGCTGATAGTAGACATGCTCGTCGTGGGAAGATCGCGAACGCCAGAGCAGCCTGCCCTCATGATCGAAGATGAAACCCAGCAGGTGGGAGTCAAGGTTATCGAACTCCTCGGCCGGCATCTTTTCGGGCATACGCAACTGGTCATTATGAATCCGCGCAGCGGAAATCAGCGTGGCGGCATCAGAAGCCAGACGCTTTTCCACCGTCTGCTCCAGCGTCACGAGGAACATGCTCTGCAACACCGGCATCAACAGCAGCATGAACAGCATCGCCAGCCCCGCACTGACCAGCATCAGACGCAGTCGCAGGGAAGCCAGGCGAATGCGCAGCCGGCACAGGACAGCTCGCCCCCCCATTACTTGCAGCGCTCGTTGAACAGGTAGCCCTGGCCCCGTACCGTTTCGATGGGTTTACTCCCCAATACGGCCTCAAGCTTGCGCCGCAGGCGGCCAACCAGTACTTCAATCACGTTCGGATCGCGCTCTTCGTCACCCGGGTAGAGCTGCTCCATCAGTCGCTCCTTAGCCACCACCTGTTGATGATGCAGCATCAGATACTCAAGAATCCGGTACTCGTAGGCCGTCAACTGCAACGACTGGCCATCCACCTGCGCCTGCTTGCGATTGAGATCCAGCACCAGGCGCCCAGCTTCGATAGTCGACTTGGTAAAGCCCGAAGAACGCCGCAACAAGGCGTTCAATCGTGCCTCCAGTTCCTCAAACTGAAAGGGCTTGACCACATAGTCATCGGCGCCACAGGACAAGCCTTCGACCTTGTCCTGCCAGTTACCACGCGCAGTGAGAATCAGGATCGGAAAGGTCTTTTCTTGGCTGCGCAGCTCGCGGATCAGATCGATACCGCTCATGCCCGGCAGGCCGAGGTCAACCAGTGCCAGGTCGTGGTTGAAGGACTCGGCCCGGTACAGAGCCTCTTCAGCGGTACGCACGGCATCCACAACGTGCCCCTTCTCACTGAGGCGAGTGAACAGATGATGGCGCAGCAGCGCCTCATCCTCCACCACCAGCAATTTCATGTCTGTTCCCCTTCAACTTCTGTTATCGGTTGCGGGCCGGATCGGCCATACGTCTTTCAACAGACTACTGAATCCGTGCTGAACCCCGCTTGAACCGCCGGCAATTGCATTTACAGACGCCGTACCAGAGCCGCTGCAACAACGAACAGTGAAGTCAGCACACCCAGTAACGGCAACCAGCCAGCATGCTCCCAGACGTAGCCGCCAACGTAGCCCACGAAGCTGGAACCCAAGTAGTAAGAGCATAGATACAACGCCGAAGCCTGCGCCTTGGCACTTTTCGCATGAGTGCCGATCTGCCCGCTGGCCACTGCATGTGCCGCAAAAAAGCCAAGGGTGAACAGCGCCAGCCCGGTCACTGCCAGCCCCAGCCAGGGCGTGGCGCACAGGGCGACGCCCAACAGCATCAGAGCAATAGCGCCATACAGCACTGGACGCGCGCCAAGGCGTGGAACCAGACGGCCGCCCCATCCGGCGCTGAAGATGCCCAGCAGGTATACACTGAACAACAGGCCGATGGTGGTGGCCGAGAGGTTGAAAGGCTCGCCAGCCAGACGAAAGCCCACATAGTTGAACAGCGCAACGAAGCCTCCCATCAACAGAAAGGCCAGTACAAACAGCACACGCAGTTGTGGATTGTCCAGATGCAGCAGGAAGTTGCGCGACAGACCTCGCAGCGACAACGGCTGAGCGGTGAAATGCCGTGACGGCGGCAGCAGCCAGAGGAATATCAGCAACGCCAGCAGTCCGAGCACAGCGATACCGCCAAGCGCCCACGTCCAGCCGCCAAGGTCACTGAGCATGCCAGCCAGCAAGCGACCGAGCAGACCACCCAGCGCCGTGCCGCCAATATACAGCCCCATCGCCGCCGGCAATGCGTCCGGCTCGAACTCCTCACCGACATAAGCCATAGCCAGAGCTGGCAATCCACTCAATGCCAACCCGAGCAACGCCCGCAGCAGCAACAGACTACTCCACTCCTCAACCAGCGCGCAGACAATCCCCAACAGCGCCGCCAGCCCTAGTGCTGCTGCCATTACCGGCTTACGCCCCCAGCTTTCCGCCAACGCCCCGGATACCAGCAGGCAGAGCGCCAGACTCATGGTCGTCAGTGACAGCACCAGGCTACTGCTGGCCGGGGATACACGAAAGTGCGCAGCCAGCAGCGGCAGCAGTGGCTGCACGCAATAGAGCATGGCAAAGGTGGCAAAACCGGCACAGAACAGCGCCAGAGTGGCGCGCCGGTAGCCGGCACTGCCTCGGCTGAGGTGGGAAGTAGACATCGGAGGAAGGCTCACGGCAGATGGTGCAAGGACAGGGAAATATTAGCACGCTATCGATATTGCTCGTCGGAGCAGCACCATTTACCCGCCGGAAAACAACCGATCTTATCCACTACAGATCACTGAACTTCACGGCGGCCGCCAATGAGAAGTCGCTCATGAAAAACGGCGGAACATCACCGGTACTTGAACCAAACAGACGGGGCAGTTGGCTGCACAGGCTATGGTCTGCGCAAGCGCTGAAGTTGCTCACGCAGACCGACCGCCGTCTGCTCGCCGAGCAGCCGCTCGCGCAGCCGGCCCTGCTGATCCACGATGTAGGTCACTGGTAGCACCTCGTTGTGCGGCAACCCCAAGCGTACGGCCGGATCCTCTGCCAACACGGTGAAGCGGATATCGAAGTCTTTCACCGCTCGCAGCAACGCCTCGCCCTGCAGACCATCGAAGTTCACTCCGATCACCTTCACCGGCTCCCCCCGCAGCTCTTCACTCAGGATATTGAGCTCGGGAATCTCCGTGCGGCACGGAGCACACCACTGAGCCCAATAATTAATGATCAGCCACTGGCCATCAAGACTGGATGCCGTTACCTTTCGTCCATACTGATCCGGACCGAAGTCCTCGCTGCATCCGTCCAGCAGCAGAACCACACAGAGGCCAAGAATGATCTTGCCGACACCCCGGAGCCGTAAACCCATGTACTCGTTCCTCGTCCATTCGGGATTGATATGACGCCGGATGCCCTGAGTCTTGAACTGCCTGATCTCTGTGAGGACAGCAACCTGTCCCGAGCCGAGGTTGCCAACCGACTCTCCGTAATTCGTCAATGCAGACCGGAAGACGGCCTGCAACTGCTACTCGAACTACTGATTTCGCTCAATCGCAGCCAACTGACCTTACTGGAAAGACAGCGGCTGCTGCAAAACCTCTGCGACGAGTATCGCCGCTACATGGCCCGACTGAGCGAAGATACTCGTCATTGTCACGCTCTCCTTGGGCTGTGCGGAGAAATGGCAACAGGCTTCAAGCGACTGGCACAGCAAGTGCTGCAGGGACGCCGCCCCTCGGTTCCGCACCTGGCCTGGTGCTTCTACATGGCCCTGCACTTCCTCGCCCGGCAACTGCTGCTTCATTACCAGTGCTATCAGGAGCCGCCAGCGTCACTCTGGCGCGACAGCCACCGGCTGTACTGGCTGGGCGAACAGCAGCAATGTCTGGATGAGCCGGTTGCAGCCGCCTTCCAACCCAGCCCGGCGGGAACGCTGCGCGGACTGTATCAGCAGATGTTGCTACTGGCTCTGAGCAACCCCTTCCATCTGGCCGAGGGCGAGATTTCTCAGCTGTTTGCAGCCCTGGCTCCCCATGCAGCCCTGGCCAGACTACTCCCCTGGGACAACGGCGATGAAGACGACGCTCTGCTGATCGATCTCACCAGTGATCGCGCCTTTCTGGCCCGTGCTGAGGCAGGCGGAGGCGAAACCGATGCCGGCACGCTGCGCTGTTTCGAGCCGGGCGCCCTGCTGGTCGCCCTTGGCGAGCCGGCACCGCTGCAGAGTCAACACGAAATACAACTGCTGGAGCGGGTTTCCCGCCATTGGCAGGGACGGGAGCAACGCCGCCACGAACGCACCGAAAGCGTCTCGCGCTGCACCCTGGTGGCCGGGCTGACGGAGATCCATGCCCACCTGCTGGACAGCGGGCCGAAGACAGGCGAAGCGCGCATCCTCGACGCCAGCCCTGGCGGCGCACGATTGCTCTATACCAAGGATGCAGGCGCCGACTTGCAGATCGGCCAGTTGGTACTGCTCAATGGCAGTTCCCGGTTTCTGGGCCTGATTTGCTGGCGCTACCAGGGACAGGCCGGTCTGCATCTCGGCCTGCGCTACCTCAAGGGTCTGCCACGTCCGGTATGGTTGCGGCGGGCACCCGCTGCCCAGGCCCATCCGGGTATTCTGCAGAGCACCCCAGAGCCGGGAAATGGCTGGCATCACGGCCTTTGGCTGCCCAACGACCAATTCGCTACTGGCGAAGCACTCTGGCTGCAGATGGCCGATCACAGTGCCGGCACCCGACTGTCACTGCCCGAAAGCAATCTGAAAACACCCACCGTGACCCGCCATCCCCTGCTGCTGAGCTAAGTCGCCCGCAAGTCGAAACTGCGACCCCTATCACGCGCCCTAGCTGTCGAATGCACAGTTTCTTCCAAGATTGCCTGCATATAATTTCTACCACTGACGTTTCACCCAGCCTGGATTTCCACCATGTCTCAAGCGCAAGACAAACTGATCGGCTCGGTGCCCACACGCATCGTCAATGGCGCTCGCCTGTCAGTCACTTCTTATGACGGCCGCGTGGCCGAATTCAACATCGCCGTCTGGCTGCAACTCCCGGGCCTGGCCGACTTGCCGGTGTCGCTGCTGGTGACCTACCGTGACGGCGACAAACGCCGCGAAGTCAGTGTGGATCATGGCAAGGTCAATGCCCACGGCAAGATCCTGCTGTCCGGCATCGCCAGCCTGCCGGTACGCCAGAAAGTTGAGGACATGCAGGTCTATCTGCGCTCGGAAGTCCCGCCGCACAGCGTAGTGGTCGAGGAGTTCTTTGTTCAGGCCGTCGAACAGGCCACGGACGACAGCCGCCAGGCCCTGGCCTGAGGCTCACCCCGCCGAGGTATCGATCCCGCGCGTCATTCGCGGGGCTTTCGTTTCTACCCTGAAGAAACACCAGAGCCGGACGAGGACACTGGCGCTACAAGCTCCTCGTCCCGGACACGTTGCTCGGAAGACACCTGGTCGAGCAGTGACTCAGGCCAGCGCGCAAAGCTCAATCCCGTGATGCGATTGAGGCGTGTCAGTGCTTCCTGGGGGGCACGCTGGTGAAGATAGATCACGCGTTTTTCGATCGTCATGACTGCTGGATTCCCTGACGAGACCTGAGCTGGTGGCAGAGCGATGGCAACTAACTAACACTTAGCGAGAAACGTGCCACCCTCTGCAACGACCGAATTCCCGGGATTTACTCTCCGGACATTTGCCCTGACCGATCAGACCAGCGCCTAAAAATGACAATTTTTGTCAGCTAATAGTCAAGCTCATCCCGGCTGTACGCCCTATCATCTGCGACAGCAATCGGCACCTCCGGGCCCGGCAGCCAATCGGCCAGGCTCTGACCGAACAGCGCCTCACGCTCAACCTGCATGTGCTCCAGCGCCTGACACAATGCCGGGTACCAGGGTTCCTCAAGCTGCTCAGGCAACTGCGACAGGCTCGGCAGTGGCCAGGGACTGCGCTCTAACAGCTGATGCAGGGACAACTGATGCAGGTCGCGACACAACACCCAGCCTTCGTGACCAGTTCGGCAGACAAAATTCTCATCCTCGAGAAAGGTCATCACCGCGCTCCATTCTTCCTCCGGCAGGCGCCAACCCTGCCGCGGCAGATCACCATACTGCAATGCCTCTCCCTTCTGCTGGCAGCGCAGCAGCAGACGTAGAACCACCAGTACCAATAGCATTCGAGGCAGCGGCTGCCTACGCCAGTGACGCGGCTGGGACAATCCGTATACCAGTTCCGCTCCGATCAGCACGATCAGCCAGGACAGGTAGATCCACAGCAGAAACAGCGGTACCGAGGCAAAGGCACCGTAGATCAGGTGGTAGCCCGGAAACAGGCGCACATACAAGCCGAACAATGCCTTGGCCACTTCGAACAGGATCGCCGCAAACAGGCCGCCCAGCAGTGCATGACGCACCGGCACCCGAGTATTGGGAACTGCTGCATAGAGCAGAGTGAAAGCCGCGATGCTGAAAAATAGCGGTGAAAAACCCAGCAACAGACGAGCTCCTGCCAGCGCATCCGGACCGGAGATCAACGACAACGAGGTGATGTAGGTGCTAACAGCAAAGCCTGCACCAAGCAACATTGGTCCGAGACTGAGAATCGCCCAGTAGAGCAGGAAGCTGGACATGCCCCTACGCTGCTGGTGCACCCGCCAGATCACGTTGAAAGTCTTTTCGATGGTCACCAGCATGAGGAAGGCGGTGACCGCCAACAAGCCGACGCCAAACCAAGTCAGCTGCCGCGCCTGACTGGTGAACTCGCGCAGGTACTGCTGAACCGTCGCGCCAGTGGACGGTACGAAGTTACGGAAGATGAACGCCTGGATCTCCTCTCCCACCCCCTGAAAGGCGGGAATGGCCGAGAGCATGGCAAAGGTCACCGTCATCATAGGCACTACGGCAAACAGCGTGGTATAGGTCAACGCCGCCGCATTGCCGGCACCGCGGTTCTCCATGAAGCGCTGGTACAGACCGAGCCAGAATGTCACCAAATCCTTCAGACGATCGCGCATGTGCTTCCCCGACTCCTCAATCTCACAGACCGCATCACGCGTGAAAAAGTCGCACCATATTCACCTACTTCGGCGCACCAGGCGGTTAGAATAGCCGCCACTTCAAGCCGGATGCGAGCCACCATGACCGACCTGACTCTCTATCACAACCCGCGCTGCTCCAAATCCCGCGGCGCGCTGGAGCTGCTCGAAAACCGCGGCCTGCAGCCAACCGTCATTCGCTACCTGGAAACCCCGCCGAACGCGGACGAGCTGCGCACGCTGCTCGGCAAGCTGGGCATCAGCGCCCGCGAACTGCTGCGCAAAGGCGAGGACGAATACCGAGAGCTGGAGCTGGCTGACACCAGCCTCAGTGAAGCGCAATTGATCGAGGCCATGGTCAGCCACCCACGGCTGATCGAACGCCCGATTCTGGTCGCTGGTGACAGGGCGGTAGTCGGCCGGCCGCCGGAGAAGGTTCTGGAGCTGCTGGCATGAGCGCACCCTATATTCTGGTGCTCTACTACAGTCGCCACGGCGCCACCGCGCAAATGGCCCGGCAAATCGCCCGCGGCGTGGAGATGAGCGGGCTCGAAGCCCGCCTACGCACAGTGCCGGCGGTATCCACCGAGTGCGAGGCGGTTGCCCCCGCCGTACCGGAGGAAGGCGCCGTCTACGCGACGCTGGATGATCTGAAGCACTGCTCGGGCCTTGCCCTGGGTAGTCCGACCCGCTTCGGCAACATGGCGGCGCCGCTCAAATACTTCCTTGACGGTACCAGCAGCCTGTGGCTCACCGGTGAACTGGTCGGCAAACCCGCTGGAGTCTTTACCTCCACCTCCAGCCTGCACGGTGGCCAGGAAAGCACCCTGCTGTCGATGATGCTGCCACTGTTGCATCATGGCATGCTGCTCTGCGGCCTGCCTTATGCGGAAGCAGCCTTGCTCGAGACACGCGGCGGTGGCACGCCCTACGGCCCCAGCCACCATGCAGGCAGCGATGGTAAACGCCAGCTGGACGAACACGAAATCGCCCTGTGCCGCGCATTGGGCAAGCGCCTGGCACAAGTCGCCGGCAAACTGGAGCAGTGACCGTGGCCCGTACGAAAAAACCCTTGCCCAGCCTGGAATGGCTACAGCCCCGCCTGAAAATCAGCCGGGCCCTGAGCCTGTTCAGCTTCTTCGCCCTGCTGGCTCTGCTGCTGGGCTGGAACCTGCTGTTCGCCGACTTGCACGGCGCACGCATCGGTGTGGTACTGGCGATCCAGCTGGCCCCGCTGGCCCTGCTCGCGCCCGGCCTGCTGCTGGGCAATGCCCGTGCCCATGCCTGGACCTGCTTCGTAGTGAACATTTACTTCATCCAGGGCGTACTCGCGGCCATCGACCCATCGCGCGTCCTGTTCGGTATATTTGAAGCCCTGATTAGCTTCAGTCTGTTCTGCTGCGCCCTGCTTTATACCCGCTGGCGCTTCCAGTACGACCGTAAAAAGGCCGGGGAAACCTGATACGTCTGGCGCTGCTGTTCAGTCGGAACGGCAGCACCGCCTCCCACGGCGCACTGGCCGGCGCAATACCCTGTTGCACCTAACCGATTCACAGCAGGAAAAGGTGAAGCATGTTACCAGCCCAGGGTTTCCTTGAGGAAAGGGATGGTCAGCTTGCGCTGCGCCTGCAGGGAGGCCTGATCAAGGCGTTCTAATAGCTCGAACAGTGCACTCATGCTGCGCTCGCCACGAGTCAGGATGAAGCGGCCGACCTCGTCGCTCATCTGCAGCCCCCGACGCGAGGCGCGCAACTGCAGAGCGCGCAGCTTGTCCTCGTCGGACAGCTCGTGCAACTGGAAGACCAGCGCCAGAGTCAGCCGCGACTTGAGATCCGGCAGTTTGACCGGCAGCTCACGTGGCGAGACGGTGCCGGCCAGCAACAGACGCCGGCCACTGTCACGCAGGCGATTGAACAGATGGAAAAGCCCTTCCTCCCAGTCACTGCGCCCTGCCACTGCATCCAGGTCGTCAAGGCACACCAGCTCGCACTGTTCCAGGTTATCGAGCAACTCCGGACCATGCTCCACCACCTCGCCAAGCGGCAAATACACCACTGCCTCGCCGCGCTGCTCGAAACGCAGGCAAGCCGCCTGCAGAAGGTGACTACGCCCGACACCTTCCGCACCCCAGAGGTAGATCAGGCTTTCGGTCCAACCGGCATCAGCCTCGCACAGACGCTCGACATAGCCCAACGCCGCCGCATTGGCGCCCGGATAGTAGTTGGCGAAGGTAGCGTCATCGCGCAGACGCACCCCCAGAGGAAGCTGGATGGGTTTCATGCAGGGGGCTCGGAACTGCCGGTCTCTCCGTAAAGACCGGAAAGTTTATACCCTTCGCCTATGGGTGTCACTGCGGGTCTATTTTGTGTCAATTCAAGGGCTTAGGCGATTTAGCTGGGTCGATTAAGGGGCGGTCTGGGTCTTTGTTTTCGACACTTTTTCGACACTATTCCTTGTAGGTCTTTAGGATCGCTGCCGGTTTCCTGCTTGTGTCTCCTTTCTTCTGGCACTTCCCGTATATGTCTGCTCCTTCGCTGTCTCCGCGCGAATCTGCTGCTTGTTCGGCCATTACTTGTAGGATGAATGATGATGTATTGCAGTCGTCCAGGCTTTCGAATTCGGCTATCGCTATGCCGTCTCTATTGGGGTCGTGGCTAATTATCAGTAGCCAGTCTCTCTTAGGGTCTTTGAATAGCTTCTTTTCGGCGTCTAGGTTGTTTGCTGCTGCGGTATTGCATAGCAGTGCGGCCAAAATAACGGCTGCTTTATTCATCCTGTGCACTCCTTTGCCTAAACCAGCGTTCGGCTGCTTTCTTTGTTAATTCGATCCCGCGCTTTGACTGGGCAATTTTGAATTTGCTTCGTCGTAGTCGGGGCTTGTTTGTCCGCATTCCGGGTGTATCACACCGGCTGCCAGCCATAGCGCGTATTGGGGGAATACTTTCACCAGTACGTCTATTTCTTCGGTGCTTACCCGCACCGCTCCCTTGCTGACGTTGAGCCAGCGACTGTGCTCGGTTCCGCTGAGAGCGCTAAGTCTCTTTGGGCCGACCCTCTTGATTAATAGTCTAGCCCTATCGGCTGAGCTTTCCATATAGACAAATTTCACCAATCGATTTCAGGTCAATAGTTGACCTGACACTATGTCGCGTCAATAATTACCTCAGGTCAATTATTGACCTGATGGAACGCACCTCAACGACTCAAATAGTGCCGGAATGACCATGACAATGGAATTGGAATCCCTCGATCCGTCTCGCCTCATCGAGGTGCAAAAGGACGTAGAGCTAATAGAGCAATGGGCCGAGCGCAACGGCGTCACCTGCGACACGGCTCGCGCATGGGCTAAGCGCGGTGTTCTCCCGACTATCAAGCTCGGCAAGCGCCGGATGATCAATTGCGTCCAGTTCCGTGCGTGGCTTCTGGATCAGGAGTGGACGGCATGAATCCTCAAATTCTTCGGCGGCTGCTATCGCTGCTTACCGCTGTTCGGCTAGGTGATTTCCGTGATCAGTTTTCTCACGGTTTGCGTGTCGGGAGCTGCCTTGGGTTCTCTTCGGCGCTCTATGAGGCTGGCCTTATCACCCGCGAACAGGAATTCCTTTTGGATGACCTGGCTTTGAATGCTGGCTTTCACGCTGGCGAGCCTTTTCCTGCTGCCGCTAATGCTGGCCCTGTCATGCCGCTTAGGGTTGAGTTGGAGCGCAAACAATCGGTAAAGCTACCTGCGCAGGACTCGGCCAATGAAAAGCCTGAGCCAGTACCTGCGCCAACTCCACGCCGCAAACTGCGACTGCTCTGTGTGCTGGGTAAACCGCACCTGGGAACCGCCCAAGCCTGCTATCTCCCGATCCACACCATGCACCGAGTGCCGCCCCGCGCAATGGTCCAAGGTAAATGGTC
>NZ_BPLZ01000012.1 GCF_019656335.1 Pseudomonas sp. NCCP-436 | reverse complement strand
TGACGGTGTTGTTGTCGAAGTAGAAGTTGCGCAGGGTCAGGCTGGCCTTGCTGTCGCCGATGAAGTCGGCAACGGCTGCCTGGCTCAGGCCCAGGGTGCTGGCGGCTACAGCCAGTGCCAGGGAGGTTCTTTTCATGCTCGATGCTCCAGTGCGCGGTGTGTGCGATTGTTCTGTTCGGTTGGCACGGCACAGGGGCTCGGCACGACAGTGTCGGCACATGGCATTGGAACCCCTGATTCGGGCCCGATGCGGTTGTCCGCTGTCGGCTGGGGGCTACTCTACAAAACGCCTTTAATCCCTAAAAAGAATTATTTCTAATCTTGTAATAACAAAAAAGAATATAAGAAGTGACGCCCCGCCACTGGGCAATTGGCCATTCCGGCCTTAGTTAATTCCAAAAAATTATTTAACAAGTTCTTTTTATATCGACTAGCTTCGCCTTTACCGGATCACCGGACTCTTTCATTTGTATTTGCTGAAGGACACGTGATCCGACCTCTGGGTTTGGCCGGCACGCGTCCGCATCGAGAAGCCGCCATGACCAAGAATCACGCCAGCCGCAGCACCCTGTACGCCGTATCCCTGGCCTTCGGCCTGCTGCTCGCCCCCATTGCCGAAGCCGCCGACCAGTTGCGTATCGGCTACCAGAAATCCTCCACGCTGATCAGCCTGCTGAAGAGCCAGGGCACGCTGGAAAAGGCGCTGGCCGATCAGGACATCAGCGTCAGCTGGCACGAATTCCCCAACGGCCAGCCGCTGCTGGAAGCGCTCAACGTGGGCAATATCGATCTGTCCGCCGATGTCGCCGACACCGTGCCGGTATTCGCCCAGGCTGCCGGTGCCGACCTCGCCTACTTCGCCCAGGAGGCCCCCTCCCCCGGCGCCCAGGCGATCATCGTGCGCGAGGACTCGCCGATCAAAAACCTGGCCGACCTCAAGGGCAAGAAGATCGCCGTGACCAAGGCCGCCGGCGTGCACTACCTGCTGATCGCCGCGCTGAACAAGGCCGGTCTGAAGTTCAGCGATATCGAACCGGCCTACCTGACCCCGGCCGACGGCCGCGCCGCCTTCGAGAACCGCAAGGTGGACGCCTGGGTCACCTGGGAACCCTTCCTCAGCGGTGCCCAGCAACAGTTGCCGACCCGCATCCTCGCCGACGGCAAGGGCCTGGCCGACTACCAGCGCTACTACCTGACCAGCGCCAGGTTCGCCAAGAGCCACCCGCAAGTGCTGCAGACCGTGTTCACCGAGCTGGTGAAGACCGGCGACTGGCTGCGCGCCAATCCGCGCCAGGCAGCTGAGATTCTCGGCCCGCTGTGGGGCAACCTCGACCCGGCCATCGTCGAGCAGGCCAACGCCAAGCGCAGTTACCAGGTGCGCCTGGTGCAACCGGACAGCCTCGCCGAGCAGCAGAAGATTGCCGACGCCTTCTACGGCGCCCGCCTGCTGCCGACCTCGGTGGACGCCCGCGGCGTGAGCATCTGGAGCCCGCAATGAACGCCGAAGCCCGCCTGCACCCCAGCCTGCGCGACGAACCACTGTTCGCCGCCCACCTGTTCCCCGTGGATTTCGGCAACCGCACGGCCAAGGTCGAACGCCTGGCCCGGCGTCTGGCGGCCAGCGCAGTGGAGCGTGACCGCGTTGGCGGCAGCGCCCAGGCCGAACGCGAGCTGCTGCGCGACAGCGGCCTGCTGACCCTGGCCGTGCCGCAGCAGTACGGCGGCCAGGGCGTGGCCTGGCCGGAAATCTATCGCATCGTGCGCTACCTGGCGGCGGTGGACAGCTCGCTGGCCCACCTGTTCGCCTTCCAGCACCTGCAGGTGGCGACCATCCTGCTGTTCGGCAACCCCGAGCAGCAGCGCCACTGGCTGACCCGCACGGTGCAGGAGCGCTGGTTCTGGGGCAACGCCACCAACGGCCGCGACACCGGCCTCAAGCTCACCCCGCGCGAGGAACATTACGAGCTCAACGGCAGCAAGTCGTTCTGCTCCGGTGCGCTCGGAGCCGATGCGCTGGTGATCAGCGCACCGCGTGGCAAGAACCCGGAAGACCGGGTGTTCATCGTCCTGCCGACTCAACGCGAGGGCCTGGCGGTGAACAGCGACTGGGACGGTTTCGGCCAGCGCCAGACCGACAGCGGCACCGTGCAGTTCGAGCAGGTATTCGTCGACAGCAGCGAGCTGCTCGGCCCGGTCGGCCCCAGCCCGCGCACCACTCTGCGTGCCTGCCTGTCGCAGCTGATCCTTACCCAGCTCTATCTGGGCAATGCCCAGGGCGCGCTGGATGCCGCACTGCGCTACACCCGCGAGCAGAGCCGCCCGTGGCCGGCTTCGGGCGTGGCCAATGCCAGCGACGATCCGTTCATCCAGCAGCGCTATGGCGAGCTGTGGCTGCGCTACCGCGCTGCCCTGCCGCTGGCCGAGCACGCCGCCCAGCGCCTGCAGGCCGCCTGGGAAAAGCCTGCACTGACCGCCGCCGAACGCGCCGAGGTGGCGCTGGCGATCAGTGAGGCGAAAGTCGTGGCGGTACGCGCCGCGCTGGAGATCACCAGCCAGATCTTCGAAGCCATGGGCGCCCGCGCCACCAGCTCGCGCTACGGCTTCGACCGCTTCTGGCGCAACGTGCGCGTGCACAGCCTGCACGACCCGATCGACTACAAGGTACGCGACCTGGGCAACTGGCTGCTCAGCGGCCAGGGCCCGCAACCGTCGCTGTACGGCTAGGGAAGGAGGTCACGCCCCCGGGAATATGCATAGGAAGAATCGATATTTCGCCCTTGCGGCGCTCTTCTAGCCTCAAAAACTGTCAACGACCACGAGGTCACAACAATGAAGATCAAAACCCTCCTCGGCGCCGGCCTGCTGGCCGCCGCTACCCTGCTGCAAACGGCCCAGGCTGCCAGCGAATACCTGGTCAGCACCGACTGGCTGGAAAAGAACCTGCAGGACCCCAAGCTGCGCATCATCGAGGTCAGCGTGGTGCCCGGCGTCTACGAACGCGGGCATATCCCCGGTGCGGTGAACTTCGCCTGGCACAGCGATCTGGTCGACCCGGTACGCCGTGACATCGCCAGCCAGGAAGCCTTCCAGCAACTGCTGCGCAAGGCCGGAGTGAATGACGACAGCACCACCATCCTCTATGGCGACAACAACAACTGGTTCGCCGCCTGGGGTGCCTGGGTGTTCGACGTGTACGGCGTCGACAACGTCAAGCTGCTCGACGGCGGCCGCGCCAAGTGGGAGGCCGAAGGTCGCCAGCTGGATAGCCGCGCCAGCACGCCGAAAGCCGGCAACGTCACGGTAAAGGCCGCCAACAGGGAGCTGCGCGCGTTCCTGCCTGACGTGGTCGCCGCCGCCGAGAAACGCAGCGACGTGCAGCTGGTGGATATCCGTTCGGCCGATGAATACAACGGCAAGGTCTTCGCTCCGCAAGGCGTGCAGGAGCTGGCCGTGCGCGCCGGCCACGTACCCGGCGCGGTGAACGTGCCCTGGGGTCAGGCGGTAGCCGCCGACGGGACCTTCAAATCGGCCGATGAACTGAAGAAGATCTACGGTGCGGTGGGCGTCGACGGCAGCAAGCCGATCATCACCTACTGCCGCATCGGCGAGCGCTCCAGCCACACCTGGTTCGCCCTGAAGAAGATCCTCGGCTACGACGTGCGCAACTACGACGGTTCCTGGACCGAGTACGGCAATGCCGTGGGCGTGCCGGTGGTGAACGTGGCCGGCACCGTCTGGGGTGGCAAGTAAAAGCCCTGGAGCATTACGACCCGTAGGGTGGATGACGTTTTTTTCATCCACGGTTTTGGTGGACCGATGCAACGTGATCCGCCCTACTCGAACAGCGGCCCTGCGCGCCACGCCAGGGCCGCTTCGTCATTCCGGTCGGAAAGGACAAGCCATGACCGCCAGCATCACCTCTCCTCGCACAGCACTGCCCGCCGCCCTGGCCGGTCTGCTGACCATCGTCCTGCTCGCCGGCGCCTGGCACCTGGCCGACGGCAGCAACGAAGGCCGTGCCTTCAGCTATTCGCTGGTCAGCGGCGCGCTGTTCGGCCTGCTTGGTATCGTTTTCGGGCTAAGGCTGCGGCCCTTGTTGCGGCTGGGCTGACGCCAGCAAGCAGGATGGACAAGGCGAAGCTTGCCCCAACCCCTGCAACAAACCTTGCCTCTATAACCCGGCATAGCGAGCCCCCGGGATCACCGATGGTGGATGGCAAAGCGTCATCCGCCCTAGGTGGAATCGGCCCGACTTTCGTCCGGGTTAACTCATACGACCTTTTCCGGCGAGGCATCCTCGAAGCGGTCGACCTGACGCAAGCTCTTGAAACCGAGCATCCAGCCGCCGGTCACCAGCAAGGTGCAGGCACAACCGAGCAATGCCGCCGGCACCACACCGAACCAGGCAGCGCTGGTGCCGGCACGGAACTCGCCAAGCTCATTGGACGAGCCGACGAACAGCATGTTCACCGCATTGACCCGACCGCGCATGGCGTCCGGTGTGGAGAACTGAATCAGCGCCGAGCGAATGTACATGCTCACCATATCCGCACCACCGGCCACCATCAGCGCAGCAAACGACAGCCAGAACAGGCTGGACAGAGCAAATACCAGGTTGGCCAGGCCGAACAGAGCCACCGCACCGAACATCACCAGCCCGACATGACGGTTGAAGGGTCTCATACTCAGGTAAAAACCCACCGTGACCTCGCCAATGGCCATGGCACTGCGCAACAGGCCAAGGCCGGTCGGGCCGACCTCCAGCACCTCCTGGGCATAGATCGGCAGCAATGCCACCACACCGCCAAGCAGTACCGCGAACAGATCCAGCGAGATAGTGCCAAGGATGATCGGGCGATTACGAATGAAGTGGATACCGGCGGTAAAGCGCGCCCAGGTGCTGGCCTCCAGCGCCTGCATTTTCTCCGCATAGCGCACCGGCACCAACGGCAGCAGCAACAGCCCGGCGAGAAAACCAAACAGACAGACCGAGTAGGTCAGCCCGCCACCACCGAGGGCATACAAGCCACCACCAAGCACCGGCCCCGCAATGGTCGCGCCGCGCACAAGCATGCTGTTGGCGGCAAGTGCCGGTGCCAATTGTTCGGGAGGCACGATCTGCGGCAGCAGACTCGACAGCGCAGGCCCGGTGAAGGCTCGACCGCAGCCGTACAGCACCAGCACTGCGTAATACCAGGCGACCGGCGCCTTGCTCAGAGAGAGCCACAGCAGAGCGGCGGCGCACAGCGCTTCCAGCAGCCAACTGAGCATGAGGATGCGCTTGCGGTCGAAGCGGTCGATCAGGTCGCCGGCCGGTATCAGCAACAACAGCATCGGGATGAACTGCGCCAGACCAACGTAAGCCAGTGATAGCGGATCGCGGGTAATGTCATAGACCTGCCAGGCAACGACTATGGCCTGGATATACATGGCAAACACTGCCAGCAACCGGGCAATCAGGAACGGCAGAAAACCGGGGAGCCGGTAGACGGAAATAGAAGTAGTGGGCACGGCAGTTCTCTCAGACAGAACCGGGAGGGCGAGCCAGGCAATCTACGGCATACCGCTCGTTGCCGGCAAACTCCGAAAAGATATTCAAAAGCCTGTCGTAGAGCCTCTGGCGCCTGCATCGGCAAGCAGGTCTAATGGTTTTTTCACCGGAGCAGTGCCATGCCCCTGAGCCCCAAGCAACTCGCGCAGATCAGCTCTCTTACTCTTGCCCACTACGCCGGCAGCGCCGCAGCCTTTCGCGAAGGCACCCGCGACCATGACGTGAGCCAGAACATTGCCGCTCTGCTGCGTCATATCGAGGGTGACAAACCCTGGCGCATCCTCGATTTCGGCTGCGGCCCCGGGCGTGACCTGCGCACCTTCAGCGGCCTCGGCCACGAAGCCATCGGTCTCGATGGCTGCGCCGAGTTCGTCGCCATGGCGCGGGCCGACAGCGGCTGCCAGGTATGGCAGCAGAGCTTTCTCGAGCTGGATCTGCCGGATGCGCATTTCGACGGCATCTTCGCCAATGCCAGCCTGTTCCACGTGCCGGATCAGGAACTGCCGCGCGTACTCGGACAACTGCGCGACAGCCTCAAGGCACGCGGCGTACTGTTCAGTTCCAACCCCCGCGGCAGTAACGAGGAGGGCTGGAACGGGCCGCGCTACGGCAGCTACCACGACCTCGAACGCTGGCGCACCCGACTCACGGCCGCCGGCTTCATCGAACTGGAACACTACTACCGCCCCGCCGGTCTGCCGCGAGACCAGCAGCCCTGGCTGGCCAGCGTCTGGCGACGGATCGACTGAGCCGACAGCCTCAGCCCACTACCAGCTGACGCAGGCGCTGGCCGTCGATGGCGCGGCAGATGCCTTCAGGCTTCTGCATCGGTGTATCCTCGGCGGCCAGCATGGCGTTGAGCACGGCCTCGTCGGTGGCCTGCACGGCGGCCAGGTAGAGGGCGTCGAAGCACTCGTCATTGAGATAGTCGAGATTCAAGTTCGTCGGCGAAAGCTGCGGCAGTGGCCGCGGATTGGCCACGCTGAAGGCCAGGAAGATGTCCCCGGAGTTGTTGCCACCGGGCGTGCCGGCCAGGGCGATACCGAGCCCGGCACGCTGGGCCAGGCGCTTGAGCTGGTGCGGAAGCAGTGGCGCGTCGGTGGCGAGCATGACGATGATCGAGCCGCGCTCGCGCTCCAGCCCGGACGGCAATTCATCTTCCAGACGTTCGCCCACCGGCACACCACAGACCTTGAGCCAGGCGCGCTGGCCGTGGTTGGCCTGCACCAGGGCGCCGAGAGTGTAGGTCTGGCCGTCGATCTCGACCAGCCGCGAGGCGCTGCCGGTACCGCCCTTGTAGCCGTAGCAGATCATGCCGTTGCCGCCGCCGACGTTGCCTTCGGCAATGGCGCCGCCAGTTGCTGCATCCAGAGCAGCCAGAGCGTCGGCCTCGGTTACATGCTGACCGTTGATATCGTTGATCACCCCGTCGTAGGTCTCGGCCACTACCGGCATAGCCCAGAGGTGCTCGCGCTGCCAGAAGTCGGCGTACTGGCGGACGGTCCAGCGCGTGGCGGCATGGTGGACGATGCCGACGCTGTGCGAGTTGGTGATGCATAACGGCCCGACGAAGTAGCCGCCGTGTTCGATCCAGTGGGTGCCGGTCATCTCGCCGTTGCCGTTGAGCGCATGAAAGCCCGCCCACACAGGTTGCGGCTCGCTGTTGCGGCCACGCGGCAGGATGGCGGTGACGCCGGTCTGGATGCGCCGGCCACTATCGGCCACGCCATTGAGGGTGCGGTAGCCGACCAGCACGCCGGGCACGTCAGTGATGGCGTTGTACGGGCCGGGGGTGCCGGGCAGTGGCAGACCAAGTTCACGGGCACGGGGTTTAGCCATGGGAATCATCCTGAGAGGTGGCAGGCTTGCGGTTGCGCAGGTACAGGCCAAGCGCGGCGATCAGCAGCGAAGCGATCAGCAGCAGCGTGGCGATGGCATTGATCTCCGGCTTGATGCCGCGGCGGATCATGCCGTAGATGAAGACCGGCAGCGTGGTGGAGTCGACACCGGCGATGAAGTAGGTGATCACCAGATCGTCCATCGAGATGATGAACGCCAGCAGCGCACCACCGATCACCCCGGGCAGGATCTGCGGCAGCGTCACGCGGCGGAAGGTGGTCCAGGGCGAGGCGCCCAGATCCGCCGAAGCCTCTTCCAGACGAGTGTCCATGCCGGCCAGACGCGCACTGACGATCAGGAACACGTAACTGATCAGGAAGGTGCAGTGACCGATGATGATCGACAGCTTGCCCAGCGGCACGCCGACACCGACGAAGAAGATCAGCAGGGCGATGCCAAGCACGATGTCCGGCATCAGCATCGGCATGAACAGCAGCACCCGGTAGAACTTCTGCAGACGGAAGCGATAGCGTGCCAGTGCCAGCGCGGTGAACGTACCAATCAGGGTGGAGATCAGCGTGGTGGTCAGCGCCACCACCAGGCTGGTGCGCAGCGCGGCCAGTAGCTGATCCGTGGAATCGATATACAGCGCGTTTTCGTTGAGGCTGGTGGACAGTCCCAGCAGCGAGCGGTACCAGTCCAGACTGAAGCCGTCCCAGATCATCATGTTGATCGGGTTGCTGTTGAACGAATAGGCGACGATCAGACCGATCGGCAGGTAGAGGAAAACGAAAAACAGCAGGCTGTAACCGCCCAGCAGGCGGCGGGCGATACGGGCGAGCAAGGCATTCATCGGCTGGCCTCCTGTGCGCTGTTGCGTCCCTGGGCCAGCACGTAGAGCACCAGGCAGATCAGTACTGCGGCCATCAGCAGCATCGCCAGGGCGGCGCCGAACGGCCAGTTGCGCGCAGCGAGAAACTGCTGTTCAACCAGGCTGCCGATCATCAGCACGCGCGCGCCACCCAGTAGCGAGGGCACGATGAAGTTGCCCAGGCTGGGGATGAACACGATGATCGAGCCTGCGGCGATCCCCGGCAGGGTTAGCGGAAAGATCACCCGCCAGAAACTCTGCCAGCGGTTTGCGCCGAGATCCGCCGAGGCCTCCAGCAGCCGCTTGTCGAGCTTCTCGACGCTGGCGTAAATGGGCATGAACATGAACGGGATAAAGATGTAGGTCATGCCGATCAGCACCGCCGTCTCGGTGTAGATCAACTCGACCGGATTGTGGATACCCAGCGCCAGCAGCGTGGTGTTGATCACGCCGCTGGGACGCAGGATCAGCAGCCAGGCGTAAAGACGCACGATCAGGCTGGTGAAGAACGGCAGGGTGATCAGGAACAGGCAGAAGTTGCGCATCCGCTCCGGCTGGCGAGCCACCCAGAAGGCCGCCGGATAGCACAGCAGCAGGGTCGCCAGCACGGTCAGCGCGGCAAGCTTGAACGAACGCAGGATGATTTCCAGATAGACCGGGTCGAAGTCCTCGTAGGTGCCATCGGCCCAGCCCAGTACGCGGCCGAAGTTGTCCGGATAGAAGTTCCACTCGACGCCGCCGTAGAGGCCGGGCTCCAGCAGGCTGTAGACCGCCATGATGCTTAGCGGGGCAAGGAAGAACACACCGATGATCAGGGTCACCGGGGTCAGCAGGCCGACCAGGCGCAGGCGCTCGCGCAGCAGCATCTCAGGCACCTCCCGGAATCAGGTGGGCAGCCTCCAGGCCGTACCAGAGCTGCAGACTGTCACCCGGGCGCAGGCCCTGCACCCCGTGCTGCGCGGCATCGCGCAGCACCGCCTTGACCATGCGGCCATTGCGAGTGCGCAGCAGCAGCTCGAAGTCGCGGCCGATAAACAGCAGTTGCTCCAGTTGCCCTTCCAACGCAGCAAAACCCTCACCCGGGCACTGCAGGTGAAACTGCTCGGGGCGTAGCATCAACTGCACCTGCTGTCCGAGCGCCAAGCCGGGATGGCGCACCCGTAGCAGGTCGCCCTGACTGTCGCTCAGTTCGGTGATACCGTCGCGCAGGCCGACGACGCGCGCCTCGAACAGGTTGCTCTCACCAATGAAACCGGCGACGAAGGCATTGGCCGGACGGTGATAGATATCCGCCGGAGCGCCGATCTGCTGGATATGGCCGCCATTGAGCACGACGATGCGGTCACTCATGGTCAGCGCTTCTTCCTGGTCATGAGTGACGAAGACGAAGGCGATGCCCAGCTCGTGCTGCAGATTCTTCAGCTCGCGCTGCATGGCCTGGCGCAGCTGGCGGTCGAGCGCCGACAGCGGCTCGTCGAGCAGCAACAGCGCCGGGCGATCGACAATGGCACGGGCCAGGGCCACGCGCTGCTGCTGGCCACCGGAGAGCTGCCCCGGCTTGCGTCGCTCCATACCGGCCAAACCAACCAGTTCCAGCGCTTGGCCGACACGCTGACGCTTCTCGGACTTGCCGACACCGCGCACATCCAGCGCGTAGCCAACGTTGTCGCCGATGCTCATGTGCGGAAACAGCGCATAGCTCTGGAACACCGTATGCACCGGACGCAGATGCGGCGGCACCCGGTTCATCGGCCGGCCCTGAATCAGCAGCTCACCGTCGTCCAGTTGCTCAAAGCCGCTGATGGTGCGCAGCAAAGTGGTCTTGCCGCAGCCGGACGGCCCCAGCAGGGTAACGAACTCGTTGGCACCAACGCTCAGGTCAAGGCCGTCTAGGGCACGCACCAGGTGTCCCTCGGGGGCACGGTAGTGCTTTACCGCACCGCGGATTTCGACCACGGATGCAGCAGGGTTGATAACACTCATGGATGACTCCGGCAGAGAGCCCGGTCGCCAGCTATAGGGCGCAGCAGGCTTTGCAGGGTGAGCGAAACCGAAGGGCTTCGCTCACCATTGACAACTCCGGCTGTGCAGCGCCCGGAAAGGCCTGCACAACCCATCCTCAGTTGGCGGTACGCACACGCGTCCACACTCGGTCGTACTGCCTCATACCCTTGCCCAGATCTTCAAAGATCTGCAGCTTGGCCATTACTTCGGCCGGCGGGTTGACCTGCGGGTTGTCGCGCAGCTCGGCCGGGAGCAGCTTGATGGCTTCCTTGTTGGGCGTGCCGTTCATCTGCTGCGCGGTGTTCAGCGCGGCGATCTCCGGCTGCAGGAAGAAGCTCATGAAGCGCTTGGCGTTGGCCTTGTTCGGCGCGCTCTTGAGGACGCACATGTCCTCCTGGTACATGGTCGCGCCTTCCTTGGGGATAACGTAGGCGAGGTTCTGCGGATCCTGTTTCACGTACATCATGGCGCCGACGAAATAGTGCGAGGCAGCGGCGTCGCCGGACTGCACCATCGGCACGCTGTCGTAGGTGAAGGCGGAGATCAGCGGCTTGCGCTCGATCAGCCAGTCGGCGGCCTGCTTGAGTTCGGCTGGCTCGGTGCTGTTGACCGACTTGCCGTCCTTGATCAGGCCGACACCGAGGGTCTCGCGCATGTCGTCGAGCATGATGACCTTCTTCCCCTCCTGGGCCTCGGCGAAGAAGTCGTCCCAGCTTTCGATCGGCTTGGAGACCTTGTTCTTGTTGTAGAAAATGCCCACCGTGCCCCAGGCGTAGGGCAGGCAGTACTCACCCTTGGGGTCGGACTTGGCGCGCAGGAAGGCCGGATCGATGTTGGTAAAGGCCGGATCCTGATTGATGTCGGTCTTCTCCAGCAGTCCAAGGGCCGCCATGGTGTCGTGCATATGCACCGAGGGGAAAACGATGTCGTAACCTTGCGCGCCGGCCTGCAGCTTGGCCAGCATCTCTTCGTTGCTGCCATAGGTGTCGAGCGACACCTTGATGCCGGTCTCGGCGGTAAAGCGGGTCAGGACTTCGGGGTTGATGTAGTCGCCCCAGTTGTACAGGCGCAGCTCTTCGGCGGCCTGGGCGGTTGAGGCTACAAGGCCGCCACTGATGGCGACACAAAGGGCGAGATGACGCAGTGTGGGCATGTTCCTGTTCTCCACTGTTGTGGCCGCGCGGATGCGGCGTTTGCTTGTTGCGGCAGGAAGCGCGAGCGTCGGCTGCGGGCGGGAAGGCTTCTGACGGCCTGCCTCGCGGACGTGTCGGCCAGTCGACATCTCTTTGCGTGACGCCTGGAGGATAGAATATATTTCTTCCAAAGATCAACATCATGACATTTAAATGTCATTAAATCCGGCATGACATAGGATCCGGACATGCTCGATAGCAAGATGCAACACCTCGAAGGCAAGCTGACACCAGCCGAACGCACCCTCTGGGCCTACATCCAGGCCAACCTGGAAACCCTGGCTTTCGAGAACGGTGCCAGCCTCGCGGCCAAGAGCGGGGTCAGCCCCAATACCGTCAGCCGCTTCCTGCGCCGGCTCGGCTACAAGGGGCTGAAAAGCCTGAAGGACGAACTGCGCGACGAGGTACGCGTGCAGTCGCTGCTCAACACCACGCTGATCGACCGCGTCGAGCAACCGGAAGATCTGGTGGCCCATCTCAATGAGGAGATCGAAGCCCTGCGTGCCTTTGCCGATCTGCTTGGCAGCCAGCACTGGCGCGACATCGTGGCCCGCGTGGCGAACGCCGAGCGGGTGTTCGTCTGCGGTTTTCAGACCATCCGCGGGCTGGCCGAGGACTTTGCCAACCGCCTGGCGCTGGTACGTTCCGGCGTCGAGTTTCTCGACCTCTACAGCGGCGTGCTCGGGCAATGGCTGGACAGCCACAATCAGCGCTGCTGCGTGATTCTGGTGGATATCGCCCCCTATGCAGATGCCGGCATCGCCTTCGCCAACAACTGCCTCAAGCAGAACACCGATCTGGTGGTGTTCACCGACGAATACGGCATCGCCCGCCATATCGACACGCCGCATATCGTCACCATGAAGACCAAGACCGGGCTGATCCTCGAATCCACCGGCGGACTGACCAGCGCCCTGAACGTGCTGCTGCACTGCGTCGCCAGTGCGCACAAGGGCCAGCTCAAGGAGCGTCTCGACGCTTATCGGGCACGCGTCGAGAGCCTCAAGCTGTACCGCAGCTGAGCACCCTCCCGGCCATGCCGGCCGGGAAGGCCGCCAGTCAGTAAACGGCGATATGCGAGTCGGCGCGCGGCTCGGTGCCGCCGCAAAGCACGCCGGTCTGCGCATCACGCACGATGATCTGGCCACGCCCGTAGTCGGTACGGTCGCAGGCCACCTCGACCTGGTGACCGCAGCGGGCCAGGGCGAAGCTCAGGTCGCGTGAGGTTTCCTGCTCGATGCCGACCTTCTGCCCACCCAGCCATTGCCAGCGCGGCGCATCCAGGGCTGCCTGCGGGTTGAGACCGAAGTCGACCATATTCATCACCATCTGCACGTGCCCCTGCGGCTGCATGTAGCCGCCCATCACGCCGAACGGGCCGACCGCCACGCCGCCCTTGCTGAGAAAGCCCGGAATGATGGTGTGGAAGGTCTTCTTGCCTGGCAGCAGGTAGTTGGAATGCTCCGGGTTTAGGCTGAACTCCGAACCACGGTTCTGCAGGGCGATACCGCTGTCCGGCAGCACCACGCCCGAGCCGAAGCCGTGATAGGCACTCTGGATGAACGAGACCATGTTGCCCTCGCCATCGGCCGTGGCGATGTACACCGTGCCGCTGGCCCTGGGATCGCCATGGGCCGGCTCGCGGGCATGCTCGCTGATCAGCGCGCGGCGGCGGGCGCAGTAGTCATCGGCGAGCAGCTCCTCGGCGAGCACGCGCATGTGCTCGGGATCCGTGATGTAATGCAGGCCGTCGGCATAGGCCAGCTTCATCGCCTCGATCTGGCGGTGCCAGGTCTGCTTGCTGTCGCGGTGATCGAAATCGAAGCCTTCGAGGATCTTCAGGGTCATCAGGGCGATCAGGCCCTGGCCGGCCGGCGGGATTTCCCAGACATCGTAGCCGCGGTAGTTGACCTTGATCGGCTCGACCCAGCGCGGCAGGTAGCCGGCCAGGTCGGCGGCGGCGAGCTTGCCGCCGGTGGCGGCGGCATGGCTGGCCAGGCGCTCGGCGATGGCGCCGCGGTAGAAGCTTTCGCACTGGGTCTCGGCCAGTTCGGCCAGGGTCTGCGCCTGTGCCGGATTGCGGAACAGTTGCCCGGCGACCGGCACCTGGCCGTCGATCAGGTAGGTATCGAACCAGGCCTGCAGCTCGGGGAAGGCCTCGCGGCTGGCCTGGTATTCGTCAAAGGCGATGCGCCACTGGTGGGCAACCACCGGCGACACCGGAAAGCCGTCGCGGGCCAGCTCGATGGCCGGCTGCAGCAACTCGGCGAACGGCAGCTTGCCGAAGCGCCGCGACAGTTCGGCCCAGGCCGAGGGACAGCCCGGCACGGTGACCGGCAGCCAGCCATGCACGGGCAGGCGTTCGTGACCGGCAGCCTTGACTACCTCGCTGGACAGCGCCGCCGGTGCATGACCGCTGGCGTCGAGTCCGTACAGCTTGTCCCTGATCCAGACCAGGGCGAAGGCGTCGCCACCGATGGCGCAACCGGTGGGCTCGACCACCGTCAGCGCAGCAGCGGTGGCGATGGCGGCGTCCACCGCGTTGCCGCCACGGCGCAACATGGCAATACCGGCCTCGGCCGCCAGCGGCTGCGAGGTGGCCACCATGCCCTTGCGGGCAAACACGCTCTGGCGTTGAGACGCGTAGGGATATTCGTGAGCAGAAAACTTGAGCATGAATAGAACTCGATACGGAGATTGAGCGAAAGGCCGAGCGGCACAGGCGTGCCGCTCGCCGTTCACAGAACGCGACTGAGAAATTCCCGTGTACGCGGGTGATGGGGGTTACCGAACACCTGAGCCGGCGGCCCCTCCTCGATCAGCTCGCCCTGGTGCAGCACCACCACGCGATCTGCCACCTCACGGGCGAAGCCCATCTCATGAGTGACGACGACCATGGTCATGCCCTCTTCGGCCAGCTCCTTCATCACCTGCAGCACTTCACCCACGGTCTCCGGGTCGAGGGCACTGGTGGGTTCGTCGAAGAGCATGGCCTGTGGCTTCATCGCCAGAGCACGGGCGATCGCCACGCGCTGCTGCTGGCCACCGGAGAGCTGGCTGGGGTAATGCTCAGCCTTGTCCGCCAGGCGCACACGGCTCAGCAGCTGCCGCGCCTGTTCCTCCGCCTCGCGGCGGCCGATGCCGAGCACCTGGATCGGCGCCTCGATGATGTTTTCCAGCACGGTCATGTGCGGGAACAGGTTGAAGCGCTGGAACACCATGCCGATGTCGCGGCGCATGCGCGCGATGTTGCGCTCGGAGTCGCGTACGCGCTTGCCGTCGGGGCGCACGCTGTAGCCCATCGGCTTGCCGTTGACCAGAACGTAGCCGCCCTGGATGTCCTCGAGGAAGTTGAGGCAGCGAATGAAGGTGGTCTTGCCCGAGCCGGAGGCGCCGATCAGCACCACCACCTCACCGCGACGCACGTTCAGCGACACGCCCTTGAGGATTTCCAGTTCGCCGAAGCGCTTTTGCACATCCTGTGCCTGGATCACCCAGGCTTGATCCGATGCGTTCATCTCAACGCCCTCTCAGAAATTTCATGGCGCCCAGGCCGAACATCCGTCCACCCGCCTGCACATGCCCGTCGGTACGCCCGAAGCGCGCCTCCAGCCAGCGCTGGAACAGGCCCCAGAGCGTGGTCAGCAGCAGGAAGTAGATGGCCACCACCAGGTACAGCTCGAACACCCGGAAGGTCGCCGAGGTGATCATCTGGGTGCTGAGCAGCAGCTCCTGCACGCCGATCACGCTGACCAGAGTGGTGTTCTTGAGCATCACGTTGAATTCGTTGCCCAGCGGCGGAACGATGACGCGGAAGGCCTGCGGCAGGACGATGCGACGCATCAGCCGCGGATAGGTCATCCCCAGCGAGCGTCCCGCCTCGTACTGGCCGCGATCCACCGCATTGATCCCGGAACGGATGATCTCTGCCATATAGGCCCCTTCATTGAGGCCCAGGGCGATGATCGCTGCCTGGATGTTGCCGGGCAGGATGAACAGGCCCAGATCCAGATCCTCGAAGCGGAAGATGCCGCCAGCCGCCAGCGCGGTGTAGAGAAAGACGATCTGCACCAGCAGCGGCGTGCCGCGCATCAGCCAGATGTAAAAGCGCACCGGATACTGCAGCAGCGGATTGCTGGAGGCGCGCATAAGCGCCGCCAGCAACCCCAGGACGCATCCCAGCAGCATCGCCATCACCGCAATCACGCAGGTCAGCCAGAGGCCGTAGAGGTATACGTCGCTGGGCTGCAGCAGGTATTGCCAGAATATGTCCCAGTTGAAGTTCATCGTCTTACCTCAGTCCAGACGGTTGCCTTCGATGTGCCACTTGCCGAGCAGGGCCATGTAGCTGCCATCGGCGCGCATCGCGTCGAGCGCCTGGCTGACTGCTGTGCTCAGCTCGCCGTCCTCCTTGCGGATACCGAAACCGGTGAGAATCTTGGCGAAGGCCGGCACGCCGGTCTCGAACAGCTCGGGGGCCATGCTCTGGTAGTAGCCGGCGGTTTCCATGGTGGTGCCATAGGCATCAGCCTGGCCGACGCGCAGTGCCTGGAAGGCATCGGTATCGGCGTTGAACACCACCAGCATCATCGGTGCCTTGCCAGCCTGGCTCAGCTTTTCGTTGTGTGCTTCGAGCAGGGTGCGAATGGTGGAACCGTTGAGCACGGCAACGCGCTTGCCGGACAAATCGTCCAGGGTGTGAATGCCGACCGGGTTGCCCTTGAGCACGGTGACGGCCTGACTGGAATACATGTAGTTGACGATGTCGATAACTTCGCGGCGCTCGGGCTTGTCGAACAGTTGATCGACGATCATGTCGCACTGACGCGCCATCAGCGCCGGAATCAATCCGGAGAAGGGCGTCACCCGCCACTCCACGCGCTTGTCACCAAGGCGCCTGGCAATTTCATCACCCAGCTCGACGGTGATGCCGGCGGGTTTCTGCTTCTCATCAAAGAAGCCCATGGGCGGCGAGTCCATTGCGCCGCAGTAGACGATCTTGTCCACCGACTTCAACCGCTCGGGAACCGTGACATCCGCCTGGGCCAGAGCAGCCGTCAGGGAAAGGGTCACCAGGGTGGCTGCGAGGGTACTTTTGAACATGTTCGACTCCTGTGTGCAGTAAGGGGACATGGCAGTACAACAGTGGGCAGGAATGACGGGGTCTCAGGCGCCCGTCTTTTCCAGAAATTCGAGCAGGTCGGGCACCGTGCCCTCGATGTGCGCACAGAGAATGCGCTCGGCGTGCCGGGCATCCCCCGTGCGCAGGGCGTCGAGGATTACCTGGTGTTCCTCACGCGCACTCAGCGGCTTGTCGACGTGCTTGAGCCACAGACGCATGTAGGGTTCGAGCAGGGCGTAGAGCGCACTGATCTGGCGCATCAGCCGCGGCCGCTCGCTAAGGCTGCAGAGGTACTCGTGGAACAGACGGTGGCGCACCACCCACTCCGAGCTGTCCTCGCTGCACTCGTCCATTTCGTCGAGCAGGCGCGTCAGACGTGCCAGGTGACGCTCGTTGATCTTGGGCGTGGCCAGGCGAATCGCCAGACCTTCGAGAGCGCTGCGCATTTCGAATACTTCGCGCATCTGATCGAGATTGAGGCCACTGACCACTGCGCCACGGTTGGGTCGCAAGGTCACCAGCCCCTCGGCAGCCAGACGCTTGAAAGCCCCACGAACCGGCATGCGGCTCATCTCCAGCTCACTGGCGATGTCCTCGGCAATCAGCCGGTCGCCGGTGCGGTAACGCCCCTGACAGATGGCGTCCAGCAGGTGCTTATAGGCTTCGTCCTCGGCTGATATGGCCGGTTGGGCATTAAAGCTGGTAACGGCAAAAGGCATTCTGCGGATTCCTGAATTTTTGGATCCAAAAACACAATCATCCAATGCAGGAGCCATGCCAAAAACCGCAATCCATTGTTTTTCAATAAAAACTGACTTTCAGAGCGATTAAAGACCAAGGGAAATGCCCCAAATCGTTACCAAACGCCCCGTAACAGTGCAGAGGTCAGAGGGAGTTCACACGATCGACCCGTTCGGATAACTGCCACAAACGAGCACTGCTGGCCAAAGGAGATAGCGGGAATCCACTTTTCTTCTGAAATACAGTCCACCAACGCTATATACAAAACAATATAGCGATGTAGGATGGTCATCTTCGGCGTACCGCATGAGCGGCCTGCCAGCTCTAAATAAGAAAGGGATTCCAGATGCTCAAACCTCTCAAGCTCAGCCTGGCCGCTCTCGCCCTACTGCTTGCCGGTACCGCCAATGCCGGAGAAGTTCGGGTCGCGGTAGCTGCCAACTTCACCGCACCGCTCCAGGCCCTCGCGCCAGAGTTTGAGAAAGCCACCGGGCACAAGCTGACAGCCTCTTTCGGTGCCTCCGGCCAGTTCTATGCGCAGATCAGCCATGGTGCCCCCTTCGATGTGCTCCTCAGTGCCGATGACAGCACGCCGGCCAGGCTGGAGAAAGAAGGCCACAGCGTGCCGGAGTCGCGCTTCACCTACGCCATCGGCAGCCTGGTGCTGTGGTCGGCTGATGACAGTTACCTCGATGGAACCGATGCCGCACTGAAGGCCGGGCAGTTCAGGCACCTGTCTATCGCCAATCCAAAGGCCGCGCCCTATGGCCTGGCAGCAACCCAGGTGCTGGACAGGCTGGGCCTAAGCGAGGCAGTGCAGAGTAAGCTGGTCGAGGGCCAGAACATCACTCAGGTGCATCAGTTCGTTTCCACCGGCAATGCCGAACTGGGCTTTATCGCGCTGTCGCAGGTATACCGGGACGGCAAGCTCAGCAGCGGCTCGGCCTGGATCGTGCCGGAGGCGATGTACGACCCGATCAGGCAGGATGCGCTGATCCTCAGGCAGGGCGCGAACAATCCGGCTGCGACAGCGCTGGTCGAATACCTGAAAAGCCCGGAAGCCGCCAGGGTGATCGAGTCGTTCGGCTATAAACTGCCGTAACAGTCCGTCTGACTGGGTCTGGATCGCACCTTACGGAATCCGTACATGCCACTGTCGAGAAACGACCTTGATGCCATCCTCCTGACCCTGGAGCTGGCCTCGCTGAGCACCGTACTGCTGTTGATCATCGGCACGCCCATCGCCCTGTGGCTGGCCCGCACCGACTCCTGGCTAAAACGCCCGGTCGGCGCCGTGGTGGCGCTGCCGCTGGTACTGCCACCGACGGTGATCGGCTTCTATCTGCTGGTCAGCATGGGCCCCAACGGTTTCTTCGGCCAACTGACGCAGAGCCTCGGTCTGGGCACGTTCACCTTTACCTTCACCGGCCTGGTGATCGGTTCGATCTTCTATTCCCTGCCCTTCGTCGTGCAGCCGCTGCAGAACGCCTTCGAGGCCATCGGCTGCGGCCCGCTGGAGGCCGCCGCCACCCTGCGCGCCAGCCCCTGGGACAGCTTCTTCAGTGTGGTACTGCCACTGGCTCGTCCCGGCTTCATCAGCGCCGCGATCCTGGCCTTCGCCCACACCATCGGCGAATTCGGCGTGGTACTGATGATCGGCGGCAATATCCCCGGCAAGACCCAGGTAGTCTCGGTGCAGATCTACAACCACGTGGAGACCATGAACTACGCCCAGGCGCACTGGCTGGCCGGCGGCATGGTGGCGTTCTCCTTCATCGTTCTGCTGACACTGTACGGCGGGCGTAGCGGCAAGCTGAGGGCCTGGTGATGTTCGGACTCGGCAAGAGCGCGCCCCTGCCCATGACGGATGACGGACGCATCCGCGCACACTTTCTGGTGCAACGCGCCGGCTTTCGCCTGGACGTTGACCTCGACCTGCCGGCGCGGGGCGTCAGCGCACTGTTCGGTCATTCCGGTTCGGGCAAGACCAGCTGCCTGCGCTGCTTTGCCGGGCTCGAGCGACCGCAGCAGGGTTACCTGCAAGTAGCCGGAGAACTGTGGCAAGACAGCGCACAAGGCTTCTTTCTTCCCGCCCACCGGCGCGCCATCGGCTACGTGTTTCAGGACGCCAACCTGTTCCCGCATCTGAATGTGCGACGCAATCTGGAGTACGGGCAGAAACGCATCCCCACCGCACAGCGCAAGGTGGCGCTGGATCAGGCGCTGGAACTGCTTGGCATCGGCCACCTGCTTGAACGCATGCCCTCGGCGCTGTCCGGCGGTGAGCGCCAGCGCGTCGGCATCGCCCGCGCACTGGTGACCAGCCCACGCCTGCTGTTGATGGATGAACCGCTGGCCTCGCTCGATCTCAAGCGCAAGCAGGAGGTGTTGCCCTATCTGCAGCGCCTGCACCAGGAACTGGATATCCCGGTGCTTTACGTCAGCCATGCGCCAGACGAAGTGGCACGGCTGGCCGATCACCTGGTGTTGCTCGACGAAGGCCAGGTGCGCGCCAGTGGCCCGCTAAAGGAAACTCTGCTGCGCGCCGACCTGCCCTTCGCCAGCGATGATGATGCCGAGGCGGTGATCGACGGCCGGGTCAGTGCCCACGATCCGGCCTACCAGCTACTCAGCCTGACCCTGCCAGGCAGCGAGGCACAGTTGCGTCTGCCGCACGCACCATTGCCGATTGGCGCGCCGGTAAGGGTGAAGATCAAGGCGCGCGACGTCAGCCTCAGCCGACGTCGTGCCGAGGACAGCAGCCTGCTCAATCTGCTGCCTGTGACGGTGGAAAGCTGGCAGCCACTGGAGGCGCAGGTGCTGCTGACCCTGCGTCTGGGCGAGCAGCGCCTGCTGGCGCGGATCACCCGCTTCTCCTTCGATCAGTTAGCGATCAGTAACGGCCAGGCGCTCTGGGCACAGGTGAAATCGGTGTCGCTACTGGCGCCCTAGGGTCTGGATGAAAAGGCGTCGAGCGAAGGTCAGACAAGGCAAAAGCAGGCGAGGAAGCGGAGTTTAGATGCTGTAAATGAGCAGTCTGAGCCTGTTTTTAACGCAGCATCACCCAGTGCAGGCACTTTTCGTACAGGGCCTAAGTCGCAGCGCGCTCAGTCCACCCCTGGTAACTGCAGGTGCTCCGGAGTGATCTCGGCAGCACCGGCCTGCAGCAGGGCAAAGTGGATGACATTCTCCAGCTCGCGAGTGTTACCGGGCCAGCGATGGGCCTCCAGTACGGCCTGCGCAGCCGGGCTGATGGGCAGTACGGCCAGTCCCAGGCGCTGGGCATGAACACCAAGAAAGTATTCAGCCAACGGCAGTATGTCGCCAACCCGCTGGCGCAGTGCCGGAAACTCCAGCTGACCATCGCACAGGTAGCCGTACAAGCGCTCGTCAAAGGTGCCGGCCGCCACCGCACGGGCCAGGTCTATGCTGCTTGCTGCCAGCAGGCGCACATCTACCGGCAGTGCCTGGCTGGCGCCGACGCGGTACACCTCACGGGTTTCCAGCACGCTGAGCAACCGGCTCTGCAACGCGCGTGGCAGATCGGCAATCTCATCCAGATAAAGCGTGCCGCCGTTGGCCGATCCGTACCAGCCGGCCCGGCTGCCAGGCGAGGCGGCAAAGGCACCGGCAACATGGCCAAACAGCTCGGCCTCGCCCCATTGCGGGCTGATCGACGCGCAACTCACCGCCACAAACAGCCCACTGCGCTCACTGTGACGGTGGATATAGCGGGCCAGCAGTTCCTTGCCGGTGCCGGTTTCTCCGTAGATCAACAAGGGCTGGCCATTGCCGGCCAGCCCTTCAGCTTGCTGGCGCAGCCGCTGTGAAAGCGGATCGACGAACACCAGCGCCCGGGCACGAATGCTCAGCGGGCTGCGTTCCGAATCGGCAAAGGTCAGGGGCGTTAGCGGCCCGGCTGGAAGGCTCATTACTCATCCTCCACGACCCGTGCTGCGGCCGTATGAAGAAAAAGAGCGGACGGCTACCTGGCCCGTCTCCGCTGCGAAAAGTCTGACGACTGCCGGCTCAGGCGCGCAACCGCGACTGCCGTTCAATATGCCCCTGCAGCCGATAGAGATAACCAAAGCCCTGCTCCCACTGGTGATGGCCGGACTTGACGTTGATATGCCCTGCCCCGCTGAGGATGGCCACATCGCTGCCCCAATCGCGCGCCAGCTCCAGAGCGCGCAGGGCACTGGCGGCGGCATCGTTATCCGAGCCCACCAGCAGGCTGGGGAATGGCAGTGGCGAGCGGGGAATTGGGGCGAAGTTTTGCAACGCTTCCGGGCAGCCTGGGCGCTCCACATCGGCCGGAGCAACCAGCAGCGCGCCACACACACGCCGAAGCTGCTGCGACGACGCCTGGCGGGCCCAGTGCGCCACGGTGATGCAACCCAGACTGTGGGCAATAAGGATGACCGGACGTGGATCCGCACTAACGGCGCGGTCGAGCTCGGCGACCCAGTCACCGCATATCGGGTACAGCCAGTCAGCCTGCTCGACCCGCGCGCTATTAGGCAGGTTACGTTGCCAGTGACTCTGCCAGTGCTCCGGCGGCGAGCCTTGCCAGCCCGGCAGGATCAGGTAACGGATTGCTTGGCTAGTCATGATGGCGGCCCCTTAAGAATCGAATGGCCACAGTCTAGGCTGTCCCTTAGAAAACCAAAAAGAATAAGAACTTATTTGCTTATTCCAAAAATAAAGAGCTAACTCACCGCACACATATGCAAAAAACGAATATAAATGTTCAAAAACAATATTTTTAAGAATATCCCAGCTTCTCTACTATCCGCTCCACGCCAGCGGCCTCACCTTTCACCACTGCCGCGGCAACCTCACAACAAGGAGCCTGGAAATGACCGCGACGCTGAGAAACCTTGAAGGCCAGGATGAAGCCAGCATCCTGCGCGAGATCCAGACCGCCCTGCATGGCCTGAAATTCGGCTCGGTGGAAATCACCGTGCACAACAGCCAGGTGGTGCAGATCGAACGCAAGGAAAAGATCCGCCTGCAACAACCGGGCAGCAAGAACAGCTGACCAAACACCGCCGCCATGATGCAGCCCGACTGGACCACCAGAGGGCATGTAGCCAATCGCCCTACGCCAACAAAGAACTTATCCAGTCTAGGAGCTGCACCATGTCCATTCGCCATTTCGCCCTGGCCGCACTGGCCAGTACCCTGATCGCCGGCCCCGCTGTCGCCGAGACTTTGCTCAACGTGTCCTACGACCCGACCCGCGAGCTGTACGTCGAATACAACGCCGCCTTCAACAAGCACTGGCAGGCCCAGGGCAACCAGCCGCTAACCATCCAGCAGTCCCACGGAGGCTCGGGCAAGCAGGCCCGCGCGGTGATCGATGGCCTGCGCGCCGACGTGGTGACCCTGGCGCTGTCCGGTGACATCGACGCGATCAACCTCAACCAGCAACTGATCGACCCCAACTGGCAGGCCCGTCTGCCGGACAACAGCACACCCTACACTTCCACCATCGTGTTCCTGGTACGCAAGGGCAACCCGAAGCAGATCAAGGACTGGGATGACCTGGTCAAGGATGGCGTGGAAGTCATTACTCCGAACCCGAAAACCTCCGGCGGCGCACGCTGGAACTTCCTCGCCGCCTGGGCCTTCGCCCGCGAGAAATACGGCACTGAGGAAAAGGCTCTGGAGTTTGTCACTGAGCTGTACCGCCACGCGCCGGTACTCGACACCGGCGCACGCGGCTCAACCATCAGCTTCGTTCAGCGCGGCCTAGGTGACGTGCTGCTGGCCTGGGAAAACGAGGCCTACCTGTCGCTGGCTGAAGAAGGCGGTGACCAGCTGGAGATCGTCACCCCGTCGCTGTCGATTCTGGCCGAACCGCCGGTGGCGGTGGTCGATGCCAACGTCGACCGCAAAGGCACCCGCGCCGCAGCCGAAGCCTACCTGCAATACCTGTACAGCGAGGAAGGCCAGCGCATCGCCGCGAAGAACTTCTACCGCCCGCGCAACGAGAAGGTAGCGGCTGAGTTCAAGGAGCAGTTCAAGGAGCTGAAACTGGTCACCATCGACAAGGACTTCGGCGGCTGGAAGGAAGCCCAGCCCAAGTACTTTGGCGACGGCGCAGTGTTCGACCAGATCTTCACCCAGATCAACCAATAACCTTGTCCTCAGAGGGCATCGCCAGAGCGGCGGTGTCCTCTTTCGTCGTTTTCGCACTGACCACAAGGAAGCCTCATGTCACGGCGCACATCCCCAGTCATACCCGGCTTCGGGCTGACCCTGGGTTACACCCTGACTTACCTGGCGCTGATTGTCCTGATCCCCTTGGGCGCCATGTTCGTATACTCCCTGCAGCTTTCAGCCGAGCAGTGGTGGGGTCTTATCAGCAGCCGTCAGGTGCTGTTCTCTCTGAAACTTTCGTTCGGCACGGCGCTGCTGGCCGCGCTGCTCAATGGCGTATTGGGCACTGTAATCGCCTGGGTATTGGTGCGTTACAACTTCCCCGGCCGGCGCATTATCGATGCCATGGTCGATATGCCGTTCGCCCTGCCTACAGCGGTGGCCGGCATCGCCCTGACCGCGCTGTACGCGCCCAACGGTCTGATCGGTTCGCTGTTCCCGTTCAAGATCGCCTATACCCCGCTGGGCATCACCCTGGCACTGGTGTTCGTCACCCTGCCGTTCGTGGTGCGCACCCTGCAGCCGGTGCTGGCCGACATCCCCAAGGAAGTCGAGGAAGCAGCCGCCTGCCTGGGCGCCAAGCCGCTGCAGGTGTTCCGCCACGTGCTGCTGCCGAGCCTGCTGCCTGCCTGGCTGACCGGATTTGCCCTGGCTTTTGCCCGTGGCGTCGGCGAGTACGGTTCGGTGGTGTTCATCGCCGGCAACATCCCGCTGAAAACCGAGATCCTGCCGCTGCTGATCGTCTCCAAGCTCGACCAATACGACTACCCGGCTGCCACCGGCATTGGCGTGATCATGCTGGCGGTGTCGTTCATTCTGCTGCTGCTGATCAACGTGCTGCAGCGCCGCATCCAACCGCACAACTAAGGAGCCGCCATGAGCCTTGCATCCCTCGGCAATGACGCCGCTCGTCAACGCAGCCGCACGCCGGGCGCCATTGCCCTGATCGTGGTCGCCTGGCTGGTGTTCGCGGTGATTCTGGTGCTGCCGCTGTATATCGTCGCCACCCAGGGTTTGAGCCGTGGCCTTGAGTATTTCTGGGAAGCGATCCGCGAGCCCGATGCCATTGCCGCATTCAAACTCACCCTGCTGGCCACCGCTATTTCCGTGCCGCTGAACCTGGTCTTTGGCCTGGCCGCCGCCTGGGCGGTGACCAAATTCGATTTTCGCGGCAAGAGCATTCTGGTCACCCTGATCGACATGCCGTTTTCCGTATCACCGGTAGTGGCCGGCTTGATCTACGTACTGTTGTTCGGCACCCAGAGCTTTCTCGCGCCGTATCTGGACAGCTACGACCTGCAGATCGTCTACGCCGTGCCGGGCATTGTGCTGGCCACCATCTTCGTTACCTTCCCCTTCGTCGCCCGTGAGCTCATTCCGCTGATGGAGGAACAGGGCAGCACCGAGGAGGAGGCCGCGCGCCTGCTCGGCGCCAACGGTTGGCAGATGTTCTGGTATGTCACGCTGCCTAACGTAAAATGGGCGCTGATTTACGGCGTGGTGCTATGTACCGCGCGGGCGATGGGCGAGTTCGGCGCAGTATCGGTGGTTTCCGGGCACATCCGCGGTTACACCAACACGCTGCCGCTGCACATCGAGATTCTCTATAACGAGTACAACATCGTCGCTGCCTTCAGCGTGGCGATCCTGCTGCTCGTCATGGCCCTGGTCGTGTTGCTGCTTCGCCAGTGGAGCGAGGCGCGTCTGAGCCGCCAGTTGCAAGCCAACCGAGAAGATTGATAGCCGCAGCGCCGCCTGAAGGGCGGCCCGGCTTACGGAACTACCAGGGGTAAGTCATGAGTATCGAAGTCAAAGGCGTCAACAAGCAGTTCGGCCAGTTCAAGGCGCTGAACGACATCAACCTGAGCATCCAGAGCGGCGAACTGGTCGCCCTGCTCGGCCCGTCCGGCTGCGGCAAGACCACCTTGCTGCGCATTATCGCCGGCCTGGAAACCCCGGATAGCGGCAGCATCGGCTTCCACGGTGAAGACGTGTCAAACCACGACGTGCGCGACCGCAACGTCGGTTTCGTGTTCCAGCACTACGCGCTGTTCCGCCACATGACGGTGTTCGACAACGTCGCTTTCGGCCTGCGCATGAAACCAAAGCGCGAGCGCCCGAGCGAAGAAGTGATCAAGCAGAAAGTACATGAGCTGCTCAACCTGGTGCAGCTCGACTGGCTCGGCGACCGCTACCCCGAGCAACTCTCCGGTGGTCAGCGCCAGCGTATCGCCCTGGCCCGCGCTCTGGCGGTGGAACCCAAGGTGCTGCTGCTCGACGAACCATTCGGCGCTCTCGATGCCAAGGTGCGCAAGGAGCTGCGCCGCTGGCTGGCGCGCCTGCACGAAGAAGTGCACCTGACCAGCGTGTTCGTGACCCACGACCAGGAAGAAGCCATGGAAGTGGCCGACCGCATCGTGGTGATGAACAAGGGCGTAATCGAGCAGATCGGCACCCCGGCCGAGGTCTACGAGCATCCGGCCAGCGATTTCGTCTACCACTTCCTGGGTGATGCCAACCGGCTTTACGTCGGCGACGATCATCACGTGCTGTTCCGTCCGCACGAAGTCGATCTGACCAGCGAACCGAGCCCGGAATACAAGGCCGGCGAAGTGCGCGATATCCGTCTGCTCGGCGCCATTACCCGGATTACCCTCAAGGTCGAGGGCCAGGAAGAGCTGATCGAGGCAGAAGTGGCCAAGGATCACCTGACCCTCAACAACCTCGGCCGCGGCACCACCCTGTACTTCAAGCCCAAAGGTGGCAAGCCGGTAAACACCCCGGCCTGAGCCTTAACCTCGCGCTCCTGCCTCCCGCAGGAGCCGCGCCCCACGGCGGGCATCAGCCCTACCAGCCTGCCCCATTCACGTCGGGGCAGGCGTCCCTGCAGCAACCTCCGCTCTGCGGCGAACGCCACCTTCCACCGGCGATCCAAAAACGACGAAATCACTCTTTCGGGTCATGTCAGCTCCTGTCATGCGCAGTAGTCTTTGCGCCAGCATCACTGATACCCGTTTCCCGAAAGTTCATGACAATAACAAGGAGCACCCTGATGCGCCGTTATGCACTGTTGCGTCGTTTTTTTATTTGGACGCTGGGACTTCTGGCAGGTCTTTCACCGCTGGCCCTGGCCGAAGCGGTCAGCCTCCAGGAACAGATCCAGGTCCATGCCTGTCGCGCCACCAGCAGCCTGATGCTGCTACGTGGCGAAGGTTTCCAGAAGGCCCATCAGCAACGTCTGGATAACGATCTGGCTGCGCTGGAAAGCACTATACAAAGCCTGCCACAGCGCAGCGAAGCGCTTGCCGAAACCCACCAGGCACTCGTTACCCAACTGCGTAACGGTGTTTCCTATGGCCCCGGCGAAGACAACGTGCCCTGGCGCTTCCCGGAAGACCTCAGCCGTGCCCTGCGCGACTTTCTCAGCGCCGTCCGCGCCCTACCCAATAGCGACTCGTCGAGCGAACTGGCAGCCAGGATCGAATACCTCGGCGTGCAGTACCTCAGCCGCTCCTACCTGGGAACCTTCGAAATTGCCCGGGAACAACCCGCCACCTACCTGGGACAGGATGAACGGCTGCTGCTGCCGGCTATCGACAATGAACTCGCCGCCCTGGATGCCAAGGCCGACCCGCAAGTCGACCGGTTGCAGACCCGCTGGGCATATCTGCGCGCCGCCCTGGCGGACATGAACAGCCAGAGCAACACCCTGCAGAGCGTGTCCGGCCGGCCCTTCGCACCGATCACGGTAGATCGCCACACCCGCGCACTGACCAGCCAGTGGATGAAAATGCATTAAGGCAACCAGCCTGCGGGAGACTTCTCCTGACAACCGGCACCACAGACAGCCTCATTCATACCGGGGCGGTGCTCCTACGGAAAACCTCAGTCCTGTAGGAGCTGCGCCCTCGCGGCAAACAAGGTTTCCAGCACATTTCGCAGCCAACAGACTCAGGCCAGTGCCTTCTTCTGACGAATGCAGGTTGGCCCGGCAATTTCCACCACGGCCTGCTCGATCTCCTTGCGCAGATTAAGCAGGAAAGCCACCTCAGCCACCACGAACAGCGGGCCGATGGCCAGGCCCATGATGTCGTCGACGAACGCCGGCTTGCGCCCTTCGTAATAATGCCCGACGAACTGGATGATCCAGCCGATCACGAACAGGCCCAGCCCAGCCGCCAGCCACAGACCGGTGCTCGCCACCGCCAGCTTGGCAGCGGCCCATAGGCTCAGTACCAGCAAGGCGCTCATGACCAGACCGAAGCGAATGTCCAGACGCAGGTAGAACCAGGCCGCCGCCAGCGCCACCAGCGTTGCCGGGGCCAGCCACAGACCGGCCAGCTCGATACCCGGGCGTGACAGCAGCACGGCAACGGCCAGCACTATGATGGGGATGCCGATGAAATGACTGGCGATGTTGCGCCGGTCGCGATGGTAGGCGGCATACTGCGCCAGATGATCGACGAGGGTTTTCATTGTTATCGTCCTCAGGCTGGGAAAAGTCCCGCTCATCATCTCCGACAACGCTCTGCCGCTCTGTCAGCTAGCCGACAAAGACCGGCACGGCCTTCAGCATCCACAGGAGTCGTCATGACGGATCCCATCGCCTTTCTGCCCCGACTGCGCCAGGGACACTGGTTCGCCGGATTGCCGCAGCAGCTGCAGCAGGAGCTGCTGGACATGGCCCAACTGCAGATCCTCGCGGTTGGCCAGCGTCTGTTCCGCCGTGGCGACCGCCCCAGCGGACTGTATGCCGTGGTGGAAGGTGCAGTGCGCATCGGAGCGGTCGGAGCGAATGGCAAGGAGGCGCTGCTGACGCTGGTCGAGCCGCCCTACTGGTTCGGCGAGATCGCTCTGTTCGACGGCCTGCCACGTACCCACGACGCCTTTGCCGAAAGTGCCAGCACCCTGCTGCTGTTACCACAGGCCGAGCTGCTGGCCCTGCTCGAACGCGAGCCCCGGTACTGGCGCGACTTCGCCCTGCTGATGAGCCAGAAACTGCGCCTGGCCTTTGTCGCACTGGAGGATATGAGTCTGCTGCCAGCCGCGCAGCGACTGGCCCGGCGCCTGTTGCTGATGGCCGAGAACTACGGCGAGGGCGAGCCTCGCCAGGTACTGCACCTAGCTCAGGAACAGCTGGCGATGATGCTGTCACTGTCACGCCAGACCACCAACCAGATCCTCAAAGAGCTGCAGACTCGGGGTGTGCTTCAGTTGACCTACGGTGAGATCGCCATTCTCGATTTCGAGCGCCTGCGCCAGGCTGCCGAGCTGAACCACCAAGCTCCGGCTACTGTCCAAGCCCCGTCCCTTTTATCAGACACTACGCCGTGACCCAGCAACCCTTGCCCGATGTTCTTGCCGGCCCGCTACTGCGCCGCCTGGAGCCGACCCGGCTGGTACTCTGGCTGGTGGCCAGCCGGACGCTGAGTCTGCAGCTGTGGCTGCAGGCCGACGGCGAGCAGCCACAGACTCTGGTTCTCGACGGGCACTGCCGGCGTCTGCCACTGGGTCGTCATGCCGTGCTGCACCTGATCGACCTACCGCTGGAACAGGCCCTGCCGCAGGACGTGCACATCGCCTACGACCTGCAGATCGTCGAGCAGAACAACGCTCGCGGCATGGCCGACTGGGCGCCGCACCTGCTCTATGACGGCGCCAGCCATGCCGACTTCGTCCTGCGTTCACGGCTTGACCAACTGCTCCACGGCTCCTGCCGCAAACCACACCATCCGGCTGCCGACGGCCTGCTCTGCGCGGATCGTCTGCTGGCTGAACAGCGTTCGCCGGAGCAGCGCCCGGCCCTTTTGCTGATGAGCGGGGATCAGGTCTACCTCGACGATGTAGCCGGGCCGATGCTGTGCGCCATCCACCAATTGATCGAACGCCTGGAGCTGTTCGACGAGTTTCTTGAAGGCGCCGTGGTCGAAGACAGCCAGGCCCTCTACACCAGTTCGATTGGTTACTACCAGCGGTCCGAGCTGCTACCAGCGGTGAAGAACAACCAGACACTGCGCGACAAGTTTTTCGGCGGCGTGGAAAAGCCGGTGTTCACCAGCAACAGCGCCGACAACCATCTGGTGACCTTCGCCGAAATAATCGCCATGTACCTGCTGGTCTGGTCGCCGCTGCCCTGGACACTGATAACCGAAGACCCGCCAGTGCTGGACGAGGAGCAACGGCAGCGTTACGCCATCGAGCGCGAGTGCATCGATGCATTCCGCCGCAGTCTCGGCCAGATCGCCCGCGTATTTGCCCACCTGCCTACGCTGATGATCTTTGACGATCACGACGTTACCGACGACTGGAACCTGTCCGCTCGCTGGGAACAGACCGCCTACGGCCACCCCTTCTCCCGGCGCATCATCGGCAATGCGCTGCTCGCCTACCTGCTGTGCCAGGGCTGGGGCAACAACCCGGAGGTGTTTGAACAGCCGCTTCAGGATCTGTCCGAGCTGCTGGAGCAGCGCCAGGGCAACCATCTGCAGCGTGAAATTCAGGATGCGCTGATTGAGCGCCTGAGGCACTTCGAACAGTGGCACTACGTACTGCCAACCAGTCCGGCATTACTGGTACTGGATACCCGTACGCGCCGCTGGCGCAGCGAAGGACGCTTATCGAAACCCTCGGGGCTGATGGACTGGGAGGCGCTGTGCGAATTCCAACAGGCCCTGCTCGACCATCCCTGCTGCATCATCGTCTCGCCGGCGCCGATGTTCGGCGTCAAGCTGATCGAAGGCATTCAGAAGCTGTTCACCCTTGCCGGACATCCACTGATGGTCGATGCGGAGAACTGGATGGCGCATCGCGGCGCGGCCAACGTAATGCTGAACATCTTCCGCCACTCACGCACGCCGGGGGATTTCGTCATCCTCTCCGGCGATGTGCACTATTCCTTCGTCTACCGCATACGCATCCGCCACCGGCGCACCAGCCCAACCATCTGGCAGATCACCAGCAGCGGCATCAAGAACGAATTCCCACGCAGGCTGCTGGACTGGCTCGACCGCCTCAACCGCTGGCTCTATGCCCCCTGGTCGCCACTGAACTGGCTGACCAAGCGCCGTCGCATGCGCGTCACGCCGCTGATCCCGGATCGCAGCCGCGCCGGGGAACGACTGTGGAACAGTGCCGGCCTGGGCCAGGTGTTCTTCGACCAACAGGGCCGCCCCGAGCGAATTCTCCAGCTCAACGCCGACGGCTCGGCACCGGTGACCTTCCTCAGCGCCCGCGAATCAGGCACGCAAATCAGGCATCCGGGGCATCGAAACTCAGCTCCGGCGGACGGCGACGAAAGCCTCCGGTAAGCCAGGCCAGGCACAGGAAGCCGATCACCAGCCAGGCGCAGCCCAGCATGATCGCCAGGCGATCCAGACTGAGCATCAGCCACAGGGTCGCCAGCAGGCCAATTGCCGGGCACAGCAGATAGCGCAGTAGTTGCAGCGGGCCGCGTGCCTGCGGCTGACGGGCGAAATGCACGATCACCGCCAGATTGACCAGGCTGAAGGCCAGGAAGGCGCCAAAGTTGATGAAAGAGGTCGAGGTGGTGACATCCAGCTTCAGCGCCAGCAACGCCACCACCGCGCACACCGCAATGGCGCCTACCGGGGTGCCGAAACGCGGGCTCAGGGTGCCGAGCAGGGCACGCGGCAGCACGCCGTCGCGGCCCATGGCGTACATCAGGCGCGAGGCACTGGCCTGAGCCGAAAGCCCCGAAGTGAACTGGCCGACAATCAGGCCGATAAGGAAGAATGACACAAACAGATCGCCGCCAATGTTGCGGGCAATCTCGTAGGCCGCGGCATCACTGCTCTCAAAGATGGTGGACGGATGCGCCAGCTGCACGAAGTAGGCGGTGACGACGAAGATCAGCCCGCCAATCAGGGTGATCAGCAAAATCGCCCGTGGAATGGTACGCTGCGGCTCATGGGTTTCCTCGGTCAGGGTACTGACCGCATCGAAACCGAGGAACGAGTAACAGGCCACAGCTGCGCCAGCCATCACCAGATTCAGATTCATGCCCTCGCCAATGAAGGGGGCGAGCGACCACAGCGGCCTGCTCGCGTCGCCCAGCACGTAGTGCACGCACAGCGCCACGAAGGCCAGCAACACGAGAAACTGCACCAGCATCAGCACACCGTTGATGCCCTTGGCCAAGCGCAGGCCGATCATGTTGATCAGGCTGGTAACCAGGATGAAGGTCAGTACCCACAGCGCCTGCGGTACCTCGGGGAAAGCCGAGTGCAGGTAGGCCGCACCAATCAGCCAGATGGCCATGGGCAGGAAGAGATAGTCGAGCAACACGGACCAGCCGGCGATAAACCCCAGGTGGTCATTGATGCTGCGACGCACATAGCTGTAGGCCGAACCAGCTACCGGGAACAACCCGGCCATGCGTGCGTAGCTGAGAGCGGTGAACAGCATCGCCAGTGACGCGACGATATATACCGTAGGCACCGTGCCCTGACTAATTTCGGCGAGAATGCCGAACGTGCCGAGGACAATAATCGGGGTCATGTAGGCGATGCCGAACAGCACCACCGCGCCCAGAGATAGGGATCGTTGCAGACGAGCCATTACTTGCTACTCCTGTTTTGAAATTGTTATGGCAGAGCCGAAGTCAGCGAAAAGCAGGTGCGGCGAAGCCGCAGCGGGTGTCACAAGGACACCCGTCGAGAGAGGTACTCAGGGAATCAGCAGCTCGCGCAGACCGTTGTCGTGCTCGACACGCCGGCCCGGCATCGGCATGCGCCGTTCATCCAGATAACGATAATCGCGACGGGCCTCATCCAGGCGTTGGAAGTCCAGCACGATGGTTTGCCGACACGGCTCGCGTCCGGCCTCCAGCAGCAGATTGCCGGCCGGGTCTACCACCGCGCTGCCACCGGCGAATACCAGGCCGCCGTCCCCCTCGCCGACGCGGTTGGTCATCACCGCATAGGCCTGGTTTTCCATGGCCCGCGCCATGATCGCGGTGCGGTGCGTCGGCCCATAAGGATCCATGTTGCCGTTGGTGACGATCAGCAGTTCGGCGCCCAGCTCACCCAGGGCGCGGGCGCTTTCCGGAAATTCGATGTCGAAACACACCAGCAGACCGACACGCACACCATCGAGCAGTGTCGTGACGTAGCGGTCGCCGGGCTCGAAGACACCCCGGTCAGAGGCCCAAAGATGGGTCTTGCGGTAACTGAGCAGGATGTCATCACCATCGAGCAACACCGTGGTGTTGTAGAAACGCTCGCCGTCACGCTCGGCGATACCGATGGCCACGGCCAGGCCGCGCTCGGCAGCGGCGCGGCCAATGGCCCGAAGCGATGGGCCATCTAGCGGCTCAGCCAGTTCGGCGATGTTCTCGGTAGTGGGAAAACCCGTCAGGTAGGTTTCCGGAAAGACCACCAGGCGAGTACCGGCCGCACAACCGGCAATGGCCTCCAGCGCGGCGGCGAGGTTATGGGCGGTATCGCCATCACGGCCAGCGAGCTGGACGAGTTCGACTTGCATGACAAGGCTCCGGTTCTTGTTGTTGCACGGCGAGCGGCGGCTGCCCAAAATGCCGGCAGCCATCCGCCAGGGTTCAAGTATGGAGACAGGGCCGCCCGGGCGAAATCACGCACGTGGGGTAACCCCCGGGGGGTAGAGGCATGACCATGACCTTGCACGACATCGCCTTTCATCGCAGCGTAGGCGATCTCATCGACGCCCTGCCCAGCCCGCACTTCTGGCGCGCGCTGGTGCGCACGCTGGGGCAGTATGTGGCGCACGACAGCTGGGTGGCGCTGATTTTCAGTGAAGGGCGACCACAAGTACTGGCCGAGTGTGCCGGCGACGACGGCGAGCCCGACCTGCTGTTTCAGGATTACCTGCGTGGCCTATACCTGCTCGACCCCTTCTACATCGCCAGCCGTGAAGATCGCCGCGACGGTCTGGTGTGCCTGAGCGAGGTCGCCCCTGAATGCTTCGAACAGACCGACTACTACCGTCGTTACTTCAGCCTTAACGTCGTGGCCGACGAGGTGCAGATCAACCTGTCACTGGCCGGCGAACGCACCCTGTGTCTGTCACTGGGCTCGCGGCAAACCTTCCGTCCCGAGCAAGTCGCCCTGCTCAGTCTGGTACAGCCCTGGGTCACCGCACTGATGCGCCAGCGCTTGGCCTTCGAGCCGGAGCCGGGCGAACCCAGCGCGCCGCCGCCCTGGCAGGAACGCCTGGAGCAAATGGCCCAACAACTGCAAACGGCCCTCACCGGGCGTGAGCTGGAAGTGGTACGCCTGATGCTCAGCGGTCATTCGAGCAAGGAGGTAGCGCGCAAGCTGGCCATCTCGGCGGAAACCGTGAAGGTTCACCGCAAGCACATCTACAGCAAGCTGGGGATCAAGTCGCAATCAGAACTGTTTGCCCTGTTCCTGCAGGCGCAGGGCGGCGCATAAATGCCAAACGCCCTGCATGAACCTACAACGCACTTGTTTTAGGACAAACAGTTTTCAGCGCAGCTTTTCCATCATCTGGTAGTACCACATGCCGGCTGCCAGCATCGGGTTGCCGAGCTGGTCGCCCAGCGGCACCTTGATGTGCTTGCAGGCGGCGAAGGTGTCGAACTGCTCCAGGTCGCCGGTAATCGCCTTGGCCATGATCTCGCCCATGATGTGGGTAGTCGCCACGCCGTGGCCCGAATAGCCCTGGCAGTACCAGACATTGGACGACAGCTTGCCCAGTTGCGGGATGCGATTCATCACAATGCCCATGGCACAGCTCCACTGAAAGTCGATACGCACACCCTTGAGCTGCGGGAAGGTGCGCTCGATGCACGGCCGCAGCTCGCCGGCGATATCGCGCGAATCGCGTCCGGAGTAGTTGGCGCCGCCGCCGAACAGCAGGCGGCCATCGGCGGTCAGGCGATAGTAGTCGAGCACGAAGCGGCAGTCGTACACCGCCAGGTCCTGCGGGTTGATCTCGCGCGCCAGCTGGCCCAGCGGCTCGGTAGTGACGATGCCGCCCATGGCCGGGAAGATCAGGCCCTTGAGCTTTTTGCGTTCCAGCTTGTGGTAGACGTCGCCAGCCAGCAGTACCTGCTTGGCCTCGATGCGCCCACCTGCAGTGACGACGGCCGGCCGCGGGCCATGGACGATGTCGAGCACCTCGGAGTGCTCGAAAATCAGCGCACCGAGGCTTTCCGCCGCCTTCGCCTCGCCGATGCACAGGTTCAGCGGGTGCAGGTGCATGTTGCGCATGTTCTTGATCGCCCCGCAGTAGAGGTTACTGCCAAGCTGCGCACGAACACCGTCGGCGTCGAGCAGGGTTACATCGTCGCCCATGCCACGGCGAACTGCCTCATCGTAGGACGCCTTTAGCTCATCCATGTGGCTGGGCTTCATTGCCGCATGCAGGTGACCATGTTTCAGGTCGCACTGGATACCATACTTGGCCACACGGTTCTTGATGATCTCATGGCCGCGCCAGCGCAGGTGCCAGATGAAGTCGTCCACCTCGCTGCCAAGGGTATTGCGCATCTGCTTGCGCATGGCCTCGTCGCCGGACAGGCTGCCAGTGACCTGGCCACCATTGCGCCCCGAGGCGCCCCAGCCGATCTTGTTGGTTTCCACCACCGCTACCTTGAGACCACGCTCGGCCAGTTCCACGGCTGTGGCGATACCGGTGAAGCCGCCGCCGATGATGGCGACATCGACGGTGACATTACCCTGCAAGGTCGGATAGTCGGTTTCGAAGTTCAGCGTGGCCGAATAGTAGGATGGCGCGCGCTCAGGGGCTGGTTTGACGGACGGGTTGATCGCGTTCATGACAAATCCTTGGGTTATGGTTGCCTGCCGCTGCGTGAACGCGGCAAGGCAGTCTATTCGATCGCTGGCGGGAGCAACTGACGCTGCCAGCGGGTTTCAGGGCCTTGTCAGGCGTTACTCAGGTACCAGCGCCAGTCCTGCTCGCCCACCTCCCCCATAAACTGGCGGTATTCGGCACGTTTGACCGCCAGGAACACCTTGAGGAACTCGGCGCCGAATGCCTCACGCGCCCATGGTGAGCTTTCCAGCGCCTGGATCGAGGCCGACCACTCAGTGGGCAGCAGTGTAGTGGCCTGGGCATAACCGTTGCCTTCGACCGGCGCACCGGGATCGAGTTGCTCACGCAGGCCGCGATGGATACCGGCCAGGATCGCCGCCGCCGCCAGATAGGGATTGGCGTCAGCGCCGCAGATGCGGTGCTCGACGTGGCGCGTATTGGCCGGCCCACCCGGAATGCGCAGGCTTACCGTGCGATTGTCCACGCCCCAGGTCGGCGCCAGCGGCGCGTAACTGTTGGCCTGGAAGCGCCGGTAGGAGTTGGCGTTGGGGCAAAACATCAGCAGCGACTCATGCAGGCTGGCGAGCATGCCGCCGACCGCCTGGCGCAACAGCGGCGTGCCAGCCGGATCCTCGCTGGCAAACAGGTTGCGCCCCTGAGCATCAGCCACACTGACGTGCATATGCATGCCGGTGCCGGCAATCTCGGCGAACGGCTTGGCCATAAAACAGGCCTGCATCCCATGCCTGTGCGCCACGCCCTTGACCAGACGCTTGTAGCGCACGGCCTGATCCATCGCTGCCAGCGCCGGCCCGTGCTCCAGGGTGATTTCCACCTGTCCCGGGGCGTATTCGGAAATGGCCGTGCGTACCGGGATACCCTGGGCCTTGCAGGCCTCGTAGAGATCCTTGAGAAATGGCTCGATCTGCTCCAGCTCACGCAGGCCGTAGACCTGTGTCTGGTGCGGCCGGCCGCCATCAGCGTCCAGCGCCGGTTGCGGACGGCCGTTGGCGTCACGCTTCTGGTCGAGCAGGTAGAACTCCAGTTCGCAGGCCATCACCGGGTGGAAACCGTCGGCCTGCAGCCGCTCGATCACCCTGATCAGCAACTGGCGCGGATCCGCCGGGGTCGCCGGCAAGCCTTCGGTGGGGTGCATGGAGACTTGTACCGCCGCAGTGGGAATCTGCCGCCAGGGCAGACGTACCAGGCTGCCGGGCAGCGGATAGGCGCGACAATCGATGTCGCCCACCTCCCAGACCAGCCCGGAGTTCTCGACATCCTCCCCAAGGATCGACAGGCCGAGCATGGTGCTGGGCAGCGGCCGGCCGCTCTCGTACAGTGCCAGCAGCTCCTCGCGGTGCAGCAGCTTGCCGCGCGGCATACCGTTGGCGTCGATGATGAACAGCTCGATCAGCTCGATGTCCGGGTTCTGCTCCAGGAAGTCGCGGGCTTCCTGGACGGGTGCAAAGGTCGTCATGTTGCGCTCGCTTGCGCCACTGAGGCGCTCGGTGTCCGCACATGCCATCCGCTTTGCGGACGACTTGCTCAGACAGACAGGGTTGGCATAGACGGCTGCGGACATGGCGCAGCCATTGGAATCAGCAGGCGGGGAGCGCGTCAGGGGGCCGGGCGTGGCGGCAATGCCAAAGCGCCCAGAAGGCAAGGATGATGGTCAGCAGCGGATTCAACCGTTCCAGCAGGAGTCGACGCGCCGGGGCACGGTAAAGCGAAACGAGCTGTTGGCAAACCGGGATTGTCATGGCTTGGCAGCGTCGCACAGGCTTTGCGTCGTATTAAATCGGGTTTTTCAAACGCTTTGTTAAGTCCCGGCTAAACATTAGAGCTGTTTTGGATGTTCTCCTAAACCTTTGATCCGGCTCAGGGTTCCGGTCGATAACCGAGACGCAGTCCACCCCAGTGACGGCCATTGACCATGATTGGTACCGACAGATCGTGCATCAGTTCACCGGTGTCACGCATGTAGGTCTGCAACAGCAAAGCCTGGCAGTGACTGCCGCAACGCAGCCCGGTTCGATCATTGAACAGACGCTTGCCCCGGCTTCGTGCTGCATCCACCGCCGGGTTGCCGGTGGGCGGATGGTTGAACTCGGCATTGTGCGTCGGCACATAGCCTTCCGGCGTGGTACAGATGGCAAACACCAGCCCCTCATGCCGTTTCAGCAAGGGTTCCTGCAGACCTGGCAGCACCTGATCGGTGTAGCGGTCGAAACGGGTGGCGTACTTCTGCGGCTGAGTGCCAGGAATGGGCTGATAGTCGCGATCGAACAGATCAGCCTCGCTGATCCGTCCGGCGCGCAGATCTTCCTCGAACCGCGTGGCGATGGCTGTGGCAGCCTCGCGCGCCAGGTCGTAAGCGCGCTGGTGATAATTGTCCAGCCCCACTTCGGCAAGCTGCTCGCTGACCGTCTCGGCCTGGCCGACCAGATGTTCGGCGGCCTCGGCCAACTGCCGGGTCTGCTCCTCGCTGCCCTGCACATCATTTTGCAACTGCAATGCCGCAGCGGACAGACTGGCCAGGCGCTGATGATTGTCGGCTGTACCCGCGCTGATCTGCGCAACCTGCTGCTCGACCGCCTCGGCCTGATCGGCAATGCCGCACAGATGGCTGCCGGCCGCTTCGATCTGCTGCGCGGCCTGCTCCAGCTCGTCACTCTGGCGCTGAATGTGGGCCACTACCGCGGCGCTTTGCTGACGGATGTCGGCAACCATCTGGCTGACCTCTCCGGTAGCGCTGGCAGTACGCGCGGCCAGGTTGCGCACCTCATCGGCGACCACCGCGAAGCCACGTCCCATCTCACCAGCACGGGCCGCCTCGATGGCCGCATTGAGCGCCAGCAGGTTGGTCTGGCTGGCGATGGACTGGATCACCTGAGTAACCTGCTCGATCTGCTCGGTACGGCTGCCCAGGCCGTCGATCAGTTCACGACTGGCCAGATTCTGTGCACTGAGCTGCTGCATGCGGGCAATCGCCTGGCTCAGTTCGCCCTGACCATTGGCGCTGGCCTCACGCACGAGGCGGGCGGCCGCCAGGGTGCGCTCAGCCTGCTTGGCGCTGTCCTGTTCGGTGTGGGTGATAGCCTCGGCTGCCTGACTGACCTGCTGCACGGCCGTCAGTTGCGACTGCAGGCGACCGGCCAGATGCTTGACGGCATGCGCCACCTTGGCGGCGGACAAGGCATTGTGGCAAGTGTGCCGGGAAAGTCCGCGGCTGAATTCGACGAAGTCCCCTTGCTGGGACGCTGGATCCGACTGCTGCAGGTCATCATGCCGCTGCCAGGGCCCCAGCCAGGGCCACAGCGCCAGCAGCAGATAGGACGGAACGCTGACATAGGCTGGCAGTTGCATCATTTGGTAAGTCAGCATCAACCCGGCCAGGCCCGCGGCATGCAGGAAGAAGGTGAACGGGGAACGGATAAAAGCAGCTTGCATGACCGATCTCAGGGTTCTTGTTATCAAAGGCTGCGAGGCGTTACAGGCGAACCGGTTCACGACGGACTTTCTCCTCGAATGCCCGTACAGTCTGGCTGCAGGGTCAGCGAACCCCGTAGAAACTGCTTACGCAAGCGGGGCACAGTGAAGGGAATTCGAGCAGCTTGAAAGCAGCTACGCCATCGCACTTTGGTAGCACTCCGCCACGACTGTAGATCAGGTCAGCCAATCTCGCGACGTTGCCCCGGAGAATCACTCTGTCAGGCGCTTATACGATCCGGCGGGCACAAAAAATCCGATGCCGTCGACCGGCATCGGATTCTGGAAAACGGGAGGCGATATACCTCCTGCAAAGCCCTCAGATGGGGCGGCTGCCGTACTTGCTGTCCGGCTTGCGGGGCGGGTCGGCAACCACATTGGGCTCAACCTCCTGCACCTTGCCGCCACGAGCGAGAAACTCCTCCATGGCCCGGGCCAGTGCATCGCGCTCCTTCTGCTTGGCCTCAATGCTGGGCAGTTCGTCGACATCGGCAGCCTTGACCTTGCTCTTCTTGCTGCCAACTACGACATCAACCTCGTCGCCGTCATCGTCACCGGCGGCCACCAGCTCCTCGCCTTCGTCTTCCTCAGTCCCTTCCAGATCGTCTTGTTCCAGATCTTCGTCGCTCATGTTCAACCTCATGACTTGCGAAAAGCAGGTTAGTTATAGACCAGTCGTACAGGCTTTACTGCCCGACCGGGAAAATTCATCCGGCCTCGCCCTGCAGGGTGGCCACCACCCGCCGCGCCCCGCCATGATCACGGTGCTCGCCGAGGTAAATCCCCTGCCAGGTGCCCAGGGCCAGTTGTCCGTTGCTCACCGGCAGCTGCAGCGCAACACCCAGCAGACTGCCCTTGAAATGCGCCGGCAGATCATCCGGGCCTTCGTAATCGTGTTCGTAGCCTGGCTCGTCTTGCGGGACCAAACGATTGAAGAAACGCTCAAAATCACGGCGCACGGCCGGATCCGCATTCTCGTTGACCGTCAGCGACGCCGAGGTGTGCTGCAGCCAGAGGTGCAAAAGACCGACCCGTGCCTGCCGCAATTCCGGCAATTGCCCGAGGATTTCCTCCGTCACCAGATGAAAGCCCCGGCTACGCGGACGCAAGGTGAGCGTGCGTTGCCACCACATCCTATTTGCCTCCCACAGACCTCAGCGCGCGCATTCTAACGCGCTCCCGAAAAAAGCAAAGGGCGCCCGAAGGCGCCCCTGACTTTTACGAGCAAAGCATCATTTTCTGCTGCTGGTGAACTCCGGATAGGCTTCCATGCCGCACTCGACCAGATCCACCCCCTGGTACTCTTCCTCTTCGCTGACCCGCAGGCCAACCACTGCCTTGATGATCGACCAGACAATCAGGCTGGCGATAAAGACCCAGGCAAACACGCAAACGATACCGAGCAGTTGGGCGCCGAGGCTGGCATCAGGGTTGGTCAGGCATACGGCCAGAGTGCCCCAGATGCCGACCACGCCGTGTACCGAGATGGCACCGACCGGATCGTCGATCTTGATCTTGTCGAAGCCGAGGATGGCAAACACCACCAGCACACCACCGACACCACCGATCAGAGTGGCCTGCAGCGCAGTCGGGGTCAGCGGCTCGGCGGTGATGGCCACCAGGCCAGCCAGCGCACCGTTGATGGCCATGGTCAGGTCAGCCTTGCCGAACAGCAGGCGAGCCACAAGCAGCGCCGCGATCAGGCCACCGGCGGCCGCCATGTTGGTGTTGACGAACACCTGAGCGACAGCGTTGGCATCTTCAACGGTGCTCATCTTCAGCTGCGAACCGCCGTTGAAGCCGAACCAGCCCATCCACAGGATGAACATGCCCAAGGTTGCCAGCGGCAGGTTGGCACCCGGAATCGCGTTGATCTGACCGTTGGCGCCGTACTTGCCTTTACGCGGACCGAGCAGCAGTACGCCAGCCAGAGCAGCGGTAGCGCCGGCCATGTGCACCACAGTGGAACCAGCGAAGTCGAGAAAACCGGCTTCGTTGAGGAAACCGCTGCCCCACTTCCAGTAACCCTGAACCGGATAGATGAAGGCGGTCATCACCACTGCGAAGGCGATGAAGGGCCACAGTTTCATGCGCTCGGCCACCGCGCCGGAAACCACCGACATGCAGGTCGCGGCGAACACGATCTGGAAGAAGAAGTCTGCACGAGCGGCGTAGTAAGGAGCATCCTCGCCACCGGCCAGAACGGCCTCTACAGTGTTCTCATCGCCAATCAGGAAGCCCAGGCTCGGCAGAATTCCACCCTCGGGGCTGGAGTACATGATGTAGTAGCCGACCAGCAGATACATGACACAGGCTATAGAAAACAGCGCCACGTTCTTGACCAGGATCTCGGTTGTATTTTTCGAACGTACCAGACCGGCTTCGAGCATGGCGAAACCTGCCGCCATCCACATCACCAGAGCACCGCAAATCACGAAATAGAAGGTATCGAAGCCGTACTGCAATGCAGTCAATGCTGTGTTATCCATGTTTCACCTCTTGCCCGCGCATTTCACGCGTTTATCGGTCGATGCGCCCGGATTGGCTCCGGACGCGGTCCGCATGCTTTATCGCTAGTTGTTATCAGCAGCCTCCGCACGGACGCAGCCAGGAACGGCCATCACTCGGATAGTCGCGAGACCAAAGAGGGGCGGGAACAGCAGCAGAGAAGGCCTCACTGCTGGCGGGCTTTGCCATTGAAACCAGGGCCGGGCCTGAAATCACGGACAAAGGGGTTCCTAGCCCTGCGAAAGTTCGCAGAGTCATGGTTCTACTCCTGGGGCGTGGGGTTCTGAGGCTGCTTAGATCGCGTCGGTATCGGTTTCGCCGGTACGGATACGGATCGCTTGTTCCAGGTTGACGACAAAGATCTTGCCGTCACCAATCTTGCCGGTGTTGGCTGCCTTGGTGATGGCCTCGATCACGCGGTCGAGCTGATCGTCAGCGATGGCCACGTCGATCTTCACCTTCGGCAGGAAATCGACGACGTACTCGGCACCACGATACAGCTCGGTGTGACCCTTCTGGCGACCAAAGCCTTTGACCTCGGTTACGGTGATGCCCTGCACGCCGATCTCGGACAGCGACTCACGTACGTCGTCCAGCTTGAACGGCTTGATAATGGCAGTGACTAGTTTCATTAAACTTTCTCCCGTGTAAGGTGGACTTGCCCCAGGAATTGCGAACCCGGCTCAAGTCTAAGCGCAGTGTCTGGCTTTTGTAACGCGCTGCCCGCACCTGCCTGGCGTGGGCAACATCCACCATCCGCTCCCGACGAAACACTCCCTGCTTCGCCCGACGCACCGCTACTGCATCGGTGCATGCCTCACCCGGATCCAAAGCAGAAACCTTGCCAGATCTCTCAAAGCCCCGTACCACGGCACTTTCGAGCCTGTCACCGGAGATTTTCCGGATTCGACCGCCCCCTCATGCACAAAACAGGTGCACCGGCCCCGTGCAAAATATCCGAAACCGTGCACGCACATCGCCTGGCAGTTCACGCGGGCACTGCGTGCTAAACTGCCTGCCACCTGAATCCGGAATTTCTCCATGCTGCCGCCCAAAGCCCTGCTCGACACGCTCAGTAGCCACGCCTCCCGCCTCTTCGCAGGCGACAGCCCGCTCCCCCGCGCCGAACTGGAGGCCCAGTTCAAGGCCCTGCTGCAAAGCGGGTTCAGCAAGCTCGATCTGGTCAGTCGCGAAGAGTTCGACAGTCAGATGGTGGTGCTGGCTCGAACTCGCGCCCGTCTCGAGGCTCTGGAGGCTCGGGTTGCCGAGCTGGAAGCCCAGTTGAACCCGCCCGCCGACTGATCTCTCCGGCGGGACTGATCAAGGAGCGATCATGTCCCTGGCTATCGTCTACAGCCGTGCCCAGGTCGGGGTAGAAGCCCCGCCCGTCACCGTCGAAGCGCACCTGGCCAATGGCCTGCCTGCCCTGACCCTGGTCGGGCTGCCGGAAACCGCAGTAAAGGAAAGCAAGGATCGCGTGCGCAGTGCCATCCTCAACTCGGCCTTCGACTTTCCCGCCAAACGCATCACCCTCAACCTGGCTCCGGCCGATCTGCCGAAGGACGGCGGCCGTTTCGATCTGGCCATTGCCCTTGGCATTCTCGCCGCCAGCGGTCAGGTACCCTGTGCCAGCCTCGACGAGTACGAGTGTCTTGGCGAACTGGCGCTATCCGGCGCAGTACGGCCGGTGCAAGGCGTGCTGCCCGCTGCCCTAGCAGCCCGTGCGGCCGGACGCACCCTGTTGGTGCCGCAGGCCAACGCGGAGGAAGCCAGCCTGGCCTCCGGACTGAAGGTGATCGCCGTGGAGCACCTGCTGCAGATCGCCGCCCACCTCAACGGCAGTGCACCGCTGGCGTCCTATGAGTCTCAGGGGCTGCTGCGTCAAAGCCTGCCCTACCCGGATTTGGCCGACGTGCAGGGTCAACAGGCGGCCAAGCGCGCCCTGCTGATAGCTGCCGCAGGGGCACACAACCTGCTGTTCAGCGGCCCACCCGGCACCGGCAAGACCCTGCTGGCCAGTCGCCTGCCGGGACTGTTGCCGCCGCTGGACGAAAGCGAGGCGCTGGAAGTGGCCGCCATCCACTCGGTGGCCAGTCACACGCCGCTGCAGCACTGGCCACAGCGTCCATTCCGCACACCGCACCACAGTGCCTCCGGCCCGGCCCTCGTGGGTGGCGGCAGTCGCCCGCAACCGGGCGAGATCACCCTAGCCCACCTCGGTGTGCTGTTTCTCGACGAGCTCCCCGAGTTCGACCGCAAGGTTCTGGAGGTACTCCGCGAGCCTCTGGAATCAGGTCATATCGTGATTGCCCGGGCACGGGACAAGGTACGTTTCCCCGCCCGCTTCCAGCTGGTGGCCGCGATGAACCCCTGTCCCTGCGGCTATCTGGGCGATCCAAGCAACCGCTGCCGCTGCTCGCCGGAACAGATCCAGCGCTACCGCGCCAAGCTCTCTGGACCACTGCTCGACCGCATCGACCTGCACCTGACCGTCGCCCGTGAAACTACTCTGCTGGGCACTCCGCCAGCTCAGGGCGACAACAGTCGCCAGGCCGCAGCCCGGGTAGCACAGGCCCGACAGTTGCAGATACGCCGCCAGGGCGTGGCCAATGCCTTTCTCGACCTGCCCGAGCTGCGCCGCCACTGCGCCCTGGACATGGCAGATCGCCAATGGCTGGAGAGCGCCTGTGAACGGCTCGGTCTGTCCCTGCGGGCCGCTCATCGGGTACTCAAGGTAGCCCGCACTCTGGCCGATCTGGACGAGCAGCCGGCCATAACCCGGACACACCTGGCCGAGGCCCTGCAATATCGCCCGGCATCGGGTTGAAAATCATGCCGCCGTTCAGTCCATGTGCCAGCAAGGCGCCTCGTATTCATTGAGGAACGAGGCACAGGCCATTGACAGCTTCCTTCACCAGCGCCTTTCGAAGCGAGGTGAGGCGGGCTATGATGTGGCAACTTTTTGCTTCCGCATACTCGGAGAGTTTCCATGAGCGAATTCATCACCAACGTCAGCGATGCCAGCTTCGAGCAGGAGGTTATCCAGGCCGAAGGCCCGGTTCTGGTCGACTACTGGGCCGAATGGTGCGGCCCGTGCAAGATGATCGCACCGGTGCTTGACGAGATCGCCAAGGAATATCAGGGCCGCCTGAAGGTCTGCAAACTGAACATCGACGAGAACCAGGACACCCCGCCGAAGTATGGCGTGCGCGGTATCCCGACTCTGATGCTGTTCAAGAACGGCAACGTCGAGGCCACCAAGGTCGGCGCGCTGTCCAAGTCGCAACTGGCTGCCTTCCTCGACAGCAACATCTGAGTGCAGCCGAAGCAGTACCGGCGGCCTGCAGCCTTTACTGAAAATCCGATGCCCCGGCATCGGATTTTTTATTTACGCAAGCCGCAAAGCCCGACGAGTGCTGCGCAGCCACTGGATGGGCGCGTTATCATCCGTGCAGGACAATGAGGGGGGGTACGGCATGCTCAATGGCCTGTGGCTGAGCTTTTTCCTGGTAGCGGCAGCGGCCGGCTTTTCCCGCTGGCTGATTGGCGGCGACCCAACGGTATTCGGCGCCATGGTCGAGAGTCTGTTCGCCATGGCCAAGCTGTCGGTGGAAGTGATGGTACTGCTGTTCGGCACCATGACGCTCTGGCTCGGCCTGCTGCGCATTGCCGAACAGGCCGGCCTGGTGGACGGTCTGGCGCGGCTCCTCGGCCCGCTGTTCGCCCGCCTGATGCCGGAAGTGCCACGAGGCCATCCGGCGCTTGGTCTGATCACCATGAACTTCGCCGCCAACGGCCTGGGGCTGGACAACGCCGCCACGCCCATCGGCCTGAAGGCCATGCGCAGCTTGCAGGAACTCAACCCGAACAGCACCACAGCCAGCAATGCACAGATTCTCTTCCTGGTGCTCAACGCCTCCTCGCTGACTCTGCTGCCGGTGTCCATCTTCATGTACCGCGTGCAGCAGGGGGCGGCGGATCCAACCCTGGTATTCCTGCCCATCCTGCTGGCCACCAGCGCCTCGACCCTGGTCGGCCTGCTGTCGGTGGCGCTGATACAGCGCCTGCGCCTTTGGGATCCGCTAGTGCTGTCCTACCTGGTACCGGGCGCACTGCTGCTCGGCGGTTTCATGGCCCTGCTGGCCAGCCTCAGCGCCACCGCCCTGGCGGCACTGTCTTCGCTGCTAGGCAACCTTACCCTGTTCGGCGTGATCCTGGCCTTTCTGCTGGTGGGCGCACTGAAACGGGTCAAGGTCTATGAGCAGTTCATCGAAGGCGCCCGCGAGGGCTTCGATATCGCCAAGAGTCTGCTGCCCTATCTGGTGGCCATGCTTTGCGCCATTGGCGTGCTGCGTGCTTCCGGGGCACTGGAATTCTGTCTCGACGGTATCCGCTGGATGGTGGATACCCTGGGCTGGGACACCCGCTTCGTCGAGGCGCTGCCTACAGCCCTGGTCAAGCCGTTCTCCGGCAGTGCGGCGCGGGCGATGCTGATCGAAACCATGCAGACCCACGGGGTCGACAGCTTCCCGGCGCTGGCTTCTGCGACCATCCAGGGCAGCACGGAAACCACCTTCTATGTGCTGGCCGTTTATTTCGGCGCAGTGGGTATCCAGCGGGCACGCCATGCGGTGGGCTGCGCTCTGCTGGCAGAGCTGGCCGGCGTAGTGGCGGCGATCAGCGTAACCTACTGGTTCTTCGGCTGACGGCCCGTCTCAGTCGGCAGTCAAGAATCGCTCTCGCACAAGTCTGCCAATACGGGGAATTATTGTCCGCGCCAGCTAGCTGTCACTCACTCGGAAGCCAACCTTGAGCGTCACCTGATAGTGGCCGACCCGGCCGTTTTCGATGTGCCCGCGGGTATCCACCACCTCAAACCAGTCCATATTTCGAACGCTGCGGGCGCACTCAGCCAGGGCGTTCTCGATGGCATCCTCGATACTGGAGCGGGACGAGCCCACGATTTCGAGCTTCTTGTAGGTGTGATGGTCGGTCATGGCGCTCTCCCGGTTCAGGTCTACGGTTTCCTGAGACTAGTCGAGTCTGGCCACTGCGGTGGATTGAATGCGGCCGAGGCCGCGCTGGCGGGTATTTCAGAAATAACAGGACAGGCCTTTCGATGGCCCGTAGCAGGCGAAAAGCACAGCGGAAAGACCGCAGGCGCCGCCTCTTTCGAGGCGGCAAATGCAGCTCAGGGACGCTTGCGGTTGGTAATCAGGGTGCCGACGCCGGTATCGGTGAAGATTTCCAGCAGCACTGCATTGGGCACCCTGCCGTCGATGATGTGGGCGCTGTGAACGCCGCCCTGGACGGCCTCGAGTGCGCAGCGGATCTTCGGCAACATGCCACCGTAGATGGTGCCGTCTGCGATCAGTTCATCCACCTGCTCGGTAGTCAGCCCGGTGAGCACTGCGCCCTGCTTGTCCATCAGCCCGGCGATGTTGGTCAACAGCATGAGTTTTTCGGCTTGCAGCGCCTCGGCCACCTTGCCGGCCACCAGATCCGCGTTGATGTTGTAGGACTCACCATCAGGTCCGACCCCAATGGGGGCGATGACCGGGATGAAGTTGCCCTTGACCAGCATGCCCAGCAGCTCGGTATTGACCCCGGTGACCTCGCCGACATGGCCGATATCGATAATCTCCGGCTTGGTCATTTCCGGCGTCTGGCGGCTGACCTTGAGTTTCTTCGCGCGGATCAGGCCGGCATCCTTGCCGGTCAGGCCGATGGCACTGCCGCCATGCTGGTTGATCAGGTTGACGATGCTCTTGTTGACCTGCCCGCCGAGCACCATTTCCACAACGTCCATGGTGGCGGTGTCGGTAACGCGCATGCCATCGATAAAGTGGCTCTCGATATTCAGGCGCTTGAGCAGATCCCCGATCTGCGGGCCACCGCCATGCACCACCACCGGGTTGATGCCAACCGCCTTCATCAGCACGATGTCACGTGCGAAGCCCTGCTTGAGCTCTTCGCTTTCCATGGCGTTGCCGCCGTATTTGATCACCAGGGTCTTGCCGACGAAACGGCGGATATAGGGCAGGGCTTCGGACAGTACCTTGGCAACCTGGGAAGCGGCGTCACGCTCTAGGGTCATGCAGGGGCTCCTGGATCAGAATGGCAGTTGCAGGTCGGGAGCGACCTTGAGAAGTTGGGTGCGGAAGATACCCTGGATACGCTCCAGTTCCTCCTGATTGTCGGCTTCGAAGCGCAGTACCAGTACCGGTGTGGTGTTGGAGGCACGGATCAAACCCCAGCCCTTTGGATAGTCAACCCGAACCCCGTCGATGCTGGTGATGCAGGCTTCGCCCCACTGGCCTTCGCGCTGCAGGCGCTCAATCAGGCTGAACTTGTTCTGCTCCGTCACCTGGATATTGATCTCCGGTGTGGAGATGTCGTTGGGGAAGGCGCTGAACACATGCTCGGCACTGCGCTTATCGAGGCTGAGGATCTCCAGCAGCCGCGCAGCACTGTAGATGCCGTCGTCGAAACCATACCAGCGTTCCTTGAAGAAAATATGGCCGCTCATCTCACCGGCCAGCAGGGCGCCGGTTTCCTTCATCTTCTTCTTGATCAGCGAGTGACCGGTCTTCCACATGACCGGGCGACCTCCGTAGCCGCTGATCAGCGCCGTCAGGCGACGGGTGCATTTGACGTCGAAAATGATGTCGGCACCCGGGTTGCGTGACACCACATCCTTGGCAAACAGCATCAGCAGACGATCCGGATAGACGATGGTGCCGGCATTGGTCACAACGCCCACGCGGTCGCCGTCGCCGTCAAAGGCCAGCCCGAGATCGGCGTTCTCGCTTCTCACCCGCTCGATCAGATCGACCAGATTCTCCGGCTTGCCCGGATCCGGATGATGGTTGGGGAAGGTGCCATCCACCTCGCAGTACAGCGGGATAACACTGCAGCCCAGGGCCTCGATCAGTTGTGGGGCGATCACCCCGGCGGCACCGTTGCCACAGTCGACCACTACGCGCATCGGCTTGGCCAGGGCAATATCGTCGCGGATGGCCTTGAAGTAGCGCCCAAGCACGTCAACCTGCTGCACACTGCCAACGCCGCTGACTAGATCGTTATTGTCCAGGCGGGCCTTGAGTGCCTGAATCTGCTCGCCGGCCAGAGTGTCCCCGGCGATGACGATCTTGAAGCCATTGTAATCCGGCGGGTTGTGACTGCCGGTAAGCATCACTGCCGAGCGCCCCTCCAGCACATTGGCGGCAAAGTACACTACCGGAGTCGGCACCATGCCGACATCGGTGACTTCACAGCCGCAATCCAACAGCCCCTGCACCAGTTGCTGCAGCAGCTCGGGACCGGACAGGCGCCCGTCACGCCCGACGATGACCCGCGGCTCCCCCTGAGCCAGACTCTGCGAGCCGACCGCACGGCCGATCCAGTAGGCGAACTCGGGGACCAGGGTATCGCCCACCACACCACGGATGTCGTAGGCGCGGAAAATGTCGGCTGGCAGTTGCGGGATGCTCGAGGTGTTGCTCATCGGGGGGCTCTGCTCCAATCCCAGTAGATCCTGGTCTTCATCGAGAATGTCGATATCGAGGATATCGGTGTCCTGAAACAGTGGATTGACCAGCTCCTCCGGACGGACAGACGGTTGCGCAACAGATGACGCCAGCGCTGCCTTGGCGCTGTCACCTTCTGCTGCACTGCGCTGCGGCAGCCGGGCCAAGGCCTGAGCCAGTCCATCGAGAGCCGGAACGCTGAGACTGAAGGGCTTGACGCGCTTGCCGGCAGCGAGTTCTTTAAGCATTTGCCCGAGTTGCCGGGCGTCATTGCTGACACGGCGCTGCTGCGCCCTCTGCACCAGCATCAGGCCGATCAGCGCGCCGCCCAGGGCGATCAGTGCGGCCAATGCCAGCAGCAGTGGTGACGGCAAGGCTCCGCTCAAACCCGGCCCGGCACTGAAGGTGAGCTTCCAGTGCGGGTTGCCGGTGGGAAATACCAGAGGACTGCCCTCGCCGGCCTGACCGCGCTGCAGCAGGATTTGCTCAGGAGTGTTGGCAAACTGCTGTACCAGTTGCAGCTGGCCGTAATCAGCCGGCAATGGCGGCAAGGCCGCCAGCAAGCGCTGCAGATCCACCGCCAGCAGGAGCGTGCCCTGCGTCGGCAGGTTGTCCCCCGGACGCAGCGCCACGGCACTGTAGACCAACCAGCGCTGACCAACCCGGTAGGCCTCCGCAGGCGGCTGCTGACCGGCCTCCACCCGACGAAGCAGATCCAGCCCGGCAAAATTCATGGGCGCCGCACGATTGGGGTTCTGCGACGCCTCGCCACGGCGATTGAGGTGTACGTCGACCACTCCGTCCCAGTACCGCAGGCGCCGCTCGACGCTGCCAATCTGTGGATTCTCAGCCTGCTGCAGTGCCTGCAGTAGTTCAGGATTGCGCGCAGCGGCCAGGGCATCGGCCTGCAGCTGCCGCAGGGCCTGCTGCACCGCAGCAGCCTGGCTGCCACCAATAGCCTGAGCCAGTTCCTCCTGGCGCGCCTGCTGGTGACTCATCTGAGCCAGCCACAACAGAGCGGCGGCAGCAGCGACACCGAGCAGAGCGACGAGCAGACCGGGCAGCAGCGGCCCGAGATCCCCGGTTTTGCCGGCGTTGGCCGGTGTTGCGGGGATATCGACTTCCTTGGCTTTACGCTTGAAGAGTTTCACGCAGAGGCTCCTCGGCGAGATCCAGTAGACGCGAGCGTCAGTGACTGCCGGAGTGACCGAAGCCGCCACTGCCGCGTTGGGTTTCATCGAATTGCTCGACCAGCTCGAAACGGGCCTGCACCACCGGCACCAGTATCAGTTGAGCAATGCGCTCGCCAACAGCAATGGTGAAAGGGCTCTGCCCGCGATTCCAGCAGGACACCATCAGTTCACCTTGGTAGTCCGAGTCGATCAGCCCCACCAGGTTGCCGAGGACGATGCCGTGCTTGTGGCCCAGCCCCGAGCGCGGCAGGATCATCGCGGCCAGGCCGGGGTCGCCGATATAGATCGACAGGCCGGTGGGAATCAACAGGGTCTGACCCGGCTCGAGGACGCAGTCCTCCTTGAGCATGGCGCGCAGGTCGAGGCCCGCCGAACCGGGAGTGGCGTACTGCGGCAGGGGGAAGTCCCGGCCGAGGCGCGGGTCGAGGATCTTGGCTTGCAGGGCGTGCATGGTCAGCTCTTGTTCAGTCGGTCGGCAATAAGGGTGATCAGTTGGCGGGCGATCTTGCCCTTGCTGGTCTGGGCAAAGCTGGTCTGCTGCAGCCCCCGGTCGATCACGGTGATGGCATTTTCCTCACTGTTGAAGCCGATGTCCGGGTTGGCCACGTCATTGGCAACAATGAGGTCGAGGTTCTTGTCACGCAGCTTGCGCGAAGCGTACTCCAGCAGGTTCTCCGTCTCGGCGGCAAAGCCGACACTGAACGGACGATCCGCGCGGCCAGCGATAGTGGCGAGGATATCCGGGTTGCGCACCATTTGCAGGACAAAACCCTCACCACTGGCAGGGTCTTTCTTCAGTTTGTGCGGCGCAACCACTTCCGGCCGGTAGTCGGCCACCGCCGCAGCGGCGATCAGGATGTCACAGGGCATGGCCGCCTCGCAGGCTGCCAGCATGTCGCGAGCACTGACCACGTCGATGCGCTCAACCCTATCCGGAGTACGCAGATGTACCGGACCGCAGACCAGGGTGACGCGCGCACCGGCTTCGGCCGCCGCCTCGGCCAAAGCAAAGCCCATCTTGCCGGAGCTGTGGTTGGTGATATAACGCACCGGATCGATGTTTTCCTGGGTCGGACCGGCGGTAATCAGCACATGCTGACCATCCAGTGCCCGGCGCTGGAAGCTGTCGGCGGCCAGTTGGGCCAGTTCGGCGGCTTCAAGCATGCGACCGAGGCCGACGTCGCCGCAGGCCTGGCTGCCGGAGGCAGGGCCGAACAGACGCATGCCACGCTGCTGCAGCAGCTGCAGATTGTCGGCAGTGGCTGGATCGCGCCACATGGCCTGATTCATCGCCGGAGCCAGAGCCACAGGCGCATCGGTGGCCAGCACCAGGGTGGTCAGCAGATCATTGGCCAGCCCCTGGGCCAGGCGCGCAATCAGATCCGCAGTGGCCGGAGCGATCAGCACCAGGTCGGCCCAACGTGCCAGCTCGATATGCCCCATGGCCGCCTCGGCAGCGGGGTCGAGCAGGTCGAGGTGCACGGGATGGCCGGAAAGCGCCTGCAAGGTCAGCGGAGTGATGAATTCGCGGCCGCCCTGAGTCATGACGACACGGACTTCCGCGCCCAGATCCTTGAGGCGACGAACCAGTTCGGCACTCTTGTAGGCAGCAATACCACCCCCCACGCCGACGATGATGCGTTTGCGATAAAGCCGCTGCATAGATCTGCCTTTTGTTTACCGGTGAATGTGCGTCACGCTGCCAGTGCCTCCCCAGGCTGGCCGCGTGCAGAGTCGGGTCGGACGCCCCGCCCGGGAGTCGCCTCGTTTCGGGGCCATAAGCGCACCCTGTGCCCGGCCCGCGTACCCGTGCGACACCTGACAGCTGAACCGGCGGAGCACGGAGACAGCGTCGGATTCTACAGCCATCGGCAGGGAAACCGTAGCGTTCTCTCCTGTGCAGCTGGTGTCGGCTTCTGCACCGGATCTGCGTCCTTAATGTCTCGTGCGCCGAGCTCCGGGCCAAGGCTCGGCCAACGGAGACAGCAGCGATAGTGGCGCTGAGAGATTGTCGAGAATCACCCTGTTGAAGGAAGGTCTGGACTGCGCTGTTGAGCTACTTGCCCCGCGCATGCACCAGAAAACCGGCACGACCGGTACGCTAGCTGAAACGAATCTGCCCGCTGTCGGGCATTTCCTTCAGCCTGAAGACCAGCCCCCGAGTCTTCGGTTGAGCGTCAGGATTAGTGATTGTAGATCAGCATGTTCGATGGACGACTGTAGGGACAATGGCCTGGGCACAGCCTGGGTACAAATGATGCTGATGGTATTCCGGCATGGGAGTGACGGATACGCGCCATGCCCTGCCTCTGCGGCTGCGGCTGCGGCTGCGACTGCGACTGCGACTGCGACTGCGATGAAGCATGCAGCCCTTCAGCTGCGCGGTTCAGCGCGAGGTGGATCGGCCGATCTTCAGCTGGAGCACTCCGCTCGACTACGCCTACATGGTCACCATGCACCACGAACATTATGGTCACGTGTAAGCGGCCATAACCGCGCCGACCGGACTATGCAGTTCCGGCCGGCATTTCACTGCTAGTACCAGTTCGGGTCGCTGCGCAACTGTTCCAGCAGCATCCGCCGAATCTCCTCGTTCGGATCACCCAGCCAGCGCAGGCTGGCATGCTCGCTGGGCGCCCGATCCTCCGCCAGTCCATCCGGCACCTGAACATAGAGCGCATAGGCGTCGTCGTCCTGCCATTCGAAGGCCACATAAACGCGCTGCGCAAAGCAGTTGTGCGCCTCGCATACCTGACCGACCAGATAGCGGTCGCTGTCGACTTCCACCACCTGTATCGACGTAGACGGGCCGCTTAGATTGATCAGCCAGTCGGGTAATCGCTGCTCATCGCTCAACAGCTCCTGCCAGGCCTCGCGATACTCGGCATTGCTGCCCAGCAGTTCGGCAGGCAGGAAAGCGGCGTCATGATCGGCGGCCTGCGCCGTCAGCACACCGCCCAGCAGAAGGGCGGCGACAGTGACGTTTAGACGCTGCATCTATTTCTCCTCAAATACGCGGTCGACGCCCCATGACCAGCGAGATGACGAACAGCACCAGAAAAACCACAAAGAGGATTTTGGCAATCCCGGCGGCGGTACCGGCAATGCCGCCAAATCCCAGGACAGCAGCGACAATGGCAATAATCAGGAAGGTAATGGCCCAGCTCAGCATGGCGTTTCTCCTTGCGACTCTGCGGTATGAAAGCCGAAGACCCCATATCCCTATGGACATGACAGGACTCCGGGCCGGAGACGACAGCATGTGTCTCCCATTGCCAGACCGATACGTACCGATCCGTTAGCTAAGACTCTGCATCCCCCATGCCAGCCTGTAGCAAACGAAAAATGTCTTAAGAAACAACCATTTGTTTATTGGCCTGGAAATCAGCAACGGGCATCCTGCACGAATATTCCTCATCGGCCCTTGCGTTTTGCCCGAAGACCAGGCCCGCCGGCACTTTTGAGCCATTGCGCAATGGTCGCCCGGCGACCGTTCAGTCGGTATACTCACGGCACCCACCTACCCATAGGGTGCGCGTCTAAAAACAGCAACCGCGCCGCGAGTCTTGAGCCGATGAACGACTACGAACAGGAAGACCCGATTCCCCAGGGCGACCTTGCCCTGCAGATCACCGCCCTACCGCGCGAGACCAATGGTTTCGGAGATATCTACGGTGGCTGGCTGGTCGCGCAGATGGATCTGGCCGGTACGGCCATGGCCAGCAAGATCGCTGCAGGACGCGTGGCCACCGTAGCCATCGACCGCATGGCCTTCCTCGTACCTGTGGCCGTGGGTGCGCAACTGTCGTTCTACACCCAGGCACTGGAGGTAGGACGCAGCTCCATCCAGATGATGGTGGAAGTCTGGAGCGACGACCCGCTCTCAAACGAGTGGCGCAAGGTCACTGAAGCGGTATTCGTCTTTGTCGCCATTGACGGCAGCGGCCGAACCCGTCCTCTACCGCCACGTCGGGGCTGATGCTCCAAGAGCGCAACACCGAATACGAAAACGCCGGCCCTCAAGGCCGGCGTTTTTCATGGCGGACAGATCAGCCGCGGATATTGTAGATATCCTTCTCGTTGCTTTCGGCGTAGTCGTACAGCCGCTGCAGATAGGCCTTCTGGTGATCCCAGACCTTCTTCGCCACAGGGTCGGCATTGGCCGAGGCCTCGACCACTTCGGTGGCGACTTCCTTCAGGCGAGCCAGTACTTCGTCAGGCAGGCGACGGACATCGACGCCTTCGGACTTGAGCTGCTCCATGGCCTCCATGTTCTTGGCGTTGTAGTCGTCGAGCATGTCGCCATTGATCGCGCGAGCGGCGCTGCGAACGATGGCTTGCAGGTCGGCCGGCAGGGTTTCCCAGGCCTTGAGGTTGACGTCCAGCTCGAACTGTACGCTCGGCTCCTGCCAGCCCGGGGTGTAGTAGTACTTGGATGCCTTGTGCAGACCCAGGGCCAGGTCGTTGTACGGGCCGATCCATTCGGTGGCGTCGATGGCGCCGGTCTGCAGCGCGGTGAAGATCTCGCCGGCCGGCATGTTGACCACGGTTCCGCCCATCTTGGTCAGCACTTCGCCGCCCAGGCCCGGGGTGCGCATCTTCAGACCCTTGAAGTCGTCGACCGAAGTGATTTCCTTGTTGAACCAGCCGGCGGTCTGTACACCGGTGTTGCCGCAGGCCATCGGCAGTACGCCGAACGGTTTGTACACCTCTTCCCACAGCTGCATGCCGCCGCCGTAGTGCAGCCAGGCGTTCATTTCCAGTGCGTTGGGGCCGAACGGCAGGGCGCAGAAAAACTGCGCTGCCGGTACCTTGCCCTTCCAGTAATACGGTGCGCCGTGGCCCAGTTCGGCTGTGCCACGGGAAACTGCATCGAATACTTCCAGCGCCGGCACCAGCTCGCCTGCAGCGTAAATGCGGACTTTCAGGCGACCGTTACTCATTTCCTCCACGAGCTTGGCGAAGCGCTCTGCGCCTACGCCTACGCCGGGGAAATTCTTCGGCCAGGACGTAACCATCTTCCAGGTGAAGGTTTGCGAGCTCGAGCCCTCTTGAGGCGCGGCGGCGCTTTTCGAATCTTCTTTGCAACCAGCCAGGGCGGTTGCGGCAAGGCCTACGCCCGCTGCGGCGAGTATGTCGCGACGTTTCATTCGATGCTCCTTTTTTGTTGTATTGGTCTGACCACGGGATCGCCGGCGTCAAACCCGACCTGAGTAACATAAGGCGGCGACACCCTCAAGCCACGGAAGTGCGACTAAAGTTGTAGTGGCATTGCTGATCCGCGCGCAGCCCGCATAAAATCGCCGCCCGCACCCCACAAGGATGCGCTCGGCGCGACGACATGCCAACAGGCTCGTCGTCATGTCCATAAACCATAACGATAAGGACTCCCTATGTCCGACAAGCCTTCAGTACCCCTCAAGCTTGCATGCCTCATCGACAGCCTTAACGGCTGGATCGGCAGAGTAATCGCCTGGCTCACCCTGTTCCTGGTCTTAGGTACCGCTGTTGTGGTGGTGCTGCGTTATGGCTTCGGTATTGGCGCCACTGCCCTGCAGGAGGCCGTTCTCTACGCTCACGCGCTGGTCTTCATGGGCGCTTCTGCCTGGGTTCTGCAGCGTAACGGTCACGTGCGCGTAGACATCTTCTTCCAGAAATTCAACGGTCGTCGGCAGGCGGTGGTGGAGCTCTTCGGCACACTGTTCCTGCTGCTGCCGGTCTGCCTGTATCTCGGCTGGGCCAGTTGGGACTACGTGGCCAACTCCTGGGCGACCAAGGAGATTTCCAACGAAACCGGCGGGCTGCATTTCGTCTACCTGCAGAAGAGCATCATCCTGGTGCTGGCTGCGGCCATGAGCCTGCAGGGCCTGTCCAATCTGATCAAGGCTGCGTACATCATCGCTGGCCGCATTCCGGCGCCGGAGGTGAAGCATGGCTGAGGTGATGGCGATTCTGTTGTTCATCAGCATCTGTGTGGTGCTGATGGCTGGCTTCCCGGTGGCGTTTACGCTGGCGGGTGTTTCCCTGTTGTTCGCCGGCCTTGGTGTGCTCACCGGGACCTTCGATCCGGGATACCTGAGCGCACTGCCCAACCGTCTGTTCGGGATCATGAACAACCAGACCATGCTGGCTGTGCCGCTGTTCGTGTTCATGGGGGTGATGCTGGAGAAGTCCAGGGTCGCCGAAGATCTGCTTGAGTCCATGTCGCGCCTGTTCGGCCGCCTGCGTGGCGGCCTGATCATCTCGGTCTGCGTAGTGGGCGCTCTGCTGGCCGCATCGACTGGTATCGTCGGCGCCACCGTGGTGACCATGGGCCTGCTGGCCCTGCCGACCCTGCTCAAGCGCGGCTACGACCCGGGCGTAGCCACCGGTACTCTGGCTGCCACCGGTACTCTGGGCCAGATCATTCCACCGTCGATCGTGCTGGTGCTGCTGGGGGACGTGATGTCCAGCGCCTACCAGCAGGCGCAACTGAAGATGGGCATCTTCTCGCCCAAGACCGTGTCGGTCGGCGACCTGTTCATGGGCGCGCTGATTCCCGGCCTGATGCTGGTCGGCCTGTACGTCACCTACCTGATCGTGATGATCTTCCTCAAGCCGGAGAAGATGCCGGCGATTCCCAAGGAAGAGCTGGGCGAGGTGCAGTGGGGCAAGCTGCTTGGCGCCCTGGTGCCGCCGCTGGCGCTGATCGTCATCGTGCTGGGGTCGATCCTTGCCGGTTTTGCCACCCCCACCGAAGCGGCTGCTATCGGTGCCGTTGGTGCGACCCTGCTGGCGCTATTCAAGGGCCAGCTGAACATCCCTCAGCTACGTAATGTGGCTCATGGCACCACCGAGATCAGCTGCATGGTGTTCCTGATCCTAATCGGTGCCTCGTTGTTCTCGCTGATCTTCCGCGGCTTCGGTGGCGAGCATCTGATCGAAGAGGTGTTCCACTCGCTGCCGGGCGGCGTGCTGGGTGCTTTCTTCCTGGTGATGCTGGTGATCTTCCTGCTCGGCTTCATCCTCGACTTCATCGAAATCATTTTCGTGGTGGTGCCGATTGTCGGGCCGGTACTGCTGGCCATGGGGCTCGACCCGATCTGGCTGGGTGTGATGATCGCGCTGAACCTGCAGACGTCGTTCCTCACACCGCCGCTGGGCTTCTCGCTGTTCTACCTGCGTGGCGTCACGCCACGTTCGGTGACTACCGGCACCATGTATCGCGGTGTGATGCCCTTCATCGGTATCCAGTTGCTGATGCTGGTGATCGCCTACCTGTTCCCGGGCATCATCACCTGGCTGCCGGAGCAGATTTACGGCAAATAAGCGTCACTGGTGCGGTTTGGAAAACGCCCGTCCTCGTGACGGGCGTTTTGCTTTTTGCGTTGTCACACTATGCATCATCCATCTCAAGGAGAGGTCGTAATGAGCGCTGCCCAAGTCGAACGCGTGGAACTGGATCAACTGATCTGCTGGCGAATTCGTGCTGCTGGCAGCGAACTGCTGGTGACGCAGCAGGGCGCGCAGATACTCGGTTACCGACAGGCCGAGCAGCCACCGCTGATCTGGCTGAGCCCGGACGCGGCTTATCGAACCGGGCAAAGCGTGCGCGGTGGTGTGCCGGTGTGCTGGCCCTGGTTCGGCGACCTGCGGCGCAATCCGCAGGCGGTGCAGGCGCACTACCGGGCGGACGAAGCCCCGGCCCACGGCCTGTTGCGCACACTGCCCTGGGAACTGCAGGACATCCAGCAGCAGGCGGGCGGCGTCAGCCTCAGGCTGACCTACGACACAATCCGCCATCCCCTGCCGCACTGGGACGGCGAGGCCAGCCTGAGCCTGACGCTGGAGCTGACCGAGCAACTGCAACTGCATCTGGAAACCCACAACCTGGGGCAGTCACCACTGACTTTCAGCCAGGCCCTGCACAGCTACTTTGCCGTCAGCGATGTGCACACAGTACGTATCGAAGGATTCGACGGCTGTCGCTACATCGATACTCTGCAGGACTGGCAGATCCTATTGCAGGAGGGCGAACCACTGATCGAAGGCGAAACCGACCGCCTCTACCTCAATGTCCCGGCCCGCCTTGTCATCAACGACCCTGCCTGGAACCGGCGCATCCTGCTGGAAAGCCGCGGCTCGGCGTCAGCCGTGCTATGGAATCCATGGACAGACAAGGCCCGTCGCCTCTCGCAGTTCCCGGACTCGGCCTGGAAAGAGATGCTGTGCATCGAAACCGGCAATCTGTGGGATGACATCGTCAGCCTACTACCGGGACAACGACACCAGCTAAGCCTGCGCATTTCCAGCGAACCTCTGGACGACTGACATACTCTGGACGCCCCCGTACAAAGCCTAGCGCGCCAGTTGGTACTGGCTCAGCACCTTGTCTGCCGTATATACGGCCTCGTCGATAAAGACGTTGACCGCCGGGTGATCGCGCTCCCCTTTGCGATAGGCAAGGAATACCCCACGACGAATACCTGGCAGTAGCGGCACGGCCATGACCCCGTGCAACGGGTGAACCAGGCGCAGGCCCGATACCACGGATATGGAGTTACCGGATGCGACCATTGCGGCGACCATCTCGAAGCCGGTGCAATGAGCATTGATGCGCGGCGCATAGCCTGAGCGGCGGCACAGATTGGTGATGAATTCACCAAAAGAGCTACTGGTCGAATCCAGCGCCCAGGCTTCGTCGCGCAGATCCGCTATGGACAGTCCCTCGCGACTGGCCAGTGGATGATCAGCAGGCAGCAATACATGCAGCAGATCCTGAGTCAGCGGGATCAACCCGTAGTGCTCGTGCTTTTCGTCAGGCTCAACGGCCAGATCATCGATCACCGCCACATCAATCTGCCAGCCGCCCAAAGCGCTGAGGCTTTCCTGCGGCTCCAGCTCCACCACTACCACTTCCAGCTTCGGATAGGCACTGCGCAGGGCACGCACGGTCTCGGCCACCACGGCCACGGCGATGGAAGGAAAGGCGGCTACCCGCAACTCTCCGGCAATTTCGCTGCGCATCTGCGCCAGTTCGGAGCGCGCCTCGTCAAGCACCACCATGATCCGCTCCACATGCCCCGCCAGACGCTCACCCGCCGGGGTCAGAACGACACCGCGCCCGCGTCGCTCGATCAGCGCCACCTCGGCCTCGCGCTCGAGCTGGGCGATTTGCTGTGAAACCGCGGACGGTGTGAGGTGCAAGGACTCGGCAGTGGCCGCCATAGTGCCGCAACGGGCCAGCTCTCTCAGGGTACGCAGACGGGTTATGTCCATGAGCGGATTTCAATAGGTAAGAATTGCTAATTAATACATTAAAAATAAATCAGTATACATAATGATAAAGCCGTTCTTAGATAGGGTTATCCACATGTGCGTGACCGGGCACATGGTTCATCCACAAAACGGCCCTGCCGCCCCGTGCTGCGCAGGCGCCCCATAAGAAAGAACACTTGCCATGGCGATCAGCGTATTCGACCTTTTCAAAGTAGGCATTGGCCCCTCCAGCTCCCACACCGTCGGCCCCATGCGTGCCGCAGCCCTGTTCACTCATGCCCTGGAGAACCACGGCTACATGCCGAAGGTGACCCGTGTTGCCGCTGAGCTGTATGGCTCGCTGGGAGCCACCGGCAAGGGTCACGGCAGCGACAAGGCAGTGCTGCTCGGTCTCAGCGGCCATGAGCCGGATACCGTCGACGTGGATCGGGTAGCGGGCTATATCGAAGCAATTCGTCGCGACAAGCGCATCGTCCTTGACGGCAAGCATGCCATCAGCTTCGACGAAAAGACCGATCTGAAGATGTTCCGCAAGGCCCTACCGCTGCACGCCAACGGCATGCGCTTCGCCGCCTATGACGCCGCCGGCCTGCAACTGCACGAGGCCACCTACTACTCGGTGGGCGGCGGTTTCGTAGTCAGCGAGGCAATCCTGGCCGATGGCAGCAAGCACAAAGTCATCGCCCCCGACGCCACCACTCTGCCACTGCCGTTTCGTACCGGCGCCGACCTGCTGCGCCTGAGCCGCGAGCACGGAATCGGCATTGCCGAGATCATGCGCCGTAACGAACGCCACTGGCGCAGCGATGAAGAAACCGATGCCGGTCTGCTGGAGATCTGGAAGGTAATGCAGGCCTGCGTCGAACGCGGCTGCCGCACCGAAGGAATCCTGCCGGGCGGCTTCAAGGTGCGCCGCCGGGCCGCGATACTGGCACGCAAGCTGGGCGGCTTCCAGCGCAGCCACATGGAAGACCCGCTGCGCATGCTCGACTGGGTCAATCTCTGGGCCCTGGCGGTGAACGAAGAAAACGCCGCTGGCGGTCGTGTAGTAACCGCACCAACCAACGGCGCCGCAGGCATCATCCCGGCAGTGCTGCACTACTATGCCAACGCCATCTCCGGCGCCAGCGAGCGCGGCATCATCGACTTCCTGCTGACTGCAGGCGCCATCGGCATTCTGTACAAGGAAAACGCCTCTATCAGCGGTGCAGAGGTGGGCTGCCAGGGTGAAGTTGGCGTGGCCTGTTCGATGGCCGCCGGCGCACTGTGCGCGGTACTGGGCGGCACCCCGGAACAGGTCGAGAACGCTGCCGAAATCGGCATGGAGCACCATCTGGGACTGACTTGCGACCCGGTCGGCGGCCTGGTGCAAATCCCCTGCATCGAGCGCAACGCCATTGCCTCGGTCAAGGCCATCAACGCCGCGCGCATGGCCCTGTACGGCGACGGCTCGCACTACGTGAGCCTGGACAAGGTGATCAAGACCATGCGCGAGACAGGTGCCGACATGCTTACCAAATACAAGGAAACCGCTCGTGGCGGTCTGGCGGTGAACATCATCGAGTGCTGAAGCGGCACATTCCGATTTCCCCGGTCATCCGGCGCGCCGCGCCGGAGCCGGCTGCACAACAACAATAAGCGAGACCCTACCATGCTCATCGAACCGACGTAATACCCTGCGCTTTTCTCTCCCACTCCTATAATCACGCCTTCTTGCCGCCATTCGCCCCTGCACGCTCATCTGCGTCGCAGTGGATGCGCTTTGGCGCTGCATACGACACGCAATACGGAAAAGCCCAAGCTCACATGAACGTCTTCAAACTGCTTCTCGAACGCTACACCAGTATCAGCCTGGTGCTACGTATCTTCATCGGCCTGGTGCTCGGCATCCTGCTGGCCTGGATAGCCCCAGCCATCGCCCTCAAGGTGGGGCTGCTCGGCGAACTGTTCATTCTTGCCCTGAAGGCGGTGGCACCAGTTCTGGTACTGGTACTGGTAACCGCCTCGCTGGCCTCGCGCCAAGGCAGCCAGCCAACCCATGTTCGCCCGGTGCTGATGATGTATCTGATCAGCACTTTCTGCGCCGCTGCTCTGGCGGTTTGCGCCAGCTTCCTGTTCCCCACTACCCTGGCACTGGATGTGAGCAAGGCCGAAGGCAATCCACCCGGCAGCATCCTGGAAGTACTGCACAACCTGCTGGTAAGCATCTTCGTCGGTCCGGTACAGGCGCTAAGCAGCGCGAACTTCATTGCCATCCTCGCCTGGGCCGTGCTACTCGGCGTATTCCTGCGGCATGCCGCGCCATCGACCCGAACCCTGCTCAGCGACCTGTCCGATGCCCTGACCCGTGCGGTGCAGTTCGTCATCAACCTGGCGCCGTTCGGCATCTTCGGCCTGGTGGCCAATACCCTGGCCGATGCCGGCTTCGGCGCCCTGGCCAGCTATGCCCACCTGCTGGCGGTGATGGTCGGCTGCATGCTGATCATGGCCCTGCTGATCAACCCGCTGTTGATGTACCTGAAGTTGCGCCGTAATCCGTACCCGCTGCTACTGACCATCCTCCGGGAGAGTGCGATCACTGCCTTCTTCACCCGCAGCTCGGCGGCCAATATCCCGGTCAACCTGCGGCTGTGCGAGAAGCTCAGGCTCGACCGCGAGACCTATTCGATCACCATTCCGCTGGGTGCCACCATCAACATGGCCGGCGCGGCGGTGACCATCTCGGTAATGGCGCTGGCAACCACTCACACGCTGGGTATCCCGGTGGATCTAGCCACCGCCCTGCTTCTGTGCGTGGTCTCCTCGCTGGCTGCTGCCGGAGTGTCGGGCGTCGCCGGTGGCTCGCTGCTGCTGATCCCGATGGCCACCAGTCTGTTCGGCATCGATGCCGAAATTGCCATGCAAGTGGTCAGCATCGGCTTCGTCATAAGCGTGGTACAGGACTCCTTCGAAACTGCCCTGAACTCACACACCGACGTGGTATTTACCGCTGTGGCGTCCTATGACGCCGAGTCCGCCAAGGCCAACCGCGGCGCTTGAAGCTCCGCCCCTGGGCGTCTCCACGACGACGCTCGGGGCTGCTGCCGGCTCAGGAGTCGCCGGCATCCAGCCCGGCATACAGACGAGTCAGTTCGTTAAGCTGGCGGAACAGCGAATCAGTGCTGACCGTAACCATAGTCGGCACAAACTCCTGCGAGGCATGCAGATCAATGCCCTTGAGGGTGAAGCTCCAGTGAGCCCGGGCGCGACGCTGGGCGCTGGCGATTTCCTCGTTGGGCGCGCCGCGTGCCTCCAGCTCCTTGAGAATGCCCTCAAAGTCTCGCACCGATTGATCCAGCGCAACATCCAGATCCGCTGCAGGCACGCGCCAGGCCTTGGCCATGTATAGCATGGCAATCCGCTGGGTCTGCACCCGTGCCCAACCGGCTCGGTTGACCATGGCGCCCATGGCACCGTGATGCTCGGCCATCAGGTCGGTAACGGCCTGAGTCTGCTGCAGCAGTTGCTCGCCGGTTTCCAAAACCTCCAGAGCACGATCTGCCTGCGGTTTGTCCTCCAGCAGCCTGCGGTAACCTGCCCAGGTGCCATCGACTGCATTGAGCGCATCACGGATCGCCACGTTCGGAGCGTAAGCCTGAAGCGCCTGCTGGCTGGCCTGGAAACGCTCGATGGTTTCCTGCAACTGGCGCTCGGCCACATCCACGCGCACCTCGGCGCCCAGCATCAGGTAATCCTTGGCCATACGCTGGGTCAGCGAACGCTGCAGCCCGGCCATATTCATGGCCTCGGCGTCACTTATCCGGGCCATGCCGGGCAGGCTGGTCAGCAAGGTGCCGGCAAGTAGAAAGAGGGACAGGTACTTTTTCAACACATCGATACTCCAAATCGAGAACAAGGCAAGGCACCGGGAGCAGCGCCACCGGTGACGGAATAAACCCTTGGGCGGGGTTTTTATTGGAATGCGCAGAGGCAAAAAGGCTGGACGCAAGGCCCGGGTACTGCGGAAAAAGGGCGCGATGTTAGTGTCTGATACCGCGCCATGCTGCGCGCCGTGTCACGAACTGGCGCCGATCTCAAACCTGCTTGGCGCTTCCGGGCAATTACGGTAGCTTTCCCGCGCCAAACCGTGAGATTTCCTGAGGTCGATATGAAGAAGTGGCAGTGCGTGGTCTGCGGGCTGATCTATGACGAAAGCCTGGGCTGGCCGGACGACGGCATAGCGCCCGGTACCCGCTGGGAGGATGTACCGGAAGACTGGCTGTGCCCAGACTGCGGCGTCGGCAAGTCGGACTTCGAGATGATCGAGATCAGCTAAAGCTCCCAGCTCAGGCTGGCTCCGGAGCCTGGCGGGTTGCCGCTTACTCGCCGCCCACAGCGAAGTTGGGCAGGCTGTTGACCGGCTGGCGGAAACTGAAAGGAATCGACTCCACCGCCAGGCCGACGTTGCGCTGCACCACAAAGTGCAGGTGCGGTCCGGTACTGTTGCCGGTGTTGCCAGAGCGCGCCAGCAGCGTGCCGGTTTCCACTCGCTGGCCCTCCCGCACAACCACCGAGCCCTTCATCAGGTGCAGGTAGACACCCATGGTGCCATCATCGTGCAGGATCCTGACGAAGTTGCCGGCCGGGTTGTTTCCCCGACCACTCTGACGGTTTTCCGTCTTGACCACTACACCGCCCCGCGCGGCAATGATGGGTGTGCCTTCTGGCATGGCGATGTCCACCGCGTAACGGCCCTTGGGCGTGAAGTGACTGTAGGTGCCGTTGGCGCCCTGAGTCTGACGGAAGGGGCCGCCACGCCAAGGTAGCGGATAGCGATGAATGCTCGGCTTTAGCCGCGGGTCACCCAAGGCATAGCGCAGCTTCGGCTTGTAGCGCAGCGGCTTGTCGGCATCCTGCGCTGCCAGGGTGGCCAGGCGGATATGACTGCGCGGCGGCAACACCCAGCGAATCGGCTTGTCCGGCGCGCCGATGGCGTTCTCCACCTGCTCCAGCTTCAGCTCGATCTCCACCGGCGCATACAGATCGTTTCGCACCAGCAGGGTTTCGCCGGCCTGATGCTTCTTCGTCTCCAGCTTCACCTGGTCGTCCAGGCGTTCCACCATGCGGTCGTTGAACACGAACACCTGGGCACCTGGCGCCGCCTGATCGCTATAGGTCACCACGCCGTTCTTGTCGACGTACTTGTAAATGGTCAGCGCAGCCGCATGACTGCTGATAAGCAGCAGGCCACAGAGATAGATCAGACGCCCTAGCATAACGACTCGGAGCTTGGCCCATTCACCCTGCGCAGGCGGCACGGCAGTGCCTGCAGGGAGCAAACAGAACCTTATGATTCTTTGATATTCCAGCAGGCAAGCCTAGCAGTGCCGGCGGCCGATCGCGAGCCAGCAAACCTCAGGCTGTGAAGCGGCTCACCGCCGCCCGTCGGGCTCAGGCGCCGGGAATAAAATGCTTCTGCGCCGTCCCCCGGGCAATCAGCCGCGACAGGTAGTCGAGCTTCTGCGGATCGCGGTCGACGAAACGCAAGGTCAGTTGCAGCCAGTCGCTATCGGGCCTTGGCTCAAAGGCCGCCACAGCGTGCAAATAGCCATTGAGGCGAGCGATCTCGGCGGCTTCGCCCTGCTCCAGATCAAGCACCGCGCTTTCCAGCACCTGCGGCAGCGCCTCGCCACGCCTAACCACCAGCAGTGCTTCTTTCAGACTTAGCGCCTTGATCACACAGGCCATGGTGCCGGAAGGCAAACGCAGCTGGCCCTGACCACGGCCAGCCGGTGCTCGTGCCGGTGTCGGCGACGGAGATCGCAAAGCCGCAGGAGTCGGAGCAGGAAGCGGTGCTGCGACTGGCGTCGCAGGAGCGCTCGGCTGGGCGGATTCGACCCTGCCGCCAGTCAGTACCGCCAGCGAGTCATTGGCCAGCGCTCCGCTGCTAAGCAGTTTCGGTGAGATGCTGGCAAGCAGCTCCTGCAACTTGCCGGTGCGGCTGAGGGCCTTGCGCACCTTGGACACCAGCTGTTCGTTGGAAAACGGCTTGCCGATATAGTCGGAGACGCCAGCCTGGATGGCCTGCACCACGTTCTCCTTGTCTCCACGACTGGTAACCATGATGAAGGGAACGCTCTTCAGAGCATCCTGCGCGCGACACCAGGACAGCAGCTCCAGCCCGGATATTTCCGGCATTTCCCAGTCACAGAGGATCAACTCTATGCTCTCTCGGGCCAGAATCTGCTGGGCCTTGCGCCCGTTGACCGCCTCAACGATCTGCACACCGGGAAAATGGTCGCGCAACCCCTTTTTGACCAGATCGCGGATAAAGGTCGCATCGTCCACAACCAGCACACTGACTTTGCTCATCGGCCACTCCTGTACGAATGACGATAAGGATAGTCATGGCTAGTGGCCAAAGGCCAACGGAAAACGCCGAATAGCCTGCAAATCCCGTCGGAGCTTCAGTCCCTGGTGTGTCCCTCCACCTCTTCACGCATGCGTGTCAGGCCGATATGCCGGACATCGGTGCCGCGTACCAGATAGATTACCAGTTCGGCGATGTTGCGTGCGTGGTCACCGATCCGCTCCAGCGAGCGCAACGCCCAGATCACGTTGAGCACACGGGAGATCGAACGCGGATCCTCCATCATGTAGGTGACCAGCTCGCGCAGCGCTGTCTTGTACTCGCGATCCACGCTCTTGTCGTGCTGGGCTACGGCCAGCGCCTGATCGACGTCGAAGCGGGCAAACGCATCGAGGGCATCACTGACCATCTTGCGCACCTGATCACCGATATGCCGCACTTCGACATAACCGCGTGGCGACTCGCCTTCTTCGGTTAGGAGGATGGCGCGCTTGGCGATCTTGGTCGACTCGTCACCGATGCGCTCAAGATCGATCACCGACTTGGAAATACTGATGATCAGACGCAAGTCGGAGGCTGCCGGCTGACGACGAGCCAGGATGCGCACACACTCTTCATCTATGTTGCGCTCCATCTGGTTGATTTGCTCGTCTATCTCACGCACCTGCTGAGCCAGGCCGGAGTCGGCCTCGATCAATGCGGTAACGGCATCGTTGACCTGCTTCTCCACCAGCCCGCCCATGGCCAGCAGATGGCTGCGCACGTCCTCAAGCTCGGCATTGAACTGCTGGGAGATGTGTTGGGTATGGTTGTCTTTCATGGTCGAGCCCTTGTGCAGCGAATCAGGTTCTTGAAATCCAGTCGTCCCGGCCTTGGCGAAAGTGCTCGGCTCAGGAGGCGCCGCGCAGAAAGGCGGCCTCACCCCAGCAGGCGTTAGCCGTAGCGACCGGTGATGTAGTCTTCGGTCTGTTTCTTCGCCGGGTTGGTGAACAGCGTGTCGGTATCGCCAAACTCCACCAGCTTGCCCATGTACATGAAAGCGGTGTAGTCGGAGACCCGCGCCGCCTGCTGCATGTTGTGGGTAACGATGACAATGGTGTACTGGCGCTTGAGCTCGTAGATCAGCTCCTCGACCTTGAGTGTGGAGATCGGATCGAGCGCCGAGCAGGGTTCGTCGAGCAGCAGGACTTCCGGCTGAACCGCCACGGTTCTGGCGATCACCAGACGCTGCTGCTGACCGCCGGACAGGCCCAGTGCCGACTCGTGCAAACGATCCTTGACCTCGTCCCACAGCGCCGCGCTCTGCAACGCCCACTCTACGGCCTCGTCCAGCACCCGCTTGCTCTTGATACCCTGGATACGCAGGCCATAGACCACGTTCTCGTAGATGCTCTTGGGAAAGGGGTTGGGCTTCTGGAACACCATGCCGACGCGGCGGCGCAGCTCGGCCACATCCTCACCCTTGGCGTAGATGTTGCGCCCGTCGATATTCACCTCGCCTTCAACGCGGCAGCCATCGACCAGATCGTTCATCCGGTTGAAGGTGCGCAGCAGGGTCGACTTGCCGCAGCCGGACGGGCCGATGAAGGCGGTCACCCGCTGTTTCGGGATGTTCATGCAGACATCGAACAGCGCCTGCTTCTGACCGTAGTACAGGTTCAACCCCGGCACTTCGATAGCGGTGGTTTCGCTGTCCAGGCTCAGGTTCTGGCGGCTGCGGCCCAGTGCACTGAGGTCGATACCGCGGGAATGGGCTTCTTGTTGCATACATTCACTCCGTTCGTAGCCACGAGCGGCAAGCGCCAGGCGCTCGCAGCCGCATTAGTGATCCAGCGCCTTGTATTTCTCGCGCAGGTGGTTGCGGATATAGACCGCGCTGATATTGAGCAGGGCGATGACTACCACCAGCAGCAGCGCGGTGGCGTACACCAGCGGCCGTGCAGCCTCGACGTTGGGGCTCTGGAAGCCGACATCATAGATGTGGAAGCCCAGGTGCATGATCTTCTGATCCAGGTGCAGGTAAGGGTAGTTGCCGTCCAGCGGCAGGCTCGGTGCCAGCTTGACCACCCCCACCAGCATCAACGGTGCCACTTCGCCGGCAGCACGCGCCACGGCGAGGATCAGGCCGGTCATCATCGCCGGGCTGGCCATCGGAATCACCACTTTCCAAAGCGTCTCGGCCTTGGTCGCACCAAGCGCCAGCGATCCTTCGCGCACCGCCCGCGGGATACGCGCCAGGCCTTCCTCGGTGGCAACGATGACCACCGGCAGGGTGAGGATGGCCAAAGTCAGCGAGGCCCACATCAGCCCGGGTGTGCCGAAGGTGGGTGCCGGTGCTGCCTCCGGGAACAGCAGGCGGTCGAGGGAGCCACCCAGTACGTAGACGAAAAAGCCCAGGCCAAACACCCCATAGACAATCGACGGCACCCCGGCCAGGTTGTTCACGGCAATGCGGATGATCCGCGTCAGAGTGCCCTGGTGGGCGTACTCACGCAGGTACACCGCAGCAATCACACCGAACGGCGTGACGATCACCGCCATCAGGATGACCATCAGCACGGTGCCGAAGATCGCCGGGAAAATACCGCCCTCGGTGTTGGCCTCGCGCGGCTCGTCACTGACAAACTCCCAAAGTTTCGTCCCGTAATGTCCCAGCTTGTCCGTCATGCTCATGGCGTTGGGACGGAAAGCCCGTACCACCTTGCCCAAGGCAATCTCGCTGACACGGCCGTCACTGGCGCGCAAGGTCACGCTGTCACGGTTGACCTGGCCGACCAGCTCAACCATCTGCTCCTCCAGCTGGCGGTATTCGGCGTTCAATGCTTCACGGCGGGCATCCATGTCGGCCTGGGCCGCCTCATCCAGACGCCCCTCCAGCGCCAGCTTGCGCCCCTCCAGACGGATGCGCTCAAGAGCATGGTTGATCCGGCCAATATCGCGTTTTTCCAGTCGCACCAGCCGCGCATGCAGCTGCTCGACACGCTGCAGACGCTCCTGCAGAGCCGTCCAGGCAGCTTCGCCCTCGGCAACGACCTGCCCATTTTCCTTCACTGCCAGCAGGTAGCCGTAGTAGTTACCCCACTCGCGCCGTTCCAGTACGGTCACCTCGGCGGGCTTGCGCGGATTGCTCAGCCACTCGCCCACCACCCAGGAGAAATCGGCACCAAACAGCTCGCGGTTGCCCACCTTGAGCAGCTCGCGAGTCATGAACTCGCCGCCTTCCTCGGCTACCGGCAGCCCTGCGGCAGCCAGGCGCGCGCGCGGCACCTCCTCACGCTGAACCACCTCGCCCAGCAGCACCTGGCTTTCCTGCTGCGGTACTTGGTAGTCGGCCTCAAGCACATCGGCTGGCCAGAAGTGCCCCAGCCCGCGCGTGGCGATCACCGCCAGCAGACCGAGGGTCATGATGATGGCGATGGCGACGGCACCTCCACTCATCCACACGCCGGGGGCGCCGCTCTTGAACCAGGTTTTCAGGTTGTACTTTTTCACGGCATGACACCTTGAATGAAATCGTTCTCTACCTAGCCTCTCCCGCTTACGGGAGAGGGGGCGGGGTATAGAGCCGTGGTGTCCACACTACCCTCCCGCCCTGCAAGCCCTCTTTCGCAAGCGATAGAGGGTCATCTGTTGGTTTGCTATAGCGACGAATAACGAGTGCGCAGGCGCTGGCGGATCAGTTCGGCCAAGGTATTCATCACGAAGGTAAACAGCAGCAGCACCAATGCAGCGAGGAACAGCACGCGGTAATGGGTGCCGCCCACTTCCGACTCGGGCATTTCCACCGCAACGTTGGCCGCCAGGGTACGCATGCCTTCGAAGATATTGATGTCCATGATCGGCGTATTGCCGGTGGCCATCAGCACGATCATGGTCTCGCCCACTGCGCGGCCCATGCCGATCATCAGCGCCGAGAAGATTCCCGGGCTGGCAGTGAGGATCACCACCCGCGTCAGGGTCTGCCAGGGAGTGGCGCCAAGCGCGAGAGAACCGAAGGTCAGGCTCTTGGGCACGCTAAACACGGCGTCCTCGGCGATTGAGTAGATGTTGGGAATCACCGCAAAGCCCATCGCCAGGCCAACAACCAGGGCATTGCGCTGATCGAACGGGATACCCAGGTCATTGCTTAGCCACAGGCGCATGTTGCCGTCGAACAGCCAGTTCTCCAGATGTCCACTGAGAGCCAGGGACAACCAGCCCACAGCCAGCACCACCGGGATCAGCAGAGCTGCCTCCCAGCCATCCGCCATCCGGTGACGCAGTGCGTCCGGCAGCCGGCTCCACAAGTAACCGGCCAGCAGAATACCCACCGGCATCAGCAGCAACAGACTGAAAATTCCGGGCAGGTGGCTCTCCAGGAAGGGCGCGAGAAACAGGCCGGCGAAGAAACCAAGGATCACCGTCGGCAGTGCCTCCATCAGCTCGATCACCGGCTTGACCTTGGTACGCATGCGCGGGGCCATGAAGTAGGCGGTGTAGATAGCCGCGGCAATCGCCAGCGGCGCAGCCAGCAGCATGGCGTAGAAGGCTGCCTTGAGCGTACCGAAGGCCAGCGGAGAAAGGCTCAGCTTGGGCTCGAAATCGGTGTTGGCCGAAGTCGACTGCCAGACGTAATCAGGTTCTGCGTAGTTTTCATACCAGACCTTGCCCCACAGTGCGCTCCAGGAAATCTCCGGGTGCGGGTTGTCCACCACGAAACGGCGTAGCTGCCCGTCGGCCTCCACCAGCAGTCGGGTGGCCCGCGGTGACAGGGTGGCGAGAGCCGCGCCCTCAGTCACGGAAGTTCTGAGCAGGGTGCGGTGTGCGGTGCTGTGGAAAACCCCCAGACGGCCTTCGGCATCCATCGCCATAAAGCCCTTGCGTCGCTCCTCCGGCAGTATCTGGGTAATGGCGCTGTCTCCCAGATGGAAGCTGCGCACCGCCTGGAAGCTGGACTTGCCGTCCTTGTCGCGCACCATGAACCACTGCTGGATGCCGCCTTTGGCATCGCCGATCATCACCGAGGTGCCACCGAGCAGGCCGGTGACACTGGTCACGCGATTGCCGGCATCACGCAGGACATCGTAGCGGCCGTTGAGGCTGCGCTTGCGCAGGTCGAACACATCGACAGCGGACTCGCCATTGAATACATACAACCATTGCTGACGCGAATCGAACAGCAGTTGATTGACCGGCTCGCCGATCTGCGGCAGTTGGATGCGCTGCTCATCAACGCTGGCTTCACCAGTAAAAGGGTTTTCCTCGCGGCGAATGGCGCTCAGGTTCAGCTCGCTGCCACTGCTGCCTGCCAGCATCAGGCTGCCGCCATTGAGACTCAGCGCCACATGGCGCAATGCCCGGCCCTGCGGATCCAGCGGCAGTGGCGCCTCGCCATAGGGGTAATCGATCTGCGGCGTGATGGTACGTACATTGTCCGGGTAGCTGACCCGGTAGTTGTGCTGAATTACCAGCACTTCGCCATTGGACAGGCCCAGAGCAACGCGCCGGCTGCCCGGCTGATCCTGGCTCACGGCAGTGATGCTGGTGCCGGCCGGCAGCGGCAGTTGTACCTGCTGCAGCATCTCGCCACTACGCAGGGCAAAGAAATGCACGTTGCCGCCACTGTTCAGACGCAGGCCGACCTGATTCTGCTCCTCCAGCGCCAGCAGCAGTGGCTCCCCGGCCTCGGCCAGCCAGGCTGGCTGCTGTGCCGGCCGCGCCTCGATGGAGGCGCCCTGAAACATCGGCAGCACCACATGGGCCAGGTAGAAGAAGATCAGAGTGATGGCGCCGAGCACAGCCAGACCACCAACGGACACGTACCAGCGGGCTAGCCGATCCTTCAGCGTGCGCAGCCGGCGCTTGCGCTGCAGGGCAGGCGTGTTGAAGTCGATACCCAGGGGATTGGGCGACGGGTTCACCGGGTCTTTGGCCAAGTCATTCATGCGAAGCGGTCTCTGCGCGAGCGAGTTAGCAGCGCCTGCGGCTGCCCATACTGGACAATCTAGCGAAGCTGTGTGACAGAAAGATGACAACCCGCCGACACGCCAATGCCTGTCGCTCGCAACGAGCGACAGGCATTCGACGATACAGCGGAAGGGTTACAGCCCCAGTTCCTTGAGCGCCTTCTGAGCCACATTGGACGGCAGCGGGATATAGCCATCCTTGAGCACTACCTCCTGGCCCTGCTTCGACAGCATCAGCTTGACGAATTCGGCATCCAGCGGGCTCAACGGCTGGTTCGGCGCCTTGTTCACATAGACATAGAAGAAGCGCGCCAGCGGGAACTTGCCAGCCAGGGCGTTTTCCTCGGTTGCCTCGTAAGCCTCACCATCCTGCTTGGCCAGCGGTACGGCACGCACGCTGGAAGTGCGGTAGCCGATGCCCGAATAGCCAATGGCGTTCAGGGTGCTGGAGATCGACTGCACCACCGAGGCCGAACCCGGCTGTTCGTTGACGCTGGGTTTGAAGTCACCCTTGCACAGGGCCTCTTCCTTGAAATAACCGTAGGTGCCGGATACCGAATTGCGACCGAACAGCTGGATCGGCTTGCTTGCCCATTCACCGGTTAGCCCCAGATCGCCCCAGGTACGAATATCCTTACCACCGCACAACAGGGTGCTGGAGAAGATGCCGTCAACCTGCTCAATGGTCAGGCTCTTGATCGGGTTGTCCTTGTGCACGAACACCGCCAGAGCATCGATGGCGACCGGAACCGCAGTAGGCTTGTAGCCGTACTTTTCCTCGAAAGCCTGGATCTCGCTGTCCTTCATCGGCCGGCTCATCGGACCCATGTTGGCAGTGCCTTCAGTCATGGCCGGTGGCGCGGTGCTGGAGCCGGCCGCCTGGATCTGGATGTTGACGTTGGGATAGTTCTTCTTGAATTCCTCGGCCCACAGAGTCATCAGGTTGGCCAGCGAATCGGAACCGACGCTGGACAGATTGCCCGATACACCCGAAGTTTTCTCATAGTTCGGCAGAGCCGGGTCGACAGCGGCGATCGCCGAGGCGGCGCCTACGCCAGCGGCGGCGAACGTCAGGGCCACCATCAAACGCTTCAGTTTCATGCCTTGCTCCTAGCAGGATTAGTGTTGGGTGGAACGGGGCCCAGTATTGGCAGGCCACGTGAACACTCTATGAAACTAATGTGACAGTTGGATGACGAAGGAGCTGGCAGGCTCATGGCGCTTGCATTGTTCCGCAGCAGGAGGGCCTCTATGCTCATGAGCATCGGCTGACAGACATCCCTCCTGCCGTCCTGCGGATCGGCCAACTGACATGACCTGTTGTAAGGTCGGCACGGAACCATGGGTCGGCTTTAACCGCGTCAGGGAGATATGACGCGTGCCCCAAGGCGTTGGCTGAACGCAAGACCCATGCAACTTGCACGGACATTTCCTGACTAACCTGCATCAACCAGGTAATGGAGTACATCAATGGCAGATTCAGCGCAGACCAATGGACGTATCCTGCTAGTCGACGACGAAGCAGCGATCCTGCGCACCTTCCGCTACTGCCTGGAGGACGAGGGATACGAGGTCTCCGGAGCCGGCAGCGCGGCACAGGCCGAGGCTCTGCTGCGCCGCCAGGTATTCGACCTGTGCTTCCTCGACCTGCGCCTGGGTGAGGACAATGGCCTGGATCTGCTGGCACAGATGCGTATCCAGGCCCCCTGGATGCGGGTAGTGATCATCACCGCGCATTCAGCGATAGACACCGCCGTGGACGCCATCCAGGCCGGTGCCGCCGACTACCTGGTCAAACCCTGCACACCGGATCAACTGCGCCTGGCGGCCGCCAAGCAGCTGGAACTGCGCACCCTGGCCGCACGTCTGGAGGCCCTGGAGGGCGAGGTGAGCAAGAGCAAAGACGGGCTCGACTCGCACAGTCCGGCGATGATGTCCATTCTTGAGACTGCTCGTCAGGTCGCTACCACCGATGCCAATATCCTCATTCTCGGCGAGTCCGGCACCGGCAAGGGCGAACTGGCCCGCGCCATTCACGGCTGGAGCCGACGAGCCCGACGCACCTGCGTGACCATCAACTGCCCATCGCTGACCGCAGAGCTAATGGAGAGCGAGCTGTTCGGCCATGCCCGCGGCTCCTTCACCGGCGCCAGCGAAAGCACCCAGGGCCGGGTCAGCCAGGCCGACGGTGGCACCTTGTTTCTCGACGAGATCGGCGATTTCCCGCTGGCCCTGCAACCCAAGCTGCTGCGTTTTATCCAGGACAAGGAGTACGAACGTGTCGGCGACCCGGTAACCCGCCATGCCGACGTGCGCATCGTCGCCGCCACCAACCTGGATCTGAACGAGATGGTGCGTGAAGGACGTTTCCGCGAAGACCTGCTCTATCGCCTCAACGTCATCACCCTGACCCTGCCGCCACTACGCGAGCGCCACGAGGACATCCTCCCGCTGGCCGAGCGCTTCCTGGCCCGCTTCGTCAGCGAATACGGTCGCCCGGCCTGTGCCTTTGGCCCCAAAGCCATCACCGCGCTGCAGAACTATCACTGGCCGGGCAATATCCGCGAACTGCGCAACGTCATCGAGCGCGCCAGCATCATCTGCCAGCAGGAAAGTGTCGAGGTATCCCACCTCGGTCTTGGCGGTGCTACGGAAGCCCCAGTCAGCACGCCACGCATCGGCGCGGCACTAAGCCTGGAAGAGCTGGAAAAGGCACACATTGCGGCAGTACTGGCCAACAGCAACACCCTGGACTTGGCAGCCAGAACACTAGGCATCGACTCCTCTACGCTGTATCGCAAGCGCAAGCAGTACAACCTCTGATCCGGGAAACCCAATGAGGCTTCCAATAAAGCTTCGCACCCGCCTGTTCCTAAGCATCTCCGCGCTGATCACCGTGGCGCTGCTGGGCCTGCTGCTGGGTCTGTACAGCGTCACGCAAATGGCCAACCGTCAGGGCGATCTTATTCAACGTGGCTTCAATGCTGTAGAGATCGGCCAGAAGCTGCGCCAGCATCTGGGTGACGAACTGCTGGTGCTGATCGACCAGGAGCCGGATCCTCAGCGTCTGGGCGAGATCCGCCAGGCCTTTCAGACCACCTTCGAAGAGGGCATCGCCGCCGGCATGGGCGAAAGTTACGAGGCTGGCCTGCGCACTGCAATGCGTCTGCACGAGGAGATGGAACAGGCCGCCGCCAGCGGCATGACAAACGGCCTGGCCCCCCATAACCTGGCCGCCTACGAGCCCTTTACCGAGGCATTCCAGCGCCTGCGCAACCACCTTCTGGAGGAACAGGACAAAATCGTTCGCTGGGTCATCGAGACCGAACAGCATACCGGTGAGCGCTCTCGACTGATCGCCGTGCTGCTCGGCTTTATCGGCCTGGCCGTTCTGACCATCGGCGTGCTCACGGCCAACGGCATCGCCCGCCGCTTCGGCACTCCCATCGACATGCTGGCCCGCGCTGCCGACCAGATCGGCCGAGGCAAGTACGACGTGGTGCTACCGGTTTCACCGGTGGTGGAGCTGGCCGTACTTAGCCGTCGCTTCGGCTTGATGACCGAAGCGCTGCGCGAATACCACTCCAGCAACCTCCAGCAATTACTCAGCAGTCAGGGACGCCTGAAGGCGGTACTGGACAATATCGACGACGGCCTGGTGATCCTCGATGCCCAGGGCCGGGTGGAACACGCCAACCCGGTAGCCATGCGTCAGTTGGCCTGGAGCGCCGACAGCCTCGAACAGCCCATCGCCACCCTGCTGCCCGAACACGCGATAGACGAGGCGCTGCGTCTGGTGCTGGCCGGCGAACTGTTGCGTGAGCCGCCGGCTGACCTGCAAATCGAACGCGACGGTGAACTGCGCCTGCTGGCCTGGGCCCTGACCCCGGTGAAACTGCAACAGGGCGGCAGCGTCGGCGCGGTGATGGTGCTGCGCGACGTGACCAAACAGCGTGCCTTCGAGCGGGTTCGCAGTGAATTTATCCTGCGCGCCTCGCATGAGCTGCGTACACCGATCACCGGCATGCACATGGCCTTCAGCCTGCTGCGTGAGCGCCTGAAGCTACAGGATGGCAGCCGCGAACAAGATCTGGCGCAAACCGTGAACGAGGAAATGCGTCGACTGGTTCATCTGATCGACAACCTGCTGGACTTTTCCCGCTACCAGAATGGCCTGCAGCCCCTGGAGCGCAGTCCCTGCGATCTCGCCGCATTGTTGGAACAAACCCGAGCGCTGTTTGCTGACGAAGCCGCAGAGCGCGGACTGACTTTGCTCACCGAGGTGGAAGCACCGCTGCCGCCTCTGATCGCGGATCGCAACCAACTGCAGCGCCTGCTGGACAACCTGGTCAGCAACGCGCTGCGTCACTGCAATCCGGGAGGCACAGTGCGCCTGCAGGCCAAACGCCAGGGCGAAAAGGTGATTGTAAGCGTTCAGGACAACGGCGAAGGTATCCCTTTCGGCCAACAGGCAAGGATCTTCCATCCCTTCGTCCAGCTCAGCCGGCGCAAGGGCGGTGTCGGTCTGGGACTGGCGATGGCTCAGGAAATCGTCCAGCTGCACGGTGGGCGCCTAGGCGTAGAATCACGCCCTGGCGAGGGCGCATGCTTTCACTTCAGCTTGCCGCTGCAGTGAACCGGCGCCCAACATCTGACTCAGCGCAGTTGAGGATCGAACTTGATACGCCGACCAGCCAGCAGAGCCACCAAGGTCGCCAGGCCGAACAGGCCGCTGGCACATTTGAGCAACAGAGAAGAAACGACTCCCAGCTCCGGGGCCAACCACAACACGGCCAGACACAGGCAGGTTAGGATCAGCAGGCACAGGGCGGTTCTGGACATGTCATGGCTCCTTGCGACTCAGAACACCCAGCGCGGGCTATTGGCCAGCGGCTGTGCAGCCTCTGCACCATGGGTATGAGGCTGAAGCTCCGAGGCATTCACCCAGCCACCCTCCTCATCAAGGACCTCGGCAGTCCGTGGACGCACCTTGTGGGTGTCATCTCCTACTGCATATCCCCCCATCGCCTGACCGGAAGCATTGAACTCTCCGGTAACGGCACAGGCTGCAACCGTCTCGACAGACTGGGCGGCAAAAGCCCCACAGGAACACAGGGCAACGGCACAGAACAAATTCAGGCGGACGATGGACATGGCGCTTCTCCATTAGCTAACTGGCAGATCAGTCAGGTTTTCCTTGCCTCTTCTCTGCACCCTGCATGCCAACTTGATAGCACCAATAAAAGATTAAAAATCAATCACTTAAGAAACAAATAGCAGATCGCCTGCATGCACTTTGCAAGAACCGTGAAAACCAATGCATGCAATTTGCACGATCACTCATGCTGCGGCAGCACCACACTGAAGCAGGAGCCCTCGCCCGGCCGGCTACTCAGCTCGATATGCCCGCCGTGAGCCAACACGATCTGCTCGCTGATAAACAGTCCCAGGCCCAATCCCTGCGCCATGCCACTGCCAGGCACTCGCTCAAACTGCTCAAACACCCGTCGCTGATCGACTTCATCGATACCGATACCCTGATCCTGTACCTCGACGCGAACCAACCCATCCGCAACCCGCACCCGAACCGTCACTGGCTTGCCGTTACCGTAGCGCTGGGCATTGGTCAGCAGATTCACCAGTACCTGCTCGATACGGAACTCGTCCATCAGCACGGGAGCAGGGCCGTCGACCTGTAGCTGTATCGATGTTCCGGTACTGACGAACTGCGCGGCCAGGCTATCCACCACACGTCCGGCCAGTGTGCCCAGATCCGCGGGCTGCGGACGCACCGACAGCCTGCCCGTGCGGATTCGCGAGATGTCCAGCATGTCGTCGATCAACCTGCCGAGACTGCGTATCTGACGCTCGTCACGAGCGATCATCTCCTGCAAGCGCTCGGGTGTGAAGGCATCCATACGCCCCTGTTCCAGCCGCAGCCGGCGCAGCTGCACGTCGAGAATCAGACCGTTGAGCGGTGTGCGTAGTTCATGCGAGGCAATCGACATAAACACGTCGCGCATCTGCACCGCCTTCTGCAACTCGGCCTGGGTATCGCGCAACTCCGCCAGCAACGCTTCCTGCTCGCGGTGAGCAGCTTCGACTACTTCCAACTGCATGCTTAGCGCCTTGCGGTGACGGTACAGGTCGACAAACATGCTCACTTTGCTGCGCACCTCGAACGGCGACAGCGGCTTGTGCAGAAAATCCACCGCACCGCTCTCGTAGCCGCGAAAGGCATAGTCCATGTCACGACTGGCGGCACTGACGAAGATGATGGGAATGTTCCGGGTCTTCTCCGTTCCACGCATCAGCGATGCCAGCTCGAAGCCGTTCATGCCCGGCATCTTCACATCGAGAATGGCCAGAGCGAACTCGTGCTCAAGCAACAGCGACAGCGCTTCATCGGCATTGCCGGCCTCGAACACCGTTCGATCCGGTGTCTGAATCAGCGAGCGTAGCGCCAGCAGGTTTTCCGGCAGGTCATCGACCAGCAACAGCTTGGCTTCGATCTTTTTCAACATGATGCGACGTCCAGTTCGCTCAGCACTCCACGCAGGGCACTGATAGGCAGTACAAAGTCCGGTTTCAGCAGCGCCAGCGCAGCTTCCGGCATAACGGGTACCAAAGCATCGGTCGGCTCCTGCACCAAGGTCAGGCCGCCACGCCGATGGATTGCCAACAGCCCGGCGGCGCCGTCCTCATTGGCTCCGGTGAGCAGAGCCGCAGCCAGATGCTCACGGTAGGCATCGGCGGCAGACTCGAAAAGAATGTCGATGGCCGGACGGGCATAATGCCGCGGTGCTTCCCGACTCAGGGAAAAGCTGCGGTCGGCCTCAATGGACAGGTGATAGCCCGCCGGCGCCACATACACCTGCCCGCCGCGCAGGTATTCCTTATCTTCCGCCTCCTTGACCGGCAACTGCAGGCGTCGCCCCAGCAGCTCGGCCAACAGGCTGTCGCGACGATCCGGCACATGCAGCAGACACACCACCGGCAGCCGGTAGCTGGCCGGCAGTTCCTGCAGCAGTTGCAGTAGCGCGTCCACGCCGCCGGCAGATGCACCGATCAGTAGCGCTTCCGGGGCCGGACGCAGACGCCCGCGCAGGGAAATCCGACGTCCGCTCATCTCTTGCGAAAAATCCTTTCTTTCCGTGAAACCGCCTCGAAATGCCGCGAATAAGCAGAAAAATCCAGACTTTCTCTGCTGCCAAGACCAAGAAAGCCACGATGACAGAGCGAATCGTGAAACAGTCCCAGGGCACGATCCTGCAGATCACGGTTGAAATAGATCAGCACGTTGCGACAGGACACCAGATGCGTCTCGGCAAACACGCTGTCGGTGGCCAGGCTGTGGTCGGCGAAGGTGACGTTGGCACGCAGCGACTTGTCGAACAGCACCCGGTCATAGGCCGCCGAGTAATAGTCGGAGAACGCGCCCTTGCCGCCGGAAAGCTGGTAGTTCTGGGTGTAGGTACGCAGGTTGTCGAGAGCGAAGATGCCCTGCTCGGCCCGCTCCAGCGAGTAAGGGTTGATGTCGGTGGCGTAGATCATGGTGCGCTCCAACAACCCTTCCTCACGCAGCAGAATGGCCAGGGAATAAACCTCCTCGCCGGTGCTGCATCCCGCCACCCAGACCTTCAGCGAGGGGTAGGTGTGCAATACCGGCACCACCTGCTGGCGCAGGGCGAGGAAGTAATCAGGATCGCGGAACATCTCGCTGACCGGAATCGTCAGGTACTGCAGCAACTGCATGAAGGCCTTCGGCTCGTGCAGGATGCGCTCCTGCAACGCCGACAGGGTTGAGCAGCCCAGCTGTATCTGCGCCTGTTGCAGCCGACGCTTGAGCGATGCCCGCGAGTAGTCGCGAAAATCGTAGCTGTAGCGCAGGTAGATCGCCTCGATCAGCAGGCGCAGTTCGATCTCGTCCGGCATCAGAGGCGCTCCAGTTTAGGCATCCAGACACGGATCAGAGAAAACAGCCGATCCAGGTCGATGGGCTTGGCCAGGTAATCATTGGCTCCGGCCTCACGGCAGCGCTCCTGGTCGTCCTTCATGGCCTTGGCGGTCACCGCGATGATCGGCAGTTCCTTCCAGCGGGCCTCCTGGCGAATGCGCCGGGTGGCCTCGTAGCCATCCATCTCCGGCATCATCACATCCATCAGCACCAGGTCGATATCGTTGTGCTCGTTGAGCTTGGCCAACGCCTCGAAGCCATTGCGCGCCACTTCCACCGAGGCACCCTTCTGCTCCAGGGCACTGGACAGCGCAAAGATGTTGCGCACGTCATCGTCCACCAGCAGCAAGCGACGGCCCTCGAACAGCTTGTCGCGACTGCGCGCGTTCTTGAGCATGCGCTGGTGCTCGCTGGACAGCTCCGATTCCACCTTGTGCAGGAACAGAGTGACCTCATCGAGCAGCCGCTCGGGCGAACGCGCCCCTTTGATGATGATCGAGCGCGAGTAGCGCAGCAGTTCGGCCTCTTCGTCGTGGCTCAGATTGCGTCCGGTGTAGACGATTACCGGCGGGAAGGAACAGATGTCCTCTTCGGCCATGCGCCGCAGCAACTCGTTTCCGAGCATGTCCGGCAGTTTGAGGTCGATGATCATGCAGTCGAACACCGTGGTGCGCAGCTTCTCCAGCGCCTCACCGGCCAGCGCCACGGGGGTAATCTCGATGTCGTCGTCGCCGATCAGGCGCGCGATACTGTCGCGCTGCAGCGGGTCATCCTCCACCAGCAGCACCCGTTTGACCTGCTGGTTGAGCTTGGCCTCCAGCTTGCCAAAGACCTCCTTGAGCTGTTCGCGACTGGTAGGCTTGAGCGCATAACCCACCGCGCCGAGGTGCAACGCAGCCTCGCTGTGATCGTCAACCGAGACCATGTGCACAGGAATATGACGGGTCTGCGGGTCGTCCTTCAGACGCTGCAGTACACCCAGACCGGAGCCGTCCGGCAGGCGCATGTCAAGCAAGATGGCATCGGGACGGAACTGACGCGCCAGCTCCAGCCCCTCCTCCGCCCGCATGGCCACCAGGCAGGCATAACCGAGCTCATGAGCCAGATCGAAGAGTATGCGGGCAAAGCGCGCCTCATCCTCGACCACCAGCACACGCCGGCCGCTGCGCTCGCCAAGCCGCTCGCGGTCATCCTCGAAGGGTGCCGGCACCCGCATTACGGACGGCTCGGGAGAAGCTTCGGCCGGTATCGGCGCCGACGGCTGCGGTAGCGGAGCCGGAATCGGCGTCGACCGTACAGTCGGCGCGTCGGCCACCAGGCGCTCGGGCAACAACAGCGTGAAGGTGCTGCCTTCGCCCGGCACGCTGCTGACCGTGATGGCACCGCCCAGCAGCCCGGCCAGATCCTGCGAAATGGACAATCCCAGGCCGGTGCCGCCGAAGCGCCGGTTACTGGTGCCGTCGGCCTGACGGAATGCCTCGAAGATCACCTCCTGCTGGTCGGCGGCAATGCCGATACCTGTATCGGTAACAGCAAAAGCCAGGCGGTGCTCGTCGTGGCGCGAAACACTCAGAGTAACGCTGCCACGCTCGGTAAACTTCAGGGCATTGGACAGCAGGTTGCGCAGGATCTGTTCGGCGCGCTGGCGATCGGTGAACAGCACGGCGGGCAGCTTGTCCTGAGCCACGATCTGCAAGCCCAGCCCACGCTCGCGAGCCTGCGGTCCGAACACGTCACGCAGGCTCTCCAGCAAGCTGTTCAATGGCATCCGCTCGGGACGCACCTCCAGTTTGCCGGCCTCGACCTTGGCGATATCGAGGATGTCGTTGATCAGGTTGAGCAGATCGTTACCGGCCGAATAGATGGACTCGGCGAAGCGCACCTGTTCCTCGTCCAGATTGCCTTTGGCGTTTTCCGCCAAAAGCTTGGCCAGGATCAAAGAGCTGTTCAGCGGCGTGCGCAATTCGTGGCTCATGTTGGCAAGAAATTCGGACTTGTAGCGGCTGGCACGCTGCAGTTCCTCGGCCCGCTCCTCCAACTGCAGCTGGATGCGACCGAGGGTGACATTGCGCTGGTTCAGCTCATCGCGCTGATCCGCCAGCACCTGGGTCTGCTCGGCCAGTTTCTCGTTGGTCTGCTCCAGCTCGGCCTGCTGTGTCTCCAGATGGGCCTGTGACTCCTTGAGGACACGGGCCTGCTGCTCCAGCTCTTCGTTGGCGGCGCGCAATTCCTCCTGCTGGGTCTGCAACTCCTCGTTGAGCTGCTGTGTCTCGGCCAGCACCGCCTGCAGCCGCTGGCGGTAGCGTGCAGCCGCCAACGCAGTGCCGAGGCTGGTGGCAATGGACTCGAGGAACTCGCGTTCGCGAGGCTGCAAGCTATGCATAAAGGCCAGCTCAAGAACGCCATTGACCCGATCCTCGGCCTGCAGGGGCACCAGGGCGACACTGACCGGCTCACCCTCGCCGAGGCCGGAGGCTACCTTGATGTAATCTGCCGGCAGGCTCTCTAGGCAGAGCAGGCGGCGACTACGGGCGGCCTGTCCGACCAGACCCTCGTCCCGATAGAAGTGCTCGCGTCCCTGAACACTGCCACTGAACCCCTGACTGGCCACCAGCTGCAGGTCGCCGCTGGATGGATCGCGCAGGTACAACGCCGCCACCACGCAGTCCAGGTATTCGCTCAGGAATGTCAGCGAGTGATCGGCCAGTTCCTGCACCTGCAACTCGCCCAGCAACCGCTCGGACAATTGCGTCTGGCCGGCGCCGAGCCAGGCCCGGCGATGCTGCTCGTCGGCATATTCGGCCTGCCGCCCCATGGCCTCGGTATAGCGCTGCGACAGGTTCAGCAGCTCACGACGGCCGAACAATGCCAGCAATGCACTAAACAGCAGGCTGATCAGCAGGTAGGCGCCAACGCCCCAAATCGCGGTATTACTCACCTCGGCATTGCGTAGCCTGCGCAAGTCGCGCTCGCTGCCGATAAAGCCGTCCAGCTCACTGCGCATGCCGTCAGTCAGGCTCTTGCCCCGACCACGGCTGACCTCCTCCTGGTAGTCCCCCCCGCTGCGCCGCTGAGTGATTACCTCCTGGGCATATTGATCCCACTGCAGCCGCAGACTTAGCAGACGCTCCAGTCGCCGTGCTTGAGGCGGGTTATCGGCCACCATGGTAATGAGCTGTTCGGTCAGTGGCTGGTACTTGCTGCGCGCCAGCTCGTAGGGCGCAAGAAAGTCAGCGTTGCCACTGAGCAGGTAACCGCGCATGCCGGTTTCCATGTCCAGTGTCAGCTTGTACACCTCACTGGCGCGGTTGAGCACCTGATCCGTATGTTCTACCCAACGAATTGCATTGATCAGATAACCGACCACCACGGCGAAAAACAAGGCGCTGGCCAGCCCCAGAGCAAGCGGCAGGCGGACGTTGCGATTGAGGATTCTGCGAAAGCCTTCCTCATCCATGACAGACGCGTTCGACGCTGGCACATCCATAATGATTGTCTCGCTGTTTCTTGTTTAATAAGCGCAGGCATGTGGCACACTGACCGCGCACAGGCCTTGAAGTTTGCCAGACATGCGCACTTTCTGCGCTGCCTGCCCGGAACCCCCATGACCGACACCCAATCCACCACAAGCAAGACCATTTTGCTGGTCGAAGACGACGACCTGGTACGCCAGCTAACTGCGGAGGTTCTGGAGGAGTTCGGTTATACAGTGATCGCCTGTCGCGATGCTGCCAGTGCTCTGCAGCAGCTCGACTCTGCGCAGCCGCTGGCACTGCTGATGAGCGATGTGGGCCTGCCCGATATGGATGGCCGTCAGTTGGCCGAAACCGCACGCCAGCTGCGGCCGACCCTGCCGGTACTGTTTGCCAGCGGCCACCACGAGCGAGAGTTGCTTGCCTCCCAGCCTGACGGTGGGCACGTCACAGCCTGCGCAAGCATCATCAAACCCTACGACCTCAACCAGTTGGCCCGACAGGTGGCCGAGCTGGTGCGGGACACTCCGGCACAGGACTGAGCTGAGGGGCAAAATTCGCCCACCATCAGGCCGAGCACTGCGCCAGTGCTCAGCGGCCACACGATCTACGTCTACCACAGTCATACAGCGCTGCTCGAGGTGCACGAAGTAGGCGGCAAGGTACCATTGAAGGCCGATGCGAACAGCGCAGTCTGACACCAGACGCCCCAGCACCACCCCTCTGCCCGCAGAGAGCCGCTAGAATCCGTGCAGAGCAGGAGAGCCCATGGACATCAAGCAGCTGAAATTTCTCGTTGCCCTCGACGAAACCCGCCACTTCGGCCAGGCGGCGGCACGCTGCCACGTGACCCAACCTACACTGTCGATGCGCCTGCGCCAATTGGAGGAAGAACTGGGGCTGGCCTTGGTCCGGCGCGGTCAGCGCTTTGAGGGCTTTACCGCCGAGGGCCAGCGAATCCTGGCCTGGGCACGCAGCGTGCTGGCGGCACAGGATGGTCTGCTGGCCGAGGCCGCCGCCTGTCGCGGCCATCTGGTAGGCACCCTGCGCCTGGGCGTGGTACCACTGGCAAGCTTCGACCCGATGCGCCTGCTCGGGCTGTTCGCTACCCGCCATTCCGGACTGCGCTTCCAACTGCAGGCACTGAGCAGCGACCAGATCCTTGAAGGTCTGGCACGCAACCAGCTCGATCTCGGCCTGTCTTACCTCGACCGTCTCGATCGCGAGCAGTTCGCCAGCCTGGAACTGGCCGAGGCTCGCATGGGACTGCTCTACGACAGCCGGCATTTTCACTTCCCCAACCCCAGCCTGCGCTGGGAACAGCTGGCCGACCTGCCGCTGGGGCTGCTGAGCAGCGGCATGCATTTTCGCCTGTCCATCGATCACAGCTTCCGCGCCCGCGGGCTCAGGCCGCAGGTACTGCTGGAAGCCGATGCCGTCCATCACCTGATCCAGGCCGTCAACGCCGGGTTGTGCTGCAGCATCATGCCGTTGCCGGCCAACGACAGACAGAACGACAGCCATCTGCACCTGCGGCCCATCGAAGATGCCAACACACTAGCGCCACTGGGGCTGATCATGCGCCGCAGCGCACCCAGTTCGCCGCTGGCTCAGGCCTGCTTCGAAGAGGCAAGGGACTGGCTGGCAGCAATTGATAGATAGCATCGATCAAAATATCAAAGCCAACGATTAGACGCTTCCGTCACACCGGCCTAGGCTTAGCTGTGTCAATCTGTCACAGAGACCGTGTCGATGGCCGAGCCTGCCTCCCAGCCGCATCCTGCCGGTGCCTACAGCTACACCGAGATTGGTGCTGGCCAGGCATTGCGTGCCGTGCTGGCCGAGGAGTGCGCGCTAGCTATAAGCTACAACGGACTGAACCAGGCGGTAATGATGGTTTCACCCCATCATCTGGAAGATTTTGCCGTCGGCTTCAGCCTCGGAAACGACCTCGTCGACTCAATCGACGATATCTATGACATTCAGCTGCTTGGTAGCGGCGAGCGTCGCGAAGCGCGCCTGCAGGTCAGCAGCCGCGCCTTCTGGAAGCTCAAGCAGCAGCGCCGGCAGCTGGCCGGCACCAGTGGCTGCGGCCTGTGCGGGGTCGATGCCCTGGAGCAGGCCCTGCCAGGGCTCGACGCCCTACCCGGCAGCAGCCTGCCACGACCAAAACATCTGGCCGGTTTGCGCGAGCGCATCGCTGCCGAACAGCAACTGGGCCGTCACAGCGGCGCACTGCATGCAGCCCTGTTTATCGATGCGGCTGGCGAGATCCGCCTGTGCCGCGAAGACATCGGCCGGCACAACGCACTGGACAAGCTGATCGGCGCCCTGGCCCGGCAGCGTATCGAGCGCGCTGGCGGCTTCACCCTGGTCACCAGTCGCTGCAGCCTGGAGCTGCTGCACAAGGCGGTACGCGCCAGCATCGGCACTCTGGTAAGCCTCTCGGCTCCCACCGCGCTGACCGTCGACTGGGCGCGCCGCCACCGCCTCAACCTTATCCACCTGCCTCATCACAGCACAGCACGGGTCTATAGCCCCGCGCCAGACGAAGAACAACGACCATGAGCCTGCAACCCGTCAACCCCCGCTACAAGCCCTACAAAGGCCCGGCCGCCGGCTGGGGCGCGCTGAATGCCGTCACACGCTTCTGGCTCGACAGCAAGCAGCCGTTCAAGAACCTGCGCGCCCTGCTCAAAACCAACCAGAACGGCGGTTTCGACTGCCCCGGCTGCGCCTGGGGCGACTCGCCCGAAGACGGCCGCATCAAGTTCTGCGAGAACGGCGCCAAAGCGGTGAACTGGGAGGCCACCAAGCGGCGAGTGGATCCGTCGTTCTTTGCCCGCTACAGCGTCAGTCAGCTGCGCCAGCAGAGTGATTACTGGCTCGAATACCAGGGCCGCATTACCCACCCGATGCGCTACGACGCCAGCACCGACCACTATGTACGCACCACCTGGGCCGAAGCCTTCGCCCTGATTGCCCGCCATCTGCGCGCCCTGCCGGATCCGCACCAGGCCGAGTTCTATACCTCCGGCCGGGCCAGCAACGAAGCAGCGTTTCTCTACCAGCTATTCGTCCGCGCCTATGGCACCAACAATTTCCCGGACTGCTCAAACATGTGCCACGAGGCCAGTGGCGTGGCTCTGGGCCAGAGCATCGGCATAGGCAAGGGCACGGTGACCTTCGACGACTTCGCCGAGGCCGACGCCATCTTCGTGCTCGGCCAGAACCCGGGTACCAATCACCCGCGCATGCTCGAACCACTGCGCGAAGCGGTCAAGCGTGGCGCTCAGGTGGTCTGCTTCAACCCGCTGAAGGAGCGCGGACTGGAACGTTTCCAACACCCGCAGCATGCGCTGGAGATGCTCACCAACGGTTCCGAGCCACTCAACACGGCGTTTTTTCGCCCGGCCCTGGGTGGCGACATGGCCGCCATGCGTGGCATCGCCAAATTCCTCCTGCAATGGGAGCGTGAGGCGCAAGCCAAGGGTGAAACGGCGGTGTTCGACCATGCCTTCATTGCCAAGCACACCGAGGGTGTCGAGGCCTATCTGCAATTGCTCGACGATACGTCCTGGGATGCCCTGGAGGCCCAGTCCGGCCTGAGCCTGCGCGAGATCGAACAGGCCGCGCGAATGTACCGCCGCGCCAAGCGAGTCATCATCTGCTGGGCCATGGGCATCACCCAGCACCACCATTCGGTGGCAACCATCCAGGAAATCGTCAACCTGCAATTGCTCTGCGGCAATATCGGCCGTCCCGGCGCCGGCCTGTGCCCGGTGCGCGGCCATAGCAACGTGCAGGGCGACCGCACCATGGGCATCAACGAGCGCCCTCCAGCCGCACTGCTCGATGCCATCGAACGGCGCTTTAGCTTCAAAGTGCCGCGCGAGCACGGTCACAACACGGTGGAAGCCATCAACGCCATGCTCGAAGGGCGTGCCCGGGTGTTTATCGGCCTCGGCGGCAACTTCGCACAGGCCACTCCGGACAGCCCCCGCACCCATCGCGCCCTGCAGAACTGCGATCTTACCGTGCAGATCAGCACCAAACTCAACCGCAGCCACCTCACCGTCGGCCGCGAAGCACTGATCCTGCCCTGCCTGGGCCGCACCGACATCGACCGCCAGGCCAGCGGCCCGCAGGCGGTTACAGTGGAAGACTCGTTCAGCATGATTCACGCCTCCTACGGCCAACTGGAGCCGATGGCCGATAGCGAGATGCGCTCTGAGCCGGCCATTGTCGCCGGCATTGCCAAGGCCACCCTGGGCAACCATCCGGTGGACTGGGATGCGCTGGTGGCCGACTACGCCCGAATCCGCGAGCTGATCGCCGATACCATTCCCGGTTTCCATGACTTCAACCGCCGCGTGGCTCATCCCGGCGGCTTCTACCTGGGCAACTCGGCCGGTGCACGGGAATGGAAAACAGCCTCCGGCAAGGCCAACTTCAAGGCCAACGCACTGCTCGACGACCTGCTGCCGCCCCAGGTTCGCGAAAGTGGCGAGATACCGGATCTGATCCTGCAGACCCTGCGCTCCCACGATCAGTACAACACCACGGTCTATGGCCTGGATGACCGCTATCGCGGCGTGCGTGGGCAGCGCAATGTGCTCTTTGCCAACGAGGCAGACATCCTGCGCCTGGGCTTCAAACCGGGGCAGAAGGTGGACATTCGCTCGCTGTGGAACGACGGTGTCGAGCGCAGCGTCGCAGGTTTCACCCTGCTCGCCTTCGACATTCCTGCCGGTCAGGCAGCCGCCTATTTCCCGGAGGCCAACCCGCTGGTACCGCTGGAAAGTGCCGGAGTCGGCAGCAGCACCCCGACCAGCAAGTTCATCGCCATCCGCCTGCAGCCGGCTGCCGCCGATAACCTGCTGGGCAGCACGGCAGGCTGAGCGGCAGCGGGGAACCTCGCCCACGACTTGCCGGTCAATGGCGTGACAAATGCCACGGGCCGGCGAAGCCCCTGATCGAGGAACCATGAAGTCTCTGCAACTGCTGTTTCTTTCCCTGGGCCTGGCCAGCGGCGGACAAGCCGTGGCCGGCAATACCGAAGCCGGACTGGGCGGCGCACTGGGTGGTGCCCTGGGCGCAATGGTCGGCCAGCAGGTCGGCGGCAGCAGCGGAGCCGCCGTCGGAGCCGGGTTGGGCGGCGCCGCCGGCAGCATGGTCGGCGCGGATCGCCACAGCCGCACCGAGGCGGCCATCGGCGGCGCGCTGGGCGCGGCCGGCGGCAGCGTCATCGGCCAGCAGGTCGGCGGCAATACCGGAGGTCTGCTCGGCGCCGCGGTCGGCGGTGGTGCCGGCGGGGCGCTGGGCAATCACATGGGCAACGCCAGCTACGAAGACGAACGGCGTGGCAAGCCCCATCACCGCCATGTCCACGGCAAGCCGCACAAGCCCCCCCATCACCGGCACTGGCGCCGTCACTGAGTGACGCCGGTCACCCACGGCTCGTAACGCTGACCGAAGCTCACATCCACCAGCATGCCTGACGGCTGTCGCCAGTCGCGCAGTAGCTCCCGGTAAGGCAGGGGGATGCTGATAAAGTCGTTGTCCAGATCGATTCGCGCGTAGTAGCCGGGCAGAGCACCTCGCACATATGGCGTAAGTCGCGCCGGCAGCAGCAGATGCTGCCGGCGATCCGGCCACTGGCGCCGCAGAACCTCGGCATCCAGCCCTACGTCCACAACCAGCAGGCGGCTGGCCTCCTCTTTCTCACGCTTCAGCTCCAGCCGCAGTTGATCACGCTGCTGCAGTAATCTCTCCTCATCAGGACGCAGCGCAAGAGCCGCCTCGGCCTCGGACAGCCGAACCCGGGCCTTGTCCAGATGTTCATGATAAGCGGGGCCGTTCAACTCCAGTACCAGCCAGACCGGTCGGGAAGCACCACGCTCTAGATGCTCAGGATCAAAACCAAGCTGGATCAGCTTGGCATCGTCCAGCCAGGCTTCGTCGTAAACATTGTGCGGATGCCGCCAGACCAGTTGCAGGCGCACGCTATCATCAGCACCGCCGCGCAGCCAGCCGTAACTACGCCGCAACTCGCGCTCGCTGAACTGCAGTTGCGCCAGCGGTTCACCGCTGCGGTTGTACCAGACACCACCAAGCGTCACGGCATTGCTCAGCAAGATCAGCCCCAGGCCGAGCCAGAGCGGTCGTCTCATGCCGCACCTCCCTGCGCGTCACGGCGCCAGCGCTGCAATATCACCAACAGCAGCAGGGCTATCAGCCCGATCAGCAGGAAGAACAGATAGCGCGGCAGCAGCTCCCACCACCAGTCAAACAACTTGCAGAGCAGCAGCACCAGGGCGTAGCCGGTACCGCAGGTGGTCACCTCGCGCCAGCCACGGTCAATGCCCAGCCAGATCACCAGCCCGGCCAGACCGAACCCCAGGACTTGGTAGAAGACCTCCACCCAGCGGGTCGGCCAACCGAGGTAACTGCCCTCGCCCCAGTAGCCCAGCAGCAGCACCGGAACCAGCAGAAACAGCAGGCCGATAATCCGGTAGCAGGCAGCGAAGCCTGGGTAGCGGGCCTGTCCGAAGAGCAGCGGAATCAGGGACAGCAGTACCGCCGGCATAAAGTTTTCCAGCCGCTCCCCCATCTCACTCCAGTGCCAGCCGCTCAGGGCGCTGACCCGAGCCGCGATAAACAGTCCGAAGCAAAGCAGCGCACTGACCAGCAGTATCCGCCAGCGGCACTGGTAGGCCAGTAGTAGCGCCATTGCTCCCCAAGGCAGCAGGGCCTTATCCGATGGTGCGATGTTGAAGATTTGCCCGAGCATCGTCAGGTTCAGCACGAAACAGACGAGCGCCAGCACTGCCGCCAGCCCGGAGTAGTAACCGGTACTGTCGCGGCGCTGCAGCCAAAAGCACAGCCACAGGCTGCCGAGCGAGCTGCCCATCAGCAGACCAACCTGTACCGGGGTGTCGAACAGTCCCCAGAAACGGTGGAAGAGGAAGAACAGTCCCGCCGCCAGGGCCAGCGCACCGAACAGCGAAGCCAGACGCATGCCTAGGGACAGCTGACGGGCGCGGTCGTCGGCATCGATGTCCAGGTTCTGCCGGTAGTGGCACAGCAGGCGCTCATGGTACTCGTGAAGCGCCTTTTGCTGGACGTCACTGAGCGACAGCACCTGCTCCTGCTGCAGCTCGGCCAGCTCCTGGCGAAAGGCAGCGACACGCTCGGCGCGGCGTTGCGCCTGCTCGCGCGGTAAATCGGACATGGACTCTCCCAAGCATTGGCAATGCCCAGAGCCTAGCATGCCTCAGCCCGGCAGGAGACGCTCCAGCGCACGGCGCAGCGTGGCCGGGATGGCCACCGGGCGGCTGCTGCTCCGCTCCACAAAGACGTGAACGAAGCGTCCGGCGGCGCAGGCCTGTGGCTCGCCGGCGCGGAAGATCGCCAGTTCGTACTGCACCGAGCTGTTGCCCAGCCGGGCAACCCTCAGCCCCACCTCGATGACATCGGGAAAGGCGATCGAGGCGAAGTAGTCGCAGCTGGAGCTGACCACAAAGCCCACCACCTCGCCTTCGTGGATATTCAGCCCGCCTTCGGTGATCAGGTAGGCGTTCACCGCGCTGTCGAAGTAACTGTAATAGGTCACGTTGTTGACGTGACCGTAAATGTCGTTGTCATGCCAGCGTGTAGTAATCGGCTGGAAGTGGCGGTAGTCGCCACGCCGGTGTTCAGTTTCGCTCATATGCCTTTCCTGCAGGAGCGCGTCTCAGTAGGCGGCGCGTCAGATGGCCAATGTCTGCTGCTTGTTCATATCACACGGATTGTTCGCCAGCAGGCGCTGCTGCAGCATGGCGTCCGCCGCCAGGAGCGGCAACATCGACTCGCTCCCCCGGGCATTGTGCAACCGGACGGGAGGACCGCTGCGGTTGTATAAGGCGGTCAGAGCCTGAGTCAATCGGGATGGGCCAGCAAGGCCACATCCTGCGGGCTGCCCGGCATCATCTCAGTGCCAGCGAGTAGCAAAGCGGGCGCTGACTACGGCGATACCCGGGGACAAAAACGCCACTGCGCCGAGGCTGAAATCGTGGCGCAGCAGATAGGGAAAGCGGTCAGGCGGCACGGGACGAAATGGAGTCGCTAATGAGCATGCCGTGGGATACCAGGTAACAACGCTGACCATTGCGCAGGGTCAGCGGGTCGCGGCTGGCAATGATCCAGCCCTTGCTCAGCAGGTGGTCGATATGCGCTCGCAAGCGGGGAAGCTGGCGTTGTTCCTTCATGGCCATTCTCTGATTATTGGATCTATGTGGCGCCACACCGGACATCCGTGACACGAATCACAAAATTGTAGTGGCGTATTGCCAGAATTGAAAGTCCGACAATCGTACAAAGCCCGTGTAGGACATTTGCCATGTCACGCCCCTCGTCGTCAGCCAACAGGGGATGCACCGCGCAAAGCTGGCTAGCGGCCCCAGGACAAGGCTAAGCTCTCGTCCCATGACACCAACCGAGCCCTATATCACCCCCCCGCCGGCCGGTCGCATGGATGCCCCCTGGCAGATCGGTGGCGACTGGACGCTTTCCCACTACGCCAGCCTGGAGCCACAGGTTCAGGCGCTGCAGACGCACCTGCAAAACGCCACGGCAGTCGTATTCGCCAACCTGGAGGCAGTAGACACTGCCGGGGCGTCTTTACTGGTGCAGCTGTTGGGCAGCCAGCGTCTGCGCCAGCTCGTCCAACAGCCCGATTTCGATGAAGGCCGGCGAGCCCTTCTGCTGGCGGTGGCCAACGCCATGGCCGACGAATCACCGCAGCCTGCCGCACCACGCAGCTCGGTTCTGCACGAGCTGCTCGGTCATATTGGCGAGGCAGTAGAAAATCTCTGGCACCAAGGCCGCGCCCTGCTTGGCTTCATGGGCCTGACCCTGGCCAGCATGCTCGGCGTACTGCTGCGCCCGCGACGCTGGCGGATCACCTCGCTGGCGGCCCATCTGGAACAGTGCGGACTCAATGCCGTACCGATCATCACCCTGCTGACCTTCCTGGTCGGCGCCGTGGTGGCTTTTCTCGGCGCCACCATCCTGGCCGACTTCGGCGCCAGCATCTACACGGTCAACCTTGTGGCCTTCTCCTTCCTGCGCGAGTTCGGTGTCTTGCTCACCGCCATCCTCATGGCCGGCCGTACCGCCAGTGCCTTCACCGCGCAGATCGGTTCGATGAAGGCCAATGAGGAGATCGACGCCATTCGCACCCTGGGCCTGAGTCCGATCGAGCTGCTGGTGCTGCCGCGGGTGTTCGCCATGCTCATCGCCTTGCCGATCCTGACCTTCATCGCCATGCTCAGCGGCATGCTCGGCGGCGGCCTGGTCTGCGCCCTGTCGCTGGACATCCCGAGCACCCTGTACCTGTCGATACTGCAGGACAGTGACCTGTTGCGGCACTTTTTGATCGGCATGCTGAAGGCACCGCTGTTCGCCTTCCTGATCGCCCTGATCGGCTGCCTGGAAGGCTTCAAGGTCAGTGGCAGCGCACAATCGGTCGGAGAACACACCACCTCGGCGGTAGTTCAGTCGATCTTCATGGTGATTCTGCTCGACGCTCTGGCGGCGCTGTTTCTCATGGAGATGGGCTGGTGAGTCGCAACAAGGTCATCGAGGTGCGCAACCTGAGCAATCGCTTCGGCAACCAGGTTGTCCACGAACATCTGGATTTCGACCTGTATCGAGGCGAGATTCTCGGTGTAGTCGGCGGCTCCGGCACCGGCAAGTCGGTACTGCTGCGCAGCATCGTCGGCCTACGCCAGCCCAATGCGGGTACCGTACGGGTATTCGGCGAGGAGTTGCTGAGTCTGCCAGTCGAGCGCCGCTCGCAACTGGAGCGGCGATTCGGCGTGCTCTACCAGCGCGGCGCACTGTTTTCCTCGCTAACCGTGACCGAGAACATCGCCCTGCCGCTGATCGAACATGCCGGCCTGTCGAGGCCAGCCGCCGAGCGCCTGGCGCAGGTCAAGATTGCCCTGGCCGGGCTACCATCGAATGCCGGCGACAAGTACCCGGCCTCACTGTCCGGCGGTATGGTCAAACGTGCAGCCCTTGCCCGGGCGCTGGCGCTGGATCCGGAGATCCTGTTCCTCGACGAACCCACTGCAGGCCTCGATCCCATCGGCGCTGCCGCCTTCGACCAATTGATCCGTACCCTCAGCGACAGCCTGGGCCTGAGTGTGTTCCTGGTCACCCATGACCTCGACACCCTCTACAGTATCTGCGACCGAGTTGCAGTGCTGGCACAGAAAAAGGTACTGGTGGCCGACCGCCTCGACGTGGTGGCCGCTACTGACGACGCCTGGATTCAGGAATATTTTCACGGCCCGCGCGGACGCGCGGCCGCACAGGCCGCCACGGCGGCAGGGAGTCAATGAATGGAACCCAGAGCCCATCACGTACTGATCGGCCTGTTCACCGTACTGACGCTGGGCGCTGCGCTCCTGTTCGGCCTGTGGCTGAACAAGAACGGCCGTGACAGTGCCTTCAGTGATTACGAGGTGATCTTCAATGAAGCAGTCACCGGCCTGTCACAGGGCAGCTCCGTGCAATACAGCGGGATCAAGGTTGGCGACGTGGTCAGCCTCGGTCTCGACCCACAGGATCCACGTAGCGTGCGCGCACGCATCCGCATCGTTGAGCACACCCCAATCAAGCAGGACACCCGAGCCCGCCTGGCCATCACCGGCGTCACCGGCCTGGCGGTGATTCAGCTGCACGGTGGCAGCCCGGAGAGCCCGCCGCTGGAAACCAGCAACAGCCAGCCCGGAATCATCATCGCTGACCGTTCGCCACTCTCGCGGCTGATGGCCAACGGCGAGGATCTGGTCAGCAACCTTACCCTGCTGCTCAACCGCGCCAACCGCATGCTCTCCCACGAAAACGCCGAACATGTCTCTCACACCCTGAAAAATCTTGAGCAGCTCACCGCCGGCATGGCCGAGCAACGCGATGAACTTGGCAATGTCCTCAAACAAACCGCTGCCGCTGCCCGCGAAGCCACCGAGCTGATGCACAGCGCCAATCAACTGCTCGACGGTCAGGGTCGCCAGGTGCTGGAAAATGCCGAACGACTGATGGCTTCGCTCGATCGCAGCAGCCGCAGTATCGAGCAACTCCTGCAGAACAATCGCAGTGCTCTGGACAGCGGCATGCAGGGACTCGGCGAGCTGGGCCCGACGATAGCCGAACTGCGCGACGCTCTCGGAGCCCTGCGCGGCTTTTCCCGGCGCCTGGAAGAAGACCCTGCCGGCTACCTGTTGCGCAACGAAAGCATCAAGGAGTTCCAACCATGAAGTCTCTGTCTCTGCTCCTGGCAGCCAGTCTGCTGTCGGCCTGCTCGATCCTGCCGCAGAGCGAACCTCTGGACATCTACCAACTGCCGGCCAGCGAGCTGCCGGCCCGGAATCAGCCCGTCGACTGGTCGCTGCGACTGCACAGTCCGGGCAGCAGCCCGCTGTTCGACAGCAATCGCATCGTAGTGCAGCCCGAGCCAGGCCGGATCAATACCTATCAGGGCGTGCGCTGGAGTGAGCGCGCCCCGCAGCTGCTGCGTGCGCGACTGCTCGACGCCTTCCAGGATGACGGCCGGATTCAGGCACTGAGCCACGAGGATCAGCACCTGCATGCCGATCTGGAACTGGTTGGCGACCTGCGTAGCTTCCACAGCCAGTACCGCGACGGCCTCCCCGAGGCACTGATCCAGCTCGACATGCGCCTGGTCAACAGCCGCGACCAGCGCATCCTCACCAGTCGCCGCTTCAGTGTCCGCCAGCCGGCCAGCGACAGCTCCATCAACGCGGTGATACAGGCCTTCGGCCAGGCCGGCGACCGCCTTGCCCAGGAGCTGGTGGACTGGACCCTAACCGAGGGTCAGAGCAACCGCTGAGACACATAAACAACAGCCATGAAAAAGCCGCCCTCAGGCGGCTTTTTCATGGCTTGAGCGTCCGGCTCAGAGCTGCGGGCCGGCGTTCTTGATTGCATCGCTGACATCGAACTTGGCGAAGTTGTCGATGAACAGCTTGGCCAGACCACGGGCAGCCTCGTCGTAGGCGGCCTTGTCAGCCCAGGTATTGCGCGGATTGAGCAGCTCGGTATCGACACCCGGAACAGCCTTCGGCACGTCCAGATTGATGATCGGCAGATGCTCGGTTTCCACACCAACCAGCGCGCCGCTCTGGATGGCGGCAATTACGGCGCGAGTGGTGGGAATGTTGAAGCGCTTGCCAACACCGTAGCCACCGCCGGTCCAGCCGGTGTTGACCAGGTAGACCTTGGAGCCGAAAGCGTTGATGCGCTTGATCAGCAGTTCGGCGTAGACACCAGCCGGACGCGGGAAGAACGGTGCGCCGAAACAGGTGGAGAAGGTCGACTTGATACCGCTGCCCGAACCCATCTCGGTGGAACCAACCAGTGCGGTGTAGCCGGACAGGAAGTGGTAGGCCGCCTGCTCGTTGTTGAGGATCGACACCGGAGGCAGTACACCGGTCAGGTCACAGGTCAGGAAGATAACGGCGTTCGGCTCACCGCCGAGGTTCTTTTCGCTGCGCTTCTCGACGTATTCCAGCGGGTAGGCGGCGCGACTGTTCTGCGTCAGGCTGTCATCGCTGTAGTCGGGGACGCGCTGCTCGTCGAGCACGACGTTTTCCAGCACGGTACCGAACTGAATGGCTTTCCAGATCACCGGCTCGTTCTTCTCAGACAGGTCGATGCACTTGGCATAGCAACCGCCTTCGATGTTGAACACCACGCCCTCGCCCCAACCGTGCTCGTCGTCGCCGATCAGGTAACGCGATTCGTCAGCCGACAGAGTGGTCTTGCCGGTGCCGGACAGGCCGAAGAACAGGGTCACGTCACCTTCTTCGCCGATATTGGCAGCGCAGTGCATCGGTAGCACGTCTTTTTCCGGCAGCAGGAAGTTCTGCACCGAGAACATGGCTTTCTTCATTTCACCGGCATAGCGCATACCGGCAATCAGCACCTTGCGCTGGGCGAAGTTGATGATCACGCAACCGTCGGAGTTGGTGCCGTCACGCTCGGGCACGCACTCGAAGTTGGCGACGTTGAGGATCTGCCACTCAGCCTTGGCTGAGGGGTTGTAGGCTTCCGGGTTGATGAACAGCTGACGGCCGAACAGGTTCTGCCAGGCGGTGGCAGTGGTCATCTTGACCGGCAGGTAGTGTTCTTCGGCAGAGCCTACGTGTACGTAGGAAACGAAGTGTTCCTGGGCGTTGTTGAAGGACTCGACACGCTCCCACAGGGCATCGAACTTGTCGGCCGGGAACGGACGGTTGATGCTGCCCCAGGCGATCTGCGCCTCGGTGCTCGGCTCCTGCACGATGAAACGATCGGCCGGAGAACGGCCGGTGCGATGACCGGTACGTACGACCAGAGCGCCATTGGTGGCCAGTTCGCCCTCACCGCGGCGAATGGCCTCTTCGACCAGTTGCGCGGTGCTGATATTGGTGTATACGGCGTTGTTGGCTTGCGTCATGAGGTTCCCCGTCGGCCGCTGGCCGAATCTTCCGAACGTTGTGTAGTACAGGGGCAACTGAACTACACGGTAAGAAAAAGTTGCGGAATTATGCCAGAAGCATGCGGAGTTTGGCAGCCTCCTACTTAATAGAGAAAATCTATAACTTGAAAACAGCCATCAGTGGCGTGTCTGTGAAGGCTCGTCGGTGCCTGCGCCGGCGAACAGCTGAGCGATGTCGGCGGCATCAAACAGATAGCGTTCGTTGCAGAACTGGCAATCGATCTCCACGCGCCCCCCCTGCTCGGCCAGCAACTGTTCGGCATCGGCCTGGCCCAGGCTGACCAACGCCCGGGCGGAGCGTTCACGTGAACAGCTGCAGCGGAACTGCAGCGGCTGCTCGTCGAACAACCGCACATCCTGCTGGTGGTAGAGACGGTGCAGCAGGGTTTGGTTATCCAGCCCCAGCAGCTCTTCGGCGGTCAGGGTGTCAGCCAGGGTCAGCAGATGATTCCAGCTCTCCTTACGCGCGTCGGGATCGGTCTGCACTTGCGCCGGCATTTGCTGCAGCAGCAGGCCGCGCGCGCGCTGGCCGTCGGCTTTGAGCCAGAAGCGGGTGGGCAATTGATCGGAGCTGGCAAAGTAGTTGGACAGGCATTCGGCCAGGTCGACGCCATCAAGTTCAACAATGCCCTGGTAGCGCTGGCCATGGGCCGGATCCACGGTAATGGCCAGTACACCACCGGGCATCAGAGTCAGCAGATCGGCGTCGGCGCCGATGCCCTGCTGATCATAGCGGGCGATACCACGCAGCTCGCGGGAGCTGGAACACTCAACCATCAACAGCGACAGCGGCCCCTCGGCGCGCGCCTGCAGTATCAGCAGACCGTCGAACTTCAGTGTGCCAACCAGCAGTGCCGCCGCAGCCATCATCTCACCGAGCAACTGTGCCACCGGCTGCGGATAGCTATGCTTGGCCAATACGTGGGCGTAACTCTCGCGCAACGCAACCATTTCGCCACGCGCGTCGGCATCGTCGAAGAGAAAGCGTTGACTGAAGTCGTTCATAGCGGCCGGCCCGAGGTCTGTGCGAATGGGCCGGCGATTTTATGCACAAATGCCGCCCCAACCAAGGCCCGGACGTCATGTGAGCTGGCGCAAGGAATACACCGACACATCTGAACCCGGGCTGAACGGCCGAAGTACGTCGCTTGTAATGCTTCTGACGCCGCACAATCATCGCGCGCCCCTGCACGGCCCACATTCGCAAAGGGATTTACCATGTCGAGCTCATTTCTCAACAACCGCTGGCGCCTCGGCCCCATGCTTGTCTGCCACCTTATTGCCTTTCTGCTGCTTGGCAGCTGGCTCTGGCAGCCCAGCCGGGAATTGTGGGATGCCTTCGATCTGTGGCTGTTTCGCCTGCTCAATGATCCGGTACACGCCGCTGGCCTGTGGGCCCGGACGTGGGCCATCGGCAGCATGCGCCCGGTGGATGCCGCGGTGGGGCTGGTGATGCTGGCCGTGATGCTGCGCAGCGGCCTGATACTCCAGGGCTGGCAGGTACGCCGCGCACTGTTCGCCTTTCTGACGGCACTGGTAACCCTGCTGCTGCTGCGCGTGGGCTTCGCCGATCTGGTCGAGGCCATGGACTGGCAGCGTCCGAGCGCCTCGCTGGTGGTCGAAGGCAGCGCCCGTCTGAGCCAACTGTTTCCAGACTGGGAAGCGCGCTGGGACATGAAGGACAGGGCCAGTCGCAGCTTTCCTGGCGACCATGCCTCGGTACTGCTGATCTGGGCCGCATTCATGAGTTTCTTCGCCCGTCGCTGGACGCTGCTGCTGGTCTGGGCCATTGCCTTGATCGGCATCATGCCGCGCCTGGTGGCCGGCGCGCACTGGGGATCCGATGCCTTCGTCGGCGGCGTATTCCTCTGCCTGCTGGCACTGGCCTGGAGCTGCTACACACCACTGGGCCAGCGTGCCAGCGACTGGCTGGAAAAGCTCACCCTGCCGCTCACATCACGCCTGGCCGGACTACCACTGCTGGGACGTCTGAGCGTTATCAGCGGTCGCTGAGGCTGGCGGGCAGAAACAGCCCCAGACTCTGCGCCGAGTGAAGCTCAAACAAGGGAAAACAGGCGAAGAAGAGCAGTTTGCCCGCGGCAAATAAGCATTCCGAGCCTGTTCAACCCCACACCACCTTGAGCAGGTACTTGTCAGTACTCATCTGCCCAGGGATGACTCAGTCCCCCCTCCTGCTGCTCATTGAACTGATGGATCTGCCGTCGTTGCTTCTTGCTCGGCCGGCCGTCGGTTTGTATGCCCAGCGCCCCAGCCTTGCGCAAGGCCGCGGCCTGTTCACGGCGGACAATGCTTTCCTCGGTCTCACGGTAAAGCTGCTGCGCTTCAGGCGCTCCCCGGCGAACGTCGGAAAGCCCCAGCACCACCACGGTGCGCTCGTCAAAGCCAGTGCGCAGTACGTACTCGTCACCAATCTTCGGTTCCTTACCCGGCTTGCAGCGCTCGCCGCGATGGTGCACCTTGCCACCCTCGATGGCGGCCTTGGCCAGTGCACGGGTCTTGTAGAAACGCGCCGCCCACAGCCACTTATCCAGGCGAATCCTGCCTTCGTCCTTCTCGCTCATCTCACACTCTGTCGGTTTCATCCTCCGCCGGCCCCTACCGACGGATGCAGTTGTCACAAGGTGCAACTAGAATGCGCCGAATCATAGGCCCTGCCAGCGCCCGGGAACACCACCGTTTTGAACACCTTCGACCAGCTCTGCGTGATCGGCCTGCGTGAGTGGATCAATCTGCCGGCGCTCGGCATCGTCGGTCTGCGCGCCAAGGTCGATACCGGCGCCCGTACCTCAAGCCTGCATGCCAGCGACATTCAGACGTTTCGCCGTGACGGTGAGGACTGGGTGCGCTTCACCGCCTACCTGGGCACCCGCGTACAGCGGGGCCATCGTTGCGAGGCCCCGCTGGTCTCGCTCAAGCGCGTTAAAAGCTCCAATGGCCAGGTGCAGAACCGCTACGTGATCCGCACCGAGCTGGCACTGGGCGAACGGCTATGGCCGGTTGAATTTACTCTGGCCTGTCGCCGCACCATGCGCTACCGCGTGCTGCTGGGCTCGCAGGCACTGATCGCCGGCCGACTGCTGGTCGACCCGGCACTACGCTACGTCCAGGACAAGCCCACTCTGCCTCCCTCACTTTCAGGTGCCCCATGAAAATCGCCGTGCTGTCGCGCAACCCGCGTCTGTATTCCACCCGTCGTCTGGTGGAGGCCGGTCAGCAACGGGGCCACGAAATGGTGGTGATCGACACCCTGCGCGCCTACATGAATATCGCCAGCCACAAGCCGCAGATCCACTATCGTGGCCAGGCTTTGGAGGGCTTTGACGCGGTAATTCCGCGCATCGGCGCCTCGGTGACCTTCTATGGCTGCGCAGTGCTACGCCAGTTCGAGATGATGGGCGTGTTTCCACTTAACGAATCGGTGGCCATCAGTCGCTCGCGCGACAAGCTGCGCGCGCTGCAACTGCTTTCGCGCAAGGGTATCGGTCTGCCGGTTACCGGCTTCGCCCACAGCCCGGACGACATTCCGGACCTCATCCAGATGGTCGGAGGTGCACCGCTGGTGATCAAGGTGCTTGAAGGCACTCAGGGTATGGGCGTGGTACTGGCCGAGACGCAGAAGGCGGCCGAGTCGGTGCTCGAAGCCTTCCTCGGCCTCAAACAGGACATCATGGTGCAGGAATACATCCGCGAAGCCGGCGGTGCCGACATCCGCTGCTTCGTAGTGGGTGACAAGGTCATCGCGGCGATGAAGCGCCAGGCCAAGCCGGGCGAGTTCCGCTCCAACCTGCACCGCGGCGGAAGCGCCAGCCTGATCAAGATCACCCCGGAGGAACGCATGACTGCGGTGCGCGCAGCGCGGGTGATGGGCCTGAACGTGGCCGGGGTGGATATCCTGCGCTCCAATCACGGTCCGCTGGTAATGGAGGTCAACTCCTCACCCGGCTTGCAGGGCATCGAGACCACCACCGGCAAGGACGTGGCCGGAATCATCGTCGATCATTTGGAAAAACACGCCACGCACGGTCAGACACGCACCAAGGGCCGCGGCTAAAGCGCACTACACCGCGTCACGCGGCAACAACAGTCCCAGCGGCAGACGAACCCGCGCTTCAATGCCACCGCCGCTGCGGTTGCGCAGCTCGACACTGCCGCCGTGCAGCGCGGCGATGCGCTTGACGATGGCCAGACCGAGGCCGGTACCGCGTCCGCCCCGCGCTCGGTCGCCGCGAATAAAGGGGTTGAAGATGCTGTCCAGCTCACTCGGATCGATGCCGGCGCCACGATCGAGCACACTAAGCACCACATAGGGCGCACTGTGGTCGCCGGCCAGGCTGGCCACCACTTCCACCGCATCGCCGCCACCATGATTGAGGGCGTTCTCCACCAGGTTGGTCAGCAAGCGCTTGGTCGAAACCCGCCGCAGCGGGAAGGGTGGAATAGGCTCCAGACAAAGGCGCACGCGCTCACCGCCCTGGTTGTACGGTGCCAGTGTCTCGCGCACCAGCTCGCAAAAGTCGGCCTCCTCCACCGGCTCATCGCGGCCGTCACGGATAAAGGCGAGAAACTGGTCAAGGATGGCGTCCATGTCCTCGATATCGCGCACCATGTCCTCGGTCAGTTCCGAATCGTTGTCCATGAATTCCAGCGCCAAGCGCAGGCGAGTCAGCGGCGTACGCAGGTCGTGCGACACCCCGGCCAGCATCAGCTCGCGCTCACGGGCGGCCTGTTCGACATCCTCGGCCATCTGGTTGAAGGCACGGTAGACCTCGGTCATCTCACTCGGCGTATCGCTCACCGGCAGCCGCACACTGCGTCCCTGGCCCAGTTGGCGGGCGGCGTAAACCAGGCGCTTGAGCGGCGCGTTGAGCTGACGCACGAAGATCCAGGCCGCGGCGGTGGAGAGCAGGCCGATGCCGAGGAACCAGCCGAGCACACTCCAGATCCGCTGGCCACGCAACGGGTGCGGGTACATCGGCACCCGTACCCAGTCCTCTCCGAGACTTGGCGCATGTACCCAGAGCGCCGGCGGCGAGGCGGCCCGCACCCGTATTTCGGTATCCGGGCCCAGCTCGGTCTGCATCTGCCGCTCGAAGATCTCGCTGTACGGCCAATGCTGTTCACTCGGCGGTACCTTGTCGCGCGCAATGCGCTTGAGGCCGGCGGCCTCGGCGATATGATCGCGATCCTCGGGGCTGGCCGCCCAATAGGCGCGCAGGGTCAGCGCAGCGCCATGGCTGTACTGACGATCGAGCAGCACGTCCTCATTCATCATCAGATAGACCAGGGTCAGTGCCTTGGAGAACAGCACCACGATCAGCACCAGCCATAGGGTGCGGGCGAAGAAGCTCTGCGGGAACCAGTAAGGGGTTTTCATCGGCTCGGTTTGCCACCAGGAAAATTTCTGCACGAAGGATCACCCGGCAGAGAAAGAGCGCCTGCCACATGAGCAGAGCAGACGCCAGGCGTGCTACGACTTGCTGCCGTCCGGAACAAACACATAGCCCACACCCCAGACGGTCTGGATATAGCGCGGCTTGGACGGATCCGGCTCGATCAGCCGGCGCAGGCGGCTGATCTGCACATCGATGGAGCGCTCCAGCGCATCCCACTCGCGACCGCGTGCCAGGTTCATCAGCTTGTCGCGCGTCAGCGGCTCGCGGGCATGCTTGACCAATGCCTTGAGCACGGCGAACTCGCCGGTGGTGAGCATGTGCACCTGGTCGCCCTTCTTCAATTCGCGGGTGGCCAGCGACAGCACATAGTCGCCGAAGCTGACGCTCTCGTCCTCACTGCCCGGCGCCCCCGGCACCACCGGTGCCTGACGACGCAGCACGGCACGGATTCGCGCCAGCAGCTCGCGTGGATTGAACGGCTTGGCCAGGTAATCATCAGCCCCCTGCTCCAACCCCTGGATACGGCTGGCTTCGTCACCCTTGGCGGTAAGCATGATGATCGGCACCTGGTTTCCCGCCTCGCGCAGGCGCCGACAAGCGGACAGACCGTCTTCGCCGGGCAGCATCAGATCCAGCACCACCAGATTGAACAGCTCTCGCGCCAGCAGGCGATCCATCTGTTCGACGTTCTCCACCGCGCGCACGCGGTATCCCTGCTCGTCGAAGAAACGCTCGAGCAGGCGACGCAGACGGGCATCATCGTCGACGATGAGGATCTTCTCGCCTTCGGCGGTAGTGCTGGACTGGGTCATGGCTTCTCCTTGGACGGACCGTCGCACGACGGCAGGTGGCCGCATTATCGCTCAGGCTCCGGAAGCGGCACTTGGGCCATTGTTAGCAGATTTTTCCCCGAACGGTTTCCAGCAGCGACGGATGCGATGTTTATAATGCGCCGCTTTCGCGTCCGGCCGGCATTCATGCGGCCACTTTGTCGTACAGGGCACTGCCGCACCCGGGCCAGACTGTCCGTGCCAGCGCAGCTGGTAGGATATGCCGGCACAGGATCTCGCAGTGCCTCTCAGTGTGGGTAGCTTTATCATGGACAGCATCAACAACCGCATCGCCAACGAACTGGGCGTGCGCCCGCAGCAGGTCGCCGCCGCCGTGGCTCTGCTCGACGAAGGCTCCACCGTGCCCTTCATTGCCCGTTACCGCAAGGAAGTCACCGGCAGCCTCGACGATACCCAGCTGCGCCATCTGGAAGAACGCCTGCGCTATCTGCGCGAGCTGGACGAGCGCCGTGCGGCGATCCTCGCCAGCATCGAGGAACAGGGCAAGCTGACGCCCGAACTGAAACGCGAGATCGACCTGGCCGACACCAAGACACGCCTCGAAGACCTGTATTTGCCCTACAAGCAAAAGCGCCGCACCAAGGGCCAGATAGCCCTGGAAGCCGGCCTCGGCGAACTGGCCGACGCACTCTTCAACGACCCGAGCCTTACGCCGGAACAGCAAGCCGAGCGCTTCATCGATGCCGAGAAGGGCTTCGCCGACATCAAGACCGTGCTCGAAGGCGCCAAGTACATCCTGATGGAGCGCTTCGCCGAGGACGCCACCCTGCTCGACAAGCTGCGCACCTTCCTCAAGGACAACGCCATCCTCAGCGCCCGAGTGGTACCGGGCAAGGAGAGCGAAGGGGCCAAGTTCAGCGACTATTTCGAGCACGACGAACCGCTCAAGAGCATGCCGTCACACCGGGCGCTGGCGATCTTCCGTGGGCGCAACGAGGGCATCCTCAGTACCAGCCTGAAGGTCGGCGAAGAGCTGCCGGGCACTCTGCACCCCTGCGAGCTGATGATCGGCGAGCGCTTCGGCCTGGAGAACCGTGGCCGCGCCGCCGACAAGTGGCTGGCCGAAGTGGTGCGCTGGACCTGGAAGGTCAAACTGTACAACCACCTGGAAACAGACCTGCTCGGCGAACTGCGCGAACGCGCCGAAGACGAGGCCATCAGCGTCTTTGCCCGCAACCTGCATGACCTGCTGCTGGCCGCCCCGGCCGGCCCACGCGCCACCCTGGCCCTCGACCCGGGACTGCGCACCGGCTGCAAGGTGGCCGTGGTCGACGCCACCGGCAAGCTGCTGGAAACCGCCACCGTCTACCCGCACGCGCCGCGCAACGACTGGGACGGCACCCTGGCGATCCTTGCCAAACTCTGCGCCAAGCATGGCGTCGACCTGATTGCCATCGGCAACGGCACCGCCAGCCGCGAGACCGACAAGCTGGCCGGCGAACTGATCCGCAAGGTTCCGGGCCTGAAACTGACCAAGATCATGGTCAGCGAGGCCGGCGCCTCAGTCTACTCGGCCTCGGAACTGGCCGCGCGCGAATTCCCGGATCTCGACGTGTCGCTGCGCGGCGCCGTAAGCATCGCCCGCCGCCTGCAGGATCCGCTGGCCGAACTGGTGAAGATCGACCCGAAATCCATCGGTGTCGGCCAGTACCAGCACGATGTCTCGCAGCTGAAACTGGCCCGTTCGCTGGACGCGGTGGTAGAAGACTGCGTGAACGCCGTTGGCGTGGATGTGAACACTGCCTCGGCCGCCCTGCTGGCACGCATCTCCGGCCTGAACAGCGCCCTGGCGCAAAATATCGTCCAGTACCGCGACAGCAACGGCGCGTTCAAATCCCGCGCCGAGCTGAAAAAAGTGCCGCGTCTGGGTGAAAAGACCTTCGAGCAGGCCGCCGGCTTCCTTCGCGTAATGAACGGCGACAACCCGCTCGACGCCTCGGCAGTGCACCCGGAGGCCTACCCGGTGGTGCAGCGCATTGCCGCCGACACCGGCCGCGATATCCGCTCGCTGATTGGCGACTCCAGCTTCCTGAAGAAGCTCGACCCGGCCAGGTTCACCGATGAACAGTTCGGCCTGATCACCGTCGGAGATATCCTCAAGGAGCTGGACAAGCCGGGGCGTGACCCGCGCCCGGAGTTCAAGACCGCCGAATTCCAGGAAGGCGTGGAAACCCTCGCCGACCTCAAGCCGGGCATGGTGCTGGAAGGCGTTGTCACCAACGTCACCAACTTTGGTGCCTTCGTCGATATCGGCGTTCATCAGGACGGCCTGGTGCATATCAGCGCGCTATCGGAAAAATTCATCAAGGATCCGCATGAAGCGGTCAAGGCCGGCGACGTGGTCAAGGTCAAGGTGATGGAGGTGGACATTCCGCGCAACCGCATCGGCCTGTCCATGCGCATGGGCGACACGCCCGGCGAGAAGGTCGAAGGCAACCGCGGCAGCCGTGGCAACGCGCCGCGCAGCGAACGCCACTCACGCCAGGACAAACCCGCACCAGCCACTGGCGGCATGGCCGCCCTGTTTGCCAACGCCAGGCAGTTGAAGAAATGAGCACAACTGACAACGTAGGCGCCAGCAGCGCCTTTTCCCGCCTGCTCGGCCTGGAAATCCTCCAGGTTGGCGGCGGCGAGGCGCGCGTGCGCCTGACCCTTACCGACGAATTGCGCAACCTGCACGGCAAGCTGCATGGCGGCGCCCTCTTCTCGCTGATCGACACTGCCATGGGCCAAGCCAGCCACAGTCTGGGCGATGGCAGCCCGAGCAGTGTGACGCTGGAGTGCAAGATCAACTACATTCGCCCGGTCAGCGACGGCAGCGTGCTGTGTCACGCTCGAGTGCTGCATGCCGGGAGACGCACCCAGGTGGTGGAGGCCGAAGTGCTGCAGGGTGACAAGCTGGTTGCCAAGGCACAAGGCACCTTCGCCTGCGTGTAACCAGCAGGGCCACAGCTTGTCTAAGCTGGCGACATCGACGCCCCTTGCAGAGTGTGACGATGATCCCCATATTGGCGTGATTGCCCAGTTAGGAATAGCAACTTGAGCGACCTTCTCTCACGCCGCCTGGCGCAGCTCGGCGAGCCGGCCCACCTGTCCCTGTTGAGCGAGTGTCTGCACGGCATCGAGCGCGAATGCCTGCGCGTCGATCACAACGGCCAACTGGCGCTGACGCCGCACCCGCAAGCACTGGGCTCGGCGCTGACCCATGCGCAGATCACCACCGACTATTCCGAGTCACTGCTGGAGTTCATCACTGGCACGGCCAACGATCCGGCCAGCACCCTCGACGAACTGGAACGCATTCACCGCTTCACCTACGCCAAACTCGACGGCGAACTGCTGTGGAGCCCGTCGATGCCCTGCGCCCTGCCGGACGAGGAGACCATCCCCATCGCCCGCTATGGCAGCTCCAACATAGGCCGCCTCAAGTACGTGTACCGCAAGGGACTGGCGCTGCGCTACGGCAAGACCATGCAGTGCATTGCCGGAATCCACTATAACTTCTCCCTGCCCGAAGGGTTGTGGCAACTGCAGCAACGTGCCGAAGGCGATACGCAAAGCGCACGCGACTATCAGTCGGCACGCTACATAGCCCTGATCCGCAATTTCCGCCGCTATAGCTGGCTGCTGATGTATCTGTTCGGTGCCTCGCCGGCGCTGGACAAAGGCTTTATGCGCGAACGCCCGCATCAGTTGCAGGAGCTGGACGCCAATACCCTGTACCTGCCCTGGGCCACCAGCCTGCGCATGAGCGACCTTGGCTATCAGAGCAGCGCCCAGTCCGGCCTGACTCCCTGTTACAACAACCTGGCCAGCTACACCGACAGTCTGCGCCAGGCAGTAGCCACGCCCTACCCGCCTTACGTAGCGGCCGGCATCAAACGCGGCGACGAATGGCTACAACTGAACACCAATATCCTGCAGATCGAGAACGAGTACTACTCGAGCATCCGGCCCAAGCGCGTCACCTATAGCGGCGAACGACCGATCCAGGCTCTGATGAGCCGCGGCGTGCAATACGTGGAAGTGCGCTGCCTGGACATCAATCCGTTCCTGCCCCTAGGCATCGACCTGACCCAGGCCCGCTTCATCGACGCCTTCCTGCTGTACTGTGCGCTGGAGGACAGCCCACTGCTGGAGAATGGCGAATGCGCCAGTTGCACCGACAACTTCCTCAGCGTGGTTCGCGAAGGTCGCCGCCCTGGCCTGCACCTGCAGCGTCGCGACGGCCAGTCGGTTGAACTGAAGGCCTGGGCCGGCGAGCTGCTCGAACGTATCCGCCCGATCGCCGAACTGCTTGATCGCAGCTGCGCTGGGCAGGCCCATATCGAGGCCCTGACACTGCAGCAGGCCAAGGTTGACGATCCGGATCTGACCCCTTCGGCGCAGATACTCAAGCAACTGCGCCAGGGCCAGAGCTTTACCCAGTTCGCTCTGCAACAAAGCCGACGGCATGCCGAATACTTCCGCGCCCACCCTCTGAACGCCGAGCATCAGGCAGCCTTCGAGCAGGCGACACACCAATCACTGGCCGAACAGGCCGAGCTGGAGGCCCAGCCGACCAGCGACTTCGATGCCTTCGTCGCGGCCTATCAAGCCAGCATCCTCGCTGTGGCGGTGTGAATCGATAGAGCATCGACTGTTTCACAAAGCCTCTCAGCGGTGCAAAAGCCGGGATGGGCGGCCATGAATTTTGCCGTTCGCCCAGCTAGCATTGCCAGCCAACGATGACGCACGAGCACCATCCATGGCCGCCGATGCCACGCCGCAGTGGAGCCTGGAGAGGCTGAACAAGGCCTACCAGCAAGGCTACATGGCCGGTCTCACGGGCCAGCCCATGAGCCGCCAGCCCTATGCCGACGACATCCCCGCCGCCGCCTGGGAGGCCGGCTGGGATGACGGTCGCGAACAAATGCGCCTGCAGCAGCACAGCGCCTGATCTCGGGCGCTGTGCTGGCTCCCTTTCTGTAACGCGCTAGAGCGCTTTCTCGAAGACCTTGGAATTGCGCTGGTAGTTGTACAGCGAGGCGCGTGCGGCCGGCATGCGCTCGACGCTACTGGGCTGGAATCCACGCTCGCGGAACCAGTGAGCGGTGCGCGTGGTGAGCACGAACAGGGTCTTGATGCCCTGCGCCCGGGCCCGCGCCTCGATCCGTGCCAGCAGTTCGTCACCACGCCCGCCGTGACGGTAGTCCGGGTTCACCGCCAGACAGGCCAGCTCGCCGCAGTCGGAGTCAGCGATGGGGTACAGCGCTGCGCAGGCGATAATCAGCCCCTCGCGCTCGACAATGCTGAACTGCTCGATCTCCCGCTCCAGCACCTCCCGCGAGCGCCGCACCAGAATGCCCTGCTCCTCCAGCGGTCGGATCAGTTCGATCAGCCCGCCGACATCCTCGATGGTCGCCTCGCGCAGCGACTCGAACTGCTCCTGCGCCACCAGTGTGCCGTTGCCGGTCCGGGTGAACAGCTCACTGAGCAGCGCTCCGTCGGCGGCATAACTGACGATGTGGCTGCGCTTGACGCCACCACGGCAGGCCTGGGCGGCAGCATCGAGCAGCTCGCCCTGGTAATTGCTGCCCAGTCGTGCCAAGTGCGCCGGCACCTGCTGCGGGCGCAGTTCGCGCACCAGGTTGCCGTGCTCGTCGAGCAGGCCGTCCTCGGCGCCGAACAGCAGCAGCTTGTCCGCGCCCAGATCGATGGCGGTACGGGTCGCCACGTCCTCGCAGGCCAAGTTGAAGATTTCCCCGGTCGGCGAATAGCCAAGTGGGGACAACAGGACAATGCTGCGCTCGTCGAGCAGGCGGTTGATGCCCTTTCGGTCGATGCGCCGCACCTCGCCAGTGTGGTGATAATCGACGCCGTCGACCACGCCGATCGGCCGCGCGGTGACGAAGTTGCCACTGGCCAGGCGCAGGCGCGAGCCCTGCATCGGCGAGGCAGCCATGTCCATCGACAGGCGCGCCTCGATGGCGATGCGCAGTTGGCCGACCGCATCGATCACGCACTCCAGGGTCGGTGCATCGGTGATCCGCAGGTCGCGGTGAAAGTGCGGGGTCAGGCCGCGCGCAGCCAGACGCGCCTCGATCTGCGGGCGCGAGCCATGCACCAGCACCAGACGCACGCCAAGGCTGTGCAGCAGCACCAGATCATGGACGATGTTGGCGAAGTTCGGGTGGGCGACACCCTCGCCCGGCAGCATGACCACAAAGGTGCAGTCGCGGTGGGCGTTGATATAGGGCGAAGCGTGGCGTAGCCAGGTAACGTAGTCTTGCATGGGGAATCCGTAAGCGTCGAGACGTGGGGTTTGACGATCCGTCGGGGTCGGTTCGGGTCTTTTGTCTCATCGTCGCTGCACGTCTTCACTCCGGGTCAGGCAGTAGTGTTGGATCAGTTGGCGCAACAGGGCCACAGTCGGCTCGATACGATCGAGCTGCAGGTATTCGTCAGGCTGGTGCGCACAATCAATGTCGCCAGGACCGAGCACCAGGGTTTCACAGCCCAGTTGCTGAAGATAGGGCGCTTCGGTACCGAAAGCCACAGCCTGTGCCGTATGCCCGGTCAGGTGTTCGGCCAGGCGCACCAACTCCCGGTCGGCGGCCTCCTCGAAGGGCGGCACGGCAGGGAACAGCGGGCCGTAGTCGATGCGCACCTCGTGCTTGAGCGCCAGCGGTTGCAGTTTGCCACGAATGGCCGCACGCAACAGCTCCGGATCCATGCCGGGTAGCGGCCGCAGATCGAACTCCAGCGCGCACTGGCCGCAAATGCGGTTGGGATTGTCGCCACCATGAATACAGCCCAGATTCAGTGTCGGTTGCGGCACGCCGAACTGCGGGTTGCTAAATTCGCGCTGCCACTGCGCGCGCAGACCGAGCAGTTCGCCCATCACATCCTGCATGGCCTCCAGTGCGCTGCGTCCCAGCGTCGGATCCGAGGAGTGCCCGCTCTGACCAAGGATGTCGATGCGCTCCATCATCACCCCCTTGTGCAGGCGAATCGGCCTGAGCCCGGTTGGCTCGCCGATCACCGCAGCGCGGCCAAGCGGCCGTCCGGCCTCGGCCAGAGCGCGGGCACCGGCCATGGAGCTTTCCTCGTCGCAGGTGGCGAGTATCAGCAGCGGCTGACGGAAAGGCTGATCGAGCAACGGCAACAGCGCTTCGATAATCAAAGGGAAGAATCCCTTCATATCGCACACACCGAGACCGACCCAGCGATCACCCTGCTCGCTGAGGCGTAGCGGATCGCTGTGCCAGAGAGATTCGTCGCAGGGTACGGTATCACTGTGCCCGGCCAGCACCAGGCCGCCAGGCCCTGAACCATAACTGGCCAGCAGATTGAACTTGCCGGGACTGACCTGCTGAATCTCGCAGGCAAAGCCGAGATCGCTCAGCCAGCCGGCCAGCAGGTCGATCACTGCACGGTTGGACATGTCCAGCGCGGGCTGGGTGCAACTGATCGACGGTGCAGCTATCAGCGCCGAGAATTGCTCACGCAGGGAGGGAAGTGACATGACTCGGCTCTCTCACAAAGGAGCCTCATCATAACAACAGAACCGCTAACACAGACCAGCCTGCCTTCGCACAGGCGGCCCGGCAAAGCCGGGCCGCCTGTGCGATCAGAGGAAAATCAGCATCATCAATTCAAAATAGAGGATTGCCAGTGCCGCACCAACTGGCAGGGTCACCACCCAGGAGGTGAAGATCTTACCCACCACAGACAGGTTCAGCGCACCGATACCACGGGCCAGGCCGATGCCCAGTACAGCACCAACCAGAGTGTGTGTGGTGGAAATCGGCAGGCCGATGCCGGAAGCTGCCACCACGGTACTGGCGGTGGCCAGTTCAGCAGCAAAGCCACGGCTCGGCGTAAGCTCGGTAATACCCTTGCCAATGGTGGCAATCACTTTCCAGCCGTAAGTGGCCAGGCCGACCACGATACCCACGGCGCCGAGCAACAACACCCAGCCGGGCACTGCGGACTTGCCGCCAACCACCATGTCGCCGCCGGCTTCGATCACCCCGACCACCGCTGCCAGCGGGCCGACTGCGTTGGATACGTCGCTGGCGCCGTGGGCGAAGGCCATGGCGCAGGCGGTAAAAATCATCAGCACGGCGAAGACACGCTCGACACTGGCGAACTGGAAGTTCTTGTTGGCTTCCGGATCAACCTGGATGCGGGTCAGCAGGGCGATGCCCAGGGCCGCGACGATGAAGCCGACCACACATGCCAACATCACCGACTGCGAGGTGCTGAAGTGCCAGCCGACATGCTTGAGGCCCTTGGTGAAGGTCATCAGCGCCAGCATGAAGCCGGTCAGGAACATGTACACCGGCACCCAGCGCTTGGCATTGCCGAAGGGATCATCGGTATCCATGATCAGCCACTGCACACTCTTGAACAGACCAAAGGCGAGCAGGCCGGAAAGGAAGGGCGTAACCACCCAACTGGAGACAATGGGCACCAGGCCAGGCCAGTTGACCGCCTCGACCGACACCCCTACCGAGGCAAAGCCGATAATGGCGCCAACGATCGAGTGAGTGGTCGAGACCGGCCAGCCACGCAGCGAAGCGATCAGCAGCCAGGTACCGGCTGAAAGCAACGCCGACATCATGCCCAGCACAAACATATCGGGCGGGATCACCGTGCTGTCGACGATACCATTCTTGATGGTCTCGGTTACCTGCCCTCCTGCAAGGTAAGCTCCGCAGAACTCGAATACCATGGCGACCAGGATCGCCTGCTTGATGGTCAGCGCCTTGGAGCCGACCGAAGTGCCCATGGCATTGGAAACATCGTTTGCCCCTACGCCCCAAGCCATGAAAAAACCGAAGCAGCAAGCGAGCACGAGGAGTACGAAACCGTATTCCGCGACAAGAGTCATAAGAAATTACCTGTGGGTTCCTGAATGGCAGCCGGCGACTAGCGCGCCAGCAGTTGTTCCAGTCGGTTGCCGACACGCTCGGCACGGTCGGCAACGTCGCCAACCCAGTCGATGATCCGGTAGAGGAACATCACATCAACGGCAGGTAATTCCTTTTCCAGCCCGAACAGAGCCCGGCGCACTTCGATCTGCTGCCGATCCGTGTCCCGCTCGATATCTTCCAGCTCCTCGACCATGCGTTGGATCAGCGCGGCCTCACGGCCACCAAAGCCGGTTTCCAGCAGCTCATCCAATTCGTTCATTGCTTTCAGCGCCTGGGCACTGGCGTCCACACAGCGCTTCACGTAGGCCAGCATCAGCGGCTGCAGCTGCTCAGGAAGAGTCATCTGACGCCCCAGAATCAGTCCGGCGATATCCTTGGCGCGGTTGGCCACCTTGTCCTGAACGCTGAGCAGCTCCAGCAGATCCGAACGTGGCACTGGCAGGAACAAGCTCTTGGGCAACTGCATGCGTACGCTTTTCTTGAGCTTGTCGGCTTCGTGCTCCAGGCGCACCATTTCCTGCTGCACCTGCTCGACACGAGCCCAGTCTTCAGCCATCACCGCCTCAAACAACGGAACGAGATTGGCCGCGCACTCGTGCGCCTTGGTGATATGTTGCTGCATCGGCCCAATGGGAGAGCGGCCGAACAGACTGACGAAGGGATTGGTAGGCATAGGGTTGCCCCTGGTTGAAAATAGGCGGCAAGTATACGAGTGCTACCCGGCCCCCGCCAGCACATGTCATCGATTGCCCGCAGACGTGGCCTGGCGACCTGACAGCGCAGCACCTTTGCACTACCCTTGTCCTCCCCGCGTCGCCCTACCGCCGCTTCGAGCCTGTCACTGCAATGAATAAAGAAACCGAAATCAAACTGCGCGCCAGTCGCACCACCCTGGCCGCACTACGCGAACACCCGCTGCTGAAGAAGCGCAACAAAAGTGGCTGGCAAAGGGTGGAGCTGTTCAACCAGTACTACGACACGCCGCAGCGCGATCTGGCTTCGTCCAAGGTAGCCCTGCGCATCCGCCGCGACGGCGAGCAGTTCATCCAGACGCTCAAGAGCCGCGGCCAGAGCGTGGCCGGACTGTCCGAACGCAATGAATGGGACTGGTATCTGGACGCACCAGTGCTGAATCTGCACAAGCTCGACGACAGCTGCTGGCCAGCCAGCCTGGCCGGGCTGGACAAATCCACCCTGCAACCGCTGTTCTCCACCGACTTCATCCGTGAAAAAGCCGAGATTGCCTGGGGCCAAGGCAAGGCACGCGTGGTGATCGAGGCAGCGCTGGATCTGGGCAAGGTGGCGGCCGGTGAAGGCGAGGAAGAAATCTGCGAGTTGGAGCTGGAGCTGCGCCAGGGCGAACCGGCTGCGTTGCTGGAGCTGGCCTGCGAGCTGGCCGCCGAGCTGCCGCTGATGCCCTGCGACATCAGTAAGGCTGAGCGCGGCTACCGTCTGTTCGACGCCGGCAGCTACAGCCTGAGCCTGGCCCTGCCGGCACTAACCGCCGAGCTACCACTGGATGAAGCCTTTGCCGCCTGCGCCTGGCACCTGCTCGGCGCCAGCCAACGTCTGGCCGAACAGTACCGTTTCAACGGCCACTGGAGCCTGTTGCAGGACTGGCTCCAGCAACTGGTGGAGCTACGCGCCCTGCTTGCCAGCCTCGGCCAGGCTGCACCGCGTGCCATCACCCGCGAGCTACGCGAGCAGCTCGACGCGCTGCTCGCCGACTGGCGCCCACGCCTGGCTGCCGGTCAGGACAACGAAAACCTGCGCCACAACGCCCCGGCGCTGTTTGCTGCAGAGCTGGACGGCTGCCGCTGGGGACTGCTGTCACTGAAGCTGTCACTGTGGTTGCTGCAACGCAACTGGACGCAGGGCCGCAACAGCCGCGGCGAACGTCAGGGCGCTGCGCCTCTTGGCAGCTGGCTGGGCACCTTGCTCGGCGAAGAAGGTGCGGCCCTGCAGCTGCGCCGTTATCAGCAGCGTCCCGAAGAACTGGCCGAGCAACTGCCGCGACTGGAACGTCTTCTGGTGTGGCTGCGACTGGCACGCAGCGTGCTCGAAGTGGTAGAGGTGGATCGCCTGTTCGGCGAGCTGAACAAGCTGTACGTGCTGATCCTGCAGCCGCTGGATGAGGCGCAGCGTCAGTTGCGTGCTAGCCAGGTACAGATAGTGCAAAGCCTCAAACCCTGGAAGGCACTGGTGAAATAAGGCCAGCACCAAATAGCCGTAAACAGAAACGGGCCCCGAGGGCCCGTTTCTGCTCTTGCATGATCGCAGTCAGTTGCTGCGACGACTGTCGATCACCTGCTGCCAGGACGGATTGGCAGTTTCGTCCATGGCCTGCTGCAGGGCCTTCTTGCGCTTCTCCTCGGCGCGGTGGGCGAAGAACCAGGCCAGGAAGGTGGCAAACGACACCACCAACAGGATCAGGCTGGCTACTGCGTTGATCTCCGGCTTAACCCCCAGACGCACGGCAGAAAAAATCTCCATCGGCAGGGTGGTGGAGCCAGGACCGGAGACGAAGCTGGCCAGAACCAGGTCGTCCAGCGACAGAGCGAAGGACATCATTGCCCCTGCTGCCAGCGACGGCGCGATCATCGGCACGGTAATCAGGAAGAATACCTTCCACGGCCGCGCGCCCAGATCCATGGCCGCCTCTTCGATGGACAGGTCCAGTTCACGCAGGCGCGACGACACCACCACAGCCACGTAGGCCGAGCAGAATGTGGTGTGGGCGATCCAGATGGTGGCCATGCCGCGCTGTGCCGGCCAGCCGATCAACTGGGCCATCAGCACGAACAGCAGCAACAGCGACAGACCTGTGATCACCTCGGGCATCACCAGAGGTGCGGTGACCATGCCACCGAACAGCGTTCGCCCCTTGAAACGAGTGACACGAGTCAGCACGAAGGCCGCCAGCGTGCCCAGTGCCACCGCCGCAATGGCGGTGTACAGGGCGATCTCCAGCGAGCGCATCACCGAGCCCATCAACTGGGTGTTGTCCAGCAGGCCGACGTACCACTTCACGGACCAGCCGCCCCAGACCGTTACCAGGCGGGAGGCGTTGAACGAATAGATCACCAGAATGACCATCGGCAGGTAGATAAACAGCAGACCCGCCCAGAGCATCAGGTTGGAAAAACGAAAACGCGTCATGGGCGACCCTCCAGTTCCTTCGCCTGGTTACGGTTGAACAGGATGATGGGCACGATCAGGATCGCCAGCATCACCACCGCCAACGCCGAGGCTACCGGCCAGTCGCGGTTGTTGAAGAACTCCTGCCACAGCACCTTGCCGATCATCAGGGTCTCCGGACCACCAAGCAGTTCAGGGATGACGAACTCACCCACCACCGGGATGAACACCAGCATGCAGCCGGCAATGATGCCGTTCTTCGACAGCGGCACGGTGATCTTCCAGAAGCTGTTGAAGTGGCTCGACCCCAGGTCGGAGGCAGCCTCCAGCAGGCTCGGGTCGTGCTTCACCAGGTTCGCGTAGAGCGGCAGGATCATGAACGGCAAATACGAGTAGACGATGCCGATATACACCGCGGTATTGGTGTTGAGGATCTGCAGCGGTGCATCAATCAGGCCGATGCCTTGCAGCAGCGAGTTGAGCAGCCCGTTGTTGCCAAGAATGCCCATCCAGGCATAGACGCGGATCAGGATCGCGGTCCAGGTCGGCATCATGATCAACAGCAGCAGCACGGTCTGCCGTTCCTTCGGCGCACGGGCAATGGCATAGGCCATCGGATAACCGATCAGCAGACACAGCAGCGTGCTGAAGGTGGCGATCTTCAGCGAACCCAGGTAAGCCGACAGATACAGGGCGTCCTCGGACAGGAAGATGTAGTTGCCGAAGTTCAGCAACAGCGTCAGCTTGTTGTCCGCCCATTGGTATATTTCCGTATACGGCGGGATGGCGACATCGGCCTCGGCGAAGCTGATCTTCAGGACGATGACGAACGGCAACAGGAAGAACAGGAACAGCCACAGGAACGGGATGCCGATGACGACATGCCGCCCGCTGGGCACATAACGCGAAAGCTTGGCCAGTTTCATGATTGCAGTACCACGCCGCTGTCATCTTCCCAGTACACCACCACCGGATCATCCCAGGTCGGGCGCTTGCCGCGACGCTCGGCATTGGCAATGAAGCACTGAACCACCTGGCCGGAGTCGAGCTTGACGTGGTAGACCGAATGGCCGCCCAGGTAAGCAATATCGTGTACGTGCCCACGACTCCAGTTGTACTCCGGATGCTCGTGATCGGCCGGCAGTTCGGTGGCCATCAGCAGCTTTTCCGGACGCAGGGCGTAGGTGACCTTCTTCTCCTCGGCGCGGGTGCTGATGCCGTGACCGATGTAGATCGGCTTGTCCAGGCCCGGGCAGGTGATGACCGCATGATCCGTGTCGTCGGTAGTGATCTCGCCTTCGAACAGGTTGACGTTACCAATGAACTCGCAGACCAGACGGTTGGCCGGAGTCTCGTAAACGTCCACCGGGCTGCCGGTCTGGGCGATCCAGCCCAGGTGCATGATGGCGATACGCTGGGCCATGGTCATGGCTTCTTCCTGGTCGTGGGTCACCATGACGCAGGTCACGCCGACCCGCTCGATGATCTCCACCAGCTCCAGTTGCATCTGCGAGCGCAGTTTCTTGTCCAGTGCGCCCATCGGCTCGTCAAGCAGCAGCAACTTGGGACGTTTGGCCAGCGAACGGGCCAGTGCCACGCGCTGGCGCTGGCCGCCGGAGAGCTGGTGCGGCTTACGCTTGGCGTACTGGGTCATGTGCACCAGCTTGAGCATCTCGGCCACGCGCTCGTCGATCTCGGCCTTGGGCAGGCCATCCTGCTTCAGCCCGAAGGCGATGTTGTCGGCCACACTCATGTGCGGGAACAGCGCGTAGGACTGAAACATCATGTTGATCGGGCGCTTGTACGGCGGCATGTCGGTAATGTCGACGCCATCGAGAATGATGCGACCTTCGGTGGGCCTCTCAAACCCGGCGAGCATGCGCAACAGGGTTGACTTGCCGGAACCCGAACCACCCAGCAGAGCAAAGATCTCGCCTTTGTTGATGGTCAGAGAAACATCGTCGACAGCTACCGTCTCGTCGAACTTCTTGGTCACCCGGTCGATCTTGACCAACACCTCTTTCGGTGTCTGATCCCCTTCGAGGGCTTTTTTGTAGGCGCTGGAGGCAACAGCCATTTAGGAAAACTCCCGGAAGATTGTGCCCGACCGCATGGCCGGGCGTGAACGATTACTGACCCGATTTGACCTTGGTCCAGGTACGAGTCATCAGACGCTGCACGTTGACCGGCAGTTCGGCGGATATGTACAGCTTGTCCAGCACCGCTTGTGGCGGGTACACGGACGGGTCGTTGCGCACTTCCTCGTCCATGAACTCGTCCGCCTTGGTATTGGGGTTGGCATAACCGACGTAGTCGCTCACCTCGGCGATCACCTCGGGGTCGAGGAGGAAGTTGATGAAGGCATGCGCCTGCTCGACGTTCTTCGCGTCGGCTGGGATGGCCATCATGTCAAACCAGAGGTTGGCCCCCTCCTTGGGAATGCTGTAGGCGATCTCGATACCCTTGCCGGCCTCTTCGGCGCGGTCTGCGGCCTGCAGGATGTCGCCGGAAAAGCCGGCGGCTACGCAGATATTGCCGTTGGCCAGATCGCCGATGTACTTGGAGCTATGGAAGTAGGTGACGTACGGGCGCACCTCCAGCAGCTTGGCTTCGGCTTTGGCGTAGTCGTCGGGGTTGGTGCTGTTGGGGTCCAGGCCGAGGTAGTTGAGCATCGACGGGATCATCTCGTCTCCAGAATCGAGGAAGGACACACCGCACTGGCTGAGCTTCTTGATGTTCTCCACCTCGAAGATTGCTGCCCAGGAGTCGATTTCGTCGACACCCAGCACCTCCTTGACCTTCTCGACGTTGTAACCGATGCCGTTGGTACCCCACAGGTAGGGCACGGAATACTGGTTGCCCGGGTCATTGGTTTCCAGCTGTTTGAGCAGCGCCGGGTCGAGATTTTCCCAGTTGCTCAGCTTGGAACGATCCAGCGGCTGGAAGGCGCCGGCACGGATCTGCTTGCCGAGAAAGTGATTGGATGGCACAACCACGTCATAACCGCTGCGGCCGGCCAGCAACTTGCCCTCAAGAGTCTCGTTGGAGTCGAAGACGTCGTAGACCGGCTTGATGCCGGTGCTGGCTTCGAACTTGGCCAGAGTCTCCTCGCCGATGTAATCGCTCCAGTTGTAGATATGCACCGAGGGCTGAGCCAGGGCCGCGCCGCAGGCGGCAGAAGCCGCCAGGGCGATCAGGGTCTTGGGCAGGTTAATTCGCACAGTGTCATCCTCGTATTGGTGTGCCGCCCGCAAAAGGCGCGGCACTTTATCGGAAAATTGATCGCCGATCAGCGGCCACTCTTGATTCGCGTCCAGTCGCGGGTCAGCCAGCGCTGTACCTCTCGCGGTCGCTCTTCGGCCACGTACAGCTTGGCCATAACTTCGGCGCTCGGATACACGCCCGGGTTCTCCCGCACGGACTCGTCCACCAGCTCGGTAGCCTTGATGTTCGGGTTGGCATAGGCCACGTAGTTGCTGATCTTGGCGATCACTTCAGGGCGCAGCAGGTAGTTGATGAAGGCATGTGCCTCGTCAACGTTCTTGGCATCCTTGGGAATGGCCAGCAAATCCGCCCACATGGCGGTGCCTTCCTTGGGAATGACGTAGATGATCTCGTCGGTGCGCCCGGCTTCCTCAGCACGGTCAGCGGCCTGCAGGACGTCGCCGGAATAGCCGAAGGCGGCGCAGATGTTGCCGTTGGCCAGATCCGAGATGAACTTGGAGCTGTGGAAATAGGTGATGTAGGGACGCACCTTCATCACTTGTTCAAAGGCCTTCTCGTAGTCCTCACGCTTGGTGGTGTGCGGCGAACGACCGAGGTAATTGACCGCCTGCGGCAGCACCTCGTCGCCAGAGTCGAGTAGCGCAATACCGCACTTGCCGAGTTTTTCGGCGTATTGAGGATCGAACAGCAGGCCCCAGGAATCCAGCGACACGTCGTCGCCAAGCACTTCACGGGCCTTGGTGGCATTCAGACCGATGCCGTTGGTGCCCCAGAGGTATGGCACCGAATATTCATTGCCGGGGTCACCCGCAGCCAGGTTTTCCATAATGGTCGGGTCGAGGTTGACCAGATTGGGCAGCTTGGATTTGTCCAGCTTCTGGTAGGTGCCGGCACGCACCTGCTTGGCCAGGTAGTGGTTGGTCGGCACTACCACGTCGTAGCCGCTCTGGCCGGTAGCCAGCTTGCCGTCGAGGGTATCGTTGGAATCGAAAACGTCATACACCACCTTGATGCCGGTTTCCTTCTCGAACTCGGCAATGGTCTCCGGGGCGATGTAGTCGGACCAGTTGTAGACATTGACCACGCGGTCGGCAGCCTGAGCTGCGGAAATACCAATGGCGGCACTAATCAGGCCAGCCAGCAAGGTAGTACGACGCATAACGTTTCCTCTATCTCACGATTTGGGTACCTGGCGGGACAAACCCGCCAGGTGGCGTTGCTACGTTGTTTAGCGACCGGACTTGATCTTGGTCCAGCTGCGGGTCATGTTGCGCTGCACTGCCGGAGCCAGATCCGGGAAGGTGTAGATTTTCTTCAACACTTCTGGAGTCGGGTAAACACCCGGGTCGTTGCGCAGGGCTTCGTCAGCCAGCGGAACGGCAGCGGCGTTTCCGGTGGGGAACTGGGTGAAGTTGCCGATCTCGGCAATGACTTCCGGACGCATCAGGTAGTCAAGGAAGATATGCGCGGCTTCGACGTTCTTGGCGTCGGCCGGGATAGCAAGCATGTCGAAGAAGCTGCCGGCTCCCTCGTTCGGGATGTTGTAGCTGACATTCACGCCGTTACCGGCTTCCTCGGCACGGCTCTTGCTCTGATAAACGTCACCGGAGTAGCCCACTGCCACACAGATGTTGCCGTTGGCCAGATCCGAGATGTACTTGGAACTGTGGAAGTAGGAGATCGACGGACGGACGCTGAGCATCAGCTCCTCGGCCTTCTTCAGCTCTTCGGTACTGCTGCTGTCCGGAGCAAAGCCGAGGTAATGCAGGGCGGCCGGCAGGATTTCGGTCGGCGAGTCAAGGAAGGACACGCCACAGGATTTCAGCTTCTCGATGTTTTCCGGCTTGAACACCAGATCCCAGGAATGAACCGGCGCATCATCACCGAGCACCTCCTTGACCTTGTCTACGTTGTAACCCAGACCGATGGTGCCCCACATGTAGGGAATCGAGTACTGGTTGCCCGGATCGCTCGGCTCCAGCGCCTTGAGCAGATCGGTGTCGAGGTTTTTCCAGTTCGGCAGCTTGGACTTGTCCAGCTTCTGGAATACACCGGCCTTGATCTGCTTGGCCAGGAAGGGGTTGGACGGAACCACTACGTCGTAACCGGAGCTGCCGGCCAGCAACTTGGCTTCCAGCACTTCGTTGCTGTCAAAGACGTCGTAGACGACCTTGATGCCAGTTTCCTTTTCAAAGTTGGCCAGGGTGTCCGGGGCGATGTAGTCGGACCAGTTGTAGACATGCAGCACCTTGTCGTCAGCCTGGGTAGCACCAGCCATGACCGCGCTCAGGGACAACGCAAGAAGGGTCTTGCCGAATGTTTTCATGCGTACAGCTCCAGTTTGTTGTGTCAATATTCCAGAAATTGCGCAGCCGTTAGGCCGGCTTTCGCAGTCTGGCAAGGTCATGGCACCGCTGACAACAATCCGTGGAAGCGGATTTCATGCAGACAGCTGACGCCAGGTCAGATCCAGGCACTTGCGTGCCTTTTCCACCAACTCGTCAATCTCCGCCTCGCTGATTACCAGCGGTGGTGCAATGATCATGGTGTCGCCCACTGCACGCATCACCAGCCCGTTGTCGAAACAGTGACCACGGCAGATCATGCCCACACCAACCTCACCCGGATAACGCTGGCGTTTGGCCTTGTCCTGCACCAGCTCGATGGCACCCAGCATGCCGAGACCGCGCACTTCACCCACCAGCGGATGATCCGCCAGCTCGCGCAGACGCTTTTGCAAATACGGTGCCGTTTTTTCCCGCACGCGTTCGACGATGCCTTCTTCGCGGAGAATCCGCAGGTTCTCCAGACCCACCGCCGCCGCCACCGGGTGGCCGGAATAGGTGAAGCCATGGTTG
>NZ_BPLZ01000011.1 GCF_019656335.1 Pseudomonas sp. NCCP-436 | reverse complement strand
AGCACCAGGCCGGCGGCCTCTCGCTTGAACTCGGGCGTAAAGGAACGACGTTGTTTGGTCATCAGACACCTCTCTATGGCAAGCATTCTCGCCCTAAATGGATGTCCGGGATCAGTAGACCACTACACTCCAGGCGGTTGGGCGAAGCCACCGTCGGCTTACCGCCGTAATAACCGGGGCGCCGACGATAACCAGTCTGCGAACGCAGCCCCTCCATCCGCATCAGGCGAGCCACGCGGTGCCGGCCACAGGACTCGCCCAGCTCACGCAGGTCGTCGTGGATCTTGCGGTAGCCGTAGACCCCGCCGCTTTCAAGCCAGGCATGCTTGATCAATCCGAGCAGGCGCTGATCCTCCTTCTCGCGTGCGGATTTCGGCTCGGCCAGCCAGGCGTAGTAACCGCTGGGATGTACCTGGAGGGTCTGGCAGAGACGCCGTACCGGGTACTCCACCGACAGTTTGCTGATGACGGCGTACTTCAGCCGGACTCCTTGGCAAAGTACGCGGCGGCCTTTTTTAGAATGTCTCGCTCTTCGGTCACCCGCTTGAGTTCCGCGCGCAAGCGACGCAGCTCGGCCAGCTGATCATCTACCTGCTGCCGCTGTGCTTGGGGTTTGCTATAGCGCTTTACCCAGACGTACAGGCTGTGCGCGGACACGCCTAGACGCTCCGCCACATCGGCAACGCGCAAACCGCGCTCCGTGACTTGCTTGACCGCTTCGATCTTGAATTCTTCGGGGTAACGCTGGTTGCTCATGGCACCTCCTGATGGGCCTCATTATGAGGCTTGGAGGTGTCTACGGAACTAGGGGCGATTCATAGGCCTGCGAGACGCGATGGATTTCGTCTATCTCACAGGTCAGCGCCCTGGTGACACGCTGCGACTAGACGAGCGAGATATCAAAGATGGCTACCTGCATGTCAGACAATCGAAAACAGGGGCAAAGCGCCGTATCGAAGTCGCAGGCGAGTTGTCACCGCTGCTGGATAGAATTAAAGCTAGGAAAGCCACTTACAAAGTACGTTCAACCAAGCTAGTTGTGGCCGAGGATGGCGCACCAATGACGCAAGCAATGCTGCGCTCTCGCTTCGACAAGGCCAGAGAGGCCGCAGGCATTGAAAAAGCAGAGTTCCAACTACGAGATCTGCGGGCTAAGGCAGGAACCGACAAAGCGGAATCCAGCGGCGACATTTTGCAAGCAAGAGACCAGCTAGGCCATACGACAGTGGTTATGACCGAGCATTACATCAGAGATCGTCGAGGGAAAAATCACGCCAACACGATAAATTGCGGACCAAACCATACAGCCGCGAAAAACCGTAAGTGCTTGATTTTAAATGGTGCCCGAAGCCGGACTCGAACCGGCACGCCCTTGCGAGCGAGAGATTTTAAGTCTCCTGCGTCTACCGATTTCGCCATTCGGGCGGTAGCGCTGAATAAGGCGCTGGACTATATACAGCCGGCCAGCAACCCGCAAGACATGCAAAGTACGATATGAAACGAAAAAGGCCTCGCAATCAGTGATATACGAGGCCTTTCTAATTTGGAGGCTGAGGTCGGAATCGAACCGGCGTTCACGGATTTGCAATCCGGTGCATAACCACTCTGCTACTCAGCCTTAACTTTAATGAAACGCCTTAAATGGCGAATCATTTGAATCTGGAGCGGGAAACGAGACTCGAACTCGCGACCCCGACCTTGGCAAGGTCGTGCTCTACCAACTGAGCTATTCCCGCTTGTCTTGTCGACGGGCGCCATTCTATAGAATCGAATGACGCCGTCAAGCCTTTGATTCAAAAACTTATTTCTTTTTTGAGGTAATGCTCAGATGCGGCCAGGCAGCCAACAGATACTGCAGCATCGACCATAGCGTCAGCACGGCAGCGATCACCAACAGAATGTAGCCGAGCACTACCCAGAAGGTGAACTCTGGCGGGTTGCCCAGCAGGATAACCAGCGCCAGCATTTGTGCTGCGGTTTTCCACTTGCCCAGTCGCGATACCGCCACCTGCGCGCGCGCCCCCAATTCGGCCATCCATTCACGCAGCGCTGAGACAACAATCTCGCGTCCGATGATGGTCGCTGCTGCTAGGGTCAGCCAAAGATTGGAGTGTTCCGCTGCCAGCAGTACCAGCGCCACAGCTACCATCAGCTTGTCTGCAACCGGATCGAGGAAGGCACCGAACGGGGTGCCCTGCTGCCAACGACGAGCCAGATAACCGTCGAGCCAGTCGGTCACCGCTGCAATGGCAAACACGGCACTGGCCGCCCAATAACTCCAGGAGAACGGAAGGTAGAACAGAAGAATAAAAACCGGTATCAGCAGAACCCTGAGCACGGTCAGCGTGTTGGGGATATTCATCAGGACATCTAGGCTGCGGATTGAAATGGCATTCTACTCGCTGTGCAGAGAGGCATAAATCAGCTCAGCGAGCTTTTTGCTGATTCCCGGTGCCTTGGCGATTTCCTCGGCACTGGCCCGCGTCAACTCTTGCAGACCGCCGAAATGATTGAGCAGTTCCCTTCGACGCTTCGGGCCGATGCCCGGCACCTCCTCCAGGCTTGAGGTTCGACGAGCCTTACCCCGCCGAGCACGGTGGCCGGTAATAGCAAAACGATGCGACTCATCGCGGATTTGCTGGATCAGGTGCAATGCCGGGGAGTTTCCTGGCAGGGTGAACTCGTGTTCGGCATCGTTCAGATACAGCACCTCAAGACCAGGCTTGCGGGTAGTACCCTTGGCTACGCCAAGCAGGGTCAGATCCGGTACAGCCAGCTCCTGCAACACCTCGCGTGCCATGGCCAGTTGCCCCTTGCCTCCGTCCACCAAGAGTACATCGGGAAGCTTCCCTTCACCATCACGACCCCGCCTGAAACGTCGTGTCAATGCCTGATGCATGGCCGCATAGTCGTCGCCGGCGGTCACGCCCTCGATATTGAAACGGCGGTAGTCGGACTTGATAGGGCCTTCAGGACCGAACACCACACAAGAAGCCACGGTAGCCTCGCCGCTGGAATGACTGATATCGAAGCACTCCAAACGTTGCGGCGGTTTATCAAGCCCCAGAACCTGAGCGAGAGACTCAAAACGTTCGGCCAAATGCTGACGGTTGGCCAATCGCGCACTCAGCGCCTGCTCGGCATTGGTTACCGCCAATTGCAGCCAGCGTGCCCGGGTTCCGCGCACCCGATAACTGATAGCCAGCGCGCGCCCGCGCATCGACTCGACAGCAGCAATCAGTGTGGCAAAATCTTCATGCTGCACGTTAACAATCAGTTCGGCAGGCAGATCACGCTCGACATTGCCCAGATAGTACTGGGCGAGGAAGGCCATAAGCACATCGCCGCCCTCCTCCTCGATCGCCACCTGCGGGAAGAAGTTCTTGCTACCCAGCACACGCCCGCCGCGCACACTGATCAGGTGGATGCAGGCTCCGCCCGGGTTGAGCATCACGGCTACCACATCGACGTCGCCGCTGCCGCCTTCCATGCTCTGCTGATCCTGCACACGGCGCAACAGGGCAATCTGGTCGCGCAGCGCTGCAGCGCGCTCGAACTCCAGGGCCATGGCGGCCTGCTCCATGCTCGCAGAAAGCTCCTCGCTCAGCGCATTGCTGCGCCCTTCCAGGAACATCACTGAATGGCGCACGTCCTCGGCATATTCCTCGGCACTGACCAGGCCGACGCAAGGCCCCTTGCAGCGCTTGATCTGATATTGCAGGCAGGGGCGAGTACGGTTGCGGTAATAGCTGTCTTCGCACTGGCGCACCTGGAAGGCCTTCTGCAACAGACTGAGACTCTCTCGAATGGCCAACGCACTGGGATAAGGGCCGAAATAACGCCCCTTGGCCTTCTTCGCCCCACGGTGGATGCCCAGGCGAGGGAAGTCACCGTCCGAGAGCAGCACGTAAGGATAGGACTTGTCGTCACGCAGCAGGATGTTGTACGGCGGCCGCCACTCCTTGATCAGCGTCTGCTCCAGCAGCAACGCTTCAGTCTCGTTGGCTGTGATGGTAGTCTCGATCTGGACAATACGAGCCACCAGCGCGGAGGTTTTCGGAGCCTGACCGGTCTTGCGGAAATAACTGGCGAGACGCTTTTTAAGATTCTTGGCTTTGCCCACGTAGAGCAGCCGCCCCTGCTCGTCGAACATGCGGTAAACGCCGGGACGCCCGCTGCAAGTCGCCAGGAAAGCACTCGGGTCGAAGGCAGACATCTTCAGTTGACGGCGTCGACCATGCCGTGACGAACAGCCAGCAGCGCCAGCTCGACATCACTGCTGATGGAGAGCTTTTCGAAGATGCGATAGTGACCGTCTTAGGCGACAGACACAGCTTGTCGGAAATGTGTTGCACCTTGTGGCAATTGGCGATCATCAGCGCAATCTGGATCTCGCGCTCAGATAGCAGGTCGAACGGAGAACCTTTACTCTGCGGCTGGAAAGATTTCAGAGCCAGTTGCTGGGCGATCTGCGGGTCGATGTAGCGCTGCCCGGAGAATACCAGGCGAATGGCCTGTACCATCTCTTCCAACGCCGCACCCTTGGTCAGGTAACCGGCTGCGCCAGCTTGCAACAGGCGTGTAGGGAAGGGATCTTCTTCACATACGGTAACAGCGACAACCTTGGTTTCGGGATGGCTGCGCATTAATTTGCGGGTGGTTTCCAGGCCGCCGATACCGGGCATCTTGACGTCCATCAGCACCACGTCAGGCTTCAGTTCGCGAACCTTGAGCAGGGCCTCTTCGCCGCTGCTGGCCTCACCCACAACTTGCAGGCCGTCGATATCGGCCAGCATGCGAGTAATGCCCGTGCGAACCAGATCGTGATCGTCGACCACCAGCACCCTAATCAATCGCCACCTCGTTGCACCCAGTCAGCCGCCGTGCGACGACGGTGCAGTTGAAACTTGCCGGTAACCCTGGCAGAGGTCAGAGTCTGCCTCATCTTGGCTCAGTGGCATCAAAAAGCAAACACCAGATCTGGCATCAAAGCCAAAGGAAATTGGCGGAGGCGGTGAGATTCGAACTCACGGATAGTTGCCCATCGACGGTTTTCAAGACCGTTGCCTTAAACCACTCGGCCACACCTCCGCTGCACTGCAGCGGCGGCAATCTTACCCGAACGCAACACACTGTCAAACTCTCTGCCTTGGCAGTCTGCACGGCTCTGTTATGATCCTCTCAATTCAAATGACTGAATCTTCGAGCCTCGGGAGCCTTTCCATGCAAGAGCAAAACTACGCCGTCAACCACGCGCAGGCAGAGCAGCTGGAAGTCAGCCGTGTGCTGCGCAACACCTATGGCCTGCTGGCCATCACCCTGGCTTTCAGTGGCCTGATCGCTTTTCTTAGCCAGCGCGCCAACCTGTCCTACCCGAATTTCTTTGTGGTGTTGATCGGCTTCTACGGCCTGTTCTTCCTCACCTACAAACTGCGGGATTCAGCTTGGGGGCTGGTTTCCACCCTAGCCCTGACCGGATTCATGGGCTACACCCTTGGCCCGATTCTCAACCGCTACCTGGGCATGGCCAACGGCGCTGAAGTGATCAGCTCGGCCTTTTCCATGACGGCTCTGGTGTTCTTCGGCCTGTCCGCCTACGTACTGACCACCCGCAAGGACATGAGCTTCCTCAGCGGTTTCATCACCGCCGGCTTCTTCGTCCTGCTCGCCGCTGTGCTGGCCAGTTTCTTCTTCCAGATCACTGGTCTGCAACTGGCGATCAGCGCCGGTTTCGTTCTGTTCTCCTCGGTCTGCATCCTATTCCAGACCAGTGCAATCATTCATGGCGGTGAACGCAACTACATCATGGCTACGATCAGCCTGTACGTCTCCATCTACAACCTGTTTGTCAGCCTGCTGCAGATCTTCGGCATCATGGGCGGCGACGACTGATAACGGCTTGTCCCCCTTAAAGCCCGCTTCGGCGGGCTTTTCTTTGCCTGAACGCTGGACTGCTTTGTCTGCTTCGCCTGTCAGGCCTTATCATTGCGCCAGCTCCAACCTTGCCGGATGTGCCATGAAATTTGCCATTGCCCTGTTCGCCCCTCCCCACCAGCCCGCCTCCCGCCGGGCCTTGCGTTTTGCTCAGGCAACACTGGCCGGCGGTCATGAAATCGTTCGCCTGTTCTTCTATCAGGACGGCGTGCACAGTGCTTCTGGTAGTGTCGTCAGCCCTCAGGATGAGCTGGATCTGTCGCTGGAGTGGCGTGAGTTCGTCGCCAGCAACAAACTCGACGCCGTAGTCTGCATCGCTGCTGCGCTGCGCCGTGGCGTGCTGAATGCAGAGGAAGCGCAGCGCTACGAACGTACAGGCGCAACCCTGCAAGCCCCCTGGGCACTCTCCGGCCTGGGGCAGCTGCATGAAGCCGCACAGATGGCAGACCGTCTGGTCTGCTTCGGAGGTGTCTGATGAGTAAATCCCTGCTGATCGTCAGCCGCCAGTCGCCTTGGAGCGGCCCCAGTGCCCGCGAAGCACTGGACATCGCGCTGGCTGGCGGTGCCTTCGGCCTGCCCGTGGCCATGCTGTTTCTCGACGATGGCGTATTCCAACTACGTGCGGGGCAACAGCCTGGCCTGCTGCAGCAAAAGGATCTGGGTGCCAACCTGCGGGCGCTACCGCTGTTCGGCGTGGAGGAACTTTACGTCAGCCGCCACAGCCTGAGCGAGCGCGGCCTTGATGAGCAGGCACTGAACTTGCCGGCTCGCTCACTCGACGATGCCGAACTGACCGCCCTTTTCGACCAGTATGATCAGGTGATCACCCTCTGATGGCCACTCTTCACATCCTTTCCCATTCGCCCTACGGCGACAGCAGTCTCCGCAGTTGCCTGCGCCTGCTTGGCCGCGAGGACGCCCTGCTGCTGAGCGGCGATGCCGTCTATGCACTGCAGCCAGATTCGCAGGGCTGGCAGGCGTTGCATCAGATACCTTCCGACATTCCTCTCTACGCACTGGCCGAAGACCTCGCAGCGCGCCAGTTGCAGGCAGGTGAACGTGTGCAGGAAGTTGATTACCCAGCCTTCGTCGAACTCTGCTGCCATTACGCCAAGGTGAACAGTTGGCTATGAATACACTCCACCTTGCCGGTCGAGACATTGAACTGGACAAAGACGGCTATCTGAGCGATCTGCAAGACTGGTCACAGACAGTCGCCGAGGCGCTGGCCAGTGCCGAGGATCTGCATCTGAGCGATGAACACTGGGAAATCCTCGAACTGCTGCGCGCCTTCTACGCGGAGTTCCAGCTTTCGCCAGCCAATCGCCCGCTAATCAAGTACGTGGCGCAAAAACTGGGGCCGGACAAGGGTAACAGCCTGTATCTCAACCGCCTGTTCAAGGGCACGCCAGCCAAGCTCGCGGCCAAGCTCGCCGGCCTGCCGAAGCCGACCAACTGCCTATGAATCTCACCACTCCCGCCGAACATCCCTTTGCCCAATACGTACGCATACTCGGCAAGGGCAAGCACGGTGCGCGCGGACTGAGCCGCGAAGAAGCCCGCAACGCCATGGGCATGTTGCTGGATGGGAAGGTAGAGGACACCCAACTTGGCGCTCTTCTGATGTTGTTGCGACACAAAGAGGAAAGCGCCGAAGAGCTGGCCGGCTTTACCGAGGCAATTCGCCCGCGTCTGACAGCACCGGCCATCCCTGTAGATCTGGACTGGCCCAGCTATGCCGGGAAGAAACGCCATCTGCCTTGGTATCTGCTGGCCGCCAAAGCTCTGGCAGTCAGCGGCATACGCGTGTTCATGCATGGTGCCGGAGCCCATACCGCAGGCCGGCTCTATAGCGAACAATTGCTGACAGCACTGGAGATTCCCCGCTGCCGCAATTGGCTGGCTGTGAGAAAGGCTCTCGACCGGCACAACTTGGCCTACGCCTATCTGGGCGACTGGATGCCGGCGCTGCAACGGATGATCGACCTACGCAATACGCTAGGCCTGCGTTCGCCCATTCACTCTCTGGCCCGAGTGATCAATCCGCTGGGCGCACGCTGCAGCCTGCAGAGCATCTTCCACCCGGGCTATCAGACTGTACACCGTGAAGCCAGTCGTCTGCTGGGTGACACCGCCTTGGTAATCAAGGGCGAAGGTGGTGAGATCGAAGTCAACCCGGACGTACCCTGCCACCTTTATGGCTGCGCCGATGGCCAGGCCTGGGAAGAAGAGTGGCCTGCCCTTTCAGCCAGGCGCCAGGTCAAGCCAGAGCGCCTCGACCCGCAGTTGCTGGAAGCGTTCTGGCGTGGTGAACATGATGACAACTACGGCCAGCAGGCCGTGATCGCCACCATGGCCGTAGCGCTTCGCGGCCTGGGAATGCCCCGCAATGAGGCCTTTAGCGAGGCGCAACGACGCTGGGCCACTCGCCTCGGATCAAGGAGTTAGCTTCTCTCTTCAGCAACTCTTCGAGCCCTGGAAGCGAGCTCGGCAAATCTGCCACAGATTGGCTAAGCCTCAGAACCCCGGCAATCCTCGAACCAGGCCAGCTTATCCCGCAGGCTGACTACCTCACCGACAATCACCAGGGTAGGTGCATGCACCTCGTGCTCGGCTACCAATTGCGGCAGCGACTCCAGAGTACCGGTGAACACCCGCTGGTTCTGCGTGGTTCCCTGCTGTACCAATGCAGCCGGAGTTACACCCGGACGGCCATGAGCCACCAGTTGCCGACAGATTTCCGGCAAACCGACCAGCCCCATGTAGAACACCAGCGTCTGCCCGGGCGACACCAGGTCATGCCATGGCAGGTTGATACTGCCGTCTTTCAAATGTCCGGTGACGAAGCGTACGGACTGGGCGTAATCGCGATGAGTCAGCGGAATCCCCGCGTAAGCGGCACAACCCGAAGCAGCCGTGATACCCGGCACCACTTGAAAAGGAATGCCCTCGGCGGCCAGTTGTTCGATCTCCTCTCCGCCACGACCAAAAATGAATGGATCTCCGCCCTTAAGGCGCAGTACGCGCTTGCCCTGCCGCGCCAGGCTAATCAGCTGCTGATTGATTTGCTCCTGCGGCAGCACATGCTCGGCACGGCGCTTGCCGACGTAAATACGCTCGGCATCACGTCGACACAGCTCGATAATGGCCGGCGCCACCAGCCGGTCGTAGAGCACCACATCGGCTTGCTGCATCAGGCGCAGCGCACGGAAAGTCAGTAGATCCGGATCACCCGGACCGGCACCGACCAGATAGACTTCGCCCAGTTCCCGTGGCCCAGCACCTGCCAGATGCTCTTCCAGCAGCCGCTCGGCCTCCTCTGGTTTGCCGGCGAAAACGCTTTCGGCGACCTGTCCCTGGAATATCTCCTCCCAAAACACTCGGCGCTGCTGCACATCCGGAAGCGACTGTTTGACCCGCTGACGAAATTTCTTCGCCAGGCTAGCCAACTGACCATAGGTAGCCGGAATCCAGGTTTCTATCCTGGCTCGAATCAACCGGGCCAGCACCGGCGCATCGCCGCCACTGCTAACCGCCACCATCAGCGGCGAACGGTCGACAATTGCCGGGAAGATCACGCTGCATAGCGCCGGAGCGTCGACCACGTTGACCGGAATACCCAACGCCTGGGCCTCGGCGGAGACCCGCGCATTGAGCGATTCGTCATCAGTGGCGGCGATGACCAGCAGCACACCCTGCAGATCACTGCCGGTATAGCCACGCAGGAAGCAGCCATCAGGGCCGGCCAGTTCCTGCAACTCCTCACGGATCTGCGGGGCGACAACGCGCAGGCAGGCGCCGGCCTGGTGCAACAGACGCGCCTTGCGCAGCGCCACCTCGCCGCCGCCGATCACCAGCACCGGGCGATCCTGCAATTTGTGGAACAGCGGAAGGAATTGCATGGGTCATTCTCGCAGGAAATAAAAATACGGGGCGGCCGCAGCCACCCCGTATTATGCGCATTGTGCGTTCTAATCAGCTCAGCCGATCACTTCGATACCGCCCATGTAGGGCTTGAGCACCTCGGGCACACGAATGCTGCCATCTGCCTGCTGATAGTTCTCCAGCACCGCCACCAGGGTACGGCCTACGGCCAGGCCGGAGCCGTTGAGAGTGTGTACCAGCTCCGGCTTGCCAGTTTCTGGATTGCGATAGCGTGCCTGCATGCGCCGGGCTTGGAAATCGCCGCAGTTGGAGCAGGAAGAAATTTCGCGGTACTTGTCCTGGCTCGGAATCCAGACCTCCAGGTCGTAGGTCTTGGTCGCAGAGAAGCCCATGTCGCCCGTGCACAACGCCAGCTTGCGATATGGCAGCTCCAGAAGCTGCAACACACGCTCGGCGTTGGTAGTCATGCTTTCCAGCGCCTCGAAGGACTTCGACGGCTCGACAATCTGCACCATTTCCACCTTGTCGAACTGGTGCTGGCGGATCATGCCGCGAGTATCACGGCCGGAGGCCCCCGCCTCGCTGCGGAAGCACGGGGTATGGGCGACGAACTTCAGCGGCAACTGTTTGGCATCGAGAATTTCGCCAGCGACGATGTTGGTCAGCGAGACTTCGGCAGTGGGAATCAGGTACAAGTCGGCCTGATCTTCGCGGCCGATCCGGAACAGATCCTCCTCGAACTTCGGCAGTTGACCGGTGCCCTGCAGGGCTGGCGCCTGCACCAGGTACGGGGTGTATGCCTCCTCGTAGCCGTGCTCGCCAGTATGCAGGTTGATCATGAACTGGGCCAGGGCACGATGCAGGCGCGCGATCGGCCCACGCAGCAGCGCAAAACGGGCGCCAGACAGCTTGGCTGCAGTTTCAAAGTCCAGCCAGCCATGCTGTTCGCCGAGCGCCACATGATCCTTGATCTCAAAATCGAAGCTGCGCGGCGTGCCCCAGCGTGATACTTCGACGTTCTGCTCCTCATCTGCTCCAACCGGCACAGAATCGTGCGGCAGGTTGGGAATATTCAGCAGCAGGTTGTCAAGTTCGCTCTGGATGCTATCCAGCTCGCGCTTGCCGGCCTCGAGGTCACTGCCCAGTTGATCCACCTCAGCCAGCAGCGGGGCAATATCCTCACCACGGGCCTTGGCCTGACCGATAGCCTTGGAACGGCTGTTACGCTCGGCCTGCAGTTGCTCGGTGCGCACCTGCACCGACTTGCGCTGACTCTCCAGAGCCTCGATACGGGCCACATCGAGGACAAAGCCGCGGCTGGCCAGACGCTCGGCGATTTCGGTGAGTTGCGTGCGGACGAGTTTGGAGTCGAGCATGTTCGGGTCTCAATACATCGGCAAAAAAGGTGGCGTCCACCAGCGTGACGCGGGGGATGAGTGTAAAGCCTTAGCGGGTCATGATGCCAATCTGGCCAACAATAATCCGCACCAGGCGGCCAGCAGACCGCCCAGCACACTGCATAGCAGATAGCCCAGGCCTTCGGCCAGGCGCCCACCCTCAAGCAGCCGGAGAATCTCCAGACTGAACGAGGAGAAAGTGGTGAAGCCGCCCAGCACCCCGCTGATCAGCCCCAGACGCAGTTCTGCCGGCAGGTCGCTGCGGGCAAGGAACAAACCGGACAAAAGACCGATCAGCAGACAACCAAGCAGATTGACGACCAGGGTTCCGAGATAGATATGCCGGGACCACTGCGCTGCAGCCCAGCTGGAGACCAGAAAGCGCACCAGCGAACCGATGGCCCCCCCCATGGCAACAGCAAGAGCCACCCTGATCATGGCTGTCTCCGCCGGCGGGGACTACTGGCGTCGAGCTGGCGCAGGTGCCGAAGCTTCTCGCGAATCTTCAGCTCCAGTCCGCGCGGCACAGGATCGTAGTACTGACGTGGCTCGACGGCTTCAGGGAAATAGTCCTCGCCTGCCGCATAGGCATCTGGCTCATCATGGGCATAGCGATATTCCTCGCCGTAGCCGAGTTGCTGCATAAGCTTGGTCGGCGCATTGCGCAGGTGCAGTGGCACTTCCTGCGAGCCCAGCTCGGCGGCATCACGTTTCGCAGCCTTGAAAGCGGTGTAGACGGCATTGCTCTTCGGCGCACAGGCCAGGTAGACAATGGCCTGTGCTACGGCCAGCTCACCCTCAGGGCTGCCCAGACGTTCCTGCACGTCCCATGCGTTGAGGCACAGAGTCAGCGCCCGCGGATCCGCATTACCGATATCCTCGCTAGCCATACGCACCACTCGGCGGGCGATGTACAGTGGATCACAGCCGCCATCGAGCATGCGCGCATACCAGTACAGCGCGCCGTCCGGACTGGAGCCGCGTACCGACTTGTGCAGCGCGGAAATCTGGTCGTAGAATGCCTCGCCACCCTTGTCGAAACGCCGGCGACTATCGCCCAGCAGGTTCTGCAACAACTCCACGCCGATCTCACCGCCGTCTTCGGCCAGGTCGGCGGCATTCTCCAAGAAATTGAGCAGGCGTCGGCCGTCCCCATCGGCTGCGGCAAGCAGAATCCGGAAGCTCTCTTCAGGCAGGCTCAGCTTGCGTGCGCCCAGCCCCTTATCCTCGTTGAGTGCGCGAGCCACGAGCTTGCGCATCGCTGCCTCGTCAAGACTCTTGAGCACATATACCCGGGCTCGCGACAGCAGCGCGTTGTTCAGCTCGAAGGATGGATTCTCGGTGGTGGCACCGATAAAGATCAGCGTGCCGTCTTCCACGTATGGCAGGAAGGCATCCTGCTGACTCTTGTTGAAGCGATGCACCTCGTCAACAAAGAGGATGGTGCGACGTCCGTACTGCGTCGCATGCTGCTGGGCCACCTCCACAGCCTGGCGGATTTCCTTCACCCCCGAAAGCACGGCGGAAATGGTCTCGAAATGCGCATCGGTCACCTTGGCCAGCAGCTTTGCCAAAGTGGTCTTGCCCACTCCGGGCGGCCCCCAAAAGATCATCGAGTGCAGCGTGCCCTGCTCCAGCGCCTCGCGCAGCGGCTTGCCCGGGCCCAATACGTGCTCCTGCCCGACGTATTCCTCCAGCGTTGTGGCGCGCAAACGCGCTGCCAAAGGTTGGGCGACGGGCTGGCGGCCGAACAGATCCACGGCTTACTCCTGGATAACGTCCACGCCTTCGGGAATGTCAAAGTTGAACACCCCGTCATCGACCGGCTCGTTCATCTTCACATTGAGAAACAGGATATTGGTGCGCTGGCCAATGCTGTCGATCAGTTGCATGTCGTTAAGTACACGGCTGCGAAAGGACAGGCGCAGGCTGTCAAACAGGCTGTCACTGGCCTTGGGCCTGAGGATGAAATCCACCACGCTGCCGCCTTCCTTGTATTCGATGGAAAAGTTCTCGCGAATTTGCGAGACATCACCGGACAGCAGCAGCGCCGGCGTATGGGTCAGACGCTGGTCGAGCGACTGAATGGTGACCTGCTCCAGATCGGGATCGTACAGCCAGACCTTCTCGCCGTTGGACACCAGCAACTGCTCCATCGGCTGATCCGTGTGCCAGCGAAACAGCCCAGGTCGCTTGAGCACCAGTTGACCGGCCGTTTCCTGCAGCTGAGTGCCGCTGGCGTCGAGGCTCAATTGGGAAAAACGCGCGCTAATCGTCTCGGCCTGGCTGAGCAACTCGGTCAGGCGCATGGCCGCGGCCTCTTCTCCAGCCTGAACGGCCGGTAGGGTAAAACTCAGAACAGCCAGCATCAGCAGGCGAATGAAACGCATAGAAAACCCTCGGTTCGGCTAGGAATGGCGAGCTGCCCGGGGCAACCCGACCGACGGCGGCCGTCTGGCCGTCATGAATAGCTTTGACCACAAAAGCCCGACCTTGTCCGGCACGCTCAGTCCCGCGCCGGTCCGGGTGCGAGCACCTCGCGCGAGCCATTGGTGTTCATCGAACTGACCACGCCAGCCATTTCCATCGCTTCGATCATGCGCGCGGCACGGTTGTAGCCGATCTTCAGCTTGCGCTGCACGGCGGAAATGGACGCCCGGCGACTTTCCAGAACGAAGGCCACCGCCTCGTCGTAGAGCGGATCTTCCTCACTGCCCTCACCGCCTTCGCCACCCGAGCCCTCGAAGCTACCGCCACCGCCTTCTTCGACACCCGCGAGGATGTCCTCGATGTAGTCCGGCGCACCACGCTGCTTCCAGGCCTCCACTACACGATGCACTTCGTCATCGGAAACGAAAGCGCCATGGACGCGGATTGGCAGCCCTGTTCCTGGAGGAAGGTAGAGCATGTCACCGTGCCCCAGCAACTGCTCGGCACCTCCCTGGTCGAGAATGGTGCGAGAGTCGATCTTGCTCGATACCTGGAACGCCATACGGGTCGGGATGTTGGCCTTGATCAGACCGGTAATCACGTCCACCGAGGGGCGCTGGGTGGCAAGGATCAGATGGATACCGGCAGCCCGGGCCTTCTGCGCGATACGGGCGATCAGCTCTTCGACCTTCTTGCCGACGATCATCATCATGTCGGCAAATTCGTCGACTATCACCACGATGGTCGGCAACGGCTTGAGTAGCGGCGGCTCGTCATCCATGGACTCGCGCTTGTACAGCGGGTCGCTCAATGGAGTGCCGGCCTCGATGGCATCCTTCACCTTGCGGTTGAAACCGGCAAGGTTGCGCACCCCCATGGCTGCCATCAGCTTGTAGCGGCGCTCCATCTCGGCGACGGACCAGCGCAGTGCATTGGCGGCTTCCTTCATGTCGGTAACCACCGGGCAAAGCAGGTGCGGAATGCCCTCATAGATGGACAATTCCAGCATCTTCGGGTCGATCATGATCATCCTCGCCTCTTCCGGCGTGGACTTGAACAGAATCGACAGGATCATGGCGTTGACCCCTACCGACTTACCCGAACCGGTGGTACCGGCCACCAGCAGGTGAGGCATCTTGGCCAGGTCCGCGATCACCGGCCGGCCGCCGATATCGTGCCCAAGGGCCAGGGTGACCGGCGACCTGGCCTCATCGTACTCACTGGACGAAAGTACTTCGGAGAAGCGTACTATCTGCCGGTCCTCGTTGGGCACCTCGATGCCTACCGTGGTCTTACCCGGAATTACCTCCACTACACGCACGCTGACCATGGCCATCGAGCGCGCCAGATCCTTGGCCAGGTTGGAAATACGGCTGACCTTGACACCGGGTGCTGGCTGAATTTCAAAACGTGTGATCACCGGACCGGGATGTACAGACTCCACGACCACTTCGACGCCAAACTCCTTGAGTTTGATCTCCAACAGCCGGGACATGGCCTCAAGAGACTCGGGCGAAAACTGCTTCTGCTTCTTTTCAGCCACATCGAGCAGAGAGATTGGCGGCAGACTGCCTTCAATGGCAGTGTCGACGAACAATGGCGCCTGCTTTTCCTTGAGCACGCGCTTGCTGGGCTCGGCAGCCTTGGGAGGCGGTGGAGGTGCGATGACCGGCGCCGGGCGATTCTCCCGCTCGCTCATGTGTTTACTGAGGGACTCCTCGCGCTCAAGCAGACGCTCCTTGACTTTGGCCTGCTCACGGCGATCCGCGACCACGGGAGCGGCCACTTCGATCACACGCTCATCAAGCTCACGCAACTGGGCAGCCATTTGCCTGCGCTCGACCCGCGCATTCCACCAGTTGGTGATAAGACTCTGAATCAGCTCAACCAGATCAAGGGTGATCTTGCCGGTGAGATCCATCACGCGGAACCACGAAAGATCAGTGAACACCGTCAGGCCGAAAAGAAACAGCGCCAGAAACAGCAACGTGCTGCCCTGCACATTCAGCGCATGAATCGCCAGTTCGCCTAGGCCGGCACCCAGCATGCCGCCACCGGAGTCCTGCATGCCAGCCGCCGGAGCGAAATGAATGTCGCTCAGCGCGGCGCCGGAAAGAATCAGAAAGATCAGGCCGATGCTATGCCAGGAAAACAGCCAGCCGTTCCACTGCCAGGGCTGGTTACGGGTACGGAACACCTGCCAGGTCTTGACGCCCAGCAGCAGCGGGAAGATATAGGCAAAGTAGCCCAGCGCACCGAACAGCGCACTGGACAGCCAGGCGCCGATGCTGCCGCCGGCATTGAGTACCCGGTCGACACGCACACTGTTGTCCCAAGCCGGATCCGCGACGTTGTAAGTCAACAGGGCCATCAGCAGATACAGGCACAGTGCACCCAGGGCGATCAACGCACCTTCTTTAAGTCGGTACTGAAGCTTCTGACGCCAGTCAGGCGTCTGGGCGGTGGAATTTTTCAAAACAGCCGTTTCCTGCGCCTAGGGCGCATCCATCCAAAGGTTAACTGCAGCGTGCGGGCATTGTAGGGGGTGCAGGCGACTTCTTGCCAGTTCGCAACTGCCGCATGGTTCCCGCACGCCCCTTGCTTCGGTGTAGCATAGCTGCCAGCAGCTTCCGTGCGCTTCAATTGGAGCACGCATTCTCTTTTGTGACAAAGGCTTATGAGGTTTTTTTATGAGTGAAGTCAAGCATTCGCGCCTGATCATCCTGGGCTCCGGCCCCGCCGGATACAGCGCCGCCGTCTATGCGGCCCGAGCCAATCTCAAGCCTGTGGTCATTACCGGAATCCAGCCAGGCGGCCAACTCACTACCACCACCGAAGTGGACAACTGGCCCGGCGATGTTGAGGGACTGACCGGCCCGGCGCTGATGGAACGCATGCAGAAGCACGCTGAACGCTTTGACACCGAGATCATCTACGACCACATTCACACTGCAGAGTTGCAGACTCGCCCGTTCGTCCTCAAGGGCGACAGCGGCACCTACAGCTGCGACGCACTGATTATTGCCACCGGCGCCAGTGCCCAGTATCTCGGCCTGCCTTCTGAAGAAGCCTTTTCCGGCAAGGGCGTCTCGGCCTGCGCCACCTGCGACGGTTTCTTCTATCGCAATCAGGTAGTGGCTGTAATCGGTGGAGGTAATACTGCCGTAGAAGAGGCTCTATACCTTTCCAACATTGCCAAGGAAGTGCATCTGGTTCATCGCCGCGACAAACTGCGCGCCGAGAAAATCCTGCAGGACAAGCTCTTCGACAAGGTGGCCAACGGCAATATGCGCCTGCACTGGAACCATACGCTGGACGAAGTGCTGGGCGACCAGAGCGGTGTCACCGGTGTCCGCCTGCGCAGCACCGAAGATGGCTCAACCAAGGAGTTGGCGCTGGCCGGAGTATTTATCGCCATCGGCCACAAACCCAACACCGAGCTGTTCGTCGGGCAGTTGGACATGCATGACGGCTATCTGAAAGTCAAAGGCGGCGGCGACGGCAATGCCACCGCTACCAATATCGAGGGGGTATTCGCTGCCGGCGACGTGGCTGACCACATCTACCGCCAGGCCATCACCTCGGCCGGCGCGGGCTGCATGGCTGCACTGGACGCTGAAAAATACCTCGACGGCCAGTGATCTGAACAGGCGGGCCTTGAGCCCGCCCCTCCCCTTCTACGCAGGAACCGTCCATGCTGACCTGGCTGTCACGCGACGCTACCGACTTCCCGCCACTACACCAAGCTCTGCGCCAGCCCGAAGGGCTGCTTGCCGCCGGTGGTGACCTCAGTCCCGCAAGACTGATCCAGGCCTATCGCCACGGCTGTTTCCCCTGGTTCGAGGATGGCCAGCCAATTCTCTGGTGGTCGCCAGATCCACGCACCGTACTATTCCCGGATGAACTGCACGTCTCTCGCAGCCTGCGCAAATTCCTTAAACAGCAGCGCTTTCGCGTTACCTTCGACCAGGATTTTCCGGCGGTGATTGCCGCCTGTGCAGCACCGCGCACATACGCACCGGGCACCTGGATCACAGATACGATGCAGAACGCCTATTTGGAGCTACATCGGCGCGGGATTGCCCACTCTGTTGAAGTCTGGGACAACAGCGAACTGGTTGGCGGTCTCTACGGCCTGGCCATGGGGCAACTGTTTTTTGGCGAATCCATGTTCTGTCGTCGCGACAACGCCTCCAAGGTAGGCTTCGTCACCCTGGTGGAGAAACTTCAGGCCTGGAGATTTGTGCTCATTGATTGCCAGATGCCCACTCGCCATCTGCATAGTTTCGGGGCTCGCCCGATTCCCCGCGACACATTCGCCAACTACCTGCGCAATCATCTGGATAGCCCGAGCAGCGCCAACTGGGCCGCCTAGTCGAGCGAGCAAGGCTGGCTTACACTCACATCAGGCTTCCCAGAGAGAGTGACATGACTGAACTGGCCCGCCTGAAGTTCTACGCCACCCAGCCACATCCATGCAGCTATCTGCCGGAGGAACAGGCGACCACCCTGTTTCTGGATCCCAGCCAGCCCATGGACGTTAGAGTGTATGCCGAGCTTTCTGAAATGGGCTTTCGCCGCAGTGGAGAGCATCTTTACCGGCCTCACTGCCAGCAATGTTCGGCCTGTATTCCCGCACGGATCCCGGCTCGCGACTTCCAGCCGAATCGCCAGCAGCGGCGTATCCTCAAACGCAACGAAGATCTGCAGGTTCAAGCCGTTCGACCGGTATTTTCCGAAGAGTACTACGCACTCTATGCACGCTACATCGAGCGCCGCCATGCCGATGGAGACATGTACCCGCCAAGCCGGGAGCAGTTCTCCACCTTTCTCGTGCGCGAACTGCCTTTCTCACTTTTCTACGAATTCCGCCTGGCTGGCCGACTTCTGGCTCTGGCCGTCACCGACGTACTACCCAATGGCCTGTCAGCCATTTATACCTTCTATGATCCGGACGAGGAGCGGCGCAGCCTGGGGCGTTTTGCGATTCTTTGGCAAATTGGCGAAACTACACGGCGGAATCTGGATGCCGTCTATCTCGGCTACTGGATCAAGAGCTGTCGCAAGATGAACTACAAGACCCAATACCGCCCAATCGAGCTGTTCGTCAACCAGCACTGGACACTGCTTACCTAGCCAGCCATTGCCCCAAGTCTCCAAGACTCTTGGCGCAGCCCACTGTTTTCGGGCACAATGCACGCCGCTTTTGCCTGGAGCCAGTTGCACCAGGCCATTTCCTGGACACCGAGGGCTTTACTGCATGTCGAAAGAAGACAGCTTCGAAATGGAAGGTACTGTCGTCGACACCCTGCCCAACACCATGTTCCGCGTGGAGTTGGAAAATGGGCACGTCGTTACCGCGCACATCTCCGGAAAGATGCGCAAGAACTACATCCGCATTCTCACTGGTGACAAGGTTCGCGTCGAGCTGACGCCTTACGACCTGAGCAAAGGCCGTATTACCTACCGCGCCCGCTGATCAACGCACCAGACGAAAACGCCCGGCCATGCCGGGCGTTTTCGTTGCTGGGGTCACTTGTAATGGTGTATCGGCCCTCTTGTGGAGGCCGGCTCAGGCCATCTCGGCGGCAGTCTCGAACTCAAAGCTGGGCTCACCATCCTTGATGTCGACGTGCACTACGCCGCCATGCTCGGCCAACTCGCCAAAGAGAATTTCCTCAGCCAGGGGACGCTTGATCTTATCCTGAATCAGGCGCGCCATCGGTCGCGCGCCCATGGCTACATCGTAACCATGTTCGGCCAGCCAGCCCCGAGCCGCATCACTAACCTCCAGTGTGACACGCTTGTCTTCCAGCTGAGCCTGAAGCTCCGTGAGAAACTTGTCGACGATGCTCTTGATCGTCTCATGGCTGAGCCTGCCGAACTGGATGATGGTGTCGAGACGGTTACGGAACTCGGGCGTGAAGCTCTTCTTGATCACCTCCATAGCATCACTTGAGTGATCCTGCGGGGTGAAGCCGATGGAAGCTCGCGCCGCGGTCTCTGCCCCGGCGTTGGTGGTCATGATCAGGATAACGTTGCGGAAATCTGCCTTGCGCCCGTTGTTGTCGGTCAGGGTGCCGTGATCCATCACCTGCAGCAGCAGGTTGAAGACTTCCGGATGAGCCTTCTCGATCTCGTCGAGCAGCAGAACGCAATGCGGCTGCTTGGTAATCGCCTCTGTGAGCAGCCCCCCCTGGTCAAAACCGACATAACCGGGTGGCGCGCCAATCAGGCGCGACACGGTATGGCGCTCCATGTACTCGGACATATCGAAACGCACCAGCTCCACTCCCAGAGCCTTGGCCAACTGCCTTGCCGCCTCGGTCTTGCCCACCCCGGTAGGCCCGGCAAAAAGGAACGAACCAACCGGCTTGTCTGGCGCCTTCAACCCCGCACGCGACAACTTGATCGCCGTAGACAGCGAGTCGATCGCTGCATCCTGACCGAACACAGTGAGCTTGAGATCACGCTCCAGGTTGCGCAGCAGCTCCTTGTCTGAGCTGGACACATGCTTGGGCGGGATCCGTGCGATCTTGGCCACGATGTCCTCGACCTGAGCGACATCAATGAGTGTCACGCGCTTGTCCTCTGGCTGCAAACGCTGGTAGGCGCCTGCTTCGTCAATCACGTCGATGGCCTTGTCAGGCATGTGACGATCATTGATGTAACGAGCAGCCAGCTCCGCCGCCGCACGCAGCGCCTCGTCGCTGTAGGTGATCTGATGGTGCTGCTCGAAGCGTGTTTTGAGCCCTTTGAGGATGCCATAGGTATCATCCACCGATGGCTCGACCACATCGACCTTCTGGAAACGTCTCGCTAGTGCACGATCCTTCTCGAAGATGCCGCGGAACTCCTGAAAAGTGGTGGAACCAATGCAGCGGATCTCGCCCGAGGAAAGCAGCGGCTTGAGCAGGTTGGAGGCATCCATCACCCCGCCTGATGCGGCACCGGCACCAATGATGGTATGGATCTCGTCGATAAACAGAATGGCCTGCGGGCGCTTACGCAACTCATTGAGCAATGCTTTGAAACGCTTCTCGAAATCGCCCCGGTACTTGGTTCCGGCCAGCAGAGCACCAAGATCCAAAGAATAAACCACACTGTCAGCCAGCAGATCCGGCACCTGCTCGTCGACGATGCGCTTTGCCAGTCCCTCGGCGATGGCGGTCTTGCCTACTCCGGCCTCACCGACCAGCAGAGGATTATTTTTGCGCCGCCGGGCAAGGATCTGCGCTACTCGTTCGACCTCATGCTCACGTCCCACCAACGGGTCAATGCGGCCAAGCCTAGCCATTTCGTTAAGGTTACTGGCATAGGCATCAAGCGGATTGCTTGAGGTGGCGGACTCACCGCCCTCCTCGTCCTGCAACTCCCGCTCATGCTCACTCTGCTCGTTATGGCCCGGCACTTTAGAAATACCGTGAGCGATGAAGTTGACCACATCGATACGAGCCACACTCTGTTGCTTAAGGAGGAATACGGCCTGGCTTTCCTGCTCACTGAAGATTGCCACCAGTACATTGGCGCCCGTGACTTCACGCTTGCCGGAGCTCTGGACGTGGAACACGGCGCGCTGCAACACACGCTGGAAGCCCAAGGTCGGCTGGGTCTCACGATCCTCGTCATGCTGGGGAATCAACGGAGTGGTGGAATCGATGAACTCCTGCAGGTCATGACGCAGCTTGTCGAGACTGGCCCCACAGGCACGCAGAACGCTGGCAGCTGCCTCGTTGTCCAGCAGGGCCAGCAACAGATGTTCAACCGTCATGAACTCATGACGCTTGGCACGAGCCTCCTTGAAAGCCAGATTGAGGGTGACTTCGAGCTCTCGATTCAACATAGCTTCACCTCATACCCAAGTGGCCGGCGTTAACCGTCCTTCTCTATTTCACAGAGTAGCGGATGCTGGCATTCACGTGCGTATTGGTTGACCTGCATAGCTTTGGTCTCAGCAATATCGCGCGGGTAGAGGCCGCAAACCGCACGCCCTTCCGTATGGACGGTCAGCATGATCCTGGTCGCCAACTCCCGGTTCATGCCGAAGAACATCTCAAGCACTTCGACCACGAAGTCCATCGGCGTGTAGTCATCATTGAGTAAGACCACCTTGTATAGCGGTGGTGCCTGTAATGCCGGCTTGGATTCCTGAACGGCTACGCCGGTAGCGCCATCCTCATGCCCTGCAGGATGATTCTGATTGAATGTTAGTTGAGTCTGGTCAATTGCATGCATGCTGAAATCAGAGGCTCAGAGCCGGACGAACCGGAATGCTAGGGAGTTTGACTGAATTCTCAGCCATCCGCCGTATAGCCTTGACTATCGGCAAAAGGGTGTTACAAACAGTGAATACCCGCCAGCGGGTATCGAGGTTTCGTGCGGCAGCCCTGGCTCGCCAGTCTCCGCGCGGAGTCGAAGTGGATGATACTCCAGAGATGGGGTTCTTTGCAGAGGGATATCAGCATGCTCAGCGGTAAGGTCAAGTGGTTCAACAACGCCAAGGGCTATGGATTCATCCTGGCCGACGGCCGAGATGAGGACCTATTCGCCCACTATTCGGCCATCCAGATGGACGGCTACAAGACCCTTAAAGCAGGCCAGCAGGTTTGCTTCGAGATCGTGCAAGGCCCCAAGGGACTGCATGCCGTCAATATCACCACTGCGCTGGCCGGACAAGATCTAGCAGCTGGAGCCTCCCAGGCTCGACAGCAGGACACTGCCATTCCCGTTCAGGCCTGACCGGCCTTTTGCTTCACTCAAGACACTCCGAGCTCCGGAGTGTCTTTGTCATGTCCGTAATACACGAGAAGCAGGCCCGGCAGCTTGGATAGCAGCTGAAAACAAAAGCCCGGCGTCAGAATCTGATGCCGGGCTTTCTGCTGGATCCTATAGCTCCCTGCCGACTTGCAGCAGGAATACGGTTAAGGATCAGGCCTGTGGGGCCTGGGTACGACCTTTGTAGGAGCCGTCACGGGTGTCGATTTCGATCCAGTCGTCGATTTCAACGAACTCGGCGACCTTGATCTCGGTACCGTTACGCAGCTTGGCCGGCTTCATGACCTTGCCAGAGGTGTCACCGCGAACGGCAGTCTCGGTATAGACGACTTGACGCACGATAGTGGTCGGCAGGTCGACGGAGATCACCTTCCCTTCGAAGAACACCGCCTCGCACACATCTGTCATGCCTTCTTCGATAAACGGCAGAACGCTTTCCAGATCTTCGGCACGCAGTTCGTAGGAGTTGTATTCGGTATCCATGAACACATAGTCCTCACCATTGATATAGGAGAGGGTCACTTCCTTGCGCTCGAGAATCACCGGTTCCATCTTGTCGTCTGCCTTGTAGACGGTCTCGGTTTTAGAGCCGTTGAGCAGATTCTTCAGCTTCATCTTGACGATGGCGCTGTTACGGCCGGACTTGGTGAACTCGGCCTTCTGGATCAGCCACGGCTGGCCGTCAATCAGGGCCACGCTGTTGACTCTCATTTCTTGTGCAGTTTTCATGCGAATATCCGAAATATGCGGGAGGTACGAAATATAGGTCGGCTATGATAGCCAATTTCGGTAAAACTGTTCCAGCGCTGCTGCCAGATCCTGTCGCGCAGCCTGCCCTGCACACCAGCTCTCGGCATGCTGCGCCAACACCGGCCACACCTCCAGTAACGCCGGCCAAGCCTGCTCCATGCCGTGACCAGCATTCCAAGCGCGCCACGTCCGAGCAAGTCTGAGAGCTGATTCGAGCTCCAAACCTCGGCTGTAAAGCCCTATAAACGCCTCCAGCTTCTCCCAATGCGCATTCTCGTCCTGCGGATAGATATGCCACAGCAACGGACGACCAGCCCATTGGGCGCGAATAAAGGAGTCCTCACCGCGCACCGCATTAAAGTCACAACACCATAGCAGCCGATCGTAGTCCTGCTGCGACACGAACGGCAGCACATGAATCAGCAGCGAGCCACGGCGATGCTGCTCGCCAATCTTCAGCTCATCACAACCAAGCCAGCCCTGCAGATCGCCGCTTACCCTACCCTGCGGCACCAGTAGCTGGATCGGCCGGGGACCTTCAGCCAGAGCGTCCAGCCAGCCAGACAGGCCCGGATTTTCGTAAGCAAACAGCGAAATCAGCATGCCCCCCCTTTCGCGCACAACCCCCAGATTTCGAAGAAATTCCTTCTGTGCCGATTCGTCCAACTGAAAGGCCTGACGCTCAGTCAGCAGCCCGCGCTCACGCAACAACCCACCGGTTCCTTCGGTAAAGCCGGGAAAGAAGAAAAACTTCTGCAGCCCACCCGCTTGAAGCGAGGGAAGGCCGTGGCAACCAGCGACCCAGTCCTCAGCACTAAGATATTCGAGATTCAGCCACAGACGTGCAGTACCATCATGCGCCATGGCCGCCGTATAGATCTCGGGCAGTTGGCAAGCAAATGCCTCGATGACCACCTCAGCAGCCTCTACCGCAGGAAAGGGTTCGCACCAGCGTCGCAACTCGACACCGTCCAGATACTGACTCTCGACGACAGGATCTGCCTGCGGGCACAACCGGAAAAAGGCCTGTGGCTCATCCACCCAAAGACGCACGGTATGTCCATGCTCGGCAGCCAACTGGCGAGCCAAGCGCCAGGTCACACCGATATCACCGTAGTTATCTATAACGCTGCAAAAAATGTCCCATCTGGCCAACGCTTGCCCCCCCTCTCGAACCGCGCAGCATTCTACCTGCCGAGTCCTCCAGCAGAGCTGGCGAGACAAGTTCATTTGCAGTATCGCTCGACTGAACCGACATACCCAGGCGCAAGACAACGACCTGCCCGTGGCGCCTCACAACCGGAGAGGGTCACCATACAGGGGCTGACACGGTACCGACACAACACCACCGGCGCACACCGGCACGAATGCCAGCCTGAACGACAAAAAAAGAACCCGGCCTAGGCCGGGTTCTTTTCTTGCAACACCAGAAGCATTACTGCTTGATCTGGGCTTCTACTTCAGCCTCAACACGGCGGTTGATGGCACGGCCAGCGTCGGTGGCGTTGTCAGCTACCGGACGGGTTTCGCCATAACCAACAGCATTCACGCGGCTGGCGTCCACACCGTACTGGTTGACCAGCACGTTGCGTACGGCGTTGGCACGACGCTCGGACAGACCTTGGTTGTAAGCGTCAGAGCCGACGGAGTCGGTGTGACCTTCAACGGTGGTGGTGGTCTGCGGGTACTGGTTCATGAAGTCAGCCAGGTTCTTGATGTCGCCGTAGCTTTCTTCTTTTACACGGTCTTTGTCGAAATCGAACTTGACGTCCAGCTCGACGCGAACGGTTTCCAGAGCTGGCTCCGGAGCAGGCTCAGGGATCGGTTCCGGAGCAGCGGCAACGACCGGAGCCGGAGCCGGCTTGCTGCCACCACCGAAGTTCAGACCCACACCAACGCCAGCCTGCCACTCGGTGTCGCGCTGATCGATGTTGTACAGAGCTTCAACACCGGCACGAGCATAGAACATTTCGGTGAAGTAGTACTTGGCACCGGCACCGGCAATAGCCAGGGTGGAGTGGTCACGGCCGCCGCTGTTGGCGTCACCAATGCTCTGATGACCGAAGCCGGCAGAAACGTACGGACGCAGGCCCACACCCGGCTGACCGAAGTGGTAGATGGCCTTCAGGTCGGTCAGGTTACCCTTGATGTTTTTGCTGCCTTGCGAACCTTCGCCGCGCAGGTCGTGGTATTCGCCATAGGACAGAGCCAACTCGACGTCGTCGGTCAGGTAGTAACCGATGCTGCCGCCGAACAGGTTGCCTTCGTTGTGCGCATAGTCACGCTGAACGTCGGTGAAGTAGCGGTTGACGAAACCCTCCACCTCGACAGCGCCTTGGCCTTGTGCCAGTGCGCCGAAGGAAGTTGCGGCAACAAGGGAGCCAATAACAACGCCCAAGGTGTTTTTTACTTTCATCCTTTAAATCCCCATCTTGATGGTTAATAAGTCGCCGGTTCTTCGGCTCGGCAACTTGTCGGCGATTTTATCAGGGTTCGCCACTCCCTTAGTGGTCAGAAAGCTGAACTAAGTTTCGGAAGAATCCGAAAATTTATCCCGCAATCTATCCAATGCTCGCTTGTAGCGCATTTTGGTGGCGCTCAAGCCCATGTGCATGATGTCGGCAATTTCCTGGAATTCGAGCTCTGCGACAAAACGCAGCACCAGGATCTCACGATCAATAGGGTTGACATGCACAAGCCACCGATCCAGACCACCTCGCTCCTCGACCTTTGGGGTCTTTTCGTCGGAAGCTTCTTCCAGCGGATCCAAACTCAGGGCATCGATCAGGCGACGCTTGCGTCGTTCCTTTCGGTACTGGGTAATGCATTCGTTGTAGGTGATGCTATATAGCCAGGTCTTGAACTTTGACTTGCCCTCAAAGTTCTTCAAACCATAGAGAACCTTGAGCATTACTTCCTGACAGACATCGTCAGCATCCCTTTCGTTCCCCAGATAACGCGCACAGACATTAAATAGCGTTCGCTGGTAGCGCCTCATCAGCTCTTCGTAAGCACGCGTAATATGAAACAGCTCATCATGGGCGCGCAGCACCAGCTCCTCATCGGTGAGCTCGCGGGGGTCATAACGCGTAGGCAGAGGCTGAGCTTTGTTCAAAACGGGTTGGGCCGACAGTCAGGACGAAAAGCGCCCGACAGATCATGCCTGTCGGGCAGCGGCATAAAATAACAGATTGGCGTCAGCGACTGTTCACCCGTTGCTCAAGCATGACCCGATTGGCCACCGAGACCAGCTCGCCGTCCTCGCTCAGCAGAACGGTTTTGACCGTGCCGATCTCTTCGATTTGCCCTTCGACATCACCGACGCGGACATGTTGCCCGACCTGATAAAGCTCCCGCACATAGATACCCGCCAGGATTTGACTGGCGATCTCGCGACTACCCAATCCAAGTGCCAGGGCAACTGCCAAGCCAACAGAAATCAGCACGATGGCAATGACGTTGTTGAGCAGATCCGTCTTGACTTCAAGCTGGCCGATAGCCACGGAAATACTGATGATGATGACCAAGCCCTGGGCAACACGGCCCAAGCCAGTGGCATAGTCCAGTCCCACTCCCTCGGCAGCGCCGCGCACCAGGCTGCTGACCAGTTGCGCCAGCAGCACGCCAGCCAGCAGCACCAAGGCTGCTCCGAATACCTTAGGCAGATACAGCGCCAACACATCGAGCGTCGCCGATACACGCTGCAAGCCAAGCGATTCGGCAGCCGAGACCAGAAAGATCAGCAGCACGAACCAGTAGACGATCTTGCCAATTAGAGTCGAGACCGAGGCGTGGATGCCGACACGAGCCAACAGCTTGGTCAGGCCGGTTCCCGTCATTAGCCGATCAAGTCCGACCTTGCTCAGCAGTTTTGACAATAGGGTGTCGAGCAGCTTGGCTACGACAAAACCAAGCAGAACCAGAATCAGGGCTACGAATAAATTTGGGATAAAGCCGGCCACCTTGGTCCACAAGGCGGTCATGGCGGAAATCAGGCTTTGAGTCCAGGGATCGAGTTCCATTTCATTCAGCCTTATCAGAAACGGGGGTGTGGGTACGACGTGAAACCGGAGCAACATGAGCCGAGCCGTTGTTCAGGGCGATCATCAGCGCACTGCCCCAGCGGCCGACGAGACTGAACAGATCACCAGCCCCCACCTGCCGGTTGGCTGTCTTGAGCACCCGATGCAGGCTGGCGTCATCGTCATAATGGCCAGGCGACGACCTCAACAGGTCGCGTAGGGACTCTTCGAATGGATCGTGCATGCGTACCTCACGGGATGTCATGGCTAGACGTAGCAAACGATGCCGAAGTCACACTTCAAACCAACGCCAACGCCAGAAAAAAAGCAGTTGCCCCAGCGCCAGCAGCCCCATCAGCCCACAGGCAATGTAAAAGCCCAGCGGACTTTCAGCCCCGGGAATGCCTCCAAGGTTGACCCCCAGCAGGCCAGTAATGAACGTCAGTGGCAAGAACAGACCGGAAATCACAGTGAAGCGGTACATGATGCGGTTCATCCGTTCCGCCAATCGCTGTCGCTCAGCCTCTAGCACCAGACTGATCCTCTCGCGGATCATTTCCAGTTCTTCCAGATAACGGGTCAGGCGATTGTCCAGCTCATTCCAGTACCCCACGTCTTCCGCAGCAAACCAGGGCTGGCCACTTCGAGCCAGTTGAGCATAGAGATCACGCTGCGGCGCCAGAAAACGGCGCAGGCTGGCGGCCCGCCGACGAACCTGAAGCATCAGCCCGTGATCAGCCTTGCCACGCTCGTCAGCCTCAAGGCGATCCTCTTCCTGATCCAGCTGTTCGCCCAGCTCAGCAATCAGATCACCAACCCGCTCGGTCAGGCGATTGGCCAGATCCAGCAGCAGTTCAGCGGCGTTTTTCGGCCCCCTCCCGGCCTGCAGATCGGCAATCAGGGCCTCGGTCGCCAGCAGCGGTCGCAGACGCAGGGAAATCACTCGCTGCGCATCAGCAAAGATGCGCAGCGAGACCATGTCCTCCGGATCCGCACCCGGATTGAGGTTGATACCGCGCAAAAACAGCAGCAGACGGTTGCCAGGCAATGGCAGCAGACGCGGCCGGGTATTGTCCTCCAGCAGCAGATCGCAACTGAACTCATCCAACCCGCTGCGCTCGCGCAGCCAATGCCGGGCTGAGGCTCCGCTGCGATCCCAGTGCAACCACAGACTTTCGCGCTCGGCAAGCCGGAGCTGCTCCAGCTCGCCACTAGCGATGCTGCGCGCCCCGCCCTGTCCATCCAGAACGAATGCATGCAACAGAGCGGCATCCTGCTCGAACACGACGTTATTCCGGCATCTGCAGCGCTTGCGGCGAGACAATAATGCCGTTGTTATCGGCATACAGGTACTCACCCGGGCGGAAGGTCACGCCGCCGAAGGTTACCGGCACGTTGAGATCACCGATGCCGCGCTTGTCGGTCTTCATCGGGTGGCTGCCCAGCGCCTGAACACCCAGATCGGTCTGGGCAATCACATCCACGTCACGGATGCAGCCGTACACCACAATGCCTTCCCAACCGTTCTTCGCCGCCTTCTCGGCCAGCATATCGCCCAGCAGCGCACGGCGCAGAGAGCCACCGCCGTCTACCACCAGCACCCTGCCCTGACCAGGCTGATCAACCTGCTCCTTCACCAGCGAGTTGTCCTCGTGACACTTGACGGTGACAATTTGGCCGCCAAAGGAATCGCGGCCGCCATAGTTGGCAAACATGGGCTCAACAACCTGAACCAGGTCTGGATAGGCATCACACAGATCCGGGGTGATGTAATGCATGACGAAACTCCTTTCGGCTTTAGGGTTGAAAGTAGCTATCAGAGCAGAAGAACCTGGTTGCCCGGTATTGCACCAAGGCACAGATTGTGGACAGTGTTCCGCCCCAGGGAATCAGAAGTGACCAGGCATGGGAGAAGCGTCACATACTACCGCCATGTCATACCCGAATAAACGTCTATGAGGCAGTCTGCCGCACGGGGTCTGCAAAGCCCTCGGGTATCCGCAGATGTCGAAGCCAGTATTCGACCAACGGCCATACCTCACGCTGGGCTTCCTTGCTGACCAGCATCTCGATATGGCCAAAGTCGCAGCTAAAGCCATTAGCCTTGCCCAGCAGCAGGAAATGCGCAGGCGCTTCCACGCACTGCTGCATCAACTTTCGGCAGGCCCAGGCCGGATCATCCGGATCATTCTCGGCGGCAACCACCAACAGCGGCGTGCGGATACGTCTGAGTCCCGCCCACCAGTTCTCATCGCGACTCCCGAAGCGACCAAACAAACCCAGCCAGCGCAGCGTTTCCAGAGCGACGCCAATCGGTTCGTCTTCCGGCCCCCGTCGTAACCGACGCCCCGACAAGTAGGGGAAGGCGTGCAGCAGCGCCCGCAAAAGCCACTCCACAGGCGGCAGTTTCAACGGCCAGCGCGCATGACTGACCTGGGCACCAAACAGCACTGCCGAACGCCCCCGTGTTTCGTCCAGATAGCCACCGCCCAGCGCTGCCGCCAATACCACGCCCCCCAGAGAATGCCCCAGCCAATGGGCCGCCTGACCACTCTGCTCGAGGATGAAATCGGCTATCGCGGGAAGATCGTAGCGCACGTACTGCGCCACAGTGTTTTGCCGATACTGTTCGTTGCGCGGAGACAAACCATGACCGCGCATTTCTGCAATCCAGACGTCAAAGCCGGCACGCGCCAGGTAAGCCCCCAGACCGATACCTCGAGGCGAATACCAGAAACGACGGTTGGAGAAGCTGCCATGCAACAGCACCAGAGGCACTCCTCGCTGCCGATCCTGTACCGCCAGGCCAAGCCGGGTCAGTGCCAGTTCAACGCTTGGATCCGGACTGTTGTTCGGCTTCAGACGATAGACATCTTCGCTGAGATCGCCGCGCAACTCGGCACTTATCAGCGATACGGGAAACAGCTTGCTACTGCTTTGCATGAATCGGGCGACCGCAATGACACTGACAAGAGGAAAGCGATGTTCACCAGCAGGCTGCGGCGAAACCGGTGGCTACGCACCAAGGCGACGCCGTCAGATCCGGCATTTCCACACAAAGAAGAGCCGGCGTGCAGGTGAACACCCCTCCTGCGGACGAGGCAGTGGGTAGCGCCGCCTCAAGGCGGCGCCGGGATAGACTCAGTTCTGCCCTTCAGCCAGGAAGAACCAGGTATCCAGAACCGAGTCCGGGTTCAGGGACACACTGTCGATGCCCTGCTCCATCAGCCACTTGGCCAGATCCGGATGATCCGAAGGGCCCTGACCGCAGATACCAATGTACTTGCCGGCCTTATTGCAGGCCGCGATGGCATTGGCCAGCAGCTTCTTGACGGCCGGGTTACGTTCATCGAACAGATGGGCAACGATGCCGGAGTCACGATCCAGGCCAAGAGTCAACTGGGTCAGGTCGTTAGAGCCGATGGAGAAACCATCGAAGAACTCAAGGAACTCCTCGGCCAGCAGCGCGTTGGACGGCAGCTCGCACATCATGATGACCTTCAGGCCATTTTGACCGCGAACCAGGCCATTGCTGGCCAGCAGCTCGACCACCTGCGACGCCTCGCCCAGGGTACGCACGAAAGGCACCATGATCTCGACGTTGGTCAGCCCCATCTCGCCCCGCACTTTCTTCAGTGCACGGCACTCCAGCTCGAAGCAGTCGCGGAACGATTCACTGATGTAGCGCGAAGCACCACGGAAGCCCAGCATCGGGTTCTCTTCTTCCGGCTCGTAGAGCTTGCCGCCGATCAGGTTGGCGTATTCGTTGGACTTGAAGTCCGACAGGCGCACGATGACCTTCTTCGGCCAGAACGCAGCGGCCAGAGTACTGATACCCTCGACCAGCTTCTCGACGTAGAAGTCAACTGGGTCGCCATAGCCGGCAATGCGTTTCTCGACACTGTCCTTGATCTCTGGCGGCAGGCTGGCGAAGTTCAGCAGCGCCTTCGGGTGCACGCCGATCATGCGGTTGATGATGAACTCCAGACGAGCCAGCCCCACACCTTCATTGGGCAACTGGGCGAAATCGAAGGCGCGATCCGGGTTGCCGACGTTCATCATGATTTTGAACGGCAATTCGGGCATGGCATCGACCGAGTTCTTGCGAACGTCGAAGCCCAGCTCACCTTCGAAGATGAAACCGGTGTCGCCTTCGGCGCAAGAAACGGTGACTCCCTGGCCGTCCTTCAGCACACTGGTGGCGTTACCGCAGCCAACCACCGCAGGAATGCCCAGCTCACGGGCGATGATCGCAGCGTGGCAGGTGCGGCCACCGCGGTTGGTGACGATGGCGCTGGCGCGCTTCATCACCGGCTCCCAGTCCGGGTCGGTCATATCGGAGACCAGCACGTCGCCCGGCTGCACCTTGTCCATCTCGGATACGTCATGAATTACGCGCACCTTGCCGGCACCGATGCGCTGACCGATGGCACGCCCCTCGACCAGGACGGTACCCTTCTCTTTCAGCAGATAGCGCTCCATGACGGTGGCACTGGAACGGCTCTTCACTGTTTCCGGACGGGCCTGAACGATATACAGCTTGCCGTCGTCACCATCTTTGGCCCACTCGATATCCATCGGACGACCGTAGTGTTTCTCGATGATCAGCGCCTGCCTGGCCAGTTCGCTGACTTCTTCATCGGTAATGCAGAAACGTGCGCGCTCGGCGCGGTCGACCTCCACGGTCTTGACCGAACGACCAGCCTTGGCCTCCTCGCCGTAGACCATCTTGATCGCCTTGCTGCCCAGATTGCGGCGCAGGATCGCCGGGCGACCGGCTTCCAGGGTCGGTTTGTGCACGTAGAACTCGTCCGGGTTCACTGCGCCCTGTACCACGGTCTCGCCAAGACCGTAGGCGCCAGTGATAAACACTACATCACGGAAGCCGGATTCGGTGTCCAGGGTGAACATCACGCCGGCAGTGCCGGATTCCGAACGAACCATGCGCTGCACGCCGGCGGACAGGGCGACCAGTTTGTGATCGAAGCCCTGATGCACGCGATAGGCAATGGCACGGTCATTGAACAGGGAAGCGAACACTTCCTTGGTGGCACGGATTACGTTGTCCACACCGCGAATATTGAGGAAGGTTTCCTGCTGACCTGCGAAGGAGGCGTCGGGCAGGTCTTCAGCAGTAGCGGAGGAGCGCACGGCAACAGCCATGGTATCGTTACCGGCACTCATTACGGCGAAGGCATCGCGAATCTGCCTGTCCAGTTCGGCCGGGAAATCGGCCTCCATTACCCACTGACGGATCTGCGCGCCGGTCTTGGCCAGGGCATTGACGTCATCGACGTCGAGTGCGTCTAGCGCCTCGTGAATTCGTGCATTCAGGCCACTCTGCTCAAGGAAATCGCGATAGGCCTGGGCGGTAGTGGCAAAACCGCCTGGAACCGATACACCAGCACCCGCCAGGTTGCTGATCATCTCGCCGAGGGATGCGTTTTTGCCCCCCACATGCTCTACATCGTGGACGCCGAGCTTATCGAGGGAAACTACGTACTCTACCAAGGTGATCTCTCCACTAGCGGTGTTGGAAAAGCTCAGGGGGTCGGATTTTCTAGCGAAGAATTTCGCAAGATTGTCGCCGTGCCCTTGAATAAGTAACAATGCCGAACCCCATCGGCCCGACAAAACGCGGCCTATGATAGCCAAGAATCGATCTCAGCTTAAGGCCTCTGGCGCAAATGAAACGAACTGCCTTTTTCATCTCCGACGGCACCGGCATTACCGCCGAAACCCTGGGCCAGAGCCTGCTCGCGCAATTCGAGAACATTCAGTTCACCAAACTTACTCGGCCCTATATCGACAGCGTCGAAAAAGCGCGCGCAATGGTACAACAAATCGATGCCGCCGCTGAACGCGACGGTATTCGTCCGATCATCTTCGACACCATTGTGAATCGCGACATCCGTGCGATTCTCGATACAGCCAATGGCTTCATGATCGATATTTTCTCTACCTTCCTGTCGCCTCTGGAACAGGAGCTGAGTTCGCACTCCTCCTACTCCGTCGGCAAATCGCACTCCATCGGTCAGCACACCAACTACATGGAGCGTATCGAGGCGGTCAACTTCGCCCTCGATAATGACGACGGCGCACGCACGCACCATTACGACAAGGCAGACCTGATCCTGGTAGGAGTCTCGCGCTGCGGCAAGACACCCACCTGCCTGTATATGGCCATGCAATACGGTATTCGCGCCGCCAACTACCCACTGACTGAGGACGACATGGAAAGTCTGCAACTGCCATCCTCGCTGAAAAAGTATCGCGACAAGTTATTCGGCCTGACCATTGATCCGGATCGTCTGACCGCCATCCGTCATGAGCGCAAGCCCAACAGCCGCTACGCCAGTTTCGCCCAGTGCGAGTTCGAAGTACGCGAGGTGGAAAACCTGTTCCGCCGCGAGAACATCACTTTCATCAACTCCACGCACTATTCGGTTGAGGAGATCTCCGCCAAGATTCTGGTGGAAAAAGGCGTAGAGCGACGTCTCAAATAATTCTCGCAAGCCGCTGAAATAAAAGAGAAAAGACCTTAACCTTCAAGCCTTTTCTCAACATGCCTTCAGAAGCTTTCGCCTGGCACCCGAACCCAGCCTTCCATCAGGATCCGCGCACTGCGACTCATGATGGCCTTGGTAACGGTCCAGCTCCCATCGGTCAGCACCGCCTGAGCCCCAACTCGCAAGGTGCCGGACGGATGACCGAAACGTACCGACTCACGCTCACCGCCGCCGGCGGCCAGGTTGACCAGGGTGCCGGGAATCGCTGCGGCAGTACCAATGGCCACCGCACAGGTGCCCATCATGGCGTGATGCAGCTTCCCCATGGACAAGGCGCGAACCAGCAGGTCAACTTCGCCAGCTTCAATGAGCTTGCCACTGGACGCCTTGTAGCTCTTGGGCGGGGAAACAAAGGCAATCTTCGGCGTATGCTGACGGGTCAGCGCCTCCTCCGGGGTCTTGATCAGGCCCATGCGCAGGGCCCCGGCGACGCGGATCTGCTCGAAACGGGCCAACTGCGCCGGATCGCCATTGATGTCCTCGCGCAGTTCGGTGCCCTGATAGCCAATGTCCTCGGCGTTGACGAAGATGGTCGGGATACCGGCAGTGATCATGGTTGCCTTGAAAGTGCCAACGCCCGGCACCTCCAGGTCATCGATCAGGTTGCCGGTGGGAAACATGGCCCCACCCTCCTCGCCATCATCGGACGGTTCGAGAAATTCCAGCACAATCTCCGCCGCCGGGAAGGTCACCCCGTCCAGCTCGAAGTCGCCGGTTTCCTGCACCTGGCCATTACTGACCGGCACATGGGCAATGATGGTTTTCTGGATGTTGGCTTGCCAGATACGCACTACGCACACGCCGTTTTCCGGAATCCGTGACGAATCCACCAGGCCGGCATGAATGGCAAAAGCACCAGCCGCCGTCGACAGATTGCCGCAGTTGCCACTCCAGTCGACAAAGGCCTTGTCGATGGAAATCTGGCCATAGAGGTAGTCAACATCGTGATCCGGCTGGCTGCTTTTCGACAGGATCACGCACTTGGAGGTCGAGGAGGTAGCGCCGCCCATGCCGTCGATATGTGCCGAATAGGGGTCGGGACTGCCGATCACTCGCATGAACAGTCGGTCGCGGGCCTCGCCCGGCACCTGGCAGCGCTCGGGCAGGTCCTGCAGGCGGAAGAACACGCCCTTGCTGGTACCACCGCGCATGTAGGTGGCGGGAATCTTGATTTGGGGTTGCTGAGCCATGATGAGGTCCTGGCTGGAGTATGAGTGAACTGTAGGGTGGATCACGCCTCACCGATCCACCATGGGATCGCTACGGCGGATGGAGAAACGCCATCCACCCTACAGAATCAGGCCACCGATCCTTCGAGAAAGTCCTTGGCGAAGCGCTGCAGCACGCCGCCGGCCTTGTACACGCTGACGTCGGCAGCGGTGTCCAGACGGCAGGTAACCGGTACGCGCAGCACCTCACCGTCGCGGCGGTTGACCACCAGGGTCAGGTCGCAGCGCGGCGAAATGTCACCTTCCACGTCGTAGGTCTCGGTGCCGTCCAGGCCGAGGGTCAGGCGCGTGGTGCCCGGCTTGAACTCCACCGGCAGCACGCCCATGCCCACCAGGTTGGTGCGGTGGATGCGCTCGAAGCCTTCCGCCACGATCACCTCGACACCCGCCAGGCGCACGCCCTTGGCCGCCCAGTCGCGGCTCGAGCCCTGGCCGTAGTCGGCGCCGGCAATGATGATCAGGTTCTGCTTGCGGTTCATGTAGGTCTCGATGGCTTCCCACATGCGCATCACCCGGCCTTCAGGCTCGACGCGGGCCAGCGAACCCTGGCGCACGCTGCCGTCCTCGTTGCGCACCATCTCGTTGAACAGCTTCGGGTTGGCGAAGGTGGCACGCTGGGCGGTCAGGTGGTCACCGCGGTGGGTGGCGTAGGAGTTGAAGTCCTCCTCCGGCAGGCCCATTTTCGCCAGGTACTCACCGGCCGCCGAGTCCGGAAGGATGGCGTTGGACGGCGACAGGTGGTCGGTTGTGATGTTGTCCGGCAGGATCGCCAGCGGACGCATGCCGCGCAGCGTGCGCTCACCGGCCAGCGCCCCTTCCCAGTACGGCGGACGGCGGATGTAGGTGGACATCGGGCGCCAGTCGTACAGCGGGCTCTCGGCTTCCTTCACGGCCCCCAGATCAAACATCGGAATGTAAATCTGCTTGAACTGCTCCGGCTTGACGCTCGCCGCCACGATAGCGTCGATCTCCTCGTCGCTCGGCCACAGGTCCTTCAGGGTGATCGGCTTGCCATTGGCATCATGGCCCAGCGCATCCTGCTCGATGTCGAAGCGCACGGTACCGGCGATGGCATAGGCTACCACCAGCGGCGGCGAGGCCAGGAAGGCCTGCTTGGCGTACGGATGGATGCGGCCGTCAAAGTTGCGGTTACCACTCAGTACGGCAGTGGCGTACAGATCTCGGTCGATGATTTCCTGCTGGATCTTCGGTTCCAGCGCGCCGGACATGCCGTTACAGGTAGTACAGGCATAGGCCACGATGCCAAATCCCAGCTTCTCCAGCTCCGGCAGCAGGCCTGCCTCTTCCAGATACAGTTTGGCGACCTTTGAACCTGGCGCAAACGACGTCTTCACCCAGGGCTTGCGCACCAGCCCCAGCTCATTGGCTTTCTTCGCCAGCAGGCCGGCGGCCACCACGTTGCGCGGGTTGGAGGTGTTGGTACAACTGGTAATGGCGGCGATGATCACCGCGCCGTCCGGTAGCAGACCCTGCTCCTCCTCGGCGCGAGCCGCGGCCAGCTTGGCCTCGTCGGCAATGCCGCGCTCGGCCAGCGCGGAGGTCGGCAGGCGCTTGTGCGGGTTGGACGGACCGGCCATGTTGCGCACTACGCTGGATAGGTCGAACTCCAGCACTCGCTCGTACTCGGCGGTTTCCAGCGCGCTGGCCCACAGGCCGAGGGTCCTGGCGTAGTTCTCCACCAGCGCCACCTGCTCCGGCTCGCGGCCGGTGAGCTTGAGGTAATCGATGGTCTGCTGGTCGATGTAGAACATCGCCGCGGTGGCGCCGTACTCCGGGCACATGTTGGAGATGGTGGCGCGGTCGCCGATCGACAGGCTGTCCGCGCCCTCGCCGAAGAACTCGACATAGGCACCGACCACCCGCTCCTTGCGCAGGAACTCGGTCAGGGCCAGCACGATGTCGGTGGCGGTAATGCCGGGCTGGCGCTTGCCGGTCAGCTTGACCCCGACGATGTCGGGCAGGCGCATCATCGACGGATGGCCGAGCATCACGGTCTCGGCCTCCAGGCCGCCGACACCGATGGCGATCACGCCCAGGGCATCCACGTGCGGAGTGTGCGAGTCGGTACCGACGCAGGTGTCCGGGAAGGCGATGCCGCCGCGAGCCTGGATCACCGGACTCATCTTCTCCAGGTTGATCTGGTGCATGATGCCGTTGCCGGCCGGAATCACATCGACGTTCTTGAAGGCCGTTTTCGTCCACTCGATGAAGTGGAAGCGATCCTCGTTGCGGCGATCCTCAATGGCGCGGTTCTTGGCAAAGGCATCCGGGTCGAAGCCCGGCGCCTCGACAGCCAGGGAGTGGTCGACGATCAGCTGGGTCGGTACCACCGGGTTGACCTTGGACGGATCACCGCCCTGCTCGGCGATGGCGTCGCGCAGGCCGGCCAGGTCTACCAGCGCGGTCTGCCCGAGAATGTCGTGGCAGACCACGCGCGCGGGGTACCAGGGGAAGTCCAGGTCACGCTTGCGGTAGACCAGTTGCTCCAGCGCGGCGGTCAGGTCCTTCGGCTCGCAGCGGCGCACCAGTTGCTCGGCCAGCACCCGCGAGGTGTACGGCAGGCTGGCCCAGGCGCCGGGCCGGATGGCATCCACCGCCTCACGGGCGTCGAAGTAGTCTAGCTGGGTGCCGGCCAGCGGCTTGCGGTATTGGCTATTCACGGTGTCGTTCATTTTATTTGCGATCCTTGAGCGGCACGAACTGCAGGTCCTCGGGACCGGTGTAGTTGGCGCTCGGGCGGATGATCTTGCCGTCGATGCGCTGCTCGATGACGTGGGCGGACCAGCCGGCAGTACGGGCGATCACGAACAGCGGGGTGAACATGGCGGTGGGCACGCCCATCATGTGGTAGCTGACGGCGCTGAACCAGTCGAGGTTGGGGAACATCTTCTTGATTTCCCACATCACGCTTTCCAGACGCTCGGCGATATCGAACATCTTGGTGTTGTGCTGCTCCTCGGCAAGCTGCCGGGCGACTTCCTTGATCACCTTGTTGCGCGGGTCGGACACGGTATAGACCGGGTGGCCGAAGCCGATCACCACTTCCTTGCGCCCTACCCGCTCGCGAATGTCGGCCTCAGCCTCATCCGGGTTGTCATAGCGCTTCTGGATCTCGAAGGCCACCTCGTTGGCGCCACCGTGCTTCGGCCCGCGCAGCGCGCCGATGGCACCGGCGATGCAGGAGTACATATCCGAACCGGTGCCGGCGATCACCCGCGAGGTAAAGGTAGAAGCGTTGAACTCGTGTTCGGCATACAGGTTGAGCGAGGTGTGCATGGCGCGCACCCAGGATTCGCGAGGCTTCTCACCGTGCAGCAGGTGCAGGAAGTGGCCGCCGATGGAGTCGTCGTCGGTCTCCACGTCGATGCGCTTGCCGTTGTGACTGTAGTGATACCAGTACAGCAGCGCCGAGCCGAGGGAGGCCATCAGCTTGTCGGCGATGTCGCGGGCACCCGGGTGATTGTGGTCGTCCTTCTCCGGCGACAGGCAGCCGAGCACGGACACCGCAGTACGCATTACATCCATTGGATGGGCCGAGGGCGGCAACTGCTCCAGCGCTGCCTTGACACCGGCCGGCAGGCCGCGCAGAGCCTTGAGCTTGGCCTTATAGCCAGCCAACTCGGCAACGTTCGGCAACTTGCCATGCACCAGCAGGTAGGCAATTTCCTCGAATTCGCAGCGGTTGGCAAAATCGAGCACATCATAGCCGCGGTAATGCAGATCGTTGCCGGTACGACCGACAGTACACAGCGCGGTGTTGCCGGCGGCAGTGCCACTCAGGGCAACGGATTTCTTCGGCTTGAAGCCCGGGTTGGTTTCAGTCGTGCTCATGCTCTTCTCCTCGAGTCCCTGTTCTTGTCTGTTTACTGCTTGCCAGCGGCAAATAGCGCATCGAGCTTCTGCTCAAAGGCGTGATAGCCGATGCGGTCGTAGAGCTCGGCACGGGTCTGCATCAGCTCGATCACGTCCTTCTGGTGACCATTCTCACGGATCGAGGTGTAGACACTTTCCGCCGCCTTGTTCGCAGCGCGGAAGGCCGACAGCGGGTAGAGCTGAATGGCCACACCGACCGAAGCCAGCTCCTCACGGGTGAACAGCGGGGTTGCGCCGAACTCGGTGATGTTGGCCAGCACCGGAACCTTCAGCGCATCGACGAAACGCTTGTAGGTCGGCAGGTCATAGGCGGCTTCGGCAAAGATGCCGTCGGCGCCTGCCTCGACGTAGCGCTGGCAACGCTCGATGGCGGCGTCCACGCCCTCGGCCTGGATGGCATCGGTGCGGGCAATGAGGAAGAAGTCCGGATCGGTTTTGGCATCGGCAGCCGCTTTGACCCGGTCGACCATTTCCGCACAGGAAACGATCTCCTTGCCCGGACGGTGGCCGCAACGCTTGGCGCCAACCTGATCTTCGATATGCGCAGCGGCAGCACCGGCCTTGATCAGACTCTTGACGGTACGCTCAATGTTGAAGGCGCTCGGGCCGAAGCCGGTGTCGATGTCCACCAGCAGCGGCAGGTCGCAGACATCGGTGATGCGGCGCACATCGGTGAGCACGTCGTCCAGGGTGTTGATGCCCAGATCCGGCAACCCCAGCGAGCCGGCCGCAACGCCGCCACCTGACAGGTAGATGGCACGAAAGCCTGCGCGCTTGGCCAGCAGCGCATGGTTGGCGTTGATCGCGCCGATGACCTGCAACGGGCTCTCGATGGCAAGGGCCTGGCGGAAACGCTGGCCGGCAGTGTTCTGACTCATGACTCACCTCGTGTCGTGGAGGGGGTGGCAAGCGCCTCCTGGTAGTGGCGCTCGATATTGCGCTTGGATGCGCCGATGTGACGACGCATCAGCAGTTCGGCCAGTTCGCCGTCACGCTCGGCGATGGCATCGAGAATACGGTGGTGTTCGGCAAAGGCCTGATGCGGCCGATTGGGCGTGGCGGAAAACTGCAGGCGGTACATCCGCACCAACTGATAAAGCTCGTCGCACAACAGCTTGGCCAGCGTACGATTGCCACTGCCCTGAATAATCCGGTAGTGGAAGTCGAAGTCACCTTCCTGCTGGTAGTAGCCAACACCGGCCTTGAATGCGGCATCCTGCTCATGCAGCTCCAGCACTCGGCGCAACTCATCGATCTCGTCCTGACTCATGCGCTCGGCAGCCAGACGGCAAGCCATGCCTTCGAGCGACTCACGAATATCGTACAGCTCGATCAGCTCGGCATGACTGAGGGAAACCACTCGCGCCCCCACATGCGGCACCCGCACCAGCAGCTTCTGCCCTTCCAGGCGGTGGATCGCCTCACGCAGCGGCCCGCGACTGATGCCATAGGTGCGCGCCAGCTCCGGCTCGGAAATCTTGCTGCCGGGTGCGATTTCACCTTTAACGATGGCAGCCTGAATCAGGCGAAAGACATGCTCGGAAAGCGTTTCCGAATCCACCTGGGGCGTTGCAAGCACTTCAGAGGCATCCAGCATGATTGTCGACACCTAACAGCAATTCACCGAAATAAACTACGATAATGCCGATGAAACGTCAAAGAAATAAATAAGATTGTCGACAATTATTCGACCAACGCCCAAGATGCCACTTACTGGCGACTGACTCACAAAGGTGTAGGCACTGCTGTCTGCCGCGTCTTGCTACGTGCTAGAATGCGCGGCACTCACGCCCTGCTGCACAAACGGCCATGCCTGCTAGACTCCTGGCAGGCAAGCGTGACGACCAGCCGCCCTCCAATTGCCCTGTAATGCCGTTGGCAATGCCTTCTCAAGGTCTCATGACACTCAAGTCCTTCGCTCTGCTGCTTGGCCTGTCAACAATTCCCAGCTCCGGTTTCGCTGCGGGAAAGACTATTTACGGCCTCAATGAATACATCGAACTGCGCGATTTCGATCTGGTGCTCGCCGCCAAGCTTGACACCGGAGCCATGACCGCTTCACTCAGCGCGCGTGACATCAAACGCTTTACCCGCGACGGAGAAACCTGGGTGCGCTTCGTGCTGGCTGTCGACGGCCGGGATAACGAAGTCATCGAGCGCCCGCTGGCACGCATCAGCAAGATCAAACGGCGTGCCGGCGACTACGATCCGGATGAAGGCAAGACCTACACCCCACGCCCGGTGATCGAGCTGCAGCTCTGCATGGGCCAAGCCCTGCGCACCATCGAAGTGAACTTGACCGACCGAAGTGCATTCCAATATCCGCTGTTGATTGGCTCCGAAGCACTCAAAGACTTCCAGGCCATGATTGATCCAAGCCTTAAATATGCCGCCGGTAAGCCCGGCTGCAATCCTGACGCAACCCCTGGCGAGTAACTCCCATGCGCTCTCTGAACCTGCATCTGAAGCTCCTGATCACCGTACTGGTGGCCTTGGGCATTCTGATTACGGCCTATCAAATCTTTATCCTCGGCATACCGGTAACCGAGAATGAAACCGACGACCTATGGAATATCGACGCCAAGGTCGAATTCCAGGCCAGCCCGCGCGAGCCGGTGAAGTTGCAGATGTTCGTGCCGCCGCTGAATCAGGACTACGTCAGCCTCAACGAGAGCTTCATCTCCAACAACTACGGTGTCAGCGTCAACCGTGTTGAAGGCAATCGCCGCGTTACCTGGTCGGCCCGACGAGCCAACGGCAAGCAGACCCTCTACTACCGCCTGGTGCTGACCAAGCGCTACGGCGGCGAGCTGCCTGCGGCCAAGGGACCGATCTTCCGTGACAGCCTGCCGGTCGAAGGTGCCGAGAAGATCGCCGCCGAAGCCCTGCTTGCCCCCATCCGCCAGCACTCTGCGGACGTGGAAACCTTCATCAGCGAGACCATCAAGCGCGTCAACAACTCTGCCGACGACAACGTCAAATTGCTGCTCGGCGGGGATGCTTCCACCGTCAACAAGGCCAAGGTCATCGATCTTTTGCTGTCCATTGCTCATGTGCCGATGGAGCGTGTCCACACCATTCGCCTGCAAGCCGAGGTAGCTCAGTCGCCCGAACTCTGGCTGCGCAGCTTCAATGGCCAGAAGTGGCTCTACTTCAACCCGGAGACGGGTGAGCAGGGCCTGCCTGAGGATCGCCTGGTATGGTGGATTGGCGATGACGAGCTGGTCAGCCTCGAAGGTGGTCGCCAGCCTCAAGTCAGCTTCAGCCTGAACAACAGCGAGATGAACGCCATCCGCCTGGCCAAGCTGACCGACGAGAATACCGACGCCAGCTTCCTCGAATACTCACTTTATGGCCTGCCGCTGCAGACCCAGCAGTCGTTCATGATCATGGTGATGATCCCGATTGGCGTACTGGTGATCCTGATCCTGCGCAACCTTGGCGGCCTGCAAACCCTGGGCACCTTTACTCCGGTGCTGATCGCCCTCGCCTTCCGTGAAACCCAGCTGGGCTTCGGCATCTTCCTGTTCAGCATCATTACTGCACTGGGGCTGTCGCTACGCTCCTACCTTGAGCACCTGAAGCTGCAGATGCTGCCGCGCCTGTCGGTAGTGCTGACCTTCGTCGTGGTGTTGATCGCAGCCATCAGCCTGTTCAGCCACAAGCTCGGCCTGGAGCGCGGCCTGTCGGTTTCGCTGTTCCCGATGGTAATCCTGACCATGACCATCGAACGCCTGTCGATCACCTGGGAAGAGCGCGGCGGCGGTCATGCCTTTAAAGTCGCCCTGGGCACCCTGTTCGCCGCCACCATCGCTCATTTGCTGATGAGCGTGCCGGAACTGGTCTACTTCGTCTTCACCTTCCCGGCGGTGCTGCTGATTCTGGTGGGCTTCATGCTGGCGATGGGTCGCTACCGCGGCTACCGCCTGACTGAACTGTTCCGTTTTAAAGCCTTCCTCAAGGACTAACGCCATGTTCGGTCTGATCAAGACGTGGAAGGCCCTTGAAGCCAAGGGCATCATGGGCATCAACCGACGCAATGCGGACTATGTGCTGAAGTACAACAAACGGCACCTGTACCCCATTGTCGACGACAAGATCATCACCAAGGAACGGGCCATCGCTGCGGGTATCGACGTGCCGGAGCTTTACGGCATCATCGAGACCGAAAAGCAGATCGAGAAGCTCGACCAGATCATCGCCGGTCACAACGACTTCGTTATCAAACCGGCACAGGGTGCCGGTGGCGATGGCATCATGGTCATCGCCGACCGCTTCGAGGATCGCTTCAAGACAGTCTCCGGCAAGATCGTCAGCCATGAAGAGCTGGAACAGCAGATCTCCAGCATCCTTTCCGGCCTCTACTCACTGGGTGGCCACCGCGACCGTGCACTGATCGAGTACCGCGTGACCCCGGACAGCATCTTCAAGAGCATCAGCTACGAAGGCGTGCCGGACATCCGCATCATCGTGCTGATGGGCTACCCGGTAATGGCCATGCTGCGCCTACCGACCCGGCAGTCCAACGGCAAGGCCAACCTGCACCAGGGCGCCATCGGTGTCGGCGTCGACCTGGCCACCGGCGTCACCCTGCGCGGTACCTGGCTGAACAACAAGATCAGCAAGCACCCGGATACCACCAACGCGGTAGACGGCGTGCAACTGCCGAACTGGGACGGCTTCATGAAACTGGCCGCCGGTTGCTACGAACTTTGCGGTCTGGGCTATATCGGCGTAGACATGGTGCTGGATCAGGACAAGGGCCCGCTGATTCTTGAGCTTAACGCCCGCCCCGGACTGAACATCCAGATTGCCAACGACTGCGGCCTGACTCATCGCGCCCAAGCCGTAGAAGCCCACCTGAAAGAGCTGAAGACCAGGGACATTCAGGAAAGCCCCGAAGAGCGCGTGCGCTTCTCTCAGCAACTGTTCGGCCACGTCCACCGCCCAGGCAGCTGAATCTCCGGCCCCACTTGCGGAATAAAGCACAAACCCCTGAGTTTCCTGAAGGAAATCAGGGGTTTTGCATTTCAGGACGGATTATCGATACACCTAACCGCTCGCTCTGCAATCGCACTTCCCTCCCCCGAGGGAGGCAGCCTGGTTTAAGAAAGACTCGACTGCTGATCGTGCGATTGGATAAGCGCCGCGGACAGGAGTTACTCGTTGTTTTGGGGCTCGACTGACTGCCCAACTCCATTGCCAGTAATCATCCGGTAAGCTACAAATCAGGGCTTCACCATCGTATGCGGTAGAGCCTTGGAATACGACGAAGAGCGCATGGCGCAAGAACCCTTGCTGAAGTGTTGCCAGCCCCGCAAAACATCCAACAGTGGCAAGTTTTCCCCCAAGCCTGAGTCAAGCCCGAGGCAGTGTCGGCCTGGCTGAATCGTCAGGCATCTTCAACAGCCATTCAGTATTTTTTCATATTCGTTTTTAACTTGCTCGTAGCCATACTTGCTTTCTAGTCTTTTGATAGTGAAGTGTCCACGGGCGATATCTTGATAGAAATCAGTAAAAAGCGTGTTTATAGTGGCCCCCGTGACAGCACCGATAACAGGAACTGCCTGCGCTGCAAATTTGTTTGTTATAACAATACCGAATCGAGCAGCGACCTTTTCTATGAGCTCCGCAAGCCACTTTCCGGCCTGCGCAGGAGTAAATCTACTTGCTGCTTGCGCCCCCTGTTTTGCCGCTATCTCAGCCAATTCTTTTGATAGTTGACGCATAGACTCCGTCATAAATCCGCGAGATATGTAATAACCTGTTTCTGTTGCGTCATCCTTCTTTGTATTCCCACCCATGGCAAATACCTCAATGCAGGCATGCTTGGTGGAAAAATCATTTAGGTCGAATCCTTCGCTACGCGCTACGTCAGCGACCGAGCGCATCATGATAGTTGTTGATATTGGAAGCTCAATAAATAGCGCGGTGAATCCGAAAGCTCCGCCTAGAGCGCCTGAAGTGGCTGCACAAAATTTGTGAAACTTGGTTGATGCTGACTTATTGGGCTCATTATCAAGGCTCCACAGGGCTGCACTGGCGGCCTTATGAAGAGCCGCCTCGACGGCTCCATTAATTTTCTTGGAGACTGATGCGGGTAGGCTTTTTACAGCGCCTTCTATTGGCGAGCCTATGATGTTGGATAGCTTTGCGATAATGGATGGGGACTCCAATAACTCCACAGCCTTTTTGAGGTCATTGTAGTCTCTCGAATTTTCTTGGATGGACACTGCAATCTCCTGATTGTGAATGCCTAACAATTAAGCTAACGAGCGAGAAAAATCGCAGCTTTTCGAGCCCAGCGAACGGCGAGCAGCAGTTGAGCTAATTTTTAGGCGAAACTACCGCAGCGTGCGGTATGCAAAGGCGAACAATGAAAGACCGATTACGGACAAGATAGAACCAACGACATAAGCACCTACTTTTTGATCGAAAAACAGAGAAAAAAATCCCTAAGCCGCAGATACTTCTACAGCTTGAGTCAGAATCTACGGGCAGTGCTTGTGCGCCAAAAATGAAGCTAGCACCCAGGAGCAAGAATAATTCTCCGATTAGAGTTATGAGCAGGAACAAACTCGATTTCATCTTCTGCCTAACGCTCGCGGTAAGCCGCGCCGCAGTGCGAAGCACGGAGGGCACACACAAGCGGAGCTTGTGGGTGTCGGCTTGACCAACCTGTTAGACTGGCGGCAGATACCTTGGCCAATTTATACGCCACCCTTGATGTTGAGATAGCGAATAGGAAACCGTTTACCGCTTGAGAATAGATTAGGAAGAGATTTTCCTTTATATTTTTCGGAAAGCTCGTGTGCAACGTTTCCCACAAATTCATATCTACCACTGGGCTCAAACCGTCGCTCGCTAAAAACGCTCCCAGCCGAAAACCATCCTATGATTGCATATACCTCAAGGATGACGCCTTGATACACTGCAAGCGCATAGTCCGCGTGATTTTTATCGGAACCAAGAGGCCATACGCCACGGGTGCACTCATAAATTTCACGGTCTGTCATCCCTGGCCTGTAGGTCTGGCTGATGTTAATTGCAATACATCGTTCGGTGACATCTGCAGGTGGAGCGTCGTATCTTCGAATCAGCTCATCGACACTTGCGCGACCAAAATATTTTGAATACTTACCCTTCACGCCGTTAGTCAAGTTTTCGAGTTCGGCGAAATCAATGCAAACGGATTCGACAAGTTTGGCCTCATCCTGGCTTAGCCCATGACGAAGAATAGAAATGATAGGTTTGGTGCCGGCAGCGTGAAGCTCTTGAATGATTCTTACCTTTTCGCAGTCCGTTTTGTCGACCAAATGATCAAATGCACGATTACCCTTGCCTTGACCAATGTAGAACGCTTTTCCTGTCCGCGGATCAATGTACGCATAAACGTACCACTGTAGCTTGTCTCTGACTTTGGCGCTGAACATGAACTCTCCGTATAAGGCCTAACGCCCGGCTCACCAGCGCCCAAGCCGGAGAGGCTTTTGTGGTAAAGTGTAGCGCAGCGAAACACACAAAAGCAGCGTAGGTTTGGGCGTCTGCGTGTAGCCGATTGTTATGCATTGGCGATGTTAAAGATTTACTTTGTTCCGCTGCGGCCTTTTTAACCCTTCGGCTTCGCGCCAAGTTTTAACATTAGTTCAGAAAAGGATGGATTCTCAGAGAGAAGTTTTTCTAAATCGGCATTACGAGCATAACGTCGAGCCATCTTTCCATTGCGGTCACTGAGTATAAATGTCGCGTTGTGATATTCTGCTGAAACGTAGTTGTCAAGCCAGCCCTCAAGATCTTGTTTCAAAACGATGATTTCTGCGCCAATCTCATTAAGCTTCTTAACCTGTTCTTGCTGAATTTCTGGATCAGGTATCGGTGTAATTATAGCTGCCACGTTTTTTGCGTTATTACTTATCAAATGCTCTGCAAGTTGCGCAATAGCTAGCTGCCCTCCCGCTGGTACCACATTGAACTGAGCATCGATATCGAAGCGTTCGAGCAACACTTGAATGGTACGGACATCGTCTTCGCCTTCAACCAATATACTCCACGGCTGGCTCCGAACTCGATCTGTAATACCTAGGCTAGGTGATTTCACCTCAGAAAGGTAAGTCTCTAAAGGATAGAAGGGTTGCCCGTAGCTAGCGGCATAACGTCGCTTCACGCGCATCGCCTCACGCAAAGTTATTTTCCCATCTTCAATAAGCAGAAGATCGTTATGGCCAAACAGGATGAGATTCAGTTCCTTTCCATTTAGCAACGCGTCTACAGCGTCTGTACTGTAGTCAGACATGGAAAAGAATACGCCGATTGTACCTATTAGCTTCCCATCCACCTTTCCTTTGAAAGAATACAGGGAAGACGCAGGAATTGGCGATGCGTGCCATTTGGCTTCAAGTAGGTAGAAGTCTTCACCAATAGCAAAGGAACCATCAACCTCTTCACCGGAAGGGCGCATACTAGTACGCGGTTCCATCTCCTCTTTCGAGAGCATGGCGTTAAGAATTCGCTCAAAGGCTCTACCTCTCTTCTGAAACCAGTGAGAACCGCATGATTCCGGTGGCTCTAACCAGTCTCTCAATTTAGCATTTTCCAACTCAAGCTCTCCGTACATATATCTTAATCGCCGCAATACATATTTTTTATTGTTTGGCGAATAACGCTCGAAAGGTCAATTCTGCATAACGTTTGGTTAATGGGCGGGCTTTAGCCCGTCCCAGTGAGCGAAGCGAACGATTTGAACCTGTTGTTAGAGGCACTATCCAAAGAATAGATGTTCAATTTTTAACGATGATTTGTTGACCTTCAAAAGGTAGGCTCTTGCTGTGGTTAAGTTTAAAGTAAATTGCTGTCGTCGCCATTTTGGAGTACTTCAATATCTGTAAGGTTGTTCCAGACGCGTTCTGGTTTACTACTTGATGAACAGGGCTGGTAAAATGCTGAGTTATTTGACCAATATTTAGCATGGATTGCTTTTTTTCTTTCGATAAATGGCGTTAATTCATCATCCTTGTAATTTCCACTTGCCATTATGGTCGCTTCGCTCAGTTCTACTTCTAGTATTTCAGAGTAGTAGTTCTTCATAACAGCACATACGGCTCTTTCCATCTGATCATATATTTCAGGAAGGTTCTCAAGTCGCTGTATTAGCTTGAGCGCGTCATTGATTTCCATATGTGCCTCTAACAGTGATTAGATAGCCGTCCACACTAATCCAACAGCATGGACAGCGGTATAACTCCGGAAAAACGGAGCATAAAATCCAGATAAATTTAAAAAAAATCAACAGATTAGAACACACAGCATGTGCTAGCGCGTATTCGCTTGACTTCCATGTTTTACGCTTTCATTACTACTGAACAGGTATACACAAAGATACTGGCACGGTGCAAGCACATGGGGGAGCGAATCGGAAAGTGCCGAAGCCAATGGGCGGAAGGCATAGGGCAAAGGCCCGTTTTCTGGCTTTGCGCATTTACTGGCAGCAGCGGGCACAGGCTGAATTCGGACAAGCCCCAGAAGTTTCACAGAAACGCCAAGACATAGCCGGCCAATACGCCAGTGCGCATCTGAATTTGCTTGAGAAAACAGGCAAGATGGAGTAGTGCGAAGCCCCAATTTTGTACTTGCGCGGCACAACCTCCCACAATCCGCCGAGTTTTCCTGCCGCCCCTAGGATGAATCCAGGCGGCAGACTACAATCGGCTGTTTTGAGCTCCCGACGACCACGCATGCCGACCTGCTCATTGCACTTTCTGCCCTACTGCGCCGATCCGGCGGAATTCTTTCAGCGTATCCGTCAGGCTCCGGGGGCCGTGCTACTGGACTCCGGGCGCCCAGGCGCCGAACGCGGCCGCTACGACCTGATGAGCGCCTGGCCACTGTGCGAACTGGCACCAGCCGCTAATGAAACGGGCAACGCCTTTCTGCAACGACTGCGTAGCGCCCTGCAAATACTCGGGCCAGCCCACCCGCCCGAGGACTTCGAGGCCCCCTTCGCCGGCGGCCTGATCGGCTATCTGGGCTATGACTTCGGCCGGCGCCTGGAGCGCTTGCCCGGCCAGAGCTATGACGATCTGAATCTGGAGGACGCTCGCTTCGGCCTCTACGCTTGGGCTCTTATCAGCGATCATCAATTGGAGCGCAGCTACCTGCTGTTTCATCCGGGCCTGCCGCCAGCCGAGCGCGAGCGTCTGCAGCAGCTGTTCAAGGCTCCCGCACCGCAGGCAGCGAAACAGTTCCGCCTGACTAGCCACTTTCAGGCCGATCTGGACGCTGCCGCCTACCGCCGGGCCATAGAACGCATTCAGGCTTATATCCTCGCTGGAGACTGTTACCAGGTTAACTTCGCCCAACGCTTTCAGGCACCTTGCGAGGGCGATCCCTGGGCTGCTTATCAGGCGTTGCGTCAAGCCTGTCCAACGCCCTTCTCCAGCTTTTACGGCCTCCCTGGCGATGGTGCAATTCTCAGCCTGTCACCGGAGCGCTTCCTCCGAGTCAGCGTCGGCCAGGTGGAAACCCGTCCGATCAAGGGCACGCGGCCGCGAGGTGGCGATCAGGCAACAGATCAGGCGCTAGCCCGCGAACTGCTCGACAGCACCAAGGATCGAGCAGAAAACCTGATGATCGTGGATCTGCTGCGCAACGACTTGGGCCGCAGTTGCCGCACCGGTTCGGTTAGGGTTCCGCAGTTGTTCGCCCTGGAAAGCTATCCCAATGTCCACCATCTGGTGAGCTGCGTCACTGCTGAGCTGGCCTCCGGAAAGGATCCGCTTGACCTGATTGCCGGCAGCTTTCCTGGCGGCTCGATCACCGGAGCGCCGAAGATCCGCGCCATGCAGATTATCGATGAACTGGAGCCCACCCGACGCGGGCTGTACTGCGGCTCACTGCTGTATCTGGATGTACGCGGCGAATTGGATAGCTCAATTGCCATTCGCAGCCTTGTGGTCAAGGATGGCAGAGTCAGTTGCTGGGGTGGTGGCGGCATAGTCGCCGATTCGGACTGGCAGGCCGAGTATCAGGAATCCATCACCAAGGTGAAGGTGTTGCTGAAAACGCTCGAAGAGCTTTGAGTAACTCGCCGCAATAGCGGCACGCCAATAAAGAAGGCCCGCTGAGCGGGCCTTCTTTATTGCGGGAAAACCTACAGGCTCAGTTGACGATTGGAAGCCTTGATGAACTCGCGCTTGAGGTCTTCATAGTTGTGTACCGCCGGGAACTGCGGAAACTCGCGAATGACATTTTCCGGTGCATGGAACAGGATGCCGGCATCAGCCTCACCGAGCATGGTGGTGTCGTTGTACGAATCACCGGCAGCAATTACACGGTAGTAGAGGCTCTTGAAAGCAATGACCGACTGCCGCTTGGGATCCTTCTGGCGCAACTGATAGCTCACTACACGGTCGGTCTCGTCGGTAATCAGGCGATGGCACAGCAGCGTTGGGAAGCCGAGCTGGCGCATCAGCGGCTGAGAGAACTCATAGAAGGTGTCGGACAAGATCATCACCTGAAAGCGCTCGCGCAGCCAGTCTACGAACTCCACCGCTCCCTCCAGCGGGCGCAATGTAGCAATCACCTCCTGAATGTCCTTCAGTTTCAGCCCGTGCTCGTCGAGGATGCGCAGACGCTGCTGCATCAGCACGTCGTAGTCTGGAATGTCGCGGGTGGTCGCCCTGAGCGACTCGATACCGGTTTTTTCCGCAAAGGCAATCCAGATTTCCGGAACCAGAACGCCTTCCAGGTCGAGACACGCGATTTCCACAGGCTACTCCTCATTTAGGTCAACAGAGCCGGCACTCTAGCGGCTGGCACATGTCGACGCAATGCAGCTACTTATAACCTGAGCGATGCTCACCCAATCAGTTGGTTATTTAGCGTTATAACAACCCTTTGCTACCATCGCCGCCTCAATGCACAGCATCTGGAGTCCTCACCATGGAACTCGACCTGAACGCGCTCAATGCCGAACTGGGCAAACAGCCTGAAAAGCTGATCCAGTGGGCTATCGGGCTGGGCAAGCCTGCCATCTGCACCACTAATTTCCGACCGTTCGAGGCGGTAATCCTGCATATGGTCAGCCAGGTGAAGCCGGACATCCCGGTGGTCTGGATGGACAGTGGCTACAACACCGAAGCCACCTACCGCTTCGCCGACGAGGTGGCTCGCAAACTCAACCTCAACCTGATCACCTACCTGCCCAAACGCTCGCGGGCCCATCGCGAAGCTATCGACGGCCCGTTACCGGCCCTGGATGATCCGCGTCACGCCGCATTTACCGAGGAAGTGAAGCTAGAACCCTTCGCCCGTGCCCTGCGCGAGACCGCGCCCAGCGTCTGGTTCACCGCTCTGCGCGCCACCGATACCGCCGTGCGCGCGCAGATGGATCCGGTCAGCATCAACCCGGACGGGCTGATCAAGGTCGCTCCTCTGCTGCACTGGACGTCCAAGGATCTGTACCAGTACCTAGTAGCTCACGACCTGCCAAACAACTTCGACTATTACGATCCGACCAAGGGCGAAGACAACCGCGAATGCGGACTGCACCTGAGCCACTGATTCCGTCATCATGCGCCGTACCCTATCGGGCACGGCGCTGTCAGAGTGCAGGGCTGAGCATCAGCCCGAGACTGCAGAGCAGTCCCACGCCCCAGACCAGGCTGCGCTGCCAGTGCAAATCGAACCAGTAGCACAGCAGGTAGAGCACCCGACAGATTACAAACAGCAGTGCCAGGGCGTCGACCAGAACGCCTGTAGTCTGCGTCACATGAGCCATCAGCACCCCGGCGGCAAACAGCGGGAACGCCTCGATAGTATTGAGGTGGGCTGCCAAAGCTCGGGCACCAAAGCCAGTCAGGCGAGCCTGTTGCGCACGGGGATGACGGTTGTCGTAACGCCCCTCACCCTCCTCGGCCATCGCCTTGGCTAGCGGAGCCTTGGCCAGATAGATCAGTAAAGCACTAATGAAAACACACCAGAACGGCAGACTCATTCGCTTTTCTCCTTATTGACCTCAGCGGCAGGTGTCGGCGTATAGACCATCACCTCCAGCACGTCCGAGTGGAATTCCCGGCGATACAGCACCAGTACCACACCACTGGTCACCAGCATGAAGCACCAAGGGTTGATAAACCAGGCCAGCATCGCCATACCGAAATAATAGGCGCGCAGGCCGAAGTTGAACTGATTGGCCGCCATCGAAATCACCCGTGCCGTCCTTTCAGCGAAAGCCTTGCGCTCCAACTCGGTAACGTGCCGCTCGCTGATCATCGGCGCCGACCCCACCAGCACTGCGGCGAAGTTGTACTGACGCATGCACCAGCTGAAGGTGAAGAAGGCATAGACGAACACCACGCACAGCCCCAGCAGCTTCACCTCGGATAGTCCCCGGCTGGCGCTCTGCACGAACGGCAGATCGGCCAGTACCGACAACGCCCGATCGGAGGCCCCCAGCACCGTGAGAATACCGGCGAGGATGATCAGCGTACTGGAAGCGAAGAACGAGGCGTTACGCTCAAGATTGCCTATCACATTGGCGTCGGCAATGCGGTTCTCACGTAGCAGCATGCGCCGCATCCAGTCCTCGCGGTAAAGGTGAAGAACGCTGGCCAGGCAGGGAGTAGTACGGGCCTTCCAAGAGGCATAGCGGGTATAGCCTACCCAGCACAGGACAAACCAGAACGCCGCAATGAAATGTGGCAGGTACTGTTCGATGATGCGCATGCCGTCTCCCAGGATAAGTGCGCCTGATTATAGCCAGCCCGGCCCGACAGCGACTTGCCTGCTGCGGCCGACACACAGGGAGACGCCGAGCCGGATCGTCCCGACACACATAAAGCAGAAAAGCCGGTATCGCGCATGACGATACCGGCTTTTCATCGGAGCCCCCGGATTGCGAGTGCAACGGATCTGTCTCAGGCTCCGGCGCCAGCAGAACGCCCCGAGCGCCCAAGAACACGGTCAAGCAAGGCTGACAGCACCAGCGCCAGCAGCACCGGCACCAGCCAGCCAAGGCTGTGCTCAGCAAGCGGCAACTCTTTGAAAAACGCCGGAACCCAGTCGCCACGTCCGGCGGCCGCCAGACCGTCCACCACGCCAAATACCAGCGCTACGGCCATTACCGGCACAAAAACCAGCGCTTGCGAGTGCCACAGACGGTTGGCCAGGCTCAGCGCCACCAGCACGATGGCCAGCGGGTAAAGCCCCACCAGAACCGGAATCGAGACACTGATCAGTTGGCTCAGGCCCTGGTTGGAGACCACCAGACTAAACAGTGCCAGTACCACCACTACCAGGCGATAAGGCAGTCTGAGCAGACCGCCGAAGAACTCGCCGCAGGCAGTCAGCAAGCCGACTCCGGTAGTCAGGCAGGCGAGAGTGATGACCACCGCCAGCAGCAGCGAGCCACTGCTGCCAAAGGTATGTGAAACATAAGCGGTGAGAATCTGCCCGCCGTTTTCCGCTCCGGCCGCCAGCTCGTGACTGGTGGCACCAAGGTAGAACAACGAGAGGTAGACCAGCGACAGAGCAACAGCGGCAATCCCCCCTGCGATCATCGAGTAACGCGTAACCAGGCGGGCGTCGGTAACACCACGATCACGGATGGCGGTAGCGATAACGATGCCGAACACCAGCGCTCCCAATGCATCCATGGTCAGGTAACCCTGCAAAAATCCCTGAACCAGCGGTGTACTGACATAAGCACCACTGGGCTGGCCCACCTCGCCTGCCGGCGCGAACAACGCAGCACCTCCCAGAACGATCAGTGCGCAAAGCAGCACCGGCGTGATGACCTTGCCGACCCGATCCACCAAACGCCCCGGGTTGAGCGAAAGAAACAGCACCGCACCGAAATAGGCCAGAGTGTAGAGCAGCAGTGCCATCGGCTCGTTACCGACCAGTGGCTGCAGACCGATTTCGAAGGACACCACCGCCGTACGCGGCGTAGCGAAGAGTGGGCCAATGGCCAGGTAAACGGCCACGGCCATTGCCACGCCGGCAACACGTCCGAGCGGTGCGGTAAGCTCCGGCAGACCACCGCCGACGCGGGCCAGGGCGACTACGGTCAGCAGCGGCAGACCGACACCGGTCAGGAGAAAGCCGATTGCTGCGGGGAGCAGATTGTCTCCTGCGGCCAGACCGGCACTGGGAGGGAAGATGATGTTGCCGGCGCCAAGAAACAGCGCAAAAGTCATGAAGCCGAGAGCCAGGAGGTCCGGACCTTTCAAACGAGTCATAAGGGGAAATACCACAGCAGGAAATCGAAGAATTGCGGGGGGTTTCCTTGAGGGATTCGGGAAACGTCGCCCGAGCGTTTGGCTCGAACCACTGCATGCATCGCCAGGCGCTTGTGACGCCACGGACACGGTAAGCCGCGAATACTAACGAAAAGCACCCGGCAGCAGCACAGTTGCCGGGCCAGCTGTCGAACTGGCGTAACGGACTGTCGCATCGATAACAGTTGGTACGGTGGCCAGTCGCACAATTCTGATCTCGGGCCCGCCCTGCCCCCACGAAGCCGGCTCGCCCATAAGCGTCAGAAACAAAAAGGCCACCCGAAGGTGGCCTTTTTGCGAGGGTCAGGAACGCTTAGGCGTTCTTGACTTCCCAACCGGTCAGCTCGGCCAGGGCCTTGCCGATGTCGGCCAGTGAGCGCACGGTCTTCACACCGGCGTCCTGCAGAGCGGCGAACTTTTCGTCCGCAGTGCCCTTGCCGCCGGAGATGATGGCACCGGCGTGGCCCATGCGCTTGCCGGGCGGTGCAGTAACACCGGCAATGTAGGACACAACCGGCTTGGTGACGTTGGACTTGATGAAGGCCGCAGCCTCTTCTTCAGCGCTACCACCGATCTCACCGATCATCACGATGGCTTCGGTCGCCGGGTCTTCCTGGAACAGCTTCAGGATGTCGATGAAGTTGGAGCCCGGGATCGGGTCACCACCGATGCCCACACAGGTGGACTGGCCGAAACCGGCGTCAGTGGTCTGCTTAACGGCTTCGTAGGTCAAAGTGCCCGAACGGGAAACAATGCCGACTTTGCCTGGCAGGTGGATATGGCCTGGCATAATGCCGATCTTGCACTCACCGGGAGTGATCACACCCGGGCAGTTCGGACCAATCAGACGCACGCCCAGCTCATCGCACTTGACCTTGGCTTCCAGCATGTCGATGGTCGGAATGCCTTCGGTGATGCAGACGATCAGCTTGATGCCGCCGTTGGCCGCTTCCAGGATCGAATCCTTGCAGAACGGAGCCGGTACGTAGATGACGGACGCTTCGGCGCCGGTTGCCTCAACGGCTTCCTTGACGGTGTTGAACACCGGCAGGCCCAGGTGGGTGGTGCCGCCCTTGCCGGGGGTTACGCCGCCAACCATCTTGGTACCGTAGGCGATGGCTTGTTCGCTGTGGAAGGTACCCTGGGAGCCGGTGAAGCCCTGGCAGATAACCTTGGTGTCTTTGTTAATCAGGATGCTCATTACTTACCCTCCGCGGCCTTGACGACCTGCTGGGCAGCGTCGGTCAGGCTGGTTGCCGCGATGATGTTCAGACCGCTCTCGGCCAGGACCTTGGCGCCCAGCTCGGCGTTGTTACCTTCCAGACGCACGACGACCGGAACCTTGACGCCGACTTCCTTCACGGCACCGATGATGCCTTCGGCAATCATGTCGCAACGCACGATACCGCCGAAGATGTTCACCAGAACGGCTTTCACGTTGCTGTCGGAGAGGATGATCTTGAACGCTTCGGTTACGCGCTCCTTGGTAGCGCCACCGCCCACGTCCAGGAAGTTGGCCGGCTTGCCGCCGTGCAGGTTGACGATGTCCATGGTACCCATGGCCAGACCGGCACCGTTGACCATGCAGCCGATATTGCCTTCCAGGGCTACGTAGTTCAGTTCCCACTTCTGCGCATGAGCTTCACGGGCGTCGTCCTGGGACGGGTCGTGCATGGCGCGTAGCTTGGGTTGACGGTACAAGGCGTTGGAATCGATGTTGATCTTGGCGTCCAGGCAGTGCAGGTTGCCGTCAGCCTTGATAACCAGCGGGTTCACTTCCAGCAGCGCCAGGTCGTAGTCTTGGAACAACTTGGCCAGGCCAACGAAGATGTGGGTGAACTGCTTGATCTGGTCACCCTGCAGGCCCAGCTGGAATGCCAGCTCACGGCCCTGGTACGGCTGCGCGCCGACCAGCGGATCGATGGTAGCCTTGAGGATCTTCTCAGGGGTCTCATGCGCCACTTTCTCGATGTCCACGCCACCTTCGGTGGAGGCCATGAACACGATGCGACGGCTGGAACGGTCGACTACAGCGCCCAGGTACAGTTCCTTGGCGATGTCGGTGCAGGATTCGACCAGGATTTTGCTGACCGGCTGACCGTTGGCGTCAGTCTGATAGGTCACCAGACGCTTGCCCAGCCAGTTGGCGGCGAAGGCCTTGGCGTCTTCCTTGCTCTTGACCAGCTTTACACCGCCAGCCTTGCCGCGGCCACCAGCGTGGACCTGAGCCTTGACGACCCACTCACTGCCGCCGATCTTTTCGCAGGCCTCTGCGGCTTCTTCCGGGGTGTCTACCGCGAAGCCCTTGGATACAGGCAGGCCGTACTCAGCGAACAGCTGCTTACCCTGATACTCGTGAAGATTCATGCTTGTCTACCGTCTTCGTTTAGGTATTGCGCATTCGGCGCTGCACTTATGATGCCGCGCCACCTGTGACTGCCGGAGCAGTCCGCCGGAGGTTCCGCGCTGCGAAGACAACACGGGCGCCCCGACGTGGTTCTGCTTGCAAACACCACGGTGGCGACGAGGCGATTACACGACGCCCCCCCTACCCCGGCTGCTTACAACAACTCAAGTGGCCGAACATGTCGGCCACTGCTCAACATTCATAGCCTGTCTGCGATCCTGCCTGCTGGAGCTGAAGGTGCTCCTGAAACAGGATTGCCTGCAGGTTCTCAGCGCTTCTTGCGGTTGGCGATGTGGATCGCGCCACCGTTCACAGCCAGGGCAGCTTCATGCAGCGCCTCGGACAGCGTCGGGTGCGAGAACACCATCATGCCCAGATCTTCGGCGCTGGTGCCAAACTCCATACCGATTGCACCCTGCTGTACCAGTTCGGCAGCGCTCGGGCCAATCACGTGTACGCCCAGTACGCGGTCGGTCTTGGCATCGGCGATGACCTTGACGAAGCCACTGGTATCGTTGGCCGCCATGGCACGACCGCTGGCCGCGAACGGGAAAGTGCCGACGTTGATGGCAACGCCTTCGGCCTTCAACTGCTGCTCGGTCTTGCCAACCCAGGCGATTTCCGGGTGGGTATAGATAACCGAGGGGATCAGATCGTAGTTCATCTGCGCCTTGTGGCCAGCGATACGCTCAGCCACCATCACGCCCTCTTCCGAAGCCTTGTGTGCCAGCATCGCGCCACGCACCACGTCACCGATGGCATAGACGCCCGGAACGCTGGTTTCGCACTGGTCGTTGACGAAGATGTAGCCGCGCTCATCGAGGGTCACGCCACTGTCTGCAGCCAGCAGATCGGTAGTCACCGGACGACGGCCGACGGCAACGATCAGCTTGTCGAAGGTCATCTTCTGCTCGCCATTGGCGTCGGTGAAGGTAACGGTTACCTGCTTTTTCTTCACTTCGGTGGCGGTCACACGGGCACCCAGGCGGATGTCCAGGCCCTGCTTGGTCAGGGTCTTCTGTGCTTCCTTGGCGATCTGCTCGTCGGCAGCGGCGAGGAACTTGTCCATCGCTTCCAGCACGGTCACTTCGGAGCCCAGGCGAGCCCATACCGAGCCCAGCTCCAGACCGATGACGCCGGCACCAATCACGCCCAGTTTCTTCGGCACGTTCTGGAATTCCAGAGCACCGGTGGAGTCGACGATTACATCCTGATCAACTGGAGCCGGCGGGATCTCAACCGGCTTGGAGCCGGAAGCAATGATCACGTGCGCGGCTTCGACGACCTGCGTCTTGCCGTCGCTACCGGTAACTTCTACCTGCTTGCCAGCCAGCAGCTTGCCGTGGCCTTCCAGCAGGGTCACACCATTGGCCTTGAACAGCGAGGCGATACCACCAGTGAGGTTCTTAACGATGGTGGCCTTGCGCGCAATCATTGCCGGCACATCGATGGATACGCCTTTGGCTTCGATGCCGTGTACGGCGAAACCTTCCTTCGCCTCGTGATACTTCCAGGAGCTGTCCAGCAGCGCCTTGGACGGAATGCAACCAACGTTGAGGCAGGTGCCGCCGAGGGCGATCTTGCCATCCTTGCCCTGATATTTTTCGATACAGGCGGTCTTCAGACCGAGTTGAGCTGCCTTGATGGCCGCAACATAACCGCCTGGGCCGGCACCGATGACTACCACGTCGAATTTCTGGGTCATAACGTATTCCTTCTCGAGTAAACCGGACGGCCCTGCGAACAGGGCCGTCATGAAAGACACTGGCTCTTAGATGTCCAGCAGCAGGCGCGCCGGGTCTTCAAGCAGGTTTTTGATGGTCACCAGGAAGGTCACGGCTTCCTTACCATCGATCAGGCGGTGGTCGTAGGACAGCGCCAGATACATCATCGGGCGAATCACCACCTGACCGTTCACGGCCACCGGACGCTGGATGATGTTGTGCATACCCAGAATGGCGGCTTGCGGCGGGTTGACAATCGGAGTCGACATCATCGAACCGAAGGTGCCACCGTTGGTGATGGTGAAGGTGCCGCCGGTCATCTCTTCGATGGACAGCTTGCCTTCACGCGCCTTCTTGCCGAAGGTCGCGATACCGCTTTCGATCTCGGCCAGGCTCATCAATTCGGCATTGCGCAGTACCGGAACAACCAGGCCCCGGTCGCTGGAGACGGCCACACCGATGTCGGCATAACCATGGTAGACGATGTCGTTGCCATCGATCGACGCGTTGACCGCCGGGAAGCGCTTCAGCGCCTCGGTGGCAGCCTTGACGAAAAACGACATGAAGCCCAGGCGTACACCGTTGTGGGACTTCTCGAACAGTTCCTTGTACTTCGAGCGCAGTGCCATGACTTCGCTCATATCCACCTCGTTGAAGGTGGTCAGCATGGCCATGGAGGACTGGGCCTCGACCAGACGCTCGGCAATCTTGGCACGCAGGCGGGTCATCGGAACGCGCTTCTCGGTACGGTCACCGGCAGCCACAACCGGAGCCTCGGCGGCAGCAGCAGGTTTGGCAGCCGGAGCGGCCGGGGCATTCTTCTTGGCCTCGACGGCGGCCAACACGTCTTCCTTGGTCACACGGCCACCCTTGCCGGTGCCGGCGATGCTGTTCGGATCAATGCCGTTTTCCTCAGCCAGCTTGCGGGCGGCCGGCGAGAGGATGGCATCGTCAGCAGCGGCAGCCGGGGCGGCGGCAGCGGCCGGAGCAGCGGCAGCAGGAGCAGCAGCCGGAGCAGCGCTAGCGGCAGCGCCTGCAGTCAGCTTGCCCAGTACTTCGTTGGAAAGAACGGTATCACCTTCGTTCTTGATAATTTCAGCCAGAACGCCGTCGGCCTCGGCCAGTACTTCCAGCACGACCTTGTCGGTCTCGATGTCTACGATCAGCTCATCACGCTTGACGGCCTCGCCCGGTTTCTTGTGCCAGGTGGCTACGGTGCCGTCGGCAACCGATTCCGGGAAGGTGGGGGCTTTGATCTCGATAGCCATGTGTGCGTTTCCTTAAATTCGATTTACCGGCAGGTAGTTCGGGCTACCTGCCGGATGAAGGCATTAAACAGTAAAGGCGTCCTGCAGCAGCTTTTCCTGCTGTTCTGCGTGCATCGACGCATAACCGCAGGCAGGAGCGGCCGAAGCCTCGCGACCGGCATATTCCAGATTCAGGGTTTTCTTGTGCGCAGCAGCAACACGACGCATGTGATGCTGGCTGCAGTACCAGGCCCCCTGGTTCATCGGCTCTTCCTGACACCAGACGAGGTGCTTGAGGTTCTTGAACGGCGCTATTACTTCGGCCAGATCGTCCTCCGGGAACGGATAGAGCTGCTCGATACGTACGATGGCGATGTCTTCGCGACCCTCGGCACGACGCTTCTCCAGCAGATCGTAGTAGACCTTGCCACTGCACAGGATCAGACGCTCGACCTTCTTCGGATCCAGCGAATCGATCTCGCCAATCACTGTCTGGAAGGAGCCTTCCGCCAGCTCCTCGAGAGAGGAAATGGCCAGTTTGTGACGCAGCAGGGACTTGGGAGTCAGAACTACCAGCGGCTTGCGCAGCGGACGAATCACCTGACGACGAAGCATGTGGTAGACCTGCGCCGGGGTAGTCGGCACACAAACCTGCATGTTGTGTTCGGCACAGAGTTGCAGATAACGCTCCAGACGTGCCGAGCTATGCTCGGGGCCCTGCCCCTCGTAGCCGTGTGGCAGCAGTACGGTCAGACCACACAGACGCCCCCACTTGGTTTCGCCACTGGAGATGAACTGGTCGAACACCACCTGGGCACCGTTGGCGAAGTCACCGAACTGGGCTTCCCAGATCACCAGTGCGTTGGGCGTGGTGGTGGCGTAGCCATATTCGAAGGCCAGCACTGCTTCCTCGGACAGGAAGGAGTCATAAAGCTCGAACTTCGGCTGTCCGTCGTACAGGTTCTTCAGCGGAACATAGGTACTGGCATCCTTCTGGTTGTGCAGCACCGCATGACGGTGCGAGAAGGTACCGCGACCGATATCCTGGCCGGTCATGCGAATCGGATGGCCTTCGACCAGCAGAGTCGCGTAAGCCATGGTCTCAGCAAAGCCCCAGTTGATCGGCAGGCCACCGGCGCCCATCTTCTGACGGTCTTCGAGGATCTTCGCCACCTGGCGCTGAACCACGAAACCTTCCGGAATCTGCAGCAGCTTGGCCGACAGTTCCTGCAGGGTCTTGAGGTCGAAACGGGTGTCATGGCGTGCGGTCCAGGTATGCCCCAAGTATGGACGCCAGTCGACGAACAGTTCCTTGTTGGGCTCCTTGACCAGGCTCTTGACTACATGCTGGCCGTTGTCCAGTGCGGTGCGATACTCGTCAATGCGCTCCTGCACCTGTTCAGCACTGAGCACGCCAGCATTGATCAGCGCCTCGGCATACAGCTCACGAGTGGTGCGCTGCTTGGCGATCTGCTGGTACATCAACGGCTGGGTGCCACTCGGCTCATCAGCCTCGTTGTGACCACGGCGACGGTAGCAGACCAGGTCGATAACCACATCGCGCTTATACTGCATGCGGTAGTCGACGGCCAGCTGGGTAACGAATACCACAGCTTCCGGATCGTCACCATTCACGTGGAAAATCGGCGCCTGGATCATCTTCGCCACGTCGGTGGCGTATTCGGTCGAGCGCGCGTCTTCCGGACGGCTGGTGGTAAAGCCAACCTGGTTGTTGATGACGATGTGGATGGTGCCCCCCGTCTTGTAACCACGGGTCTGCGACATCTGGAAGGTTTCCATCACTACACCCTGACCGGCGAAGGCCGCGTCACCGTGGATGGAAATCGGCAGTACCTTGTCACCGGCCGGATCGTTGCGGCGATCCTGACGAGCACGTACCGACCCCTCGACCACCGGCGATACGATTTCCAGGTGCGAGGGGTTGAACGCCAGTGCCAGGTGTACTTCGCCACCTTGGGTCATGACGTTTGAAGAGAAACCCTGGTGATATTTCACGTCACCGGAGGACAGGCCTTCGGCCTTCTTGCCTTCGAACTCGTCGAACAGATCGCGTGGGTTCTTGCCGAAGGTATTGACCAGCACGTTGAGACGCCCACGATGGGCCATGCCGATAACCACTTCCTTGGTGCCGTAGGAGCCGGAGCGCTGGATGATCTCGTCCAGCATCGGGATCAGGCTTTCGCCACCCTCAAGACCGAAACGCTTGGTGCCCGGATACTTGGTGCCCAGGTACTTTTCCAAACCCTCGGCAGCGGTCACGCGCTCAAGTACGTGAGCCTGTACTTCGGGCGAGAACTGCGGACGACCACGCACGCTTTCCAGGCGCTGGGCGAACCAGTGGCGCTGACCGGAATCGACAATGTGCATGAACTCTGCGCCGATGGTGCGACAATATGTCTGCTGCAACGCCTCGAGAATTTCGCGTAGGGTCGCCTCCTCCCTGCCGATGTACAGCTCACCGGTACGGAAAGTGGTGTCCAGATCCGCTTCGGTCAGACCGTAGTGATTGATCGACAGGTCGGACGGCACAGTGCGCACCCAGAGTCCCAGCGGGTCGAGCTGGGCAGCCTGATGACCACGCACGCGGTAGGCCTGGATCAGACGCAGCACTTCGACCTGCTTCTTCTCGTGCTCGCTGCTGACGGCACCGGCCGAGACCGGCTGGGCGCGACGGGAATTCTTGGCAAGCAGAATGAAGTGATCGCGAATGGTCGAGTGCGACACATCCGCGGCAGGGCTGCCATCGGTCGGCAGCTTCTGGAAGTACGTGCGCCACTCTTCTGGCACAGCGTTGGGATCGTGCAGGTAGAGCTCGTAGAGCTCTTCCACGTAGGCAGCGTTGCCACCGGATAGGTGGGCACTGTCCCACATGCGCTGCATCACGCTTTCTTGCATGCTTGGTCACCCTCGGTAAGGGGACACCACCGGCGTGGAGACCCTGTGCGCAGTTCGAATTTCTGTCAATGCGACTCGAACATACCCACTCAGGTTCCCGCAGATAGCCCGGGCACCAGCCCGGATGCCCCTGCTGGTCGTCATATTTTTCGAATACGAACCACGGCTTTGTGAGCTGTGGTTCCGGTTCTTACTGCAAGCCCGGCCGAAGCCGGACTTGCAGGTGTTACAGGTACAGCAAAATCTGAATCAGGTACCGCTCTGCAGCAGCATGTTGCGGACGTGACCGATGGCCTTGGTCGGATTCAGGCCTTTCGGGCAGACGTTCACGCAATTCATGATGCCACGGCAGCGGAACACGCTGAACGGATCGTCCAGCGAAGCCAGACGTTCCGCGGTCTTGGTATCGCGGCTGTCGGCCAGGAAACGATAGGCCTGCAGCAGCGCAGCGGGACCGAGGAATTTGTCCGGGTTCCACCAGAACGAGGGGCAACTGGTCGAGCAGCATGCACACAGGATGCACTCGTACAGACCGTCAAGCTTCTCGCGGTCAGCGGGCGACTGCAGTCGCTCGATGGCCGGCGCCGGCGTATCGTTCTGCAGGAACGGCCGCACCTTCTCGTACTGTTTGTAGAAGATGCTCATATCGACGACCAAGTCACGAATGACCGGCAGCCCCGGCAGCGGACGGATTACCAGCTTGCCACCCTTCAGTCCCGCTGCAGACAGCGGGGTGATGCAGGCCAGGCCGTTCTTGCCGTTGATGTTCATACCGTCGGAGCCACAAACACCTTCACGGCAGGAGCGACGATAGGAGAAGCCTTCATCCTGCTCCTTGATCAGGGCCAGCACGTCCAGCACCATGACATCCTTGCCACCGGTGTCGACCTGGAAATCCTGCATGTACGGAGCAGCGTCCTTTTCCGGGTTGTAGCGATAAACACTGACTTGCAACATCTCAGTCACCCTTAATAAGTCCGAACCTTGGGTTCAAACGCCGGAACGGTCTTCGGCGCGAAGTTGACGGCACGCTTGGCTACGCGCTTCTCGCCCGGGAAATAGAGCGAGTGGCACAGCCAGTTCTGGTCGTCGCGCTCTTCGAAGTCCTCACGGGCATGTGCGCCACGGGACTCTTTCCGAGCCTCGGCAGCGATGGCAGTCGCTTCGGCCACTTCGAGCAGGTTTTGCAGTTCCAGCGCTTCGATGCGCGCAGTGTTGAATGCCTGGCTCTTGTCGGAGATCTTGACTTTGGCAATGCGTTCACGCAGCTCGGCCAGCTGCTTGATGCCCTTCTGCATGTACTCGCCGGTGCGGAACACGCCGAAGTAGTTCTGCATGCACTGCTGCAGTTCGCGCTTGAGCGGAGCAACATCTTCGCCAGTGCTGCGCTCATTGACGCCAGCCAGTCGGGCCAGGGACTGTTCGATGTCGCTCTCACCGGCGCCACGAACCTCGACACCCTCCTTGAGGGCTTTTTCCAGGTGCAGACCGGCCGCACGACCGAACACCACCAAGTCGAGCAGCGAGTTGCCGCCAAGACGGTTGGCGCCGTGCACCGATACACAGGCGACCTCGCCCACGGCAAAAAGACCTTCGATGATCTTGTCGTTGCCGTTGGCGTCCTGAGTAATGGCCTGACCATGAATGTTGGTAGCCACACCGCCCATCATGTAGTGGCAGGTCGGAATAACCGGGATCGGCGCAACTACCGGATCGACGTGAGCAAAGGTCTTGGACAGCTCACAGATACCAGGCAGACGGCTGTGCAGTACTTCTTCACCCAGATGATCGAGCTTCAGCAGCACGTGATCCTTGTTCGGGCCACAGCCGTTGCCGGCGATGACTTCCTTGACCATCGAACGGGCGACCACGTCACGACCGGCGAGGTCCTTGGCGTTGGGAGCATAACGCTCCATGAAACGCTCGCCATGGGAGTTGATCAGGTAACCACCCTCACCGCGGCAACCCTCGGTTACCAGCACGCCGGCACCGGCGATACCGGTCGGGTGGAACTGCCACATTTCAATATCCTGCACCGGTACGCCAGCCCGCAGAGCCATGCCTACACCGTCACCGGTATTGATCAGGGCATTGGTGGTGGAGGCGTAGATACGGCCTGCGCCACCGGTAGCCAGAACCACGGCCTTGGAGCGGATGTAGACGGTCTCGCCGGTCTCGATACAGATGGCGATGATGCCGACAATGGCACCATCCTGGTTCTTCACCAGATCAACGGCGTACCACTCGTTGAGGAACGAGGTACCAGCCTTCAGGTTGGCTTGATACAGGGTATGCAGCAGTGCGTGACCGGTACGGTCGGCTGCAGCACAGGTACGAGCCGCCTGAGTCGGATTATCCGGCCCCTTGGACTGGCCGCCGAACGGACGCTGATAGATACGACCTGTTTCAGTCCGGGAGAACGGCAGACCCATGTGTTCGAGTTCGAACACAGCCTCCGGACCAACGGAACACATGTATTCGATGGCGTCCTGGTCACCGATATAGTCGGAGCCCTTGACGGTGTCATACATATGCCAGCGCCAGTCGTCATTCGGGTCGGCCGAAGCAATTGCGCAGGTAATGCCACCCTGAGCGGAAACAGTGTGCGAGCGGGTCGGAAATACCTTGGTAACCACAGCAGTCTTGTGACCGCCTTGAGCCAGTTGCAGCGCTGCACGCATGCCGGCGCCACCGCCACCTACAATGATGGCGTCATAGGAAAGAGTACGGATGCTAGCCATGAATCAGAAACCCCACAGAATCTGCACGCCCCAGACGAACAGGACGAACTGGAGAACACCACACGCTGCCTGAACCAGGAAACGCACACCGGTAGCCCAGCGACCAATGGCCATGGGCGTCAGGTAGTCAGTGGTAATGGTCCACATACCCACCCAGGCGTGAACGATCAGCGCAAGCAACGCCAGCAGACTGAAGATGCGCATGGCAGTGTGCGAGAACAGCGCATGCCACTCGGCATACCCCAGACCCGGATTACAGATTACATAGCCCAGCAGAAACACAGTGTAAGCCGCGAGAACGACCGCAGAAACGCGCTGAGCCATCCAGTCATAGAGGCCCGAACGCGAGAAGTTCGTAACGTTGGTTACCATATCCATACCCCCAGCAGCGCGATCAGAATGATCGAGATGACAAGCACGATTTTCGAACCCAGCTTGCCGCCTTCAAGCGACTCACCGACGCCGAGATCCATGATCAGATGGCGCACACCGGCCACCAGGTGGTACAGCAGAGCGGACAGCAGACCCCAAATCACGAACTTGACCAGCGGACTGGTCAGGCATTCTTTCACCTGGGCAAATCCTTCTTCGGAGGTCAGCGACTTGTCGAGCCCGAACAGCAAAATGGCAATGGCGACAAAGAGGATGACACCGGAGATGCGGTGAAGAATGGAGGTGTAAGCAGTGATCGGGAGCTTGATAGTCCGCAGGTCTAGGTTTACAGGTCGTTGGCTATTCACGGCTTTTTTATCACACTGAGAGCCCCTAACTATCAGGGCAGAGTTGTTGGGAAGTGCACTGGCAAGGTACCCATCACCCAATGAGTGACAACCGCCATGACACGGCCCTAAAGCCTGTGGCGGTCGGCCGCAGAGTATAGACAGTTAGCAGACTAATGACAATGCGACCTCCCCCTCTAAAAAGCGCATTGCGGAGTGCAAAAAAATCACGTAAATAGCGCCCCCTTTTCCACGAAAAAACCTTTGAAACCCTTCTGCCATCTGGGTTTTCGCAAATTGACATTCGCATTTATCCCACTATAGTGATGCGGGCCCTGCGTGGGGGGCTGTTTGATGATTCCAAGCATAATTAGGAGGCCACACATGGCTGACAAAAAAGCGCAGTTGATCATCGAGGGCTCGGCCCCGGTCGAGCTGCCCGTTCTGACCGGCACTGTTGGTCCTGATGTAATCGACGTGCGGAGCCTGACCGCCACGGGTCGGTTCACTTTTGACCCCGGCTTCATGTCGACCGCCTCTTGCGAGTCGAAGATCACCTATATCGATGGTGACAAGGGCGTGCTGCTGCACCGCGGCTACCCGATTGAGCAACTCGCCGAGCACTCCGACTACCTGGAGACCTGCTACCTGCTGCTCAACGGCGAACTGCCGAATCAGGAAGAGAAAGCCCGCTTCGTCAGCACCATCAAGAACCACACCATGGTTCACGAGCAGCTGAAAAGCTTCTTCAACGGCTTCCGCCGCGACGCCCACCCAATGGCCATCATGTGTGGCGTGGTCGGCGCCCTCTCCGCCTTCTACCACGACTCGCTGGACATCAATAACCCGCGCCACCGCGAAGTTTCCGCCATGCGCCTGATCGCCAAGATGCCGACCATCGCCGCGATGACCTACAAGTACTCCATGGGCCAGCCCATGATGTACCCGCGCAATGACCTGAACTACGCAGAAAACTTCCTGCACATGATGTTCAACACACCGGCCGAGATCAAACCGATCAGCCCGGTGCTGGCCAAGGCGATGGACAAGATCTTCATCCTCCACGCCGACCATGAGCAGAACGCCTCCACCTCTACCGTACGACTGGCCGGCTCCTCCGGCGCCAACCCGTTCGCCTGCATCGCTGCCGGCATCGCCGCCCTCTGGGGCCCGGCACACGGTGGCGCCAACGAGGCCGTGCTGAACATGCTGGACGAGATCGGCAGCGTGGAGAACATCGACAAGTTCGTAGCCAAGGCCAAGGACAAGAACGATCCGTTCAAGCTGATGGGCTTCGGTCACCGCGTGTACAAGAACTTCGACCCGCGCGCCAAGGTTATGAAACAGACCTGCGACGAAGTACTGGCCGAACTGGGCATCAACGACCCGCAGCTGGAACTGGCGATGAAGCTTGAAGAGATTGCGCGCAACGACCCTTACTTCAAGGAGCGCAACCTCTATCCAAACGTGGACTTCTACTCGGGCATCATCCTCAAAGCCATCGGTATCCCGACCAGCATGTTCACCGTGATCTTCGCTCTGGCACGCACCGTCGGCTGGATCTCGCACTGGAAGGAAATGCTTTCCGGCCCGTACAAGATCGGTCGCCCGCGCCAGCTCTATACCGGTCATCCGCAACGCGACCTGCCGGCCGATCGCGACTGATCCACAGAATCTCGCGTACCAGAGAGCAGCACGTTAAAAACCGATGCCGGATTCCGGCATCGGTTTTTTCATGCCCGCTCTCTTCCAGCGGACACTCAAGAGGCTTTATTGCCCTTGCAGATCAGCAGAGCCCTAGCCCTGAAACAAAATCACCGCCCGGGCCTGAGACCGCGGGCGGTGACAAGGGACCATCTCCAGACCGCAGCACATCCCGTGCACTGCGGCTGGAGAGCTCAAGGCAGGTAACCGTCAGGCATTCAGTGCTGCCAGTGCAGCATTGAAGGTCGCACTTGGGCGCATGACCTGACTGGTCAGCTCCGGGTTCGAGCGATAGTAGCCACCAATATCCACCGGCCTGCCCTGCACTGCTGCCAGTTCAGCCACGATGGTGGCTTCCTGCTCGGTCAGTTGCTTGGCCAGCGGTGCGAAATGGGCTTTCAGCTCAGCATCCTCATCCTGAGCCGCCAATGCCTGGGCCCAGTACAGCGCCAGGTAGAAATGACTGCCACGGTTGTCGATCTCGCCCACCCGACGTGCCGGGGACTTGTTGTTATCCAGCAACTTGCCGGTGGCCTCATCCAGAGTCTTGCCGAGGATCTTGGCCTTCGGGTTGCCGGTCTTGATACCGGTCTCCTCCAGCGAGACAGCCAAGGCCAGGAACTCGCCCAGCGAATCCCAGCGCAGGTAGTTCTCTTCCAGCAATTGCTGGACATGCTTGGGCGCGGAACCGCCAGCACCGGTCTCGTACATGCCACCACCAGCCATCAGCGGTACGATGGACAGCATCTTGGCCGAAGTACCCAGCTCCATGATCGGGAACAGATCCGTCAGGTAGTCACGCAGCACGTTGCCAGTCACCGAAATAGTGTCCTGACCACGGATCATACGCTCCATGGAGACGCGAATGGCCTCGTTGTAACCCATGATGCGGATATCCAGGCCGGTCAGGTCGTGGTCTTTCAGGTACAGCTCAACCTTCTTCTGCAGCTCGCGATCGTGAGCGCGCTCTGGGTCCAGCCAGAAAATTGCCGGAGTGTTGGACTGGCGGGCACGGGTTACGGCTAGTTTCACCCAGTCACGGATCGGCGCGTCCTTGGTCTGGCATGCGCGCCAGATGTCGCCGGCTTCAACTTCGTGCTGCATCAGTACAGTGCCGTCGGCGGCTACAACGCGCATGGTGCCATCGACGGTCATCTCAAAGGTCTTGTCGTGGGAGCCGTACTCCTCGGCTTTCTGCGCCATCAGACCTACGTTCGGCACGCTGCCCATGGTGGTTGGATCGAATGCACCATTGGTTTTGCAGAAGTTGATCATCTCCTGGTAGATGCGGGCGTAGGTGCTTTCCGGCATTACTGCCTTGGTGTCCTTGAGCTTACCGTCCTTACCCCACATCTGACCGGAGTTACGGATCATTGCCGGCATCGAGGCATCAACGATCACGTCGCTCGGGATGTGCAGGTTGGTGATACCCTTGACCGAGTCAACCATGGCCATTTCTGGACGGTGACTGTAAACCTCGTGGATGTCGTGCAGGATCTCTTCCTGCTGCGAAGCCGGCAGAACCTTGATCTTGTCGTAGACGCTGCTGATACCGTTGTTCGGGTTGACGCCCAGTTGCTTGAACAGATCGCCGTACTTGTCGAAAACGTCTTTGTAGTAAACGCTCACGGCATGGCCGAACACGATGGGGTGAGAAACCTTCATCATGGTGGCCTTGACGTGCAGCGACCACATCACGCCGGTTTCCTTGCAGTCTTGCAGGGTTTTCTCGAAGAAATCTCGCAGTTTGCGGCAGCTCATGAACATGCTGTCGAGCACTTCGCCCTTCTGCAGGTCCAGCTTTTTCTTGACTTCAACCTGGCCGTCTTTGCCTACGAACTCAATACGCACCTGACCGGCTTCAGCCATGGTGATCGACTGCTCGCTGGAGAAGAAGTCACCGCCACGCATGTAGTCAGCGTGCGACTGCGAAGCCATGCTCCACTTGCCCATGCTGTGCGGGTTCTTGCGAGCGTAGGCCTTGACAGCGGCCGGAGCACGGCGATCCGAGTTACCTTCACGCAGCACCGGGTTGACCGCACTGCCCAGCACTTTGGCGTAGCGCGCGCGAACCTCCTTCTCTTCATCAGTCTGCGGATCTTCCGGAAAGTCCGGAACGTCGTAGCCCTGAGCCTGCAGCTCGGCGATAGCAGCCTTAAGCTGGGGAACCGAAGCCGAGATATTGGGCAGCTTGATGATGTTGGCATCGGGCTGCAGGGTCAGCTCAGCCAGTTTGGCCAGATCGTCCTCGACGCGCTTGTCGGCATCAAGGCGATCGGCAAAGCTTGCCAGGATCCGTCCAGCAAGAGAGATGTCGCGGGTTTCAACGGAGATGCCAGCCGATGCGGCAAAGGCTTCTACAATGGGCAGAAGCGAGTAGGTGGCCAGAGCCGGCGCTTCGTCGGTGAAGGTGTAGATAATCTTCGAGGGGGTGGACATTTAGGGTTTACTCTCTTTTGCTGAGCGCGCACAGAAACTCGACCTGCGCGGGGTAGGCGCTAAAGCCCCATGGTGGCGGGGCCGGGTCGAGGACTCGCCGCGGTGATGTTGGATGCACCCGTAGAGTGTCGAGCGATTCGAGCCAGCCGACAGCGGTAGCCGTCAGCCCTGCTCAAGAGGTTGCGATCCGGTTCCGGATGGTTCACCCCTTATGACTCGTTAGTCACCTAAGCAGTATACCACTGCGGCAGCTCGTCGCAGAATGCCCCCTTGAATAAGACCTTTGCAGATGTGTCTCCGCCACCTGCTTTGCGCTACTCTCGGGTATGCACACTGTCTAACCACAAGATGGAGTCCAGCATGGGATACCAAAAGATCCAGGTGCCAGCTAGCGGTGACAAAATCACCGTCAATGCCGATATGTCGCTGAATGTTCCGAACAACCCGATCATCCCCTTCATCGAAGGTGATGGCATCGGGGTCGACATCTCCCCAGTGATGATCAAGGTGGTCGATGCCGCCGTCGAGAAGGCCTATGGCGGTACCCGAAAGATCTCGTGGATGGAAGTCTACGCCGGCGAAAAAGCCACTCAGGTCTATGACCAGGATACCTGGTTGCCGCAGGAGACCCTCGACGCCGTTCGTGATTACGTGGTCTCAATCAAGGGGCCTCTGACCACCCCCGTCGGTGGCGGAATCCGCTCACTCAACGTCGCACTGCGCCAGGAGCTTGACCTTTACGTCTGCCAGCGCCCGGTACGCTGGTTCGAAGGCGTACCCAGCCCGGTAAAGAAACCCGGCGATGTGGACATGGTGATCTTTCGCGAGAACTCCGAGGACATCTATGCAGGTGTCGAATGGAAGGCCGGCAGCCCCGAAGCCGAGAAGATCATCAAGTTCCTCACCGAGGAAATGGGCGTTAAGAAAATCCGCTTCACCGACATGTGCGGTATCGGCATCAAGCCGGTTTCCGAGGCAGGAACCAAGCGCTTGGTGCGCAAGGCCCTGCAGTATGCAGTGGACAATGACCGCAGCTCGGTGACCCTGGTGCACAAGGGCAACATCATGAAGTTCACCGAAGGTGCCTTCAAGGAGTGGGGCTACGAAGTCGCCCGTGACGAGTTCGGCGCCGAGCTGCTCGATGGCGGCCCGTGGATGCAGTTCACAAACCCGAAGAGCGGCAAGAACATCGTGGTCAAGGACGTGATAGCCGATGCCATGCTGCAGCAAATCCTGCTACGCCCGGCCGAGTACGACGTGATCGCCACCCTCAACCTGAACGGCGACTATCTGTCCGACGCCCTGGCCGCAGAAGTCGGCGGCATCGGTATCGCGCCGGGCGCCAACCTGTCCGATAGCGTCGCCATGTTCGAGGCCACCCACGGCACAGCGCCCAAGTATGCCGGCCAGGACAAGGTCAACCCGGGCTCGGTGATCCTTTCAGCGGAAATGATGCTGCGTCACCTTGGTTGGTCGGAGGCGGCGGATCTGATCATCAAGGGTACCAACGGCGCCATTGCTGCCCGAACCGTAACCTATGACTTCGAACGCCTGATGGAAGGCGCCACACTGGTCTCCTGCTCAGGCTTCGGCGACGCCATCATTCAGCACATGTAAGCCCTGCTCCGTGCTGCAGACAGCCTTCAGGCCTCTGCAGCACGCCCCCTATTTGCCGCCCCCTCAACCAATACCACCGGCAAGTCTTCCAATCCTGCCCAGCCGATCCAACCAACCCCGCCCGCGAGATTTCAAGAGATGGACTGGAATCCTCATATCACTGTCGCCACGGTCATCGAAGACCAAGGCCGCTTTCTCTTTGTCGAAGAGTTCAAGGCCGACCATCTAGTGCTCAACCAGCCAGCCGGCCACCTGGAAGCCAACGAGTCGCTGCGTGACGCCGCACTGCGTGAAACCCGCGAGGAAACTGCCTGGGAGGTAGAACTTACCGGCCTGCTAGGCATTTACCTATACACGGCACCCAGCAACGGTGTGACCTACCAGCGCGTCTGTTTCACCGCCCGGCCGCTGCGACACAATCCTCAACTCGGCCTGGACCCGGACATCAGCAGTATCACCTGGCTGACCCGGGACGAGCTGGCCGCCCAACCCGAGCGCTGGCGCAGCGAACTGGTACTACGCTGTGTCGACGACTACCTGGCCGGAATCCACGGCCCTCTGGAACTGGTCCGCGACTGATAGCACCGGTGCAAGGCAGACACCGGATCTCAACGAGCAGTGGCTTTCTGGTAGACTCGGCAGCTTTTCAGGTTTCACTCGCAGAGCCCCATGCAAGCACCAAGCACCCAACGCGTGATCGTCGGCATGTCCGGCGGCGTCGACTCCTCCGTCTCTGCCCTGCTGCTGCTGGAACAGGGTTACCAGGTCGAAGGCCTGTTCATGAAGAACTGGGACGAGGACGACGGCACCGAATACTGCACTGCCATGGACGACCTGGCCGACGCCCAGGCAGTCTGCGACAAGATCGGCATCAAGCTGCACACCGCCAACTTCGCTGCCGAATACTGGGACAACGTGTTCGAGCACTTCCTGGCCGAATACAAGGCCGGACGCACGCCGAACCCGGACATCCTGTGCAACCGCGAAATCAAGTTCAAAGCCTTTCTCGACTATGCCCTGAGCCTGGGCGCCGACCTGATCGCCACCGGCCACTATGTGCGCCGTCGTGATATCGACGGTCGCACCGAACTGCTCAAGGGGCTGGATCCGAACAAGGATCAGAGCTACTTCCTGCACGCCGTTGGCGGCGAACAGATTGCCAGAACGCTGTTCCCGGTTGGCGAGCTGGAAAAACCCCAGGTGCGCGCCATTGCCGAGAAATATGAACTGGCAACAGCCAAGAAGAAGGACTCCACCGGCATCTGCTTCATCGGCGAGCGCCGCTTCAGCGACTTTCTCAAACAATACCTACCTGCCCAGCCAGGTGACATTGAAACTACCGAGGGTCAGGTCATTGGCCGTCATCACGGCTTGATGTATCACACTATCGGCCAGCGCCAAGGTCTCGGCATTGGCGGCATGAAGAACGCCGGAGACGAACCCTGGTACGTGCTGCGCAAGGATCTTGCGCGCAACGTTCTGATAGTCGGCCAGGGCAATGAACATCCCTGGCTGTTCTCGCGCGCCCTGCTCGCCTCGGAAATCTACTGGGTCAACCCGGTGGATCTGGGCAGCCCACGTCGCCTGACGGCCAAGGTGCGCTATCGCCAAAGCGACCAGAGTTGCACCCTGGAAAAGACCGAGAACGGCTATCGCGCCGTATTCGATGAACCCCAACGCGCCGTAACCCCCGGCCAGTCCGTGGTGTTCTACGACGGCGAGGTATGCCTGGGTGGCGGCGTGATCGAAACCGCCGAAGCCTGGTACGAGGATGCCCGATGAGCCCGCTTCAGGAACAACTGGTCGCGCTCGGCGCCGTATTCGAAGCTGCGGTACTGGCCGACAAGATCGCCCGTACCGGCCAGGTCAGCGAGGCGTCGATGAGCTGCATGCTCGGCAGCCTGCTGGTACGCGACCCGAAGAGTACGCTGGATGTCTACGGTGGTGACGACCTCAACCTGCGCGATGGCTACCGCGCACTGATCAGCTCGCTGGAGCGCAATCCGTCGGCATTGCAGCGCGAACCTCTGCGCTATTCTCTGGCGATGATCGGCCTGGAGCGCCAACTGGACAAGCGCGGCGACATGCTCGAGACCATAGGCAATCGTCTGGATCAGATCCAGCAACAGGTCGAGCACTTCGGCCTGGTGCATGAAAATGTAATTGCCGCCTGTGGCGGCCTGTATCAAGACACCATCAGCACCTTCCGCCAGCGCATCCAGGTGCATGGAGACATGCGTTTCCTGCAACAGCCAGCCAATGCTGCGAAGATCCGCGCTCTGCTGCTCGCCGGCATTCGCTCGGCGCGCCTCTGGCGCCAGCTTGGCGGTCATCGCTGGCAGTTGGTGTTCAGCCGCGCCAAGCTGCTGAAGGAAGTCTACGAGCTGATGCGCACCTGAGCATGAACAGCCCCCCACGTAGCATTCGGCCACTGCAGGGGGCGCTTCTGCTGGCCGTTTCCGCCCTTCTGTTCGCCCTTACCGGGGTCGGCATCCGCGAGATATCAGCCAGTGTCAACAACGAGCTGGTAGTGTTCTTCCGCAATCTGGTCGGCGTGCTGTTCTTTCTGCCGCTACTTGTGTTGCGCGGCACCCGCACGCTACGCACCACTCGCCTGAAGTCACACCTGTGGCGCACCATCTACGGGCTGGCGGCAATGTATTGCTTTTTCTATGCAATCGCTCACCTGCCGCTGGCCGACGCCATGCTGTTTACCTATTCAGCACCGGTTTTCACACCACTAATTGCTCACCTCTGGCTCAAGGAACCATTGACCTCGCGCATACAGGTCACCAGCCTGATAGGCTTGGTCGGTGTAATACTGGTAGCCAAGCCCAGCGATGCTCTGTTCAATGGCGCCGCATTGATCGGCCTGACCTGCAGCCTACTTGCCGCCTTTGCCTTCGTCTCCATTCGCGAAATGAGCGACAGTGAGCCGGCCACCCGCATCGTTTTCTACTTCTCACTGTTCAGCACGCTGCTCTCTGCCATTCCGCTTACCTGGAGCTGGCAGCCTCTCGACGCCAACCAACTGACCTGGCTGCTGGGAGTCGGCCTGCTTGCCACCACCAGCCAGATTTTCATGTCGCATGCCTATGGTCTGGCTCCTCCCGGCCTCATCGGCCCGGTAGCCTATCTGGCCATCGTCTTCGCCGGCCTGTTTGCCTGGCTGCTGTGGAACGAGGCGCCTGACTCGCTATCGCTGCTCGGCGCAGCACTGATCTTCGCTGCCAGCCTGCTGTCGGTCAGACGACGCAGCTCATAGACGGCGAAACAGCGGTTTTCATGTATGATATGCGCCCCTTTCGTCAGAGGCCTTCCGCTCTTTCGGCCAGTTTCTCGCCCTATTCGGCGCGAAAGCCGTAAATGCGGATGGTTTTTCAGCCCGACAGCCCGAGAACGCACACATGCAGCTTTCCTCGCTCACCGCGGTTTCCCCCGTCGACGGCCGCTACGCCGGCAAAACCAGCGCACTGCGCCCCATCTTCAGTGAATACGGTCTGATCCGTAATCGCGTACTGGTCGAAGTACGCTGGCTGCAGCGCCTGGCCGCTCATGAGGGCATCCCGGAAGTAGCGCCCTTCTCCGCCGAGGCCAATGCTCTGCTCAATGAGTTGGCGGAAAATTTCGCCCTTGAGCACGCCGAGCGCGTGAAAGAGATCGAGCGCACCACCAACCATGACGTCAAGGCCGTTGAATACCTGCTCAAGGAACAGGCCGTCAAACTGCCGGAGCTGGCCAAGGTCAGCGAATTCATCCACTTCGCCTGCACCAGCGAGGACATCAACAACCTGTCCCACGCCCTGATGCTGCGCGAAGGTCGCGACAGCGTGTTGCTGCCGCTGATGAAGCAGATCGCCGGTGCCATCCGCGAGCTGGCGGTGAAGTTCGCCGACGTACCGATGCTGTCGCGCACCCACGGCCAGCCGGCCTCGCCGACCACTCTCGGCAAGGAGCTGGCCAACGTGGTCTATCGCCTGGAGCGACAGATCGCCCAGGTCGCCGCCGTGCCGCTGCTGGGCAAGATCAACGGCGCCGTGGGCAACTACAACGCCCACCTGTCGGCCTACCCGCAGATCGACTGGGAAGCCAACGCCCGCCAGTTCATCGAGAACGACCTGGGCCTGCAGTGGAACCCCTACACTACCCAGATCGAACCACACGACTACATCGCCGAGCTGTTCGACGCCATCGCCCGCTTCAACACCATCCTCATCGACTTCGACCGCGACATCTGGGGCTACATCTCTCTCGGCTACTTCAAGCAGAAGACCGTAGCCGGCGAAATCGGCTCCTCGACCATGCCGCATAAGGTCAACCCGATCGACTTCGAGAACTCCGAGGGCAATCTGGGCATTGCCAACGCCATCTTCCAGCACCTGGCCAGCAAACTGCCGATCTCCCGCTGGCAGCGTGACCTGACCGACTCCACTGTGCTGCGCAATCTCGGTGTCGGTTTCGCTCACAGCGTTATCGCCTACGAAGCCAGCCTCAAGGGTATCGGCAAGCTGGAGCTGAACCAGGCGCGTCTGGCCGAAGACCTCGACGCCTGCTGGGAAGTGCTGGCCGAGCCGATTCAGACCGTAATGCGCCGCTACGCCATCGAGAATCCCTACGAGAAGCTCAAGGAGCTGACCCGCGGCAAAGGCATCAGCCCGGAGGCACTACTGGCCTTCATCGACAGCCTGGACATGCCGGTTGCCGCCAAAGAGGAGCTCAAGCAACTGACCCCGGCGCGCTACATCGGCAACGCCGTGGCCCAGGCCAAGCGTATCTGAGCCGCTCAGCATGAACGACGCCCGGCTGAGCCGGGCGTTTTTGTTTAAAGGTTTAGCTTAATTTCAAGGGCTTACTGATGAATCCTGATACTCCGCTGCAATTGCTCGGTGGCCTCACAGCCCGCGAATTTTTACGTGACTACTGGCAGAAGAAACCTCTGCTGGTGCGCCAGGCCATCCCCGACTTTGAAAGCCCCATCAGCCCGGACGAACTGGCCGGCCTGGCCCTGGAAGAGGAAGTCGAATCGCGCCTGGTGATCGAGCATGGCGAGCGTCCCTGGGAACTGCAGCGCGGACCGTTCAACGAAGACACCTTCCAGACACTGCCCGAGCGCGATTGGACCCTGCTGGTGCAGGCCGTCGACCAGTTCGTTCCGGAAGTAGCTGAACTGCTGGAAGACTTCAAGTTTCTGCCCAAATGGCGCATCGACGACCTGATGATCAGTTTCGCCGCTCCTGGCGGAGGCGTCGGTCCGCATTTCGACAACTACGACGTGTTCCTGCTGCAGGCACACGGCCATCGTCGCTGGCAAATTGGCCAGATGTGCGACGCCGACAGCCCCCTGCTGCCACACGCCGATCTGAAGATACTGTCCCAATTCGAACCAACCGATGAATGGGTGCTGGCACCCGGCGACATGCTTTACCTGCCGCCCTGCCTCGCCCACTGTGGCACCGCTGAGGATGATTGCATGACCTATTCCGTGGGCTTCCGTGCGCCAAGCGCCGCCGAAGTACTGACTCACTTCACCGACTTCCTCGGCCAGTTCCTGCCCGACGAGGAGCGCTACAGTGACGCCGACCTGCAGCCCTGCACAGACCCCAACCAGATCCAGCGTGACGCCCTGGAACGACTGAAGGCCTTGCTCGAACGCCACATGAATGATGAGCGCCTGCTGATGACCTGGTTCGGCCAGTTCATGACCGAGCCCAAGTACCCGGAACTGGTGGCCGGCCAGGAGATCGAAGAGTCCGAGTTCCTCGATGCACTGGACAGCGGCGCGGTAATTACCCGCAACCCTAGTGCCCGTCTGGCCTGGTCCGAAGTCGGGGAGGATCTGGTAGTGTTCGCCAGCGGCCAGAGCCGCCTGGTTTCGGCCCGACTGCGCGAACTGCTGAAACTGATCTGCAGTGCAGATGCCTTGCATGTCGACAATCTTGCTGCCTGGCTGGCCGATGAAGAAGGACGTACCCTGCTATGGGAACTGGTCAAGCAAGGTAGCCTGGGGTTTGCTGATGAGTGAAGTCATTGTCCGCGTGGCGGACTGGCATAAAGACAACGCCGAGATACGCCGCATCCGCGAAAGCGTCTTCGTCGCCGAGCAATCGGTACCGCCCGAACTGGAGTGGGACGCAGAGGACACTACTGCTGTCCATTTCCTCGCCGAAGAAGGTGACTACGCCGTCGGCACTGCGCGCTTGCTGCCAGATGGTCACATCGGCCGGGTTTCGGTACTCAAGGACTGGCGCGGCCTGAAAGTAGGTGAAAAACTGATGCTGGCTGTAATAGCCGAGGCGGAAAAACGCGGCCTGCGTCAGCAAATGCTTACTGCACAGGTGCATGCCACGCCATTCTATGAAAGGCTGGGCTTTGCCATCGTCAGCGACGAGTACCTCGACGCCGGCATTCCCCATGTGGACATGGTGCGCACCAGCCAGTAGAGGCTCTGCATGAACGACAAAGACACCCCGGTCGGACTCAGCGATACACCAGTACAGGATGAACTGGCCAGCGTCGAGTTCCACTCCCCGGGGCGCTTTGCCGTGCACAACCCAGAATCTGTCACAGCCGACACAACCGACTGGGAACCGGCCCCCTTCCCTCTCGGCAGTCACGAACAACTGGAGCGCTTTGAGCGGCCGCAAGAAGCCCGCGCTCACTTTCTAGCCCTGATCCAGCAAGCTCGCCGTACGCTTTGTCTGTATAGCAACGACCTGGAGCCCTGGCTGTGCAATCACTCCAGCATTCAGGAAGCCTGTACCCGTTTTCTACTGTCCAGCCCCCGGACTCACCTGCGCATCCTGCTGCGTGACTCAGACCGGGCGATACGAGAGAGCCATGCTCTGCTGAGGCTCTCCCGCCGGCTTACCTCCAGCCTGCATATCCGCAAACTCAACCCGGCTCTGCCCCCAGAAGATCAGACCTATCTGATTGCCGACGACCGCGGCCTGCTGCTGCGTCCGCAACTTGATCAACCGGGCGGCTACGCGCTTTACAACGATCCGGTACGCGTCCGTCAGCGTCAGGCCCAGTTCGAGCAGGCCTGGGACAACAGCGTCAGCGATCCGAACCTGCGGAGTTTTCTGCTATGAAGCCATCAGTTTTCCTTACTGCCCTGATACTGAGCCTGCCACTACAGGCCGCTACCGAGGTCATTCCCCTGAACTACCGCATGGCCGATGAAGTACTGGGTGCAGTACAGACGCTACTGGGCAGTGACGGCCGGGTCAGCGCCTACGGCAATCAGCTGATCGTCCATGCCGAGCCACGGAAGATTGAAGAAGTACGTGAGCTGCTGCAACAGCTCGATAGCCGCCCACGCCGCCTACTTATCACCCTGGAAAGCACCGATGACAACATCCGCAATGACACTGGCTATCGTGTAGACGGCACGCTAAGCGCCGGAGATGTCGACGTTCGCATCGGTCACGGCGAAGCGCATGGCCGCGATCAATTGCGCGTCATCCGTCGCAGCACCGACAGCCGTGGCGGCGGCACACAGCAGATACAAGCAACCGAAGGCTATCCGGCTTTGATCCAGATAGGCCAGAGCGTCCCACTTACCACCACCAGCACCGGCCCCTACGGCCAGGTTCAGCATTCCACTCAGTACCAAAACGTGATGCGCGGCTTCTACGTTACCGCCACTCTTACCGGCGAACAGGTACACCTCAACATCAGCAGTCAGAACAACCGCCTCAGCCAGAGCCGCCCCGGGGTGGTAGCGGTACAGACTGCCGACACCCGCGTCAGCGGCCGTCTCGGCGAATGGATCAGTCTCGGCGGGGTCAGCGAGCAGAGCAGCTCCAGCAGCAGCGACCTGCTCAGCCGCCACAACACTCAAGGCCGCGACTCCACCTCGTTGCGATTGAAGGTCGAAGCACTCGACTGATACTCGACCAAAGTCGCACCGCCCCTCCGCACCCCAGCAAACAATCATGACAACCCCCATGCAAGTCCTGAAGCGCCGCGCCTAGAACGCCAAATTCCTGACCAAACAGTCGAATAACGAATATGTAGTAGATTTAAAAAACCACTACAAAACGTTTGACGAAGCATTTTTCCGAAGGCATGATGGCCTCGCTCCCGCTAGCCAGGGGTCCTGAAAAGGATCTCCAGACCGTCAACGAAGCACTTCGTAACGGTCCGTGTCCCAACAGCCCACAAGGCCGTACGACGAGGTTGCGACTGGAACGAAGTTGTCCTGAGGGACGGGGAAGCAAGTAACAGACAGCACGGCAAGCTCGCCACAGCGCCAGGGTATCCACGAGCCCGACGCGCTGGGATCGCCTGAATCCTGCTCGCCTTCATCCCCTCCGCAGCACACCCTCGCCTTTCAGCCGTTACCTCGCCGTCACAGTGGTAGCAACCCGCAGCCGTCGCACCTGTGCGCGCCTGGTGTGGGTCGTTGGTGCTCAACCATTACATTCTTTGAAGGATTGACCATGTCCGCATATCAGAACGAGATCAAGGCCGTTGCCGCCCTGAAAGAGAAATTCGGCAACACCTGGAGCGCGATCAACCCCGAGTACGCCGCTCGCATGCGCATTCAGAACCGCTTCAAGACTGGTCTGGACATCGCCAAGTACACCGCTGCCATCATGCGCAAGGACATGGCCGAGTACGACGCCGACTCCTCCCTGTACACCCAGTCCCTGGGTTGCTGGCACGGCTTCATCGGTCAGCAGAAGCTGATTTCCATCAAGAAGCACCTCAAGACCACCAACAAGCGCTACCTGTACCTGTCCGGCTGGATGGTCGCAGCCCTGCGCTCCGACTTCGGCCCGCTGCCTGACCAGTCCATGCATGAGAAGACTGCCGTCTCCAGCCTGATCGAAGAGCTGTACACCTTCCTGCGCCAGGCCGATGCCCGTGAACTGGACCTGCTGTTCAGCGCTCTGGATGACGCCCGCAAGGCCGGCGACAAGGGCAAGGAAGCTGAAATCCAGGCTCAGATCGACAACTTCGAAACCCACGTCGTACCGATCATTGCCGACATCGACGCCGGCTTCGGCAACGCCGAGGCCACCTACCTGCTGGCCAAGCAGATGATCGAAGCCGGTGCCTGCTGCATCCAGATCGAAAACCAGGTATCCGACGAGAAGCAGTGCGGCCACCAGGACGGCAAGGTTACTGTTCCGCACTCCGACTTCCTCGCCAAGATCAACGCAGTTCGCTACGCCTTCCTCGAACTGGGCGTAGATGACGGCGTGATCGTTGCCCGTACCGACTCCCTGGGTGCCGGTCTGACCAAGAACTTCGCCGTTACCAACGAGCCGGGCGACCTGGGCGACTTGTACAACAGCTTCCTCGACGGTGAGTACATCAACTCCGCTGACGACATCGACAACGGCGACGTAGTCATCAAGGCTCAGGGCAAGCTGCTCAAGCCCAAGCGCCTGCCCTCCGGTCTGTTCTGCTTCAAGCCGGGCACTGGCGAAGACCGCGTGGTTCTGGACTGCATCACCAGCCTGCAAAACGGCGCAGATCTGCTGTGGATCGAAACCGAGAAGCCGCATGTCGGCCAGATCAAGGGCATGGTTGACCGCATCCGCGAAGTCATCCCGAACGCCAAGTTGGTCTACAACAACAGTCCGTCCTTCAACTGGACGCTGAACTTCCGTCAGCAGGTGTTCGATGCATGGGCAGCCGAAGGCAAGGACGTTTCCGCCTACGACCGCGCCAAGCTGATGAGCGTCGAGTACGACGAAACCGATCTGGCGAAAGAAGCCGACGAACGTATCCGCACCTTCCAGCGCGACGCTTCCGCTCAGGCCGGCATCTTCCACCACCTGATCACCCTGCCGACCTATCACACTGCAGCCCTGTCCACCGACAACCTGGCCAAGGGTTACTTCGCCGACCAAGGCATGCTGGCCTACGTGAAGGGCGTGCAGCGTCAGGAAATCCGTCAGGGCATCGCTTGCGTGAAACACCAGAACATGGCTGGTTCCGACATCGGTGACAACCACAAGGAGTACTTCGCCGGCGAAGCCGCGCTGAAGGCTGGTGGCAAAGACAACACCATGAACCAGTTCCACTAAGAACGGCTTGCGCTGCGGACATACATCCGCAGCCCCCCTTGGTTGCCTAATCCGCCCCGGCTTGCCGGGGCTTTTTTTGTCCGTAAAAAGTCTCCACTCAGCACGCAGCAGTGACATAGTCCGACGGATCGACCAACACGCCCAGCACCAGCAAACTCTATCCTATGCAGCCGGTAGTGAAAGCAGATTTGCCAAAGCGCGTTCAAGGCTATTAGCAGAAATCCAAATGGCCAAGGCGATGGCCTAGCATAGGCATGAACAGTTTTGCGCTGAGGATTCGAGTCGCTCCAGCGGCTTACAGACCTCACCTGACGCCAGGCCAGAGGAAAGCCAGAATCCGAAACTCCCCCTCCCTCACACACCTCCCTATAAATACCAATTACGCATATAGAGCAAAAAATTAAGCATCACAGGTTATTAATAGCATCCTATTAAAATCAAAGCTCATGATTAAAGCTTCATATTCTTGATAGTAAGTTTCCTGTAGATGACCAATCCGATACGAAAGAACGACACTTTGTTACATACAAAGGAGTAAAGACATAATGAGAAACCTTATCGACAAGCCTGCAACATTTCACACCTTTCAGTCCGGCATAGCTGAAAGCCACTAATGGCGCGGACTTGAGGGGTTTTGCCCGTTCCCATCTCTCTCACTGCTAGCACGGAGAGACCAGGCAGGACGGATAAATCCCCGGAAAGGGGTTTGGGCTGGATTATTTTTTTCTCTGGTAAATTTACTTACTGCGCAATAAGTGCATACAATATGGCAATTCTTCGTTGCCGCTTCTCTATGGGCGGACGAATCATTTCTAAATAAAAGCCGTTCCTTTTAGCAAGGAGTACCGGCATGCCTGATGCGGTATCGACCATGTCTCACGACTGGGCTTTTGCTGTTTTTCTACTCGGAGTCTGCGGACTCATTGCTTTCATGCTCGGTCTTTCCAGCCTTCTGGGCAGCAAGGCTTGGGGACGGAGCAAGAACGAACCCTTCGAGTCCGGCATGCTTCCTACCGGCAGCGCCCGTCTGCGTCTGTCCGCCAAGTTCTATCTGGTCGCGATGCTCTTCGTGATCTTCGATGTCGAAGCCCTGTTTCTGTTCGCCTGGGCCGTTTCCGTGCGCGAAAGCGCCTGGATCGGCTTGGTCGGCGCTACCGTTTTCATAACCATTCTGTTCGCGGGTCTTGTCTACGAGTCGGCGATAGGTGCGCTGGATTGGGCACCTGAGGGACGCCGCAAGCGGCAGGCGAAGCTGAAACAATGAGGCTTTGGCGATGCAATACAAACTCACTCGGGTCGACCCGAATACTGCCAACGAGCAGTATCCGATCGGCCAGCGGGAGGTCGTGTCCGACCCACTGCTAGAGGATCAGGTTCACAAAAACATTTTCATGGGCAAACTGGAAGATGTGCTCAACGGAGCCGTCAACTGGGGGCGCAAGAATTCCCTGTGGCCGTACAACTTCGGCCTGTCTTGCTGCTACGTGGAAATGACCACTGCCTTCACCGCCCCGCATGATATTGCCCGCTTCGGAGCAGAAGTCATCCGCGCCTCTCCTCGCCAGGCTGACTTCATGGTCGTTGCCGGAACCTGTTTCATCAAGATGGCTCCGATCATCCAGCGTCTGTATGAACAAATGCTCGAACCCAAGTGGGTCATCTCCATGGGATCGTGTGCCAACTCCGGTGGCATGTACGACATCTACTCGGTCGTCCAAGGGGTGGACAAGTTCCTTCCCGTCGACGTTTACATTCCAGGTTGCCCGCCCCGTCCCGAGGCGTTCTTGCAAGGGCTGATGCTGCTGCAGGAATCCATCGGCCAGGAGCGGCGACCGCTGTCCTGGGTCGTCGGCGACCAAGGCATCTACCGTGCCGAAATGCCGTCGCAAAAGGAACAGCGTCGCGAACAGCGTATTGCCGTTACCAACCTGCGTAGCCCGGACGAAGTCTGAATCTGCCGTTGTACCCAAACGAACGCAATTCATTCTTCTACGTTGTTGACCGAAAGCGACCGAGACCATGACTGCAGACACCGTTCTGTCCATCCCGCCGTACAAGGCCGACGACCAGGATGTCGTCAACGAATTGCAAACCCGCTTCCCGGAAGCCGGTTTTACGCTACAGCAGACCCGCACCGGCATGCCGGTAATCTGGGTACCGCGCGAAAAGCTCACCGAGACTCTGCGCTTCTTGCGCGACTTGCCACGTCCCTACGTCATGCTCTACGACCTGCACGGGGTCGATGAGCGCCTGCGTACCCACCGCCGAGGCCTGCCAGATGCCGATTTCACGGTGTTCTACCACCTGCTGTCGCTGGAACGTAATAGTGACGTAATGATCAAGGTCGCCTTGTCCGAGAACGACCTGAATCTGCCATCGGTCACCAGCATCTGGCCCAATGCCAACTGGTACGAGCGCGAAGTATGGGACATGTACGGCATCAACTTCGCAGGGCACCCCCATCTGACGCGCATTCTGATGCCGCCGACCTGGGAAGGCCACCCGCTGCGTAAGGACTACCCGGCACGCGCCACAGAATTCGACCCATACAGCCTGACACTGGCCAAGCAACAGCTGGAAGAGGAAGCGGCCCGCTTCCGCCCCGAGGACTGGGGCATGAAGCGTTCAGGCGAGCACGAGGACTATATGTTCCTCAACCTCGGTCCCAATCACCCCTCGGCCCACGGTGCTTTCCGCATTGTTCTGCAGCTCGACGGAGAGGAAATCGTCGACTGCGTACCGGACATCGGCTATCACCACCGCGGTGCCGAGAAAATGGCCGAGCGGCAAAGCTGGCACAGCTTCATTCCCTACACGGACCGCATCGACTATCTCGGCGGGGTGATGAATAACCTGCCCTACGTGCTGGCAGTCGAGAAACTGGCTGGCATCAAGGTTCCACAGAAGGTTGACACCATCCGTGTGATGATGGCCGAGTTCTTCCGCATCACCAGCCACCTATTGTTCCTCGGCACCTACATTCAGGACGTTGGTGCGATGACCCCGGTGTTCTTCACCTTCACTGACCGCCAGCGCGCTTACAAGGTAATCGAGGCTATCACTGGCTTCCGACTGCATCCGGCCTGGTACCGCATCGGCGGCGTCGCCCACGATCTGCCTCGCGGCTGGGACAAGCTGGTCAAGGAGTTCGTCGACTGGTTGCCCAAGCGCCTTGACGAGTACGAAAAGGCCGCACTGAAGAACAGCATCCTCAAGGGACGCACCATCGGTGTGGCTCAGTACAACACCAAGGAAGCGCTCGAATGGGGCACCACCGGCGCCGGCCTTCGTGCCACCGGGTGCGACTTCGACCTGCGCAAGGCTCGCCCCTACTCCGGCTACGAGAACTTCGAGTTCGAGGTGCCGCTGGGCCACAACGGCGATGCCTACGACCGCTGCATGGTGCGTGTGGAAGAAATGCGCCAGAGCATCCGCATCATCGATCAGTGTCTGAAGAACATGCCCGAAGGCCCGTACAAGGCGGATCATCCGCTGACTACACCGCCGCCGAAAGAACGCACGCTGCAGCACATCGAGACCCTGATCACCCACTTCCTGCAGGTTTCCTGGGGCCCGGTGATGCCGGCCAACGAGTCGTTCCAGATGATCGAAGCGACCAAAGGCATCAACAGCTATTACCTGACCAGTGACGGCAGCACCATGAGCTACCGCACCCGCATCCGCACGCCCAGCTACCCTCACCTGCAACAGATCCCCTCGGTGATCCGCGGCAGCATGGTGGCTGACCTGATCGCCTACCTGGGCAGTATCGACTTCGTCATGGCCGACGTGGACCGCTGATTATGAGTACGCTTATCCAGACTGACCGTTTCGTCCTCAGCGAAACCGAACGCTCGGCCATCGAGCATGAGATGCACCATTACGAGGATCCACGCGCCGCCTCCATCGAGGCGCTGAAGATCGTACAGAAGGAGCGTGGCTGGGTGCCGGACGGCGCTGCCGACGCCATCGGTGAAGTGCTTGGCATTCCCGCCAGCGATGTTGAAGGCGTGGCTACCTTCTACAGCCAGATCTTTCGCCAGCCGGTAGGACGCCACATCATCCGCATCTGCGACAGCATGACCTGCTACATCGGTGGCCATGAAAGCCTGCTCGACAGCCTTAAGGAAAGACTGGGCATAGTTCCCGGCCAGACCACTGCTGACGGCCGCTTTACCCTGCTGCCGGTATGCTGCCTGGGCAACTGTGACAAGGCGCCAGCCGTGATGATCGACGACGACACCTACGGCAACCTTGATGCTCAGGGTATTGCTCAGCTGCTGGAGGACTATCAATGAAGACACTGACCTCCTTCGGCCCGGCCAACCGCATTGAACGCCGCGAGGAAACCCATCCACTGACCTGGCGCCTGCGTGACGACGCTCAGCCGGTCTGGCTCGAGGAATACCAGGCCAAGAACGGCTATGCCGCCGCACGCAAGGCGCTGCAGGAAATGGCCCAGGCTGAGATAGTCCAACAGATCAAGGAATCAGGACTCAAGGGGCGCGGCGGCGCCGGTTTCCCCACCGGCGTGAAATGGGGCCTGATGCCCACCGACGAGTCACTGAACATCCGCTACCTGCTGTGCAACGCAGACGAGATGGAGCCCAACACCTGGAAGGATCGGCTGCTTATGGAGCAGCTTCCACACCTGCTGGTAGAAGGCATGATCATCAGCGCCCGCGCGCTGAAGGCCTACCGTGGCTACATCTTCCTGCGTGGCGAGTACGTCGATGCTGCACGCAACCTCAATCGCGCCATCGAGGAAGCCAAAGCCGCCGGGCTGCTGGGCAAGAACATCCTCGGCAGTGGCTTCGACTTCGAACTGTTCGTGCATACCGGTGCCGGCCGCTACATTTGCGGCGAGGAAACCGCACTGATCAACTCGCTCGAAGGCCGCCGAGCCAACCCGCGCGCCAAGCCACCCTTCCCCGCTGCCGTAGGAGTCTGGGGCAAGCCCACCTGTGTCAACAACGTCGAGACGCTGTGTAACGTGCCGGCGATCGTCGCCAACGGCGTGGACTGGTACAAGTCTCTGGCACGCCCGGGCAGCGAAGATCACGGCACCAAGCTGATGGGCTTTTCCGGCAAGGTGAAGAACCCGGGCCTGTGGGAGCTGCCATTCGGCGTCACTGCCCGCGAGCTGTTCGAGGACTATGCCGGCGGCATGCGCGACGGTTACCAGCTCAAATGCTGGCAGCCGGGCGGCGCCGGCACCGGCTTCCTGCTGCCGGAGCATCTGGAGGCACAGATGTACGCCGGCGGCATCGCCAAGGTCGGTACCCGCATGGGTACCGGTCTGGCACTGGCGGTGGATCACACCATCAACATGGTTTCGCTGCTGCGCAATATGGAAGAGTTCTTCGCCCGCGAATCGTGCGGCTGGTGTACCCCATGCCGTGACGGCCTGCCCTGGAGCGTGAAGATCCTGCGCGCGCTGGAACGTCGCCAGGGCACGCGCGAGGACATTGCCACGCTGCTCGGTCTGGTCAATTTCCTCGGTCCGGGCAAGACCTTCTGCGCCCACGCGCCGGGGGCGGTCGAGCCCCTTGGGAGCGCAATCAGGTATTTCCGTGAAGAGTTTGAAGCCGGGGTAGCCGCCGAGGCTGCGCCGGTGAAGATGCCAGTACGCGTCTGAAAGACCCAGCGGCCGGACTAGTGGGCGTAGACGCCGTCCGGCCCCGGAAAAACGAAAAGAATTCCCTTAGCCCGTCCACCTTCGGGTGGGCAAACGAAGACTGAAGAAAATGGCCACTATCCACGTAGACGGCAAAGATTTCGAAGTCGACGGAGCAGACAACCTGCTGCAGGCTTGCCTCTCTCTCGGCCTTGATATCCCCTACTTCTGCTGGCACCCGGCGCTTGGCAGCGTCGGCGCCTGCCGCCAGTGCGCGGTCAAGCAGTACAACGACGAGAACGACACTCGCGGTCGTCTGGTCATGTCCTGCATGACGCCAGCCACCGACAACACCTGGATTTCCATCGACGACGAGGAAGCCAAGGCCTTCCGCAAGAGCGTCGTCGAATGGCTGATGACCAACCACCCGCACGACTGTCCGGTGTGCGAGGAAGGCGGTCATTGCCACCTGCAGGACATGACGGTGATGACTGGGCACAACGCCCGTCGTTACCGCTTCACCAAGCGCACCCACCAGAACCAGGAGCTTGGCCCGTTCATCGCCCATGAGATGAACCGCTGCATCGCCTGCTATCGCTGCGTGCGTTACTACAAGGATTACGCCGGAGGCACCGACCTGGGCGTGTATGGCGCACATGACAACGTCTACTTCGGCCGCGTCGAGGACGGCGTACTGGAAAGCGAGTTCTCCGGCAACCTGGTCGAGGTCTGCCCGACCGGGGTATTCACCGACAAGACCCATTCCGAACGCTACAACCGCAAGTGGGACATGCAATTCGCCCCGAGCATCTGCCACGGCTGTGCCAGCGGCTGCAACATCAGCCCCGGTGAGCGCTACGGAGAGCTGCGACGCATCGAAAACCGCTTCAACGGCTCGGTCAACCAGTACTTCCTCTGTGACCGTGGTCGCTTCGGTTACGGCTACGTCAACCGTGACGATCGTCCGCGTCAGCCACTGCTGAACGGCCAGCCCCTGGGGCTGGACGCTGCTCTGGATAAAGCCGCCGAGCTGCTGCGCGACAAGCGCGTGATCGGTATCGGCTCGCCACGTGCCAGCCTTGAGAGCAACTTCGCTCTGCGCGAGCTGGTCGGTGCCGAGCATTTCTACAGCGGCATCGCTGCCACCGAGCTGGAGAATATCCGGCTGATCTGCGACATCCTGCAAAACGGCCCGCTGCCAGTGCCGAGCCTGCGTGATATCGAGCTGCACGACGCCATCTTCGTCCTCGGTGAAGACCTGACCCAGACCGCCGCACGCATGGCCCTGGCCCTGCGCCAGGCAGTCAAGGGCAAGGCCACCGAGATTGCTGCCGGTGCGCGCATTCAGGACTGGCATATGGCCGCCGTACAGAACGTCGCCCAGCACGCCCTGCATCCGCTGTTTATCGCCAGCGTCAGCGAGACTCGTCTCGATGACCTGGCTGCCGAGACCGTACATGCCGCCCCTGTCGATCTGGCCCGCATCGGTTTTGCCGTAGCCCACGCCATCGACCCGAGCGCACCGGCCGTCGAAGGCTTGGAAAGCGACGCTCAGGAGCTGGTACAGCGCATTGCCGAGGCCCTGATCAACGCCAAACGACCACTGGTCATCTCCGGTGCCTCGCTGGGCGAAAAAACCTTGATCGAAGCCGCCGCCAACATTGCCAGCGCCCTGAAAAGCCGCGAGAAGAATGGCTCGCTCAGCCTGGTAGTATCGGAAGTCAACAGCCTGGGTCTTGCCCTGCTGGGTGGCGAATCGGTGGACGCCGCGCTGGACGCCCTGAGCAGCGGGCAGGCCGATGCTTTGGTGGTGCTGGAGAATGACCTGTACCGCCGCGCCGAGGCCGCACGGGTAGATGCCGCGCTGACCGCGGCCAAGGTACTGATCGTTGCCGACCATCAGCGTACCGCCACCGTCGAGCGGGCGCATCTGGTACTGCCAGCCGCCTCCTTCGCCGAAGGCGACGGCACCCTGGTCAGCCTGGAAGGCCGTGCACAACGCTTCTTCCAGGTCTTCGAACCGAGCTACTACAACGCCGATGTAGTGATTCGCGAAGGCTGGCGCTGGCTGCATGCGCTGCATAGCACACTACAGGGCAAGGCCGTGGACTGGACTCAGCTGGATCAGGTCACCGCCGCCTGCGCCGCGAGCACCCCGCTGCTGGCCGGGATCAAGGACGCCGCGCCTAGCGCCTCGTTCCGCATCAAGGGTCTGAAACTGGCCCGCGAGCCGCACCGCTACAGCGGCCGCACTGCCATGCGCGCCAACATCAGCGTGCATGAGCCACGCCAGCCGCAGGATCCGGATTCCCCCTTCGCCTTTTCCATGGAAGGCTATGCCGGTACTGCCGAGGATCGCCAGCAGATCCCCTTCGCCTGGGCCCCCGGCTGGAACTCGCCACAGGCCTGGAACAAGTTCCAGGACGAGGTCGGCGGTCACCTGCGTGCCGGTGATCCCGGCGTGCGCCTGCTCGAAGCCCGGGGCGAAGTACTGCCCTGGTTTGCCGTGCCCGCGGCCTTCAACCCGGCTCCGGGCAGCTGGCAGGCAGTCGCGCTGCATCATCTGTTCGGTAGCGAGGAAAACAGCTCGCGCGCAGCTCCTCTGCAGTCACGCATTCCGCAGCCCTATGTGGCCCTGGCACGCGACGAAGCCACGCGTATGGGCGTCAGCGACGGCACCCTGCTCAGCCTGAACCTCTCCGGACAGACCTTGCGCCTGCCGGTCAAGGTGAACGACACCCTGGCCATCGGCGTGGTCGGCCTGCCCGCAGGCCTGCCGGGCATACCGCCCGTGTTTGCCGGCAGTAGCGTCACCCAGTTGCAGGAGGCTGCACAATGACCTGGCTGAGCCCTGAAGTAGTGGACACCCTGGTGGCGGTGCTCAAGGCCATCGTCATTCTGGTGGTAGTGGTGCTTTGTGGTGCACTACTGAGCTTTGTCGAACGGCGCCTGCTGGGCTGGTGGCAGGATCGCTACGGGCCCAACCGGGTCGGCCCGTTCGGCATGTTCCAGCTGGGGGCGGACATGATCAAGATGTTCTTCAAGGAGGACTGGACGCCGCCGTTCGCTGACCGGCTGATCTTCACCCTGGCACCGATGATCGCCTTTGCAGCGATGCTGATGGCCTTCGCCATCATTCCCATCACCCCCAGCTGGGGCGTGGCGGATCTGAACATCGGCATCCTGTTCTTCTTTGCCATGGCTGGTCTTTCGGTCTATGCCGTGCTCTTCGCCGGCTGGTCGAGCAACAACAAGTACGCCCTGCTCGGCGCCCTTCGCGCCTCAGCACAAACGGTATCGTACGAGGTGTTCCTGGCCCTGGCGCTGATGGGTGTAGTGGCGCAGGTCGGCTCGTTCAACATGCGTGACATCGTCGACTACCAGGCCGAGAACCTGTGGTTCATCATTCCGCAGTTCTTTGGCTTCTGCACCTTCTTCATCGCCGGCGTCGCGGTGACCCACCGCCACCCCTTCGACCAGCCGGAAGCGGAACAGGAGCTGGCCGACGGCTACCACATCGAGTACGCCGGGATGAAATGGGGCATGTTCTTCGTTGGTGAATACGTCGCCATCGTCACCGTTTCGGCACTGTTGGTAACCCTGTTCTTCGGCGGCTGGCACGGGCCGTTCGGCATCCTGCCGCAGATCCCGTTCTTCTGGTTCGCGCTGAAAACGGCGCTTTTCATCATGATCTTCATCCTGCTGCGGGCCTCCATCCCACGCCCGCGCTATGACCAGGTCATGGCCTTCAGCTGGAAGTTCTGCCTGCCGCTGACCCTGATCAACCTGCTGGTGACCGGCGCCCTGGTGCTGGCCGCGGCCCAGTAAGGAGAGACAACAATGTTCAAGTACATCTGGGACATCCTGGTTGGCACCGCCACCCAGCTGCGCAGCCTGGTCATGGTCTTCAGCCATGGCTTTCGCAAGCGCGACACTCTGCAGTATCCGGAAGAGCCGGTGTATCTGCCTCCGCGCTACCGTGGCCGCATCGTCCTGACCCGCGATCCTGACGGTGAGGAGCGCTGCGTAGCCTGCAACCTGTGCGCCGTGGCCTGTCCGGTAGGCTGCATCTCGCTACAGAAGGCAGAGACCGAGGACGGCCGCTGGTATCCGGAGTTCTTTCGCATCAACTTCTCGCGCTGCATCTTCTGCGGCCTGTGCGAGGAAGCCTGCCCGACCACCGCGATCCAGCTCACTCCGGACTTCGAGATGGGTGAGTACAAGCGCCAGGATCTGGTCTACGAGAAGGAAGATCTTCTTATCAGCGGCCCCGGCAAAAACCCGGATTACAACTTCTACCGCGTTGCGGGCATGGCCGTCGCCGGCAAGCCGAAGGGTGCCGCACAGAACGAGGCCGAACCAATCAACGTGAAGAGCCTGCTGCCGTAAGGAACCTGCCATGGAATTCGCCTTTTACTTCTGTGCCGGGATCGCGGTTGCCGCGACGCTAGGTGTGATTACTCACACCAACCCGGTACATGCCCTGCTCTACCTCATCGTCTCGCTGCTGGCGGTTTCGATGGTGTTCTTCAGCCTCGGCGCACCCTTTGCCGGCGCGCTGGAAATCATCGTCTACGCCGGTGCCATCATGGTGCTGTTCGTGTTCGTGGTGATGATGCTCAACCTCGGCCCGGCAGCCGTGGATCAGGAGCGCAAGTGGCTTTCTCCAGGCATCTGGATCGGCCCGGCCATCCTCAGCGCGCTGTTGCTGATCCAACTGCTCTACGCGCTGTTTGAGCAGCCCAGTAGCGCGGCCATTGGCCATACCGACGTGCAGGCCAAAGCCGTTGGCACCAGCCTGTTCGGCCCCTACCTACTTGCAGTGGAGCTGGCCGCCTTGCTGCTGCTCGCCGCACTGGTCGCAGCCTTCCATCTGGGCCGCCATGAAGCCAAGGAGCCAAGCCAATGACCGGTATCCCCATGGAGCACGGCCTGGCCCTGGCCGCCGCGCTGTTCAGCATCGGTCTGATCGGCCTGATGGTACGCCGCAACATCCTGTTCATACTGATGAGCCTGGAAGTGATGATGAACGCTGCCGCCCTTGCTTTTGTGGTGGCCGGTGCCCGTTGGGGTCAGCCGGACGGCCAGGTGATGTTCATCATGGTTATCACCCTGGCAGCCGCCGAGGCCAGCATCGGCCTGGCGATCCTGCTGCAGCTGTATCGCCGCTTCAACACCCTCGACATTGACGCTGCCAGCGAGATGCGCGGATGAACTTTCTAGCCCTGACTCTACTTTTCCCGCTGCTTGGCTGGCTGTTGCTGGCGTTCTCGCGCGGGCGTCTTTCGGAAAATACCAGCGCCGTCATCGGCGTCGGCTCAGTCGGCCTGGCCGCGCTCTGCGCTGGTTGGGTCACCCTGCAGTTCCTAGGCAATCCGCCAGCCAACGGCGTCTACAGCCTCACGCTGTGGCAGTGGATGAATGTCGAGGGTCTGACACCGAACTTCACCCTGTACCTGGATGGCCTCTCTGTGACCATGCTCGGCGTGGTGACCGGCGTAGGCTTCCTGATCCACCTGTTCGCCAGCTGGTACATGCGCGGAGAGGAAGGCTACTCGCGCTTTTTCGCCTACACCAACCTGTTCATCTTCAGCATGTTGCTGCTGGTGCTGGGTGACAACCTGCTGGTGCTGTTCTTTGGCTGGGAAGGCGTGGGCCTGTGCTCGTACCTGCTGATCGGCTTCTACTACAAGCACGTGCCCAACGGTAATGCGGCGCTCAAGGCCTTCATCGTCACCCGCGTGGGCGACGTGTTCCTGATGATCGGCATGTTCCTGCTGTTCCTTAATCTGGGCACGCTGAACATCCAGGAGCTGATGACTCTGGCACCACAGCGCTACGCTGCCGGTGACGCCTGGCTGTGGCTCGCCACCCTGATGCTGCTTGGTGGCGCCGTGGGCAAGTCCGCCCAACTGCCGCTGCAGACCTGGCTGGCAGACGCCATGGCCGGTCCGACTCCAGTGTCGGCGCTGATCCACGCGGCGACCATGGTCACCGCCGGTGTCTATCTGATCGCCCGCACCCATGGTCTGTTCCTGCTGGCCCCGGAGATTCTCGAGCTAGTCGGCATTGTCGGCGGTGTTACCCTGGTGCTGGCCGGGTTCGCCGCACTGGTACAGACCGATATCAAGCGCATCCTCGCCTACTCGACCATGAGCCAGATTGGCTACATGTTCCTGGCTCTGGGTGTCGGCGCCTGGGAAGCGGCGATCTTCCACCTGATGACCCACGCCTTCTTCAAGGCCCTGCTGTTCCTAGCGTCCGGCGCAGTAATCCACGCCTGCCACCACGAGCAGAACATCTTCAGGATGGGTGGACTATGGAAGAAACTGCCATTGGCCTATGCCAGCTTCATCGTCGGTGGCTCGGCCCTGGCCGCCCTGCCGCTGTTGACCGCCGGTTTCTACTCCAAGGACGAGATCCTCTGGGAAGCCCTGGCCAGCGGCCATAACGGGTTGCTCTACGCGGGTCTGGCCGGAGCCTTCCTGACTTCTATCTATACCTTCCGGCTGATCTTCATCGCCTTCCACGGCGAGCAGAAGACCGAGGCTCATGCCGGTCATGGCATCGCCCACAACCTGCCACTGGTGGTGCTGATCCTGCTGTCGACCTTCATCGGTGCCTGGATCACTCCCCCCCTGGCTGGCGTACTGCCGCAAAGTGTCGGCCATGCTGGCGGAGCAGACAAAATCAGCCTGGAAATCGCCTCCGGTGCCATCGCTCTGGCCGGCATCCTCCTGGCTGCTCTGCTTTTCCTCGGTAAGCGCCGCTTCGTAGCAGCCGTAGCGCAAAGCGCACCGGGCCGCGTCCTGTCGACCTGGTGGTTTGCTGCCTGGGGCTTCGACTGGCTCTATGACAAAGTCTTTGTGCAGCCCTACCTGCTGCTGTGTCGCCTGCTGGGCAGCGACCCGATCGACCGCAGCCTGCGCCTGCTGCCATTGCTTGCCCGCGGCGGAAATGCCCTGCTGGCCAGCAGCCAGACCGGTCAAATCCGCTGGTATGCCGCGTCCATCGCCGCAGGTGCAGTGTTGGTACTCGCCGTTATTCTCTTTCTGAGCTAAGGAACGCAGCCTGTCATGATTCTGCCCTGGCTAATTCTGATTCCCTTCATCGGCGGCCTGCTCTGCTGGCAGCTGGAACGCCTAAACTATACGGCCCCACGCTGGATCGCCCTGATCACCATGGGCCTGCTGCTGGGCCTCGGCCTGTGGCTGTGGCTCACTGGCGACTTCGCCCTGGCCCCTGCGCCTGGTACGGATCCACGCTGGGCCCACGAATTCACAGTGAACTGGATCCCCCGTCTCGGCATTACCATCCATCTGGCGATGGACGGCCTGTCGATCCTCATGGTGGTACTCACCGGCCTGCTTGGCGTTCTTTCGGTACTCTGCTCGTGGAAAGAGATCCAGCACCGCGTCGGTTTCTTCCACCTCAACCTGATGTGGATCCTCGGCGGCGTGGTCGGGGTATTCCTCGCCGTCGACCTGTTCCTGTTCTTCTTCTTCTGGGAAATGATGCTGGTGCCGATGTACTTCCTCATCGCGCTCTGGGGGCATAGTGGCAGCGACGGCAAGACCCGCATCACAGCCGCCACCAAGTTCTTCATCTTCACCCAGGCCAGCGGTCTGCTGATGCTACTGGCGATTCTGGGGCTGGTGTTCGTGCACTTCAGCCAGACCGGGGTGCTCAGCTTCAACTATGCCGATCTGCTCAAGACTGAGCTGGCAGCAGGCACCGAGTGGCTGCTGATGCTGGGCTTCTTCATCGCCTTCGCGGTGAAGTTCCCGGTGGTGCCGGTGCACTCCTGGCTGCCGGATGCACACGCCCAGGCACCGACCGCCGGTTCCGTGGATCTGGCCGGCATCCTGCTCAAGACTGCAGCCTACGGTCTGCTGCGCTTTGCCCTGCCACTGTTCCCCAACGCTTCGGCGGAGTTTGCTCCTATCGCCCAATGGCTGGGTGTATTTGCCATCGTCTATGGGGCTCTGCTGTCGTTCGCGCAGACCGACATCAAACGCCTGGTGGCCTACTCTAGCGTCTCACACATGGGTTTTGTCCTGATCGCCATCTACTCCGGCAGCCAGATCGCGCTGCAGGGTGCTGTGGTACAGATGATCGCCCACGGTCTGTCCGCTGCGGCACTGTTCATCCTTTGTGGCCAGCTCTATGAGCGCACCCATACTCGCAATATGCGAGAGATGGGTGGTATCTGGGCACGACTGCCCTGGCTACCGGCCATCAGCCTGTTCTTCGCCGCTGCCGCGCTGGGCCTGCCCGGCACCGGCAACTTTGTTGGCGAATTCCTGATTCTGCTCGGCAGCTTCCCGAGCGCGCCATGGGTCGTGGTACTGGCAGCCAGTGGTCTGGTGCTGGGCTCGGTCTATGCCCTGGCGATGATCCATCGGGCCTACTTCGGCCCACAACAGCAGGAAACGCCCCTTCCCGGGCTGAACCGACGCGAGCTGAGCATGGTACTGGGCCTCGGTGCACTGCTGATCCTGCTAGGCGTCTATCCGCAACCGGTGCTGGATACCTCCGCTGCAAGCATGCAAGGCGTGCAGCAGTGGTTTGCGGGCGCCCTCAATCAATTCGCTTCGGCCCGGTAGCCCTATGGAACATCAAGCTGTGGAATTCACGACTCAACACCTGATCGCCTTGCTGCCGCTGCTGGTCACCAGTGTGACCGTGCTGGTAGTGATGCTTGCGGTTGCCTGGAAACGCAACCATGCCCTGACCTTCGTACTCTCGGTCATCGGCCTCAACCTTGCCCTGCTGTCACTAATCCCCGCACTGGATGCCACCCCGCTGCAGGTCACCCCGTTGCTGCTGATCGACCATTTCGCTGGCTACTACATGGCGCTGGTACTGGCCGCGACGCTAGCCTGCATTACACTGATCCACGCCTATCTCGGTGCCGAGTCCGGTCACGGCTACCCCGGTAACCGCGAGGAAATGTACTTGCTGATCCTGCTCTCGGCAGCCGGCGGCCTGGTACTCGTCAGTGCACAGAATCTGGCCGGCCTGTTCATCGGTCTGGAGCTGCTCTCGGTCCCCAGCTACGGTCTGGTAGCCTACGCCTTCTTCAACAAGCGTTCGCTGGAGGCAGGCATCAAGTACATGGTGCTGTCCGCTGCCGGCAGCGCCTTCCTACTGTTCGGCATGGCCCTGCTCTACGCTGAATCCGGCAGCCTGGCCTTTACCGAGATCGGCACCAGCCTGGCTAACGGCAGCAGCCTGATTGTCGAGATCGGTATCGGCATGATGCTGATTGGCCTGGCGTTCAAGCTGTCGCTGGTGCCTTTCCATCTGTGGACTCCAGATGTCTACGAGGGCGCACCGGCGCCGGTAGCGGCTTTCCTTGCTACCGCCACCAAAGTAGCTGTGTTCGCTGTGCTGCTGCGCCTGTACCAGATGTCTCCAGCTACCGCCGGTGGCTGGTTGAATGATCTTCTCACCCTGATTGCGGTGGCCTCGATCCTGTTCGGCAACCTGCTGGCACTGCTACAGAACAACCTCAAGCGTCTGCTGGGCTATTCCTCCATCGCCCACTTCGGTTATCTCCTAGTGGCGCTGATCGCCAGCAAGGGCCTGGCGGTGGAAGCCATCGGTGTGTACCTGGCCACCTATGTGCTGACCAGTCTCGGTGCCTTCGGCGTAATAACCCTCATGTCCACGCCCTACAGTGGTCGTGATGCCGACGCTCTGTATGAATACCGCGGTCTGTTCTGGCGCCGCCCGTACCTGACTGCGGTACTCACGGTGATGATGCTGTCGCTGGCCGGCATTCCGCTGACCGCCGGCTTTATCGGCAAATTTTACGTGATCGCAGCCGGTGTCGAGGCGCAGCTGTGGTGGCTGCTCGGTGCGATGGTGCTGGGCAGCGCCATCGGCGTGTTCTATTACCTGCGGGTGATGGTCACCCTGTTCATGCGCGAACCCAACATGCATCACCACGATGCCCCCTTCGACTGGGGCCAGCGCGCTGGCGGCATCATGCTGCTGGTGGTCGCCCTGCTCGCCTTCATCCTCGGCGTCTACCCGCAACCGCTGCTGGATCTGGTGCAGCAAGCAGGCCTGGCAAGCGTTGCCCTCTGATCAATACGCTGCTGTTTTGCACAGCAGCGTATTTCCTTCGAGAAATCCGATGTCTGTCTGCATCGGATTTCCCCCCTCTCCCGCCCTCTTTCCTACACACAGCGACAATAGGCTGCCGGCAGTTTTTCGCCTAATGGCAACACATTAATGGCGAAAAATCGCCATTAATAACTACACAGCTGCCCAAGATCCTGAAGCCAACACTCCGCATATCGCAAGTCTGGTCTGGCACAGGCCTTGCGATGTTTTTCCGCTGGCTCGAATTCTGCCTAATCATTTGATTCATACCAGCTATAACAAAGGGGCCTCCGCCTCGAAAACCAACAAGAACACAGGTTGAACTATGCTCAATTCATTTCGCCGCCTGGCCTTCTATGCCCTGGCATTGGCCGCCTGCAACAGCGAGCTGACACTGGCCGACGAACCCATTCACATCAAGTTCTCTCACGTAGTGGCAGAAAACACACCCAAAGGCCAAGGCGCTCTGCTGTTCAAGTCGCTAGTAGAAGAACGCCTGGCCGGTAAGGTGCAGGTCGAGGTTTATCCAAACTCCAGCCTTTATGGCGATGCCGATGAACTGGAAGCCTTGCGCAACAACCAAGTACAACTGCTAGCGCCTTCCCTGGCCAAATTCGAGCAATACACCAAGCAGCTTCAGGTGTTTGATCTACCTTTTCTGTTCGACGATATCGGGGCAGTCAACCGCTTTCAGAAACGCGCCAAGGGACGCCAACTGCTGCGTTCGATGGAAGATCACAATATCGTCGGCCTGGCCTATTGGCACAACGGCATGAAACAGCTATCGGCCAACCGCACATTGATCTTGCCCAGCGACGCCAGCGGCTTGAACTTTCGCATTCAACCATCCGCAGTGCTGGAAGCTCAGTTCGCCAAACTAGGTGCCACGACCCAGAAGCTGCCGTTCTCCGAAACCTTCCGTGCACTGCAGAGCGGTCACGTGCAAGGTGCTGAAAACCCTTGGTCGAACATTCACAGTCAGAAGCTGCATGAAGTACAGCCCTACATCAGTGAAACCAATCACGGCGTGCTCGACTATATGCTGGTGAGCAACCCGCGCTTCTGGTACAGCATCCCGCACCAGATTCGAACCCAACTCGAAAGCATCATCGATGAAGTGACCTTTGCCGTTAACAAGCAAGCCGAGGCTGACAACCAGCGCGACCGCCAACGCATCATCGAATCCGGCCAGAGCAAGGTCATCAGCCTAACTCCAGAACAGCGCCAAGCCTGGAGAGAGGCCATGCGTCCTGTCTGGCAACAGTTCGAAGGGGTGATTGGTGAAGACATAATCAAGGCCGCCGAGATAGTCAATCGCAAGAAGCGCAGCTGAACTTAAGACGCGCCCCAGAGCTGCGAGCGGCATTGACGACTTATGACATGACCTGAATTTGCCCGTTGCCGAAGCAGCATGATCAAAATAGTCAATGCAGGGCAAGCAGGCACAAAAAAACCGATGCCGGCATGCGGCATCGGTTTCTTTCGGGATAGACCACTGACTATGGCACTACCCGTACGTCATCAGAAACGCTCGATGTCTGCGCTAGTCTCCAGCTGCTTGCGCAAAGCAGCAAAGTCCTGCTGGCCAACTCGCGAGGCGAGGAAATTGCGGTACATGGCAAGCTCCTCTTCATTCAGAGCCTCCTGAGGCTGGCTCACGCCATCAAGACGCAGCACCACATAATCACCATTGTTCAGGGTCACGCCGGCAAAGGTTGGCTCCCCAGCGCTGGCCGGTTTGGGCATGCGGAAGAGTGCTTGCAGAATCTGCGGCTCGACATTCTCCTGGCTGCGTGTTACGGCTTCATGCACCTGCCAGTCGCTTAACTCCTGCTCCTCACCCGCACGCAGTGCCACCAGAAATTTCTCGCCTTCGGCCTTGGCTGCCGCGCTGGCAAGCTCCTGCTGTAGATGACTACGGATGCTGTCGCTGACCTGCTCAAGTGGCAACTGCTCAGGCTTGAGGTGCTCCTTGACCCGCACTACGACCACGGTATTGGGATCCAGCTCGATGGTGGAGCTGTTGCGCCCCTCCTCCAGCAACTCTTCACTGAAAGCAGCTTGCAGTACCTGACGATTGGCGGTAATACCAGATGCCCCTCCCTCACGACCGACCGGCTCGCTTACCTTGACGGTCAAACCAAACTCCTGAGCTGGCTGAGCCAAATCAGAGGCCTCAAATGCGGCATCCTCAAGCTGTCGGGTAGCCTCAACAAAACGCAGCTCCACCTGTTGGGACTTGAATTCACGCTCCAGCTTATCCTTGAGACTGTCGAAACTCGGCACTTCCGGCGCCCGCACGTCAAGCAGCTTGATCAGGTGCCAACCGAACTCGCTCTTGACCGGTTCGGAAACCTGATCCGGCTTCAATGCATAGAGCGCTTCTTCGAAAGCTGGGTCATAGACACCACGCCCGGCATAACCCAGATCACCTCCATCAGCAGCAGAACCGGGATCCTGAGACAGCTCACGAGCCAGCTCGGCAAAATCCTCGCCGGCATCGATACGTGCCTTGATTTCCTCAATGCGGGTGCGTGCCTTGTCGTCATCGCCCTCAATCAGAATATGAGCAGCCTGACGCTGCTCGGCCAGGTTGGCAATTTCGCTCTCGTACAGAGGCTGCAGCTCTTCGTCAGTGACTTCTACCTGGTCGAAGAAGCTGCTCTTGCTAAGTTCAACGTATTCCAGCACGACCTGCTCAGGGCTGGTGAACTCGGCAGCGTGGCTAGCGTAATACTCTCCCACGTCGCTATCACTCAGCTCGATCGCGTCCGGGTTCGCCTTGATAACATGACTGGCAAAGTCGCGGGTCTGACGCTCGAGGTTGGCAAAGGCACGGGCCTGCTCTTCGGTGACAAAGCTGGTGGCGGCGATGCCGGCACGCAACTGGGCAATCAGCATCTCCTCTTCCAGCTTCTGGCGATATTGCAAACGGCTATAGCCATACTGGCGAAGCAACTGGTCGAAGCGCTCGGTATTGAAACGGCCGTCGACCTGAAACTCGGGAGTTTGCAGCAATACTTGATCCACCGCTGCCTGCGAGAAGACGAAGTTAGCATCGCTGGCAGCCTGCAGAACCAGCTTCCGGTCGATCAATCCCCTGAGGGCTGCATCTCGCAGCAGATTGTCGTCAAGCAGAGAGGTATCGAAATCACGGCCGAACTGTTGAATCAACTGACGCCGCTGCATCTCGACAGCCAGGTTCAGCTCGTCGAGGGTGATCACCTCTCCGTTCACTTCAGCCGCATTGTTGCGGTTACTGGTACCGGTAACGATAGCCTCGAAGCCGGTGAAGGCCATCAAGATGACGATGAGGCCGATAATGACTTTGGAAATCCAACCGCGTGAATTGTCCCTGATGTTTTGCAGCATGCTTCCCCCAGAACGACCGTACAGACAAACAGCCGCGCAGTGTGGGTAATGTCCAGATAGAAGAAAGGCGCATCCGGGGATGCGCCTTCTCGTAACGTGTCAAGCGATCAGTGCGGATAAGTCGAGCCTACCTGCCCTGCCTCATGACGGTCGCCAGTACCTGCCTGACGACGAGGCAAATCCGGAAGACGCTTAGTTGACGGCGTCCTTCAGAGCCTTGCCAGCTTTAAAGCCCGGGATCTTGGCGGCAGCAATGCTGATCGGCTTACCGGTCTGCGGATTGCGTCCAGTACGCGCAGCACGCTCTTTTACAGCGAAAGTGCCGAAACCAACCAGTACGACGGAGTCACCGGCCTTCAGAGCGCCAGTGACGGATTCAATTACTGCATCCAGCGCGCGGCCAGCAACAGCTTTCGGGATATCAGCAGATGCAGCAATGGCATCGATCAGTTCCGACTTGTTCACTCTAAGTCCCCTTAATTTCTGTTGAGTTTGTTTCTGTTTTTTAGTGTAAGCAAAGCGGGTGCTGGATGGCCTGCCGACACGATAAGAGCCGCTTTATAACAAGGGCCCAAAAAAAGTGTCAAGGAAGCCCCCCGGCTAATGCGTGCTGATTCGCTCCTTGGAATCAGTCTCGCGTTTGTCATCCGTTGCAACCATCTCGGGAGCCGCATCAGGCAAGGGCTCCGGGGCGTATTGCAGCGCAATTTGCAGGACCTCGTCAATCCATTTGACCGGTTTAATCTGCAGGTCCTGCTTAATATTCGCCGGGATTTCCTTCAGATCGCGAACGTTCTCTTCAGGAATGATAACGGTCTTGATTCCGCCACGATGAGCTGCCAGAAGTTTTTCCTTCAGGCCGCCAATGGCCAGTACCTGACCACGTAGCGTGATTTCTCCAGTCATGGCCACCTCGGCACGCACCGGAATCTGAGTCAGCGCCGAAACCAGCGCCGTACACAGGCCGATACCCGCACTGGGGCCATCCTTTGGGGTAGCACCTTCGGGCATATGGATGTGAACGTCACGCTTTTCGTGGAAATCTGCAGCGATTCCCAGACTCTTTGCACGGCTGCGCACCACCGTCAGGGCTGCCGTCATTGACTCCGCCATCACATCACCAAGGGAGCCAGTCTTGATCAGATTGCCCTTGCCCGGGACTACCACCGTCTCAATGGTAAGCAGCTCACCCCCCACCTGCGTCCAGGCCAGTCCGGTTACCTGACCGATCTGATCCTGTTGCTCGGCCAACCCATACCGGTACTTGCGTACACCGAGGAAGCGCTCCAGCGACTCGGCCGTAACTCGAACCTGGAAGCGTTTCTCGGCAGTATGCTCCCGTATGACCTTGCGACACACCTTGGCGATCTGCCGCTCCAGGCTGCGCACGCCCGCCTCCCGGGTGTAGTAGCGGATAATGTCGCGGATAGCCGCTTCGTCGAACTCCAGCTCATCCTTCTTCAGGCCGTTAGCCTTGGTCTGTTTGGGCACCAGATAGCGCGTGGCAATATTGACCTTCTCGTCCTCGGTATAACCGGGCAGGCGGATCACCTCCATGCGATCTAACAACGGCCCGGGAATGTTCATCGAGTTGGCCGTGCAGAGGAACATCACGTCCGACAGGTCGTAATCCACCTCCAGATAGTGATCATTGAAATTGTGGTTCTGCTCAGGATCGAGAACTTCCAACAGCGCGGAGGCCGGATCGCCGCGCATGTCCTGCCCCATTTTGTCGATCTCATCGAGCAGGAACAGGGGATTACGCACACCCACCTTGGTCATCTTCTGGATCAGACGGCCAGGCATAGAACCGATATAGGTACGCCGGTGGCCACGAATTTCAGCCTCGTCACGCACACCACCCAAGGCCATGCGCACAAACTTGCGGTTAGTTGCCGTGGCGATGGACTCCGCCAGTGAGGTCTTGCCCACGCCAGGCGGGCCGACAAGGCACAGTACCGGCCCCTTGAGCTTCTTCACCCGTTTCTGTACAGCAAGGTACTCGAGAATGCGCTCTTTGACCTCTTCCAGACCGTAGTGGTCGGCATCGAGAATACTCTCAGCACGCGCCAGATCCAGACGCACTTTACTTTCGGCCTTCCAGGGCACATTCACCAGCCAGTCAATATAGGAACGCACCACAGTGGCTTCAGCAGACATCGGAGACATCTGCTTGAGCTTATTCAACTCGGCGTTGGCCTTGGCTAGCGCCTCACTGGACATGCCCGCGCTATCGATTTTCTTGCGCAGCTCATCAAGCTCGCTGTGCCCCTCATCGATGTCGCCCAGCTCCTTTTGGATGGCTTTCATCTGCTCGTTGAGGTAGTACTCACGCTGACTGCGCTCCATCTGCTTCTTGACCCGCCCGCGGATGCGCTTCTCCACCTGCAGCAAGTCAATCTCAGCATCCAGCAACGCCAGCACATGCTCGACACGCGCCGACAACTCGGTGACCTCGAGAATTTCCTGCTTCTGCTCAATCTTCAACGCCATGTGTGCGGCCATGGTGTCTACCAGACGACCCGGTTCATCGATGCTGTTGAGAGAGGAAAGCACCTCGGCCGGCACCTTCTTGCCCAACTGTACATACTGCTCGAACTGGCTGAGCAGACTGCGAATGAAGACCTCAGACTCGCGTTCGGCGACATCCCCCTCCTCGATCAACTGAACCTGAGCACGGCAGTGGTCCTCAAGCTTGACGAAGCGCTCGATCGAGCCACGCTGCTCACCCTCGACCAACACCTTGACAGTGCCATCGGGCAGCTTGAGCAGTTGTAGAACAGTGGCGACGGTACCTACACGATAAAGATCCTGATCATCCGGATCATCGACCGCAGGGTTCTTCTGGGCCACCAGAAGAATCTGCTTATCCCCTGTCATCGCGGCCTCCAGGGCCTCGATGGATTTTTCACGCCCGACGAAAAGCGGAATGACCATGTGCGGATAGACCACGACATCACGCAATGGTAAGAGAGGCAGTTCGATGGTTGTCTTCATGATTTCGGCTCAGCGGCGGCCATGTGGCCGTAAACAGGCGGGATTACCCTTCACCCTAAGATGGGGGTAGCCTCTGTAAAAAACAAGCATAATGTCCTGAAATGCGAAAGGGGCCTGACGGCCCCTCGCTTGCATCACGCAACGGCGCGGCTATGCCTCCGGCGCAGCCTTGGCCTGCGGCTCGCTGCTCTCGTAGATCAGCAGCGGCTGGGAGGTACCTTCGATGACGCTTTCATCGATCACGACCTTGCTTACGTTCTCCTGAGAGGGAATCTCGTACATGGTATCGAGCAACACCCCTTCCAGAATCGAACGCAGGCCACGCGCTCCGGTCTTACGTTCCAGCGCCTTCTGCGCAACAGACTTGAGCGCGTCCGGACGGAACTCCAGATCCACACCTTCCATCTCGAAGAGCTTGGCATACTGCTTGGTCAGCGCGTTTTTAGGCTCTGTGAGAATCTGCACCAGCGCAGCCTCGTCCAGCTCCTCCAGGGTCGCGATCACCGGCAGACGACCGACGAACTCCGGGATCAGACCGAACTTGACCAGATCGTCCGGCTCGACCTCACGCAGCGATTCACCGATTTTCTTACCCTCTTCCTTGCTACGAACTTCCGCACCAAAGCCGATGCCCCCCCTGGTGGAACGGGCCTGAATAACCTTTTCCAAACCAGCGAAAGCGCCGCCGCAGATAAACAGAATGCTGCGCGTATCGACCTGCAGAAACTCCTGCTGCGGGTGCTTGCGGCCGCCCTGTGGCGGCACCGAGGCCACAGTACCCTCGATAAGCTTTAGCAGTGCCTGCTGCACGCCCTCACCCGATACGTCGCGGGTGATCGATGGGTTGTCTGACTTGCGCGAAATCTTGTCGATCTCGTCAATATAGACGATGCCCATCTGAGCCTTCTCGACATCGTAGTCGCACTTCTGCAGCAACTTCTGGATGATATTCTCGACATCCTCGCCCACATAACCAGCCTCGGTCAGCGTGGTAGCGTCAGCAATGGTAAAGGGCACATTGAGCAGGCGAGCCAAGGTCTCGGCCAGCAGAGTCTTGCCGGAGCCGGTTGGGCCGATCAGCAGGATGTTGCTCTTACCCAGCTCGACATCGTCTTTCTTGTCACGCTGACTCAGGCGCTTGTAGTGGTTGTAGACAGCCACCGACAACACCTTCTTCGCCCGTTCCTGGCCAATCACGTACTGATCGAGGATGGCACTGATTTCCTTGGGGGCTGGCAGTTTGTGCGCGCTGCTCTCAGCCTGGGCTTCCTGCACCTCCTCACGGATGATGTCGTTGCACAGGTCGACGCATTCGTCGCAGATGAATACGGAAGGACCGGCGATCAACTTGCGCACTTCGTGCTGGCTTTTGCCACAGAAGGAGCAATAGAGCAGCTTGCCGTTATCCTCGCCGTTACGGGTATCAGTCATTCGATCAATCCAATGCGGTAGGCTTGAAACACAAGATGAAGGCAAACGCGGGCATTTTCAAGGGCGCGACCCGCGCCAAAAGGATCCGCTCGCGCTACAGCCACCCCTAGACAGGCATCTTCCGCTTCTCATGAACCGCGTCGACGATGCCATACTCAACGGCACGAGCCGCACTCATGAAGTAGTCGCGGTTGGTGTCGCGCTCGATAGTTTCCAGGCTCTGGCCGGTGTGATGGGCCAGCAACTCGTTCAGGCGCTGACGAATGTAGAGGATCTCACGAGCATGAATATCGATATCCGAGGCCTGTCCTTGGAAGCCGCCCAACGGCTGGTGAATCATCACACGCGAGTTTGGCAGACAGTAGCGCTTTCCCGCTGCGCCGCCAGCCAACAGGAAAGCTCCCATGCTGCATGCCTGGCCGATACAGGTAGTGGAAACGTCAGCCTTGATGAACTGCATGGTGTCGTAAATGGCCATACCGGCCGTTACCGATCCGCCTGGCGAATTGATGTACAGGTGGATGTCCTTGTCCGGATTTTCCGCTTCCAGAAACAGTAGCTGGGCACAGATCAGATTGGCCATATAGTCCTCGACTTGGCCAACCAAGAAAATCACGCGCTCCTTGAGCAGGCGCGAATAGATGTCATAGGCCCGTTCGCCACGAGCAGACTGCTCGATGACCATCGGCACCAGGCCGCCAGCAGCCTGGATTTCAGGCATGTTTTGCATAAAAGGATTGCGGGACATGTCTTGCGCTCACTCCCTAATAGTCATGTCTCAAATGCGCATAAGCCAGCACGGAGGCTGGCTTATGGTGGTGTGCTCGAACGAGGTTACGAGATCAGTCGGCTTTCGGAGCTTCCGCCGGCTTGACTGCGTCTTCGTAGGAAACCGCTTTATCGGTTACCTGGGCCTTCTGCAGGACAGTATCTACAACTTGCTCTTCCAGCACAACCGAACGCACTTCGTTGAGCTGCTGGTCGTTCTTGTAGTACCAGGCAACAACCTGCTCAGGCTCCTGGTAGGCCGAGGCCATTTCCTCGATCAGCTCGCGGACGCGGGCCTCGTCAGGCTTGAGCTCGAACTTCTTAACCACTTCAGCAACGATCAACCCCAAAACCACACGACGCCTGGCCTGTTCCTCGAACAATTCGGCCGGTAGTTGATCCGGCTTGATGTTGCCACCAAACTGCTGGACGGCCTGCACGCGCAGACGATTCACTTCGTTGCTGATCAGCGCCTTAGGCACCTCGATCGGGTTGGCAGACAACAGACCGTCCATCACCTGATTCTTGACCTTGGCCTTAACCGCTTGACGCAGCTCGCGCTCCATGTTCTTGCGAACTTCGGCACGGAAACCTTCCAGACCGCCTTCCTTGACCCCGAACAGAGCGAAGAAATCGTCATTCAGCTCCGGCAGTTGCGGCGCGGAAACGCTGTTTACAGTCACGGTGAACTCGGCAGTTTTGCCGGCCAACTCAAGGTTCTGATAGTCCTCAGGGAAGGTCGGGGTGATCACACGCTCTTCACCAGCCTTAACGCCAACCAGAGCATCTTCAAAGCCCGGAATCATCCGCCCGGAACCCAGTACCAATTGGGTTCCCTTGGCACTACCGCCAGCAAAGGCTTCGCCGTCGATCTTGCCGACGAAATCAATGTTCAGCTGGTCACCGTTCTCGGCAGCACGCTCCACGACTTCGAAGCGAGTATTCTGCTTGCGCAGGATGTCCAGCATGTTGTCGACATCACTGTCGACCACTTCAGCCTGAAGACGCTCGACAGCAATTGACTCGAAACCGGCGACTTCGAACTCCGGAAACACCTCAAAGGTGGCGACGTATTCCAGATCCTTGCCTTTTTCAAAGACCTTCGGCTCCACGGCCGGAGCGCCAGCCGGATTCAGCTTCTGTTCAACCACCGCCTCATAGAAGGTCGCCTGGATCAGGTCACCCAGTGCTTCCTGGCGGGCAGCATCCTCATAACGCTGACGAATGACGCTCATCGGCACCTTGCCGGGACGGAAGCCAGGGATCTTGGCACGGCGGGCAGTCTGTTGCAGACGCTTGTTGACTTCGGTCTCGATGCGCTCGACGGGTACGCCGACAGTCATGCGGCGCTCAAGAGCAGAAGTGCTTTCAACAGAAACTTGCATGTATATTCCTCGTTGCACAGACATTACCGGCTCGGACCGGCCCCGAATCAAGGACATGCATTCTAGAGGGTCGATAAAAAGAAGTCACCCTAGAAGCAGGCGGCAATCGGGAAGGACTTGTAAGATGGTGCGGACGGAGAGACTCGAACTCTCACACCTTGCGGCGCCAGAACCTAAATCTGGTGTGTCTACCAATTTCACCACGTCCGCGTGGCTTGTATCTTAAAACAAAAACGCCAGGCTAAAGAGCCTGGCATTTCGGAATATGGGGTGGACGATGGGAATCGAACCCACGACACCAGGAGCCACAATCCTGTGCTCTACCAACTGAGCTACGCCCACCATATCACTTGCTTACCCAAAATGCCCGATCGCCTGAATGGCGCACCCGGCAGGACTCGAACCTGCGACCATCCGCTTAGAAGGCGGATGCTCTATCCAGCTGAGCTACGGGCGCTTATCCACCCACAGAACGCGGATTTCAAGCTCTCGACTCGAATCCAGCTTAACGCTCGATTCTTGCCGTCTGACCCAGCGAGTGGCTGTTCCTGAGAAGCGGGGCGAATGTTATAGACGCCTCCCCGGGTCGTCAACAGAAACTTTCAAAAAAATTCAGCTATTTAAAGGAGTTACGCGAAAACCGCGGCCGCCGCCTTTGCCCCATCGCACGCACATGCGAGAATGCGCCTTCTTTTTCCATCCCTTTCAAATGGTTAATCAGCGTAATGACCGCACAACTGATCGACGGCAAGGTGATCGCCGCCCGCCTCCGCCAGCAGATTGCCCAACGCGTTGCCGAACGCCACCAAGAAGGCCTTCGCGCTCCCGGCCTGGCGGTGATTCTGGTGGGTACTGATCCTGCCTCCCAGGTCTATGTGGCACACAAACGCAAGGACTGCGAGGAAGTCGGCTTTCTTTCGCGCGCCTACGACCTGCCGGCTGAGACCACGCAAGCCGATCTGCTCGCTCTAATCGACGAACTCAACGACGATCAGGCGATTGACGGCATCCTCGTGCAATTGCCGCTGCCTGACCACCTGGACGCCTCCTTACTGCTTGAGCGCATTCGCCCGGACAAGGACGTCGACGGTTTCCACCCCTACAACATCGGTCGACTGGCGCAGCGCATGCCACTGCTGCGCCCCTGCACACCGAAAGGCATCATGACCTTGCTGGAAAGCACAGGAGCCAACCTGTACGGCATGCATGCAGTAGTAGTCGGAGCCTCCAATATCGTTGGCCGACCAATGGCCATGGAGCTACTGCTGGCCGGCTGCACCGTGACCGTCACCCATCGTTTTACCAAGGATTTGGCCCATCACGTGTCGCAAGCCGACATCGTAGTGGTAGCTGCAGGCAAACCGGGCCTGGTCAAGGGCGAGTGGATCAAGGAAGGCGCCATCGTTATCGACGTCGGCATCAATCGCCAGGAAGACGGCAAGCTGGTCGGCGATGTAGTCTACGAAACCGCCCTACCCCGCGCAGGCTGGATCACTCCGGTCCCAGGCGGCGTCGGTCCGATGACGCGCGCCGGCCTGCTGGAAAATACCCTGCACGCAGCTGAACACCTGCATGCATGAATGAATAACATCCCAAACGGAACAACGGCACCCGCAGGTGCCGTTGTCATTTCTGCAGCAACTCATAGACTCAACGTATCACTCGTCATGGCAGGCGAGCACAGCTATGGCTGCCTCTATCGAAGCAGACCGCTTCGATATCGCCTTCGGAAGACTGTGAACGCCGAACCCAACCGCAAAGCCCCCTCTGGGATTTAGATATCCAGCCTGAACCTTTTACCAGGGCATTAGACCAGTGCCTTGCTCCGCGAAACGACTACTGGCGGTACTTGTCTCATTTCGCCATGGAAAGGAGTTCACTATGCACAAACGGTATCATTCTCTGTGCGCAATTCTGGTACTGCTACTTACCAGCCAGACGTCTGCAGCGCCTTCCCTGGGAGAACGCGTGGACACTGCCGCGAAATCGATGATGCAAACCTACTCCATCCCAGGAATGGCCATTGCCATTAGCCATAGAGGGCAGCAACACCTATTCGAATACGGTGTCGCCTCACACGAAAGTGGCCAGGCAGTGGATCGCCACACTCTCTTTGAGCTGGGCTCGATCAGTAAACTATTCACCGCCACCCTCGGCGCCTATGCCGCAGCCCGCGGCACACTGAACCTCGACGACAGCGCCAGTCAGTACCTACCAGCACTGCGAGGCAGCGCATTCGACCATGTCAGCCTATTAGATCTAGCAACTTACACCACTGGCGGTCTGCCGCTGCAATTCCCGGATACGGTCGACAACGAACGCCAAATGCTCGCTTACTACCACAACTGGCAGGCGGCGTATCCGCCAGGCACGCAAAGACTGTATTCCAACCCTAGTATTGGCCTGTTCGGCCATCTGGCGGCCGCCAGCCTGGACGAATCCTTTCAGCGGGTAATGGAGAAGCATCTACTGCCGCAACTCGGCCTGCAGGAAAGCTACATTCACATACCGCCCGAACAGATGACGCACTATGCCTGGGGCTACCGTGACGACAAGGCAGTGAGGGTAAGCCCTGGCGCACTGGACGCCGAAGCCTACGGCTTGAAATCCTCTGCCACCGACATGCTGCGCTTCATTGATGCCAACCTGCATCCAGAGCGACTGCCCTCAAGGTTGCACCAAGCCATCAGCGCCACCCATCGCGGCTACTACCAGGTCGGTGACATGATCCAGGCACTGGGCTGGGAGCGCTACGTCTACCCCATCAGCCTGGAGAAGCTGCAGGCTGGCAACTCCGCAGAGATGGCGCTGCAACCCCAGCCCGTGGAGCGTTTCAGCATACCCAAACCAGCCGAAGGCGATCTGCTACTGAACAAAACAGGCTCCACCAATGGCTTCGGCGCCTACATCGTGCTGCTGCCGGCGCGCGATACAGGCCTGGTGATACTCGCCAACCGCAATTACCCCAACGCCGAGCGCGTGCGGCTGGCACTGCAACTGCTCGATGCAATCGCGCCGTAAGCCCTTGGGATGCCCTGCGCCCCCCCTGAACGGTAACGCCATAGCCCGGCCGAAATCCGTGAACCCTGTCGGGCAGCGACCATGCCCGGAGGCGTTTGGTTAGGCATAAGGAGGAGCGCTTGGCAGCTCCCCTTAGAACGACAAAGGCCGCTTTCCTGCAGCCTTTGTCGTTCAGCGCAGCACTTACTCGGCCAGACGCCAGGTCGTGCCACCCTTGCCGTCTTCCAGCACCACGCCCATCGCAGTGAGCTGGTCGCGGATACGGTCACTTTCCGCCCAGTTCTTGTCGGCACGAGCCTGCAGGCGTGCAGCGATCAGTGCCTCGACCTCGGCGGCATCGACCTTGCCGGCGGCACCGGCCTGCAGGAACGCATCCGGCTCCAGCTGCAGAACACCGAGCACGCTGGCCAGTTGCTTGAGCTGGGCAGCCAGACCGGCAGCGGCCTGCACGTCGGACTCACGCAGACGGTTGACCTCACGGATCATCTCGAACAGCACCGCACAGGCTTCCGGCGAGTTGAAGTCATCATCCATCGCCGCGCCGAAGCGCTCAACGAAGGACTCGCCACCAGCCGGAGCGGCCTCGGGCAGGCCCTTGAGTCCGTTGTAGAAGCGTTCCAGGGCGCCCTTGGCCTCGCGTAGGCTCTCCTCGGAATAGTTGATCGGGCTGCGGTAGTGGCTGGACACCAGCAGGTAGCGCACCACTTCCGGATGGTACTTTTCCAGTACCTCGCGGATGGTGAAGAAGTTGCCCAGACTCTTGGACATCTTCTCACCGTCCACGCGCACCGCACCGGCGTGCATCCAGGCCTTGGCGTAGAGCTTGCCGGTGGCCGCCTCGCTCTGTGCGATTTCGTTCTCGTGGTGAGGGAACACCAGATCCGGGCCACCGCCGTGGATGTCGAAGGTCTCGCCCAGACAGCAGGTGGACATCACCGAGCACTCGATATGCCAGCCCGGACGACCTAGTCCCCAGGGTGACTTCCAGCTCGGCTCGCCGGGCTTGGCGGCCTTCCAGAGCACGAAGTCCAACGGATCCTCCTTGGCCTCGTCGACCTCGATGCGCGCACCGATCTTCAGATCCTCGATCTTCCTGCGCGATAGCTTGCCATAGCCCTGGAACTTGCCGACGCGGTAGTACACGTCGCCATTGCCCGGCGCGTAGGCGTAGCCCTTGTCGACCAGGGTCTGAATCATCGCGAACATGCCATCGATGTGCTGGGTCGCACGCGGCTCGATATCCGGACGCAGCACGTTCAGACTCGCCTCATCTTCATGCATGGCGGCAATCATGCGCTCGACCAGTGCCTCGAACGGCTCACCGTTCTCGTTGGCGCGGCGGATGATCTTGTCGTCGATATCAGTGATGTTGCGCACGTAGGTCACGTCGTAGCCGCGCTGGCGCAGCCAGCGGGTGACCACGTCGAAGACCACCATCACCCGAGCATGTCCAATATGGCAGTAGTCGTACACGGTCATGCCGCACACGTACATGCGCACCTTGTTGCCATCCAGCGGCTGGAAACTGTCTTTGGTCTTGGTCAGGGTGTTGTAGAGGGAAAGCGCCATTACTGCCCCCAGGAATCGCGCAGGGTCACGGTGCGATTGAACACCAGAGCGCCCGGTTTGGAGTCTTTCAGGTCAGCAACGAAATAACCCTCGCGCTCGAACTGGAAGCGATCCTCGGAAGTGGCCTCAGCCAGCGACGGTTCGGCACGGCAACCTTTGAGCACCACCAGAGAGTCCGGATTGATGTTGTCGAGGAAGCTGCCTCCCTCCTCGGCCTTCTCCGGGTTGGCCGACTTGAACAGACGATCGTACAGACGCACCTCGCACTCGACGCTTTCCGCCGCCGGCACCCAGTGGATCACGCCCTTGACCTTACGCCCCTCCGGGTTCTTGCCCAGGGTGTTTTCGTCATAGGAGCAACGCAGCTCGATGATGTTGCCGGCCTCGTCCCTGATCGCCTCGTCGGCACGAATTACGTAGCTGCCACGCAGGCGCACTTCGCCACCGGGAACCAAGCGCTTGTAGCCGGCCGGTGGGGTTTCCTCGAAGTCGCTGGCATCAATGTAGATCTCGCGGCTGAACGGCAGCACGCGCACCCCCATGTCCTGCTTGGGATGGCGCGGCAGCTCGAGGTTCTCGACCTTGCCCTCGGGGTAGTTGGTGATTACCACCTTCAGAGGATTGAGCACGCACATTGCGCGAGCAGCATTGGCGTCCAGATCCTCACGAATGGCGAACTCCAGCATGCCGATGTCCACCACGCCGCCAGCACGGTTGACGCCGATCATGTCGCAGAAGTTGCGGATCGAAGCCGGTGTATAACCACGCCGACGATAGCCGGACAGAGTAGACATGCGCGGGTCGTCCCAGCCACTGACATGGCCCTCATCGACCAGTTGCTTGAGCTTGCGCTTGCTGGTGATGGTGTAATTGAGGTTCAGCCGGGCGAACTCGTACTGGCGCGGCCTGGCCGGCACCGGCAGATTCTCCAGGAACCACTCGTAGAGGGGGCGGTGATCCTCGAATTCCAGAGTGCAGATGGAATGGGTGATGCCCTCGATGGCGTCCGACTGGCCGTGGGTGAAGTCGTAGCTCGGGTAGATGCACCACTTGTCGCCGGTCTGATGGTGATGGGCGTGGCGGATGCGGTAGAGGATCGGGTCGCGCAGGTTGATGTTCGGCGAGGCCATGTCGATCTTGGCGCGCAGCGACTTGGCGCCGTCCGGGAACTCGCCGGCCTTCATGCGGGCGAACAGGTCGAGGTTCTCCTCGACGCTGCGGTCGCGGTACGGGCTGTTCCTGCCGGGCTCGGTGAGGCTGCCGCGGTACTCGCGCATCTCTTCCGCATTGAGGTCGCAGACGAAGGCCTTGCCGGCCTTGATCAGCTCGATGGCCCAGTCATGCAGTTGATCAAAATAGTCGGAGGCGTAGCGCTCCTCGCCCGCCCACTGGAAACCCAGCCACTGGACATCGGCCTTGATCGCGTCGATGTACTCCTGGTCTTCCTTGGCCGGGTTGGTATCGTCGAAGCGCAGGTTGCACTGGCCGCCAAACTCTTCGGCCAGGCCGAAGTTCAGGCAGATGCTCTTGGCGTGGCCGATGTGCAGGTAGCCGTTCGGCTCCGGGGGAAAGCGGGTGACGATGCGGGTGTGCTTGCCGCTCTCCAGATCGGCCTGGACGATGGAGCGCAGGAAGTTGGCGGCTTTTTCGACGGTGGGCTTGGTCATGGTGTCCTTAGAGAGAATACGTGTGCGGCACGGGTAGGCCGCTTCGGGCAAAGTCCGTATCATAACCAACCTGTCAAGGCCCTGACAGGGTTCGAACTACCCTGCCAGGTGCTTCCCATCCCGAGCCTCGGCTCGAACCAGTCTCATCACGGATGCAAGCATGATCAAACTGCACACCAACCACGGCGTCATCACCCTGAAGCTGTTTGCCGACAAAGCGCCGGAAACCGTAGCCAACTTCAAGCAATATGTGCGGGACGGCCACTACGACGGCACCATTTTCCATCGCGTGATCGGCAACTTCATGATCCAGGGCGGTGGCTTCGAGCCTGGCATGAAACAGAAACCCACCCGCGCCCCGATCAAGAATGAGGCGCACAACGGTCTGGCCAACACCACCGGCACCATCGCCATGGCCCGCACCATGGAGCCACACTCGGCCAGCGCACAATTCTTCATCAACGTCGCCGACAACCACTTCCTCAATCACAGCGCACCGACTGTACAGGGCTGGGGCTACGCCGTGTTCGGTGAGGTAGTCGAGGGCATGGACGTAGTCGACAAGATCAAGGTTGTGGCCACCACCATGAAGGCGGGTCACCAGGACGTACCAGTGGATGATGTGATCATCGAGAAAGCCGAGATCGTCGCCGAGTAAGCCGATGATTCTGCTGATCTCAGATCTGCATCTGGAAGAGAAACGCCCGGATATCACCCGGGCGTTTCTGCATTTCCTGAAGACCCGCGCCCGCCAGGCCGAAGCCCTGTACATCCTCGGCGACTTTTTCGAGGTATGGATTGGCGACGATGGCATGTCTCCCTTCCAGAGGGAAATCGCCCAGGCTCTGCGCGAACTGAGCGATACCGGTACGCACCTCTATCTGATGCATGGCAACCGCGACTTTCTTATCGGCAAGCGCTTCTGTCGTGAAGCGGGTTGCATCCTGCTGAAGGACCCGAGCGTGGTACGGCTCAACGGCGAGTCTGTACTGCTGATGCATGGCGACAGCCTGTGTACCCGGGATACCAGCTACATTAAGCTGCGGCGCTGGCTGCGCAACCCGCTGTCGCTGCTGATTCTGCGCAGCCTGCCACTGAACATACGACGTAAACTGGCACGCAAGCTGCGAAATGAAAGCCGCGCCCAAACACGGATGAAGGCCAGCGATATCATCGACGTCACGCCCTCAGAGGTGATCCGGGTGATGGCCAAACATAACGTGCGCATTCTGATCCACGGCCACACCCATCGCCCGGCCGTGCACCACCTCGAAGTAGACAACCAGCCGGCACGGCGCATTGTGCTGGGGGACTGGGATCGCCAGGGCTGGGCCCTGCAAGTCGACGACCAGGGGCTCAACCAGGCGCCGTTCGAACTTGCTCCTATAGAAGCCATCGAGCCGTAGCCGAGACATACGCCCAGGAACGCCTGGACAACACTACCGGCCTACGCGCTGAAGCAACCCTGCAGTGCCTTATAAATATCGCAAATACAAGGCAAGCCCCACTTAGCGACGGCCTTATGCCGGCACACCACTATGAAAGCGGAACTGCTCGTCCGACGAGGTGATCAGCTCCTGTTCCACCGCCCGAACCTGCTCGATACGCGCATCCACATCGGCTGCATCACCATAGAGATACGCCAGCTTGAGATAACCCCGATAGTGACGCCCTTCACTCTCCAGCAGCCCGGCATAGAACTTCGCCAGCTCAGCATCCAGATGTGGCACCAGCGCGGCGAAACGCTCGCACGAGCGTGCCTCGATAAACGCTCCTACCACCAGCACATCCACCAACCGCTCCACTTCACCGCCACGCAACAATGCGCGCAGCCCCGCGGCATAACGCGAGGCGGAAACATGACGAATCTCAATGCCACGCTCACGAATGATCCTGCTGACCTGCTCGAAGTGAACCAGCTCCTCACGTGCCAGACGTGACATTCTTGCGGTCAATTCGGTCTTGGTCAGGTAGCGCCCCATCAAGCTCAAAGCCGTCTGCGCCGCCTTGTATTCCAGATTACGGTGGTCGAGCAACAGGATCTCCTGCTGTCGCAAAGCCTCCCGCAACCAGCCCTCTGGGGTTGCGACGCCGCCAAGAAAATCGAGGATTTCCTGCAGGATCGATACTGGTTCCTCGCTGCCACGCGGAACATGCTGGATAGTTGGCATCATTTTGCAGCGCTCTTGAAACTGGCCAGATAGGCAATGGCGGGCCATTATACGGAGGGCAGACAGGACGGCCAGCAGCTCGTTGATGCAGATCAACGCCGCCCTGATAGCGGTACGCCTATAGTCCGGACAAGTGCCTCATTATCAGGAACCGATCATGCAAGCGATCCGTAGCATTCTGGTGGTAGTGGACCCGCAACACCCGGAAAACCTCGCACTTAAGCGGGCCCGACTTATCGCAGGCGTCACTCAATCCCATCTGCACCTGCTGGTATGTGACAGAAAGCAGCAACATAGCACCCTCCTAGCTGAGCTCGGCAGTTCGCTGGAGAGGGATGGTTATTCCGTTTCCACTCAACAGGCGTGGCATGAAACCCCGCACCAGACCATCATTGCCGTGCAACAGGCAGAAGGCTGCGGCCTGGTCATCAAGCAGCACCACCCAGACAATCCATTGAAGAAGGCCATCCTTACTCCAGATGACTGGAAACTGCTGCGCTACTGCCCTGCTCCAGTGCTGATGGTCAAAACCGACACACCCTGGGCCGGCGGCAACATTCTCGCTGCCGTTGACGTGGGTAACTCCGACAACGAGCACCGCACCCTGCATGCCGGCATCGTCAGCCATGGTTACGACATTGCCAGCCTGGCCAAGGGCACGCTACACGTGGTGACCGCCCACCCGACGCCCATGCTCTCGGCGGCAGATCCGACCTTCCAGCTCAAGGAAACCATTGAGGCGCGCTATCGCGAGCAGTGCCGTACATTTCAGAATGAATACGAAATCGCCGACGAGCGCCTGCACGTTATTGAAGGGCCGGCAGATGTGGTGATCCCACACATAGCCCACAAGCTCAATGCAGCCGTGACCGTCATCGGTACCGTGGCCCGCACCGGCCTGTCCGGGGCACTGATCGGTAATACGGCCGAAGTGGTGCTCGACTCGCTGGAAAGCGACGTCCTGGTACTCAAGCCCGAGGACATCATCGCTCACCTCGAAAATCTGGTGGCACAGCGCTAGGGCACTTTCCGGCAGGTGAAGGCCGACCGGGCAACCGCACGGCCTTCTTCTGCTCGTCGCTAAACGCGCAGCTCCATGCCCTCACGCAGAAACTTCGGCGCAATGTAGCGCTCGTAGTGCGCCTCCGACAGCAGGAAAAACTCTCGATCAATGGCATCGCGCAGCTCCGGCAAGGGCCAATCGCGAAATTCGGGCAACAGCACCATGCCATAAGCCTCCAGCTGATTGATCACCCTCGCCCCTCGAGCAAGCAACTGATAAGCCCAGCAATAAGGCGACTGCTGAACCGAAAAACGTATCTGCCGCCGCTCCAATTGCTGACGTAGACGTTGTTCATCAAAAATTTCCAGCTTCGCGGCCATCACCTGCACCAGCAGCGCCTCCAGGCGCATCCAGACAGCACGCTTCTCGTCCTCGGTGTAACGATTCCAGTTGATCACCTCATGATGGAAGCGCTTGCAGCCGCGACAGATCATATCGCCATAGACAGTCGAGCACAGCCCCACGCAAGGCGTCTTGATACGCTGATTGGACATGGAATAACGACACAAACGGCAGAACGGCCTGGCATCTTAGCCCTTTGTCTAATCCAGATCACCCCTGCCCGATGCCAGTTGTCGTCTTAACTTTTATCGTGTTTTCCATTAGAATCGGCGCCGCCTTTCGAGGCGCCAATGTCCGTTGGAAGCTGTTTTCAAAGCGTCACGAGCACAGTCGATCCTGCAGGTACGCTGGCCGGTGCAGGCACTTGGAGCCCCCTCTCTGGCGCCTGCCCTGCCCTCATCAGAACATCCTGCCGGCGTAAAACTTTGAAAGCAGCTTCTACAGGATGCGCGCGACATACGTGGCTGACCGGCTCATAAAGCCGGGAAGCGCCGGATTCACGCGTCTCTGGATCGCGTCCCGGACAAGCCTTTGGGACCACTGATGAGGGTAATAACTGTGCTTGAAGCCTACCGTAAACACGTAGCAGAGCGTGCCGCTCAGGGCATCGTGCCCCAGCCGCTGAACGCCGAACAAACAGCAGGCCTGGTTGAGCTGCTGAAGAACCCGCCCGCAGGCGAAGAAGAACTCCTCGTCGACCTGATCACCAACCGTGTACCGCCAGGCGTTGACGAAGCAGCCTATGTCAAGGCCGGCTTCCTCTCTGCCCTTGCCAAGGGCGAGGCCAGCTCCCCGCTGATCAGCAAACAGCGTGCTGTCGAACTGCTCGGCACCATGCAGGGCGGCTACAACATTGCCACTCTGGTGGAACTGCTGGACGATGCCGAGCTGGGCGCAGTTGCAGCCGAGCAGCTCAAGCACACTCTGCTGATGTTCGACGCCTTCCATGACGTAGCCGAAAAGGCCAAGTCCGACAATGTCAACGCCAAGGCCGTACTGCAGTCCTGGGCTGACGGCGAGTGGTTCACCAGCAAGCCGGAAATCGCCGAGAAGTACAGCCTGGCCGTGTTCAAAGTGCCCGGCGAGACCAACACCGACGACCTCTCCCCGGCTCCAGATGCCTGGTCGCGCCCCGACATCCCGCTGCACGCACTGGCCATGCTGAAGATGGCCCGCGATGGCATCACCCCCGATCAACCGGGCTCCATCGGCCCACTGAAGCAAATCGAAGAAATCAAGGCCAAGGGCTTCCCGGTTGCCTACGTCGGCGATGTGGTCGGTACCGGCTCCTCGCGCAAATCCGCCACCAACTCGGTGCTGTGGTTCTTCGGTGACGACATCCCCTACGTTCCGAACAAGCGCGCAGGCGGCTTCTGCTTCGGCACCAAAATCGCCCCGATCTTCTACAACACCATGGAAGACGCCGGCGCCCTGCCGATCGAGTTCGATGTGTCGAACATCAATATGGGCGACGTGATCGACGTCTATCCGTTTGCCGGCAAAGTCTGCAAGCACGGTACCGACGAAGTCATCACCACCTTCGAACTGAAGACCCCTGTACTGCTCGACGAAGTCCGCGCTGGCGGCCGCATCCCGCTGATCATTGGCCGTGGCCTGACCGAAAAAGCCCGCGCCGAACTGGGCCTGGCACCGTCCGACCTGTTCAAGAAGCCGGAGCAGCCGGCTGATAGCGGCAAGGGCTACACCCTGGCACAGAAGATGGTCGGCAAGGCCTGTGGCGTCGCCGGTGTTCGTCCGGGCACCTACTGTGAACCGAAGATGACTACCGTCGGCTCCCAGGACACCACCGGCCCGATGACCCGCGACGAGCTGAAAGACCTCGCCTGCCTGGGCTTCTCCGCTGACCTGGTAATGCAGTCCTTCTGCCACACCGCAGCCTATCCGAAGCCCATCGACGTCAAGACCCACCACACTCTGCCGGATTTCATCCGCACCCGTGGCGGAGTATCTCTGCGTCCGGGCGACGGCATCATCCACAGCTGGCTGAACCGCATGCTGCTGCCTGACACCGTTGGCACCGGTGGTGACTCGCACACCCGCTTCCCGCTCGGCATTTCCTTCCCGGCTGGCTCCGGCCTAGTGGCCTTCGCCGCCGCCACCGGCGTAATGCCGCTGGATATGCCGGAATCGGTTCTGGTGCGCTTCAAGGGCAAGATGCAACCCGGTATCACCCTGCGTGATCTGGTTCATGCCATCCCCTACTACGCCATCCAACAGGGCCTGCTGACCGTCGAGAAGAAGGGCAAGAAGAACATCTTCTCCGGCCGCATCCTGGAGATCGAAGGCCTGGATAACCTGACCGTCGAGCAGGCATTCGAGCTGTCCGACGCCTCCGCCGAGCGTTCGGCTGCCGGCTGCACCATCAAGCTGCCGGAAGAAGCTATCGCCGAGTACCTGAAATCCAACATCACCCTGCTGCGCTGGATGATCAGCGAAGGCTACGGTGATGCCCGTACCCTGGAGCGCCGCGCCCAAGCCATGGAAGCCTGGCTGGCCAAGCCGGAGCTGCTGGAAGCCGACGCCGATGCCGAGTACGCAGCAGTCATCGAAATCGATCTGTCCGAAGTCAAGGAGCCGATCCTCTGCGCCCCGAACGATCCGGACGACGCCCGCCTGCTGTCTACTGTGGCTGGCGACAAGATCGATGAGGTGTTCATCGGCTCGTGCATGACCAACATTGGTCATTTCCGTGCTGCCGGCAAGCTGCTGGACAAGGTCAAGGGCGGTATCCCGACTCGTCTGTGGCTGTCGCCGCCGACCAAGATGGATGCTCACCAGCTGACCGAGGAAGGCTACTACGGCATCTACGGCAAGGCCGGTGCGCGCATGGAAATGCCGGGCTGCTCGCTGTGCATGGGTAACCAGGCTCGCGTTGCTGCCAACTCCACCGTGGTCTCGACCTCGACCCGTAACTTCCCGAACCGTCTGGGCGATGGCGCCAACGTGTACCTGGCCTCTGCCGAACTGGCTGCGGTCGCTTCGATTCTCGGCAAGCTGCCGACCGTCGAGGAGTACATGGCCTACGCGAAGGATATCGACAGCATGGCTGGCGACATCTACCGCTACCTGAGCTTCGACCAGATCGCCGACTTCCGTGAGGCAGCGGCCAACGCCAAGATCCCGGTCGTTCAGGCCTGATCCTAGCGTGATGCAAAAAGCCCCGCCCAGTGCGGGGCTTTTTTATGGCCGTACCGGATGTCTTTGCCGCCCTCGGCTTGCAGCTGCCGTATCAGCGGCTACCTTCTGAATAGGGAGCCCCCCGAAACCATTCAGGAGTCTGTCATGAAACCATGGATCATCGCCGTCCTGTGCCTGTTTGGCCTAGCCGGTTGTGCTAACGAATACATCATCACCACCACCGACGGCCAGATGCTCACCAGTAATGGCAAGCCGGAACTCGACGAGGACACCGGCATGCTGGAGTTCACCGATAGCGAGGGCCGCAAACAACAGATCCCGCAAAGCAGCGTCAAGCAGATGCTGGAACGCTGAGCTGCAACGACATATGCAGGAACAGCTCCACACCTCTTTGCCATTGACGAAAAAAGTTGTTTTGCGCCGCGCCGCTCGCTGACTGTACTGGACAGCGAGACGGAGACGCGCTTATCTTCTCGACCAGGTCGCCTTATGCGACCAACGTCGCTCGGACGGTTCCGGGCGCTTACGTATCCGAGGAAAGCATGGCCGACAACGCCAAGCGCCGTTTTGCGCGCATCGATCGTCTCCCCCCCTACGTCTTCAACATCACTGCCGAACTCAAGATGGCCGCCCGCCGCCGTGGAGAGGACATCATTGATTTCAGCATGGGCAATCCGGACGGTGCGACGCCGCCGCACATCGTCGAGAAGCTCGTGCAAGTCGCCCAGCGTGAAGACACCCACGGATACTCCACCTCCCGCGGTATTCCCCGCCTGCGCCGCGCCATTTCGCGCTGGTACAAGGACCGCTACGACGTGGAGATAGATCCGGACAGCGAAGCCATTGTCACCATCGGCTCCAAGGAAGGCTTAGCACATCTGATGCTGGCCACGCTGGATCATGGTGATACGGTACTGGTACCCAACCCCAGCTACCCCATCCACATTTACGGAGCTGTAATAGCCGGCGCCCAAGTGCGCTCCGTGCCGCTAGTGCCGGGCGTCGACTTCTTCGCCGAGCTGGAGCGGGCCATCCGCGAAGCCATCCCGAAACCGAAAATGATGATCCTCGGCTTCCCCTCCAACCCCACCGCGCAGTGCGTGGAGCTGGACTTCTTCGAACGTGTGGTGGCCCTCGCCAAGCGCTACGACGTGCTGGTGGTGCACGATCTGGCCTATGCCGACATCGTCTACGACGGCTGGACGGCGCCGTCGATCATGCAGGTACCGGGCGCCAAGGACATCGCGGTGGAGTTCTTCACCCTGTCCAAGAGCTACAACATGGCCGGCTGGCGCATCGGCTTTATGGTCGGCAACAAGGAACTGGTCGCGGCCCTGGCACGGATCAAGAGCTACCACGACTACGGCACATTCACCCCGCTTCAGGTGGCGGCCATAGCCGCGCTGGAAGGCGACCAGCAATGCGTGCGCGACATCGCCGAGCAGTACCGCCAGCGCCGCAACCTACTGGTCAAGGGGCTGCACGAGATCGGCTGGATGGTGGAAAAGCCCAAGGCCTCAATGTATATCTGGGCCAGGATTCCCGAGGCCTACGCTCACCTGGGCTCACTGGAGTTCGCCAAGAAGCTGCTGACTGAAGCCAAGGTGTGCGTATCGCCGGGACTGGGCTTCGGCGACTACGGTGATGATCACGTGCGCTTCGCGCTGATCGAGAACCAGGATCGCACCCGCCAGGCCCTGCGCGGAATCAAGGCAATGTTCCGCAGCGACGGCCTGCTGCCCAAAACGGGTAAAAACACCAACCAGTAATCCTTGGCCGACAAAAAACACCCTGCCGGGCCAAGCCCGTGCAGGGTGTGGGGACACGCTGCGAATCAATCTCGAAAGAAACTGATCCGCCGAATCGATGAACTCAGACCAGTTTTTCCAGTTCCGGTACGGCTTCGAACAGGTCGGCGACCAAGCCATAGTCGGCCACCTGGAAGATCGGCGCCTCTTCGTCCTTGTTGATCGCAACGATCACCTTGGAATCCTTCATGCCAGCCAGATGCTGGATCGCACCGGAGATACCAACGGCGATGTACAGCTGCGGCGCAACGATCTTGCCGGTCTGACCCACCTGCA
>NZ_BPLZ01000010.1 GCF_019656335.1 Pseudomonas sp. NCCP-436 | reverse complement strand
GGTGATGGTCACCGTGGTGTCTTGGCCGATGGCCAGTGCCGTGTCGGCGACCACGATGGTAGCGGTCGGACGCTGGGTATCGATGGCGTAGCTGTTGGAGTCGGTCGTCCCGGAGCCGGCATTGTCGAAAGCATCGGTATAGCCGGTGTTGTCCAGGGTGATGACGTTGCTGCTGTCATCGACGTCCGCGTCCGGTGTCAGGGTAGCCATCCAGGTGATGCCGCCATCCGTGGTGACGAGATTCGAGAGCGAACCGTTGGCCACGGTGAAGTGGGAGAGATCCAGGCCGGTAACGGCTTCGCTGAAGGTGATGGTCACCGTGGTGTCTTGGCCGATGGCCAGTGCCGTGTCGGCGACCACGATGGTAGCGGTCGGACGCTGGGTATCGATGGCGTAGTTGTTGGAGTCGGTCGTCCCGGAGCCGGCATTGCCGGCGGCATCGGTATAGCCGGTGTTGTCCAGGGTGATGACGTTGCTGCTGTCATCGACGTCCGCGTCCGGCGTCAGGGTTGCGATCCAGGTGATGCCGCCATCCGTGGTGACGAGATTCGAGAGCGAACCGTTGGCCACGGTGAAGTCGGAGAGATCCAGGCCGGTAACGGCTTCGCTGAAGGTGATGGTCACCGTGGTGGTGTCGCCGGCCTTGAGCGAGGTGTCGGCTACCGAGATGCCGATCACTTTCGGGCGCACGGTGTCGATGCTGTAGTCGTTTGAGTCGGTCGTCCCGGAGCCGGCATTGTCGAAAGCATCGGTATAGCCGGTGTTGTCCAGGGTGATGACGTTGCTGCTGTCATCGACGTCCGCGTCCGGCGTCAGGGTGGCGGTGTAGGTGATGTTGTCCGTTGTGCTCAGATTGGTCAGGTTACCGTTGAGCACGGTGAAGTCGGAGAGATCCAGGCCGGTAACGGCTTCGTTGAAGGTGATGGTCACCGTGGTGTCTTGGCCGATGGCCAGTGCTGTGTCGGCGACCACGATGGTAGCGGTCGGACGCTGGGTATCGATGGTGTAGCTGTTGGAGTCGGTCGTCCCGGAGCCGGCATTGCCGAAAGCATCGGTATAGCCGGTGTTGTCCAGGGTGATGACGTTGCTGCTGTCATCGACGTCCGCGTGCGGTGTCAGGGTTGCCGTCCAGGTGATGCCGCCATCCGTGGTGACGAGATTCGAGAGCGAACCGTTGGTCACGGTGAAGTCGGAGAGATCCAGGCCGGTAACGGCTTCGCTGAAGGTGATGGTCACCGTGGTGTCTTGGCCGATGGCCAGTGCCGTGTCGGCGACCACGATGGTAGCGGTCGGACGCTGGGTATCGATGGCGTAGCTGTTGGAGTCGGTCGTCCCGGAGCCGGCATTGTCGGCGGCATCGGTATAGCCGGTGTTGTCCAGGGTGATGACGTTGCTGCTGTCATCGACGTCCGCGTCCGGCGTCAGGGTTGCGATCCAGGTGATGCCGCCATCCGTGGTGACGAGATTCGAGAGCGAACCGTTGGCCACGGTGAAGTGGGAGAGATCCAGGCCGGTAACGGCTTCGCTGAAGGTGATGGTCACCGTGGTGTCTTTGCCGATGGCCAGTGCCGTGTCGGCGACCACGATGGTAGCGGTCGGACGCTGGGTATCGATGGCGTAGTTATTGGAGTCGCTGGTGCCGGTGCCAGCGTTGCCGGCAACGTCGGTGTAACCGGTGTTGTCCAGGGTGATCAGGTTGGTGGCGTCGGTGACGTTGGCACTCGGCGTCAGGGTGGCGGTGTAGGTGATGTTGTCCGCGGTGGTCAGGTTGCTCAGGGTGCCGTTGGCGACGGTAAAGTCCGCTGTGGTAAGGCCCGTCACCGCTTCGCTGAAGGTGATGGTGACGGTGGTGCTCTGACCAGCCTTGAGCACGGTGTCGGTGACCACGATGCTGGCGGTGGGGCTCCGAGTGTCGACGGCGTAGTTGGCCGAGTCGGTGGTACTGCTGCCGGCATTGCCGGCCTGATCCTGTACCCCTGCGTTGTTCAGGGATATCAGATTGGTTGCACCGGTAACGTTGCTGCTCGGGGTGAAGGTGGCCGTCCAGGTCAGGCCGCCATCAGTGGTGTTGAGCCCACTGAGCTCGCCGTTGGTGACGCTGAAGTCCTCCACGCCCAGTCCCGTCACCGCTTCATTGAAGGTAATCGTGACGGTGGCTGTCTCGCCGATGCTCAGCAGAGAGTCGCTCAGGGAAATGCTGGTAGCGGCCGGGCGCACGCCGTCCACCACCAGCGCCTTGTTGGCACCCAGGGAGCCGGCGGCGCCCGGAGTCGGCAGGGTGAGAATGGCGGCCTGGTTGGCGCCATCCTGGATAGTGCCGCCGTTGAGGCTCAGCGCCGAGCTGGAGGCGTAATCGAGATCGGCGGAGCTGTCGCCGGCCTGCACGGTGTAGCTGAAGGTCAGGGTGTCGCTGCCCGAGCCGGAGACGTAGCTGAGCACCCGGTCGATGGCGCCGGTTTCCAGGGTCAGGGTCGGGGTGCCGGTGACGTTTACTATGTTGTCGAACTCAACGGTGACGGTGATCACGTCGCCGATCTTGTAGGTGCCGTTGGCACTGCTGGAAGAAACGCTGGTGACGGTCGGCGCGACGGGGGCAGTCAGTGTGAGGTCGTTGCCGGTTCCACCGATGTAGCTGGTGGTCAGCTCGGTGCCGTTGCCCGCCGCGTTGAATTTGCCGCCTTCGCTGATGCCGCTGAAAGTGCCTGTCACCGCGTCGGCGGCGTCGTTGACGATCACCGTATAGCTGTCGCCGCTTCCGGCCGCGTAGCCATGGGTGGCCGCCAGAGTGGCGCCGGAGATGTTGACAGTGCCGTTGACCACGACCCGGTCGTAGCCGGTACCGGCGGCGACACCGTTGATATTCAGTGCCAGCGTGGCGCCCGAGTTCAGGGTCAGGTTGCCATTGACGGTCAAGGTGCCGACACCCGCGCCGCCAGGGGACAGGGTGCCGCCATTCTGCACGGTGACGTCGCCGCCCAGGGTGCCGCTGCCGGCCAAGGTGGCGCCACTGGCCACGATGGTGGCGTTACTGGTGCTGCCATCGACCACCAGGGTGCCGGCGGAGACAGTGGTGACTCCGGCATTGGTGTTGCTGTTGGATAGGATCAGTTCACCCGCCCCTGCCTTGGCCAGTGCACCGGTTCCCGCGATCACGCTGGACAACGTCGCGCTGTAGCCGAAGCCGACGTTGAAGACCTGCGTGGTTCCGCCTCCCAGGGTGATGGTGCCGCCGGCCAGCGTCAGGCCGTTGGCTTGAGTCATGTCGAAGGTCAGGCTTTCGTTCAGGGATACGGTGTTGAGGTTCAGTGTCTGGCCGGCCAGGCTGCTGGCGAAGACGATGGTCTGGCTGCCAGTGTAATCGGCTGCGGCGATGGCAACGGCCTCACTGAAGCTGACGCCGTTACTGAGATCGATGGTCGCCGTGTCGGTGGTGTTGGTGACGTAGATTAAATCGCTGGTGACTGAGGTATCGGCGGTTACGGTGCTGGTGCCGTCATTCAGGCTGTAGCGGATGGTAGTGTCGCCGGCAGGTGTGTCATTGCGGTAGGTAACCCGTTGTGCCACATCATTGACCAGTGCCGTGGTCGCCGTCGTGCCGCTGCTGGTGAAGGTAATGGTCAGCACGCCACCGGCATTGGTGAAAGTGGCGAAGGTCTGCCCATTGAACTGCAGGTTGTTGTCGCTGATGGTGAACAGGGCGCCGATGGTATCGAAGCCCAGCACGTCACTACCGGATGCTGTACCGCTGCGCTGGATTGTCAGGCTGGCCCCGGCCCAGTCGCCGTTGCCGCCGTTGAGTGCACCGAACTCGGTGTCGCTGAACAATGCGTTGCCGCCTGCATCCAGCTTCACGGTGTTGCCTGCCCCGGCCCATGCCACACTGTCACCATTGAGGTTGCCAATGGCCGGCGCCGAATTGATAGCGATGTCCTTGTTGGCCCCCAGGGAGCCTGCCGTACCCGGAGTCGCCAGGGTCAGGGTAGCGTCGTTGCCGGCGGCATCGCGGATGCTGCCACCGTTGAGCGCCAGGGCACTGCTGCTGATGTAATCCAGATCGGCCGCGCTGTCGCCTGCCTGTACTGTGTAGTTGAAGGTCAGGGTAGTGGTGCCTGAACCACCGGTGTAGTTGATGGTTCGGTCGGTGTTGCCGGTCTCCAGGGTCAACTGCGGCGTACCGGTGACCGTGACGTTCTCACCGAAATTCACCTGCACGGAGATCACATCCCCCACTTTGTAAGTGCCGTTGGCGGTGCTGGACGTCACCGACGTTACGCTGGGGGCCAGGGTGTCGATGGCGTAGTTGCCGGAGGCAGCATTACCGACCCCTGCAACACCGCCGCCGACGGCCGAGACGCCGCTCAGGTCGACGGTGATGACGTTGGTGCTGGCGGTGACGCCGGCGTCGGGTGTGAACAGGCCGGTCCAGGTCAGGCCGCCATCGGAGCTGCTCAGCCCGCTGATGCTGCCGTTGGGCACGGTCAGGTCGGCAGTGTCGAAACCGGTGACTGCGGTGGAGAAGGTAAAGGTGACGGTGGAGGTTTCGCCGACCTTCAGATTGCTGTCAGAGAATGTTGCCGAGACCAGCGTGGGGGCTGCCGGCTCAAAGTTCAGGTCGTCCAGGGCCAGCTGCAGATTGCCTCCACTGAAGGTGAAGCTGGTGATGTTCTGGAAGCCAGAATCGGACCCTGTGTCGACGTTCTCCTGAGTGACGAAATCGCCGTTGCTGACATAGCTACGCGTGCCGCCGGCGCTGGTGGTTATCGTGAGGTTATTGTTGGCGACGCCGTCCAGGCTGAACCCGGCGAGGCTGAATGCACTGCCATCGGCCATCTCGATTTGGATACTGCTAATGCCGCCCAATCCCATTAGGTCGAATAGCAGGTAGTGATCGCTTCCACTACCTAGCGGGGAAAAAGGATCATTCGTTATGCCCGTGTAATAGGTCTGAGTGCCGGTAATGGTGTACTTCACACCGTCCAACGTGAATGTGTTACTCGTCGCGACGGCAGCCAGACCGTTATCGTCGTAGTTTTCGTCTGCAGCGACAGCTAAAAGCCCCGCGAAACCATCCGTCCCCGATACCACGGCGGTCTCGATGGAGCCCTGGTTGACCTCGAGCACCCAGTCACCGCCTTTGCTTGTTGCACCGGTCAGATTGTCGGATGCGGCGACGTCCGCTCCAGTGGCGTTGGCCAATGCTTCGATGAAATCACGGCCTGCTCCGTTCGCCCCCACCTGGCAGCCGTACAGCAGGATGTCGCCATCCTTGTCCAGCGCCTGGCCGATGGCGTTCAGGGTGGCGCTGCGGCTGGCGAGATCACTGCTGTCGAGCCAGTCATTGCCCAGTTGCACCTTGCCCACATCACCGTGGCTGATGATGTGGATGGCATCGATGCCACTGCGCCCATTGAGATAGTCGGCGATCTGCTGCAGGCCGTCCTTGCTGCCGTCGAGCACCACCACTTCGCTGCCAGGCTTCAGGCCGCTGATCAGTTGCTGGTAGTTCTTGACCTGATTGTCGATAAACACGACTTCCTGGCGGTTGTCCGCCGTGCCGGTTGGCGTGGCGGCAAGGTTGTCGGTGTTCGCGTGGGTGTCCTGGGGAGAAGCCTGATCATTGGAGGCATCGGCGGTGGGTTGGGCTTCGGCCGTCTCCGCCAGGGTGGCGGCGACCGCGCCGTCGAACAGCATGCGCGGCTCCAGTGCCATGGCCAGTGTGCTTCTGGCCGGCAGCCTGCCCGGTTGAGCTGTCGCAGTCTTTCTCCACCACATATGAACCTCCTACAACCTACGAAATTGGGGAAAGCGCGGCTTTCCCCTTTTACCTAGCCATTGATCCAGGTAGTGGATCAGTCGCGTGACGGAAAAATACCTTCCAGGGCAATGACGAAATTGGTGCCAAGATAGGGATTGCGCAAGGCAATTGGCTGACTACCGCCTGCGATGCCGACAGTGATGGCAGGGGCCTGAACCGTCACGTTGGCGTTGAAAGGCGCGAGCGTGGTGTCTGCGGCCTCAGTGCAGTAAAGGGTGCCTGCCCGGCCAGCCGCTGCGACCGGCCCTAGCACGGTGTTTGTGCCGGGCTGTGCCTGGGTTGTGCCGGTGGTGGCTGCAGGGACTGCAATCTGTGCTGTACCTGTCGGTTGGGAGGCTGTTGCGACATGGGTATGCATCGGCATCTGGTTGATGGTCATGGTGACGTTTTCCGAGCCCGAGATTTCCCCGATCGTGATCGGTGTCAGACCTGGGCCGGCACCTTGCCCCACCGGGCTGCGCCCGCAGAAGTTCGGCAGGCCGAATGTGGTCTGGCCGTTGCCTCCGTAGGTGGTGCCCAGTAGCGCGAACAACGCCGAGTTCTGCTGAATGGACATGATCTGGCCCTGACAGCTCGCCCAGCCCCTGGGGGCGAAATTGAAGCCGACCATACGGATTTCTCCGATGAATGGATCGCTCATAACCTATCTCTCCTTGATGCAGCCGCGTAAACGGCACTATTTGTTGTTTTAGAGCAGGGTCTCGGCCGGCGTCGGCCGCTTTACATGAAACAGCGCCTGCAACAGGTGCCGGTCGCCTTCTTCATCTGGTCCGATGGGCGTGAGCATCACCTCCCATTCAGCACCTTCCGGGCTGCGCAGCCGATAGCAGTGTTGGGGCAGCTGGAGCCCCTCGGGCTGAGCGAATATTGCGCTGTAACAGTGGTAGCGGGCGGTCATCGCCACGCCCTCATAGGCTTCCACCAGCATGATGGTCACGCCTTCGCTGTTGTCCCAGCGGAGTTGCCAGGGCTGCTGGAGTTGGCGCTGGAAATCGTCGAGGCTGGGCACCTGGCTCATGCCGGCACCGCCAGGGCAGGCGCGGCTTCGCGGTGCATCTGCAGGTAGATATGGTTGGATCCGTTGACGCTGAAACCAAAGCGTTGGTACAGGTGCCTGGCTGGATTGGTGGGTTCGACGAACAGACGCATCGACTTCTTTGCCGTATCCGCCTCATCGACCAGTGCAGTCAGATAATGGGTGCCGATTCCCTTGCCCCGCCATTCGGGGAGCAACGAAATGTCGATGAGGTTGATGGTCGTCGGGCCGCGGAACACGTATAGACGGCCAATGGCGAGGTTTTTGTGGCAGATCAGAGCGAAGTCGGAACCCTGATAATGCTCCTGATAATAACGATGCTGGGCGTCGAATTGCTGCGCAAGAAAGGCATCGATGGTGGGGCGGTCCCAGCCACTGAGCGTCATTTCCTCTGCACGAGTTGTTGCGTAAAGCCTGCGGAGGAAGCTCAGATCGGCCTCCTCGGCTGGCCGAAGATGTATATCGGAGGAACGCATGGCGTGGGTGTCCTTCGCTTCCGTGCTATTGCGGCGTGTGCCGGAACTGGGTCGTGTTGTTTTGCCACTATGCGACTTGTGGGGGAGAGACTAGCTGAAGTTCGTAGTCAATCGCCAGCATTTGGATAGAAGGTAGACGGATTATTTGACTTCTGTTGAAACTTTTTTATGGGCTATCTGTCCTGCGCCTTTTTTCAAACGCCCCATAGGCCTCGCCTGTCCAGTACTCCACTGTTTCGCATGAACCCAGATCGGCCGCCTCGCGCTTGCTCGGCGCCGCTCCATTCCCCATACGTAATGAGCCGTGTTTAAGTGAGGTTGCCAGGCATCGTCAGGAGCCCGCCCGAACGCCTCAAGCAGGGCAGGCAATTGAGGTGCCAGTGGCAGTCTGGAGCATCGGGGCAAAGCGCCCTGGTTCATGCACATCCTTGTCTCAAAAACCGCTCTCACGCACGCCCAGTGCTGCGATGCGCCGCCACGCAGCACCGAGCAGTGACTGCCGTTCTCCTTCCAGCACAACTATGCCACGCAGGGGGTGATCGGGATGGATGTTGTTATCCAGCAGACTTAGGCGTACACCATATTGCGCTTGCACAGGTTCAGCGCGGTGCTGTGCGTCACGGCGAACGGCGATGGGGCCGCCGTAATCCGAACTGAGGGCTTCCAGTTCCAGGTAGGCGACGCCTGTAGCATCTACTTCGTCCAGGAGTACTTTTACCGTCGGGCGTGCAGGGTCGTCGGCGATAAAGCGTCCCTGGCTGCCGGTTTCGATTCGCCAGAGGTCTTCTTCGGCCAGGTAGCCACGCAGGCGCAGTCCGGGTTCTACGATCCGGGCTATTGAATCAGCCGGATGAAGCCAGCGATCCGCGTTCAGGTCACGTTGCAGATCGCGCACCACTCCCGACTGTGGTGCACGAAGTTGCAAGCGTTCACGTTGGGAGGCCAGACCACGGTACTCCGCTACGGCCTCAGCCAGACGTTGTTCGAGAATACCTGCATCGGCCACTGTTTCGCGGCGTGCGGACTGGCGGCGCAACTGTAGCTGAAGAATCTCGATCTCACGTCGGACAATGGCCAGGCGCGAGTCCAGATCGGGTGAGTCCAGTTCCAGCAGCAGGTCACCAGCTGCTACGCTCTGGCCGTCCTGCACATGTACGGCCTTCAAACGTGCGGCCACCGGCGCATGCAATGCGCTGGTGCGTGAGGCTTCGAGCACGGCGGGTATTTCCACCGAGCTGCGCCAGGGCACGATCAGCGCCATCAGCACCGCACCGATGCCGATTCCAGTGCTCAGCACCTTGCGCGGGGCGGCCTGTCCGCGGCGTTTCCACCATTCACCCAGTTCGCGCCAGATGGGCAGGCCAATGAACCAGAGCAGCTCAACCAGCATCAGGAAGATGCCGAGCACCTTGAAGAACAGGTGATAGACCGCCAGCGCGATGCCAAGGAACAGGATTGCGCGCCATATCCAGGAGCCGTAGCCCCAGATTAACAGGCGCCGGGTCATGCCGGGTGACCAGGGTTCCGGTGCCGGCTCACCATAGCCGAACAGGGCTTCGCGCAGACGCCAGCGACATAGAGCGAAGGCTCGGTTCTGTAGGTTGTCGACGCCCCACAGATCGCTGATCAGGAAGTAGCCATCAAAGCGCATGAAGGGGTTGAGGTTGATCAGTAATGTGGTGATCCAGGTGGCACTGGCCAGCATGAAGGCCGAGGTACGCAAGGGGCCATCTGGCAGCAATGACCAGGCCAGTAGTGCCAGCACCGCCAGCAGCAGCTCGGCGAGTACGCCTCCTGCACCGATCAGCAGTCTCGAACGGCGATCCTGCACGCGCCAGGCATCGCTGACGTCGGTGTAGAACATCGGCAACAGCACCATGAAGGCCAGTCCCATGCTTTGCACGCGGCAGCCTGCACGTTTGGCCATGAAGGCATGACCGAGCTCATGGCAGAGCTTGGCGAAGATCAATGCGACACCGAAGGTAATGGCACCGCCAAGGCTGAACAGGTGCGGGAAGGTAGCGAGAAAACGTTGCCAGTCTCGTATCACCAGAAAGGCACCGAGCATCAGTATCAGTGGCAGGCCCCAGCGCAGCAACCTGCCACCGTGGCGGGCCACCCAAGGCCAGGTGCGATTGAGAAAGGGGTCGGGCCGCCACAGCGGGATGCGGAAGAACAGGTACTGATGCAGTGCCTGCTTCCACAGGTTCTGGCGTTGGGCGGCAGCCTTAGGGCCATAGCTGGCCCGCTGTTTTTCGTTCGTGGCACTGATCAGGTCGTGATTGCCAAGGAAGAGCAGCATCTCCTCCAGATCGTCCTTGCTCAACGGCGTGTCAGGCTCGGCGTTGGCTGCCTGCAGTACGCGTATAGGGTCGCCGAGTGTCCAGTGGCGAAGCAGGCGTACGGCTGGGGCGCCGAGCTTGAAATAACGGCCGCGTAGCGGGTCTGCCAGCGTCCATTGTGGAGAGCCGTCCAGGCCTGGTGGGGCAGGCGAAAGCTGTAGATCCGGACGCAGGGCGGGCAGCATCAGAGCCCCAGCGTCTGACGGGCTGCGGCCAGCGGGCGCCGCAGCAGGTAATAGGCCAGAGGTGCGCGTTCGCCGAACAGTTTGGCGGTGCCGCGCAGGCCGATACGTGGTGGCGCCTCGACGAAGGCAGCGTCGAGGCGGTAGGCCAGTTGCCCGGCTGCGGTGCCTTGCGCTTCATAGGCCGAGCGTTCAAGGCGTGCTTCGTGGCGGTTGAGAGGGTCGCTGTCGAGAAACAGCGCCACCTCGGCCCCCGGCTGCAAGGCGATGGCATCCCCCACGGCCAGTTCGATGCGTAGCTCGGCCCGGGCCGGATCGGCAATCTGCATCAGTCGCTGGCCAGTCTGCACGGGCTTGCCGGTCAGTCGCTCGGCATCGGCAAAGACGGCTATGCCGTCACGATCGGCCCTTACCTCACTGCGTGCCAGCAATTGCAGGGCGTAGTCGCGCTCGGCACGTTTCTGCTCGACACGTGCTGCGAGCAGGTCGAGCCTGGCACCGGACTCAGCATCAGCGAAGGCGCGCTGGGTGTTGGCCTTGAACTCTGCCTCGGCAACTCCCAGCGCTCGTTCGGCCACATCCGCCTGGGCCTTGAGTGTGGTAGCCTCGAAGCGCACCAGCAAGTCGCCGGCCGCTACGCTCTGGTTCGGCTTGACCAGAAATTCTTCGATGACGCCGTCCAGGGGCGCGGCGACAACGCGGCCTTCCAGTGGCACTACTTCGGCGGGAGCCAGCACGGATTGGCGCACTGGCAGCAGCAGAATGAGGCTCAGTGCGGAGGCCATGAAGAGCAACTTCCGGCGCGGCCAGCGCATGCGCCAGGGTTTGTGTGGCTGCAGCGCCAACCAGGCATGGGCGTAGGAATCCGCCAGCTGTCGCAGCAGGGACTGTTCGGCTTCGCCGAAGGGCTGTTCGCGGGCTAGCCAGAGGCCGCCGAAGGTCTCGCCATTGCGACTTTTCAGCGGCAGCCAGTAGGCGTACGGCGCTGACAGACTGGTCATATCGGCTCGGGTCGATTCATCCATGGTGCTGGGGTCGATGCTGTGTGGTTCGGCCAGTCGTCCCTGATTCAGCAAGCTGATCACGGCGCGCTCGACGAAAGCGACAAAAGGCGAGTGAGGTTCCACCACGCTGATGCCGGTCAGTGCCTGTACCTTGCCGGCGATCAGCAGCGCCGCATGGCGAAAGCCGAACAGCGCCTGGCCGTCGTTAACCATGGAGAAACCCAATTGCTCGATACTGGCTGCCTTGCGTGCCTGCTGCTCCAGCCCGAGGAAAAGGGCGAATGCCCGTTCGGCTGTGCCGGGAAGTGCGGCGTTCATTCGCTCACCTGAAAATGCGCGGTACCGCTCATGCCGGCCAGCAAGCCTTCAGCGTCGTCGGGCAGACTGCCAATCAGCAGCAGGGTCTGGCTGCCCTCGTCAATGCGAGCGCCCACACGCTTTATTCGTGCCTGCAGCGGAGTACCGGTTTCATCCGGGATGAACTCGAATGGCTGTTCGGTCTGCAGCCGGCTGATCCAGTTGGAGGGAACCAGCAGGTAAATCTCCAGAGTGCTGTTGTCGACGATTTCCAGCAGCGGTGCGCCGCTGGCCACGCTTTCGTGGGGTTGGGCGCGTCGCTGCACGATATGCCCATCGAAGGGAGCAACTACATTGCAGCGCCTGACCTGAACCTGGTAGACCTGCGCCTCAGCTTGCGCTTGGGCTTGCCGTGCCTCAGCCAGCGCTACTTCAAAACGGCCGACCGAGTTGAGTGCCGCCAACTGCTTCTTGTGGTTCAGCTCCTCACGGGTAGCACGGGTTGCGGCCTGCGCGGCATTGAGCTGGGCCTGATAAGCGCTGCAGTCGAAACGCACCAGTACGTCGCCCTTGCGGAACGGCTGGCCGTCGCGAAACGGCATCTCAATGATGTGACCCGCCAACTCGCTCGCCAGTACAGCCTGGTCACGGGCCCGTAGTACGCCACGCACCAGGCGTTCGTTATCAGCGGCAGCAACTGGAGCATCAAGCAGCGGATCGCCGGCCCACAACGGGTTGGTGAAAGCGACTGTCAGAAAACCGATTAGTGAAAGTAGGGGAACGTAGCCTGGCATGTCACACATCCTTGCATGAAGGAGATGCAGTCTACGGCAGATGGCGAGTATGGCAAATTGGCTGCAATGGCAGAGGCAGGCAGGATGATATGTATTTTCAGAAGAAGTGGAGGCGCCGATTCGACGCCTCCGGTTGCGCAGCTCAGTCGACCAGTGTGATTGAGCCTTTCATAAGCGAGACGTGACCTGGGAAGGAGCAGAAGAAGCTGTAGTCTTCTCCTTGTACCAGCTTACTGACGGGGAAGCTGACCGAGGTGTTCTCGCCGCCGCCGATCAGGTTCGTATGGGCGATTACCCGGCTATCGTCAGCCTTCAGGTAGCTGGCATCGGGGCCGGCAGAGATGCCGTCGGTGGCAATTGCGGTCATGTCGGCGGTCTTGCTCAGCACCCAGTTATGGCCCATGGCGGTCTTGGGCAGAGTACCGGTGTGCTTGAGATTCACAGTAAAGGTTTCGCAGCTCTTGCTGATTTCGATGCTCTGGGTGTTGAAGGTCATCTGGTCGGTCGACTCGACGTCTACCGTGCATTCGGCCGCCAGCAGCGGTGCGCTGCCCAGGCCGAGAAGTGCCATCAGGGTGAGTTTGCGCAACATCTTGATTCCTCCAGATTCTGATTTTTCAGTCAGGTCTACAGGCTCGCACAGCCAGCAGCTCTTCTGTATGCGACCGAACGCCACGCCGATTTATCCCCTCAATCTGTGGAAAAAGTTGTTGATAAACTCTGTAAATGTGCCTTTCTGCCGTGCAGGACGGGGCTTGCAGTTGTTTGAGCCGGATCTGACCAATCTTTTTCGCGGACATTGAAAATGTTTTGCAATGAAGCACTTGCGGTGCTTCTCGGGGTGTAGACGGGTAGTCGAAGGTTATCCCCTGTGGCGGTGGATCAAGCTGTGGGTAAGTGCCCTGAAACTGGCTGGGGCCGGCATGGTTCAAGGTTTTGCCGGCATTGTTCGGAAAACGATCGATGCGTGCGGCTCAGGAGGGAGAGCGATCTACCCACTTGGGCGCGGTCGTGGGGCGCCATTCGGCCATGGCGTCGAGAAGATCCGTCGGGCTGCTGGCTATCTGCAGCATGTCGCGGTGTTGCGGACGCACAAAACGTTCGGCTACCAGATGGTCGAGGAAGCCTTCCAGCTTGCTGAAGAATCCGTTGACCTGCAGCAGTCCAAGCGGTTTGGCGTGATAGCCGAGCTGGCCCCAGGTCCAGACCTCGAAGAGCTCCTCCAGAGTGCCGAGCCCGCCCGGAAGAGCAATGAAGCCATCGGCCAGTTCGGCCATACGTGCCTTGCGTGCATGCATGCCGTCGACTACTTCCAGGCAGGTCAGTCCGCGGTGGCCGATTTCGGCCCGCTCCAAGCTTTGCGGGATGATTCCGATGACTTCGCCGCCAGCTCGCAGTGCGGCGTCGGCGACAATGCCCATCAGGCCGACGGCACCACCACCGTAGATCAGGCGCAGGCCTCGACGAGCCAGTTCCTGACCGAGCTCGTCGGCCGCCTGGCGATAGAGGGGGTTGGCGCCAGGGCTGGCACCGCAGAAAACGCAGATACTACGCAGGGACATAGGGAAGAACTCCTTGGATGACTGTCCCAAGGGTAACGGTGTACCTCTAGACGACCAAGCCTTAGGGGCGCGTATCAATGCCGCAGGTGGCGCCGGCGTAGCTGGCATAGAGCTGTTTGAGCAGATTCGGAATGGTCATGGTGCGGAGTCCTGCTGGGAATGACGTTGGCCAGAGTAGCTCTGTGATTGCTGGCATACCCGTAGATTGTTTCGATAGAGGCGATAGCTGGTAGGCCCTTCATGAATTCCGGAAGTTTTCCACGCAGTCTGTGAAAAGTCTTGTGGGTAAACTGGTGAAGGATCTTGCAATGTCTGGATTGCCGCGCCTTGGCGTCCTTTGAGCAACTTTTGATCAGCTGTTTTTAGTCTTTGCAAACAATAGGTTGGCATTTTGAAGAGGAGCTAGAGCGACCTTTCGGGTTTTTCCCGGGAGTTGTGGGTTAGGCTGTGGGTAATTTCTGTATACCTGGCTTTCGGCCTTGCAATACAAGGCCTGCAGCACTTTGTCCGCTTTTTGACCAGGCTCTTTGCGTGGTTTTCAGCTGGATTCGGAAGGGTGTCGCCGCGGTTTGGGGAGTTATCCCGTGGTAAGGCCGACTTGCCTGTGCATGACGGAACACTGAGAAGGGTAGCCAGTGGAGAAGAGGGCCTGCCGGCGAGAGGTGGCTCAGTCCTGTGTGGTCGGCTTGCCGAGGCCGAGCCAGTGCTTGCCGCCGATCATGATGAAACGCAACTGCTGGATGATCTTGGCCTCGGCGTTAAGGTGCGCCGGCTGGTTGTCGGCTGGTGGGTCAACGAGCTCGCAGAGGGTGGCGAACACCGTCTTGACCACCAGGTCGGAGACCACTTCCAGTCCGGCTTCGTCCAGTTGAGGCATACGGTTCATCAGCTTGAGGTCGGCCACAAGATCGCTGGTGATACGTTCTCGCAGTTCGGTAATGGCCTGGCGTACTGGCTGCGAACCGCCGTACTGCTCGCGGGCAAGGAAGAGAAACTGGCTGCGATTGGCGGACACGGCGTCAAGGAAGATGCGTACCGAGGCATCGATCATGCCGCGCAGTTCGAACTCATGGCGGCGTACCTGGCGGATGGTCGCGCGAAAGGTTTCGCCCACTTCCGCCACCAGTGCCAGGCCCAGCTCATCCATATCGGCAAAGTGGCGGTAGAAGCCGGTCGGTACGATACCGGCCACCCGGGTAACTTCGCGCAGGCTCAGGCTGCCGAAACCGCGGCCGCTTTCCATCAGGCTGAGTGCGGCATGCATCAGCGCGTGGCGAGTCTGCTGTTTCTGTTCGGCACGTGGGGTCATGCAGCATTGGGTCGTCAAAGCGGTAGCTCACTGTAGCAAATGGACGGGAGTAGCGTCGAATTGCCGGTTTTTCAGTGAACATGCGTTGACTGAAGTGGGGGTGAATTGCGAGCATTGTGAACAGTTGTTCACTGGATGCTTCTGATGTCGCTTGTTTCTCTGTCGCTGGCGCGACGCCTGCAGTTTGGCCTCAGTCCACTGCGTTATCTGTGTAGTCATGGCTGGCTCCGTGAAGCTGATGCTGACTTGTTCCTGCGTCTGATGCATCCGTTGTTGGCGGTGCAACGCGTCCGTGCCCTTGTCGAAAGTCGTCGCTGGGTGGCTGAGGATATGCTGGCGGTGACTCTGTTCTGCAACTCCAATGCCCGCGGCTGGCGTCCAGGTCAACATGTGCAGTTGTTCCTCGAGCTGGATGGTGTGCGCCATGTGCGTTGCTACAGTCTGGTGCGCGCCGATGCCGATGGTCGTATTGAGCTGGCCATCAAACGTGAACCCGGTGGTCGCCTGTCTCCGCTGCTGCAGGATCGCTTGCAGCCAGGTGATGTACTGGAGCTGGCCGCTGCACGTGGTGAACTGCTTTGGCCTCAGGGGCATGAAGCAGTGTTGCTGCTGGCAGCCGGCAGCGGTATCACGCCACTGCTCGGCCTGTTGCGTGAGGCGTTGAAGCATGGCTTCAGTGCCCCGGTGACTTTGCTCTATCAGGTGCGCCGGCGGGCACAGTGGGCCTATGTCGAGGAGTTACTGGCGTTGGCGGCCCGTCATCGCAACCTGCAGTTGCATTGGGCGGTCACTGGCGAGCCAGCCTGGGAAGGGGAATATGCCGGGCGACTGGACGAGGCCAGGTTGTCTTCACTGCCTGGCACGCATCTGCTGGCCTGTGGCCCACGGGGTTTCGTCGAACCGCTGGATCAGTGGTGGCGTGCGGCCGGGCGTGGTGGCAGCGTGCAGGTGGAGAGCTTCAGTCCGCCGCCGCAGTTGCCGGCCGAGGGGGCGGAGGTAGTGCGTCTGGCCTTTGCTCGTAGCCGGCTGCAGGTGCCTGGCAGCAGTGCACTTAGCCTGCTGGAGCAGGCCGAAGCCAGCGGTCTGCGACCGGCTCATGGCTGTCGTCAGGGCGTGTGCACCAGTTGTACCTGCCTGCTGCTGGCTGGCAGCGTGAGAGATCTGCGCAGTGGCGCAGTGTTCGCCGAGCCGGGGCAACCTATTCGTCTATGTGTCAGTGCCCCGCATGGGGATGTGGAGATCGACCTGTGAATACCCGCAGCGACCGTGAACTGAGTCCGGCTGAACTGGAGGCCTTCGGAGTCGAGCTGGATGCTCTGCGCCAGCGTACTCTGGCCGATCTGGGTGAGGACGATGCACGCTATATCCGTCGTGTTCGGAGTGCCGTGCGGCTGTGTTGCTGGAGCGGCCGTGCATTGCTGATGTTTGGCTGGTTTCCACCTACCTGGATGCTTGGGACCCTGCTGCTGGGCTTGGGCAAGATCCTTGAGAACATGGAGCTGGGCCATAACGTGATGCACGGCCAGTACGACTGGATGAACGATCCGGAGTTTTCCGGTCGTCACTATGAGTGGGACATAGTCGGACCCTCGGACTTCTGGCGGCACACCCATAATCACGTGCATCACACCTACACCAATGTGCTGGGCATGGATGACGACGTGGGCTACGGTGTGGTGCGCCTGTTTCCAGAGCAGCGCTGGAAGCCTTTCTACCGCTGGCAGCCACTGTGGGTGACCATTCAGGCACTGCTGTTCCAGTACGCCGTGGCTATTCAGCATCTGCGCTTGGACAAGTTGTTCAAAGGGCGCATCAGTGGCGAGGAGGTGCGTCCGCTGGCTCGCCAGCTCGGTGGCAAGCTGCTGCGTCAGTGGGTCAAGGACTACCTAGTGTTTCCGCTGCTGGCGCTGCTGCTTGGAGCCAATGCACTGGCGGTTTTGGTCGGTAACCTAGTGGCCAACCTGTTGCGCAATCTATGGACTTTTCTGGTGATCTTCTGTGGGCATTTCACCGAGAAGGCGGTAGTTTTCCCAGCCGAAGTGCTGCAAGGAGAAACCCGCGGGCACTGGTACCTGCGTCAACTGCGTGGCTCCAGTAATCTTTCCGGCGGACCGCTGTTGCATATTCTGACGGGCAACCTCAGCCATCAGATTGAACATCATCTCTATCCGGATCTGCCGGCGCGGCGTTATGTCGAGCTGGCGCAGGAGGTGCGGCAGATTGCGCAGCGCTATGGTCAGCACTACAACACGGGGACGCTCTGGGGGCAGTTTCGTACGGTGTTGCGGCGTATCTGGATCTATCGCTTACCGCCTGCCGACATCGCTTGAGCGGTGTCGGCAGGCAGGGTGGAGTTGATTCAGGCGGTACGGGCACGGTGCTCGATCAGACGATCTGCTCCGCCCTCAGCGAGCCGGAGGCGCTTTGCGCCCGGAGTGCGGTCGTAGCCGTCCTCGGCGAGCTGGAAGTGTTGAGCGCCCGGGGTGCGGTCATAGCCGTCCTCGGCGAGCTGGAAGTGTTGAGCGCCCGGGGTGCGGTCATAGCCGTCCTCGGCGAGCTGGAAGTGTTGTGCACCCGGGGTGCGGTCATAGCCGTCCTCGGCGAGCTGGAAGTGTTGAGCGCCCGGGGTGCGGTCATAGCCGTCCTCGGCGAGCTGGAAGTGTTGAGCGCCTGGAGTGCGGTCATAGCCGTCCTCGGCAAGCTGGAGGCGCTGTGCGCCTGGGGTGCGCTCGTAACCGTTTTCGGCCAGCGGGTTCAGTAACTGCTGAGCCTTCTGCTCGATGGCTTCGCCAACCAGAGGAAACGGAGCAGTGTTCGGGGTGGCAAAGGCGGCACTGGTCAGCAGGCTCAGGCTCAGGGCAGTAAGGGTCAGTTTGGATTTCATTTTCGTGTCTCCATAGTCAGTAACTGGCTTCGGAGACTATTGTCGGGGGTGGGGCTCTGGATCAGAACTTGACTGTCCTGATAGTGATCATTGATGTCCTCAATACTTGCTGGGGGCCGCTCTGGTACGGCGGTTTCTGGCGTGAAGGGGCTGTCTGAGAACGCTGCGGAAGGCTCTTCGAAAACACCCCGAAGAGACCGCAAGCAAGAGCCTGGATGCAACGTCGCCAGGTGCAGGAAGGCGCGCGCCTTATTCTTCAGTCTGCGCGGCCTTCAGCGCTTCCAGTGACGGTGCGGCGTAGATGCCTGCCTCCACCGCCAGCTCCATTACGCGTGTCAGGTCACTGCTGTAGACCAGTACGGTCTGAAGTTCGTCGTCCAGCGGTTCGCTGAAGTCCACCAGGGTGTAGCCGCCGGTTTCCGGAGACAGGGCCGAGAGCTGCACCTGGATGCGGTTGAGCGCCTTGAGTGGCTCGGTTTTGGCTAGTTGCTTGGGCTTGAGTGCGAACTGTACCTGCGGGCCGAAGGATTCGGTAATGCGCTGGAACAGCTCTTCGTAGCTGTCGGCCTGAAACAGCACGGTGTCAGGCAGGCTGCCGACCACTACCCATTCGCCAAGGGGGATGGGGAAGTCGTCGTCGTAGTTGACGTCCGGATTGGCGGCGAGGAAGGCCGCTGGATCCGCATAGGCCTGTGCCGCCTCGCTGGCGATGCGCAGGATTTCTGCATCGGGCAGGCAGCCGGAGCTTATCCGGGCGATCAGTTCTTCCAGCAGGGCTTTCATCGGATGCCTCCTCGGCGGTTCTGTGGGGCAAGGTCTGAATGTTTGCGGATCTAAGTCAGACTGGACGCAAGCCGGCGGATTGTACCCAAGTAACGGGACACTCCGCGCTGACTTTCTCTGTGTCCGGCTATCCGTAACGCTTCCAGGCCTCGATGGCCAAGCCGCTGCCGATGCTGCCGAAGGTATTGCCCTCGACGCTGCGGGCGTTGGGCAGCATCGCCGCGAGGCTCCGGCGTAGGGCCGAAACACCACTGGAGCCGCCGGTAAAGAACAGCGTATCGACCTGATCCGCCTTGATGTCGGCGTTACTCAGAAGTTGTGCGAGGCTGGCGCGGATGCGTTCAAGCAGCGGTTCGATAGCGCTCTCGAACAGTTCGCGGGTCAGTTCGGCGACCAGCCCCGGCTCGATGCGTGAAAGGTCGATAGGGCAGAGATCCCGTTCGCTCAGGGCGATCTTGCTGTCTTCCACCCGCATGGCCAGCCAGTGTCCGGCGCGCTGTTCGATCAGGCTGAACAGGCGGTCGATGCCGGTAGCGTCGACGATGTCGTAGCGCATGTTCTGCAGGGCCAGTTGGGTCTTCTGCGCGTACAGCGCGTTGATGGTGTGCCAGGTGGCCAGATTCAGGTGGTAGCTGGTCGGCATGAAAGCATCGCTCTTCATCCGGCTGCCGTAGCCGAATAGCGGCATCACCCCTGCCAATGACAGTTGCTTGTCGAAGTCGTTGCCGCCGATATGCACGCCGCCGGTAGCAAGGATGTCGCTCTGCCGATCGGCCTGGTGGTGGCGTTGCGGGGCCAGACGCACCAGGGAGAAGTCCGAGGTGCCGCCGCCGATATCGATGATCAACACCAGCTCTTCGCGCTCCAGCGTCGACTCGTAGTCGAAGGCCGCGGCGATAGGTTCGTACTGGAACGACACCTCCTTGAAACCGAGCTTATGCGCTACTGCCACCAGGGTGTTCTGTGCTTCCTGGTCGGCGGCCGAGTCGTCATCGACGAAGAATACCGGGCGGCCCAGTACTACCTCCTCAAAGGTGCGACTGGCCTGGGATTCGGCGCGTTTCTTCAGTTCACCGATGAAGAAACCGAGCAGTTCCCGGAACGGCAGGGCGCTGCCGAGTACGGTGGTCTCGCTCTTCAGCAGCCTGGAGCCCAGCAGGCTTTTCAGCGAGCGCATCAGGCGGCCTTCGTAGCCTTCCAGATACTCCTGGAGTGCCTGGCGACCGTAGACAGGGCGGCGCTCCTCGGTATTGAAAAATATCACCGAGGGCAGGGTGATCCTGCCGTCTTCGAGCTCCAGCAGGTTCGGCTGGCCGGGACGAAGCCAGCCGACGGTGGAATTGGACGTGCCGAAGTCAATGCCGCAGGCGCGGGCAGGGGAAAGGATGGACATGATCAGGACAGCCAGAATTACCAAGGGGGGATGACGTCGAATGGCAACGCCCCGCAGGCAGGCGGTCAGATATTCTACGTCAGGGGGCGCCTTGTGCCGACTGAGCGGCACGTCTTTAGGAAGACAGGTCGATGTCCTCCCTTTGCTTGTGCTTCCACTGCGTCCACTCGAAGCCTAGAACCACCAGCAGCGACAGGGCGAAGGGGGTCAGCAGGTAGAAGCAACGGAACACGATCAGCGCTGCCAGCACGTCCGACGGCGGGATTTCCGGCAGGGCGGCGAGGAAGGTCACCTCCAGCACGCCGAGGCCGCCCGGGGCGTGGGAAAGCAGCGCCAGAGAGAAGGACGCGAGGAATACGCCGAGTACCACCAGGTAGCCCGGATGGTTGTCGGCCGGCAAAGCAAAGTAAATGATTGCCGCGGCGCAGAGCAATTCCAGTGGGCCGGCCAGCAGTTGGCGGCTGACGATCGGCAGACGCGGATACTCGACATGCACCTTGCCCAGCGTCCAGGGTTTGAACTGGCGCCAGGAGCCGAATACGTAGAGTACCACCATCGTCAGCAACACTGTGCCGATGACCATCGAGACCAGCGGGCTGACATCCATGACGCGGTGGATCAGGTCGGGTTGGGCGATCAGTACGCAGCCGCTGGCGAGAATGGTGCCGAGGACGAAGGTAAAGGAGCAGAAGACGATGAGAATGCCGATTTCCTGGGGCGTGAGGCCTTTGCTGCGATAGGCGCGGTAGCGTACTACCGCGCCAGAGAACACTGAGGCGCCGATGTTGTGCGCCAGGGCATAGGTGGTGAATGAGCACAGGGTTATGAAACGCCAGGGAATCTGCTTGCCCAGATGGGCCACGGCGATACGGTCGTACCAGGCCAGCGCCCAGTAGGCACCGAGCGTGGCGATGCCGGCCAGCAGCCAGTTCAGGTGGGAGATGGCTCGCAGACTGTCGGCAATCTCGTCAAGGGAGATGTTGCGTACTTCGCGATAGAGCAGGAAACAGGACAGCGCGACGGCACCCAGACCAATCAGAGACCAGATCAGGTCACTGCGCTTCAATTTGGGTTTGGCTTCAACAACGGACACTTGAACTCCTCACTCGATAGGCCCATGAGGCGGTATGGCGGGCCATTCGCCCCCTATCGAGGCTATTGTTCTTCGACCTTATGGTCGGTCATGCTGGGCGCGGACGTGTCAGGCCTGCACGGTGCGCTGCGCAGTATCACGGAGGAGCGGGCGATGCTCAACAACTACACGCATTCGTGGCGTTACCGAGTATGTCCTCGCACCTCGTGTGGAAACTCCCATGGCACTTGCCGGTTCTCAGAGCCATGCCAGTGTGGCACCGGCCAGCACGGCGTAGCGCCCGACCTTTGCCAGCCCGACCAGCAGCAGGAAGCGCCATAGCGGTTCGCGCATCACACCTGCAGCCAGAGTCAGTGGATCACCGATCAGCGGCATCCAGCTCAACAGCAGCGACCAGCAGCCATTGCGTGCATACCAGCGCTGTGCCTGCTGCAGGCGCGCCTCGCTGACAGGAAACCAGCGGCGCTGGCGGTAGCGCTCCAGCGAGCGACCCAGCAGCCAGTTCACCAGTGAGCCCAATACGTTGCCGGCCGTAGCGACTACAAGCAGCAGCCAGGTGGCGTGTGCGCCGCCGAGCAGCAACGCCACCAGTATTGCCTCGGACTGAAGAGGCAGCAGGGTGGCGGCAAGGAATGCGGAGAAAAACAGCCCTGTGAGCACCGCTGCGAAGCGCCTCAGTCGACTGTCATAGTGTGCTGCAATTTGCGGCTCAGGACTGCGACTCCTGCCCGTTATTGGCCATGATCTCCTCCAGGCTCAGGCCGGTCAGGCCGTGGATGGTCTTCCACAGGTAGTAGAAGATGGCCATCAGCATGATCATCGAGGGAATGGCAATCATCGGATAGCTGAGCAGGGTCATGCGGCCCAGTTCGTCGTTGAAGGCCGCGGTGCCGGCCGGGCTGGTCACCAGCCACTTGGCCAGCACGTAGTTCATGAACGAGGAGAAGAAGAAGGTGCCGCTGAGCCAGTAGGTGGCCCGCATCAGGCGTGTTTCGAAGTGTTCGACATGGCCGCCCTGTTCCAGACGTTCGTGAATTTTATCGACGTTGAGCACGCTGCGGTTGAACAGCAGCGTACGGATCAGCGGGTAGCGGGTACGTGTCGAGACCAGTACGGCGATGCCGATCAGTCCAGGAATCAGGGCTTCCTTGATGGCAAGCCATTGGGTGTCGAGTTTGAGCAGACCGATACCCCCGGTCAGCGCTACGCTGGCCAGGCCGAGAAGGGCGATAAAGTTGAACTTGCGGTAACGGATCAGTTCGAAGGTGCCCCAGGCCAGCGGGAAGGCCAGTGCCAGGATCAGCGCGCCGTCAGCTCCCAGACGATCCTCGGCGCTGAGCTTCATCAGGATGAGGGATGGAATCAGGAGGCTGATGGCCAGATCGATCAGCGGGCGGGGCTTGTGCGTCGGAGTGCGGCTGTCGGTGGTAGCGGTCATGGCGTCTGCAGTTTGCGGAAATGCTCAGATGATCGCCTGCCTGAAGCGCAAGGGCTAGTCCGGATGTCGGGATGTCATGTGAAAAATCATCAATGTGACAGCCGAGCGACAGGCGAACAGGTTATGTTCTATGTCGCAGCGAGGCTATTCCAGGGCCAGAAGGCGAATGTCCTTTTGTCGGCGCTATCCGATAAAAACTGAGACAGCCGTCCCGAGCTCTGGATTGTCTCGTTCCTGCATAACTACAACGAGAAAATGCTTCAACTGACTTTGGAATACACCCCATGCCCATCCTGCAACGTGCATCCCATCATGAGCTGCGCATAGCCTTCCGGGCTCTGCTGGCATCCGAACGCTGCTATCACACGGCCTCGGTTTTCGATCCCCTCTCGGCACGCATCGCCGCCGATCTCGAATTCGAGGTTGGCATCCTTGGCGGCTCTGTTGCCTCCCTTCAGGTACTGGGCGCGCCGGACTTCGCGCTGATTACCCTCAGCGAGTTCGTTGAGCAGGCCGCCCGTATCGGCCGTGTCGCCCGGTTGCCGGTGATCGCCGATGCCGACCACGGTTATGGCAACGCGCTCAACGTAATGCGCACGGTGGTGGAGCTGGAGCGTGCCGGTGTTGCCGCTCTGACTATTGAGGATACGCTGCTGCCGGCGCAATTCGGCCGCAAGTCGACGGATCTGATCAGTATCGAGGAGGGGGTAGGCAAGATCCTTGCCGCACTGGAGGCTCGTATCGATCCCGAATTGGCCATCATTGCCCGCAGCCACGCCGGAGTGCTGGAGCTGGAGGAGCTGATCCGCCGTACTCGGGCTTACCAGGAGGCCGGTGCCGATGCCATCTGCCTGGTTGGGGTTAAGGATTTCGAACATCTGGAACAGATCGCCGAAGGCCTTCGCGTGCCCCTGATGCTGGTCACCTATGGCAACCCGCTACTGCGCGATGACCAGCGTCTGGCCAGTCTGGGTGTGCGTATCGTGGTCAATGGTCATGCTGCATTCTTCGCGGCGATCAAGGCCACATACGACTGCCTGCGCGAGCAGCGCGGCATCCAGCCTTGCGATCTCAACGCCACCGAGCTGACCCACAAGTACACCCTGCCTGAGGATTACATCCGCTGGGCGCGGGAGTTCATGGAGGTTCGCGAATAGCCGGTGGCCTCTTGCATTGGCGGCTGTCCTGGCGCATACCTTTCAGGCCGAGCGTTGCGGGAGGAGAAAGGTCATGGCCAGTGGCTGGGCAAACGACGATGCGGTACAGCAGCAGATTGACAGCAGTATCGAGGACGCCATTGCGCGGGCCCGCAGCCGTCTGCCCCGGGGCGAAAGCCTGCACTACTGCGAAGTTTGCGACGCGGTCATTCCCGAGGCGAGGCGCCAGGCCATCGCCGGCGTGCGCCTGTGCGTAACCTGTCAGACCGAGGAGGACCGCGCCCAGGCCGCATTTGCTGGCTACAACCGGCGTGGCAGCAAGGACAGCCAGCTGCGCTGAACGAAGCGATTTGGGCACCTATTGCACTTGTCGCGGTCTAGCTTCTGTACGAAAAGTCGCCGCAGACGATGGGGCGGTTGCAACACCGTAGCCGCCGCAAGGGCGGCACTTTTCGCATACAAGCCAGGTGGCCGCCAGGCCGCCGTCCGAGAGAGGTGCCGTCATGACGATATTCGAAGCTCTGCGCATCAGCCATGAAATCCAGCGTGAGCTGGCCCAGCAACTGCTCGCCACCCGTGGCGACTCGCCCGAACGGGAGGAGGGCTTTACCCGCCTGCGGAATGAACTGGAGGTCCACTCGCTCGCCGAGGAACGCCACTTCTATGTGCCGCTGCTGCAGCTGGATGGCGGCGTGGAGCTGTCGCGCCACGCTATCGCCGAGCATCATGAAATGGACGAACTGATCGAGGAGCTGGCGCAGACTGCACTCAGCAGCCCCGGGTGGCTGCCGAAGGCCAGAGCGCTGGCGGAGAAGGTCGAGCATCACCTCGGCGAAGAGGAGCATGGTTTCTTCCAGCGGGCCGGTAAACTGCTGGGTGAGCGGCAGAAGAAAACTCTGGCGCAGGAATACCTGCGTGCCTACGACGAACTGAAAAAGTCCGCCTGAAGAAGCCGCAGAAGGGTCAGGGCCTTTGCGGCGCATCCGGGGCTGCGGACTGCCCATGGCGCAGCCGCAGCTTCAGCTCATCAGGTAGTTTTTTACCCCGGTGAATATGATCTGGGCGGCCAGTGCGCAGACGAAGAGTCCCATCAGTCGGCTGACGATTTGCAGGCCCTGTTCGCCGAGCAGGCGCTCGAACTGGTTGGACAGGTACAGCACCACGCCGACGGTGAGGCTGGCGAGAAGGATTGCCAGCACGGCGGCCAGCTTTTCATCCCAGTGTGGCTGGCTGGCGCCCATCAGCAGCAGAGCGCCGATGGTACCGGGGCCGACGGTGATGGGGATGGTCAGCGGTACGATGGTCACGTCCTGGTGCAGATTGCCGCTCTGCACTGCCGGCTTGCCCTGTGCCATGCCAAGGGCGGAAATGAACAGCACGCTGCCGGCACCGATGCGGAAGGCGTCGATGGTGATGCCGAACAGGGTGAAGATGTGCTTGCCGAACAGGTACAGCAGAACGCTGGCAACCAGCGTGCCCAACGCCACGCGCCAGGCTAGGCGCTTGCGTTCCTTCAGGGTGTAGCCGCGGCTCAGGCTGATGAAGCATGACAGTACGAAGAACGGGCTGTAGAGCACCAGCATCTTCAGATACAGGCTGAACGGATCAGAGGCCATGGTTGTACGGGGCTCGCTAACGGGCGGAGGAGATGGGTAGACGCTCAGTGTGGCTGAGCGTCACGCTGGCGACGTCGTTCGCGCTCGCCGATCCAGTGCTCGATCAGTTCGCGTAGCTGCGACAGTTCTACCGGTTTGGACATGTGCCCGTCCATGCCGACGCTCTGTGCGCGTTCCTTGTGCTCGTTAAGGATGTGCGCGGTCAGCGCCACTACCGGCGTGCGCAGGCGCTTCTCGCGGGCTTCCCAGGCGCGCAACTGCTCGGTGGCCGAGAAACCGTCGAGCACTGGCATCTCGCAGTCCATCAGTACCAGATCGTAGTGCTGGCGTTTCATCGCCTCGAGCGCCTCCTTGCCGTTGCTGGCGGTATCCGGCCTGAGGTTGAGCTTGCCGAGCATGCCGCGTATCACCTTGGTGGAAATGCTGTTGTCCTCGGCCACCAGGATGCGGAAGTCGTCTGGCACATGCAGTGGCGTACTGACCGGGGTTGGCGCGGCCTGTGCTGGCGTGTCGTTGGGCCTTTGTGACAGCTCATCGGCGAGCGTGGTCTTGAGTGTGTAGCCGGCCACCGGTTTGGCGAGGATACGCTTGATCCCCGCGTTGCGTGCGATCACCTTGCTCGGCGCATTGCTGATGCCGGTGAGCATGATGATGAGAATGTCGTGGTTGAGGCTGGGGTCTTCCTTGATCCGGGCTGCCAACTGCATACCGCTCATGCCCGGCATATCCTGATCCAGCAGTACGGCGTCGAAGTATTCGCGCATGTGCGCGCGGGTGCGCAGCAGAGCCAGGGCCTCCTTGCCCGAGGGAACCGCACTGACCTGCAGGCCCCAGGCGTTGCACTGCTGCACCAGCACCTTGCGGCAGGTGTCGTTGTCGTCCACTACCAGCAGGCGGGCGCCCTGCAGCGGACTGTCGAGGTCTGTCTCCGGCTGTTTCAGGCGGGCCGGATCAAGTGGCAGGGTCAGCCATAATGTGGTGCCCTGGCTGCTGCCGCTCTGGATGCCGAATTCGCCGCCCATCAGACGTACCAGCTGGCGTGCGATGATCAGGCCGAGACGGCCGCCCAGGTGGGTGGCTGAGAGGAAATCGCGGCTCTGTAGTTCGGCGTTGAGCAGTGCGTCTCGCTCTTGCGGCTGCAATGGGCGGCCACTGTCCTGCACGGCAATGCGCAGGCGATGACCGCCTTGGCTATTGTCGAGTGCCGCCACCAGCAGAATTTCACCTTCGGTGGTCTGTTTGAAGGCATTGTCCAGCAGGCTGAGCAGGGCCTGGCGCAGGCGTGTCGGGTCGCCGCTAATGACTCTCGGCACCTGTGGCTGGGTGAAGCTGATCAGCTCGACCTTCTGCTGTTCGGCCTTGGCGCGGAAGATGTCGAGACAGTCTTCGATCAGTGCACCGAGGTCGAACTGTACGTCGTCCAGTTCGATCTGTCCGGACTCCAGCTTGGAGATATCGAGGATCTCGTTGATCAGCGTGAGTAGCTCGTTGCCGGAGCTGTGAATAGTCTGCACGTAATCGCGCTGTTTGGCCGACAGCGGGGTGCCCAGCAGCAGTTCGGTCATGCCCAGCACGCCATTCATCGGCGTGCGGATTTCGTGGCTGATCTTGGCGAGAAACTCGGCCTTGGTTCGCAGTTCGGCAGTGCTGGCGGCCTGGGCGGTGTGCTTGTTCAGGGTATCGCTCTGGATCTGCCGTTGACGTTCGGTCAGCGACACGCCAAGTAACAGGCTGGTAAGGGTAGCGACGCTGAATACGCCGAGTACCAGCCAGCCCGGCTCAAGTTGGTCGAAGCCCAGCAGTACGGGAAGGAAGACGCCGAAGCCGAGATTGAACACGAGCATGCCGATCGCTACCAGCCTTGCAGGCTGGTAGCCGGAGCGCCAGTGCAGGCTCGATACCAGTAGCAGGATCAGGCTGCCCAGCGTCACCAGCAGGTAGACCAGCGAGCTGTACCAGAGCAGTCCGCTAACGGCGATGCACAGGGCATAGATCGCCAGAACAGCGGCGATCATCAGTAGCAGGCGGTTGAGCGGGCTGCGCTGTGCCGGTGTGCCGCGAACGAAGGCCAGACCGAAGGCCTGGGTGCAGAACGCGGCCAGAAGGGCGGACAGGTCGGCAATCAGTGACTGGTTGTAACCTAGGCCGGGCAGCCACTGAGCGAAAATCCCCAGGTTGGCCGAGGAGCACACGGCTAGGCCAATGTTCAGTCCGGCCAGCCACAGGCCGCTGGAGCTGCGGCTGTAGAAGAAGCGAATGATGTTGTAGATGGTCAGCAGCAACAGAGCGCCGAAGAGTATGCCGTACAGATAGGCGGATTTATCCAGACTGGCCATCTCCCGCTGATCCATCACCTTGAACCAGGTCATCAGCGGGTGGTTGGAGGTCATGCGGACATAGGCGACACGTGCCTGGCCGTCGTTGGGCAGCGGCATCAGGTAGAAGCGCGATGGCAGTGGGCGCGAATCCCGCGGCCTGGCCTCGCCGGTGTGTACTTGCTGTTCCAGCTGGCCGTCGCGCAACAGGTAGTAGTCCAGGTACTGCACCCTTGGCGAGAACAGCCAGAGCCAGGCGGGTTGCCGGTTGCCAGGCAGTTCGGCGCGCAGCCATACGGCACGCTCGCTCGGCGGGAAATTGAAGGCCTGCCGGGACAGTGGGCGGAACTGCTGATGCTGGGTGTGCACCTCTTCCAGCCCCAGGCGTGCACTGACATCGATCAGGTAGGACCAGCGTGCCGTAGCCTGTACCGTGTCCGCCGAGGCCGGAATGGCGAGGCCGATCAGCAGCAGGCTGACGATAAGTCCGATGGCATTCCTGAGCCGGTACACGGGAAAGTCCCTTCTATGAGTGTGGCCGGATTATAGCCAAGCATAAGCACGGGGCATATGGCGCCCGGTGGGTGGGGCTCGGGGCGGCTGACCCTGGCTCCGCTTGCCGGAGCCAGGGCGCCGGCTGCGTCAGTCTTGCTGCTGTTCGCGGGCGATGGCGCGATAGCCGATGTCGGTGCGATAGAACATGCCGTTCCAGCGGATTTTCTCTGCCAGACGGTAGGCCTGCTGCTGGGCATCGGCGACGCTGGCACCGATGGCGGTGGCGCACAGCACGCGGCCGCCGGCGGTGACGATCTTGCCGTCCTTCAGTGCGGTACCGGCGTGGAATACCTTGCCGTCGAGCTTGGCAGCATCGTCCAGGCCTTCGATCACGTCACCCTTGGCGTAGTCGCCCGGGTAACCGCCGGCGGCCAGCACCACGCCCACGGTCGGGCGCGGATCCCAGGTCGCTTCGACCTTGTCCAGCGCCTTGGCCAGTGCGGCCTCGACCAGCAGCACCAGCGACGACTCCAGACGGCACATGATCGGCTGGGTCTCCGGGTCGCCGAAGCGGCAGTTGAACTCGATGACCTTGGGCGCGCCGCTCCTGTCGATCATCAGGCCGGCGTAGAGGAAGCCGGTGTAGACGTTGCCTTCGGCGGCCATGCCGCGCACGGTTGGGTAGATCACCTCGTCCATCACCCGCTGGTGTACCTCGGCGGTGACCACCGGGGCGGGGGAGTAGGCGCCCATGCCTCCGGTGTTGGGGCCGCTGTCGCCGTCGCCGACGCGCTTGTGATCCTGGCTGGTGGCCATGGGCAGTACGTGCTCGCCGTCGACCATGACGATGAAGGAGGCTTCCTCGCCGTCGAGGAACTCCTCGATCACCACACGGGAGCCGGCGTCGCCGAAGGCATTGCCGGACAGCATGTCGCGCACCGCTTCTTCGGCTTCTTCCTGGGTCATGGCGACGATCACGCCCTTGCCTGCGGCCAGGCCGTCGGCCTTGATCACGATGGGGGCACCCTTCTCACGCAGATAGGCCAGTGCCGGCTCGATCTCGGTGAAGTTCTGATAGTCGGCGGTGGGGATCTTGTGACGGGCCAGGAAGTCCTTGGTGAAGGCCTTGGAACCTTCCAGCTGGGCGGCGGCGGCGGTGGGGCCGAAGATGTCCAGACCGCGCTGACGGAACAGATCGACCACGCCTTTGACCAGCGGTGCTTCCGGGCCGACGATGGTCAGTTGCACGTTCTTCTCGGCGAAGTCGGCCAGTGCCTCGATGTTCAGCACGTCGATGGCGACGTTCTCGCACTTGGCTTCGGCTGCAGTACCGGCGTTGCCTGGGGCGACGAAGACCTTCTCGACGCGTTTGTCCTGAGCCACTTTCCAGGCCAGGGCGTGCTCGCGGCCGCCGCTGCCGATGATCAGTACGTTCATGTTCTGCTCCTTGTGGAGGCGGGCTTGGGCCCGTTCGGTGGACAGCTTCGGCTGTCCACCCTACGAAATTCGACGTCCGGCGTAGGGTGGATGGCCGAAGCCATCCACCAGCGGGTCAATGACGGAAATGACGCATGCCGGTAAACACCATTGCAATCCCCGCCTCGTCAGCGGCCGCGATGACTTCGGCATCGCGCATCGAGCCGCCCGGCTGGATCACCGCAGTGATGCCGGCTGCGGCCGCGTTGTCGATGCCGTCGCGGAAGGGGAAGAAGGCGTCCGAAGCCATCACGGCACCGGCGACCTGCAAGCCGGCGTGCTCAGCCTTGATCGCGGCAATGCGCGCCGAGTTGACACGGCTCATCTGGCCGGCGCCGACGCCGACGGTCTGACGGTTCTTGGCGTAGACAATGGCGTTGGACTTGACGAACTTGGCCACCTTCCAGGCAAACACCAGATCGTGGATTTCCTGCTCGGTCGGTGCGCGCTTGGTTACGACCTTCAGATCGGCCTCGGTGATCATGCCGATATCGCGGCTCTGTACCAGCAGGCCGCCGTTAACTCGCTTGAAGTCCCACCCGGCAGCGCGCTCAGGGCCCCATTCGCCACACTCGAGCAGGCGCACGTTGGCTTTGGCCGCGACCACTTCACGGGCTTCGGCGGAGACTTTCGGCGCGATGATGACTTCGACGAACTGACGCTCGACGATGGCGCGGGCAGTTTCGCCGTCCAGTTCACGGTTAAAGGCGATGATGCCGCCGAAGGCGGATTCGGTATCGGTGGCGTAGGCCAGATCGTAGGCCTTGCGGATGCCGCCTTCGTCTTCCGGAACCACGGCCACGCCGCACGGGTTGGCGTGCTTGACGATGACGCAGGCCGGCTTGACGAAGCTCTTCACGCATTCGAGGGCGGCGTCGGTGTCGGCCACATTGTTGAACGACAGCTCCTTACCTTGCAGCTGCACGGCGGTGGCCACGCAGGCTTCATCGGCATGCTCGGTGTAAAACGCGGCGCTCTGGTGCGGATTTTCGCCGTAGCGCATTTCCTGCGCCTTGATGAACTGAGCGTTGAAGGTGCGCGGGAACTGGCCACGGTTGTTGGTGGACAGGGTTTCGGCGTCCTGGTCGATGGTGCCCAGGTAGTTGGCGATCATGCCGTCGTAGGCCGCCGTGTGCTCGAATGCCTTGAGAGCCAGGTTGAAACGCTGGGCATAGGTCAGGCCGCCGTCCTTGAGCGCGGCAATAATGCCTTCGTAGTCGCTGGTATTGACCACGATGGCAACGTCCTTGTGGTTCTTGGCGGCGCTGCGCACCATGGTCGGACCGCCGATGTCGATGTTCTCGATGGCATCAGGCAGGGTGCAGTCGGCCTTGGCGACAGTGGTGGCGAAGGGATACAGGTTGACTGCGACCAGGTCGATCGGCTTGATGCCGTGCTCGTCCATCACTGCGCCGTCCAGTGCACGACGGCCAAGGATGCCACCGTGAATTTTCGGGTGCAGGGTCTTCACGCGGCCGTCCATCATTTCCGGGAAGCCGGTGTAGTCGGCTACTTCCACGGCGGCGACGCCGTTGTCCCTGAGCAGCTTGTAGGTGCCGCCAGTGGAGAGAATCTCCACGCCGAGGGCTACGAGCTCTCGGGCGAACTCGAGAATGCCGGTCTTGTCGGAAACGCTGATCAGGGCGCGGCGAACGGGAAGGCGGGTGATCTGGTCGGTCATTTCAGAATCCATCAGAGCGGGAGTATCGGCAAGGAGGGCGGCGCGACGGGCCGCCCCTCGCGGGAGTTCGGCGTTACAGCAGGTCGTACTGCTTGAGCTTCTTGCGTAGCGTGCCGCGGTTCAGCCCGAGCAGCTCGGAGGCCTTGGTCTGGTTGCCCTTCACGTATTGCATGACGGTTTCCAGCAGTGGTGCCTCTACCTCGGTCAATACCAGGTTGTACACGTCGGTGACGTCCGCGCCCTCGAGATGGGCGAAATAGTTGTGCAGCGCCTTCTCCACGGCTTCGCGCAGAGTCTGACCCTCTTCGCTCGGCGTGTTCAGGTGCTGTTTCAAGCTTGTGTTGTCACTCACGGGTGCATTTCCACTCACTAAGGTCTCAGTCATCAACGTCATGCGGCCACCTCGTATCCCTCTTGCTGACGTTCGCGCAAGAACTCGCGAACGTGGGCACACTGTGCCTCCGTGCTTTCCAGACGATTGAATTGGGCGCGAAACTCCCTGGCGCCCGGCAGGGTTGCCAGATACCAGCCGACATGCTTGCGGGCGATGCGTGCGCCCATTAGCTCGCCGTAGAAGGCGTGCAAAGCGGCCAGATGTTCCAGCAGAATGCGTTCCACTTCTTCCAGCCCGGGCGCTGGCAGCTTTTGCCCGGTGCGCAGGTAATGGTCGATTTCGCGGAATATCCACGGCCGGCCCTGGGCGGCGCGGCCGATCAACAGGGCATCGGCCGCGGTGGCGTCAAGCACTGCCCGGGCCTTTTCCGGGGAGTCGATGTCGCCATTGGCGAACACCGGAATGGATACTGCCTGCTTGATAGCGGCAATGGTTTCGTATTCGGCCTGGCCAGTGTAGAGGTCGGCGCGGGTGCGACCATGTACCGCCAGTGCGGCGATACCGGCCTGTTCGGCGATTTTGGCTACGGTAACGCCATTTCTGTTCTGTTGATCCCAGCCGGTTCTGATCTTCAGCGTAACCGGTACATCGACTGCAGCAACCACCGCCTCGAGTATCGCCGCGACCAGCGTTTCGTCCTTCATCAGTGCCGAACCGGCGGCCTTGTTGCACACTTTCTTGGCCGGGCAGCCCATGTTGATGTCGATGATCTGCGCCCCCAACTCGACATTGCGCTGCGCGGCCTCGGCCATCATTGCCGGGTCGCCGCCGGCGATCTGTACCGAGCGCGGCTCGGGATCGTCGGCGTGCAGCAGGCGCAGGCTGGACTTGCGGCTGTTCCACAGGCGCACATCGCTGGTAATCATCTCCGACACCACCATGCCGGCACCCAGGCGGCGGCAGAGTTGGCGGAACGGGCGATCGGTGACACCGGCCATGGGGGCCAGAATCAGGCGATTGGGCAGTGTGTAAGAGCCAATACGTGGGGCCGACATGGGCGTCCCTGCTTGTTGGTTCGCGGTTGAGACTATGTGCGATCAACACCTGTCCTCCGCTGTTTCCGGGGGAAACGACGGTGAAGCGGTGCTCGCGAAAAGGGTGGGCATGATACCCGCTCTCGGTGACCGGATAAAGATCGTCTTGAACAAATTATGAACAATGACGATTCGCTTGCCGGCAGCCGACAGGGGATGACAGGCGCTGGCGTCAGAGAGCTTGCCGCAAGTCGGTGGCTTCAAGATCAGCGTCTGGCAGCTATTCCGGAGAGTGGAAGCTGAGGCTGTAATTGACCGCCCGGGATCCTGGATCAAGGATGTCGAGGGAAATGTGGATTGGTGTCTGTGGCGGCATCTCGGCTTTGCCGGCCAGCTCGCCGGCCAGGTATTCACTGGGTTTGAAGCGGCGACTGGCCACCAGTTGTCCGCCAAGATCGGCAAAGCGTATTTCCAGTAGCGGGAAGGGCTGGGCGAAGGGGGCGCGGTTGTAAAGGATGGCATCGACGATCAGGGCGCCGGAAAACTCCGGATGGCTGCGTACCACCAGGTTGCTGCTGCGAATCTGGTCGATGTCCACTTTCGACGGCAGCTCGCAGCCTAGGCTGGGGCAGATCTGCTCGAACCAGGGGCGATAGCGATCCTGGCGAGCCAGCTCGTCGAAGTTATACAGGACATACTGCACCAGCAGGCCGGAAGCGGCGATCAGGTTTAGCAGGCCCCAGCTCAGCCAGCGTCCCCAGGGGCGTGGCGATGGCTGGCGCCAGTCCAGTTGCAGCGGCTCGTCATTCAGCTCCAGCAACTGGCGGTCGCTAACCAGCGCGGTATCGGCCAGTGGCTCGATGGAAAGTCCGGGGGTGAGGCGCTCGTCGTCCTCTGGCTCATCGGGCAGGGTGCCCAGGCGCGGCTCGGGAAGCTCGTCCGGCTCATCGCGCATGGGCGGTTCGGCAAGCGCTGTTTGTGCTGTGGGAGTGCCGTGTTTCTGGCTTTCCTCGCGCAGCAGTGCTTCGGCCCAGGACTCGTCGTGGCTGCTTTCCTCCGTATCGGCAAGGTCGGCAAAGCGCTCTGTCTGGCGCGGAGTGCTCTCCAGGGCAAGGAATTGCTGGGATAGCTGCTGCTCCTGTTCCTCCAGGCGAGCCAGCTCCTCGTCGAGATTGAGGTTGTCCAGATCCAGGTCGTCGTGGATCCACAGGGTATCGTCGCTTGCGGGCTTGGTCGCTGGGGGCGGTGGGTTGCTGCCCGGGCGGAGACGGGAGGCTGGTGCAGTCGCAGTATGGCCGGTACTGGCTGCCGCTCCGAATAGTTGCTCGGCGGCATTGAACACGTGCAGGCACGCGCCGCAGCGCACCACTCCATGGGCTGCAGCCAGCTGCGCCTGGCTGGCGCGGAAGCTGGTTCGGCAGTGGGGGCACTGGGTGACGTGGTGTTCGCTCATGCGCGCTTCCGGAGGATCCAAGTCGGCTAGTCTAACCCAAGGATTGCGGGCAATTCAGCGCCTGATACCGCTGATACGCACCCAGCCATCCTTGAGCGTGGTCGGATCGAGTTCAAAGGCTCTTTCGTAGGCGGCGCGCACTTCGTCTGCCTGTTCGGCGAGGATTCCGGACAGCGCCAGGCGTCCGCCGCTCTTGACCAGTGCGGTGATCTGTGGCGCCAGGGAAACCAGCGGCCCGGCCAGGATATTAGCTACCACGACATCGGCTGCTTGCTGTGGCAACTGCTCCGGCAGGTAGACCGGGAAGCGCGCCGGGTCGATGCCATTGCGCGAGGCATTGTCGCGCGAAGCTTCCAGGGCTTGCGGGTCGATATCGGTGCCCACCGCCTGCGGTGCGCCGAGCAGCAGGGCTGCGATGGCGAGGATGCCCGAGCCGCAACCGAAGTCGAGCACGGTGCAGCCGTCCAGGTCCTGGCCGTCGAGCCATTCCAGGCACAGCGCGGTGGTCGGGTGGGTACCGGTGCCGAAGGCCAGTCCCGGATCGAGCAGCAGGTTGACCGCATCCGGCTCCGGAGCTTCGTGCCAGCTGGGTACGATCCACAGCCGGCGACCGAAGCGCATGGGCTGGAAGTTGTCCATCCAGCTGCGTTCCCAGTCCTGATCCGCGATATGCTCGATCTGGTGTTCGGGCAGCTTGCCGCCGCACAGAAGCTGCAGGTGGGCGAGCAGCGCGGTTTCGTCGGTGTCGGCCTCGAACAGTGCCAGCAGATGGGTGTGCGACCACAGCGGGGTGGTGCCCAGATCCGGCTCGAAAATCGGCTGATCTTCGGCATCCATGAAGGTGACCGACACGGCGCCTACATCCAGAAGGGCGTCTTCGTAGGTGGAGGCCTGCTCGGGCGTGATGGCGAGTCGGAGTTGTAACCAGGGCATCGCGAACCTCATCGGTGGGCGCGGGAACATGTGGCCGCGCAGCTTACTTGAACGGCTGGGGAGCGTGCCAGCCTGGCCGCCGAAACGACAAGGGCCGCCCGAGGGCAGCCCTTGTGGTGTACCTGGCCGTGGCTCAGTGCTTGTCCATACCCAGTTTCTTTTCCAGGTAATGGATGTTCACGCCGCCCTTGACGAAACCCTTGTCGCGGGTCAGGTCGCGGTGCAGCGGCACGTTGGTCTTGATGCCGTCGACCACGATTTCGTCCAGGGCATTGCGCATGCGCGCCATGGCTTCGTCACGGTCCTTGCCGAAGGTGATCAGCTTGCCGATCAGCGAGTCGTAGTGCGGCGGCACGCTGTAGCCACTGTACAGGTGCGAGTCGACGCGAACGCCATTGCCGCCCGGAGCATGGAAGTGCTTGACCTTGCCGGGGCTGGGCATGAAGTTGTCCGGGTCTTCGGCGTTGATCCGGCACTCGACCGAGTGACCGAGGATCTTCACGTCTTCCTGCTTGATCGACAGCTTGTTGCCGGCGGCGATGCTGAGCATCTCCTTGACGATGTCGATGCCGGTAACCATTTCGGTAACCGGGTGCTCCACCTGAACACGGGTGTTCATCTCGATGAAGTAGAAGCGGCCGTCCTCATAGAGGAATTCGAAGGTACCAGCGCCGCGGTAGCCGATTTCGATGCAGGCATCAACGCAGCGCTGCAGTACCTCGGCGCGGGCCTTTTCGTCGATCAGTGGGGCGGGTGCCTCTTCTATCACCTTCTGGTGACGGCGCTGCAGCGAGCAGTCGCGGTCGTACAGGTGGATGGCGTTGCCCTGGCCGTCGGAGAGCACCTGAACTTCCACGTGACGTGGGTTGCCGAGGAATTTCTCCAGGTAGACCATCGGGTTGCCGAAGGCTGCGCCAGCCTCGGTACGGGTCAGCTTGGCCGACTTGATCAGGTCTTCTTCCTTGTGTACCACGCGCATTCCGCGACCACCGCCACCGCCAGCGGCTTTGATGATCACCGGGTAGCCCACCTCACGGGCGATGCGCAGGGCTTCTTCCTCGTCTTCCGGCAGTGGGCCGTCGGAGCCGGGAACTACCGGCACGCCGGACTTGATCATGGCTTCCTTGGCCGACACCTTGTCGCCCATCAGGCGAATCACATCGGCTTTCGGGCCGATGAAGGCGAAGCCGGAGTTTTCCACCTGCTCGGCGAAGTCGGCGTTTTCGGCGAGGAAGCCGTAGCCCGGATGGATCGCGGTGGCACCGGTCAGTTCGGCGGCACTGATGATCGCCGGAATGTTCAGGTAGGACTGCGAGCCAGGGGCCGGGCCAATGCAGACGGACTCGTCGGCCAGGCCCAGGTGCATCAGCTCACGGTCGGCGGTGGAATGCACGGCCACCGTCTTGATGCCCATTTCCTTGCAGGCGCGCAGGATGCGCAGGGCGATTTCGCCACGGTTGGCGATGAGGACTTTTTCCAGCTTCTGCATTGCAGGCACCCCGTGCATCAAACGATGGTGAACAGGGGTTGGTCGTACTCAACCGGCTGGCCGTTTTCCACCAGGATGGATTCGATCACGCCGCTGGCTTCGGCTTCGATGTGGTTCATCATCTTCATCGCTTCGACGATGCAGAGAACGTCGCCTTTCTTTACGCTCTGACCAACTTCCACGAAACTCGGCGAGCTTGGGCTGGCGGCGCGGTAGAAGGTGCCGACCATCGGCGAACGCACCACGGTGCCGTTGAGCTTCGGTGCAGCCGGAGCTGCCTCGGCAGCAGGCGCAGCGGCGGCTGCTGCAGCGGGAGCCGGAGCCTGGGGCGCGGCGAACACCGGCTGCGGGGCATAGCTGGCGGCCTGCTTGCTGTGACGGCTGATGCGAACCGACTCTTCGCCTTCTTTGATCTCCAGTTCGTCGATACCGGACTCTTCCAGCAGTTCGATCAGTTTCTTGACTTTACGGATATCCATGCGATTCAACTCCCGGTGAGGTCAGGATAATTTGCTTTCAAGTTGTTCCAGTGCGGCTTGCAGTGCCAGCCGGTAGCCGTTGGCGCCGAGCCCGCAGATCACCCCTACTGCCACATCGGAGAAGTAGGAATGATGGCGAAAGGGTTCACGCTTGTGCACGTTCGACAGGTGCACCTCGATGAATGGGATGCTCACCGCCAGTAGCGCGTCACGTAATGCGATGCTGGTATGAGTAAAGGCGGCCGGATTGATCAGAATGAAGTCGACGCCTTCGGCCTTCGCCGCGTGAATTCGTTCGATCAGTTCATACTCGGCATTGCTCTGCAGATGCAGCAGATGGTGGCCGGCCTCGCGGGCCTGCTGTTCCAGGCCGCGATTGATCTCATTAAGCGTGGTGGAGCCATATTTGTCGGGCTCGCGGGTGCCCAGCAGATTGAGGTTGGGGCCATGCAGCACGAGAAGAGTGGCCATGGAGCAATTCCTTATTGTTCAAGCTGCGCGGACTATGCCGTAGCCGGGCGATGCCAGCAATAGTCGACACGATCTCGGCCAGTTACGCTAGAAATATGACTGATTCTGCTTTTTTGGTCGTTACGGGCTGAGTGCAGCCTGATCGAGTCGCACTGCGAAACTGACAGCGTCTATCTCGCCTACTGTGCGCAGTTCGTGCAGTTCTTCGCCATTTTTGGCGAACAGCAGGATGGCTGGTGGGCCGAACAACTGGAAGCGGTCGAGTAGGGCGCGCTGGGCAGCATTGCTTTCTGTGATGTCGAAGCGGATCAGGCGCCAGCCGTCCAGTCGGCTGCCCACTTCAGGGTTGCCGAACACTTCGCGCTCAATCACTTTGCAGCTGATGCACCAGTCCGCATACCAGTCCAGCACTAGCGGCTGGCCTGCTGCCCGGGCCTGGGCCAGCGCTGCGTCCAGTGCGGCGGGGTCGCTGAGTGTTTGCCAGGCACCATTCTGTGCTGCGCCTGTCTTGGTCTGGCTGACGGCAAAGCCGGACAGGGGGCGTAGCGGGTCACTGGCGCCCTGCAGAGCGCCGACAGCAGCCGCCAGGGCGTAGACCAGCAGTGCCAGGCCGAGAATTTGTGAGAGCTTCTGCCTGTTGGTCTTTGGGCCGAATTCCAGGGCGCCGAGGAACACTGCTACGCCCCCGGCCAGCAGAGCCCACAGGGCCAGGCTGAGGCTGCCTGGCAGAACACGCTCTAGCAGCCATACGGAGACGGCCAGCAGCAGTACGCCGAAGGCGTTGCGCACGCCGATCAGCCAGTTCCCGCTCTTCGGTAGCACGGCGCCACCGCCGACGGCAAACAATACCAATGGCGTCCCCATGCCCAGCCCCAGAGCCAGCAGCTTCAGGCCGCCACCGAGAGCATCGCCGCTGGCGCTGATATAGAGTAGGGCGCCAGCCAGTGGTGCGGAGACACAGGGGCTGACCAGCAGGCTGGAGAATACGCCGAGAAGAGCCGCATTGAGATGTGACCCCCCGGGGGTGCGACCGGCCAGGCGGTCGAGCGGCTCACTGATCAGGCGCGGTAGGCGCAGATCGTACAGGCCGAACATGGCCAGGGCGAAGGCCGCGAAAAAGGCGGCGAAGGGCACCAGCACCCAGGGTGATTGCAGCCTGGCCTGTAGATTCAGACCGGCGCCAAACAGCCCCATCAGGATTCCGAGTACTGCAAAGCAGGCAGCCATGGCTAGTACGTAGGCCAGCGAAAGGGTCAGTCCGCGCATTCCGCCGAGTTGGCCGCGCAGTACCACGCCGGAGAGGATTGGCAACATAGGCAACACGCAGGGGGTGAAGGTCAGGGCCAGACCACCCAGGAAGAACAGTGTCAGTTCCTTCCAGCTCCAGCCGCTTTCTGGGGGAGCAGTGCTGTCGCCGGCGACGGACGCGACTTCGCCGATCTCGATCAGCTCGGTTTCCGGCGGGTAGCAGAGGCCCTTGTCTGCGCAGCCCTGGTAGCCGACCTGCAGGCGCAGCGGGAGGTCGTCCGGGTTCTCCAGCGGCAGGCGGATGTCGAGTACGCCGTAATAGACCTCGACGTCACCGAAGAACTCGTCGTGTTTGGGCTCTCCGGCCGGCAGGAGAGCTTCGCCTCTCATCAGCTCGGCCGGCTCGACGGTAAAACTGAAACGATGACGATACAGGTAGTAGCCCTCGGCTGCGACGAAGCGCAAGGTCACGCCCTGAGTGTCGTGAGCGACCAGGCTTGGCTTGAAGGCCTCGTGAACGGGCAGAAAGTCGCTGCTGTTGTTCAGTGGGGCGCCCAGGGGAGAGGCGCCAGGGCGCTGGTCGAACAGGTTGGCGCTGGCCGGCAGGCACAGGCAAAGCAGCAACAGAGGAAGCAGCAGGCGGCGCAGTGACATCGAACGTACATCTCGGCTGAAGTTGGCGGCATGATAGCTGAAAGCGCCAGGCGGGTTCCTGGCAGCCGCGTCACACTACCGGAGCCCGGATGGGTGGGTGTTGGAGATCGAGCGGTTTTCCAAGTTCCCGCCTGCGCTGCCTTGTCGCAGGCTCAGAGCCTGAAGGCATGGGTTTCTTCGTGCAGTTGCATGCCGAGTAGATGCAACTGTTCGCCCTGTTTGTGCGCGGCGTCGATACGCTGCAGGTTTTCCTCGCCGAGCAGCCGTATGCATTCGCTGTGTCTGCGGATGTCGCTCACCGTGGCGGCCTGTCGGGCGGTGGCATCAGCGATGCGTGCAGCTCTGCTGGCAATGGTATCGGTGGCGCCGACGATTGCCTCAAGTGCGGTCTCGGCAGCTTCGGCCTGACCGGCGCTACCCTGGGCCTGTTCGACCTGTCGGCGCAAGGCCTGTAGTGACTGGCCGGCAGCTTGTTGCAGGCGGTCGATGAGTTGCTGGATCTGTGCAGTGGCTTTGCCGGTGCGCAGTGACAGCGAGCGCACCTCTTCGGCAACGACGGCAAAGCCTCGTCCGGCAGAGCCGGCGCGAGCAGCTTCGATGGCGGCGTTGAGAGCCAGCAGATTGGTCTGTTCGGCTATGCCGCTGATCATCGTTGCCACGCCGCCGATGGTGGCGGTTTCCTCGGCCAGTTGTTCGATCACAAGGGTGTTGCCCTGAACCTCGCTGGCCAGTCTGTGCAGGCCGCCCAGACCTTCGCGGATGACCTGCTGGCCGTGTTCCAGTGCGCCCCGGGCATGCTGGCTGGCCTCGGCAGTTTGGCGGGCATCGGCACTTACCTGGCTGATACTGGTCTCCAGTTCGCCCAGTGCTTCGCTGATCCGTCCGGTATCGTCAGTCTGGCGTTCGGCGCCGCTCTGCAAGCCGCTTCCCAGATCGGCCAGGTTTTGGCTGGCGCTGGCGACCTGACCAGCATGGCTGCGAATGCGACCGACGAGGTTGGCCAGATAATGGCGCAGGCGCCCGAGCGAGTCCTCGATATCGCGCAGCTCGCGGATTTTCGAGCCGATAGTTATGGTCGAGGTAAAATCGCCGTCGGCCCACAGCGAGAGCGCCGGAGCTAGTTGTCCGAGCACCCGGGCCAGACGTCGCTGGAGGCGGTCGATGAGCAGAGCGAGAAGCAGAATCAGACCGATCACCAGCCCTTGGGTGAGGCGCACCTCGGCCTGAATGCGCGCATGTTCGCTGCGCACCTGCGGCTCCATGGCGGCCAGCGCCTGTTGCAGTCCGGCAATGCGCTGGTCGGCATCTGCGGCCAGTTGCTTGCGCTGTTCGACCAGTGCCCGGGTGCGCTGCAATTCCTCCGGGTAGCGGCGTATCAGGCTGGCCAGTTCGCGCTTTAGTTCGGTGCCACTGTCATGCTGTTGTGTATCCGGGGTGGCTTCCTCCAGCCCGAGCAGGGCGGCAAATCCGGAGCGCAAGCTGGCGTCGGCCTGACCTACACCCAGCAATGGCAAGACCTGAAGTTGTTCGGTCAGGCTGCTGAGGGCGCGCCGTTCGCTTTCGACGGTCTCATAGAGCTGCGCGCTGCCCAGGTTGGCGAAACGCTCACGAGCATGAGCCAGGCGTAGAAGGCGCCGGCCGGCTTCGCCCAGCAAGCGGCGATAGTCCAGAACTGCTTCGTTGGTGCTGCTGTCGGCGTAGCGGGTTAGTTTTTCCAGGCTGGCTTGCATCTCTCTCTCGGCCTGCAGCAACAACCCTTGCGGATCGCCGCCAAGCTTGCCGGCGGCCAATAGCGGGCCGTCGCTGAATTCGCGCAGTTGTTGCAGGCTTGGAAGCAGTTCGGCGGCCAGAGACTCCGGGAGATCGGCAAGGCCTTGAGCGAACGTGTCAATGGCCTCTCTAGCGGTACTGTGGTGCAGTGCATCACCGCTGTCGAGGTAGCCCTTGATGTTGTCGGCAACCTGCTGACGGAATGACTGCGACAGTAGCAGGTAGCGCTCCATCAGTTGCAGCGGTTGCTGCAGGGCGCTTTGTGACCACCACAGAGTTGCGGCCAGGGTCAGGCACAGGGCGATCAGCATCAGGGTAGTCAGGTGGGTCAGTAGCTTGAGGCGCATGGCGGGCCCGATCGACAATAGAGCGATGCGATCGAGGTTATTGCGCAACGGTTACGGCCAGATGACGGCGTTGGAGCTGGCCGCGCGCGGCTGTGTCATTCGGGACGGTAGAGTTCGACCCGGTTGCGGCCGCCGCGCTTGGCCCGGTACAGCGCTTCGTCGGCCTGTTTGGACAGGCTGTTGGCGTTCAGTCCTGGTTGCAGTGTGGCGATGCCACAACTGAAGGTGCAGGTCAAATCCTGAGGCTGCGCGGGGTAGTTGATTTCGGCAAAGCGCAGGCGGATTTCCTCCAGAACGCTCAGGGCGGACTGCTCGTCGGTATCCGGCAAGACCACAGCAAATTCTTCGCCGCCATAACGGCCGATGTGGTCGGTCTTGCGCAGGCGCTGCTTGAGAAACAGTGCCAGGCTCTTGATTACCCGGTCGCCCATGGGGTGGCCGTAGGTGTCGTTGACCTTCTTGAAGTGGTCTATGTCGAGCATGGCGAAGGCCAGCGGACGGCTGTCGCGGCGAGCCCGAAAGCAGGCATCCTCAAGCAGTTGCAGTGTGTGGGTGTGGTTGTACAGCCCGGTGAGGCTGTCGCGCACCATGCGGGCCTTGAGATTGCGCGCCCGTGCGGCACGGTTGCGTACCGTGGCGATCAGATGGCGCGGCTTGATTGGCTTGGTGAGAAAGTCGTCACCGCCTTCGCTCATGGCGTCGAGCTGCTTGTCCAGATCGTCCTCGGCTGACAGGTAGATGATCGGCACGCTGACGTATCGATCATTGTGGCGAATTACCTTGGCCAGCTCGGCGCCGTTGCACTCGGGCATGTACATGTCGAGGATGATCAGATCCGGCTGAAACTCGGCCAGCGCATCCATGGCATGAATCGGCTCGGTCAGGGTATGGGTGAGGATGCCGGCACTGTTGAGTACGCGTTCGGTGTGGGTGGCCTGAGCCTTGGAGTCGTCGATGATCAGTACCTTGTACGGATCATACTGGGCCACGTGGGTCAACACCTCGATACGTTCAAGCAGGCTGGAGGCATCGAGCGAACCAGTGAAGAACTCCTGACCGCCAGCGCGGACTGCAGCGAGGCGCGTCGGTGTGTCGGTCTCGTGATGACTGAAGAACAGCAGAGGGATTTTCTGCTCCAGCCCCTGCTGTGTTGATTCGGCCAGCTCCAGGCCGGCACCGGCGAAGTCTACATCCATGACGATGGCGGCCGGATGTCGTTCGACTATGGCTGCACGGAAGGATTGGGCGTCGCTCAGGGCCTGAGCCGTCAGGCCGAAGAACTCCAGTTGCTGTGCCAGGCGTTCGGCGCGCTGGGTGTCCTGCAGGGCCAGGTAGATCGGCTTGCGCAATGGCGGCAGGAAGGTCTGCTCGTAGGCATCGCTATGGCGCAGACCGGTGCGTGAGAGACGCTGCATGGCCTGGTTGAGGCGGGCAATCAGCTCGCTGTTGAGGCGACCGCGGTTTTCTGCCACTGCATCAAGGCTGGCGGCGATGTTCTGAGCCAGTCGGGCATGCTCGGTCTGCTCGAAGCGTTCGGCATAGCGCAGCAGGCGCAGGTTTGCTTCTGCCAGCTCACCCATGCCGACGTCTGTCCACTCGCTGCGCTGCAGGCGTTGCCAGACCTCCAGCACCTGACGCGCCTGATGGATCACCCGCTGGGCGAAGTGATGCTTGAGGCGGTCGCGAGTTGGATCCAGATGTTCGGTCATGGGCCGACTTCTATAAAGCTCTCATTGCTAATGGCTTGATGCTATCACTTGAGGGCGGTGATGACATCGTCCGTCGATCTGTTGACGACGGTATTCCTATCGAAGAAGCAACAAAAATTTGCAATGTGCCAAAGGGTTCTCATCATGACGGCAAGCAGGTCTCTTCAGAACGGTTCGAATGCTTCGGGTTCCCTGTGTTGCAGAAAAATGTCGCCATCGCCACCGTGCCGAAGCAATGCACCTGCCGGATGCGCAGCTGTCTGCCACTGGGGGCTGCAATGGCACTAGTTTGCCGTCATGCCCTGCGTTTTACAGTGCGCATGCCTTATATTGCCGATCAGATCGCAACCCGCTGGTCGGATTGCGGTCGAATAATCGAATTGCTTAAGAAGGGACATTGCCATGCTGGACTGGAAGAATCGTGCGACGAACGCGCAGGGCAGCGCCGACAGCAGTGCCGGAGGCAGCCGTAGCGGCGGTCTGGTGACGCGCGCGCTGGGTGGTCTGCTCGTGCTCTGCCTGCTGGCCGCCCTGGTGGTTGGCTGGTACTGGAGTCAGGAGCCGGCAGCCTTTCAGGTTCAGCAGCAGGCCCAGAACGCGGCGCAGGAGGTGCAGCGGCAGATGGTTACGGGCTATACCACGGTGGAAACGCTCAAGCAGGTGGCCAGCACTCTGCTGGACAAGCCGGGTGGTTTCCTGTCCAACGATCTGGCCCCGCCTGGCCTGTGGCTGGACAACATGCCGAGCTGGGAGTACGGCGTGCTGGTGCAGGTGCGAGACTTCTCTCGTGCGCTGCGCAAGGACTTTGCCCGCTCGCAATCGCAGTCGACTGAGGATCCGGATCTGGCCAAGGCCGAGCCGCGCTTTCACTTCGACAACAAGAGCTGGGCGTTGCCGGCGTCCGAGTCCGAATACCGTGAAGGTATTCAGGCGCTGGATCGCTATCTCGCCCGTCTGTCCGACCCGGGGCAGAAAAACGCACGCTTCTATGCCCGGGCCGACAACCTCAACAACTGGCTGGGCGATGCCAGTACCCGTCTCGGCTCGCTGTCGCAGCGTCTGTCGGCCAGTGTTGGCCGGGTGCGTCTGAACGACAGTGTGCAGGTCGACGGTGATCCGCAGGAGCAGGGCCTGCTCGGCGAGGGTGGTGTGTACGAGACCCCCTGGCTGCAAATCGATAATGTCTTCTACGAGGCTCGCGGCCAGGCCTGGGCGCTGTCTCACCTGCTGCGAGCCATCGAGGTGGACTTTGCCGATGTGCTGGCGAAGAAGAACGCCACTGTCAGCGTGCGTCAGATCGTGCGTGAACTGGAAGCGGCCCAGGCAACTCTGTGGAGTCCGGTGATCCTCAACGGTAGTGGCTACGGCATCCTGGCGAACCACTCGCTGGTAATGGCCAACTACATTTCGCGTGCCAACGCCGGTCTGATCGACCTGCGTCAATTGCTGAGCCAGGGCTGATGAGCGGCTATTCGGCAGCCGAGGCGGCGCATCGGGCCGCCTCCGATCGGGAGCGGGTGGCCTGGGTCGATGAAAGCGACTGTCCGCTTGGTGGGGTGACCCGGGCCGAGCTCCGAGAGAAACGGCTGATCGGTCGTGGCACCTACATTCTGCTGTTCAACACAGCCGGGTTGCTCTGCGTCCATCGCCGTACCCTGAGCAAGGCGCTGTATCCGGGCTACTGGGACGTGGCGGCCGGTGGCATGGTACTGGAGGGCGAAGATTATGCGTTCTCGGCCCGTCGCGAGCTGGCGGAGGAGCTGGGGATAGTCGATGCCGAGCTGGTACAGCATGCGCACTTTCTCTATGACGCGCCGGAAAGCCGGCTGTGGTGCATGGCCTATTCGGCGGTGTCGGATGCACCGCTGGTGCTGCAGCCGGAGGAGGTGCTGGAAGCGCGCTTCATCAGCATCGAGCTGGCGCTGGAGGAAGCCTGTCGTCTGCCCTATTGTCCGGACTCGCTGGCAGCGTTGCAGCGCTATCTCAAGTCTGCTGGTGTCGCGGATTTCGAGCGTGACGTGCGCGATGGCAAACGGCGTCGCCAAACTGCCGCACAATGACGCAAATACGCACTTAGCAAGGCCGGGCTTTGCCGTTAAACTGCGCGGCCTTTCGGCGGACGCCTGTCCGCCTGCGCTGCCCCTGCCTGAGTGGGGCTTCGCGGTCGACGCTTGTCGGCCAGTCGCTATCCTGACCCCTACGAGGACAAGCCGGTGGTCAAGAAAGCCTCTTCATTTGCCGCCTTGGGCGGTCTTGTCTATTCCACAGACGGCGGTCGTCACTGTCCGGACTGCAGTCAGCCGGTGGCTGCTTGTGTCTGCGCTCAGTTGCGCCTTCCCGAAGGCGACGGCATCGCCCGCGTGCGACGCGAAACCAAAGGCCGCGGCGGCAAGACGGTGACCACTGTCAGCGGTGTGCCGCTGGCCGAAGCCGAGCTGAAGGAGCTGGCCAGTGCGCTGAAGAAACGTTGCGGCACGGGTGGTGCGCTGAAGGGCGGGGTGATCGAGATTCAGGGTGACCACGTCGACCTGCTGCTGGCAGAGCTGAGCAAGCGCGGTTTTACCGCGAAGAAGTCCGGCGGCTGAAGTCTTTTCCTAAACTTCGATGAGTCTCGGAGGTCGATGCTCCGAGCATTCGTCATCTATTGCCTTCATATTCCGGTGCGTTCGCTGATCGCGCCGCCTCCATACCTTGGGAGACACAGATGTCCGCACGACGCACCCGCAAAGACGACGGTAGCCAATGGACCGTAGCCGACAGCCGTAGTGTCTACGGCATCCGCCACTGGGGCGCCGGCTATTTCTCGATCAACGATGCCGGGCGTGTGGAAGTGCGTCCTAACGGGCCGGACAGCCCGCCCATCGATCTGTATCAGCAGGTCGACGAGCTGCGCCAGAGCGGTCTGTCGCTGCCGCTGCTGGTGCGCTTCCCGGACATCTTGCAGGATCGCGTGCGTCGCCTGACCGGCGCTTTCGACGCCAGCATCGAGCGCCTGGGCTATCAGAACCGTTACACCGCGCTGTATCCGATCAAGGTCAACCAGCAGGAAGCGGTGATCGAGAACATCATCGCTACCCAGGGCGTGTCCATTGGTCTTGAGGCCGGCTCCAAGCCCGAACTGCTGGCCGTGCTGGCGCTGGCGCCGAAGGGCGGCACCATCGTCTGCAATGGCTACAAGGATCGCGAGTTCATCCGCCTGGCGCTGATGGGGCAGAAGCTCGGCCACAATGTATTCATCGTCATCGAGAAGGAATCGGAGGTCGGTCTGGTGATCGAGGAGGCTGCCGATCTCAAGGTGGCCCCGCAGATCGGTCTGCGTGTGCGCCTGTCCTCGCTGGCATCCTCCAAGTGGGCCGATACCGGCGGCGAGAAGTCCAAGTTCGGTTTGTCCGCCGCGCAGGTACTGGCGGTGGTCGAGCGCTTCCGTCAGGCCGGGCTGGATCAGGGCATCCGCTTGTTGCATTTCCATATGGGCTCGCAGATCGCCAACATTGCCGATTACCGTAAGGGTTTTCGTGAGGCCATCCGTTACTACGGCGAGCTGCGCGCCATGGGCCTGCCGGTGGACCATGTGGATGTCGGTGGTGGCCTGGGCGTGGATTACGACGGTACTCATTCGCGCAACGCCAGTTCAATCAACTACGACATGCAGGATTATGCCGACGCTGTGGTCGACATGCTCAAGGAGTTCTGCGACCGTCAGGAAATACCCCATCCGCACATTTTCTCCGAGAGCGGGCGGGCTATGACTGCGCATCACGCCGTGCTGCTGGTGCAGGTCACTGATGTTGAGCGGCACAACGACAAGGTGCCGGTGATCGATCCGCAGGAAGAACAACCTGAGGTACTACAGGCGCTGATCGAGCTGCTCGACGACAGTGATCCGGAAATGGTCGCCGAGACCTACTGGCGCGCTACCCACTACATCGAGGAGGTGGCGGCGCAGTACTCGGCGGGCAAGTTGAGCCTGGCGCAGAAGGCTTTGGCGGAGCAGTGCTATTTCGCCATCTGCCGTCGTCTGCACAATCAGCTCAAGGCGCGCCAGCGCTCGCACCGGGCGGTGCTTGACGAGCTCAACGACAAACTGGCCGACAAGTACATCTGCAACTTCTCGGTGTTCCAGAGCTTGCCGGATACCTGGGCGATTGGCCAGATTTTGCCAATTCTGCCGCTGTCACGCTTGGATGAGGAGCCGCTGCGCCGCGCCGTGCTGCAGGACCTGACCTGCGACTCAGACGGCAAGATTCGCCAGTACGTCGACGAGCAGTCGATTGAGACCAGTCTGCCGGTACATGAGCTGCGTGAAGGTGAGGATTATGTACTGGGTATCTTCCTGGTAGGCGCCTATCAGGAAATTCTCGGTGATATGCATAACCTGTTCGGCGATACCGACTCGGTGAATATCTACCAGGCGGCCGATGGCAGTGTGGTGCATGCCGGCATCGAGACCCACGACACCATTGAGGACATGCTGCGCTACGTGCATTTGTCGCCAGAGGAGCTGATGACACACTACCGCGACAAGGTGGCTAGTGCCCGAATCAGTGCCCGTGAACGTACTCAGTTCCTCGATGCACTGCGTCTGGGGCTGACCCGTTCGTCCTATCTGGCGTCCTAAGGTGTGAGGTGGCGAGCTGGCGCGGTTTCAGTCCGCCAGTTCGCTACGGTTGCGCCCGTTCCGCTTGGCCCGGTACAACGCCTGATCCGCGCGTTTCAAGGCCTGCTCGGGAGTCTCGCCGGGAGCGAGTAGGGCGCAGCCCAGGCTGAGGGTCTGCGGGATTGGTTCGTTCTCCAGCTGGATTGGCTGGCTGGCGATGCTCTGGCGGATGCGTTCGGCGATATGCAGTAATTCGCGGGCATCCATGACCCGGGTTAGGATGACGAATTCTTCACCACCAGCCCGTGTCACCACATCCTGGGAGCGAACCGCCGTGCTCATGCGTCGTGCGCACTCCCAGAGTAACTGGTCGCCACCTGCGTGACCGTAGCGGTCGTTAACCTGTTTGAAGTGGTCAAGGTCGATGTAGATCAGCCCTAGCTGTCGGCCTTCACGTTTGGCCGTGGCCTGCTCAAGCGGTAGGAAGTGGCGTAGACCTGCACGATTCCAAACCTGGGTCAGTGCATCGAGCAGGCACTTGCGTTGCGCTTGGCTGAGCGCCTCGCGTAGATGAGCGACCTGGGCCGACTGCTCGAGCAGATGCAGGTATCTTTCGACCAAGTAGGCCATGTCCTGCAAGCGTTTCAGCTCCTGGCTTGTCAGCCGGCGTGGGGTCGGGTCGAGCAGGCACAGGGTGCCCAGCGCCAGCCCGGCCTCGTCGCGCAGTGGTACGCCGGCATAGAAGCGCACATGTGGTGGCTCTAGAACCAGTGGGCTGTCGCAAAAACGGGGATCGACGAGGCTGTCTTCGACTACCAGAGTGTCATTGCAAGCCACCGCGTGAGCGCAAAAGGAAATATCGCGCGGTGTTTCGGCCACGTCCAGCCCCTGGCGGCTCTTGAACCACTGACGGTCTCGGTCGATCAGGCTGATCAGCACGATCTTTACGGCGAATAGCTCGCGGGCTAGGCGGGTCAGGCTGTCGAGGTAGGGGGCAGCGGGGGTGTCGAGCAGTTCCAGGCGATCCAGGGCCTGCTGACGTTGTGGCTCATCGCTGGGGGGCTCGGCGCTTATCATTAGCGACATCTCTCGATACGAATGGAGGAAACCACAGCTCATGGCGGCTCAGGTGCCAGGCGTAGCTACCCAGCACGAGGCTGCGCAGTGCCATAAAGGCAAGGAACGCCAGCCAGAGTCCGTGGTTGCCCAGTTCCTGCAACAGCCAACCCAGCGGCAGGGCCAGGAACAGGGCGATCAACATTGCGTCGCGCATTTCCCGGGCTCGGGTGGCTCCGATGAACAGACCGTCGAGCAGGTAGCTCCAGACTGTCAGCAAGGGTAGCACGGCCAGGTAGGGCAGAAAGCGCAGGGCCAGCTCGCGCACCTCAGCGATATCGGTAAGCAGACTGACGAAGAGATGGCCGCCAAGGCTGAAGAACAGGGCAAAGCCGATGCTGGCAAGCAGCGACCAGGTTCCGGCTACCAGTAGCGAACGGCGCAGTGCTGTCCGATCTCGTGCGCCCAATGCATGTCCGGTCAGGGCTTCTACGGCATGCGCAAGACCATCGAGGGCATAGGCGGCCAGCGTCAGGCCGTTGAGCAGCAAGGCGTTGGCGGCAACCGTGGCGTCGCCGAGGCGTGTGCCTTGGGTGGTAACAAGGAAAAACACCAATTGCAGTGCCAGGGATCTGATAAAGATGTCGCGATTTACCGCCAGTAGTGGTCGCCAGTTGCGCCAGCGCCTGAGCGCGGCCTGATTGAGGCGTCCCGGGTGCTGGCGCAGGGCAATGTACGCCAGCCACAGCCCGAGCAGCGCTCCACTCCATTCGGCAATCACCGCAGCCCAGGCAACCCCGGTTGCGCCCCACTCCAGAACGAAGACGAACAGCAGATCCAGAGCGATGTTGATCAGGTTGACGCTCAGCAGCATGGCCAGCGGTCCGCGAGCGTTCTGTGTGCCCAGCAGCCAGCCGATCAGAGCATAGCCGGCCAGAGTGGCCGGCAAGCCGTACAGACGGATCAGAAAAAACTCGCGGGCCAGTTCGCCAAGTTCGGCGGACGGCTGCATCAGTTGCAGCGCCGTATTGCTCAGCGGCAGCGCCAGCAGGCCCAGTAATATGGCCAGCAGTACACCCAGACTCAGTCCCTGCAGTAGTACCTGACGCAAGGCGCCGCCGTCATTGCGGCCCACGGCCTGAGCGGCGAAGCCGGTACTGCCCATGCGCAGAAAGCCCATGCTCCAGGTGAGCAGGGTATAGAGGGTTCCTCCCACGGCAACTGCTGCCAGTTGATGAGCATGCGGCAGGTGGCCGACCACGGCGGTGTCCACTAGCCCCACCAGCGGAATCGAAAGGTTGGAAAGGATCATCGGGGCAGCCAGGGCCCAGACTCTGTGCTGAGTTGGGGCGTGGCGCCAGGCGTCGAGTAGGGCGGACATTGGCAGACTCTGGGAAAAGCGCCGATTATAGGGGCTGCGGCAGGTCGGCGGGCGAGCGAGTGACACTTCGTTACTTCTGTGATCTGGGCTCTCGTGGCAGGGCGGCCTCCGCTATAGTATCGGCGTTTCTGCGCCCCCCTTTTTCTGGAGCCTGCCATGCCGAACAAAGGAATGCTTCTGGCCCTGGCGCTGACGCTGCTCAGTGCCTGTGATTCCTCTCAGCCCCCCGCTACCGTGAGCAGTGCCCAGCCGGCCTCTCAGCAGTTGCAGCAGGTCGCGCCTGTCGTTGATCGCGCTGCGCTTGCCGAGCGTTATGCCGGCCGCGAGCTAGAGGTGGTAGACGTCTCGGAAATCCAGCTCGATGGCGCCAGTGCGCTTTCCGTGACCTTTTCCATTCCGCTGGACCCGGATCAGCGTTTCGCCGAGCGCCTGCATCTGGTCGACAGCAAGACTGGCAAGGTCGATGGCGCCTGGGAGCTGACTGACAGCCTCAGTGAGTTGCGCCTGCGGCATCTGGAGCCACGGCGCAAGCTGGTACTCACCGTTGATGCCGGTCTGAAGTCGATTAACGGCAGTCAACTGGCTGCCGAGCACATCAGCCGCTTCGAGACCCGGGATCTGCAGGCCAGCGTCGGCTTCGCCAGTCGAGGCTCGTTGCTGCCGACCCGGTTGGCCGAGGGGCTGCCGGTAATCGCGTTGAATGTGGACAAGGTCAACGTCGAGTTCTTCCGCATCAAGCCGCAGGCGCTGCCGAGTTTTTTGTCGCGCTGGAATCGCTCCGGCAGCCTTGATACCTGGGAGGCACGCGAGCTGATGCCAATGGCCGAGCTGGTCTATGGTGGCCGTTTTGATCTGAACCCTGCCCGCAACACCCGCGAGACACTGCAATTGCCTATCGCCGGGTTGCCACCGTTCAAGCAGCCTGGCGTCTATCTGGCGGTGATGCGCGAAGCAGGCAGTTACAGCTATTCGCAGCCGGCGACGCTGTTCTCCCTGAGTGACATCGGTCTGTCGGCGCATCGCTACCGTGATCGTATCGATGTATTCACCCAGGCACTGGAGGGAGGCAAGGCTCAGGCCGGGGTTCAGTTGGAACTGTTCGACGGTGATGGTGCACTGCTGGCCGAAGGAAAGACCGGGGCCGATGGTCATGCGCAACTGCCGCTGCCGGAAAAGGCCCAGCTGCTGCTGGCACGCAAGGATGAGCAGACCAGCCTGCTGCGGCTCAATGCGCCGGGGCTGGACCTGGCCGAGTTCGACATCACCGGGCCGCAGGCCCATGCCCTGCAATTCTTTGTATTTGGTCCGCGCGATCTGTACCGCCCGGGAGAGACCGTGCTACTCAACGGTCTGCTGCGTGACGCCGATGGCCGTCCGGTCAAGGCACAGCCGGTAAGTGTTGAGGTGCGCCGACCGGACGAGCAGATCAGTCGCAAGTTCGTCTGGAATGCTGAGGAGGATGGGCTGTACCAGTACCGCCTGCAGCTGCTGGAGGAGGCGCCCACCGGTCGCTGGCAACTGCTGCTGGATCTTGGTGACGGCAACCCGCAGGTGCATGAATTCCTGGTCGAGGACTTTCTGCCCGAGCGCCTGGCGCTAGAACTCAAGGGGCGCGAGCAGCCCTATGCCCCGACCGACAATCCGCAGTTCGCCGTCAGTGGGCGTTATCTGTACGGTGCGCCGGCGTCTGGCAACCGACTCTCCGGACAGCTTTATGTACGCCCGTTGCGCGAAGCTGTTCCGGCCCTGCCCGGCTATCAGTTTGGAGATATCACCGAGGCTGATCTGACTCAGGATCAGGAGCTCGACGAGCAAATCCTGAATGCAGAGGGGCGCGCGCTGTTGCGTCCGGAAAACCGCTGGAGTGAGGCCCGCTCGCCGCTGCGGCTGATTCTACAGGCCAGCCTGCAGGAGTCTGGTGGCCGTCCGATCACCCGGAGGATTGTCCAGCCGGTCTGGCCGGCCGAGCGACTGCCGGGTGTGCGAGGGCTGTTCGATGGTGACGAGGTGGATGCCGACAGTCTGGCCGAGTTCGAGATTCTGGTGGCTGATGCCTCCGGCAATAAACTGGCCGCCGATGATCTCAAGGTACGTCTGGTGCGCGAGCGCCGCGACTACTTCTGGGCGTTCTCCGAAAGCGACGGCTGGCAGCACAACTACAACGAGAGGTTCCTCATTCTCAGCGAGGAGCCGCTGAAGATCGCTGCTGGTGGTAGCGCCAAGGTCAGCTTCCCGGTGGAGTGGGGGCCGTATCGGGTCGAGGTGCTGGACAACAGCACCGGCCTTATCAGCAGCCTGCGCTTCTGGGCCGGCTACCGCTGGCAGGACAATGCCGATGGCGGCGCTGTGCGGCCGGATCAGGTGAAGCTGGCGCTGGATAAGCCCGCCTATACGACTGGCGATGTGGCGCGAATCACTGTCACTCCGCCGGCGGCAGGTAGTGGCTACCTGTTGCTGGAGTCCAGCGAGGAGCCGCTGTGGTGGCAGGCCATCAGTGTGCCGGCCGAGGGCAAGACCTTTGAGCTACCCATCGATGCCGCCTGGGCCCGTCATGACCTCTATCTCAGTGCCCAGGTGATACGCCCGGGCGAGCGTCAGGCGCAGGTCACGCCCAAGCGTGCCGTTGGCCTGCTGCACCTGCCGCTGGATCGCTCGTCGCGCAAGCTGGCAGTGACTCTCGATGCACCGGAGAAGATGCGTCCGCGACAGCCGATGAAAGTGCGGGTCAGCGCCCGCAATGCCGATGGCAGCATTCCTGCGCAGGCGCGCGTACTGGTTGCAGCTGTGGATGTGGGCATTCTCAATATCACCAGCTACGCCACGCCGGATCCCTTTGTCGGCTTTTTCGGTCGCAAGGGCTATGGGGTGGATCAACTGGATGTTTACGGGCAACTGATCGAGGCACAGGGGCGCGTAGCCAGCCTGGCCTTCGGTGGCGATGCCGGCCTGTCTCCCGGTGGCCAGCGTCCGGACACCAGCGTGCTGATCGTTGCCCAGCAGAGCGAGCCGGTGAAGCTCGATGAGCAGGGGCAGGGCGAGGTGACGCTGGACATCCCGGACTTCAACGGTGAGTTACGTCTGATGGCGCAGGCCTGGAGCGACGAGCATTTCGGTATGGCCGAGGCCAGCACCGTAGTGGCCGCACCGCTGATTGCCGAATTGTCTACTCCGCGCTTTCTCGCAGGCGGTGACGAAACCAGCCTGGCACTGGATCTGACCAACCTCTCCGGTAGTGCGCAGACGCTCGATGTGCGCCTGGGGGTGGAGGGGCAGTTGCGCCTGCTCGGCAAGGGGGATGCGCCGATCAGCCTCAAGGATGGCGAGCGCACCACCCTGCGCATTCCGGTTCGCGCAGAGGGCGGCCTGGGGCGAGGTCGTATCCACGTTGAAGTGCAGGGGCTGGTACTGCCGGGTGAAGAACCTGGTGACTTCAGTCGTGAATGGACATTGGGCGTACGTCCGGCCTATCCGGCCCAGGTGCAGCATTTCCGTGCGGCATTGGGTGAGGGCGAGTCTTGGCGCTTGCCTGCCGGCGTGCTCAGCCGCTTCGAGCCGGGCGGTCTGGAGGCGGTACTGGCGCTGTCGAGCCGGCCGCCGCTGAATCTCGGCGAGCAGATCCGTGCACTGAAGGCCTACCCTTACGGTTGCGCCGAGCAGACGGCCAGTGGCTTGTTCCCTTCGCTCTATGCCGATGCTGCGAGCCTGCAGCGCCTGGGCCTGGAAGGCGAAGCCGATGAGCAGCGCCGGCGCAGCATCGAGCTGGGCATAGATCGCCTGCTGGGGATGCAGCGCTACAACGGCTCGTTCGGTCTCTGGAGTGGCGAAAGCGAAGAAGAACACTGGCTGACCGTCTATGTCACAGACTTCCTCCTGCGGGCTCGTGAGCAGGGGTTCGGCGTGCCACCGGAGGCTCTGAAAAAGGCTAATGAGCGCTTGCTGCGCTACCTGCAGCAAGGCAGCCTGGTGGATACCTACAGCGACGACATCGGTCATACCCGCTTCGCTGTGCAGGCCTACGCCGGCTATGTGATGGCACGCAGCCAGCAGGCGCCGCTGGGCGCATTGCGCAGTATCTTCGAGCGCCGCAGTGAGGCCCGCTCCGGTCTGCCGCTGGTGCAACTGGCAGCCGCGCTGAAACTGATGGGCGATGGAGCGCGTGCCGAGCAGGCGCTGCAGCAGGGGCTGACTTTGCCGCGCATCGGCGAGCGCTGGATGGCCGACTACGGTAGCCCGTTACGCGATCAGGCGCTGATTCTCGCCATTCTGGAGGAACACGATCTGGCTGCCGGGCAACGTGAGCAGCGCCTGTTCGAGCTGGCCGATGAACTGGCCGGGCAGCGCTGGCTGTCGACCCAGGAGCGTAACGCTCTGTTCCTCGCTGGCCGTGGTCTGCTCGGCAAGCCGGAGCAGCCCTGGGCCGCGCAACTGGCCAGTGGCGCCTTCCAGTTCGAGCTGAGCCAGCAGCAGCCGGGTATCAAACTGGAGCGCGCCGAGCTGGCCGAACCACTCACAGTGAGCAACGCCGCTAGTGCCGTGCTGTATCAGCAGTTGAGTGTTTCCGGTTATCCGCTGCAAGCCCCGCAGGCTGGCGGACAGAATCTCGGCATTGAGCGCGAGTACCTGAGCATGGACGGCCTGCCGCTGGATCTGACGCAGCTCGAAAGTGGCGATCTGGTGCTGGTGCATCTGGCCGTTCGGGCCGAGCAGCGGGTGCCGGATGCGCTGGTGGTGGATCTGCTGCCGGCCGGCCTGGAGCTGGAGAACCAGAATCTGGCGCAAAGCTCGGCGAGCCTTGCCGATGCTGGCAGCAACGTCCGCGAGTGGCTTCAGTCGATGCAGAATGGGCGAATCAAACATCAGGAGTTCCGTGGCGACCGGTATGTGGCAGCGGTGGATGTGGGCGGTGATGGCACTACCCATTTGCTTTACCTGGCCCGTGCGGTGACCCCGGGACACTACCGCGTGCCGCCACCGCAGGTCGAATCCATGTACCGGCCGAACTGGCAGGCACTGGGGCGTGCGCCTGAGCAGATGGTAGTTCTGGGTCGGTAACAGCGGCGCTCTCGCTGATGGGAGCAGAGCAAGTCGATGGCAGGAGAGGGCCGGTTGAGAGGTTCTGCATGAAGCGGCTGGCCCGCCGTGTTGGGCTTATCCTCGTTGCCGTATTGGCTCTGCTCTGGCTGGCTGATCGACTATTCCCGCTGCCTCTGCCGGAGGACGATCTGGCCCGGGTGGTGCTGGCCGAGGATGGCACGCCGCTGTGGCGCTTCGCTGATCGCAACGGCGTCTGGCGCTACCCTGTGACGCCGGATGCGGTATCGCCCTATTACCTTCAGGCACTGCTGACCTACGAGGATCGCTGGTTCCGCCAGCACCCCGGAGTCAATCCGCTGGCGTTGGTGCGGGCTGCCTGGCAGAACCTCAGCGGCGGGCGCGTGGTGTCCGGCGGCAGTACGCTGTCGATGCAGGTGGCGCGGCTGCTTGATCCACATGACCGTGATCTGTCTGGAAAGCTGAAGCAACTTTGGCGTACCGCTCAGCTGGAGTGGCATCTTTCCAAGGAGGAGATCCTCGCTCTATATCTAAGCCGCGCGCCGTTCGGCGGTACGCTGGAAGGCGTTGCCGCCGCCAGCTGGAGTTACCTGGGCAAGCCGCCGGATCAACTGACCCGCGCCGAGGCGGCGTTGCTGGCAGTGTTGCCGCAGGCACCCAGCCGGCTGCGTCCGGATCGTCACCCCGAACGTGCTCAGGCCGCCCGCGACAAGGTGCTGCGGCGGCTGGCCGAATTCGACGTGTGGCCTCAGGCGCAGATCGATGAGGCGCTGGAGGAGCCGGTATTCCTCGCGCCGCGCCGTGAGCCGAGTCTGGCGCCGCTGCTGGCTCGGCGGCTGAACCGTCCCGGCAGCCCGGCGCTGATTCGTACCACCCTGGATGCCGGCTTGCAGCAGCGGCTGGAGGACCTGCTGCTGGGCTGGCGGGCGCGTCTGCCTGAGCGAACCTCGGCGGCGATTCTGGTGGTCGAGCACCCGAACATGGCAGTACGGGCCTATCTGGGCTCTGTCGACATGGCCGATACGGCCCGCTTCGGCCATGTCGACATGATTCGTGCACTGCGCTCGCCCGGTTCCACGCTCAAGCCTTTTCTCTACGGCATGGCGCTGGATGCCGGGCTGATCCATTCCGAGTCACTGCTGCAAGATGTGCCTCGTCACTACGGTGACTACCGTCCGGGCAACTTTGCTGCCGGTTTCGCCGGGCCGGTGTCGGCCAGCGAAGCGCTGGCTACCTCGCTCAACCTGCCGGCGGTACAACTGCTCGAGTCCTACGGGCCGAAGCGCTTTGCCGGCGAATTGCGCAGCGTCGGACTGCCAATCCGCCTGCCATCAATGGCCGAGCCCAGCCTGGCGCTGATTCTTGGCGGTGGCGGTACCCGGCTGGAATCTCTGATTACCGGCTATAGCGCCTTCGCGCGTGGTGGTCTGGCGGCCCGTCCACGGTTGCAGCCGGAAGATGCCTTGCAGGAACGGCGCCTGCTGTCGCCCGGCGCAGCCTGGATCATCCGGCGCATTCTCAGCGGTCAGGCAAGACCGGATCGTGATCCGCGCGCACAGTTGGTGCAGCGTCCGCTGCTGGCCTGGAAAACTGGCACCAGTTACGGATTCCGCGATGCCTGGGCCATTGGCGTCGGTCCCCGGCATCTGATCGGCATCTGGATCGGCCGCCCCGACGGCACTCCGGTGCCAGGGCAGTTTGGTCTGGCTTCGGCAGCGCCGCTGCTGCTGCAGGTACACGACCTATTGGTGGCGCGCGATGGCCAGCGTGGCGTTGCCGTGCCAGCGGATCCGCAGCCTGCGGAAGTCGGTGTGGCTGCTATCTGCTGGCCGCTGGGGCAGCCGATGGCGCGCACTGATCCCAACTGCCGTCGACAGCGTTTCGCCTGGACACTGGAGGGCACCACGCCGCCTACTTTGCTGGCGCCGGATCAGCCACTGGGTAGCGGTCTGCGTGAGCGTTACTGGGTCAATGCTGCCGGCCTGCGGGTGGCTCCTGGCTGCCCAGGTGCCGATGCCCGCGAGCTGGTGCTCTGGCCGGCGCCGCTGGAGCCCTGGCTGCCGCGGCGTGAGCGACGCAGTGCCCGGCTGCCGGCCGCCGCCGGCGACTGTCCGCCGCTGACGCCGGCTCAGGTCGCGCCGTTGTCGATCATCGGCGTGCGTCCGGGCGATAGTCTGCGGCGTTCGCCGGACAGCACCGGGCCCCTGCGTCTGAGCCTTTCGACTCTGGGCGGCAGTGGCCGGCGCTGGTGGTTTCTCAATGGCCGGCCACTGGGCGAGAGCGCGGCTGATGCCAGTCTGGTGCAGGTGTTCAACAGTGGCCGGCAACAGCTTAGCGTGCTAGACGAAGCCGGACAGACCGCTCGCGTCGAATTCAGCGTCACGCCCTGAAGTTCTGCAGATTGGTTCTATGATCGGCCCAGATGTTCCGTTTGTCGGAGAGGCTGGTTTTACGCTGCAAAGAGGTAAAGCAGGACGTCGTTCTGTCGATAGCTCTTTCAAGGAGAGAGAATTGCATTTTGTGTACAGTTTGGTATCCAATTGCTGATCCAGTATCCCCGGCCGCAGCAGGAGACGCCGTATGCAGCTCTGGCGACGCAGTATTCAGTGGCAGTTGATTCTGAGCATGGGCGCGGCCCTGCTCGCCAGTATCCTCATCGTGGTCGGAATCTATTCGGCGGTGGTTGACCGGCTCACCGAGCGCTATCTGGTCGAAGAAGCCCTGCCGGCCCGGGTGCAGGCCATTCGCAATGATCTGGAGCGGGTGCTCAGTGCACCGATCACGGCCAACGCCGCGATTGCCAGCAACACCCTGGTACAGGACTGGCTGGCAGGCGGGGAGGACGAGGCTCAACGGCCGGTATTTGCGCGCTATCTGGAAGGCGTACGGGCACAGCAGAACGCCATGACGACCTCCATCGTTGCCCTGGCCAGCGGCAACTACACCACTGGAGAGGGGTTGATGCGCACCATCGACCGTAGTCAGGCGGAAAATCAGTGGTTCTACCGACTGGTCGACAGCGACCGTGACCAGGTGGTGGAAATAGATATCGACAAAACCACTCGCCTGCCAACCCTGTTCATCAATGAGCGCATCAAGCGCGACGGCAAGACCCTGGGAGTGGCCGGGCTGGGTTACAACCTGGCCGACATGTCGCAGATGATCAGCGCGTTCCGCTTCGGCGAGCGTGGCCAGGTGTTTCTCGTTGATGCCGAGGGCGACATCAAGGTGCATCCTCGTTCCGAACTCAGTGGCAGGGCCAGGCTTGTCGAACTGTTCGGTGATGAAGCCGGTCGCAAGGTGCTGGCTGGCGGCAGCGGCGCGGTGCGTTTCGAGCGGCAGGGTGAAGCCTTTCTGGCGGTGGCGCAGAAGCTCGCCAGTATCGACTGGTGGCTGGTCAGCGAGGTGCCGGAGAATGAGATCTATGGCGAAGCGCGCCAGGCTCTGCTGACCACTAGCCTGATCGGTATTGCCGTGGCCTTACTATTTCTGGGGCTGGTGGTGGTGCTGGCGCGTGGGCTGGTTCGGCCGATACGTCAGGTGACCCAGGCGCTGGTGGAAATCGGTGGTGGCGGCGGCGACCTGACCCGCCGCCTGAACGATGCACGGGCTGACGAACTGGGCGATCTGGCCCGCGGCTTCAATCGTTTTCTCGGTAGTCAGCGCGAGCTGATCGGCGAAGTACTGGCCATCAGCGAGCGTCTGCGCCTGGCCGTGGAACAGGTGGCTCAGGTGGTGGATAACACCGCCGGGCGTGCCGGCCAGCAGCAGGAAATGACCGATATGGTAGCCACGGCCGTACATGAGATGGGCCTGACCGTGCAGGAAATCGCGCGTAACGCCAGTAACGCAGCCCAGTCGTCGCATGTCGCCCGTGACGAGGCGCAGCAAGCACGTCAGGTGGTCGGCCAGTCCGTCGCTCATATCGAACGGATGTCGGCAGATATTGGCAGTGCGGCTGGAGCGGTGAGCAAGCTGGCCGAGGAGGTGGCCTCCATCGATCAGGTGCTGGCAGTGATTCGCGGCATTTCCGAACAGACCAACCTGCTGGCACTCAACGCTGCGATCGAGGCGGCCCGGGCTGGTGAGATGGGCCGTGGCTTCGCGGTGGTGGCTGACGAAGTGCGTACACTGGCCAGTCGCACCCAGGCCTCGACCGACGAGATCCAGCAGATGATTCAGCGCCTCAAGCAAGGCGCGGAAACCGCGGTCAGCTCGATGCACGCCGGCCAGTCGGCCACCGCCACTGGTGTTGAGTCTGCACAGCGCACCGGGCAGTCGCTGGGAGCGATTACCGGACAGATCGAACGCATCAGTGACATGAACACCCAGGTGGCGGCCGCCACCGAGGAGCAAAGCTCGGTAACCGAAGAAATCAACCGCAATGTCCAGGGGATCGCCGATCTGGCCCATGCTACCGCCGATGAGGTGCGCTCCTGTCGCGAGGACTGCCGTACCCTGAGTCGCCTGGCCGAAGATCTGGCCAGACAGATGGGTAAGTTCAGGCTCTGAATGTTTGTCTCCGGGCGCCGTCTGCTCGCCGGCTCGCCCGTTCGCGCGAAATCGTGCAGTTTGCCCTGAACCACTGATCGCCAGGGTTGTCCGACACCTGGCCCGCCACCGGACTGTACGGTCAGTGCGCGGCACCTCCATTGCCGAAGCGAGCGTTTTCTATGTTGTCCGCTATCAAGGGGTGGCCGGGAAGGCTGTCTGTCACCAGCCCATGGAAATGGGCGCTCCTGTTGTTCTCCTTGCTGAGTGTCCATCAGATACTGCACCAGCTGCACCTGGACGACCGGCTGTATTTCTGGATTAGCAGCCAGTGGCATGAGGGTGACATGGCACCGCGAAGCCTGTTGCACTCCAAGTTCCGGGTCACGATCGATGCTCGGGAAGTCCATGGGGTTAACGACAACCTTTCCGGCTTGAGCTACGACCATGAGCGTGGGCATATTTGGGCGGTGGTCAACAATCCTGAGCAACTGCTGCTACTGGATCGAGACGGACGCTTGCTGGAGCGCTATCCGCTGAACGGATTCAGCGATGTGGAGGGGGTGGCCTACCTGGGAGACGGTCAGTTGCTGGTGAGCGAAGAGCGCAGTCAGGCACTGGTACGCATTCAATTGCCTGACAGGCCTCGTACGTTGTATCGCGACGACTACCGGGCTCTGACCCTGAGCATTGATTTGGGCGGTAACCAAGGCTTCGAGGGGTTTGATTATGACCGCCGGAGCGACCGGCTGTTCGTGGTCAAGGAGCACTCACCGCGCAAGCTCTACGAGATCCGTGGCCTTAAGCGCAGCATGGAAGGGGATTTCGATCTCGAGATCATTGATCGTCAGGACTGGGTCGAAGAAATGCCGGTCACCGACTTGTCCTCGGTACATTTCGACGCATGTACAGGTCACCTGATGGTGCTCAGTGACCAGTCGAAGATGTTGGTCGAGCTGGATCATCAGGGGAAGCTGATTGGCTATCAGACACTGCTGAGCGGTTTCGCCGGTCTGCAGGACAGCGTCCCGCAGGGCGAAGGGATGACCTTTGATGAGTATGGCAATCTGTTTTTAGTCAGCGAACCGAATCTGTTCTATCGGTTCGAGAAAGCTGATTCAGGCGCGTCTGATCATCCAGATACCGGCAACTATCAGTGCCAGTCCGGCAATCTTGCTGAAGTTAACGGGTGACTCACGAAAACCGGCCCAGCCGAAGTGGTCGAGGGCCACGGCCATGGCCAGTTGTCCGGCGATCACCAGTGCCATGAACAGCAGCGCTCCGACTCTTGGACCGGCAAAGGCCGCGGTAGCGATGAAGAATGCGCCGAGCAGGCCGCCGCTCCAGTGCCACCAGGTCAGTTCGCGGAGCGCGCTGAAGGCGGGTATTTCTCTCTGACTCAGGGTTATCAGCAGCAGTGCCAGGGTGCCGACGGCAAAGGAGATCAGGGCTGCCGAAAATACACTGGAAAGCTGACGGGCAAGCTGTCCGTTGATGCCCGCCTGCAGAGGCATCAATGCGCCGGCAAGGAAGGGGAGGGCCAGCAGCCAGCTGCTGATGTGGTTCATCAAGTACTCCTAAGGGAATTTAAGGGGGAGGAGCTTACGCCAGTTGCCGGGTGTGCTGCATCAGAGCCTGATGATGACTCTGTGACCTGTGGCGTCGACGCCACTGGCAGCCGGCCTCACTCAGTGAGGTGGATACTGGGAAAGTATCTGGTTTACCGTCTCGCGAATTGCCCGTTCGCGCTCTGCCGGGCTGGGTGGCAGCTTGCGCATTATCTGGGCGCCGCTGCCGCGCCAGACCAGCTTGCCGTCGCGAGCGTCGTAGAGGTCGATCTGCAGGGTAGTCACCTTGTAGTCCACCCGGCGTGTTTCGCTGAAGGCCGGGCCAGCCAAGTAGCCCCCCAGTAGCCGGACCAGGCGCCGCCGTAATGGGTGGTGACTTGATCCAGGCGCTCATCAACTATCAGTACGCTCTGGGCAAGCAGGTCGGCTTGTTGAGCTGGAACCAGGCGCAGACCGCGCTGTTCAAGCTGATTGGCTATCGCTTGGCTGATGCGGGCCTCGGTTAGGTCGCTCTGGAGTCGCGGGTCGGCGGGCTGGTAGACGAGTCGCGGCGTCCGCCAGCTCCAGCTGTGATAGGTCGCAAAGTCGCGGTTCGGATCGTAGTCGCGATCCAGGTCGAGGGTGCTGCACCCTCCCAGCAATAGCATCAGCAGCAAGCAGGTCAGGGGGCGCATAAGAGTCTCCGATTTCACTGAGGAGGACTGAGGAGGGTTGTTGATCAGTATGGTGGATAGCCGTTCAGTGCCGCGCGAAGGGCCGCCCTCAGGGAGCTGGCCTGAGCTGCCTGATCCTGGCCGGTGAAGGCTTCGCCCTGTCCGCTCCAGACTATCTGGCGGTCGTGCGCATCAACTAGGTCTATCCGGGCTACAGTCACCTTGCGTTCAACGCTGCGGGTTATTGGTAGTGTGCCCCAGGCTGCGTAGTGAGGATTCCAGTGAGGGTGACTGCCGTAGTAGCCGCCCCAATTGTCCTGGTAGTGGTACAGGCGGGTCTGCTGCTCGACGTGGGCGCGAACCAGTAACTCGCCGCTGCCGCTGATTGCCGGCCGCAGGCCGTACTGATCGAGGGTGGCGCTGATGCTTTGTGCCAGTTGTCCGGCATCTGCCGCAGGGCTGGTGCTCGACGGCTGCCCGTCAGCCCAGCTCCAACTGCGGTAGTGGCCGTAATCGCGTGGCGGGGCAGGATAGGCACTGCGGTCGAAGGTGCTGGCGGCCCCGGGCGGGGCTGTCGGGATCGGCAGAGACTCGGCCCGGTAAGGATTGGCGCTCTGGCATGCCGTCAGCAACAGGCTGAGCCAGGTGATGACACTTCGCATGATGGCCTCCGTGGAGTCTGTACAGAGACTTTGCTGCAGATTGTGCCTGGCTCCCGCATGCATCCATATCCGGTAGTCAGCGTGGTCTGCAGATCCAGTGCAGGTAGCGGCCGAGCCCGGCAAAGGCAGGATGACGGCGATAAGCCAGCTCCATTTCCAGCACTTCGGCTGGTGCGGCTCTGGTCTGGAATTCCTGCGGCATGTAGTCGTGGAACACGCGCACGCCACTGCGGCTTTCGACCTGCCAGGCTGGCTGGAGTTGCATCTCCAGTTCACGCGGATCCAGCGGCTGCTGAGGCGTCAGGCTCTGCCCCTCGCCGGCGAAACGTTCCTTGCGCAGCTTGCGGAAGTGCCCCTTGAGCAGATTGCGGTAGATCAGCGCGTCGCGGTTGTAGAAGGCCAGCGACAGCCAGCCGCCTGGTGTGGTCAGCTGGTGCAGCACGGGGAGAATGGCGGCAGGTTCGGCCAGCCATTCCAGTACGGCATGGCATAGCAGCACATCGAAGGGCTGGTCGAAATGGTCGGGCAGTTCCTGCCAGGGTGCCTGGATGAAGGTGGCGCTGCAGCCGGCCTCGGCAAACCGCTGGCGCGCACCGTCGAGCATTGGCGCAGCAGGTTCGGCCAAGGTCACGGCGTGACCGCGTTCAGCCAGCCACAGGCTCATATGGCCGAGCCCGGCGCCTACATCCAGCACGCGCAAGGGGCGCTGTGGCAGTGCTTCGGCCAGATCAGCCTGCAGCACGGCCAGGCGGATGGCGCCTTTGGCGCCGCCGTAGATCTTCTCGGCGAAGCGTGCGGCCAGCTCATCGAAGTGACGGTCGCTCATCGGACGAAGCGCCTCTCGCTGTCGGCCAGTTTGTCGCGTACTACCTTATCCATGTCCAGACCAAGCTCACTGCACAGCAGCAACAGATAGAGCACAACGTCGCCGATCTCTTGGCCGGCATGGGCAAGCTGTTCGTCGCCCAGGCGACGCGATTCGTTCTCGCTCAGCCACTGGAAGATTTCCATCAGCTCAGCCATTTCGACGCTGGCGGCCATGACCAGATTCTTCGGACTGTGAAAACGCTGCCACTGGTTGTGGTCGCGAATGGCGTGCAGACGGGCGGTTAGTTCGTGCAGGTTCATCGAGGGCTCCTTTCGAGCCGCATAGCTTCGGGGCGAATGTCGCGTGCTGCAAGCGCCGGCGCAACCAGAATGGTGGCTGATGATTTGCGTGAGATGGCACACGGCCATAAGATGACGCGGTTCAAAAATCACAATAACAGCGATGAACATGCGTGATCTGACCAGGGACATGGCGTTGACGCGTCCGGTGATTGATGCCTTGCAGGCCTGTGGGGTGGATCCGGCCGCGCTGTTGGCGCGCATTTCCCTCTCAGAAGACGGCCGCTTGGACGGTGAACACCAGGCGGTGTTCTGGCAGGCTGCCGGAGAACTCTGTGGCGAGGAGCATGTCGGCCTGTTCCTCAGCCGGCATTTGCCAAGCATCCAGCTGCAGTGGCTGCAGGCCCTGTTCTTCTCCGGCCCAACATTTGGCGCCGGCCTGCGCCATGCCCTGCGCTATATGCGGCTGTTATGCGAGTCGGCCGAAGCGCAGCTGGAATGCGATACGGCCCGGGCGCGATTACGCATCACGTTGCCAGCGAACATGCCACGGCACTGGTCGGAAATGTTGGTCGGCGTGCTGGTTCGTCTGTTTGCAAGTCTGAGCGACGGTTCCTTTAGTCTGCACGAAGTGCATTTTGCCCATGCCGAGGGGGCTTCGGACGAATACTACCAGGCGGCTTACGGTTGTCCGGTATACCTCGGGGCTGAGGCTTGTGTGCTGATGTTTGATGCGTCAGTGCTGGCGCGTCCGTTACGGCATGTCGCAACGCCGGAGCTGCGCATGCATGAAAAGCTGTTGCGGCGCCGGTTGATGGAGGCCGAGCGGCAGCAACTGGTGCGCCAGGTGCGCGAGCTGATCGCTGAGCTGCTGGCCGATGGCGGCGTGACCCTGGAGCAGGTGGCGACCCGTCTTGATATGCCGGTACGGCGATTGCGCGAGCGCCTGGCCATGACTGGTGTGCGTTTCAACGATCTGGCCAGTGACTACCGTTGTCGTTTGGCCAAGGAACTGCTACTCAACACCGATGAGCGCATCGAGGTGATTGTCGAGCGTACCGGTTTTTCCGAACCAAGCACCTTCTATCGGGCCTTCAAACGCTGGGTCGGCCAGACGCCGGTTGAGTTCCGCAAGAACGGCCGCAAACTCGCCGACGTCGGTGATTTCCGCTGAGTGCAGCCCCCTGCCTGTGCCCTTTCCCATGTTGGTGCCGTGGTGATCTGTCACGCGGCAAATAACCACAGCATGGCTTTCCGACGGAAGGCGTAAGCTTTTTCCCGAGAACTGACCTGGGTCAATACGCAATTTCCGGGGCGTTCTCCGGCGAGCGATGGGCGCCCGCGTCTCATGCCATAAGAACAATCGTGGCGGTTGCGACTCCAACGCTTGGAGCCCATGTCCGGCAAGCAGGCCGGGCCGGGATAACCTGTATGAGGATGTGCCATGTTCGGCCTTGAGGCGCTTGATCTCGCTCGCGTTCAGTTCGCCTTCACCATTTCCTTTCATATCGTCTTTCCGGCCATCACCATCGGCCTGGCCAGCTACCTGGCCGTGCTCGAAGGCCTTTGGCTGAGAACCGGAAAGCCCCTGTATCGCGACCTCTATCACTTTTGGGTGAAAATATTCGCGGTCAACTTCGGCATGGGCGTGGTCTCCGGACTGGTCATGGCCTACCAGTTCGGTACCAACTGGAGTGCCTTCTCCGACTTTGCCGGGGCCATTACCGGGCCGCTGCTGACCTATGAAGTGCTCACCGCTTTCTTTCTGGAGGCAGGTTTTCTCGGGGTGATGCTGTTTGGCTGGAATCGCGTCGGCCCGGGGCTGCACTTCTTTTCAACGGTGATGGTGGCCATCGGCACGCTGATCTCCACCTTCTGGATCCTGGCTTCCAACAGTTGGATGCACACTCCGCAGGGCTTCGAGATCGTTGACGGTCGGGTGATCCCGGTGGACTGGCTTGCGGTCGTGTTCAACCCCTCGTTTCCCTATCGCCTGGCGCACATGGTCACCGCCGCTTTCCTCGCCACCGCCTTCTTTGTCGGTTCGTCTGCTGCCTGGCACCTGTTGCGCGGACGGAACAACCCGGCGATTCGCAAAATGTTGTCGATGGCGGTGTGGATGGCGTTGCTGGTGGCGCCGGTGCAAGCCTTTATCGGCGACCTTCACGGGCTCAATACCCTTAAGTACCAGCCAGCCAAGATCGCGGCCATCGAGGGACACTGGGAGAACGTCGGTGACGAGCCTACTCCGCTGATTCTGTTTGGCTGGCCGGACATGGAGCGTGAGGAGACCCGCTTCAAGATCGAGATTCCTGCGCTGGGCAGCCTGATCCTGACCCACAGCCTGGACCAGCAGGTGCCGGCACTGAAGGAGTTTGCAGCGGAAGACCGGGCCAACTCCACCATAGTGTTCTGGAGTTTCCGCCTGATGGTCGGTATAGGCCTGCTGATGATCCTGCTTGGTGTTTGGGGAGCCTGGTTGCGACGCGGTGAGCGCTTGTACAACTGCCGGCCGTTCCTGCATCTGGCGCTATGGATGGGGCCGAGCGGGGTGATCGCCATTCTGGCCGGTTGGTACACCACAGAAATAGGCCGTCAGCCCTGGATCGTCCAGGGGTTGATGCGCACTGCCGACGCCTCCTCCGGGCACAGCGCCGAGCAGTTGGGTTTCACCCTGGCGCTGTTCGTAATTGTCTACTTCGCGCTGTTTGGCGCCGGCATCAGTTACATGCTGCGCCTGGTACGCAAAGGCCCGCAGCTCGACGAAGGCCGCGAGGTGGTGCCGGGTGGGCCGGGCCAGCCGCGTACTCCGGCGCGGCCGCTGTCGGCTCCCGGCGAGGGCCTTGAAGATGGCGAAACCGATTCGTTGCCTGGGAGGAACTGAGCATGGGTATCGACCTGCCGCTGATCTGGGCGGTCATCATTGCCTTCGGCGTGATGATGTACGTGGTAATGGATGGTTTCGACCTGGGTATCGGCATCCTTTTTCCCTTCGTCCGTGACGAGGGTGAGCGCGATGTGATGATGAACACCGTAGCTCCGGTCTGGGACGGCAACGAGACCTGGCTGGTGCTGGGTGGCGCCGGCCTGTTTGGCGCCTTTCCGCTGGCCTACTCGGTGGTGCTGCATGCGCTGTATCTGCCGCTGATTCTGATGCTGCTGGGGCTGATCTTCCGCGGCGTGGCCTTTGAGTTTCGCTTCAAGGCCAAGGCGCAGCGCAAACACCTATGGGATAAGGCTTTTATCGGTGGCTCACTGGCTGCGACCTTCTTTCAGGGGGTGGCACTGGGTGCCTATATCGAGGGTTTCGCGGTAGAAGGACGGCGCTTTGTCGGCGGTTCCTTAGACTGGCTGACGCCCTTCCCGGTGTTCTGTGGCCTGGCGCTGATCGCCGCCTATGCGCTGTTGGGGTGTACCTGGCTGATTATGAAGACTGATGGCCGTCTGCAGCGGCAGATGCACGATCTGGCCCGGCCGCTGGTGTTCGTTCTGCTGGCGGCCACCGGCATCGTCAGTCTGTGGACGCCGCTGGCGCATCCGGCCATTGCCGAGCGCTGGTTCAGTCTGCCCAACCTGTTCTGGTTCATGCCGGTGCCTCTGCTGGTGTTGCTGTGCACCTGGGCGTTGCTGCGTGCGGTGGCCGACAACCGTAACTATTCGCCGTTCCTGCTTACTCTGGCGCTGATATTCCTCGGCTACAGCGGGCTGGGTATCAGCCTGTGGCCGAACGTAATTCCGCCGTCGATCAGCATCTGGGAGGCCGCAGCACCGCCGCAGAGCCAGGGCTTCATGCTGGTGGGCGCGCTGCTGATCATCCCGTTCATCCTGATGTATACCGCCTGGAGCTACTACGTGTTCCGCGGCAAGGTAACCCAGCATGACGGTTATCACTGAGGCCCGCCGAATGATCCGCAATGAAGCGAGCTGCAAGTCTTTGTGGCAGCGCCTGGGATGGCTGGTGCTGATCTGGTCGGCCAGTGTCCTGAGCCTGGGCATGCTGGCCTGGCTGTTGCGTCAGTTTATGAACGCAGCCGGGCTGGGGACTCCCTAGCTCGGCCGGCCGCTAGCGAATTGCCCTGAGCACCACGAACTTGGGTGTGGCCGCCACCTGCTCTACCTGGCGGAACAAGCGGCCCAGCTTGACGTGATAGCCCAAGTGGCGGTTGCCGACGATCCACAGCTCGCCACCGCGCACCAGTGCCGCTCGGGCCTGCTGGAACATGCGCCAGGCCAGGAAGTCGCCGACCACCTGCTGTTGATGGAAGGGCGGGTTGCACAGCACCAGATCCAGCGACTCGGCCGGCTGTCCGGCCAGTCCGTCGTCGGCACGGATCTGTACTGCACGCGGGCCCAGTGCTGCCTGCCAGTTCTCGCGCGCCGACTGCACGGCCATGTATGACTCGTCGATCAGGGTCAACTGCGCCTGTGGGCTGGCCAGCGCATAGGCGATGCCAAGTACTCCGTTGCCGCAGCCAAGGTCGGCGACGCGGATCGGCCCCGTATGTCGTGGCAGGTGCGGAAGGAAGGCGCGGGTGCCGATGTCCAGTCCTTCCCGGCAAAATACGTTGGCGTGGTTGACCAGATTAAGTGGCGGCTGGTCGAGACGGTAGTGGGTCGGGTAGGGCGACTGCGGAGCAGGCCTGTTCTGTGGTGTGGCAAATAGCAGACGGGCCTTCTTAACCGCCAGCGAGGCCTGCACTGAACCCACGTAGCGCTCCAGCAGATCGCCTGCGGCGCGCGGCAAATGCTTGATCATCGCACCAGCCACTACCCGTGCGCCGGGCGCCAAATGGCCGTGCAGGCGAATCAGTTGATCCTCCAGTAGAGCCAGAGTTTTCGGTACACGGATCAGCACCAGATCGAACGGGCCAGCGGCGTCTTGTCCGGCCGGAATGAAGTTCACGGCATCTTCGGCCAGCCCGTTGCGCGCCAGATTCTTGCGCAGGGCAAGATGGCCCAGATGTGAGTCGCCGCTGCTGGTTACCCGATAATGGGCAGCCAGTGAACAGGCAAGTGCGCCGAAGCCATCATTGAGTACCAGCACCCGGCTACCGGCGGCCAACGGACGTTCGTGCAGATCCTTGAGCAGGTACTCGTCTGCGGCATCGAAGGCTTGCAGTGGTTCGTCCCGCTGCTCGGGTTGGCGAATCAGGTCGAGTACGGCGAAGGGCGTGGTGAGAATAGGCATGGAAACCGTCGGTGTTTGTCGTGCGCGGTTTGCGCGAGACTGTCAGTCAATTCAGTGAAGGAGGAATTATGACCGCCAGCGAAGACAAGTTCACTCGCCAGACGCTGACAGAGGTTCGTGTGTGGTCGCTCAGCCTGTTCAGCCTGCGTTGCACGCGAGATGCCGGTTTCCGCTTCCGTGCCGGGCAGTTTGTCCGTCTAGGCGTGCGCAAGACCAGTGGGGACATCGTCTGGCGGGCCTACTCGCTGGTATCGGCGCCGCATGATGAATTCCTCGAGTTCTTCTCCATTGTCGTGCCTGGCGGCGAGTTCACCAGTGAGTTGAGTCGCCTGCAGGTTGGCGACGAGCTGCTGGTGGAAAAGATGGCCACCGGCTTCCTGACCCTGGATCGCTTCGTCGATGGTCGCGATCTCTGGTTGCTTGGTAGTGGTACGGGGGTGGCGCCGTTTCTGTCGATTTTGCAGGACTTCGAGGTCTGGCAGCGTTTCGAGCGCATCGTGCTGGTTTACAGCGCCCGCAGTCTTGCCGAGCTGGCCTATCAGCCGCTTATACACGGCCTGGGCGGGCAGGAACATCTGGCCGAGTTCACCCACAAGCTTACCTACCTGCCGCTGGTCACCCGCGAGCAGGCGCCTGGATGTCTTGGCGCGCGGATCACCACGCTACTCGATAATGGCGAGCTGGAGCGGGCCGCCGGGTTGGAACTGAGCCCTGAACATTCGCGGGTAATGATCTGCGGTAACCCACAGATGATCACCGATATTCGCCAGCGGTTGAAGGCGCGCGGACTGAATCTCAGTCTGACGCGTCGACCCGGACAGGTGGCGGTGGAGAACTATTGGTAAGAACTGGTAACAATCTATGCCCTTTAAGTGCCGGTTCGGCTCCAGTAGATTGCAGGGCCTGTTTCCCATTTTCTGGTCTTCATGGACAGCGACAGTAGTCGATCGCCCTCGCCGTATGGAGCGAGGGTGATACATCCTGGGGATAGTGTCGTCTGGCACTTTTCCTCTCTGTGGTTCGTCGCCACGCATTTTCTCCGCCAGCCGAGTTTCCTTCTGCCAGCTCCGTGTTTGTGCAGCGCTTTCGGCTGTCTTCATCCTTCCCAACAGAGAGCTGCACATTAGATGGAATGGATCGCTGATCCGACGGCCTGGCTGGGCCTGCTGACTCTGATCGTCCTGGAGATCGTTCTGGGCATCGACAACCTGGTGTTCATTGCCATCCTCGCCGACAAGTTGCCACCCGAGCAGCGTGACCGTGCGCGGGTGATCGGCCTCAGTCTGGCGCTGCTGATGCGTCTGGGCCTGCTGGCCAGCATGGCTTGGCTGGTGACCCTGACCGAACCTCTGCTGGAGGTATTTGGCAAGAATTTCTCCGGGCGTGACCTGATCATGCTGTTTGGTGGTGTATTCCTGCTGTTCAAGGCCACCATGGAGTTGCATGAGCGTCTCGAAGGCCATGTCCACAAAGCCGGCGGCAGCCGCATCTACGCACGTTTCTGGCCGGTGGTGGTACAGATTATCGTGCTTGATGCAGTGTTCTCGCTTGATGCGGTGATTACTGCTGTGGGAATGGTCGAGCACCTGCAGGTGATGATGCTGGCGGTAATTGTCTCTATCGGCCTGATGATCGTGGCCAGCAAGCCGCTGACCGCCTTTGTCAATGCCCGGCCGACAGTGATCATGCTGTGCCTGGGCTTCCTGATGATGATTGGCTTCAGTCTGACTGCAGAAGGACTGGGTTTCCATATTCCGAAAGGCTACCTGTACGCCGCCATCGGTTTCTCGATCCTGATCGAAGTGTTCAACCAGATTGCCCGCTCCCGGCGCAAGCGCAGCCTGCAGGGTGAGCGGGGGTTGCGCGAGCGCACAGCGCACGCCGTATTGCGTCTGCTCGGAGGCAAGCTGGAGGCGGATGAAGTAGGCGAGGAGATTGCCGACATGATCGGTGACAGCAGCGATCAGGTGCTGTTCGATCGTCGTGAGCGGGTTATGATCCGTGGTGTGCTGGGCCTGGCTGAGCAGTCGATTCGCAAGGCCATGACGGATCGCATGGAGGTGGATCGCATCGACATCGACGCGCCGCAGGAGAAAATCCATCAGGTTCTGCTGGACTCGCCGCACTCTCGTCTGCTGGTGTGTCGTTCCACCAGCCCCGACGAGCCGCTCGGCTATATCCACAAGAAGGAGCTGTTCAAGGAGTTGCTCAAGGGGGAGGTACTGGACATCGAGCCACTGGTGCGTGCACCGATAAACCTGCCGGATAGTGTCTCGGTGCTCAGTGCATTGGAGCAGATGCGCCAGGCATCCACCCACGTGGCCTTCGTAGTCAACGAGTTCGGTGCCTTCGAAGGGCTGCTGACCATGACCGATATCCTCGAGGCAATAGCCGGCGAACTGCCGGACGCCAGTGAAGTTGACGGCCCGGAAATCGAAGCCGCCGGCACCGGTTACCGCATCAATGGTGCGTTGAACCTGGCGGTGCTGCGCGAACGGCTAGGTTTTGCTGCGGCGCCAAGCGACGATTATCAGACGCTCGCCGGCCTGGTTATGAGCCTGCTCGACCGTCTGCCGGTGACTGGCGATAGTCTGGAACATGCCGGCTGGCAGTTGACCGTGACCGAAGTTAAGGATCGCCGGGTCAGCAAGGTGCTGTTGCAGCCGCTGGCTGGCTGAGACCCTCTTGCGGCCTTCCTAATGCACGGGCGGGTTGATCAGATAGCTGAGCAGCCCGTCTGTCTCGTCCAGGTCCGAGACTTCCAGTGGGGGTCTCGGTAGTTCGGTAAACAACTGCTGCCAGAATCGGTTGGCGAGTTCGTCCTGTCGGTAGAAGCGCAGCAGCCAGCTACTGCCATCGCCCATCAACTGCAGAACAAGGGCACGGCCGATGCCCAGTCGGCGATAACGTCTGAGCAGAAACAGATCGGCGAACTCCGGCACATCGAGGCTCGGCAGCTCGCTGCGTTCGATCAGCAGGAAGCCGGCGATGAATCCATCGGCAAGTATCAGGTGGGCGCTCCAGCCCGGCTCCTGCCAATAGCGCAGCAAGTGCGCATCGTTGATATAGAAACGACCGTCGGCTTCGACATCTTCTCCCTCCCAGTCCGAGCTGTCGTAGGCATAGAACTGGTACAGGTTGCGGATCAGCGACTGCTGATCCGGCGTGGCGGGAAACAGTTCTATATGCATGGTCTGGCCCGGATGTTGCTGGATTGCGGGGCATTATCTCCGGCAGATGAAGCACTATGGGTCTGTAAATTTATCCAGTTGTTCGGTATGGTTTCGCCCTCAGTTACAGCGGTGGGAGTCTCCTTATGGCCAAGGCAAAGCGCATGTACGGTTGCACCGAGTGCGGCTCCACCTTTCCCAAGTGGGCCGGGCAGTGTGGCGATTGCGGTGCCTGGAATACCCTTGTGGAGACTCTGATTGAGGGAGGGGCCGCGTCCGGACGCAGTGGCTGGGCCGGCGACCGGGCCAATATCAGAACTTTGGCCGAGGTCAGCGTTGAGGAGATTCCGCGCTTTTCCACTGCTTCCGGAGAGCTGGATAGGGTGCTTGGTGGCGGCCTGGTAGATGGCTCTGTGGTGCTTATTGGTGGTGATCCGGGTATCGGTAAATCGACCATCTTGCTGCAGACACTGTGCAACATCGCCAGGCAATTTCCGGCGCTGTACGTCACAGGTGAGGAATCCCAGCAGCAGGTGGCGATGCGTGCCCGGCGGCTGGATTTGCCGCTGGATCGCCTCAAGGTAATGACCGAGACCTGTATCGAGGCGATCATCGCCACCGCCCGCCAGGAAAAGCCCAAGGTGATGGTGATCGACTCAATCCAGACCATCTTCACCGAGCAGTTGCAATCGGCACCCGGCGGCGTGGCTCAGGTGCGAGAGAGTGCAGCACTGCTGGTGCGCTATGCCAAGCAGAGCGGTACGGCAATCTTCCTGGTCGGCCACGTGACCAAAGAGGGCGCACTGGCCGGTCCTCGGGTGCTGGAACACATGGTCGACACTGTGCTGTATTTCGAGGGCGAGTCCGATGGTCGGCTGCGTCTCCTGCGGGCTGTGAAGAACCGTTTCGGCGCGGTCAATGAGCTGGGCGTGTTCGGCATGACCGACAAGGGGCTCAAGGAGGTGTCCAATCCATCGGCGATTTTTCTTACCCGTGCCCAAGAGTCGGTGCCTGGCAGTGTAGTGATGGCTACCTGGGAAGGCTCGCGACCGATGCTGGTGGAGGTTCAGGCACTGGTCGACACCAGTCACCTGGCCAATCCGCGTCGCGTTACCCTGGGTTTGGATCAGAACCGCCTGGCCATGCTCCTGGCCGTGTTGCATCGACATGGCGGTATTCCGACCTACGACCAGGACGTGTTCCTCAACGTGGTTGGTGGGGTCAAGGTGCTGGAGACAGCCTCCGACCTGGCGCTGATGGCGGCAGTGATTTCCAGTCTGCGCAACCGGCCCCTGGAGCATGATCTTCTGGTGTTCGGCGAAATCGGCCTGTCTGGGGAGATTCGCCCGGTACCCAGCGGTCAGGAGCGCCTTAAGGAAGCGGCCAAGCATGGCTTCAAGCGCGCCATCGTGCCGAGAGGGAATGCGCCGAAAGAGCCGCCGGCGGGCCTTCAGGTAATTGCGGTTACTCGTCTTGAGCAGGCGCTGGATGCGCTTTTTGAGTGAGGCGGCGGGGTGCGGCGTTATGTCAGAGGCAGAGGCGAGCTGCGATTGACCTAAATCGATAGTTAGCTGCCTAACTTTGAGCTAGAATAGGCACATCCATCCACAATGGGTATACCACCGTGTTTCTCTTCTTCGATATTTTCGCCAAATCCTTCCAGATCGATCAGCCCCGTCGCGAACAGCTCACCGACAAAGAGCGTCAGCAGCTTAAGGCGCGCCGTCTGCGCCGCAACAGCGGTGACCGCCTGCGCTAAGCGGTTAACCTACGGGGGGGCAGCCCGCCGGCCGCTAGTCGGTCATCCCGCTACCGGGGCGATCCCCGGGGATTCATGGTCAATCAGGACCTCCGGGGATCAGGCTGGTGTCTGCCTTTTGCATGGCGCTGAGTCGCGCCGATAGCTATCGGCGCGTTGGCATCGTGAAGCTGTGTGGCGCGGGCTTCATCGCCAGGTGAGCAATATTCGTCAGTCAGAGGCTTCGCCGAGGGCGTTCAGCTCGCGCTCCAGTAGCGCTTCGTCGCCTAGGTTCAGTTCTACCAGGCGCCGTAGGTGGCTGATGGAGTCCAGGTCGATGTGGCTGCAGACGAAACCGAGGTATCGGTTCTGGCTGCGAGCCAGTAGTACCTCCATGGTTACCTCTGCCTCATTGCCCAGCCTGATGTGCACTTCGAACGGGTGCTCGGGATCGGCGTCCCAGTCGCCTGGGGGCTCCACCATCAGTCCCTTGAGGGACAGATCGTGGAGTTTCACCGGCCATTGTCGCTTGCCTTGTACAAGCAGGCAGGGGGCATTGAAGTCGATACGCTGAAAGCGCCGACGGTCATGATCCTTGTCAGTCATCCCGAACTCCGCCTGTGTCAGTCTAGTCTGAATATAGTCAATGCGTGGGTCGGTGGCGTCATTCGTGTCATCAGGTATTGATAAACGGGATTGACAGCGAGGCTTATCTCGCCAAATCTACTTATGCGTTTTTCGCAACTTATTATTACGGAGTGATACATATGAGCAAGCGACTGCTGGGCAAGGGTTTGATCTTCGGTCTGCTGAGCATGGCCAGTGCAGGGGCGTTTGCCGATGCCGCCGGCGGAAACGGCTGCGGCTGGGGCAACATGCTATTTGAGGGGCAGCGTGGTTTTGCACCACACATTCTGGCCACCACCACCAACGGTACCTCGGGCAACGCCACCTTCGGCATGACCTCCGGCACCAATGGCTGCGATACCAGCGGCGCGCTCGGCTACAACGGTCGTTCGCTGCTGGCGATGAACGGTATGCTCGACTCCATTGCCGAGGACATGGCACAGGGGCAGGGGGAGGCACTGGATGCCTATGCTACTCTGCTGGGGGTCGAGGCGCAGGATCGAGCGCATTTCGCCAAAGTGACCCACGAAAACTTCTCCAGCATTTTCAGCGGGGCTGATGTTTCCAGTGAGCAGGTTCTGGCTGCTACGTTGGACGTTATGAGCCGCGACGCGCAGCTGGCACGTTACGTTAAGCAATCGGCCTGATCCGCCGCGAAAAAAGCCCGGTATAGACCGGGCTTTTTTATCTCCAGTCGCCTATTGGAGTTTCACCAGGGCGACACGGCGATTCTTTGCTCGCCCTGCTTCGGTGTCGTTGCTGGCCACTGGAGCGAGCATGCCTGCGCCGGCGGCTGTCAAACGTGCCGGGGCGATACCAAACTGCTGCTCAAGCGCCGCCTTGACCGCCTGAGCGAGACGGTCGGACAGACTGAGGTTGTGGGCGTAATCCCCCTGATTGTCCGTATGTCCAACCACCAGAAGTTTCAGGTTGGCGTGTTGCTGTAAAAGTGCGGCGATTTCCTGCAGGGTTGCGGCCGAATCCGGCTTGATCTGCGCCTGGTCGGTGTCGAAGTAGACTCCGTAGAGGGCAATGCTGCCGTCGGCCGTCAGTGCGCCTGCCATTTCGTCGGCGCTGACCTGCACCATCTTCTGCTCGCGGAGCTTGGGTTGGATCACGTGTACCAGTGCCGCGACTCGGCTGGACAGCGGCTTGCAGTAGCTGCCGGGGGTTAGTCGGTAGGTGTGCACGGTAACCCAATTGTCGGTGTGTTCTTGTGGTACCCGGACAGCGAGGAAGCGTTGTTCGTCGATGCGGGAGGTGAGTGCACAGGCGCCATTGGAGAACGCCGCGTCCTTGATGCTGTCCTCGTAGAGAAAATACTGCGCCAGGCTCATCTTGCCGCCGCCTCCCGAGGTGGCACGGTGTGGATCGCCGCCGCATTCGGGGCCCTGGCACTCAAACTCAACCGAACCACCCAGGGCTTCAAGTTCTTGCTGATAATTGCGCAGTACCTCCAGCGGTGAGCGGTTCTCCGGTATCAGGTAGACCAGCCGCGTGGTCTTGCCCTAGGCCGTGACGCTGCGCTCGGGCCGGTGCAGACGGTTGTTGTGTGCGTCGGTTTCGCCTGCGGTGTCAGTGGGTTTGAGAGGGGAAAGCGGAATGCGCAGGGCATCGTACTCACTGTGCTGGTAGGAAATGATATAGGCGCCTTCGTAGCGTTTGAGCAGTTCGCTGTCACGCGCACCGGGCAGATCGGCACTGGGCAGCGGGGCATCGGCCAACGTCGGGGTGGCCAATAGTATCAAGGGTAAAAGCAGGGCTCGGGTGTCCATCGCTAACCATCCGGTGTGACCTAGGGACGGGTGAGCAGTACGGCGTCGACGTATTCGCCGTTGCGTACATCGCGGAAGCTGCCGTCGGGCAAGGGAGAAAGCTGCAGCAGCACCTGGCGTGTGGCATCGCTGATGATCAGCGCGCCGTCCTGACGCAAGAACCATGCATGTGGCGTATCGCTGAGCCCCAGGTCTTCAGCGCAGGTCGCATCGATATGCACCGCCAGACCGCCCACGGTGAGCTCGTCGGTAAGTCGCAGCGGGCAAGTGGCACCGCCCTCACCGTCTTGCCACAGATCCCATTGGCCGGTCAGGGCAGTGGCATCGCTGGGGAGATCGTGGTTAAGGCCGTCGTCTTGCGCGTAGGTGGTGCTGAGCGAAAGGCTCAAACACAGCCAGGTCAGGGGCAGCAGTCGCATGACAGATGTCCTCGGCGGATGTGTTGGGCCTTAAGTATAGCGAGCCACTGCGCACGCACTGTGACGCACACAGCGAATTGTCTGCGCACAAAAAACCCGGCCGGGGCCGGGTTTTTTAGGCAGGCTGAACCTTAGTTACCGTAGACCGGGAACTTGGCGCACAGCGCCTTGACCTGCTCGCGTACGCGGCCTTCGACCTCGTCGTTGCCGATGTTGGCCAGTACTTCGCAGATCCAGCCGGCCAGCAGGCGGCATTCCTCTTCCTTGAAACCGCGAGTGGTCACAGCCGGGGTGCCGATGCGCAGGCCCGAGGTGACAAACGGCGAGCGTGGGTCATTCGGAACGCTGTTCTTGTTCACGGTGATAAAGGCGCGACCCAGGGCGGCGTCAGCGTCCTTGCCAGTGATGTCCTGCTTGATCAGCGACAGCAGGAACAGGTGGTTTTCGGTGCCGCCGGATACGACGTCATAGCCGTTTTCGATAAACACCTGAGCCATGGTCTGGGCGTTTTTGATGACCTGGGCCTGGTAGGCCTTGAACTCGGGCTGCAGCGCTTCCTTGAAGCACACGGCCTTGGCAGCGATCACGTGCTCCAGCGGGCCGCCCTGGCCACCCGGGAATACGGCGGAGTTCAGCTTCTTCTCCAGCTCTTCGTTCTTACGCGCCAGGATCAGGCCGCCCCGCGGACCGCGCAGGGTCTTGTGGGTAGTGGTGGTAACCACGTCAGCGAACGGAACCGGGTTCGGGTACAGACCGGCAGCCACCAGACCGGCCACGTGAGCCATGTCGACGAACAGGTAGGCGCCGACTTTGTCTGCGATGGCGCGGAAGCGCGGGAAGTCCAGTACCTGCGAGTAGGCGCTGAAGCCGGCGATGATCATTTTCGGTTTATGTTCGACGGCCAGACGCTCGACTTCGTCGTAGTCGATCAAACCCTGATCGTTGATGCCGTACTGAACGGCGTTGTAGATCTTGCCGGAGAAGCTGACGCTGGCACCGTGGGTCAGGTGACCGCCGTGGGCCAGGCTCATGCCCAGCACAGTGTCACCGGCGTTGAGCAGGGCCATGTAGACGGCGCTGTTGGCCTGGCTGCCGGAGTGCGGCTGGACGTTGGCGTAATCGGCACCGAACAGTTCCTTGGCGCGGTCGATGGCCAGTTGCTCGACCACATCGACGTACTCGCAACCGCCGTAGTAGCGCTTGCCCGGATAGCCTTCTGCATACTTGTTGGTCAGTACGCTGCCTTGGGCTTCCATCACCGCAGGGCTGGTGTAGTTTTCCGAGGCAATCAGCTCGATGTGTTCTTCCTGGCGTTGGGCTTCCTGCTCCATCGCGGCAAACAATTCGGCGTCAAAACGAGCAAGATTCAAATCACGGCTGAACATGGCACTCCCCTGAAAACCCGTTGGGCGGATGAAAGAGGGTGCGGATTCTACCGCAAAGGTCGCAAGCAGGCACATGAAGGTCGATCATGAGCTGGACAAAAGGCCTTCATCGTTTTACTTGATGAGAGTGGCGCTAGGTCAGCTCGAACAGCGCCTTGCCGCTGAACGCCGCGCTGATCTGCCCAGCCAGCATTGGCCGTCCGAGCAGGTAGCCTTGTACTTCGTCGCAGTCATGCTCGCGCAGGAAATCCAGTTGTTCCTGGGTTTCCACTCCTTCGGCAATCACCGCCATATTCAAACTGTGGGCCATGGCAATAATGGCGCGGGCGATCTGTGCATCCTGCTCGCCTTCGGGCAGTCCATCGACGAAGCTGCGATCGATCTTCAGCACGTCGATGGGGAACTGCTTGAGGTAGTTCAGCGATGAATAGCCGGTACCGAAGTCGTCAACCGCGATGCACAGGCCGAGGCGTTTGAGATCGGCCAATGTCTGCATGGCGCTGGAAACGTCACGCATCAGGATGCTTTCGGTCAGCTCGACCTCCAGGCAGGCCGGCGGTATGCCCGTGCGTTCGATGATGGCGGCGATGGCCGTACTCAGATTGCCTTCGGAGAACTGGCGGGCGGAGAGGTTGACCGCCACCTTCGGGATGCGGATCTTCGCCGCGTGCCAGCGGTGAATCTGGCGGCAAGCCTCTTCCAGCACCCATTCGCCAACTTGCACCACCAGACCCAGTTCTTCCAGCACTGGAATGAAATCGCCAGGTGGCACCAGGCCGCGGGTTGGGTGATCCCAGCGCAGCAACGCTTCGACGCCAGTCAGGCGCTGCCCGTCGCCTGAGAACTGCGGCTGGTAGTGAAGTATGAACTGGCTCTGCTCCAGGGCATGACGCAGGTCACTTTCCAGTTCCAGGCGCTCCAGCGCTCGGGCGTTCATGTCCGCCTGATAGAACTGAAAGTTGTTCTTGCCGCGCTCCTTGGCGTGATACATGGCGGTGTCGGCATTTTTCATCAGCTGACTGAGTTCATCGCCGTCTTGCGGTGCGAGAGCAATGCCGATACTGGCACTGACGAAAAACTCGCGGCCCTCGAGGATGAAGGGGCAGGCCAGGCTGGAGAGAATCTGCTCGGCCACGTGGATGGCGCGATTCAGCGCGCTCTCGCGTTTGGCTTGGGGCTGCAGCAGCAGGGTAAATTCATCGCCGCCCATGCGTGCCACCGTGTCTTCACCGCCGACGCAGGTGGATAGACGGACGGCTACGTCTTTGAGCATGTGGTCGCCAGCAGCATGACCCAGGGAGTCGTTGATCGGCTTGAAGCGGTCGAGGTCAAGGAACATCAGTACCACCCACTGGCCGTGGCGCTCGGCATACTGCAAGGCACTGTGCAGTCGGTCCTGGAACAGCGTACGGTTGGGCAGATGGGTCAGGGCATCGTAATAGGCCAGGCGGTGGATACGCTGTTCGCTGGCCTTGCGCTCGCTGATATCGCTGAAGAAGCTGACGTAGCTGACCAGATCGCCTTCTTCGTCGTGTACGGCGGTGATGCCGACCCAGGCGGGGAAGGGCTCGCCGTCGTGACGCTTGAGCCAGACCTCACCTTCCCAGCTGCCGTGCTGGCTGAGTTGGGAAAGAATGTACTGCAGGTGGCTGGCCTGCTGGCGATCGGCGGTGAGCATGGCCGGTTGCTGGTCGAGCACCTGGGCAGCGGAATAGCCGGTGACACGACTGAAAGCGTTGTTGACCTGCACGATATAACCGGCCGGATCGGTGACAAGGATTGCTGCTGTAGAGTGTTCGAATACCGTGGCGGCCATGCGCAGATCCTTTTCCGCACGGCGTTGTTGACTGATGTCGCGGCCGACACCGAGTAGCCCCTCAAAATGACCGTTTTCGTCCCACATCAGAACCAGGCGCAGTTCTATCGGGATCTTGTGGCCGTCGGCGCGCAGACAGTCGAGTACGAACAGTTGATCCGGCAACTCGTCACGCAGGCGCTGCAGGCGATTGCGGTCATTCAGCGCATCGCGAATCAGATCGAGCTTATGCTTCAGGCTGTCGAGCTGCTGCGGATTGGCCGGAAGGTTGTCAAGGCCACCACTCATGATCCATTGCACCGAATAGCCCAGCACCGGTTGCACCGAGGGGCTTACGTAATTGAGCGTCAGGCTGCTGTCAGTGGAGAAAATCACGTCGCTGATGCTCTCTGCCAGCAGGCGGTAGCGCTGTTCGCTCTCGTGTAGCGACTGATTGCGCTGGATCTGTTCGGTGATGTCCTTGGCCACGCCGATCAGGCGACTGACCCTGCCATGTTCGTCACGAGCCAGAGCCTGCTCACGGATGCTGAACCAGCGCCACTGACCGTTGCGGTGACGCCAGCGCAACGTTGACTCCAGCAGCAGGCCGTCGCCGATCACCTGCTGCAGGTTACGGATACGCCAGTAGTACTCGCTGTCGTCCGGGTGCAGCACCTGGACCCAGAACTCGCCAGGCATGGCCTTAAGTTCGGCTTTGCTGTAGCCCAATTGCAGGCCGAGGCTGTGATTGCTGAACAGCAGTCGGCGATTTTGTATGTCATGTACGTAAAGCAGATCTGGTACCGAGCGAACCACCTCGGACCAGAAGCGCTCGCGCTCGGCCAGTGACAGCTCGATGTGTTTGCGGCTGGTAATGTCGCTGATGCTTAAAGTGACGGCCTGGTAGTCTTCGATCATTTCCGGCAGGCGCAGTACCAGCCAGACATGGCGCTGCAGGCCTTGGGCGGTGATAAGTTGGGTTTCCAGCTCCACCAGATTGGGGCCTTCCAGTACGGCCATGGCCAAGCGTCGGCACAGGTCGTCGCTGCGCTGCGGGCCGTTGTCGAGTAGTTGCTGCCAGGCCTGATCCGTGGATTTCACTCCCAGCAGGTTGAGCGCCACCTGATTGGCCTCGGTGATGCGGATCCGCTCCTGTACCAGTTGCAGGTGGCTGCCGTCGGTGGCCATCCAGCGCGCCAGGCCGGCTGAGTCGCGCAGTCTATGCTGCAACAGCAGGTCGCGCAGTCCGGCGAGGTCGAGTACGCACAAGGCCACGCCGGTGCCTTCGAAAATGTCCTGATAGCGCCGGCGGGTCTCCTGCAGCACGCGCATCGCCTGTTGCTCGTCGGTGACGTCGCGCAATACCCAGACATAGCCGACCTGAGAGTCGAAGCCGCTGATATCTCTACGGGTGACGGCAAACAGGCGGGAAATGCTGTTCTGTGTGACTTGCACCAGTTTTGAGCCTGCTTCGACGTTGTCCGCATTGCTGAGCAGTTGTGGGTCAAGATCCGGAATAAGATCCGACAGGTGCAGATCCCAGGCGGCCAGGCTGCTGAGGCCGAACAGTGCTTCTGCCTGGGGATTGAGGTAGCGCAGCCGGCCGTCGGCCTGAGTCACTAAAATGCGCTCCTCAACTGCTGCCAGCGCTGTGGCGGCCTGGCGCAGGGAGCGCCGGGTTTCACTGTTCAGCCGCTGCAGGCGGCGTTGCTCACGTTGCAGACCGTGCAGTACGAGCAGGATCAGTAGGCTGCAGAGTGCAAAAAGCAGGAACTTGCCGCTCAGAGAACCTGCCAGTTGCTGACGAACTGCATTGGCGTCGAACAGGGCGCGCAGTTGCCAGTCGCTTCCCTCTAGCGGAATCAGGTGCAGGCTCTGCGCCAGTTCTTCCGAAGCAGGTGCCCGAAAACCGACATCTGCTGGCAGCGCTGCATCGGCGCGAGCAATCACCTGGCCGCTTGGTATGTCTTCCAGCAGCCAGCGATGCTCGCCGGTGTGCTGCTCGCGCAGCCACTCGCGCAGGACGCTCACCTGCAGGCGCAGCACCCGTCTGCTACCGTCGTCCAGGCGCAGCAGCAGGTAAAGTCGGTCGTTGTCGTAAGGATTGAAGGCGAAATGGTAGGGCACATCGCGCGGCAGTAACTCGCGGATGAGCAGAAGATCTTCTGTGCCGCGTGCCGAGTCGTCGACCAGCCTGCCGCGGCTGTCAAAGTTCACCAGGCTTTCGAGGCCGGGAAACAGCCCTCTGAGTGCCGGGATAATCGTGGTGCTGTCGTTATTCTGCAGTACGGCCAGGCCGGATTTGGCCTTCAGGCGCATGTTCAGCTCAAGATGGCGTGCCAGTTGTTCGCTGTAGCTGCGAGCTAGCTGCTGGCGGGTGTCGAGCAGTTGACGATATTGCCCACTCAGTTGCCAGGCCAGCAGACCCAGGATGACCAGTACCAGCACTATCAGCAGCCGTCGCAGTAGTTCACGGCGGCTGGGCGGTTGAGGCTCGCCCGGAGAAAAGGAGGGGAGTTGCGGGGGGCTCGACACGTGCTTATGAACCTGCGGCTACGGCGAAGAGGTTGCAATGATGCGATTGACGTCCTGCCGTTACATCGGGCTGGAGGCGGGATGACGGCAATGGCCTGTCCGATGGCATGCGGTGAGCTAGAATGCCTGTAAATGTGGCCAAGTGCCAGATGTGCCGATGCGCCAGGTTTGCCCTGTAGTCCACATTCCGGTAGCTTTGCGCCCGCGCGTTGAATCGATCCGCGCGATGGTTGGCGTTCGCCTCGGCAGGGACTAAGGTCGCTGTTCACAGTGTACGCGCAGGCTGGCTCAGGCACTGTCAGCGGTTTCGGCAGGTGAATGTCGGCCGCCAGTGTCCGGTCTGCATGGCACGCCATTTTCCGCTCCCATTTTCCTTAAGTCAGGTTCTCCATGGCTCAGTACGTCTACAGCATGCATCGGGTCAGCAAGGTCGTCCCGCCGAAGCGTGAAATTCTCAAGGACATCTCCCTGTCGTTCTTCCCGGGCGCCAAGATCGGCGTTCTGGGTTTGAACGGTGCGGGTAAGTCGACCCTGTTGCGCATCATGGCCGGCGTCGACACCGAGATTGACGGCGAAGCCCGGCCGATGCCCGGTATCAAGGTTGGCTACCTGCCGCAGGAGCCGCAGCTCGATCCGAGCAAGACCGTGCGCGATGTGGTTGAAGAAGCCGTTGGCGAGATCAAGCAGGCTCAGGCCCGCCTGGATGAGGTTTACGCCGCCTATGCCGAACCGGATGCCGATTTCGATGCACTGGCTGCTGAACAAGCCAAGCTCGAAGCCATCCTGCAGGCCGCTGACGGTCATAATCTGGAGCGTCAGCTGGAAGTAGCCGCTGATGCGCTGCGTCTGCCGCCATGGGAGGCGAAGATCGAGCACCTTTCCGGTGGCGAGAAACGCCGGGTGGCCCTGTGCCGCCTGCTGTTGTCAGCCCCCGACATGCTGCTGCTGGACGAGCCGACCAACCACCTGGACGCTGACTCGGTGGCCTGGCTTGAGCGCTTCCTGCACGACTTCCCGGGCACCGTGGTAGCCATTACCCACGACCGTTACTTCCTCGATAACGTTGCCGGCTGGATTCTCGAGCTTGACCGTGGTCATGGCATCCCGTTCGAGGGCAACTACTCCCAGTGGCTGGAATCCAAGGCTGCCCGTCTGGCTCAGGAGGCCAAGCAGGAGGCTGCTCATGCCAAGGCCATGAAGGCCGAGCTGGAATGGGTTCGCCAGGGCGCCAAGGGGCGTCAGGCGAAGTCCAAGGCGCGTCTGCAGCGTTTCGAGGAAATGCAGTCGCAGGAATTCCAGAAGCGCAGTGAAACCAACGAGATCTATATCCCGGCGGGCCCGCGCCTGGGGGACAAGGTCATCGACTTCCACAACGTGTCCAAGTCCTTCGGCGACCGTGTGCTGATCGACAACCTGTCCTTCAGCATCCCCAAAGGTGCCATTGTCGGCGTGATTGGTGGCAATGGCGCGGGCAAGTCGACCCTGCTGCGCATGATCACCGGCAAGGAGCAGCCGGATTCCGGCACCATCGAAATCGGCGAAACCGTGCAGATTGCCAGCGTCGACCAGAGCCGCGACAACCTCGACGGCAGCAAAACCGTGTGGGAACAGATTTCCGACGGTTTCGACATGATCAAGGTGGGCAACTACGAAGTACCGTCACGCGGTTATGTCGGACGCTTCAACTTCAAGGGCGCGGATCAGCAGAAGTTCGTCAAGGATCTGTCCGGCGGTGAGCGCGGTCGTTTGCACCTGGCACTGACCCTCAAGCAGGGCGCCAACGTGCTGCTGCTCGACGAACCGTCCAACGATCTTGACGTGGAAACCCTGCGTGCGCTGGAAGAGGCGCTGCTGGACTTCCCGGGTTCGGCCATCGTGATTTCCCACGATCGCTGGTTCCTCGACCGTATTGCTACGCACATCCTGTCCTACGAGGACGATGGCAAGGTGACCTTCTTCGAAGGTAACTACACCGAGTTTGAAGCCGACCGCAAGAAACGCCTGGGCGAAGCTGCTGCGCAGCCGCACCGCGTACGCTACAAGAAGCTGGCGCAGTAATGCGTCGGTGATACGCCTGAAAGCGGAGCCTGCGGGCTCCGTTTTCGTTTGCGTCTTGGCCGTTTCCGAACGGCAGGTTCAGGTGTGCGCAGCCTGGGCCGCTAACCTGTATGTCAGGGATGCAGCCGAACCGACGCTGAAGAGGGGCGGTTGTCTGCGAAAGCTCCGGGTAGGTCTTCATAGTGTGCCAGCAAGCGTCGCAGCCAGGGGGAACGGGGAGTCTCTGCAAGGTATTGGCATAAAAGCAGTTTGCGGGGGTTGACAGGGACGTTCTGCTACGTAAAATGGCGCGCCTCTGAAGCGCTAAAGCAAAAAGCTGAAGCACTGCAGAGATGGAAGGCCGAATGTTCCGCGATAGCTCAGTCGGTAGAGCAAATGACTGTTAATCATTGGGTCCCTGGTTCGAGTCCAGGTCGCGGAGCCAACTTCCAGACGGGGTATAGCGCAGTCCGGTAGCGCGCTTGCTTTGGGAGCAAGATGTCGGGAGTTCGAATCCCCCTACCCCGACCATTTATTTGGGTCGTTAGCTCAGTTGGTAGAGCAGTTGGCTTTTAACCAATTGGTCGAAGGTTCGAGTCCTTCACGACCCACCATAAAAACGACAAGCCCGCCATGAGCGGGCTTTGTCGTTTCTGCACGCCTGCTTTCCGTGTCGCCGGATGAGCGGGGCGCAAGGCCCCGCGCAGGGCGACTCAGTGCAATTTCAGGCGTGGCTCGGTGCTACGGCCGATGCGGTCGCTGAGCATCAGCAGCAGGGTCCGCGGCAAGCCGTACAGCGCCATCTGGTGCATGCGGTAGAGCGAGACGTAGAACACCCGGGCCAGCCAGCCCTCAAGCATGACGCTACCGGTCAGGTTACCCATCAGGTTGCCGACAGCAGAAAAGCTCGACAGTGAGATCAACGAACCGTAGTCGCGATAGCGGTACTCCGGTAGCGGCTGACCGCTGATCTTCAGTCTCAGTGAACGGGTCAGCATCGATGCTTGCTGATGCGCCGCCTGCGCTCTGGGAGGCACGTTGCGGCCGTCGCCACCCGGTTGGGGGCAGGCCGCGCAGTCACCGAAGGCGAAGATATCGTCGTCGAGTGTGGTTTGCAGGGTAGGGCGCACCAGCAGTTGGTTGATTCGGTTGTTCTCAAGGCCGTCCAGGTCCTTGAGGAAGGCCGGTGCGCGAATGCCTGCCGCCCAAACCTTGAGACTGGCCGGGATGAATTGGCCATCGGCGGTTTTCAGGCCCTCGGCCGTCACTTCGCTGACAGCTGCGCCGGTCAGCACGGTAACGCCAAGTTTCTCCAGTGTGCGGTGCACCGGTTGGGCGATGCGTTCCGGTAGCGCCGGCAACACCCGCGGGCCGGCCTCGATCAGGGTAATGCGCATGTCCTCCGGGCGAATCCGGTCGAGGCCGTAGGCGGCCAGCTGGCGCGCGGCATGATGCAGCTCGGCGGCCAGCTCGACGCCGGTGGCCCCTGCACCGACGATGGCAATATCGATGTGCGCGCTATCCGTTTGTGTGCTGGCATGAGCACGCAGATAATGGCTGAGCATGCGTCGGTGGAAGCGTTCGGCCTGTTCGCGGGTATCGAGGAAGATACAGTGCTCGGCGGCTCCAGGCGTGCCGAAGTCGTTGGTGGTACTACCAACTGCAAGCACCAGGCTGTCGTAGCCGATGCGCCGTTCCGGCAGCAGCTGCCGGCCGTCCTCATCGAGTACCGGAGCCAGTACGATCTGTCGGGTACTGCGCTGCAGTCCGCACATGCGGCCAAGCTGGAACTCGAAGTGGTTCCACTTGGCCTGGGCCACGTAGTTCAGCTCGTCCTCCGCGGAGTTCAGCGAGCCGGCAGCCACTTCGTGCAGCAGTGGTTTCCAGATGTGGGTGAGCTTGGCATCGACCAGAGTGATCTGGGCTGCGCCGCTACGACCGAGTTTTCTACCCAGGCGGGTAGCCAGTTCCAGACCGCCGGCGCCGCCGCCGACAATCACTATGCGATGGGACATGGTTATTGCTCACAAGGCTTTGAAGAAGGCAGTGTGGGAGGGACCGGGAGAGCGCGAGGCAGCTCATAGCACCAGTCTTCCCAGAAAGCGGCTTAGCAGTCCGAGGCCGATGACCACGGCCAGTACCACCAGCAACAGAAGCCAGACGCGAAAGGGCCGACGTTCAACCTGATGCTGGGGGGCGCTCAGGTACTGCTGGACTCTCTGCTGGTCTTCCGGGCTCAGGCGGCTGGTCATCTCGGCGGGCCTCTGCGTGAATGAGCAGCATTTTAGGCCCGCCTGCCAGCCTTGGCGAGTCATAGGCCTATGCCGACGTCGAACAGAAGGCTGCGTCCCAGGTTGTGACGCAGGAAGTCGGGGGCATCCGGATGGGCAAACAGCACCCTGGCGAAACGCGGGCTGACCAGTGACAGTGAACGCCAGCTCTGGCGCAGGTACTCGGTGGGCGGTGGGAAGTAGCTGTTGTAGTCCAGTACCGCACGTTTGAGACTGACGAAGGCCACCAGATCCAACTCGCCCGGGTCGATGCCTCGTTCGCGATAGTTGCCGGCCTTCTTGCGCAGCGTGGGCCCCAGTCGGGCCTGCATCTCGCTGGCTGGGATGCGTTTGGGGCGAGTTTCGCGTCGCACCAGTTGGCTGAGCGAGAAGGCGCTACGCCGTCGCTCCAGTTCGGCGCGCCATTCGTCATTCAGGCGGCGGCCCTCATCGAGCACGAAGAATACCTCGAAGTTGGCGTCGCGAAAAAGTACATCTGGCGGCTCCTGCGGGCTGGTTGCGAACTCTTCAGGATGATGGCGAACGTTGAGTGCCTGCAGCAGTCGCTGGCAGACCCAGCGTTCACGTTCCCACTTGCGGGCATTGGAGAGGAAGGCATTGGCTTCCTCGGCCTGTCTGGTTAGTAGGCGCAGGTAGTCGGACTCGTTCATGGGATCAAGCTTAGCCGTAGCCTGTCCCCGCCTTCCAGTAGGTAGCCTCCGGGGCACAGAGTGGATAGGCACGGCGACCGGTGCTGCGGTCGGCAGTGTAGACTGCGTAGCTTCGGGCTTGTCGACGAATGAAAGGGTGTCTGTGCATGATCGCTTCCAACCTGCTGGCATTCTCAACGCTGCTTTGCGGCTGGCTGATCTATGCATTGGCGCTGTTCTGGGCGGGTTTGCGGGCGCCATGGCTGGAGCTGTTCAGCGATCTGCGCCGGCAGCACCTGCTGTTCGGCACCATGTTGGCTCTTTTTCTGCTCTGGCTGGTGCGTCGTGATTTCGATTCGGGGCTTTCCTACCATTTCATCGGCATGACTGCCGTCACCTTGCTGCTGGACTGGCCACTGGCCGTGCTGGCAGGTCTGGCGGCCCAGCTTGGGCTGTTGGCCATTGGCCGACTCGATCTGGCTGCACTGGGGGTTAACGGGGTGTTGCTGGTGCTGTTGCCGGTACTGGTCACCGAGTTCTGCGCGCTGCGCGTGGAGCGGGCGCAACCGCGCAACCTGTTCGTCTATATCTTCTGTTGCGGCTTCTTTCCGGCCGCCTTGGCCACGCTGCTCTCACTGCTGGGCGGCATGGGATTGCTGTGGTTCGATGGTTTGTACCCCATGCCGCCCTGGCTTCAGGATTTTGCCGGCTACCTGTGGCTGGTGATGTTTCCGGAGGCCTTCATCAACGGCACCGTGGTCAGTGCGCTGGTGGTATTCTGTCCGGACTGGCTGGAAACCTTCAATCGAACCCGATATCTCTCGGCCCCATGGAATGAGGGGCGCGACGAGTGAATGACCGCTCATTTGCGGATTGAATCGTTCGTGGCAGTTGATCCGGATCAGGAAGGGCCGGACAGCGCCGCTGGCAATCTGGGCATAGCCTGGAGGGCAACGACATGACGATTCATCAATGGGCCAGAGAGCAACTGCAGGCCAGTCTGAACGCAGCCGAGATGCAGGGGCGAGATCCGTTGCTGGCAGTGCGGGCATTGCCGGAGGTCTGCGTGGAACTCAATGGCAGTCGGCGCGCCCCCGCTGAACTGGCACACGAACTGCAATTTCTCGCTGACAACCTCGATCTGCAGCGCGACTATGGCTTTATCCGCCCCTGAGGGGATAGGCCTTGCGGTGTAGCTTGGGCTTTGTACGTAAAGTACCTGTGCAATCGAGGAGCGGCGTTAGAAACAGGCTCAGAATGCGCATTTACGATCGGTAAGCAGCGCCTGTTCACTTGGCTCACTTGCGCTCGACGACGCTCCGTACAGAGCCTAGTGCGGTCGGGTCGGCAAATCGGTGCTGAACAGTTCGTCTTCCAGCTCGTTGCCGGGAATGGCGTGTTGTTCGGCTGCCCAGGCCCCCAGGTCTATCAGCTTGCAGCGTTCGCAGCAGAAGGGACGATAGGCATTTTCCGTCTTCCATTCGACGGGTGCGCCACAGGTTGGACACTTGACGATAGTGGTCATGGCTGGCCTCCGCGCAGGGACAGGTAGAAGTGGTGCAGGCGTTCGACTTCGCGATCCAGCCAGGCCAGGTCGCGATCGTTGAGCAGAACGTCGTGGGCATGGCGCAGTCGTTCCTCGCGGCTGGCCTGGGCCTGCATAATGGCCCGTACCTGCTGCTCGCTGTTTCGGTCGCGGGCAATGGTGCGCTCGATCTGTCGCTCGGGCGGCGTGTCGACCACCAGGATGCGTTGAGTCATGCGGTGTTGACCGGATTCGATCAGCAGAGGTGAGACCAGCACGGCGTAGGGCGATTCGGCCTGATTCAGAACCCGAACAATTTCCTGGCCGATTAGCGGGTGCAGCAGGTTTTCCAGCCAGCGCCGCTGTTCGGCATCAGCGAAGATCTGCTGGCGCAGGGCGGCGCGGTCGAGCTGGCCGTCGGCTTGTAGTACCTGCGGGCCGAAGTGCTCGACGATGCGCGCCAGCGCCGGGCGGCCCGGCTCGACCACCCAGCGCGCCGCATGATCGGCGTCGACCACCAGTATTCCGCGCTCGATAAAGCCTTGGGCAGCCGCGCTCTTGCCGCTGCCGATGCCGCCAGTGAGGCCGAGTATCCAGGGTTTCATGACGCCATTGCGATCCCGTTGCTGTTCAGGGTCGCGATTGTAGGAGGATTGGGCGGCCATGCGAACCGGCAATCTGTCCTGTTTGCATGGTCGTTGATGAGCCAGCGCGAGATTAGACGCGGAAGGCGCCGATCAATTGTTTCAGGCGTGTAACCAGCTCGCTCAGCTCGTGGCTGGCCTGCTCGGTCTGGCTGGCTCCCTGGGCGGTACGTTCGCCGGTGTGGTTGATCTCGACGATGTTGCGGTCGATGTCATGGGCGACCGCCGTCTGCTGCTCGGCAGCTGCAGCGATCTGCTGGTTCTGGTCGACGATGATGCCAACAGCGGCGAGGATGTTTTCCAGTGCCTGCTGCACCTGGGCCGACTGGCTGACGGTGGCGTCGGCCATCTGGTGGCTGCTGCTCATGGTCTGCACCGCGGCATCGACACCTCCCTGGAGCCGGGCAATCATCGTTTCGATCTCTTCGGTGGAGTGCTGCGTGCGTTTGGCCAGATTGCGCACTTCGTCGGCAACCACGGCAAACCCACGGCCCTGCTCGCCGGCCCGTGCAGCCTCGATGGCGGCATTGAGTGCCAACAGGTTGGTCTGTTCGGCGATGCCCTTGATCACATCCAGTACTTGGCTGATGGCTGCGCTGTCACTGGCCAGCTGGTTGATGACTGCAACCGACTGATCGATCTCGCCGGCCAGCTTCCGAATGGCTTCCACCTGGGTCTCGACCAGCTCGCGTCCATTGACGGTTTCCTGGTTGACGCTCTGCGCGCTATTGACGGCAGCCGCAGCGCTGCGTGCCACCTCCTGGGCTGTGGCCGACATCTGGTTCATCGCTGTGGCAACCTGTTCGATCTGGGCGCGCTGGTTGATTACCGCCTGGTTGCTCTCGCCGGAGATGTGTTCAACGCGGTCGGCCTGGGTGCCGACTTCGCCAACGGTCTGGCCGACCCGCTGGATCAGTTCGTGGATTCGCACCACGGTCTGGTTGAAGACCTGGCCCAGTTCGCCGAGTTCGTCGCGGCTGTGTGGCTGGTAGTGGACGGTCATGTCGCCGGCCGCGACCCGATCCATCACCTGGCCGAAATTCTTAAGGGTGGAGCGGATGGACACGTAGAAGCCGCTGTAGAGGTAGAGGATCAGCATAAATACGCCGACCAGCGCAGCGACCAGCAAGAGCATCTGCAAGCGCTTGTGCTCCAGGCGTTGCTCCAGTTGGGTGTCGAGGAACGCCAGCAGGCCGTCGTTGAAGGCATAGGTGCGGGCCAACTGTTCGCTGACCTGGTCGTAGAACTGGCTCCACGGGGTATCCAGGCTGTCTGCCACTATCACCTGGTCTTCGAACAGCGTGGCGCTGTCCTTGAGTGTCTGGCGGCTGGCTTCGGCCAGACTACCCAGCCCGTTGCGGGCGGCTGCGTTGCCGTTGAGCGCTTCCTGGAGATTTAGGCCGTACTCGGCATGCAGTCTTTCGAGACGTTGTAGTAGTTCGTCGAACTGGGTGCTGGCAGCAGAATTGAGGAAGCCCTGGCCAAGAGAATAGGAGCCGATGGCGCGTCCCTGGCTCAGGGCGCTGGTGATCTGCGGGGTGACGTTGCTGATCAGTTCGCTGATCTGGCGGATCTGCCGCTGCGGATCCTGGCTGAGGCCAGCCTGGCTGACCACCAGCTTGATAAATACCTGGGAGGAGCTGATCAGCTTCTCTACCATCACTGCCTTGCTCTGCAGCGAGGATTCGGTTTGGGCGTTGCGCAGTTCGGCCAGCAGCTCATCGCGCTTGCTGATGAATTCGCCGGCCTGCTCGACGTCGCGAGTCACCGGTTCGAGTTGCTGCAGTCCGTCGAGCAGGGTCTTTTCCAGCTGAGCGATGCGACTTTCCAGGTTGCCGGCCTGGCCGGACTGACCGATCAGTGCGTTGATCTGCGCCAGGTCGTTCAGGCTCTCCAGGTCGCGGCGCAATTGCAGGCTGCTGCCAAGCAGTTCGAGACTGTCCAGAGCAATACGGGTATCGACGAACTGGCGATAAGAGTCGCGCACCAGATAAAAGTTGCTGATCAGCATGGGCAGGAAGAACAGGATGCTGATCAGGCTGAACTTCATGCCGAAGCTGAGACGGTTCATCAGCGCGATGGCCGGATACAACACGGTCTTCACTGGAGTTCTCCAGATGCCATTATTGTTATAGATGTGGCCGTGACGACTACCGATCCGCTATGGATCGCTGCCAGGCATCCTTTGCAGACAAGCCAGCCTGGGGAGGTGATGCCGCCGGTGTTGCGGGCAGAAAAAGGGCGGAAATATCACCGAACTGGCATGACTGCGAGCTCTTTATACCTCGTATCGACCTGTCGCTCTGTAACTTAAGGTTAAGATGGCGCTGTGCTACTTGCGGGCTAGGCTAGACCAGCAGAACCCACAATGCGTAACCGGCATACCAGACCACTGCGGCACGGATCAGCAATTGCCAGAGCCGATCCAGTGTCTCCACACCGTGCTCGCCGCTGACCGGAGTATCCAGCTCAGCGGCAGCGCGGCCAGCCCGGGCCATCCATTGATCGGCGGAGAGATCCCAGTTCAGTAGCTCATGCAGCAGAGCGCGGCTGACAGCGACGAAGTTGCCGACCAGGGCGAAACTGAAGGCCAATACTCGTACCGGCAGCCAGTCGAAGGCATGTCGCAGTTGGCCGGCACGCTCGCGCAAACCGGACAGTTCGGCGCGTTCGGCAGTCAGCGCCAGCAGGCGGTAGGCCAGTGCTGCCAGTGGGCCGAGCAGGAGATACCAGAATAGTACGGCGAAGAAGCTCTGGTAGGCCTGCCAGAGCAAATGCCCCTGAACCTGCCGCAACAGCGCCAGGCCTTCTTCCGGTTGCAGGGCCAGATCCCGTTCGGCCACCCTGTAGGCTGCCTGTAGATCACCGCGGCGCCAGGCGTCACGGAACGGTCCCAGTGCTGCCTGCAGGTCACCCCGTCCCAGGCTGTAGATCAGTACCAGCAGATGCAGTGGCAGTGCCAGCCAGCCGTAGGCCAGTGGTTCCAGCAACATCAGCAGCAGGCCCAATAGCAGTACCGGCAGCAGCACCAGCAGCGCCAGGCAGAGCCAGGGTGAGTGCTGCAGGCTGCTTTGCTGGAGACGCTGTAGCTGGGCGAGCCAGAGGTCGTCCTGCTGGATGTGCTGACGTGCGGAAGAAAATTTCTCCGCCCAGACAACCAGCAGAATCACCAGAAAACTCATGACCATCTCTCCTTCAGTTCGGCATACAGGCGCGACCAGTCAAAGGCCGGGCCCGGGTCGGTCTTGCGGCCGGGGGCGATGTCGCTGTGGCCGCGGATGCGTTCCGGCGTCAACGCCGGGTAGGCGGCTAGCAGCTGACGGGTCAGTGCGGCCAGACAGTGGTACTGGGCATCGGTATAAGGCAGGTCGTCCGTGCCTTCCAGCTCCACACCAAGGGAAAAGTCGTTGCAGTTGTCGCGCCCGTCGAACTGCGACATTCCGGCATGCCAGGCCCGGTCGAGGCAGGATACGAACTGGGTCAGGCTGCCGTCGCGTTCGATGAGGAAATGCGCCGAGACCTGCAGCGAGGCAATTTCGGCAAAGAAAGGATGTTCCTCCACCGGCAGGCGGTTCTGGAAGAACGCCTGTACCCGCCCTGTGCCGAACTCTCCGGGCGGCAGGCTGATGTTGTGCACCACCAGCAGGGAAATTTCCCCGGTCGGGCGGGTGTTGAAGTTGGGCGAGGGGCAGTGGCGTATTCCGTTGAACCAGCCGCTGGCAAGATCGAGCTGCATGCGATGCTCCTGAACGTGCCTCCACTCTAGTGCAGCCAGCCATGTCGGCCAAGAACCGCCGTGCCGTTGCCGGAGGCGGATGACTCAATCGGCGGTCTGCTGTGCCTGCACCGCGACTCCGGTCATGTCGTAGATCACCAGGCAGATATGCTCCACCGGCTGGCCGGCCAGCGGCAGCAGGGTGACGTTCTGGTACATGAAGTCGGCCTGGCCGGTGATTGGCTGATAGCTGTTGAAGCGCATCAGGTAGGGGCGCTGCTGCCACAGACTGAAAGCGCGGGTGCCGAGCAATACCACGCTCTCGACCTTGCGCTCCAGCCAGGGGCGGTCGATTTCCGGAAACAGTTCGAACAGCGAACGTCCCTGCACCTGATCCGGGCTGAGGCCTGAATGATTCTCCATGAAAGCGTTCCAGACTTCGATGCGGTACTGACGATCGAGCACCATAATGCCCACGTCGATGCACTGGATGATATCCAGCAGCCAGTGGACTTCGCGGATGTCGATCTGTGCGGGCATCGCCTCACTCCATCAGGTAGCCGATCTTGGCGGTCAGGCGCCGGATCGAGTCTTCGGTGAATAAAAGCAGCAGGTCGAAATGGATGGCGTGTCCTTCGAGGCTGTAACTGATCTCCACTGCCAGGGTCTTGCGCCAGCGCCGGCTGTTGACGCGGATCAGTTGTTCAAGACAGGCATGCTGGCCGAGCAACTGCGGATGGCCCTGGGAAAAGCGCAGATCCAGCTGTTCGGCAATCCCGCTGAGGCAGGCACCAATCAGAATGCTGGCCAGATCCAGCAGCATCTCCGCGTTCTGCGTATTGTCGTGTGGCTGGATGCCGAGCAGGCGGGCCATGTCCTGCAGCTGTGAGTCGTGGAACAGCAGCAGGGCCTCGCCGGCGATGGCTTCGCCGATAAAACCCTGGCAGATGGCGCTGAATTGCTCGCCGCGCTGGGCTTCGAGCAAGGTCATGTGCAGTTCGCCGACTTCGAAGATGTTTACCTGGGGGATTGGCAGTTGTACGAATACTCCCAGTGCCCGGGCCAAAAGTGCGCCGGCACGGCCCATGGCAACGTTGCTGACCTCGCGCAGGGCGTCACGGAAGCTGACTTTCAGTTCCGGCAACTCCGGCGCTGAAGTTGTTGCCGGGGCGGGCGTGGGCTCCGACGGCGTCAGCAGGCCCAGTTCGGCCAGTGTCCGGTGCAGTTCCGCAGGATCCGCAGGCTTGCGCAGGAAGGCCAGGGCACCGAGCTGGAGTGCGCGGCGTACGGCCTCTTCCTGCACATCGCCGGAGACCACGATCACCTGGCAACTCAGGCCCTCGGCCTGCAGTGCTGCAAGAGTCTGGTAGCCGTCGAGTACCGGCATGGTCAGATCCAGCAGCATTACCCGGGCCTGTCCCTGACGGATCAGAGTCAGCGCCTCCTGGCCGTTCGCAGCCTGACTGATGGATACCGGCCAGTCGGCCGGCAGAGCGCGTATCAGCTGCTTGCGCGCCATGTTCGAATCGTCGCAGACCAACAGGGGAATCACGGCGGGAAATGACCTGTGTGTGGGAACGCTGGCTATGAGCATAGCCTTCCGCCAGTATCGCGTCACAGGAGTGTGATGGCTTTCTGCGTTGTCCCGCTCAGTGACAGATGTCTGACCGGTCGCCGAGCCAGGCCAGCAAGCCCTTTGCCGCTGCCCTGCCGCTGGCGAAGCAGGCAGTGAGCAGGTAGCCGCCGGTGGGCGCTTCCCAGTCAAGCATTTCGCCGGCGCAGAATACTCCGGGCATGGTCTTGAGCATCAGCTGTGCATTCAGGTCCTCGAAACGCACGCCGCCAGCGCTGCTGATGGCCTCATCCAGCGGACGCGGGCGTACCAGCGTGAGTGGCAATTCCTTGATCCAGGGGGCCAGCGAAGCGGGCTCGGCGAAGGCCTCCGGCGCTGCAAGTTCGCGCAGCAGGGCGGCCTTGACGCCCTCCAGACTGGTTTGGCGGTGCAAGTGCTTGGCTAGCGATTGCTTGCCGCGTGGCCGGGCCAGGGCCTGTTGCAGCTTCGCCAGCGGAGTCTGCGGCAGTAGATCGAGGTGGACGACAGCCCGGCCTTCGGTTTCGATGGTGTCGCGGATGGCGGCGGAAAAGGCGTAGATCAGACTGCCTTCGACACCACGCTCGGTGAGCACGAACTCACCGATGCGGGCTGGCTGGTTTGGCAGTGCCAGAGCGACGTTCTTCAGTGGCGCGCCAGCGAAGCGGTTGCGCAGATGTTCGCTCCAGCCGGCTGTTTCGAAACCACAGTTGCTTGGCTTGAGCGCTGTCACCTGTATTCCGCGTTCCTGTAGCAGCGAGGTCCAGGCACCATCGGAACCCAGGCGTGGCCAACTGCCTCCACCGAGGGCCAGCAGGCAGGCGTCTGCCGACACTGCCTGTTCACCATCGATACCGGCGATGCGTAGGCTGCCGTCGGCGTTCCAGCCCAGCCAGCGGCTGCGGGTGTGAATGGCCACGCCCAGTTCGCGCAGGCGCCGCAGCCAGGCGCGCAGCAGTGGTGCTGCTTTCATGTCGGTTGGAAAGACGCGGCCGGATGTTCCGACGAAGGTGTCGATGCCCAGCTCGTGAATCCAGGCACGCAGAGCGTCTGCATCGAAATCCTGTAGCAGCTCGGTGAGTTCTGCCTGGCGCTTGCCGTAACGGCTGAGGAAGGCTGGTCTGGCCTCGGCATGGGTGATGTTCATACCGCCGACGCCGGCCAGCAGAAACTTGCGTCCTACCGAGGGCATGGCATCGAACAAGTCGACGCGCACGCCGCCCCGGGCCAGTACTTCAGCGGCCATCAGGCCAGCGGGGCCGCCGCCGATGACGGCGACACGGTGAGCGGTAACGGAGCTGGCTGCGGACATGCTGGCAGGGCGGCAGGAAAGAGGTAACGTATTCTACCCGAGAGATCGGCAGCCTTGTCATTTGGCCGCGTTTCGTGCAGGTTCAGGGGCAGTCTTTCTGCCCGGAGTCAGCCATGTCTCAAATCCATCCCGCTGTCGATCCCGATGGCCTGATTGAATTCTCGGTGGTTTACACGGACCGTGCGCTCAACCACATGTCACAGGCCTTTCAGGGTGTCATGCGCGACATCTCCGCAACGCTGAAGCAGGTCTACAATGCCCATGCTGTCGCGGTGGTGCCTGGTAGCGGCACCTATGGCATGGAGGCGGTGGCACGCCAGTTGGCCACGGGGCAGAGGTGCCTGGTTCTGCGTAACGGCTGGTTCAGCTATCGCTGGTCGCAAATCTTCGAGGCAGGAAGCATTCCGGCCGAGGCACGAGTGCTCAAGGCTCGTCGGGTGTCCACGCACGCTCAGGCTGCCTTTGCCCCTGCACCGCTGGATGAGGTACTGGCCTGCATCGCCGAATACCGGCCGCAGCTGGTGTTCGCTCCGCACGTGGAAACTGCTTCGGGCATGCTGCTGCCGGGCGATTACCTGCGTGCCGTGAGCGATGCGGTACACGCCGTTGGCGGCCTGTTCGTGCTTGACTGTATTGCCTCCGGTACTCTCTGGGTGGACATGCAGGCTTGTGGTGTGGACGTTTTGCTCAGCGCGCCGCAGAAGGGCTGGAGTGCTTCACCGTGCTGTGCTCTGGTGATGCTCAGTGAGAAAGCCCGGGCGCGTGTCGAGGCCACGCAGAGCACCAGCTTCGCCTGTGACCTGAAGAGGTGGTTGCAGATCATGCAGGCGTACGAGCAGGGCGGACATGCCTACCTGCGACCATGCCCAGCGATGCCCTGGCGCGTTTCCGCGACGCCATGTTCGAGGCCAGGGATATCGGCTTTGAAAGGGTGCGTGAGCAGCAGTTGGAGCTGGGCCGGCGGGTGCGCGGTCTGCTGTCTGCTCGCGGTTTCGCCAGCGTTGCTGCCGAGGGGTTCGAGGCCCCGGGCGTGGTGGTCTGCTACACCGACGATGCACAGATCAGAAGCGGCGCCAAGTTCGCTGCCGTCGGCCTGCAGATCGCCGCGGGCGTGCCACTGCAATGCGATGAGCCGGCGGACTTCCAGACCTTCCGCCTGGGCCTGTTCGGGCTGGACAAGCTGGGCAACGTCGAGCGCAGCGTGGCAACCCTGGAACAGGCGCTGGACAAGGTGCTGGCGCCCTGAAGCACGCTCAGGAGCGTTTCACCGCCTGCAGCGTGTAGCTCAGCGGCAGGCGCTCCGGCCGCGTTTGCAGGCGCCACTCACCATCAGCGCCGCGCACCATCTGCCCTGGCAACGCCTCCCAGGGCACACTGTCGTGCTCTTGCAGTGCGCTCAGCTGCATGCCGTGGCGCAGCAGGGCCGAGATGATCTCGCCCAGGCCGTGGTTCCACTCGTGGGTCACGGTCGCCGTCAGCGGCGCCGTGGTCTGCACATAGGTCTGCGCGTCGTCCCAGACCAGCGGCTCGCGGTGTTCGAAGTACGGATGGACGATGCGCAACTCACCTTCGCAGGTCTCGTCGAGGCTCAGCAGAACGGGGTGCGCCTCGCGCAGAAAGAGTCGCCCACCCGGCTTGAGCAGAGCGGCCACGTTGGCGGCCCAGTTGTCGATGCGTGGCAGCCAGTTGAGCGCGCCGATGCCCGTGTAGACCAGGTCGTAGCGCTGCTCGCCGAGCACCTGCGCAGCGTCGTAGACCGGGGCCTCGACGAAGCGGATAGGCTGGTTGCAGGCACTGGCCAGCTGTCGCGCCTGCGCCAGCGACGCATCGGAAAAGTCCAGGCCGGTAAGCTCGGCGCCCAGGCGCGCCAGTGACAGGGTGTCGGTGCCGATGTGGCATTGCAGGTGAACCGCCTGCAGCCCGCTGATATCGCCGAGGCGAACACGGTCGAAGCGCACCACGTCGGACAGGTGCTCGGCCGTGTCGATGAACTGCTGCGCCTGGTACTCGGGGGAGGCCGCATGCAGGGCGGCGCGGTCGTTCCAGTTGGCCTTGTTCAGCGCGAATGAATCATCCATGAGGTGTTCTCCTTGAGGGCAACGGCGGATTATGCCGATGCCATGGCCGAATCGATAGCGCTGTTCGCGTTTGTCGCTCAGCCCAGCCCGCGCGCGGCCCACACGCGCGCCGCGCTGTGGTGGAGGACGCCATGGCGGCGGGCGAGGGCGGGCAGGTCCTTCGAGTAGCCGCCGCCGATCACGGCCATTACCGGGATGTCGCGGCCCAGGCAGTGCTGCAGCACGGCTTCGTCCCGAGCAGCCAGGCCGCTATCGGTCAGTCGCAGGTAACCCAGCGCGTCATCCTTATGTACGTCGACGCCAGCGTCATAGAGAACCAGATCCGGCTGGTAGATTGGCAGCAGGTAGTTCAGCGTATCGTCCACCACCTTCAGGTAGTCCTCGTCGCCGAGGCCGCACGGCAGAGGGATATCCCAATCGCTTTGGGCCTTGCGTGCCGGAAAGTTCTGTTCACAGTGCAGTGACACGGTGACCGCTTCTGGCACATCCTCCAGCAGGCGGGCAGTGCCGTCACCCTGGTGCACGTCGCAGTCGAAGATCAGCACCCTCTGCACTCGACCGGCGTCCAGCAGGTAGCGGGCAATCACTGCCAGGTCGTTGAAAATGCAGAAGCCGGAAGGAAAATCGTAGTGCGCATGGTGCGTGCCGCCAGCCAGGTGGCAGGCCAGACCGTGCTGCAACGCCAGCTCGGCGGTCAGTAGCGAGCCACCTACGGCGCGCACTGTGCGCTGCGCTAATGCCGGGCTCCAGGGCAGGCCGAGACGGCGCTGGTCCTGCGCCGACAGTTCGCCGGCCATGTAGCGGGCAATGTAGTCCGGGCAGTGGGCCAGGGCGAGGATGTTGGCCGGGCAGGGCTGTGGCCGTTGCAGTGCGGCATCGCTGGTCAGGCCGCTATCGACCAGGTGATCGCGTAGCAGGCGGAATTTTTCCATGGGGAAACGGTGTCCGGCGGGGAAGGGCGGGCTGTAGTCGTCGTGATAGACCAGTGGCAACATGGGAGGTCCGGGATGAACGCTAGGCTGGCCAGTATATGTCGACCCCTCTGCGCAGCGCGCGGCTGATCCTGCGCCCCTGGCGCGATGAAGATTTCGATGCCCTGGCAGGGTTGTGCTCGGATCCCGAGGTCATGGCGCACTTCCCCGCGCCTCTGGATCGCACCGGCAGTGAGGCGTTGCTGCGTCGTTTGCAGGAGCACCAGGACGAGCACGGCTTTACTTTCTGGTATCTGCAGCGACAGGTCGACGCTGCCTTTGTCGGCTTCGCCGGGCTGGCACGGGTCGGCTTTGCCGCGCACTTCACGCCGGCAGTGGAGATCGGCTGGCGCCTGGCGCTCCCGTACTGGGGGCAGGGCTATGCGCGTGAGGCTGCGCAGCGGGCGCTACGGTTTGCCTTCGAAGAGCTGGACGTGGATCAGGTGGTGGCCTTCACCACGCTAGCCAACCAGCGCTCCTGGGGGCTTATGGAGCGTCTTGGCATGCGCCGCGACGGTGTGTTCGAGCATCCACGGTTGCCGCCGGGGCATCCGCTGCGTCTGCATCTGCTGTACCGCATCGGCCGGGATGAAGGCCTGCTCAGGCTTGGCTGAGATTTTGCAGCCAAACCTCCAGATCGGCGCTCGAGAGCGGCTGGGAGAACAGGTAGCCCTGGCCCACATGGTAGCCCTGCTGGCGGAGGATTTCGTGCTGAGCGGCGGTTTCCACGCCTTCGGCGACAACAGTCAGGCTCAGGCTCTCGCCGAGGCGGATCACCGCTTCTGCCAGCGCCTGGTTGGTGGTGTCCTGTTCCAGGTCGAGGACGAAGCTGCGATCGAGCTTGAGTTCCTGTACCGGCAGGCGGCGCAGGTAGCTGAGGCTGGAGTAGCCGGTGCCGAAATCGTCCATGGACATCCGGATGCCGTGGCTATGTATTTCATCGAGGATATTCAGCGTACGGGGATTGTTATCCAGCAGCACGCTTTCGGTGATCTCCAGGATCAGGTCATCCGGTTGCAATTGGTTCTCTCTGAGGATTGTGGCGATCGTTTCCGGCAGATCGAGATTGTGAAAGTTGGTCGGCGAGAGGTTTACCGAAACAGCAGGGATCGATAGCCCCTTGCGTCGCCATTGAGCCAACTGGCGGCAGACTTCGCGCACGGCCCACAGACCGAACTGGTTGATCAGGCCGCACTCCTCGCTCAGCGGGATGAAGCGCTCCGGAGAAATCTCGCCCAGCTGCGGGTGGTGCCAGCGCGCCAGGGCTTCGAGCCCGTGCAGGCGGCCGTCGTCCATGCGTACCTGTGGGTGGTAGTTAAGACTCAGTTGACCCTGCTCAAGGGCTTCGCGAAAAGCGCTTTCTAGGGTCATACGCTCCTGCGCCAACTGGTTCAACTCATGCCTGAAGAAGCTGTAGCGGCCGGGACCGGTGTTCTTGGCCTGATACATGGCCATGTCGGCACGCTGAATCAGCGTGCCCATGTCGTGGCCATCTGTGGGAAACATGGCAATGCCGATGCTGGCCGACGGGCACAGTGTTACTCCGGAAATCCGGCAGGGTTGGCTGAGGTTATGGCGCAGTTGCTCGATCGTCTCGGCAATCTGCTGGTTGCCACAGCGCGGCAGTACTAAAACGAATTCATCACCGGACAGTCGGCCGACGATGTCATCGGCCCGGCGGTTTTCACTCAGGCGCTTGGCAACCAGGCGCAGCAGTTCGTCGCCAGCGTGGTGGCCGAGGGAGTCGTTGACCTGCTTGAAGCGGTCGAGATCGACGAACAGTACGCTCACTGTCTGTGTGTTGCGTCCTGCTTCGGCAAGCAGCAGATCGGCTTGGGCGTGCAGCAGGCTGCGATTGGGCAGTTGGGTCAGGCTGTCGTAGAAGGCCAGTCGACGGATCTGGGCGCGGTTTTCCTCGCGTTGCAGGGCCAGTGAACAGAGGTGTACCAGTACATCCAGCAGGCGCTTATGAAAGGCGCTTGGGCCTCGGCGTTCGCGGTAGTAGAAGGCGAAGGTGCCGAGTACGCGGCCGTGGTTGTCCTTGATCGGTGTGGACCAGCAGGCGCGTAGCCCTGCTGGCAGTGCAAGTTCCTTGTAGTCGATCCACAGCGGGTCGTTTTCGATATCTTCGACCAGTACCGCTTCGCCGCAGTAGGCGGCCGTGCCGCAGGAACCGCATCGGGGACTGATCTGCACGCCCTCCAGAGCCGCGCAGTAGCTGGGTGGCAGATTGGGGCCAGCCAGTGGCTGCAGTTGGCCGTTCTCGCTGACGCGCAGGATGGAGGCTGTGATCTCCGGAGCGATGCGTTCGACCTCGCGACAGGCCTTGTCCATCAGCGTTTCCAGAGGGTCTTCTTGGGCCATCGCTTCGAGAATGCGTTGTTGGAGTACTTCGTGCATCTTCGACTGGGTGATGTCGGTGAATACCGCCACGGCATTGTTCATCGCACCGCTACTGTCGATGATCGGGTTGACTGCCATGTGACACCAGATGCGCTGGCCATTGGCGCAATAGATCAGCTCGTCGTTAGCGTAGGGTTTGCCGGCCAGTAACTGGGTGCGGACGGCGACGATACGCGCTGGCGTCAGATAAGGCGTCAGTAGCTCCATTGGCGAGCGTGTATCAAGATGTTCGCGGCCATAGCCGAACATATGGGTGAAACCGTCATTGACGTAGAGGATGCGCCATTGATCGTCGACTATGAGAATGGCGCTGTCGGTATGATCGACCACCAGTGAGAGCAGGCGCAGTTTCTCGTCCTGCAGGTATTGTTCGGTGATGTCCTTGACAAAGGCCGTGTAGAGCACCTCGCTGCCAGTCTCGATCTTGGAGATGGACATTGACCCCCAGCGTGTGCTGCCGTCGGGGCGCCGGATTTCCAGCGTGCGGGTACTGCCGACGATTTTGTTGATCCCGGTGAGGCGATTGGCCTCAATGTAACCGTCGTGATGCTGGCGCAACTCGGGGGGCACCAGTAGGTTGACGTTGCGGTTCAGTACCTGCTCGCGATTCAGGCCCCAGAGCTGCTCTGCCGCACGATTGAACAGCATGACCTGGTTGCTGCCGTCGATGACCACCACGCTGTCGACGGCTTGTTCCAGAGTCTGGATGAAGATTTCCGAGAGATTTCGGGTTGTCATGGGAATCAGCCGTGACGATTGGAGGAAATATGCACCGGTCTGGCGGTTGCAGCGAGCTTTAGACCCTAAGACGGAGCGTTAAGTGCCTTCAAGTAGGCTTTGGTCGTGATGGCACGTTTGTGGCAAGAGTCTGCGATGAAAAAGAGGGCTTTTGCTGCGAATGGCGGCGTTTTGTCTGCCGATCCTTTACCATTGTCTACCCTCGCAACCACTGTATTTAGAGGAAAGTTGAAATGACCCGGGTTCTGGATGATCTGGTGGCCTTGCTGAATCTGGAAAAAATTGAGGAGAACCTGTTTCGTGGAAATAGCCAGGATCTCGGTTTTCGCCAGCTGTTTGGCGGTCAGGTGCTGGGTCAGTGCATTTCGGCTGCCAGCCAGACGGTGGCTGATGCGCGTCATGTGCACTCTATGCATGGTTATTTCCTGCGTCCGGGCGATGCTGAGCTACCTGTGCTCTATCAGGTCGAGCGCACCCGCGATGGCGGCAGTTTCAGTACCCGGCGGGTAGTTGCCGTACAGAAAGGCCAGCCGATCTTTTTCTGCAGTGCCTCGTTCCAGTCCGATGAGGAAGGTTTTCACCATCAGACGGAGATGCCCGAGGTGGTCGGTCCGGAGGGCCTGAAGTCGGAAACCGAGCTGGCCCGGCTGGTGGCACCTATGATTCCGGAGCGCCTGCGCGAGCGTTTTACCGCTGACAAGCCGATCGAGATTCGTCCGGTGACGCTGATAAACCCCTTCGATCCCAAGCCCTGCGAGCCGGTCAAACATGTGTGGTTCCGCGCCTCTGGCGAGCTGCCGGACGATCCGCAACTGCACAAGTATCTGCTGGCCTACGCCAGCGACTTTAACCTGCTGATCACTTCGCTGCAGCCGCACGGCGTCTCGGTGTTCCAGAAATTCATGCAGGTGGCGAGCCTCGACCACTCGCTGTGGTTCCATCGCAACCTGCGTATGGACGACTGGTTGCTCTACAGCATGGACAGCCCCTGGGCCGGCAACGCCCGAGGTTTCTCCCGTGCCAGCATCTACAACAGCCAGGGCGAACTGGTCGCCTCGGTGGCCCAGGAGGGGCTGATCCGTTTACGTGAGGACTGGAAGTGAAGACGTTACAGGCGGCCCGCCACTGGGTATTCGATATGGACGGTACCCTGACCCTGGCGGTACATGACTTTGCGGCCATCAAACGGGAGCTGGGTATTCCGCAGGAGGCCGACATTCTTCATTACCTGGCTGCACTGCCTGCCGATGAGGCAGCAGCCAAGCATGCCTGGCTGCTTGCGCACGAGCGCGAGCTGGCACTGGCTGCCCGCCCGGCAGCGGGTGCCGAGGCGCTGGTGCGCAGTTTGCTCGCGCGTGACTGCCGGCTTGGCATTCTCACGCGCAATGCCCGCGAGCTGGCGTTGCTGACGCTTGCAGCCATTGGCCTTGATGACTGCTTCGCCGTCGATGACATCCTTGGTCGTGACGAGGCGCCGCCCAAGCCACACCCGGGCGGACTGCTGCACCTGGCTGAACGTTGGAGCGTGGCGCCTGCCGAGCTGGTAATGGTCGGCGACCACAGCTTCGATCTGAAGTGCGCCCAGGCGGCCGGCGCTCGTAGTGTCCTGGTCAATCTGCCGGACAATCCCTGGCCGGAACTGACCAGTCTGCATGTTCGTGACTGCGGACAGTTACTGGCGCAGCTGCTATGTAGGTAAAGCCGTTAAGCGAAGAGCAGGCGAGGCAGAAGCCGGATTTGCGCTCTGTAGGCGAGCAGTCCCAACCCGTTTTGACGAAGTGGCACCGATGCGCGGGGACTTTTCGTCCGATCGGGCATCTGGCGTCGGGTATTCTTTGCCTCTCCTGCCCTGTTTGGAACCCCGCCTGCTGTCTACAGGCGGGCGGCCTTGAAGGTGTCACAACTGCCGGGCCGGCCACTGTCGAAGCCGGTGCGGAACCAGCGTACGCGCTGTGCTGAGGTACCGTGGGTGAAGGCATCGGGGACTACCTGACCACGGGCCTGTTTTTGCAGGCGGTCATCGCCGATGGCGCTGGCGGCGTTCAGGGCTTCCTCAAGGTCACCTGGCTCCAGCCAGTCATGGCGGCGCTGGGCATGGTGAGCCCAGACCCCCGCAAGGCAGTCGGCCTGCAGCTCCTGGCGTACCAGCAGGCCGCCATCGCCCTCGACCCGTTCACCACGGCGGCGGGCCATATTGACCTGTGCCGAAACGCCCAGCAGGGTTTGTACGTGGTGACCCACCTCATGGGCAATTACGTAGGCCTGGGCGAAGTCGCCGGCGGCGGCGAAGCGCTGCTCCATTTCGCGAAAGAAGGCCATGTCCAGGTACACGCGCTGGTCGCCCGGGCAGTAGAAGGGGCCTACTGCCGAACTGGCAAATCCGCAGGCCGAGTTCACCCCACCGCTGAACAGCACCAGTGTCGGGTCACGGTATTGTTGGCCGGCGCTGCGAAACAGTTCGCGCCAGGTGTCCTCGGTATCACCGAGGATCGCCCGGACGAACTCGCTCTGCTGGTCATCGGCCGGTGGCGTACCGGCGGGCTGGCTGACCTGCGGCTGAGTGGCCTGGCCGGCAATCTGGCCGAGAATCTGCAGCGGATCCTGCCCCATCAGCAGGCCGACAATGACGATCATTGCGACCCCGCCGAGGCTCAGTCCGCCACCTACGCGCATGCCCGAGCGGCCGCGTGCGTCTACCACGTTGTCACTGCGTCTGCCTCGTTGCCAGCGCATGGCTCGTCCTCCTGATAGTGATCCGTGCAGTGTAGTTGCCGCTGATCAGCGACTGGGGTAGTCAGCCAGCAGTTGATCCTGACGCTGCTTATCCAGGCCGATGACCTGATAGGCATCGACACGGTCACCGTACTCCATACCCGGCGAGCCTACCGGCATGCCCGGCACAGCGGCGCCGATCAGATCCGGGCGCTGACGCAGGCGCAGGATGTCGGCAGCCGGCACATGGCCTTCGACAAACTTGCCATCGATCACCCCGGTGTGGCACGAGGCCAGGCGGGGCGGCACTCCGAGGCGCTGCTTGACCTCCACCATATCGGCCTCGACATGATCGTTAACGGTAAAGCCGTTGTCTTGCAGGTGGCTGATCCAGGCCTTGCAACAGCCGCAGTTGGCATCGCGGTGGACGTCGATGACCAGAGTCTCTCCGGCCTGGGCCAGGCCGGTGAAGAGAAAGAGGGTAAACAGCGCGCGACGCATGACGGTCTCCAGAAGGAAGGTTGGGGAAGCTTAGGCTTGGATCGCGATGAGCCCAAGTTGTTGCAACAGACTGCGGCAGATGGTCGGCTGGAAGGGCGTCTAGCGCCGTTCCAGCAGTACGCCGGCTTCCATATGATGGGTATAGGGGAACTGGTCGAACAGCGCGCAACGCGTTACCTGATGGGTGTCGCTCAACTGGGCGATGTTGTCCGCCAGGGTTTGCGGATTGCAGGAAATATAGAGGATGCGCTGGAAGCGGCGGGTCAGTTCGCAGGTGTCCGGATCCATGCCGGCGCGCGGCGGGTCGACGAAGACGCTGCCGAACTTGTAGCTCTTCAGGTCGATGCCGGCCAGGCGGCGGAACGGGCGCACCTCGTTCAGGGCCTGGGTCAGTTCCTCGGCGGACAGACGCACCAGCTCGACGTTATCCACGCCGTTGTCGGCCAGGTTGGCCAGGGCCGCGTTCACCGAGGTCTTGCTGATCTCGGTGGCCAGCACGCGGCGCACGCGGGTGGCCAGCGGCAGGGTGAAGTTGCCGTTGCCGCAGTACAGTTCCAGCAGATCGTCGTCGCGCTGGCCGAGCACCTCGTAGGCCCAGCCCAGCATCTTCTCGCACACCCGGGCGTTGGGCTGGGTGAAGGCGCCTTCCGGCTGGCGGTAACGATAGCTGCGTCCGGCCACGTTCAGTTCTTCTTTCACGTAGTCACGACCGATTACCAGGCGCTGGCCGCGTGAACGGCCGACCAGGCTGACGTTCAGTTCGCCGGCCAGTTTTTCTGCTGCGGCCTGCCAGGCTTCGTCCAGCGGACGGTGGTAGGCCAGGGTGATCAGCGCATCGCCGGCCAGGGTGGTGAGGAACTCGACTTGGAACAGCTTGAACGACAGCGCCTCACTGGCCTGCCAGGCCGCGCGCAGGCGCGGCATCAGTTCGTTGATGCGCAGGCTGGCGATGGGGAAGTCGTCGAGCAGGATGGGTGTGTGCTTGTCGCCCGGCGCGAACATCGCGTAGTGGCGCTGACCGTCTTCGCGCCACAGACGAAACTCGGCGCGCATGCGGTAATGCTCGCGCGGCGAATCGAACACCTCGGGCTCAGGTGCGGCGAACGGCGCCAGCAATTCGACCAGACGGGCCTTCTTCTCGGCGAGTTGGGCGTCGTAGGTGGCGGGGTCGAATGCGGGACGGCTCATCGGTCACTCATGGGGCAGAAAAACGGGGCGCCATTGTAGCGGAGCCGATGTTGTCGTGCCTGGCTGTCGATGACTGGTGCGGGCAGGCGTTGAGGCGTCCCCACACACTGCATGGGAACGCTCCAGTCTGATGAATCAGGCGAAGTACGCCAGCTTGACGATGAACAGGGCGGAGAGCACCCACATCGCGGCATTCAGTTCGCGGGCACGGCCGGACAGCAACTTGATGCCGGTCCAGGCGATGAAGCCGAAGGCGATGCCGTTGGCGATGGAGAACGTCAGCGGCATGGCCAGGGCGGCGGCCACAACCGGGGCGGCGACGGTCAGGTCGTCCCAGTCGATCTGCGCCAGGCTGCTCATCATCAGTACGGCGACGAACAGCAGCGCCGGAGCGGTGGCGTAAGCCGGCACCGAACCGGCCAGCGGTGCGAAGAACAGGCTGAGCAGAAACAGCGCTGCGACCACGCAGGCGGTCAGACCGGTGCGTCCGCCGGCACTGATGCCGGCCGCGGATTCGATATAGCTGGTGGTGGTGCTGGTACCCAGCGCGGCGCCGGCCATGGTGGCGGTGCTGTCGGCCATCAGGGCACGGCCCAGGCGCGGCATCTTGCCGTCCTTGTCCAGCAGGTCGGCCTTCTGAGCGACGCCCACGAGGGTTCCCGAGGTGTCGAACAGGTCGACGAAGAGGAAGGCGAAGATGACGCTGATCAGACCGATATCCAGCGCACCGGCGATATCCAGTTGCAGCAGGGTCGGCATCAGCGATGGCGGCATGGAGATCACGCCCGGCAGTTCGGACAGACCCAGAGCGATGGACAGGCCGGTGACCAGCAGGATGCCGATCATCACCGCGCCGGTGACCTTGCGATAGGCCAGCGCCGCGATGACGAAAAAGCCCAGGCAGGCCAGTAGCGCGCCGCCCTGGCTCATGTCGCCGAGGCCGACCAGGGTGGCGGGATGATCGACCACGATGCCGGCGTTCTTCAGCGCGATGATCGCCAGGAACAGGCCAATACCGGCGGCAATACCGGCGCGCAGGGCCAGGGGGATGCTGTTGATGATCCATTCGCGGATCTTGAAGATCGACAGCAGGAAGAAGATCGCACCGGAGAGGAATACGGCGCCCAGGGCAGTCTGCCAGCTGTAGCCCATGGTCATGACCACGGTGTAGGTGAAGAAGGCGTTCAGGCCCATGCCCGGCGCCAGGGCGATCGGGTAGTTGGCCAGCAGGCCCATCACCAGCGAACCGACGGCAGCAGCCAGGCAGGTGGCGACGAACACCGCGCCGTGATCCATGCCGGTCTCGGCCAGCATGTTGGGGTTGACGAAGAGGATGTAGGCCATGGTCAGGAAGGTGGTGATCCCGGCCAGTACTTCGGTGCGCACCGAGGTGTTGTGGGCTTTGAGTTGGAACAGTCTTTCCAGCATGGCGAAACTCCCCTGAGGCGCAAGGCGCGCCGACAATGCTCAGCAAAGCACACTTGCCCGCAATGGGCAGGTAAAGTGTTGGTTTTAACTGCGTCATGCATCATAGCAGCAGGCTTTTGCCAGTTGCACCGAAGCTTCTGGGACGGTTGTTTTTGGAGGGATAAGCCATGTGCAAGCGTGCACTGATTGCCGTCGCCGATGGCAGCGAGGATCTGGAAAGCGTAACGCTGATCAACGTGCTGCGGCGTGCCGATATCGAGGTGGTGGTAGCCAGCGTCGAAGCGCGGCGGATGATCACCGGTGCCCGTGGCACCCGGCTGACCGCCGATGCCATGCTGGTGGACGTGATCGCAGAGGATTTCGATCTGATCGTGCTGCCCGGTGGCATGCCTGGCGCGCAGCGTCTGGCCGACTGCCAGCTGTTGGCTGAGCGAGTGCGTCGTCAGGCCGAGGCCGGCGGCCTGTTCGCCGCCATCTGCGCCGCTCCGGCGGTGGCACTACAGGCCTACGGCGTATTGCAGCAGCGCCGAGTGACCTGCTACCCAAGCTTTGCCGAGCGCCTGAGCGGCTGTAGTTTTGTCAACGCACCGGTGGTGGTCGACGGCCACTGCATTACCAGCCAGGGGCCGGCCACTGCGCTGCCCTTCGCTCTGTGTCTGGTGGAGCAGCTGTGTGGACGCAGCGTTCGTCAGAATGTGGCGCGGGCGATGCTGGTGATGGACCGGACTGAGCCGCCAGACTGCAGTGCAACGCATCGCTGACGCGGGTCGATGCGGCGCAGCTCCTCCTGGTTATTTCAATTCGTGATACGAGAAATACGAAAGAACCGCTGTTCGGGTGCGTGGTATGTCGTGTCCGGGGCTCGGCTTTCAGGACTGAGCGTGCTTGGCAACGACTGGCTCAGGCTGGGGCGGAGGCGGGCCCGGTGGCCTGTCTGCGGCTCTTGCCGATTCTTTACAGGCTTTGCTCCGTCAGTCTGCCGGTAGCTCGCAAGGCGATGTTGGCATAGGCGGAAGTGGCTCATGGGTTGTATAGTTAGTCGCCTATCTATTTGCGGTCTGTCCGCTCGCCGGGTATTTCATGAGTTCCACACCCCTGTCCGGTACCAGCCGGCCATTGCGCGGCATTGCCCTGATGGTGCTGGCCACCTTCCTGTTTGCCAGCCACGACGCCCTGTCCAAGTACCTCTCCGGCTTCTACCCGATCATCCTCATCGTCTGGGCACGTTACGCCGTGCACACCCTGCTGATGGCTGTGGTGTTTCTGCCGCGATCCGGTCTGAGTGTGCTGCGTACCCGGCGCCCCGGGTTACAGTTTCTGCGGGCGCTGTGTCTGCTGCTGGTCAGCCTGCTGTTCACTGCCGGGCTGATGTTCCTGCCGCTGGCCGAGGCTACTGCGGTGATTTTCCTAGCGCCGCTGCTGGTGACAGCACTGTCGGTGCCGCTGCTGGGCGAACGGGTAAGTCTGGGGCAGTGGATTGCGGTGATTGTCGGTTTCACCGGTGTGCTGGTTATCGTCCATCCTGGCGGTGAACTGTTTACTCCGGCAGTCCTGCTGCCTCTGAGTGCCGCGCTCAGCTTCAGCCTGTATCAGATCCTGACGCGCCGACTCAGCGAGGTGGACAGCGCCACCACCAGCAACTTTTTCGCCGGGTTGGTCAATACGCTGATGATGAGTCTGCTGGTGCCCTTTTTCTGGCAGATACCGAGCTTCGGTCATGCACTGCTAATGCTGGCTCTGGGAGGCTGCGGAATGGGGGCCCATCTGCTGCTGACCCATTCCTTCCGCTATGCCGCGCCGGCGATGCTGGCACCGTTCGGCTACGGTCAGATCATCTTCGCCGGGCTGCTTGGTCTGCTGATGTTCGGTCATGTCCCGGAGCTCAGCGCTCTGGCCGGTATTGCCATCATCTGCCTGAGCGGCCTGGCCGCATTGTGGACGCAGCGGCAGGTTTGATCGCATATGACTGAGGCACTCTCTTAAGGGCGCGCTATGCAAGAGCGTTCCGGAAAGACTCGCGAGAACATCATTCAGACGGTGATCGGCGAGAGCATGCCTGCAGTGGATGCGCTGGTGAGTTTGCCGAGAGGGTTAGAGCCCGGTAACCACACGGTGGTTGAGCGCGCTAGTGAGTTGGTGAGAGTGGGGCGACGATTATCGGTTGGTTTGCGCTTGCGGAGCTTTCTACGGACGTGAAGCGCCCCCGCAGGCGGGCGGGGGCTGATGTGCTCAGGATCAGGCCGGCAGAGCGGCGGTGACGATCAGCTCCACCTTGTACTCCGGGGTCGCCAGGCGGGCTTCGCCGCAGGCGCGGGCCGGAGCATGGCCGGCCGGAACCCAGGCATCCCAGACACTGTTCATTTCTTCGAAGTCGTTAATGTCGGCCAGCCAGATCACGGTCTGCAGGATGTGCTCTGGGGTGGTGCCGGCCTCGGCCAGCAGCCGCTCCACTTCAGCGATGGCCTGGCGGGTCTGGTCGGCCACACTGGCACCGGGCTCTCCGACCTGGCCGGCGAGGTATACGGTGTTGTTGTGGATGACGATCTGGCTCATGCGGGTGCCGGTATGAAGACGCTTGATGGTCATGATGACTCCTTGCTTGATGTTCAGGTAAAGCGCGAGGCGCTGTATTCGTCCAGCCACTGTGGAGCGCGACCGTGGATGCAGTCGGCAATCAGCTGGCCGGTGGCTCCGGCCAGGGTGATGCCCAGGTGCTGGTGACCGAAGGCGTAGAGCACGCGTGGGTCTTGCCGGCTGGGGCCAAGAACCGGCACGCAGTCGGGCAGAGTCGGACGAAAACCCATCCAGCGCCGGCTGGCAGGTTGTTCGAGGTGCAGGATTTGTCTGACGCGTTCCTCGATGTAGTTCGTGCGGCGCAGATTGATCGGGTCGCGCATCGAAGCCAGCTCGACGGTGCCGGCGGCGCGCAGGCGGCCACCTTCCAGAGGGGTCATGTAGAAGGCGCTTTCCACCGGGCAGGTGGGACGGGTCAGAAGTTCTTCTTCCAGGTCGAATTCGACGTGGAAACCACGCTCGACGCCAAGTGGAATGCGCTCGCCGAAGCTGGCGGCCAGTTGTGCGGACCAGGCTCCGGCGGCCAGAACCACTCGGTCGGCCAGCAGGGTGGAGCCGTCATCACAGCTCACTGCCACACCGTGGTCCTGCGGGACGACGCGTTGCACCCGGGCGCGCTTGATGCTGCCTTGCAGCGGTGCTGCAAGGTTTTGGAAGAATTGCTGCGTGTTGCGGATATGGCAGGAGCGCGGGAACAGTACGCCGCCGACGTTCTGGCCGGCCATCACCGGCTCCAGGTCGGCTACCTGGTTGGCATTGAGTACTTCCTGCTCGATGCCGAGCGACTCGCGGAGAGCTATTTCGGCGCGTCCGGCCTGCATGCCCTGCTCGGTGGTGTAGGCGTACAGACAGCCCCGGCGACGAATCAGTGCGGCGGCTTCGGGAGAGGCTTCAAGCAGCGGCTCGTAACCGCTGTAGGTACGCTCTAGCAGGCGCAGCAGACGGTGGGTATTGGTCTTGGCCGCGTGCGTATTGCACTGGCCGAGGAAGCGCAACAACCAGGGCATCAGTTGTGGGATGCGTGACCAGCGCACCACGAAGGGGGAGTCCTGGGAGAACAGCAGGCTCGGCAGTCTGCCCCACACCGAGGCATTGGCAATCGGCGTGCAACCGTACTCGGCCAGAGTGCTGGCGTTGCCGAAAGAGCACTCGGCAGCCAGTGCGTTGGGTTCGATCAGGGTTACCTGATGGCCGTCGCGGCGTAGCCAGAGGGCGCAGGCAATGCCCACGGCGCCGCCGCCGATTACAACAATCTCGTTATGTCTGGGAGTCATGTCCGATCCTGGGTGGGTGATCCGGCCCCTTGTGTGCCAACCGGGCGATCACCTCCAGAGCCCGCGCTAGTTGCTCGCGGGTGGGCGCGGCGGAGAGGTTGATGCGCACGGCATTGGGCGCACGTTCGGGGTCGAGGCTGAAGGCGGAGCCGGGCAGCAGGGCCACGCCGTTTTCTAGGCAGGCTTTGCAGAAGTCCGCATGGAGCCAGTGTTCGGGCAGTGTCAGCCAGGCGTGCGGAGCGGTGGCGCCACTGCGCACGTCAAGTCCTTCCAGGTATTCCTGGAGGATGGCCTGGCGTGCGCGTAGTTCCTCGCGCTGCACCACTACCAAATCGCGGGCCTTGCCGCTCTCGATCAGACGGGTAGCCACCAGTGCCGACAGCGGTGCGATGCTCCAGCAATCGACCCGCAGGCTGGCGAAATCCCACGCGCAGGCCGGGGGCTACGCATTTCGACAGCGAGGTCAGGTACAGCGTCTGCTCGGGTAGGCGATAGGCCAGCGGGGCAGGCGATTTTTCGAGGATTGGCCGGTAGACATCGTCTTCGATCACCAGGACGCCGCTTCATCGAGCACTTCGGCCAACTGTTGGCGACGCTCTTCGTCGAGGGTGATCGCGGTGGGGTTCTGGATCGAGCTGACGATGAACACCACGCGCGGCTTGTGTCGCCGACAAGCCTCGCGCAGAGCCTGAGGATCCATGCCGCGCTCGTCAGAGGCCACGCCCAGCAGGTTGAGTTCCAGGGTGCGGCACAGCGCGGCGATGCCCTGATAGGTGACCATGTCGGCCAGTACCGTATCCCCTGAGTCAGCGATGGCTCGCAAAGCCAGTGCCATTCTGTTGGCCACGCCGATGTTGATGCCGCTGGTGCGTGAGCTGGGTATCGATCCGGTGCACTTTGCCGCAATCATCGCCACCAACCTGGGCATGGGCCTGATCACTCCGCCGACGGCGCCGCTGCTCTATCTGGGCTCGTTGGTGGGCAAGGTGCCGCTGGTGCGCATGCTTTCGCCGACCTGTGTATTCCTGTTGTTCGCCTATCTGCCGGTGGTGGTCATGACCACCTACTGCCCGGCGCTGTCGCTGACTCTGCCGCGGATGATGGGGTTCTAAGCAAGCATGACCATCTATAGCCACCGCGTCGGTATACGCGAATACCGCTTTGGCAGTCTGGCGCAGCTACTGGCCAAAGCTACGCCCCTGCGCTCGGGGGATGTGCTGGCCGGCATTGCTGCCGACACTGCCGAAGAACGAGTGGCCGCTCAGCGTGCGCTGGCCGAGGTGCCGCTGACGCGCTTTCTCGAGGAGTGGCTGATCGATTACGAGCAGGACGAGGTTACCCGACTGATTGCTGCGCAGCACGACCGTGCGGCGTTCGCCCCGATTGCCGGCCTGTGCGTTGGCGAACTGCGCGACTGGCTGCTTAGCGAACAGGCTGATACCGCAGCGCTGACCGCGCTGCAGCGCGGCCTGACGCCGGAAATGGTGTCGGCGGTGAGCAAGCTGATGCGGTTGCAGGATCTGATTCTGGTGGCGAAGAAATGCCAGGTGGTTACCCGCTTTCGCAATACGGTGGGGCTGCCCGGGCGCTTGTCCACGCGGCTGCAGCCCAACCATCCGACCGATGATCTGTCCGGTATCGCCGCTTCGCTGGTCGACGGCCTGCTCTACGGTAACGGCGATGCCACTCTCGGCATCAACCCGGCCACCGACAACGTGCCGACCGTAAGTCGCCTGCTGCATATGCTCGACGAGGTGATTCGCAATTACGAGATTCCCACCCAGTCGTGCGTGCTGACTCACGTTACCAATACCCTGCAATTAATCGAGCAGGGCGCGCCAGTGGATCTGGTATTCCAGTCCATCGCCGGAACGCAGAAGGCCAACGAGAGTTTTGGTATTTCCCTGAGCCTGCTCAGGGAGGCGCACGAGGCGGGGCTGTCGCTCAGGCGCGGCAGCGTCGGCAACCAGTTGATGTATTTCGAGACCGGCCAGGGCAGTGCGTTGTCGGCCAATGCCCACCATGGCGTTGACCAACAGACCTGCGAGGTGCGCGCTTATGCCGTGGCGCGTGAGTTCGACCCCTTCTTGGTCAATAGCGTGGTCGGCTTCATCGGTCCGGAATACCTCTACGACAGCAAGCAGATCATCCGCGCCGGGCTAGAGGATCACTTCTGCGCCAAGCTGCTTGGCGTGCCCATGGGTTGCGACATCTGCTACACCAATCATGCCGAGGCCAATCAGGACGATATGGATGCCCTGCTGACTTTGCTCGGCAACGCCGGCATCAACTTCATCATGGGGATTCCCGGTTCCGATGACGTGATGCTCAATTACCAGACCACCTCATTTCACGATGCCCTGTATGCACGGCGGGTAATGGGGCTCAGGCCGGCGCCGGAGTTCTAGGATTGGCTACAGCGAATGGGCATCTTCGACGCGCAGGGTCGCATTGCTCTGGAGCAGCAGTTGCCTGGCGCCTTTGCCTGTGCCCTGGCGGTGCTGCCATGAGCATCAAGGTCGTGACTTCCAATCCCTGGGAGCGCCTGCGCCAGTTCACCAATGCGCGCATTGCGCTGGGCCGTGCGGGATCCAGTCTGCCGACCCGTCCCTGGCTCGATTTTCAGCTGGCGCACGCTCAAGCGCGTGATGCGGTGCATTTGCCTCTGGATGCTCCGGCGCTGTCCCGGGCGCTGCGCCAGCGTTTTAAAACCGTGCTCAGCCTGCATAGTGCCGCAACGGATCGGCAAACCTATCTGCGCCGCCCGGATCTGGGACGCGTATTGGACGAAGCTTCGACCCAGCAGTTGCAGGCCTTGGGCGGCGAACCCTGTGACCTGGCTTTCGTCATTGCCGATGGTCTGTCGGCAATGGCGGTGCAGCAGCATGCGGTGCCGTTCATCGATGCTTTGCTGCCGCAGTTGCAGAGCGCCGGGCTGACAATCGGGCCAGCCAGCATCGTGCTTCAGGGACGGGTGGCGGTGGGCGATCCGGTGGGCGAGTTATTGCGCGCCCGACTGGTGCTGGTGCTCATTGGCGAGCGCCCTGGATTGAGTTCGCCGGACAGCCTTGGTCTGTACCTGACCTATGCACCGCGGAGCGGTCGCCACGATGCTGAGCGTAACTGCATCTCCAATATACGGCCGGCTGGGCAACCTGTTGATGAGGCAGCTGCGCGTGCTGCCTATCTGCTGCGCGAAGCCTTACGCCGTGGCCTGAGCGGTGTCGCGCTGAAGGACGAAACCCAGACTCATGAACTGGGCGCCGAGGCGCCGCAGGCGTTGTTTCGCCTGAGCACCGACGCGGTCTGAGCGCTGCGCTGGAACCGATCGTGTAGCACGCTAGCGGGCTATGGCGATCTGGTTGCGGCCTCCATGCTTGGCCAGGTAGAGGCCTTCGTCGGCCTTGACCACCAGGCTCAGCGGCTCGCCCTCCGGCGTTGGTCGCAGGCTGGCGACGCCGATACTGACACTGACCGAGGAGCCCTGCGTGGGCAGATCGTGCGGAATGCCCATGGCTTCAACTTCACGGCGAATCTTCTCCGCCTGTAGGCGCGCGCCTCCTGCCGAGGTGCCCGGCATGATTACAGCGAACTCCTCGCCACCGTAACGTGCGGTCAGATCCGATGCGCGCGAGTTGCAGGTCTTGAGCTTTTCGCCGACACGGCGCAGCACCTCATCACCGGCCACATGACCATAGAGATCGTTATAAGCCTTGAAGTAATCGACATCGATCATCAGCAGGGCTAGTTCGCTCTGATCGCGCAGAGCACGGTTCCACTCGATTTCCAGATACTCGTCGAAGTAACGGCGATTGGCCAGGCCGGTCAGTCCGTCCGATTTGATCAGCCGTTGCAGTACCAGGTTGGTATCAAGCAGTTGCTGCTGGCTTTCACGCAGGGCACGAAATGCCTCGTCGCGCTGCAGCATGGTCAGGTAGGAACGCGAGTGGTAGCGGATGCGCGCCAGCAGTTCGATGTTGTCGGGCAGCTTTACCAGGTAGTCGTTGGCGCCAGCTGCGAAAGCTGCGCTCTTGACCTGCGGATCCTCCTTGGTCGACAGCACGATGATGGGAACATCTTGAGTGCCCGGTGCTTCACGGTAGCGGGTCAGCAGCTCGAGGCCATCCACTCCGGGCATGATCAGATCCTGCAGGATCACCGTTGGCTTGATCTGTTGGGCCACGCTGAGGGCCTGCTGTGGATCCGAACAGAAGTGAAAGTCGATGTCGCTTTCTTCACTCAGGGCGCGGCGCAACGCCTCGCCTACCATGGCCTGATCGTCTACTAGCAGCACCATCATGGAGTAGTCAGGCAGGCCAAGATGGTGGCTGCGGTCGCATTTTTTCCCTTGCATGTGGGTATCTCCGCCGTTGTTCTGGGGGGGTGGCATGGAGGATTGCTAGCTCAATCGCTCTATTAGTCGTGGGGCGATCCGTTCCAGCGGTAGCACCTCGACTGCCGCTTCGAGCGCCACTGCGGCCTTGGGCATACCATAGACGGCGCAACTGGCCTGATCCTGAGTAATGGTGTGGAAGCCGCGTTTGCGCATATGCAGCAGTCCCCTGGCACCGTCGCGACCCATTCCGGTCAGCAGCACGCCGATAGCCTCGCCACGCCAGTGGCTGGCCACACTGTCGAAAAATACATCGATTGATGGCCGGTAGACCTGCTCGGTTGGCTCGCGCCGGTAGGTCAGTTTGCCCTCGGCTGACAGGTACAGATGATTGTTGGTGCCGGCCAGCAGTACCGCACCGGGGAGCAGTGAGTCGCCTTCCCGGGCCAGGCGTACCGGGAGGTTCGACTCAGTGCCCAGCCACTCGGCCATGCCGGCAGCAAATACCTCATCGACGTGTTGTACCAACACGATGCTGGCGGGAAAGTCGGCTGGCATCTGGCGCAGCAGTTCCACCAGTGAGGCAGGCCCGCCGGCCGAGGCGCCGATGGCGACCAGGCGCTTGTCCTTGCTGGCATTAACCGGGCAGCGGGATGGCTTTCCCGAGTGAGAGGTCTTGTGGCCGATCATCCAGGCCATGTTGTGTATCTTGCGCCGCACAGTGGCGGCATCGAGCAACTGTTGCGAACCAAGCGACGGAGCTGCGACCACGTCCAGCGCGCCTGCACCCATGGCGGCAAACACTTGCGCCATATTGCGCTCGACGTCGGCGGTGACGATAAGAATGGCGCAAGGGGTGTCGTGCATGATCCGCCGGGTTGCCTCCACACCGTCCATTCCGGGCATGAGCATGTCCATCAGTAGCAGATCCGGGCGCTCTTCGCGGCAAAATTGAACAGCCTCCTCGCCGTTGCGGGCGACCCAGCAGATCTGCAGTTCCGGTTCGCTTGCCAGCGCCCGGCGCAGGGCCTCGACTGCCAGAGGCATGTCGTTGACGATGGCGATCTTCATTCGCGGGGGGCTCCGATCAGGGTCTGTACGGCATCGAGCAGCGCCTCGTCATGGAAGCTTGCTTTGGCCAGATAATAGTCGGCGCCGGCTTCCAGACCGCGGCGGCGGTCTTCTTCGCGATCCTTGTAGGACACCACCATCACCGGCAGGCTGCGCAGGCGCGAATCCTGGCGAATGTGCCTTACCAGCTCGATACCATCCATCCGCGGCATGTCGATGTCGGTGATCAGCAGGTCGAAGGCGTCGCCACGCAGGGCATTCCAGCCATCCATACCGTCAACCGCCACGGCAACCTCGTAGCCCCGGCTGAGCAGCAGTTTGCGCTCCAGTTCGCGTACGGTCAGCGAGTCGTCCACCACCAGCACGCGCTTGCGCTGGCTGTGACGGATCTGGCTGCCGGCATCGACGCGATCAAGCCGGCCTTCGCCGAGCAGCTTGTCCACCGAATTGAGCAGGTCGTCGATGTCGAGGATCAGCACCGGAGTGCCGTCGGACAGCAGGGCTCCGGCGGCAACGTCACGCAGCTTGCCCAGGCGGGCGTCGAGAGGCATCAGCACCAGGGTGAACTCGCCGGTAAAACTTTCCACGGCCAGGCCGTGGCACTGCTCACGGTTGCGGATCAGTACCACCGCGATGTTGTCGTCCTCGCCCGGTCTCTCTTCGCATTGCAGCAGTTGCGCGGCCGATATCAGACCGACATGTTCGCCATCCAGCCAGAAGTGCTGTCGCCCTTCCAGTTGGACGATGGATGAACGTGGTACACGCAGCATGCGCTCGATCTGCACCAGCGGAAAGGCATAGGCTTCGCCGCCAATGGTCACTACCAGAGCCCGTACTACCGACAGGGTCAGTGGCAGTTCGATATGGAAGTGACAGCCGCCCTCGGCTTGCTGTGTCAGCCGGACGTTGCCACGCATGCGGCGGATCTCGTGCTGTACGACATCAAGGCCGACGCCGCGTCCAGAAACCTCGGTGACCTGGTTGCTCATACTGAAACCGGGCAGGAACAGGAAAGCCAGCAACTCGTCCTCGGTCATCCGCGCTACCTGCTCGCTCGGCGCAAGGTGCCGCTCTATCACAGCCTGGGCGACGTCCTTCAGGTCGATTCCGGCGCCATCGTCGCTGACTTTCAGCACCAGCATCCCGGCATGGTGACTCGCCTGCAGCAGCACACGGCCTTCTGTCGGCTTGCCCTTGGCACTGCGCACAGCTGGCTCTTCGATGCCGTGGTCGACAGCGTTGCGCAGCAGATGGGTCAGCGGTGCTTCCAGCCGTTCCAGTACGTCCCGGTCGACCTGGGTGTGCTCGCCTTCAATCTCCAGACGTACTTGTTTGCCCAGCGAGCGGCCCAGATCGCGCAGCATGCGAGCCATGCCGGTGACACCATCGGCAAAGGGGCGCATTCGCGAAGCCAGTGCCAGATCGTACAGTTGCTGTGTGCGCTGACTGCCATGCCAGACGAAGTCCTCGAACAGCTCCTGATGGGCCTGCAATTGTTGCTGGCATTCGATCAGCAGATTGCGGCTTTCGTTGAACAGGGTCTGTGTCGTGGGATCCTGCAGTTGGCCCAGCAGGTGTTCGCGCAGTGTTTCCAGCGTGCGCCGGGCCGACTCCTGCTGGCGCTTGAGACGGTGCAGCGACTCGCTCAACGGCCGAGTGCGCTGGAATTCCACAACGGATTTGCCTGAAAGGTCGATCAGGTGGTCGAAGCGCTCGGCGGAAATCCGCAGCACGCGGTGGGCTCGCTCGTCACGTTCGCTCTCGGCGTACTGTGTCGCGGCCGGCTGACTGCCGGTTTCGGGGGGCAGCGGGACGGGAGAAGGTATTGTCGCAGCAAGCGCTGGCGGCAGGCTGGGAAGTGCCTGGCCGTGCAGCTCTTGAAGCAGCTTGCTGACGCTTTCGACCCGTTCCTCAAGCCCTTCCTCGGGCTGGGACTGGCCAATGCGCAGCAGCAGATCCGAGCCTTGCAGCAGCGTGTCGATATGCTCGGGCTGCAGGCGTAGCACGCCCTCCTGAGCAGCTACCAGCAAATCTTCCATGGCATGAGCGACCTGTACGCCGGCGTCCAGTCCGACAATGCGAGCTGCACCCTTGAGCGAGTGGGCTGCGCGCATGCAGGCTTCCAGTTGGGCGGCGTTGGACGGCTCGCGCTCAAGAATCAGCAGGCCGGCTTCGAGTACCTGCTTCTGTGCCTCCGCCTCCAGGCGGAAGAGATCGAGTAGCGAGGCATCCCTCATCTGGTCCGGTGTCACGCAAGGCTCCCCAGCATATGGTGCAGCAGTGGTTCTTCGTCGAGCAGGGTGATGCTGTATCCCTGCCATTGCAGTACGCCGAGGGTGAAGCGGCTGATGGTCTGGCCGGCATCGCCCTTGCCTGGACTGATCGCATGGTCGGGGATGCGCTGGATACCGCGGATCTCGTCGACCGGTACCACAAGTGGGCCGCTGTCGCTCTGCAGGATCAGCATGCGCGGTATTACCCGACGTTCATGGTGGTTTTGCGTAGCGCCATCCAGTCCCAGCAGTTCCTCCAATGACAGGCAGGCAACCAGCGTCCCGCGCACGTTGATCACGCCCAACAGGCCGCGCTTGCGTCGGTGGGGCAGGCCGTGCACGGGGGAAACGGGCATGACCTCGGCCAGGCAGCGACTGGCGATGGCCAGCCATTGGTCACCAAGACGGAAAATCAATAGCGAGCTTTGCTCGGCGCTGTGCTGCCGGCCTTCGTCTTTTCCGTAGTTGCCACTGTCTGACAGACTGTCGCCATAGCGGTCGAGTAGGGTAATGGCCGCAGCGCTGTAGGTTTCGCAGTTGCGGCAGTGGATATGTCGCTCCACCAGCGGGCAGCTTTTGTCGCCGAAAACTCCGATGCGATTCCAGCAGTCGTCCACTGTAGTCTGGTGTCTGGTATCAGTCATTGTCCGCTACTCCATCGGTCTGCGCCCGCTGATACAGGCGCTTGGCGCCGGCCATGTCCCCCTGGGCTTCCAGGTGTGTAGCCAGGTGAGCCAGCGCTTCGCGGTGCCGGGGTTGGAGATAGATCGCTTTACGATAGTAGGCGCTGGCCTGTTCGTCGTTGCCGTCTGCGTCGCTGAGCAGCCCCAGCCAGTAGTATGCGGTTGCACAAGGCCCTTGCTGTTGCAGTTGACGTTCGCAGAGCAGGCGGGCTTCGGCACTACGACCAGCATTGGCCAGGTTGGCGACTTCCTGCCAGAGATCGCTGCTCTTCGCCGGAGCGGGTGTGGGCTTGGCCTCAAGGGACTTCGCTCGTGGCTTGGCAGTGGCAGCTAGACGCGGCACTGGCGTGGCACGCGTGCGCGGGCGGCAGTCCGGTACCCGGGGAGGCGGTTGTTCCGCTGCTGTGGCGGGTGACAGACGGAAGGCGAAGGTCTGCTGGTGCCCCAGTGCTTGCAGACCATTCTGGCTGGCCAGGCTGGCTTCGGCCGGACCGACGAATAGCAGGCCTTCGGGTTGCAGCTGGCGCTTGAGCTGTTGGAGTGCGCGGAGCTGTGTGGCGCGGTCAAAGTAGATCAGCAGGTTACGGCAGAAGATGAAGTCGTAAGGTGGCTCTGTCGTGAGCAAATTGCTGTCGAGCAGGTTGCCGGCGCGCAGGCGTACGCAGGAGCGCACACGCTCGTCGAGCAGAAATTCACCTGCCTGCTCGCGGAAGTAGCGTTCGCGAAACTCCAGGGTATTGCCGCGGAACGAGTTGCGTCCGTACAGGCCTCGGCGCGCATGCTCCAGTACCTTCTCACTGACATCCAGAGCGTCGATCTGAAACTGGCTCGGGGCAAAACCGGCATCGAGCAGGGTCATGGCCATGGAGTAGGGTTCCTCGCCACTGGAGCACGGCAGGCTGATCAGGCGCAGGGTGCGAGCCCCCTGCAACTGTGCGTGCCGCTCCAGAGCCAGGCGTGCCAGAGCCCGGAATGCGTCGGGGTAGCGGAAAAACCAGGTTTCCGGCACTACGACCGTCTCTACCAGGGCCTGCTGCTCTCCGGGCGAGCTACAGAGGGTCAACCAGTAAGTTTCCGCTTCGTGCTGACCGATGGCCTTCATGCGTTGACGCACGGCGCGTTCAATGACACTGCGCCCAACCGATTCGGCGTCCAGGCCGATGCGTTGCTTTAGCAGGCGTTCGATCTGCTCAAGCATGGCGTCAGTCCTTGCCTGCACGGAACAACATGGCGCGCAGTGCATCGTCGAGCAACTGATCGACTTCTATGCGCTGGATGACACCTTGTGCGCTTTTCTGAACCGGGCCCAGATAATTCGGCAGCACTGCCTCCAGGCCGTTAGCGACGAATTGTTCGGGATGTAGGCGCAGGGTTTCGGTTGCCTGCTCCAGCAGCAGGCCGAGTACAGGCGAATTTTCTCCCAGGCGGGCGTCGAAGCGAACCAGTACCAAGCGTGTGCTGCTGCGCGAGCGAGCTGCTTGACCCAGCAGGCGGCAGGGCAGGTCGATAACCGGAATCATCCGGCCACGATGCTCGAACAGTCCAGCAACCCATTCGGGGGCCTCGGGCAACTGCTTCAGCGGCCGTCTGGGCAGCACTTCGACCACGGCGCTGGCTGGTAGGGCATAGCGGTCCGGGCCGAGGCGGAACTGCAGGTGCAGTTCGCCGGATTGGGTCTTGCGGGTGGCCGGCATGTTCAGACCTTGAAGCGACTGACGCCAACGCGCAGGTTATTGGCGACCTGGTTCAGCTCGTCTATGGCACTGCCGGCCTGACGCAGCGAGTCGACCGTCTGGCTGCTGGCTTCGCTCAGTTGCACCAGTGCCTGATTGATTTGCTCGGCGCCGGTTGACTGGGCTTGCATGCCTTCATTGACCATCTGGATGCGCGGTGCCAGTGCCTGTACCTGCTGGATGATCTGGCTCAACTGGTCGCCCAGTTGTGCCATCTCGCCGATACCGCGGCGCACCTCCTCGGAAAACTTGTCCATGCCCATCACCCCGGCGGAGACCGCAGACTGGATTTCGCGCACCATCTGCTCGATGTCATAGGTGGCTACTGCGGTCTGGTCAGCAAGGCGGCGCACCTCCACGGCCACCACGGCGAAGCCCTTGCCGTATTCACCGGCCTTTTCCGCCTCGATGGCCGCATTGAGCGAAAGCAGGTTGGTCTGGTCGGCCACCTTGACGATGGTGGTGACCACTTGGTTGATGTTGCCGGCCTTCTCGTTGAGGATCGAAAGCTTGCCGTTGACCACGTCGGCAGCCCCCATCACCTGGTGCATGATTTCCTCCATGCGTGACAGCCCGAGCTGACCGGTGCCGGCAAGAATGGAGGTTTGCTCGGCATTGTCTGATACCTCTCCCATGGTGCGTACCAGATCACGCGATGTGGCTGCTATTTCCCTGGAGGTGGCACCTATCTCCGTGGTAGTGGCAGCCGTTTCTGTGGCAGTGGCCTGCTGCTGACGGGAGGTGGCGGCGATCTCGGTTACCGACGTGATCATCTGCACGGCTGAACGCTGGGCATTGCCGACCAGGTTCTTTAACTCCCTGACCATGCTGTTGAAACCTATCTCGATGGCGTTGAATTCGTCGCGCCGATGCAGATCAAGGGTGGCCGAGAGGTCGCCGTTTTCCAGAATCTTCAGGGTATTGACGATACTCTCGACCGGCTGAGTGATGGCTCGCATCATCAGCCAGCCGCAAATGGCCGAGATGGCGATGGCAAGCAGGATCGCAATGATCAGAGCAATCTCCAGCTTGTTTACCGACTCACGAATCATCTCAGCGGCACGGTCGGTACGTTCGGAGCCCAGAGCAAAGAGCTCTCCCAGCGTGCTCTGGCCGGTCTCCCATTCCGTATAAACATGATCCCGGCTAAAGGCGCGGGCTTCTTCAAGGCCGGCATGTTCGAGAATTTCCAGCATTTGGGCATGGTTTCTCAGATAGAGCAGCTTTTCTTCGTCCAGTCGCTCTGCCAGCCTGTGCTCTTCTTCTACGGTAATTGTTTTCAGAAAGGCGTCGAGGCTTTCGGTCAGCCCCTTCTCGCTTGTGGCCAGATCCTCGCGATGAGAAGCAAGCACGGTGGCACTTTCGATTCCATCATCGCCGTAGCGAAGCAGCAGGCGACGGGTATCGAGCATGTGGCGCGCCCAATTGTGTTGCACCTTGCTCAGTTGGTTTAGGCCGGCGATCGCATCGTTGCGTATGCTTGTGGCCTCATTTTCTATAGCGGTCAGGCGCGTGTGGGAAATACCTACCAGCAGCACCAGGATGGTAATGATCAGCATGAAGCTGACGATGATTCGAGTGCGTACGGTCAGGTTGATCATGTGTGTAGGCCAGCCAGTTGATCTTGAAAAGTGTCATATACAGCATATCGGCATGCTGTCTTTCTGCCAGAGTTTGGCGATGCTATTTGCTCTGAATGAGGTTGATGGCAGGAGCTGAAGCTGAGGAATGGAGCTTTCGTTGATTTCATGACAGAGGAATTCCGATCTTGCCGGGTGGGCCGAAGTATCGAAACCGACCGGCCGGGAGTGGTGATGAATAGCACGGGACCGATGAAGGCGGCCAGTTTACGGATTCCAGAAACGTTCGAAAGTTGCCAGAGATGATTTGTGCAGGAAGGGCGTGGAGGGTTTCTTAAACCACGACTTGCCGCAGGATTTCTCCGAGTAATAAAAAAGCCGGCTTGTGGCCGGCTTTATGAAGGTGTCAGGGCTTACTTCTGGTAGGCCGCGACTGCCTTGTTGATCAGGCCACGGGCTTCTTCAGCGCTGCCCCAGCCTTCTACCTTGACCCATTTGCCCTTCTCCAGATCCTTGTAGTTCTCGAAGAAGTGCTTGATCTGCTCAATCAGCAGCGGGGGCAGGTCGGTGTACTCCTGAACATCCTTGTACAGAACGGTCAGTTTGTCGTGCGGAACGGCAACCAGTTTGGCGTCGCCACCGGCTTCGTCGCTCATGTGCAGTACGCCCACCGGGCGAGCGCGGATCACTGAACCCGGAGCAACCGGGTAAGGAGTTACGACCAGTACGTCGAGCGGGTCGCCGTCGTCGGCCAGGGTGTGCGGGATGAAGCCGTAGTTGGCCGGGTAGAACATGGGGGTGGCCATGAAGCGGTCAACCATCAGGCAGTCGCTGTCATGGTCGATTTCGTATTTGATCGGCGCATGGTTGGCCGGGATTTCGATGGCAACGTAGATGTCGTTCGGCAGGTCTTTACCGGCCGGGATCTTGCTGTAGCTCATGGGGGAACTCCCAGGGAGGGGCCAAAAAAGTGGGGCGCATTATAGGCGCATTCAGAAGGCGTTACTACGGCGGCGTGCTTAGTCATTGGTCGTGTTTTCGACTGGCCGGTAGTCGGGGTGTTCGGCCTGCAGGCGACGCAGGCGCTGCAGCGGATCCTGGCGGTAGAACCTCATCAGTTGCCTGTAGACCTCTGAAAATGCGGCTTCCAGCAGATCCGGCGCGCTGAAGAAATACTCGCTGGTCACGGCGAAGAATTCCGCCGGATCCTCTGCGGCATAGGGATCGATGGCGGTTTCCGCCTCGGGGTTCGCATCCAGCTCCTTATTCAGTGCGTCGTATGCACTTTGCATGGCGCTGGCCCAGTCCTGCACACGCATGTCGCGGTGCAACGGTGGCAGACCGTTGGCGCCACCGTTGAGCATGTCGAGTTTGTGCGCCAGCTCATGGATCACCAGGTTGTAACCCGCCCAGCCACCGCTGCTCTCGACGCCGGGCCAGGCAAGGATCACCGGGCCCTGCTGCCAGGCTTCGCCACTGCGGGCATCGTCCCATTCATGTTCGACGCCGCTGGCGTCGCGGTAGCGCTGGGGGCTGAGGAAGTCGTCCGGGTAGAGAACGATTTCGTGGAAGCCCTGATACCAGTCCAGATCCTCCAGATTAAGCAGTGGAAGTTGTGCCTGGACGGCCAGTAGCAGGCGTTCGTGCTCGCCCAGAGTGACGCCGGGCAGGGCAGTCAGACGCTTGTCGTGGAGAAACAGCACGGCGCGCTCACGCAACCGTTGCAACTCCTGTTCGCTTAACCCATCGAGGATCGGCAGACGCGCGAGCACTGCTTGCCACTGCGCGGGCTGGATCTGATGGCGTTGAAGGATGCGGCGTCGGCGCCAGGCCTTGAATGACCACATAGCTAAGGTTTCGTGAGAATTGGCTGCGAACCTTAAGGCGCTGTGTGGCTTGCTACAAGCCCGGGGCAGGTCACTCTTTCGCCTCGTTCAAATCGATTGTTATGCAGTACCTAATAGGCTGTGCCGATAAGTAAGCTCAGAAGAAACCTTGGGCGAGCCTGGAGTGTTTACGAAAAGTACCCGGGTTAGGTTATGCGGTGTTAGGAACAGGTTCGCAATGATCATGTACAGCACGTGAACCGAGCTTCTTCGCCTGTTCTTTCCCTGCTGAGCTTCGCGCGAAGGTTTTCGTGCGGAGCCTAGTCTTCGCTGATGGACAGAACGTAGTTCTTGAACTGGCTGTCCTCATGAAAGCCGATGGATTCGTAAACTTTTTGTGCCACCTGGTTGTCACGGCTGGTAGCCACGCGCATGCGCACGGCATTGGTGTCCTTGGCCATTTGCCTGGCTGTGTGCAGCAGACGGTCCGCCACCAGTTGGCGGCGGGCATCCTCAGCCACATAGATATCATTGAGAATCCAGACGCGCTTGAGGGCCAGGGACGAATAGCTGGGATAGAGCTGGCAGAAGCCCAGCAGACGCTCTTCGTCGTCGGCCAGCGCAAGGTAGATTACCGACTCCTTGCGCGTCAGGCGTTTTTCCAGAAACTTGCGTGATGACTCGGGATAGGGCAGCTCGCCGTAGAATTCGCGGTATTTGACGAACAGGGGCGTCAGCAGATCCAGGTGTTCCAGAGTGGCTTGGACGATACGCATGGTGGCCTCGGCATTGCGTGAGGGATAGGTTGGCAACGCCACTATTGGACGAGCCGATGGCCGGATGCTGCCTGAAAGACGTTTGAATAGGCAATCCAAGCAAGCGTTTGATTTTTTGCAGAAGGGGCGCTGCAGGAGCCGGCCCGGGGGAAGGCTCCTGCGGCTGTGAGTCAGGCGCAGGCGGCCTGCATCTGCTTGTGGGTGTCGATCAGGTGTTGCACCACGCCCGGATCAGCCAGGGTGGAGATGTCACCCAGGCTGTCGTACTCGGCCGTGGCGATCTTGCGCAGGATACGCCGCATGATCTTGCCCGAACGGGTCTTCGGCAGGCCCGGCGCCCACTGGATCACGTCCGGCGTGGCAATCGGACCGATTTCCTTGCGCACCCAGTTCTTCAGTTCCTGGCGCAGCTGCTCGGAGGCTTCCTCACCGGCGTTCAGGGTGACGTAAACGTAGATGCCCTGACCCTTGATGTCGTGCGGCACACCGACAACGGCCGCCTCGGCCACTTTCGGGTGCGCGACCATGGCGCTCTCTACTTCGGCGGTACCCATGCGGTGACCGGAAACGTTGAGCACGTCATCCACACGGCCGGTGATCCACCAGTAGCCATCCTCGTCGCGGCGGGCTCCGTCACCGGTGAAGTACATGCCCTTGAAGGTGTTGAAGTAGGTGTCGACAAAGCGGTCGTGGTCGCCGTACAGGGTGCGCGCCTGGCCCGGCCAGGAGTCGAGGATCACCAGGTTGCCTTCGCCCGGACCGTCGATGATATTGCCCAGGTTGTCCACCAATGCGGGCTGTACGCCGAAGAATGGTCGAGTCGCTGACCCCGGCTTGAGCCCGTGGGCGCCAGGCAGTGGAGTGATCATGAATCCCCCGGTTTCGGTCTGCCACCAGGTATCGACGATCGGACAGCGACTCTGACCGAAGGTCTCGTAGTACCACTGCCAGGCTTCCGGGTTGATCGGCTCACCCACCGAGCCCAGCAGGCGCAGGCTGGAGCCGTCGGCGCCTTCGACCGCGGCCTTGCCTTCGGCCATCATGGCGCGGATGGCGGT